>NZ_BEXF01000001.1 GCF_002897295.1 Brevibacillus reuszeri
GGATGGACGCACCGCTGGTGCACCAGTTGTCACGCCAGTGGCACAGCTGGGTAGCTATGTGCGGAAGGGATAAGCGCTGAAAGCATCTAAGCGTGAAGCCCCCTCCAAGATGAGACTTCCCACAGCGCAAGCTGGTAAGACCCCTCATAGACGATGAGGTTGATAGGTTCGGTGTGGAAGCGTGGTAACACGTGGAGCTGACGAATACTAATCGGTCGAGGACTTATCCACACTCTTAGCAATCATGCAGATCCAGTTTTCAAGGAATGAGCTAGCCATCCGAGCAGGATGGTTTTTTTGTTATTGAGGTTTATTAACGCTATCCTGTAGCATTTATAATGAGCACAATACAAAAGTACGGTGGTGAATTTGAATGAGTGAAAAATTTTGGTTAGTGCTGCAGTATCCCTTGAAAAGCGTAAAAGGAAACCAACGAGATGAATGGTTAAAAAATAAAGTAATGGAATATTTGAATATTTATTTATCTGATGCTGAACTTGGCTATGTCGATGGCTTTGATATGGGGAAATGCTTGTCTGACCCGGATAAATATGTACTTAACATATTTTGTGTCATTACGGATGAACAGCAAAGTATTGCCTTGATAAAAAGAGTGCTCAGAGAACACAGGCTTGATTATACTCGAATAAAAATTGCAACGATGCCCTTTGAGGACGGAGAAACATACACTCTGAAATATGCCTATAAGAAAGGCGTGACTGATTTTTCGCTATAACAGTACACAAGTATCTGCTTATCCAGGAAAAAACCAGAAAGCCGGGTCCTACTAGAGGACTCGGCTTTTATATCCAATTTCATTATCCGATGAATTCTTGTACCCAGTATCCATTCACAAAGCCTACACCGATTTTGGTGAAGGAAGGATTTATGATGTTTTGACGGTGTCCTTCACTGTTCATCCACTGGTTCATGACTTCCTCAGCGTTGCGTTGACCCATGGCGATGTTCTCACCCGCGGTCATATAAGATACTCCGAATTGTTTCATCATATCAAATGGAGAGCCATACGTAGGGCTTGTATGGTCAAAGTAGTTATTGTTGGACATATCAGCCGCTTTTGCTTTTGCAACTTTGTTCAGGGAAGCATCCAGTTCCACAGGCTTCAGACCTGCTTTTGCACGCTCTTGGTTCACCAAATCAGTTACTTGCTTCCCAACAGTAGAAGCATCCACTTGTTGGTTAGCTTGTTTTACTGGCTGCTGTTGACTCGCTGGCGCTGCGTAAGGTGCTTGCATTTGCGGTTGGACAGGTTGCATATATGGTTGATACCCGTATTGCGGATATGTGGTAGCGGCAGAAGCTGTGTTAGAAAAGCCCGAAAGAACAAATCCCAATCCCAATGTCGCGATTGCAATAGTACCAAGGCGTTTCATATTCACATCGTCTCCTTTTTTTTGCCTACGAGGTTAGTTGACGGATTCGGATTGAGGAAACAACCCTACGCACTTTGGCGATTCACCCCATGCAGATCTCTCATCTGCAAGTAAAAAAGATCCCCCGCACTTCCATTCGAGAGGAAGTTTCGGCTGTTTTGTTTGGCATGACCTAGAATAACAGAGATTCACCGGCGAAAGAAACCCATAAATTTTGGTAGGATTAATAAGAATACCTTTTGTTTTATTGAGAGGGTGGAGACTCACTACAGCTCCAAGCAAGTGTCTTCACTCAGGATGATTGCGAGTCCCTCGCCCCATCTCAAAGGGCGAGGTAACCCCCTCATACAAAAGATGCATCGACATACCCAAAGCAGCATGGTCTTGATTATGACAATGATCCATCCACAGACCTGGATTATCGGCGCGGAATGCGACTTCATACGTTTCACCTGGCGCCACATTGAGGGTGTCCGTCCACCATGGACTGCCTGTTACGGCGTTCCCGTTACGACTAAGAACCAGCATTGTATGTCCGTGCAGGTGCATCGGATGATCCGTGAAGCTGCGGTTGACAAAGGTCATTTTCACCAGATCGCCTTCCTTGACTACCTGTATCGGTGTTTCTGGGTATACCTTGCCGTTGATCGTCCACAAGCCATCCAGACGTCCGTCATAAAATCCAACCTGAAGATCAAACAGCATGAGATATTCGCGATCGTAGCGGGTATTCAGATCAAAAGGCAGCGATTGCGGACTGCCATAGCGTGTCGGGTCAAACAGAGGAAGCTCTGTATTCATGCTTGGCAATTCGCCTGTGCCGTCAGGACTCAGCAATAATCCCTTTCCATTTGCTTGTTTACTCTGCGCAAAGAATACAGGGCGATTCGGCATGGTAAAGGAGACGTCATATCTTCCACCTGCAGCTAGTTTCAAGGCTTGGTTGGCAATCAGATTCGGCTCTTTCACATCATTCCCGTCAATGGCGATTACCTGAAAAGGCGTGCCGAGCAATTGAAAGGTCACAGGAAAGTTATCCGCATTGATGAGACGCAGCCGCACTGACGTACCAGGTGAGACAGTATCGAGCATGAGCGTATCGCGTCCGGACAACGTGATGCCCCCGTCCGCCAGCTTGTGATGAACCAGTGTCAGGTCGCGTTTATAGCTGGCTACAGGCTGCTCTGTCTCCGCTGGTTCTACGACGAGTGCACCAAGAAGTCCTTTCCGAACTTGGACAGAAGCTTGTTGATGAGAGTGGTACCAGAATGTTCCTGTCTGCTTGGCGACAAATCGATATACATGCTTCTCACCAGGCATCACGGCATCCTGTGTAGCTCCGGCAACACCATCCTCTGCGTTTGGTACATTCAATCCATGCCAGTGAATGGTTACGCCATCCGATATATCCTTATTTTCTAAGACAACCTCAATGAGCTCACCTTGTTTCATTCTCAGCTCAGGTCCAGGATATTTACCGTTGAAGGTCCAAGCCTCGGTTGTTTTTCCAGAGGGAAGCTGAATCGTTGTTTTTTGAGCGGTCAACGTAAACTGGCGATCCGGTTCACCCGTATGAGGTCCCGTCAAATCGGTGACACTTACCGTTTTGCCAGATGTCGCTGGGGCGGAGTGCTGTTCGTGAGCCGCAGCAGATGCAGAATGGTCAACCATTTTTAGCTGATCGGGCAATATGCTTGCGAGCAATTCTTGATGCCCCCAAAAGTAACCACTCGTTCCCAACAGAAGAAAAATTGAAACAGTGCGTAAAAAACGAAGTACGGCATGTGGTCGACGCAGCTCACCAGGACGGGAAGCGCGATGCTGCCGCCATGAGTGTAAAATCCACAGGAGAGAGACACCTGTAACAAAAGCGCCCCACGCAATGGCCAGCTTATTGATCTCCAACGTAACAGCAGGAAACATGAATTGAAGAATGAGGGCAATCAAAGCACCCAGTGCAGCTGCCTGTAGAGGCACGATCATTTCAGGGGCAGAGGCATCCCTTCTCCATGCAGCATCGACTGCATCTGTCGGCAGTGGTGCGCTTTTACCAGTTGGTGCTTCCAAAGTGGTTGCTGTCTCACGAAAACCGTCAACCTCTGTTGTTGTTGGGAGATTTTCTACAGCTTCGTCCAGTAGGGGCTCATCCCATGCTTTGGCGGAGGCTGTATCGAAAGTAAGTGGGGCAGAAGTCGCCTGTTGCTTGTCTTGGCGAATATGTCCCATCACTAAACGAGATAGTCGCGGAACCGAAATCAACAGACTGGCAGCAAGTGGCAGCAGAAGCAGCGGCAAAAAACCGATCACCTTGTCTTTTATGTACAACCAGCCAAAGGAATGAAAAAGAGACCACGTAACAAACACCTGGAAGGCAAACAGCAGTAGTGCCAAAACAAAGAAAAACAGCGTCCACCCGGCACTTTTTTTCAAGGAACGGGTAGTTTGGGCATAAACAAGTTCCTTAGCTTTACAAGCTGGAAGGAGCGTAGCGAGCAATAAGAGCACAAAGAGCCCTTGATGGACCCCGGCGAGTGTTTCAAATTCTGACATGAACAGTTCCTCCCGATTTATGAGTACGCTTTTTATGATATAGAGGAACGGCCGATGCCCAAACGTACCCGCGCAGTATTTTCCCTCCGTCTCAGGTCTGAACCTGTAGGTGCCCGTGCTGAATGGCTGCAATCGTACGTATACATCAAAAGATCAATCCTACAGCTGGGGGGAGCGTTCTTTTGGATACGTTTAAACGGTTAAAGGATTACTACTGGCCCTATAGACGATTATTTCTGGTGTCGATTCTTTCCTTGTTTGTCGTGACAAGTGTGACAGTCATTTATCCCCTTGTTTTGAAGTACACGATCGATGATGTTTTTGGACAGGGGCAGTACGGGCAGGTTCCTTATTTAGCTATCGGGTTTATTGTGCTGATGGGGATAAAGGGAATCGCCGTCTATTACCACCAGTATTTCGGGGATTTGTTTGGAGTCTCTACCGTTTATGAGCTTCGCAATGAGCTGTACACCAAGCTGCAATATTTGCCTTTTCGTTATTATGACAGTGCCAAGACAGGTGACCTGATGTCCCGACTTGCGGGTGATGTCGAGGTCTTTCGGTTTTTTCTGTCGTTTGGTTTGGCTCAGTGCTTGAACTTTTTGCTGCTTATCGGATTTGGTTTTGCCATCATGCTTTATTTGCATCCAACGCTAGCTTTGGTCACGTTAATTGCGATGCCCTTTGTAGCCATTACCGCCTACCGTTTTGATAAGAAAGTCCATGTGGCCTTCAAGGAAATACGGGAGGCTTTTTCCGCATTAACGACCAAGGTACAGGAAAATATTAGCGGAATCGGCACCGTCAAGGCGCTGTCACAGGAAAGCTTTGAGATCTCCTCCTTTACGGGCAAAAATCAAAGCTATAAGGACAATCACATTTCTACAGCGAAAATTTGGAGTGCTTTTTTTCCAATCATGGAGCTGATCGGCAATATTTGTGTCGTTGCGCTATTGGCGTACGGCGGTTGGCTCGTCATTCATGATCAGATGAAGCTGGGTGAGCTGGTTGCCTTTTTTAGTCTGGTCTGGTTTATCATCGGTCCGTTGATGCAGCTCGGTTTTATACTTAATTCGTACTCCCAATCGAAGGCAGCAGGAGAAAGATTGCTACAGGTCCTGGATGAACCGGATCATGCTCCAGGTGCAAAAGAGGCAGTGATGTCCAATCGAAAGGTCTTGCATGGACACGTGTCGTTTATCGAGGTGAGCCTGGCCTACAATGAGAAGAACGAAAAGGCATTACATACGATTAGCTTTGATGCTCCTCCCGGAAAGGTCATCGGTTTCATCGGCGCTACAGGAGCAGGAAAAACCTCGATCACGCAGCTGATCTCACGCTTTTATACTCCGACAGCAGGTACGATTTTAATAGACGGCAAGGACATCGCAGACTACGAGCATCAAGAGCTGCGAAAAAATATCGGCGTCGTTTTTCAAGAGTCCTTTCTGTTTTCCTGCTCGATTTACGACAATATTGCATACGGAAATCCTCAAGCCTCGCTCGAAGAGGTAATCATCGCTGCCAAGTATGCGCAGGCACATGATTTTATTGCAGAGCTGCCGGATGGATATGACACACTTTTAGGAGAGAGGGGGCTTGGCTTGTCAGGGGGGCAAAAGCAGCGGATTGCGATTGCCCGAGCCTTTTTAACCAAGCCGAGCATTCTGATTTTAGACGATGCGACGAGCGCAGTTGATATGGAGACGGAGTTCCGGATTCAACAGGCATTACACGAGGTGATGGTGGGGCGCACGACCTTTATTATTGCGCATCGGATATCTTCCTTGAAGCATGCCGACGAAATCGTCGTCTTAGACCGCGGTCATGTGCTGGAAAGGGGTACCCATGAACAGCTGCTTGCTTTGCCAGAGGGAAGCTATCGGCGAATCTATGAGATCCAGTACAAGGATCATCTCACAGCTATTCATGAGCGGACGGGGGAGTGGAGCAGGACATGACGACTAGGCAAGGGCAGGAGAGGTTTCAGTATTCGATCGACAATGTCATCGATAAGCCTTACAACTGGTCACAGATGGCGAGACTCGCTGGATATATGAAGCCGTACTTAAACAAGTGGCTCCCTTTTGCCGTCTTGTCACTGGTTGCGGTGACGATCGTCCGTCTTGGCGTTCCTTTTTTGATGAGCATAGCAATTGATGAGGCGATTCAGAAAAAGGACTGGGGCTATCTGGTGAGCTTGACTGGCATCATTTTGGGGCTGTATTTGCTCGGGTGGTTTGAAAGTGCCCTGCGTATTCGTTGGACAAATCAGCTTGGTCATTCGATTATATTCGATCTTCGCCAGCAGTTGTTTACACATATTCAAAGGCTGTCGCACCGCTTTTTTGATGGCCGCTCAGCGGGCTCTATCATCGTACGGATTACAAATGATATCAATTCCTTGCAGGATCTGTTTACAAACGGTGTCGTCAACATTTTTATCGATATCACGATTCTGATTGGGATCGTAGTGATGTTGTTCGTCCTCAGTCCGACACTTACACTAGGGATCATGATTGTTCTTCCCTTGATGTTTTTGATATCGATCAAGCTGCGAAAGAAAATTCGGCTTTCCTGGCAAAAGGTCAGGCTCAAGCAATCGAGCATTAATTCACATCTGAATGAGAGCATCCAAGGGATTCGGGTGACACAATCGTTTACACAGGAGCAGGAGAACATTGCTTTTTTCAGGCGAATGAATCAGGATAACTACGAGGCGTGGAGAATCGCTACACAGAGAAGTGCAACGTTTCGACCTGTAGTAGACATGGCGGGTGCGATTGGCACGGCGATTTTGATCGGACTTGGAGCCGTATTGATCCAAGCGGATGATATTTCAGTAGGTGTATTTGTCGCCTTCGCTTATTATCTAGGTAACTTTTGGGAGCCAATTTCACGCCTCGGCCAAGTGTACAACCAGCTACTGATGGCGATGGCCTCCTCAGAGCGAATCTTTGAATTTCTGGACGAAAAGCCTTCTGTACCCGAGAAAAAGGGGGCAATCGATTTGGGCGTCATCCGGGGCGAGATCGAGCTAGCTGACGTATCCTTTACCTACGATGGCAAAAGAGACGTGCTGCATGATATCAGCTTGCACATTCGAGCGGGCGAGACGGTTGCCTTTGTCGGGCATACCGGCTCTGGGAAGACATCCATCGTGAATCTGATTTGCCGTTTTTACGACCCGACCAGTGGCTGTATTCGGATAGATGGGGCCGATCTTCGGGAGGTTCAGCTGGATACGCTTCGCTCGCAAGTTAGTATTGTGCTTCAGGAAACGTTCATTTTTTCGGGAACCATTATGGAGAATATTCGCTTTGGGCGTCCAGGGGCAACTGATGAGGAAGTGATGCGCGCGGCAAAAGAAATTGGGGCTGACCTCTTTATTCGCAGGCTCCCAAAAGGTTATGATACAGAGGTGGAAGAACGTGGGAATGTGCTTTCGCAGGGAGAGAGGCAGCTGCTTTCTTTTGCCCGTGCGCTGCTCGCCGACCCGCGAATTCTGATTTTGGATGAAGCAACAGCAAGTATTGATACAGAGACCGAGGTCAGGGTGCAGCGTGCGCTAAATCGGCTCCTGCTGGGGAGAACAGCCATCGTGATTGCCCATCGGCTGTCTACAATACGCGAAGTAAGCAAAATAGTAGTGCTTGATCACGGCAGAGTGATTGAGCAAGGAAATCACGAGCAGCTCATGAATAAAAAAGGTGCTTATTACAACCTTGTCAGCTCTTCATTTCGTGTAATGGAATAAGATTGGAGTGAAAAAGCGCATGTACTTCTTATTTGTAGAAACATAACAACGCAGGCCGCGTTCTCGTGCTCCACCGCTTTTCCTTTTTTAACGAAAAGAGAAGAAAAGATTCGATTGGGAAAACGGAGGAGAAGAAAAGATGCAAGAAAAGGACTGGATGAGTGTATTTCAAGAAGAAATCAATGTCCCATTTGAGGGATGGAACTTTTCGCGACTAACAGAAACAGGCAGAATGCAGGAAGCTCCACTAAGCTGGAACTATGCGAGCGTGGTGCGGCAAAGAATGAGAGGGATCCAATCACTTCTGGACATGGGTACCGGGGGAGGGGAGCTGCTGAGCAAATTGCAGCCTCTGCCCAGCAAGACCTTTGCTACGGAAGGCTATTTGCCCAATGTAGAAGTCGCCAGGGCAAATCTGGAGCCACTAGGTGTTCATGTTATTTCTTTAGATGGAGACGACGAGCTGCCACTTCCAGACCAATCGATGGACTTGATTATTAATCGCCATGAGTCCTATTTACCGTCTGAGGTTTATCGTCTGCTGAAGCCAGAGGGCATTTTTATCACGCAGCAGGTAGGCGGCAAAGATAATCATAAGCTGAACCACTTACTAGGTGCCCCGGTCCCGACAGACTATCTTCACTGGGATTTGACCTTCGCCACCAATCAATTGAAAGAGGCGGGCTTCAGCATTTTGGAGCAAAAAGAGGAAGAAGCCTTTACGCGCTTTTACGATGTAGGAGCGATTATTTACTACTTGAAAGCGATCGAGTGGCAAATTCACGACTTTACCATTGAGCGCTATGCAGATCAGCTTGTTTCACTTCATTATGACCTGCAAAATGCCGGATACGTCGATATTCCGACCCATCGATTTATCATCGTGGCACAGACAGGCCGAAAACTGTAAAAAAGTGATTCCCAATTGTCGATAAGACAGTGTGGGAGCGCGCAAGACCAAAGCACCCAGCAATAGGGTGCTTTTTCACATGGTGGAATAAGCAGCCTCCCTTCAATTGATAAAACTACCCTTAGACGGAGAAGGAGACGTGAAGCAGATGAGTAAGAGTTTAGCAACGCGGGTTGTTGCACTTGTGGCTGTGATTGTGGCACTCATGATGGCGATCAACATTTTTATGATCAATGTAAACAGCACCACCACCGTAGAACAGACGCTCTCCCGTTCCAGTATTGCCACTGCACTTACTATTGCAGAAGGGATTGATACGGAGGCGTATGCGCGATTTCTAGCGAATCCCACGGAAGGAGAAGAGTACTGGTCTATTCGCAATAATTTACTTGAATATGCGGTAAAAACAGGCTCTCTCTATGTCTATATCCTGCAGAATGACAATGGACAGGTAAAAATCATGGTAGATGGAATGGAAAAAGGAGCAGAAGGTGCGGCTTCGATCGGACAGGCAACGACGACGACTACACCTGCGGATATCGCGAATGCTTTGCAGGGTGGTACGAATAGCACGTCGATCGTATCTGATCCGGTGTATGGTGATTACCTCAGCTCGTTTGTTCCACTCAAGGACAAGTCGGGGCAAGTGATTGGCGTGCTTGGCGTAGATACAGCTGCCGACAAGGTAGGTATGATCAGTGAGCTGGTACTCAGCAGTACTATGCCACGCATTATCATCGCGATGATTGCTGTTACCTTGATTGCTTTGCTCGCGGTTTATTTTACCGTCAAAAAAATGCTGCGCCCTTTGAGCATTGTGGAAGCAGCGTCTACACGAATTGCTTCGGGAGACCTTACGTCCACACAAATTGCTGTTTCGAATAAAAACGATGAAATTGGCCGAATTGTCGTGGCTTTTGGAGAGATGACAACCCAGCTGCGTCATATCATTGGTGGTGTGAAGGAGACGACAGAGCGGATCGATCAGATGTCCAGCTCGATCCGCGAAGGTGCTACCTCTGTTCGTGAGCAAAATAAAAATGTAGTGGTAGCCAGCGGGGAAATCGCGCTCGGGAATGAACAGACGGCTACAGCGATGGAAACGACCGTGCAGACCGTACAGGAATTCCTCGGGGAGCTGGCGCAACTAAACCGTGCGATCGACGAAATGGATGGCATCTCGAATCAGGTCTCGGAAATCGGACAAGGCAGCTACAAGGTGCTACAACAGTTTTTAGCAGATGGAACAGAGACGAACAAGCAGTTTCATGATGTACAGCAAACGATGCGAATACTGGAGGAAAAATCAAATCGGATTAATGACGTGATTGTAACGATTCAGCAAATTGCAGGACAAACGAATTTGTTGGCTCTCAACGCGGCGATCGAGAGCGCACGCGCTGGTGAGGCAGGCAGAGGCTTTGCGGTTGTTGCCGATGAAGTGCGCAAATTGGCGGAACAAACAGGAGCAGCGACTCTTGTCATTCAGGAGAGCATCCAGGATATCCAGCATCAGGTCAAGCAGGCTACGGACAAGACTACAGCTACCCTTGACCGGTACAATGCCGGAACTGAGCGACTTGATTCGGTTACCCAAGGCATTACGGCTCTCTCTGATATGACAGCTACTCTCAAAGCCTCGCTGGCAAATGTCCTCTCCAACGTGGAGGCGATGAAAAACGGTCAGCAAAAAGTAAATGAGTCTGTATTGACAGTCACAGCGATTTCAGAGCAGACAGCGGCGGCAACCGAGGAAGTCTCGGCAACCATCCATGAGGTGAGCAGCAATGTCGATCATTTTGTTGCCGAAACCGAGCAAGTAGCAGACAGTATTCAAGAATTACGCAATAAAGTAGACACATTCCGCTTGTAATCCAAAAAAGATAGCTCTTCTCGTTAGCTGCAGACGTAGCTACGGGAAGAGCTTTTTTATACCGCGGCTTTGCTAAAGCTAAAACTAAAACAACAGGATAATCAGCAGGCTCACAGTGCCTTGGGTCGTCAGCAGGACGCGGCGTATCCAGGTGAAAGCATGCTTGTGCTGCTGGTCGTTGATCGGAAGCAGCGAATACATGTTGCGCTTTTTATGATGGCTGGACAGACCTTTTAATTGGATAGCCGACATGAGGAGAAAGAGCAGGCCGATAATCAGCTTGGCGTACAGATTGGGCAGCACCAAAATCAGGAATGTACTGAGCAGAATCAGTCTGAAATACAAACCAGCATAGCCGCCTGAACGAATAAACGTCCGCAAGACGAGCAGCTTTGCCGCATTCGCCTGGCCGTAGGAGACAAGCCGGGTGATCGGGACAAGCCATGGGCGAGGCTTCACCTCATTTTGCAGCCAGGGAACGTCCTTAAACTGATTGACGATCCGATAAAATCTACTGCGTAAGCTCTTTTCTACATCCAGCAGACGGTACCATTGGAGCGAATGCTTCTTTTTAATCGCGTGCAGCCGAGCGTGAAACCAGATCACGATCCCAATGCATATAATACCCGCATAAGGAATGCCCTGATAGGTGAGGAGTCTGCCTTCTCCGAATACCCAGGCGAGCACAAAAAACGTAAAGGCAAAGCGAGCAAGAGCGTATTGCGATTCTCTCTTTTTATCCGGGAGCCGGAGGCAAATCCAGCTGCTGTATATATTCCAGCCCTTTAGAACAAAAGGGACGCACCAGTAAAACCACAGCTGTCCACTTGTACCGCTTAAGCCCAGCTCATATAGGGGAGAGAACAGAAGCAGAACGAGGAACAGTCCTATACTCTGAACAAAAAAGTTGTAACGTTGTGTCTTTTGAAAATAGCTACTCATTTTTGTTTCCACAGGAGTTAAAAACAGTAAATCAGCTTCTAGCAAAAACGTGCGGTGTCTGCTTTGGGTGACGACTGTGGCAATCACAAAAGCAAGAAAATAGGGCACCGGAAACCAGACGGGAATCAGATCGACCAGGCTGCGATAATAGAGGGAAAGAAGGCCCATCATAAAGAGCATGACAAACAGCAGACCACCGTTGGCAATGTACGCCGAATAGCGGACAACCTCTTCGAAAAAACGTTTTTGTCGCTCTCGAAATAGCGCATCAACATCGACGTTCATTCGTTATCATCCTCTACTATATGTAAATAAATATCATCCAAAGAGTGATGAGATAGTCCGGTGATGCTTCGCAGCTCTTCCAGAGTGCCCTGCGCGCGAATTTCCCCTTTGTGCATGATAATAAAACGATCACAGTATTTTTCGGCGGTCGCAAGAATATGGGTGGACATCAATATGCCAGCGCCCTGCTCCTTGCACTGATTCAGCCACGATAAAAGAGAACGGATACCGAGCGGATCTAGCCCCAAAATAGGCTCATCGACGATGTAGAGCTTCGGCTGTACTAACAGCGCCATCATGATCATCAGCTTTTGGCGCATCCCTTTTGAAAATTGCTGTGGGAATCGATCCTTCATTTTTTCCATTCGGAACTCTTTTAACAAAGGTACAGCTCGTTCAACAAAAACGTCGTGTTCCAGGCCGTGGCTCATAGCTGCAAGCTCAATATGCTCCCACAAAGTCAGCTCCTCATAATAAATCGGGGACTCAGGAATATATCCGTACGAGAAGCGGTATGTATCCGGTGCTGATTGAAACGACTTGCCTTCTATGGTGATGACGCCCTTGCTCGGCGTAAGCAATCCTAGGATGTGTTTGATGGTGGTACTTTTTCCAGCTCCATTTAAACCGATGAGTGCCACGATTTCTTTTGGCTGGATGTGAAAAGAAACATCCTTGATCACGGAGTGTCTGGCAGAGTAGCCACCGGTTACTCCTTGAACGTCTAACAGGTTTGGCATGGTTTCCTCCTTTCTGGTCTGCGAAACATGCAGTCGGGCAGTAACTTCTATTGTACCCATTATCGAATGAGAAATAAAATAGGGCACCCTTTTTCCAAAGCGTGCCTGTAGATTCCTTACTTCAATGTATTCACCATACTTTTTACTGGGTTTTGCATCATGTCATAATGAAGAAAAACCAGGTCTTCTTGATCATGTCTATAGTCGCTTGCATGTTTTTGGGTGTTTTCCGAAGTCGGCTGTAGCGCAACAGTTGGCAAGCTGTCTATTTGGGGATGAGTTGATGCAGCTGGCTTTACGAGCCAAAATATCAGTACTCCGCTAATCGTGCTTATCAAAAGGGAAAGGATCACACGGCTGCCCTCCTTCCGTATTTTTTCCTTCTTGATACGGGAGTGCGCATAGAAAAATTGGCTCTACCAAGTCCTGGCAGAGCCCTTGTCGCATCCGTGACAGCAATGAATAAAGTAATTAGCGTCTCGAATTTCTGTTGTTCTTGTTTCTTTTGCTTTCGTTGTTGTTATTGTTGTTTTGTTCGTTATTGTTTTTGGAACTGTAGCTAATGTTGCGAATATGGAAGGGGAGCAGCTTGATGAGCTCGTTTCCTACAATCATAGTAACTTCAGAATCTGTAGCGTCAACGATTACGCCTTCAATTTTTTCTGGACCACCACGATTAATTTGAACCGAGTAGTACTGCATGCTCTGGAGAAGAGAGGTAAAATTATCTGCATCAATGTAGAGGAGAGCGGGCTGTTTAGAAGTGGATTCAGAATCCTCGTAATAGTCATTTGTTTCACGCGTATCCAAAGTTAAGCTTTTGACATGATCGTTTTTGTAGTAGATCATTCCTTCGTTTTCAATGTGTACGACGAAGTGATCATCCTTTACGTCTATCAGTTTACCGATTCTAGATTCATGTCCGCCTCTGTCAATGCGGACTGATCTGCCGATAAACGAGTTCATACTAGCTTTTTCCATTAGAAAGATCCCTACCTTTTTCTTGTTTTTTTGCATGATTCAAACCTAATCGTGATACCAGATCGTTTTGAACTGCATTTGTTCGATTGTTCGTGTTTTGTTTTACACGAAAGATAGAGTCACCTCCCGTAACTTGCTAATCCAATGTATGTCTGTCTTTCAGACAAGGTATAAGCAGATGACATGTGATATTTGTCCATTTTTAAGCGGAATGAACCTAAGCTGGGGAAATAGCCTGATTGGACGATTTCGTTAAGTATTTATAGAAAAAACACGACGGATATTGCCCGTTTTTATCACGAGTTAGGACAAAGAGGGATATCAGTACAAGCAATGGATTCCTCCGTTACATAAACAAGAAGTAAGTAGAACGGAGGAGGTGAATCCCATGTCGTCGGAGCAAAATGACAAAGCAAAAGACGTAGACAGACAAGTACAGGGTATCTATCAGCGATTAGACAAATTCGAGGAACGTATAGATCAGCTTGAGGGACAAATGATCGTAGCTACCAAATGGCTAGAGCGGATTGAGCATCGATTAGAGCGTATGGAAGAAGTACGTGCAGATTTATTACAGGCGATAACCAAATTGCAGACAGAGTTAGAGTTCAAGTCAGAGAATACAGATCAAGAAAAAGAGATCATTAAGCAGCTACTCTCCAAAGACAAATCGTACCAGGAAAATTTTGCACAATTGCTTGAGGGAGAAAAAAGCAGAAAGCAAGAGCGGTTTTTACAAATATGGGCGATATTGGGACCCGTTCTTGCCTCCGTTCTTACTTCTTTTTTTGCGAGATTTTTTGTCTAGAGAATAATTCCGTCATAATTGTGGAAAAGATGTGTAAAGCGATTCCATCTTTCTACCGCAACTCCTGTCTATACTTGGGGGCAGATCATTGAAAGAGAGGCTAACCTAGTGAAGAAGTTCGATGTTTCTATACTCTCGGCTGCCATCCTGTTGACAGGACTTGCTGTATTGGGAGTTTACCAGGCAGGAGAGAAGGACAAAGACCCCGCTTTAGTAAAAGCAGGCGATACCTCGATTACTCAATATCAGCTATATGATGAAATGAAAAGTATGTACGGAAAACAGATGATCCAAGAGCTTGTTGCCCAGGCTTTAATTAAGCAGGAGGCCAAGCTGCAAAATATAACGGTAGCACCAGAAGAGTTGGATAAAGAAATTGATTCCATTAAACAACAGATCGGCTCAGAGCAAGCCTTCCAGGATTACTTGAAAAACATGGGGATGAATGAACAAAAGCTGCGTGAGAAGCTAAGTGTTCTTATGACCCGTGATAAATTGTTGGACAAGGCCTTCCCGGTAACTGAGGAGCAAATCAAGCAATATTACGAAGAGAATAAAGCGAGTATGGGCTCGCCTGCTCCTGAATTGGACAAAGTGAAGGAGCAGATAAAAGCAGCTCTCGTCGATCGAAATCGGGGAGAAAACTACAACCAATGGCTAAATTCCATTCAAGCCAATCATAAAGTCGAATGGCTGGACCCATCATTTGAGGACAAAGCCACTAAGGCACCAGCACAAGGCTAGATGCAAAACCAAAACCACCTGAGGGTGGTTTTTTTGCGGTATTCGAGCAACACGGCACGGTCAAAAGGCATGGTGTAGCCAAACAAGGGCATACTGAGACCACACCCAAATAAAGGAGACAATGGAACGTGGACGGTCTATTGGTAAAGCTGCTTGTAAGTCCAGTGTTAGTCGTTGTAGCAGATGCACTGTTTCAAGAAGTGAACTACGCCAACCTGTATCAGTCTGTAGGTGTAGGCTTTATTCTGGCGTTGGCGGGTACTTTTCTGGAGTGGGCCATTCTTGCGCCGGGCAGCTTGTGGATAACGACAGCTATTGATTTTATTATTGGCTTTCTCATTGTATATGGAAGTATCGTCGTTTTGCCGAACGCTCAAATTACCGCGATGGGTGCAGGCTTTGTTGCCATATTTTTTGGGGTGAGCGAGTATTTGCAGCATACGTGGCTGCTTCGAACAGGCAGAACCGTAAAAGAATAACAAGATCACCTAGGACAAAAGGGTGTCTACCGAAGGAGAGAAGCAGCTTTCGGTGGATACCCTTTTTCTTTTCTTCTTTATTCTGAATCAGAGCCAGGAGAAATTCCTTTGGTCTTCACAAAATATTCGATCCATTTCCACGGTAGCAGGCTTTTAGCGAGTAGGGTAAAGCCAACTCCACGTCCCACTGGATAACGTAGTCGTGGCTTTGGTGTGGTAGCGGCACGAACAATAAGAGAAACCACTTCAGCTGGATCGGGCGCCTGCTGCTTGATTTTCTTGACATAAGAAATCATCTGCTTGGTTTGCGCAGCGTAAGGGGAAAGAGGATTGTAGCTAGCAATGATGGTAGAGACTGCCGATACAATTTGCTCTTCAGAAGTGACATCCAAAGGAATGACTTCGATAAAATCTGATACATTTTTTATCATTGCAAGTTTGTCAAGAGGGTCACGCAGCTCTGGGTTGCGCATGGTGGAAATTACCATGTAACCTACCTCTGCTAAAGCCACCGAAGTGAGCATTCCAAAGCCGCTTGATGCACCTGTGACCATTGCTACAGGCCTTTTTTGCATGTTTTTCTCCTTAATGATTCCTGTTTTGGTCGCATTTCTCAGGAAAATTCACAAATTTGTTCATAAATTTGTTAACAAAATGATAACAAATAGACTTTAGATTAAGGAAAATTTATGTATACTTAATATGGTTACCACGCAAGGGCAGAAGTGTATACCTCTTCCTATTCTATTTGTTTTTGGAATGACTGCTAATACTTTTCCTGATTGGGTATTATAGTTGGGGAAAGTAAAAGATAGCCATTCACGGGCATCATGAAAGGGTATACAACTTCTAGTTGCTAGCGTGGCTAGAACGTTACCAACACGAAGAAAGAGGGGTTCATTGGTATGAAGGGTTGGCAACAGTTTTGGCGTCAGCTTTCTCTGTTTGGTTTGCTGGCACTTGTCTTAACCGGTTGTGGCAAAGATGAGCTCTCCGCGCTCAAGCCTTCGGGTCCGGTTGCAGCAATGCAGTATGACTTGATGAAGCTATCCTCCGCAATCATGATCGGTGTCTTTGTTGTCGTAATGCTGATCTTTACGTACGTCCTTATCCGTTACCGTAAGCGTCCAGGACAACAAGGTATTCCCAAACAGGTAGAAGGCAATCATGCACTTGAAATTCTTTGGACTGTAATTCCTTTCCTGCTCCTCATTATCATGGCAATTCCAACCGTTACGACTGGTTTTGCACTTGGTAAGGTGTACTCAAAAGAGGAAGCCGTACAAGTTACGGTCACTGCTCACCAATTCTGGTGGGAATTTGAGTATCCAGAGCTAGGCGTTTCCACTGCACAAGACCTCGTACTCCCAGTTGGCAAAAAGGTTCAATTCAATGTGACCTCTGCTGACGTAATGCACGCATTCTGGATTCCTGCACTGGGCGGTAAAATCGATACGAACCCAGGACAAGAAAACAAAATTTGGCTGCAAGCAGACAAAGCAGGCATTTACTATGGAAAATGCGCGGAGCTCTGTGGAGCGTCCCATGCCTTGATGGACTTCAAGGTAGAAGTAATGGAGCAAGCTGATTTTGACAAGTGGGCAGCTGGTATGAAGGGCGTTCAGTCCGCAGAACCAGTAGCCGCTACTGCTGCAAGTGCAGCACAAGGACAAGAAATCTTCAATAAGAGCTGTCTGGGCTGTCATGCGATTGCCGGTAAAGGCGGCAAAATGGGACCTAACCTGACTAACTTTGCAGATCGTGAGCGTGTAGCAGGTATTCTTGCACATACACCTGAAAACGTTGCTGAGTGGCTGAAGGACCCACAAAAGGTGAAGCCGGGCAATAACATGCCTAACCTGAACCTTGATGATGCCCAAGTGAAAGCGCTGGTTGACTACATGTCTACCCTCAGCGTGAAGTAACTACTACGTTAGTGATTTACAATCGTCATAGGCAGTGACGCTTAAAAGGAGGTAAACCTGTGTCTGCACATGCTTCTCACGCACCCGCACCAAATCGCTCAGGGCTGTGGGATTGGCTCACGACAGTGGACCATAAGAAGATCGCGATCCTGTACTTGATTGCTGGCGGTATTTTCTTCCTGGCTGGTGGCTTCGAAGCCATGCTGATTCGTTTGCAATTGATGTACCCAGAGTCTTCTGTCATTGGTGCCAAGACGTTTAACGAAATGATCACCATGCACGGTACAACAATGATTTTCTTGGCAGCGATGCCTGTCATCTTTGCCCTGATGAACGCTGTTGTTCCGCTTCAAATCGGTGCACGCGACGTAGCATTCCCGTTTGTTAACTCACTCGGATTCTGGCTCTTTTTCTTCGGTGGAGTGCTGCTGAATACTAGCTGGTTCTTGGGCGGAGCGCCTGATGCTGGTTGGACGTCGTACACGACTTTGGCTTTGAATCAATATAGCGGCCGCGGCGTAGATTTCTACGTATTGGGTCTGCAAATTGCGGGTATCGGTACGCTGATTGGTGGTATTAACTTCCTGGTTACAATCATCAACATGCGTGCTCCAGGTATGACATTTATGCGTATGCCAATGTTTACTTGGTCCGCGTTTATCACGTCCGGTTTGATCCTGTTCGCATTCCCGGCGATCACCGTCGGATTGGTTCTGTTGATGTTTGACCGTCTGTTTGGCGGTAACTTCTTCAACCCGGATGCGGGTGGTAACGTTGTCATTTGGGAGCACTTGTTCTGGATTTTCGGTCACCCCGAAGTATATATCCTGATTCTCCCAGCTTTCGGTGTTATCTCTGAAATCGTTTCTACATTTGCAAGAAAGCGTCTGTTCGGTTACAGCTCCATGGTATTCGCTACTGCGCTGATCGGCTTCCTCGGCTTCATGGTGTGGGCTCACCATATGTTCACAACAGGTCTGGGTGCTATCGCCAACACGCTTTTCGGTCTCGCTACGATGTTGATTGCGGTACCTACTGGTATCAAGATCTTTAACTGGCTGTTGACCATGTGGGGCGGTCAAATTCGTTTCACAACAGCAAATCTGTTCGCAGTAGGATTCATTCCTACCTTTACCATTGGTGGTATGACTGGGGTTATGCTCGCGATTCCAGCGGCTGACTACCAATACCATGACAGCTACTTCGTAGTAGCTCACTTCCACTACGTAATCGTTGGTGGTCTTGTATTCGGTCTTTTCGCAGGTCTGTACTACTGGTGGCCGAAGATGTTCGGTAAGATGCTGAATGAAACGCTCGGGAAATGGAACTTCTGGACTTTCTTTATCGGTTTCCACCTGACCTTCTTCCCTCAGCACTTCCTGGGTCTGATGGGGATGCCACGCCGCGTCTTCACTTACCTCAAGGATCAAGACCTGGATGTTGGTAACTTTATTAGTACGATCGGTGCTTTCGGTATGACGATCGGTACCATCCTGTTCCTCGTGAACTGTGTGGTAGCAGCAAAGAGCTCCAAACGTGCTCCTGCTGACCCGTGGGATGGACGTACACTGGAATGGTCGATTCCATCGCCACCTCCAGAGTATAATTTTGCACAGACTCCGCTCGTTCGTGGTTTGGATGCATTGTGGATCGAAAAAATGGCTGGCAACAAAGGTATGACACCTGCTGAACCGCTTGGTGACATTCATATGCCATCGCCATCGTTCCTGCCATTCCTGATGTCTCTTGGCCTGTTCATTGCAGGATACGGTTTCATGTACCACGTTTACGTAGTCGTTGCAATCGGGATGCTCATTACATTCGCTTGTATGTTTGCACGTTCGATTAAAGACGATCCGGGATATCATATTCATGAAGACGAAATCGAGGAGAAGGGGGTTAAGGCTTAATGGCTACACATCATGCAAATGCAGTATTGCCTGACGAACCGGAAAAAGCCACCCTTGAAGGCAAGAATAAAGTTCTTGGCTTCTGGCTCTTCCTTGGTGGGGAGACTGTTCTTTTCGGTTCCTTGTTTGCAACATTTATCGCACTTCGTGATCAAGCAAATGGCGGACCTACGTCCCAACAATTGTTTGACATGCCGCTTGTTGCTGCTGCAACACTCATCCTGCTTACCAGCTCGATGACAAGCGTTATGGCTACACTTGCACTGCACAAGAAAGATCTGAAAAAGATTCAACTCTGGTTGACCATCACTGTATTGCTCGGTCTGGGCTTCCTTGCACTGGAGATTTACGAGTTCGTACATTATGTGCACGAAGGACATAAGATATCAACGAGTGCATTCGGTTCTGCCTTCTATACATTGGTCGGCTTCCACGGAGGTCACGTGGCCTTCGGGATTATCTGGATCATTTTGTTGCAGGTTTCTGCAGTGAAAAAAGGCCTGACGGTAGTAACTGCTCCGAAGTTCTACCTGGCCAGCCTGTACTGGCACTTTATTGACGTAGTATGGGTATTCATCTTTACCGTGGTATATCTCATGGGTATGATCGGTGGAAAGGTGGGATAAATCTATGGGAGCACATGCTCATAATGAAGAGGTACGCAAGCCGAAAGTGAAACACGAAGGTCCAAAGAGACACTTAGTTGCTTTTATCGGATCTCTCGTCTTGACGGCGCTGGCGTTTATCGCAGTAGCGTTTGAAGTGATTCCGGCCGGATTTACCGTACCATTCATCGTTATCTTGGCTTTTGTTCAAGCGTTCTTTCAGCTATTTGTTTGGATGCACATGGATCAAAAAGGCCATGAGTTTGCACGTATCAGCATCTTTGCAGGATTGTTCGTAATTCTGCTTGCGGTTATCGTATTCGTTTACTGGGTTTGGATCTAGAAGCTCGGTATAGAGAGAACAGACATTAGTCTGTTCTCTTTTTTTTGTGGTGTTTGTTGCTAGCTGATTCTGAGTGCTGATCTTTACACATAAAAAGGACTAAGGGAGACTGAGTTTTCTCGCTTTTTGAAAAATACTTGCACCTGCTTCAAAGGCTTTATATAATAAAAATATAAACGTGCGTTAAAATAACGTTATATTAATTGCTCGTTACATGTTTAACTACATTGCAAAGAAAGCAGGGATCATGATGGTGAAATTGGTGGCTATTTATCGCAAGCCTGAGGATATCGAAGCTTTTGACAAGCATTACTTCGAAGTACATGGCCCATTGGCAGAAGCAATGCCAGGCTTGATCAAGATGGAAGTGAGCAAAGTATACGGTACACCGATGGGTGAATCTGATCTTCATCTGATTGCAGAAATGTATTTTGAATCAAAAGAAGCTCTGGTGGAAGCGTTGTCATCTCCAGAAGGCCGCGCAGCAGGAAAAGATTTGCGTGGGTTTGCTGGTCCACTTGTATCCATGCATTTTGCTGAAGTGGTATAAGCATGAGCACAAAACAGTACGTTGATGAACGAGAGCTTCACCGTAAGCATTACGATGAAATTTGCGCCAAGCTGAAGCAAGATCAATTTGCACAGTTTCTCGGTATCAAGCTGCTTGAGCTGGGAGAGGGAACGGCGACGGCAGAAGTAATCGTAGAGGATCACATGCTTAATGCACACGGTACCGCTCATGGTGCCATCATTTTCTCGCTGGCTGACTTTGTATTTGCAGCAGCCTGTAACTCCTATGGAAAGACGTCTGTTGCGCTTTCCATGAACATTGGTTTTTTGGCAGCAGCTATGAAAGGCAATCGCTTGGTAGCGACAGCGACAGAAGAGAAGAAAAATAACCGGACTGCGTGGTATCGAATTCGCGTGGAGACCGAGCATGGCTTGGTAGCAACATTGGACGCGCTGGCATATCGAAAGAGTGAGTATTTCGTCCAGATCGACGAAGAATAGACAATAGCAATAGAGAACTGAGAGAGGAGGCCGAATGCCTGGTGCTAAGGCTCCTTTCACTGTTTTCAGCTGAAGCAGGATAAAGGGGACGCTAGACATGGCAGAGGAAAACCGTAATCGTTTCAACCACTACCTGGGCATAGAAATCGTGCACAGAGATGAACAGGGCTGCAAGGCAGCACTCAAGATTCGCCCGGACCTTTTTAATAGCATCGAAGGCGTTGTACACGGTGGTGTAACGGCTACTTTGGCAGATGTGGCAATGGGACATGGTGCAGCGCCTCACGTCAACGGCGTGCAGCAGTGTGTCACTGTAGAAAGTAAAATTCAATATTTGTACCCAGCACGAGGTGAGCTGCTGGAAGCGGAATCCAAGGTATTGAAACAGGGGAAAAGCCTGATCATAATGGAAGCACGCGTTACTTGTGATGGCAAGCTGGTTGCATTTGCTACTGGCACCTATGCACGGGTAGCGACAAAATAGAAGCAAAGCAGCATGTTTTCGAGGAGGACCATGATGAGCCAGGATACAGTGCGTTTTGAACGCGATGGACATATAGGAATCATCACACTGAACCGTCCGGATGAGCTGAATGCTCTCAATTACGAAACGTTGTCGCGCTTGGGGGAGTTTATCGAGCAAGTGCGTTTGGATTCAAAAGAAGTCCGAGTAGTCGTGGTAAAAGCAGAAGGCCGTGCATTTTGTGCGGGTGCTGATCTGAAGGAGCGACGGACGCTTAACGAGCAGCAGGTTCGTCGCAATGTTCGTAAGATTCGTGATGTATTTACAGCTCTGGAAAGATTGCCGCAGCCGACCATAGCCATGATAAACGGCTTTGCCTTTGGCGGAGGCTTCGAGCTGGCACTCGCCTGTGATTTTCGTTACGCGGTAGCAGAAGCCAAGATGGGTTTGACAGAAGTGAGCCTCGGAATTATTCCAGGTGCAGGTGGTACGCAGCGCCTGTCTCGACTGATCGGGCCATCCAAAGCAAAGGAACTCATTTTGACAGCTCGTAAAATTACGGCTGCAGACGCTTTGGCTCTTGGCTTTGTAAATGGTGTAGCGGAGGACCTTGACCAATTGGAAGCAATGGCAATGGGGCTTGCTAATGAAATTTTGGCAAATGCTCCGCTTGCTGTCTACCAGGCAAAATCGGCAATTGATCGTGGCTCCAGCGTCGATTTGCAAACTGGACTTGATGTGGAAACGATGTGCTATGAGGTTATCATTCCAACAAAAGACCGTTTGGAAGCACTGGAGGCATTCCGCGAAAAACGCAAGCCAGTCTTTTTGGGTGAATAGATACGTAATGTTTGGCGGACAAAAACGAAGATACAGAATGGGGGATGCGAAATGATCTTTAACATGGAGATGGAAGCGCTGTCAAGAGAGAAAATGACAGAACTCCAGCTAGGACGCCTCAAGGAGACAGTAAAGCGTGTATACGAGCGAGTTCCTTTTCACAAGGAAGCGATGGATGCTGCGGGTGTTAAGCCAGAGGATATTCAATCGATTGAGGATATTCAAAAGCTTCCTTTTATGAAGAAAACGCATTTGCGCGAGAACTATCCATTCAATCTGTTTGCTGTTGATATGAAGGAAGTTGCACGTATCCACGGATCATCCGGCACAAAAGGAAAGCCAACCGTTGTCGGCTACACCAAAAAGGATCTGGAAAACTGGGCGGAAATCGTTGCGCGTGCTCTATGCTGTGCTGGTGGAGAGCCAGGCGACATCTTCCATAACGCGTATGGCTATGGACTGTTTACAGGCGGACTTGGCTTGCACAACGGGATCGAGCACATGGGGGCAGTAGCTGTACCGGTGTCCGGCGGAAACACTTCTCGTCAAATCACGCTAATCGAGGATTTCAAACCACGCGGATTGGCAGCTACACCTTCCTACGTGCTGAACATCGTCGAGGAAATGAAAAAAATGGGCATCAATCCACGTGAGACGAGCGTCAAGTACGGCATTTTTGGTGCGGAGCCTTGGTCTGAGGAAATGCGCGTGCAGCTGGAGGAAGCTCTCGATATTAAAGCTGTTGATATTTACGGTCTTTCTGAGGTAATGGGACCTGGCGTTTCTATCGAGTGTCATGAAGTGCAGGACGGTCTGCATATTGCAGAAGACCACTTCTTTGCGGAAATCATTGATCCAAATACGGGAGAAGTGCTGCCATATGGTCAAGAAGGTGAGCTTGTATTCACTTCTTTGACAAAGGAAGCTTTCCCAGTTGTTCGCTATCGCACAGGTGATATCGCATCACTTAATCCAGAGCCATGCAAATGCGGTCGTACAACCATGCGGATGTCCCGTATCAAAGGTCGTGTGGATGACATGTTGATCATTCGCGGTGTGAACGTCTTCCCGACAGAGATTGAATCTGTATTGCTTACTTTTGAACAATTGGCACCGCAATATCAGGTAGTGATTGAGCGTGATGGTGCACTCGATCGGTTTGAGGTTCACTGTGAGTTGAATCAGGAGTACGCAAGTGAAATTGCTGGCAATGAAAATGCCGCTCTTGCACCATTAGTAAAAGAGATCGGGCATATGATTAAAAATACGTTGGGTGTATCCGTTGTACTGCGCATTTTGCCGCCAAACTCGCTGATTCGTAGTGAAAGCAAAGCTATTCGCGTAGTCGATAATCGAAACAAAACGCAAGCTGCTATTTAATAAATCGTCGTGTCTGGGGAAAGGTGTGAACTGCTCTTGGCATATGAATATATCACGGTAGCGAGCGATGAAGCTGTAGGAGTGATTACGCTCAATCGACCGAAAATTCTCAATGCGCTAAATTTGCAGTTGATCGATGAGCTGGTAGAAGCGATGGAGCAGTTTGACCGCGACCCAGCCATCGGCGCGATTCTGCTCACTGGCAATGAAAGAGCCTTTGCTGCTGGAGCGGATATCAATGAAATGGCAGAGGCGTCGGCTGTTGCAATCATGAAAAGAGACCAGTTTGCCGTATGGGACCGCATGTCACGCATATCCAAGCCGATTATTGGCGCGGTAAGTGGCTTTGTCCTCGGCGGAGGCTGTGAATTGATGATGAACTGCGACATCGTGATTGCTTCTGAGACAGCTGTAATCGGACAACCGGAGATCAATCTTGGAGTAATGCCCGGAGCAGGTGGGACACAGCGCCTGACTCGCGCCATCGGTCTGCGCAAAGCGATGGAAATGCTGCTCACAGGTGATTCCATCTCTGCAAAAGAAGCGTGGCAGTATGGCTTGGTCAACCGTGTCGTACCTGTGGAAGCCTACTATAGCGAGGCGCTCAAGCTGGCGAAGCGAATCGCCAGGCAAGCACCGCTCGCTGTCAAGGTCATCAAAAAAACCGTACACAAGGCAGCAGATTTGTCATTACAAGAAGGCATGGACTACGAGCGAAACAGTTTTTATTTGCTGCTGGCAAGCGAAGATCGGAAGGAAGGGATGCAAGCCTTCCTGGAAAAACGCAAACCCCGGTTTACGGGTAATTAGGAGGCAGCCATGTACGAAACGATCCTCTACGAAGTATCCGAAGGTGTCGCAGTCATTACGATGAACCGCCCTGAAAAATTCAATGCATTTACAGAGCAGATGAACAAGGAAATCACAGAAGCTCTGAAGCAGGCGCAAAAGGCTCCAGAAGTACGCTGCATTTTATTCACAGGAGCTGGCAGAGCATTTAATGCCGGGCAGGACTTGGGAGATGTTTCGGGTGGGAATGTAGACTTTGGCGGGTTTTTACGGAAGCGCTACAATCCGATGATTTTGCAATTCCAAAAAACGGAAAAGCCGATCGTAGCTGCCATTAATGGCGTAGCAGCTGGAGCGGGGATGAGCGTAGCACTGGCCTGCGATATTCGTCTCGCGTCGGAGAAGGCATCGCTCGTCAATGCATTTGTAAACATCGGCTTGGTGCCTGATTCTGGGGGATGCTATTTCCTGCCTCGCATTGTAGGAATTGGGAAAGCGCTGGAGCTGGCGATGACTGGCGAGAAGATTTCCGCAGAGGAAGCGCTGCGTATTGGCCTCATCAATCAAGTATACCCGGCAGACTCTTTTCAGGAGGCTGCAATGGCGTATGCAAGAAAATTGGCGTCACTGCCTACCCGAGGAATCGGCCTGATCAAGCGAACCATGTACAAGGGGCTCGAGATGGGGCTGGAAGAAACCTTGGAATATGAAGCATTTGCGCAGGATGCAGCAGGCAGCACGGAGGATCACAAAGAAGGGGTTACAGCCTTTATGGAGAAACGTGCCCCTCGTTTTACGGGCCAATAAAACGCGCCGCGCTTATCAATGCTCATACGCCACGTAAAAAGAGAGGGATCAGCGAGTGGAAACGAAAACTGTCGGTGTCATCGGTGCTGGAACGATGGGAGCGGGTATCGCTCTCGTCTGCGGCCGCAAAGGACATGTTGTAAAGCTATTAGATGCAAATCAGGCTGTTCTGGACAAAGCACAGAGCTATTTGCAATCCATCCTGACCAAGGATGTGGAAAAAGGCAAAATCAGCGAACAGCAAAAAACAGACACACTCGAGAGAATGAAGCTCGTCTCGGACATGGAACAGCTGGCTGATTGCGACATCGTGATCGAAGCAGTGCCAGAGCGGCTGGATCTGAAAAAGACCATTTTTGGGGAACTCTCACGAATTTGTAAAAGCGATGCACTGCTTTTGACGAATACCTCCTCGATCTCCATAACGGAAATTGCCGGAGGCTTGCCACACCCCGAGCGCATTCTCGGGTTTCATTTCTTCAATCCAGCACCCGTCATGCCTTTGGTGGAGGTTATTCGCGGGAAGAAATCTAGCGAAGAAAATGTGGAGCAGGCATACCGTTTTGCCGAGCAGCTGGGTAAGGTACCTGTTCTCGTGACAGATACACCTGGCTTCATCGTCAACCGGATCGCCCGCCCTTATTATAATGAAGCGTTGCGAATTCTTGGTGACAATGTAGCAAATGTAGAACAGATTGATCGAATCATGAAGCAGGCGGGCGGATTCAAAATGGGACCGTTTGAGCTGCAAGACATGATCGGAATCGATATTAATTTCGCTACGACCCAATCGGTATATTCCGATTTCTTCCACGAAGGACGATTCAAGCCCAGCCGGATTCAACAGCGAATGGTACAGGCCGGCAGCCTGGGCAGAAAGACGGGGGAAGGGTTCTATGACTACAGCAAATAAGGCGGTTTTGCTTACGGGTGACAGCCCCCTCTACGCAGAATTGCATAAAATATTGATTGATAGAGGGTATGCGGTGTTGTCCTTTGAGGACGCAACGAGCGCACCCCAAACGGTATCTCTGGCAATAGAAGTAAACAGTGTCAATCTGGAAGCAAAGAAACAACAGCTTTGCAATCTGGATCAGCTGCTTCCTGCCGATGTGCCAATTATTACTACCTCGCTGGCGATTACTGCTACTGAGGCTGCTTCCTGGACAGAGCATCCTGAGAGAGTATGCGGCTTTGGTACACTCGTGCCTTTGGCGGAGCGTGAGTTGATCGAGATCGCACCTGCTCTGCAAACAGAGGAAGCAGCAATCGCAGCGGCAGTATCACTCTTTGGGTCACTGGATAAAGAGACGGAAATCGTAGAAGACGAGGTAGGCCTCGTGTTTCCGCGTATCCTTTCACTGATTATTAACGAAGCAGCTTTTGCGTTGATGGAAAAAGCAGCAACTCCACAAGATATCGACACAGCTATGAAAAAAGGAACGAACTACCCATACGGCCCACTGGAATGGGCGGATCGTATCGGGCTCGATGAAATTTACGCGATTTCCCGAGGGCTGCAGCGCGATCTTGCAGAAGAACGCTATCGCACGGCACCGCTTCTGCGAAAGCTAGTGCTTGCCAAGCGAGTAGGAGTAAGAAGTGGGCAAGGCTTTTATCACTATGGCAGCAAAGAGGAGTGTGAAGGGTGATGCAGGCACGTAAGGATGTTTATGTGGCGGCCGCTGTTCGCACGCCGATCGGCAAGCTGGGTGGAAGCCTAAAAAATACACCGATAGATGATTTGACGGCGATTGTTTTGGACGGAGCTTTGAAACGGGCAGGGCAGGCAGGAGAAGCGATCGATGGAGTCATCATGGGGAACGTGATATCTGCGGGACCTTTTATTAATATTGCCCGTGTCGGACTTTTGAAAGCTGGACTGCCGGAAACTGTACCAGGACTGACCGTAAACCGTGTATGTGCGTCAGGGCTGGAGGCGATCAACCTGGCGGCGCAGTCTATTCAGGCTGGGCATAGCAGCGTCATGTTCGCTGGTGGCGTGGAAAATCTGACACGCTCGCCATATATTATGGAAAAATTCGAGCAGCCCTATCAGCGTGGTGGACAAACCTTGATGGAATCGTTCGGTGGTCCGCGCTCGGCTCCTGTTTCCATTTATGGTGAACTGACGATGGGCGATACAGCAGAAAATGTAGCACAGCGATACGGCATTAGTCGCGAGGATCAGGATCAGTTTGCTGCGGAAAGCCAGAAACGCGCGATTGCTGCCATCGATGAAGGTCGTTTTCGTGAGGAGATCCTCCCTGTCACACTTCGCGGTAAAAAAGGGGAAGAGACGATCTTTGACACGGATGAATTTCCGCGTCGTGATTCCAGCGTAGAGTCGCTTGCGAAGCTGCGCCCTGCTTTTCGCAAAAATGGCAGCGTCACAGCAGGCAATTCTTCTGGAATCAATGATGGGGCGGCAGCCCTTCTCTTGATGAGCGAGGAAAAGCTGAATGAGGCGGGGATGTCACCACTGGGACGGATTGTTCATTTCGTCAGTGCTGGTGTAGACCCACGCATTATGGGAATCGGCCCCGTCGTAGCGATTCAAAAGCTGCTTGCTGAAGTAAATATGACGATTGAAGAGATTGATCTTTTTGAATTAAACGAAGCATTTGCTTCCCAAGCTCTTGCGTGCATGCGCGAGCTGGGGCTCTCGCCTGATAAAACAAACGTAAATGGTGGAGCGATTGCTTTGGGACATCCGCTCGGGTGCAGCGGTGCACGACTGGCAGGGACGATCCTGTATGAATTACGCCGCCGCAAAAAGCGCTATGGCGTCGTTTCCTTGTGCATCGGTGGAGGACAAGGATTGGCTACGCTGGTGGAAGCCCTGTAACAGTAAGAAAAATAAATGGTAGGCCCCAATGGAGGCGTTGGAGATGAACATACCTGTAATTGTAGATGCCGTGCGGACACCCATTGGACGCATTGGTGGAGCATTGAAGGACGTGCGCCCAGATGATCTGGGGGCGCTCGTGATTCGCAAGCTGTTGGAGCGCAATCCGATCGATCCTGTGAGCATTGATGATGTCATTCTTGGTTGTGCGAATCAGGCAGGTGAGGATAACCGCAACGTAGCCCGCATGTCTTTGCTGCTTGCCGGGGTGCCAGTAGATGTTCCTGGTGTTACGGTGAATCGTTTGTGCGGATCAGGATTGGAAGCGGTGAATCAAAGCGCCAATGCGATTAAAGCAGGTGCGGGACACGTGTATATTGCTGGCGGGACAGAAAGCATGACTCGCTCGCCACTAGTCATGATGAAGCCGGGTACGGCTTTTCAGCGTGGAAATCAGCAGCTGGTAGACACTACGCTGGGCTGGAGACTGGTGAACGAGAAGATGGTCGAAATGTATCCCCCAATCAGCCTGGGTGAAACTGCCGAGAACGTAGCGGAACAGTATCAAATCAGTCGGGAGGATCAGGATGCATTTGCTTTGCGCAGCCAGCAAAATTATGCACGTGCACTCGCAGAAGGCAAATGGGAGGCTGAAATTGTTCCTGTGGAGCTGCGTGGTCGCAAAGGCGAGGTGTCTTATTTTGACCGTGATGAGCATGCCCGTCCAGAAACGACGATCGAGCAGCTGCAAAAGCTGAAGCCGGCATTTAAAGCGGACGGCTCGGTAACAGCGGGTAATTCCAGTGGTCTCAATGACGGGGCAAGTGCGCTGCTGATCATGGAGCAGGCGACAGCACTGCAAGCAGGCTTGAAGCCGCGGGCGCGTATCGTAGCGTCTGCTGTGGCAGGTGTCGATCCAGCCGTCATGGGCATTGGTCCCGTGCCAGCGACGCGTAAGGTGCTGAAGCAGGCAGGCCTTACGATCGATCAGATCGATTTGTTTGAGTTCAATGAAGCATTTGCAGCACAGGCAGTGGCTAGCGTGCGGGAGCTGGGCGTAGATCCGGACCGCGTCAATGTGAATGGTGGAGCTATCGCCTTGGGCCATCCACTTGGATGCAGTGGAGCACGTATTATGACGACTCTGCTTTACGAAATGGAACGACGTGAAGCCCGGTATGGTCTCGCGGCGATGTGCATTGGTGTAGGACAAGGAATTGCGACGATTATTGAGCGAGTATAATCCGCACATGAGCAGGTAAAAGGGGGGAGCTGATGCTCCCTGCCTTTCTTCAGTAAGACCTTCCTCGGCTATTAGGCCTCGATCAATTATTAATTGACCATAAAATTTTGAAAAATAAATTGTAGCAAAAAAATTGACTATTATGAAACGTTCTAATATAATGACGTTACAAATACGTAATACATTTTTTGTGTTATGTGTTCTGGGTCGATTACACGCTTACAAAAGTTATGGTACAATTTCACAGCATAGAGTAAGAATCGATCTGGGGGTTGAAGAAACGTGAAGCCACAATCCATGCTGTTCACCATTTACGGTGACTACGTTCGCCATTATGGCAATGAAATCTGGATTGGTAGTTTGACCCGGCTGATGGGGGAGTTTGGGCTGTCTGAGCCTGCGGTTCGCGCTGCAATCTCACGGATGCTCCGCCAAGGCTGGCTGGAATCAAGAAAAATAGGAAATCGCAGCTATTATTCCGTATCCGAGCGTGGTAAAAAACGTTTGGAGGAAGCAGCGGCTCGTATCTACAAGGTAGAGTCGGACCTGTGGGATGGAAAATGGTGCATTGCGAGCTACAACATTCCTGAGGAACGCCGTGCGCTGAGAGATCAATTGCGCAAGGAGCTGGGATGGATGGGCTTCGGTATGCTAACGACCAGCACCTGGATCAGTCCGAACAATTTGGCTGATAGAATCAAGGAGCTGACAGAGGCGCATGAAATCACCGAGTATGTTGAAATCTTTTCAGCGGATCACCTCGGGTGGAGCGATCCGAAGCAGCTGGTACAAAAGTGCTGGAACATCGAGGAGATCAATGCGAAGTACCGTGAGTTCATCGACGCTTACCGTACCGAGTACGAGGCGCTGGGTGAGAGGCTCAGCCGAGGTGAAGAAGTTGCTGACAGCCACTGCTTTGTAGAGAAGACTAAGCTGGTTCACCAATATCGCAAATTCTTATTTATTGATCCCGATTTGCCGCTGGAGCTATTACCAGAGCTTTGGTTAGGAAAAGAAGCGGACGAGCTGTTCCAAAATTACTATCAGATGCTGAATCCAGGGGCTGTTCGATTCTTCGAGACGGTGTACGAGGGAGCACCACAATAGGTGTCGACCTAGCACAAGAGGCGCCCTAGAAAAGCCTAGGGCCTTTTTCGTGAGGGCATTTTCCAAAAATTTAAATGTAAGCGTTTTACTTGGAAGAGAAAGAGACGCGTTACCAAGGGGGTTCAAAACAACATGACGGAGCTCATGCAATATGTTGCAAACGGTCTTGTTAGTGGCGGGATTTACGCCATCGTCGCGGTTGGCTTCATCACTATTTACAACGTCAGCAAAGTAATTAATTTGGCACAGGGCGAATTTTTAATGTTGGGTGGCATGGTTACAGTCGCCATGATCGGGCTGGAGGTACCATATGCATTAGCTGCACTACTGGCAATCCTGCTCGTTACGTTAATCGGTGTGCTGATGCAAAAGTATGTAATCGCTTATGTGAAAAAGGCTAGTCCTATTAGTCTGATAATTCTAACAATAGGAATTTCAACTTTGATTCGCGGGTTAGCAAGCTTGATCTGGGGAAAGGATGCATTTGCGCTGGCTCCGATTACAAGCAACGAACCGATCACTGTGGCAGGAGTGACGATCGCGCAACAGAGCGTATGGATCTTGGCAGCTGTCCTGATTATCTTGCTTTTGCTTTGGTACTTGATGGACAAGACCATTTTGGGTAAAAAAATCAACGCCTGTTCGATTAATCCGATGGCTGCTCGCCTGATGGGGATTAGTCCGGCAAAGATGAGCATGCTGGCCTTCGGGATTAGCGGAGCTACCGGAGCGATAGCGGGGATAGTGATCGCACCACTGAGCGTAACCTCCTATGACATTGGCGTACTGCTTGGAATCAAAGGGTTTTCCGCTGCTATTCTCGGAGGGCTTGGCAACCCGCTCGGAGCAGCAGTCGCAGCATTTTTGCTTGGAGTTGTTGAATCGCTTGGGGCTGGCTACATCAGCTCGGGAATGAAAGACGCGATTGCTTTTCTGGTGTTGATTGGCGTGCTCTTGATTAAGCCATCGGGCATCTTTGGAGAACGAAGCGTAGGGAAAGGAGGGCTATGATGAAGCACATAATCGACAAATGGGGCAAAAGTATCCTCGTTTATCTCGTTCTGATGATTGTCTTTCCTTTCGTGATGCCAGATGAGTATTACCGCTCGGTTGGAATCATCATCGGTCTTCAAGCGATTGTAGCGATTGGGCTGTGCCTTGTGATGGGTCTGGCGGGACAAATTTCCTTGGGACAAGCTGCTTTTTGGGGAATCGGTGCCTATACTTCAGCGGTTTTGACTACCAAATACGGTCTTCCGGTAGGGGTAGGCTTGATTGCATCAGCGATCGTACCCGCACTCTTTGCCTTTATCCTGGGACGGGCCATTGCTGGCTTGCAAGGTTACTACCTGGCGATGGCGACTCTTGCTTTTGGATATATCGTACAGATTGGAATCTCCGAGTGGGAGTCGGTAACAGGCGGAGCGAGCGGAATGATCAGTATTCCCAAAATTACGTTCTTCGGAGATAGCGAGCTGTCGATGTATTACCTGATTTGGGGCGTAGTCACCTGTGTACTGCTCTTTTCCCTGAATCTATTAAATTCCCGCGTTGGACGTGCTTTCCGTGCGATTCATAAAAGCGAAATCGCGGCAACCTCGATGGGGATTGATGTACGCAAATTCAAGCTGAACGCATTTGTCGTGAGCGGGATGTTTGCGGGGATATCGGGGGGCTTGTACGCGCATTACATCGGAATTCTTGATCCACAGCCATTCGGATTGCACGAGTCTATCAAATTTTTGACGATGGTTGTGATCGGTGGGATGACGAGCATCTGGGGGGCACTGATCGGTACGCTGTTGATCGGTTCGATCAGCGAGGCACTCGTTCTCATGAGCGAAGTCATTCCTGGCCTGCAAGGCGACATCGACACAATTGTCTTTGGCGGAATTCTGGTCTTGATCGTCATGTTCATGCCGGAGGGGTTGGTACCACGTATCCGGGCTGCTTATGAAAAGTTGCAGGCAAAGAAACGCAAAGAAAGTGCAGTCGAGACACAAACCGTGGAAAGGAAGGCGACAACATGACGACACTGTTGGAGGTACAAGCCCTTTCACGTGACTTTGGCGGTGTACGAGCTGTGAACAAGGTTGATTTTTCGGTGAACGAAGGCGAGATTTTGGCACTGATTGGCCCAAACGGTGCAGGGAAAAGCACGGTGCTCAACATGGTATCGGGCGTCATCCCACCCTCAGAAGGCGAGATTCGATTCAGCAAGCAGCCTTTGACCAAGGTTCCTGGCTATAGCTATGCGGGGCTGGGCATTACGCGAACCTTTCAAAATCTCCAGACCTTCGACGATATGACCGTCCTGGAAAACGTCATGGTCGGCATGCATACGAAGACGAGTGCGAGCCTCTTCTCTTGCGGGATGAATCTCGGACGTGCGCGCAAGGAAGAGCGGCTGATGGAAGAGCGGGCACAGGAATGGCTGGAGCAGGTGGGACTATCACAGCTGCGCACGTCGCTTGCAGGAAGTCTGCCATACGGAAAGCTGCGTTTGATGGAAATCGCGAGGGCGATGGTAGCAGAGCCCAGGCTGCTTCTTTTGGACGAGCCAGCAGCAGGGTTGAATCATACGGAAACGGCTGATATGAGCAGCATGTTCCAGAAAATCAGGGAAGACGGGACAGCGATTCTTTTGGTAGAGCATGACATGGACATGATTATGTCCATCGCTGATCGCATTGTTGTTTTAGACCAAGGGGAAAAAATCGCAGAAGGAACACCGCGCGAAATTCAGGAGAATCCGAGAGTTATTGCGGCGTACCTCGGAACTGAGGAAGCGTAGAAGAGTGGGGTGACAAGAGTGGCGAATGTGATTTTACAAGCAGAAAACATCGTTGCACGCTACGGTCCCGTAGAGGTGCTCCATGGAATCAATCTGGACGTAAAGGAAGGAGAAATCGTCTCCTTGCTTGGGTCCAACGGGGCGGGAAAGACCACGCTGCTCAACTGTATCTGTGGTTTGCACGGCTCCAAAGAGGGGATGGTCCGGTTTCGAGGCGAGGAAATTACCAAAATTCCTGCGGAGCTCGTCGTCAGTCGAGGCATGGCTCATGTACCCGAGCGGAGGCAAATCTTTTCTACCATGACGGTAGAGGACAATTTGTGGCTTGGTGCTTCCCATCGCATGCCAAAGACGAGCAAAAAGGAAATCGCCAAGGAAATGGATACTGTCTATCAGCGCTTTCCGATTCTGGCAGAACGCAAGTGGCAGATGGGCGGAACACTCTCTGGTGGACAGCAGCAAATGCTGGCGATTGGCAGAGCGTTGCTGTCACGCCCGCAGCTGTTGCTTTTGGATGAACCCTCACTAGGGCTCGCTCCATTGATCGCCAAGGAAATCTTGACGATCGTGCAGGAAATTCGTGCTGAATGGGGGACTACGGTCCTTTTGGTGGAGCAAAATGCTCGCGCAGCACTTTCTATCTCTGATCGAGCCTACGTCCTGAGCACAGGTACTGTGATGCTGGAAGGTACTGCTGAAGAAATTATGAACGATCCTCGTGTGCAATCTGCTTATTTGGGTCATGCCCATGAAGCGGTTTGACAAATAAAAAAAGCAACGAGATATCAAGGGGGCCCTACGATGAAAAAGAACCACAAAGCAAAATGGTTATTCCCGTTTGCACTCGCTTCTTTTGTTCTGCTGAGTGCATGTGGAGGGGGCGCAAAGCCTGCTTCTGAGGCGGCGCCTGCAGCTGGAGGACAATCGGCGCAGACAGAGAGCGCGAGCAAAGACCCAATTCGCGTGGGAGCGATCTTTTCCATGACGGGTCCGAATAGCCCACTCGGCGTTCCTGAAAAACAAGCAGTAGAATTGTTGGTCAAAGAGCTCAATGGTGCTGGCGGAGTAGATGGTCATCCGATCGAGGTTATTTTTGAAGATGACAAATCGGACAACACAGAAGCCGTAAAAGCGATCAAAAAGCTCGTATCCAAAGAAAAGGTAGTAGCGGTACTGGGCTCATCAGGTAGCGGTCCATCCCTCGGTATGGCGGAATTTGCCGCAGCAGAAAAGCTGCCTCTCATTTCCATGGCTGCTGCTGACCAAATCACCAATCCGGTTCGTGCTGGTATTTTCAAAACACCACATACAGATGCACATGGAACCAAACGCATCTTTACCTATTTAAAAGAAAAGGGAATCACCAAAATCGCAACGCTCAATGACAGCAACCCATACGGCAGCGGCTGGACACAGCAATTGCAAAAGTACGCTCCTGAGTACGGAATCACGATCGTAGCCGAAGAAAAATATGGCACAAAAGATCCTTCGATGAGCTCCCAATTGACGAAAATCAAGGGAATGGATGCACAAGCGCTGATCGTAGCTGGAACCAATCCGGGACCTGCAACGATTGTAAAGGAAGCCAAGCAATTGAATCTGTCCATTCCGATTATCTCAAGCCACGGTTCTGCTAACAGCAAGTTCCTGGAGCTGGTAGGCGACGCAGGAAACGGTGTATTGATGGTAGCAGGCAAGCTGCTCGTTCCTGACCAAGTAGACGCTAACGATCCACAGTCTGCCATTATCAAAAAGTTCGTAGATGGCTACCAAGCTGCTTACAAGTCTGAGCCAGACGGCTTTGCTGGGTATGGCTACGACGGCTTGAACCTTTTGGTAGAAGGTCTGAAGCAGGCTGGCGGAGATGCTTCCAAGCTAGGCGAGGTATTGGAAAAAGTAAATTATGTAGGGGTAACAGGGGAGTTCAAGTTCTCGGCGGAAGACCATAATGGCCTTACGGAAGACAGCATGATCATGGTTGAAGTGAAGGACGGCAAATTCCAGATCCTGAAATAACGAAAAACCGTATGCTACGAAAAAATGGCTGTTCTTTCCGCAAGGGGCGGGGGGAATAGCCGTTTTCGTCAGGACGTCAGGAGGTAGAGTACATGTCTCAAATGCTAAATAGCTTACTGATGGTTGCTCCCATTTTGCAAAAAGCATTTCTACTTGATTGTATGGTGGGCGTCACGGACAGAGAAAAGTTTCTGGCTTATTATCCGACGAAAGGCTTGAACCTCGGGATCAAAGTAGGGGACAAGCTGCGTGAGGGCAGTATCAACGCCATGGCGATTGCCGAGAAACGGCGGGTGGTCAAAAAGATTCCCAAAGAGGTGTTTGGTATTCCTTACATAGCAGTAGGCTTTCCTATCATTGAGCATGGTCAGGTAGTAGGATGTTTGGCAACCGGTGTCACTACCGACCAGGAGGAGCGCTTGCGTAGACTTGCGGGTGAGCTGAACGAGGCATTTGAGAATATTGCGATGCATACGGAGAGCCTGGCAAAAGAGGCAGACGATTTGGCTGGGGCCAGCTACACGCTCTCGGATGCAGCGGCAAAGATGAAGCTAAAAATTGCCGAGACCTCACAGATTAGCCAGCTCATTCGCGATATTTCCACTCGGTCCAACGTGCTTGGATTAAATGCGGTTCTGGAAGCGGCGCGCGCAGGTTCAGCAGGACGAGGCTTTTCTGTTGTAGCAGAAGAAATCCGGCAGCTGTCTCAGACCACCTCAACGTCAGCAAAAGATATCTTTCGCATTCTGGATGAAATGAATGATTTGGTAGGACTCGTATCGAGTGAAATGGAGAAAACGACCGCACATAGCCTACAGCAATCAACCCGCATCCAAGAGCTCGACGCAGTCATGCAGCAGCTGCGCCATATGTCAGAACAGCTAAGAAAAGCAGCAGTATCAACAGATCGTTCAGAATGAATGTTTTGAAAATGATGCCTATTGCGATAATGTATGACGTTATGTTATTATTGCGTTATAAAAACGTAGCATAAATTATGCGTAATGAATTCGGTTACAAGGAGGGCTTGCTCCATGCAAACACAGATCGAGCGTTTCGATATGACGGAAAATGAAAAAATGGAAGCGTTTTTAGCTCGAATCGACCGCGGTGAAAAAATAGAAGCGGACGACTGGATGCCAGACGATTACCGCAATCAGCTTATCAAACTCATTTCCATGCACGGGATGAGCGAAATCATGGGTGCTTTGCCCGAAAAGGAATGGGTGCCAAAAGCTCCGACCTTGCGCCGCAAGCTGGCGATCATGGCAAAGGTTCAGGACGAAATGGGGCACGGTCAGCTTTTGCTGCGCGTAGCAGAAGACCTCATCGCTCCATTGGGTAAGACACGGGAAGATTTGATGCAGGATTTGTTTACGGGTCGGCTTAAATTCCACAACGTATTTCACATGGAGGCACCGACCTGGGCGGACGCGGGTGTTATCGGATGGTTAGTAGATGGAGCGGCTATCATCACGCAGTCCATGTCGCTTGATACGTCGTACGCGCCATATGCTCGGGCGTTGCATCGGATTTGTGCAGAGGAGAAATTCCACGCGCAGCACGGGGAGAGCATCGTACTGGAGCTGGCAGAAGGCACAGCCGAGCAGCGTCAAATGCTCCAAGAAGCAATCACTCGCTGGTGGCCATCCCTGCTGATGTTTTTCGGTCCGCCTGAGAACGGCAACATTACGAGTAACCAAGCCTCGAATATGCGCTACAAGATTCGGACACAGACAAATGAAGAGCTGCGCCAGATCTTTTTGAAAAAGTATTTGCCGCGTATCTTCCACCTCGGCTTCACGGTTCCAGACGATACGATTTATTTCGACGAAGCCGAAGACATATGGGTATACCAACAACCGGATTGGGAAGCTTTCAAGCAGATTGTAAAAGGCAACGGACCTCGTTCTGCCCATCGCCTCAATCTGAGAGAAATGTCTTATGAAGAAACCAAATGGGTGCGCGACGCAATCATGTCGTTCGGCCGCCAAGTAGGGTAGGTGAAATGAACATGGAAGCGAAAGCAAATGATACCTTTTTCATCTATGAAGTGTTCAGCCAGAAAAGCGTAAGCGCTTCATTTGTCCACCAATTCAGCTTGCTGGCACCGAATGAAGAGGTAGCTCTCACCATGGCTCGGGAGAATTTTCTGCGCCGGGAGCCTTGCTTTAACCTGTGGGTGGTGAAGCGGGATAACATCCACGGCTTGCCACCAGAAGAGCGCCCTTTCCTAGAGCGACTGGACAACAAGAGCTATCGGGAGACAAAAGGCTACGGAGATCTACAAGCCAGATGGCGTCAGCATAAGGAAAAATACGAAGAACAACAAAAGCATGCAGGAAACGGCAGCTAAGGAGGCGGGATAAGATCATGGGCGAAAACGTACGTGTAGAGAACGTAGAACAAGCAAAACAAAACCAGGAATACGCGCAGGCCTTGGCTGATCTGTTGTTCCAGCTTGCTGACGATGATTTCATTCTTGCGTATCGAGGATCGGAATGGCTCGGCCTCGCTCCGCATATTGAAGAAGATGTAGCTTTTTCATCCATGTCGCAGGACATGATGGGGCACGCTGTGATGCACTATCAGATGCTGGAGGATCTGGGGCTGGGCAAAGCAGATGATCTCGCACAGCTGCGAGAAGCGGGGGCTTTTCGCAATGCGATTTTGGTAGAGCGTAAAAACGGTGCAGGCGAGTACAATGACAATCCACACTACGATTGGGCATATGCTATTGTCCGCAGCTACGTATATGGCTTGTACAAGCAAGTGAGACTGGAATCATTGCTCCAATCGTCGTACGCACCGCTTGCTCTGATTAGTCGCAAAATGCTGACAGAGCACCGCTATCACCTGATGCACTGGCAGGTATGGCTAAAACAGCTGGCGAATAGTACGAAAGAGGCGCGCCAAAAACTGGAAGCGGCCATTTCCAAGGTATGGGAAGATGCGGGAGAGCTTAGCAGCCTCGGTCAAAATGCAGAGAATATCGTTCGCTTTGGTCTGATTGCAGGCGAAGAGCTGCTGAGACAAAGATGGCTGGCAAATACCAAAGACATTTTCCATAAAGCAGGTCTAAGCTGGCCTGGAGAGCCTGGCGTGCCAACAGAGCGCGGACGTTTGGGCGAGCATACTGCTGATCTGAAGCAGGCTTTGGCAACCTTGTCTGAGGTATACCGTTTGGACCCAGTAGCGAAATGGTAAAGGGGTGATTCTCTATGACGAACGATAAAACCACGCAGCAGGAATCGCAGGAAGCGATTTGCTGGGAAATGCTGCAGGATGTAAAAGATCCGGAGATTCCGGTGATCAGCATGGTAGAAATGGGCATGATCCACAAGGTGCGAGTGGAGTCGGGCGTCGTGGAGGTTGAGGTACTCCCCACTTTTGTCGGCTGTCCGGCACTCGACATCATGAAAAAGAACATCTCGGAAAAGCTGATTGAGGTGGAAGGCATTTCAGATGTACAGGTTCGTTTCGTATACGATCCGGCTTGGACCTCGGACCGGATTGCCCTGGATGCTCGGGACAAATTGAAAAGCTTTGGCATTGCGCCACCGCCGCTTGATTTTAAACCGGGTGACTCATGGGATGTGTCCTGTCCTTACTGTGATTCAGTTTACACACAGCTCGAAAACTTGTTTGGCCCAGCAGCCTGTCGCAGCATTTTGTATTGTCGACACTGCAAAAATCCGTTTGAGGCTCTAAAACCAATCTATTGAAGAGAATGAGAGGAGCGAGTGTCATGGGAGAGTACAAACAAATGTATATCAATGGGGAATGGGTTGCTGCAGAAAGCGGCGAAACCACTCGTATTACGAACCCGGCAACGGGAGAACTGGTCGGGGAAGTCTCCTTCGGCGATGGCCGTGATGCCAAAAAAGCAATCGATGCTGCACATGAGGCGTTTGGCAGCTGGTCGCGCCTGACTGCTCGTGAACGCTCCAAATACTTATACAATCTGTCCGAGCTCGTGAAAAAGAACCGTGATGAGCTGGCAGGACTCATTTCTGCTGAAATGGGAAAACCGCTGGGCGAAGCAAAAGGTGAAGTGCTTGGCGCAGCAGACAACTTTGTCTGGTACGCGGAGGAAGCAAAGCGCGTATACGGCGAAACCATTCCATCCTCTGTACCAAACAAAAGAATCATGGTTCTGCGTCAGCCAGTGGGGGTAGTCGGAGCGATTACGCCATGGAATTTCCCTGTGAACATGGTTGCACGCAAAATTGCTCCAGCTTTGGCTGCGGGCTGCACCGTCGTTCTAAAGCCAGCGGAAAGCACACCATTGTCTGCGGTTCGTCTATTTGAGCTGATCGAGCAAGCTGGTTTCCCGAAAGGCGTAGTCAACCTCGTTGTCGGTAAGCCAGAGTCGATCGGCCAGGAGTTTATTGATAATCCGAAGCTTAGCAAAATTGGATTTACTGGTTCTACGCGCGTAGGTAAGCTCCTGATGGAGGGAGCGGCTAAGCAAGTAAAACGCGTTAGTATGGAGCTGGGCGGTCATGCACCGTTTATCGTGTTTGCAGACGCAGATTTAGACGCTGCTGTAAAAGGTCTGTTTGAAAGCAAATTCCGCAACTCCGGTCAAATGTGCATTTGCACGAACCGCCTCTATGTTCACGAGGAAGTAGCAGATGCCTTCACAGAGAAACTGGTAGAGCGTCTGAAGCGAGCAAAAGTGGGGGACGGTCGCCAAAAGGAAACCGAAATCGGTCCATTGGTAAACGAACGCGCCCTGAGCAAGGTGCTGGAGCATATTGAGGATGCAAAAGGTAAAGGCGGTCAGGTTGTCTTTGGCGGAAACCGCTTAACAGAAGGCGAATACGCAAACGGATTCTATTGCGAGCCAACTCTGATTGCAGGTGTAACGGAAGAAATGAAGATTTCTGTTGAAGAAACCTTTGGACCAGTCGTTCCAATGGTGCGCTTCACAGACGAGGCAGAGGTAGTGAAGCAAGCGAACAACACACGCTACGGCCTGGCTGCTTATGTATACACAAGAGACAACCAACGCTGCTTCCGCATGGCTGAAGAACTGGAATACGGCATCGTCGGTATCAACGACGGCTCCCCAACCCAAACACAAGCACCATTCGGCGGCTTCAAAGAAAGCGGAATCGGCCGTGAAGGTGGCCACTTCGGTATGGATGAGTATTTGGAAACCAAGTTCGTTTCTTTTGGGGTATAACACATATTAAAACGAGGAAAAGTCCAGTAAGCGATCTGGACTTTTTCTTTTTCTTTCCTAGTCCCCCAAAAAAGAAAGCGAGTGGTAGACAAACAGCTGGTGAGAGGAAACCGGAGAAAAAAGCGAGGCTCTTTGGGGCACAACCGAGGCGTAAGGAAAAAAGAGAAACACGCCTTTAAGCGTCCAACTTTGAAAAGCAACATGAATCGTCCACTTTTGGACGCGGTTTCTCTTTTTTCCTGTAGCCGTCCAGGAATGACCCCCATGCAAAGTGGCCCAAGAAGCCGGAGCGTTTTCTCCGGTTTCCTCTCCTCCCCCAACAGCCTGTCAACCTCCGGTTTCCCGCCCCCGTATTTGTCAACACTTTGTTCATTTTTATCCTCTAAGAATACTGGAAACAACGGTATAATGGAGAATGTAAAGAGGGCACCCTTTTTAGTAGGAAGGGAGGATATTCATGGGAAGTCAACATCAACATGATTTGTCATCCGGAATAGGGACGGCATCATTTTCGGATTTGTGGAGTCCAGATGTGATGCTTTTTACGCTGATTATAGCCAGTCTGTATTTTCTGGTGACGGGCCCATGGCATAAGCGATTTGCGAATGCAACTGCGGCCACGAATAAACAAAAATTGCTGTTTGTTTTTGCACTTGTTTTGTTTTACGCAGCTCAGGGAAGCCCGATTAGCTATTATGGACATCATTACCTGTTTAGTTTGCACATGCTGCAACAGTCGATCTTATATTTTGCACTGCCTCCCATCGTGCTCCTCGCGATGCCAGAGTGGCTCTTGCTAACCATTTTCCGACCTAAGCCTTTAAAAGCTATTTTGAATGCGTTAACACATCCGTTAGTCGCAGCTCTCTTGTTCAACTCCTTGTTTTCTTTCTACCATATTCCATTCATTTTTGATGCAGCAGCCCTTAATCATCAATGGATGACTGTCTATCACGTGGTTCTTCTACTTGCAGCGTTTGCTATGTGGTGGCCGATCGTCAGTCCGCTATCAGATCAGAAAAAGCAGCTGGCAGGCTTGAAAAAGCTGGCTTACATTTTTGCAAACGGGGTACTGATTACGCCAGCCTGTGCGCTGATTATCTTTGCCGAAGATCCTTTGTATGCCACGTACATGGCTGTTCCGCAAATATTCCCGAGCCTCGACACTTTTAGTGACCAACGTTTGGGCGGCATCATTATGAAGCTGGTGCAGGAACTCGTATATGGATGTGTGCTGGCCTATGTCTTCTATAAATGGTACAAACAAGAGAAACAGGATGACCTGCCAATGGATGTTCAGCCATCAGCAGCTGCTCTCTTAATGAAGACACCTGCCACGGACGAGGGCAGAGCATAAGAAACATAGACGTAATTACATTGAATGAGGTGTAGGAAATGGCGATTTTGTTGCCTACGATAAGCACTTCGTTTATCGTCATCAGCGGCATTCTTGTTGCTTTTGGCTGGTATGCGATTGCAAAGAGACAAATTGAAAGACATATGAAGATTATGAAGTGGGCTGCAATCTGTGCGACGATCTTCTTCATCACATATGTTTCTAGAACGGCTTTTGTAGGGAACACCCATTTTGGCGGACCTGATAGCTTGAAGCCGATCTATCAAACGTTCTTGATCTTTCACATCATCCTGGCAACGGTTGGTGGCGTGATGGGATTGGTTACGATCAGACACGCTTACAAAAAGAATTATGCGAAGCATAGAAAAATTGGTCCTTGGACGTCTATCGTCTGGTTTGTCACTGCGATTACGGGCGCAACGGTGTATACCTTGTTGTACCTGATCTATCCAGGTGGCGAAACAGCAGGCGTCATTGATGTTATTTTTGGTAGGTAGTGAGCTTTTCTGTCTCTCAAATACGCGCATGCTCAGATAGATCATGACAGGAGGTACAAAACGTGGACCAGCAAGTGACTATGCAGGAATCGCTCAATAGCGATACTTCCTTGCAGGCACAATCCGTTGAACCGGCTACTTGGCGTGACTACGTACAACTGACGAAGCCTGGTATTACGCTGTCCAACCTGATGACGACCTTTGCTGCTCTATGGTTGGCATCCTTTGGTTATCCAGATTGGAAACTGGCGTTTTTCACCATGCTCGGTACAGCACTGGTGATTATGTCTGGTGCGGCTTTGAACAATTTTTATGATCGCGATCTTGATAAAAAAATGGAGCGGACCAAAAACCGTGCATTGGCTACAGGGCGGATTTCAGCGCGCAATGCTTTGCTGATCGGAATCGGGCTCTTGCTCGCCGGCTTGGCAGTCCTTGCCGTATTTGCTAATCCACTCGCTGCTGTATGGGGATTGATCGGACACATTTTTTACGTGTTGATCTATACGCCGCTGAAGCGTGTTACGACGTTAAATACTGTCATTGGTGGTATTTCTGGTGCGGCACCGCCTGTTATCGGGTGGGTGGCAGTCACTAATAGTATGGACCCGGCCGCATGGTTATTGTTCCTGATCCTGTTCCTGTGGCAGCCTCCACACTTCCTAGCGCTGGCGATGCTGAAAACAGAGGAATACCGTGCAGGCAATCTGCCAATGCTACCGGTAGTAAAAGGCTTTGCTGAGACCAAGCGTCAAATGATGCTGTGGGGTTCGGTATTGTTCCCTGCGTCTGTGCTGCTCTTTATTCACGGCAGCGTAGGCTATGTTTACCTGATTGTCATGGGCTTGATGGGTCTTGTGTACATGGTTCTGTTGTTCCAGGGCTTCAATGCCAAGGACGATCTCGCATGGGCACGCAAGCTGTTCGGCTATTCGATTTTGTATTTGACCGTTTTCTGTGCTGCGATAGTAATTAGCACGATGGTGCATTATTATTGACACATAACACTCACTAAATGTTCACGGAACATCCCTTGTCTATCAGGGGATGTTTCATTAATGTAAGAGAGGACAGTAAGCAAGAGGCCGCATTACGATCGATGGTCTCAATCCTCTTAAGAAACAGGGTGTATTCACTATGGAAAAATGGCTGAAACCTCTAGCCGTTCTTGCTACTCTTGTCATGTTTATCGTCATGATCGCCGGGTCGCTCGTAACCAAAACGGATTCCGGTCTTGGATGTGGGAATGACTGGCCGCTTTGCAACGGCAAATGGGTCCCGGAGTATACCTTGGCATCAATAATTGAATATATGCATCGTTTGATTACTGGAGTTGCCGGCATTATCGTTGTGATCTTTTCAGTGCTGTGCTGGCGCTTCTATCGCGGTAATCAGGAGGTACGCAATCTCGCTCTGTTCGGTTTGTTTTTCATTGTTTTGGAATCCATTCTGGGCGCATCTGCTGTTATTTGGCCGCAATCCTCCAGCGTACTGGCACTTCACTTTGGCTTCTCGCTGCTTGCTTATACAGGGGTATTTTTGCTTAGCCTGTTCGTTTTGCAGCGTGACAAGACGGAGCTGATGGTACAAGGTTCTGTCTCCTCAGGCTTCCGTAAATGGGTATGGGGAGTAACCATTTATGCGTACGGTGTTGTGTATTTGGGAGCTTATGTACGCCACACAGGCTCAAGTATGGCTTGTAGCGATTGGCCGCTGTGTGATGGCAAACTGATACCGGAGCTGTCCGGTCAGGTAGGAATCCAATTTGTTCACAGACTGGGAGCATTGATTCTGGCGATCCTGCTTCTGGCGACCATGATTTACGCCATCCGTCATTTTAAACAAACACGCCGGGATTTGTATGGCGCGAGTATCGCATCATTTGTACTGGTGATGGCACAGGTATTTAGTGGTGGGTTTGTCGTGTTGTTCAAGCTCCATCTGTACGCGACACTTCTGCACTCGATGATCATTACGATCTTGTTCGGGATCATGTGCTATATGTGTCTGCAAACGCTCAAGACACCAGAGAGCAACAAGCTGAGGAAGTAGAAGAAGCTAAGCTAGAGAAAAACCGTTGCCTGAGTGGCAACGGTTTTTTTGCTTAGTAAAGAAGAGCAGGGAGTCAGTTGGTTTCAGCAAATGTTAAAGGAATCGTTTCAGTGAATTCGCCTTGCTCTGTTTTCCAAGTAACTTGATATGCCGGGTGTTCACCAAAAAATTGCTTTATCTGCTCTGCGGTCACGCCATTTCGAAAGTAGTCTTTATTGATGTCAGTATTGGGGACATCCTGAAACAAAGTGATGTGCCCATTTTGAAAGGAAGGGTCTTTCACATTGCCTGCTTGTTGACTAGTAAACGTTACAGTAGCTTCATAATGAATATGGGTGACTTTTTGATTGGTTAGATGATTGATTTTACCGATAAAACGGGCGCCATCTTCTTTGTCTGGAATGATGTCGATAACCGCGTCCCAATTGTCTGATTGACCTGTGTACTTGTAAGACCAGCCTTGCGTTGCACATGCGACCATCAAAAGCAGGGCAGCAATAAGGAGAATGATCATTTTAACTGACCGGATCTTAATCAGTCCTCCTGTAAAGAATTTACTACTGGTAATGATACCATGGATAAAGTTGTTCAAATAGTTGGAAAGTATTTTGCCTACTCATCCCGTGTGTTATAGTGAAGCAAAAATCGTTTTTTCAGGGGGTGGAGGAGATGGAGCACTTTTTCTTGTTTGTCGTGATGTCGATCTTGTTGATCATATTGCCTGGCCCTGATACTGGCTTGGTTACGAAAAATACAGTGACACACGGCAGCAGGGGCGGACTGCAAACCATGGCAGGGATTTCTGCTGGACTACTCATTCATACTACGGCGGCAGTATGTGGTTTATCTGCTCTTATTGTAAAATCCGCGATGCTATTTTCCGTATTCAAGTATGCCGGGGCGATTTATTTAGTCTATTTGGGCGTGACCACACTGTACGCTGTCATCAAGAAAAAAGAAAGCACCATACAGGTGGAGGAAGAAAATAAATACCGCCATAAATCGGCATTTCTCCAAGGCTTTTTGACCAATCTCCTAAATCCAAAGGTAGCGGTATTTTTTCTTACCTTCCTGCCACAATTTTTGCCCGCAGGGAGCGATCCATTCCTACCTTTTTTCATGATGGGTATGACGTACACGATTCTCACCGTGGTATGGTTCTTACTGTACGTGTACATCATTGATCTCATGAGCGCATGGATGAAAAAGCCATCTACCCAGCGAGCTGTCCAAGGCATATCGGGACTCGTTCTCCTGCTGTTTGGCATGAAGCTGGCATTCGAAAAAAATCCTTAATCGACATCGATATCACAAAAGAAACCAGTCTTGGCACGAGAGATGCCTTGACTGGTTTCTTTTGTAGTCACATTTTAAAAGAGGCAACCAAGTCTATCTATAGAATTCTTGAAAAGAAGGCTTTTATAGGAAGCATGAGGAAGAACGACAGCTGCTTGAGGAAAAAGGAGAAAACAGCGAAGATTTTTGGTGCGCAACCGAGACGGAATGAAAAAAGAGAAACAAGCACCCCAGAGCAAGCGACCCAAGAATCGAGCGTTTTCTCCTTTTTCCTCCCCACCACTACAGTTCGACCAATAAAGTGGAGTAAATTTCAACAACGAACTGCTCTGTCTTTTGTTACAATAAAAAGCAAACACATGATCGTGGCGAAAGGATGAAAGTCATGCGCATTTTACATACAGCCGACTGGCATTTCGGGCGCCAGCTGGAAGGCAGGGATCGGCGGGTAGAGCAGGCAGCCTTCGTGGACGAGCTTGCTCGCATTGCCGATGAGCGAAAAGTCGATTTGGTACTGATCGCTGGTGATGTCTATGATTCAGTCAATCCGCCTGCGTGGGCGGAAGAATTATTTTATGAAGCTTTAGAACGTTTGTCTGCTGAGGGCCGTCGCGCCGTCGTTGTAATTGCAGGAAACCACGACCAGCCAGAGCGTGTCAGAGCGGCAGCACCACTGGCGACCAAGCACGGAATTGTTCTTTTGGGCTTGCCAAAGGAAGCGCCTTTGCTGTCATCCGATGAGGTTACCCCTGACCGGGTAAGAATTGTCCAGGGAGGACCGTCATGGCTAGAGCTAGCAGTACCGGGCTGTGAGCATAATGCCATAGTTTTAGCTCTACCTTATCCTTCTGAATCGCGATTGAAGGAGCTACTCAGCGAGAGCTTTACCCAAGAGCAGATGCAGCTCGCTTTTTCGGAACGTATAGCGCAATTGTTTGAAGAGCTGTCTGGCCATTTTCGCGAGGATACCGTCAATCTGGTTACCAGCCATCTGTTCGTCATGGGCGGCATGGAGACAGATTCCGAGCGTCCGATTCAAATAGGGGGAGCGCTGACAGTATCACCACAGGCTTTTCCCAAAAACGCTGACTACGTAGCGCTGGGACACCTGCATCGCCTGCAAAAGCTAAGTGACAAGCCGTTGGTTCGTTACAGTGGATCGCCGCTCTCTTACAGCTTCTCAGAGGCGGGGCAGAGCAAGGCTGTCGTCTTGGTTGAGGTGGAGCCAGGTACAGAGCTACAGGAGGAAATCATCTATTTGACGAGCGGCAGACCACTCGCGCGCTGGAGAGCGACAGAGGGGATCGCGCAGGTGGAAAAGTGGCTTGCAGAAGGCAGAGACGCCGGCTCCTGGATTGATCTGGAGCTGCATGTTTCGGATGTGATTGACCCGGCAGAATTTCAGCGAGTTCGCAAGCTAAGTGATGACTTCCTCAAGATTCAGCGTGTGGTTGTACGTGAAGATAATCAGAATGAGGATGGGGCGCAGCGGGTCGAGCTGTCAGAGCTGACCTCAGATCAATTATTTCGCCGCTTTTATGAGCGAAGACGCGGAGCCGAGCCGGATGAGCGACTGGTAGCGATGTTTCAACGTCTATTGGCTGAGACCGGGGGAGAGGAGGAGGTAGAGTGAGACCGATACGATTAAAGCTGGCAGGGATGCACAGCTATCGAGAAATGCAAGAGGTTGATTTCGAAATTCTGTGCCAGGCAGGATTGTTTGGCATATTCGGTCCTACAGGTAGCGGGAAATCCACGATCCTCGATGCCATTACACTCGCTCTCTACGGACAGGTGGTTCGCTTGGGTGGAGGAAACCATCCAAAGGAAGTATTGAATCAGCTGGAGCAGCGTGTATTTGTTTCGTTCACCTTTGAGCTCGGAAAAGGGGCGGAGCGAAAGCAATATACAGTTGAACGGGAATTTGGTCTGGATAAAAAGGGGAATAAAAGGCAGCCAGAAGTGCGTCTTATTCAATTAGGAGCATTGACTGGAGAGCCGGATGTTGTTTTGGAGTCCAAGGCAACTACTGCCACGGCTGCGATTGAAGCTTTGATCGGTCTTACCCTGCAAGACTTTACCCGGGCTGTCGTCTTGCCGCAGGGGCAATTCTCACGTTTCCTGACGTTAAAAGGCAGTGAACGCAATGAAATGCTGCAACGGATGTTTCGTTTGCACATCTATGGAGAAAAGCTGAGTGAGCGTGTCCGTCATGCGTTGGAGCAGACCAAGGAACAGATACATCGCTTGCAGCTGGAGATGGCTGCGCTAGGCGAAGCGGGTCCAGAGGCGCTTGAAGAAGCACGGCAAACGTGGGAGGAAGCGGCACAAAAAGAGCAGGAATTTACGTTGCAAAAGCAGGAGTTGGCCGGCAAGCAAAAGGAGCTGGAGCAGCTTCATCAGTGGCAGCAGGAGCTGTCTGCCGTACAAACGCATTTGCAGGAGCATGCAGCAAAGGAAGCGCAGATGGCGCTTTGGAAAGCGAGCATCCAAAGCTGGGAAGCGAGTATCCGTCTTTGGCCGTTGGTTCAGCAGTATGAGCGTTTGGACAAGGAGTGGCTCTCGACCGAGCAGGCATTGGGCCAAAGCAGGCAGCAGCAAGAACAAGCAAATCTTACGCTAGAGGCGAGAGAGAGCGAGTACCAGCGTGCCCATGCTGAGTTGATGCAGCAAGAGCCAGATCTGATTATACAAAAAGGCAGGCTGGTCCAAGCACAGGAATGGGAAGAAGAGCTAAAGGCAATTCGCATCGAGTGGACAGACTTGGAGCGGGAATGGAACGAGGTATCACTCGCGCTGACGCAGGTAGAGGAACAGCTGGTGCGCGATGAAGCAGCGCTCCGAGACTGGGAGCAGGAATGGAAGCATCTCGAGAATCAGCTTCAGCAGGCAGCTGTTACCCCAGAGTGGCGTGCCCAGATCAGTGCAGCGAGAGAGGCCAAGCAGCAATGGGAGCGTGAGCACGCAAAGACGAAGGAATTGGAAGCAGCGCAAAATACAGCAAGGCAGCAGCTGCAGCAGGCAGCAATTACAGCCAATGAACGCCGTGTAAGCTGGGAAAAGAGTGCGAACAGGCTGACCCAGCTAAAAGAGCAAATGACAGCTTTTACAGAGCAGCCAGTCATGAGCGACGCGGACTATGAGCAAGCGCGATCGGTGCTTGCAGAGATGAAGCAAACCGGGCGACAGTGGCGAGAAGTACTGAAGCAGATGGCAGATTGGCAGGAAAAATCGCAGCGGGTTACGGGAGAGCGGGAGCAGGTTGAGTCCCGTTACCGCGCGCTGTCCGAAGCATTTACTAAGCAGGAAGCGTCTGCAGCAGATGCCCTCGCCAGAAGAGATCAGCTGCGACAAGAATGGGAGCTGTGGCAGCAAGAGAACATGGCTCGTTTTCTGCGGGAGCGACTGGAGGATGGCAAGGAATGTCCCGTATGCGGCTCTACCCATCATCAGCACAGAACGGATAGTCACGACGGTTCATCGGCTGCGTCCCAGGGAGACGAGCTTCGTACACGTATTAAAACAGCTGAAGAGGCTATACGCGCAGCTGAGCAGCAAGTGAGCCTCGCCAAAGAAGCGCTGCTTGGAGCAAAAGGTGAGCTGACTGCCTTTGACGATCGTCTCACAGCTTTAAAGGAAGAGCGCAGCGTGCTGGAAGGGCGCTTGGAGGAGATCAAGGCCGAGTGCCGTGGATACGGTAAGCCATGGGATGTCGCAACGTTTGAAGAGCTTTTGCAAGTCTATCAGCATGAGGAAAAAGAGCTAGCAGAAAAGCAAGCAGAACGCGAGAGTGCCAAAGTAGAGCGTGAACGGCTGCAAAAGCAGGTAGAGGTGCTGCGCGAAGAAGAGGCAGAGCACAAGCGGCTGCTGGAGAGAAGTGTGACCTTGCAGGAGCAGTCTGCTAAAGCTGTAGAGGAGGGCAAAGAGCGCCTGGAGGCTGCTGTGGAGCAGGAAAAGCTTGCAGCAGGCGAGCTCGATGCCAAACGCAAAGACGTGCCTGTAGAGGAAATCGAGCAGAAATACGAGGAAATCGGACGACTGGACCTGCGTTTGGCTGAGCTGCAGCGCATACGTATGGAAAAGGAAGTATTGCGTGGTACGCTCATGTCTCAGGTGGAAACGGCAAAAACACGTCGTTTCGAAGGAAAGTCACGAGAAGCTGCCCTCAAAGAAAAGCTTGCGGACAGAAAGCGCATGTGGGAGCAAAAGCACATGCAATGGCTGGAACGGACTGGCGGTCAGCCTGCCCAGGAGCGTATACGTCAGCTGGAGGAAAAGCTGCATGAACTGCGCCAAGCTGCTACACAGGCAGATGCGAAGCGAAAGGAAGCAGCGGAAGCGCGTGAAACGGTTCAAAGCAATCTGGTCAAGTATTCCGAAGCACTGGCTGTCCTGACCCGGCAACGGCAGGAAGCTCACGACACATTATTTACGAGCCTGCAGGAAAGTGGAATTGCGACTATTGAGCAGGTGAAGCAGCTGTACGCAGAGCGCGGGCAATTACAAGAGGCACAGGAACAAGTAGAAGCTTATGAGAGAATCCATAGACAGCTGCGCTACGAGGAAGACCGCCTGGTTCAGGCAGTGGCAGGACGGACGCTCAGTGAAGAGGAGTATGAGTCTGCAAAAGAGGCGTGGCAACAGTGGGAGCAGTTTTTCCAGGACGCTCAAAAGCAAGTAGCTGTGGCAAAAGAGCATGTCGATCGGATGGAAAAGAACCATGTGAAATGGCAGGAGGTACAAAAGCAGCTTGAAGAACAGCAGGATGAGCAAAGCCGCCTGGAAGAGCTGAAAAAGCTGTTTGAGGCGAAAGCATTTGTTCAATTTATCGCCGAAGAAAAGCTGGTTTCGATCGCGAGAGACGCTTCGTACCATCTCAAGCGGATGACGGCCAATCGCTATGGCTTGGAAATTGGAGATGAAGGGGAATTTGTCTTGCGGGATGAGGGTGCCGGAGGGATGCGTCGCCCGGTCAGCACGCTGTCTGGGGGAGAAACCTTCCTGACCTCTTTATCGCTTGCTCTAGCCCTATCTATGGAAATCCAGATGCGTGGCGGTCGTCTGGAGTTCTTTTTCCTCGACGAAGGATTTGGAACACTCGATCCTGAGCTGCTGGAAGTCGTCATGGACGCGCTGGAGAGATTGCGCATGGACGATTTTACAATCGGCGTGATCAGCCACGTCCCGGAAATTCGTGTTCGGATGCCGCGTCGCCTGGTCGTGACGCCTGCCGAGCCGATGGGAAAAGGAAGTATGCTCCAGCTGGAAATGGAGTAAGGGAGGAAGAAAAGCATGGCAGTCCAATTTATACTGGGACGAGCGGGAACTGGAAAAACGGACGCCATTCATCGCCAGATCCAAGAGCGGCTGCGACAAAGCCCGCTCGGTACACCCATGATCCTGTTAGTTCCTGAGCAGGCCAGCTTTCAGGAAGAGTATGCGCTGGCTACTCTCCCTGGGCTGGGTGGTGTCATGGGTACGCAGGTACTCAGCTTTGGGCGTCTGGCCCATCGCTTGATGCAGGAGCTGGGAGATTTGACGACGGTACCTGTCGATGATTTGGGCAAGCATATGGTGCTGCGGATGCTGCTGGAGCGGCATAAAGAGGAGCTTCAAGTATTTGGTCGAGCTTCGATGCAGCCGGGGTTTGCCACGCAGCTTGGACGTTTAATCAGTGAATGCAAGTCTTATGGTGTTTCGTTTCCGCATACAGAAAACCTGGAGTGGGGAACGGCTAATCTGAATCAAAAGGTAAATGACCTGCGACTGATCATGAATGCGTATGAAGCGTATTTGGCGGAAGGGTACTGTGATGCGGACGATATGTTGACCCGTGTCGCTGTCATGGTACGAGATTCCGCGTATATCAGGCAAGCAGAGATATTCATAGATGGCTTTACGGGGTTCACGAATCAAGAGCTGCGTCTGATCGAGCAATTGATGGTTCATGCCAAGCAGGTAACGATTGCCCTCACGCTTGATCCGAATGAACGAGATGCTTCTGTCGATGAGCTGGGCTTGTTTCACCCTACCCTGCGCACCTATCAAGCTCTCTCACTGATGGCACGTGAAGCAGGCGTGACAGTTGCCAAACCACTTCTATTGACTGAAGCGCATCGTTTTTCCAGCAGTCCGTGGCTGCGGCATATGGAGCATGCGTATTTCCAATGGGGTGATACCGGTTTCTCTCCACCAGCAGAGCGAAAGGACGAGGTAGTGTTATCGTCGGCGGTAAACAGACGGGCAGAAGTAGAAGCTGTAGCCTTGAAAATTCTTGCGCTCGCCAGGGAAGAGGGGTATCGCTGGAGAGATATGGGGATTTTGCTGCGCGAGATCGGAACGTATGCAGATGAGATTGCTGCGATCTTTACGGATTACGGGATTCCCCACTTCCTCGATCAGAAACGAACAGTGATGCACCATCCGCTCGTAGAGCTGGTTCGCTCGGCTCTGGAGGTCATTGTGACCAGATGGCGCTATGATGCTGTTTTCCGCTGTTTGAAAACAGATTTGCTCACGGTCGATATCGCAGACGAAGAGACGACCCGCAAGGAAATTGACCGTCTGGAAAACTACGTGCTGGCACATGGTGTGTATGGTTATCAGTGGGGCGAAGAAGCTGCTTGGCGCTTTCGGGGGCAGTACGGAGCCGAGGACGACGCGATTGCCGATGAGCTGCGGCGCAAATACGCGGCCCCTTTGCTTACGTTTGAAAAAGAGATGAAGCAGGCGACAAGCAAAAACGTGAGGGAGATGACGACAGCCCTGTACAATCTCCTGATCGCGCTTGATGTGCCGAACAGGCTGGAAAAATGGCAGCAGACTGCAGAGGAAGCTGGCGATCTGGACACGGCTCAGGTACATGGGCAGGTGTGGACGGGACTGGTCGAGCTGATGGATCAGGTGGTGGAGGTCATGGGCGAGGAGAGCATGGAGCTGGCAACCTTTGCCCGTGTCCTGGATAGCGGCTTGGAGACTATCGAGCTCGGGCTTGTTCCTCCTGCGCTGGATCAAGTATTGATCGGATCGATGGAGCGTTCACGGCAACCTGAAGTAAAAGCGTTGTTTGTACTAGGTGTAAATGAAGGCGTCATCCCTTTGCGACCAAAAGAGGAAGGTATTTTGGATGAAGCAGAGCGGGAGCGTCTAGCAGAAATGGGGCTGTCCCTGGCGCCAGGAGCCAAGCAGCGCTTGATGGCGGAGCCGTACCTTTTGTATCAGGCTATGACAAGACCGTCAGAGCGATTGCTTTTGAGCTGTGCTCTCGCTGATCAGGAAGGCAAGGCGCTTTTGCCTTCCTCCGTCTTTTCGCGGGTCAAGGAAGTGCTGCCAGATGTGGTGCAGCATGTGTTTTATAACGAACCGACAGGGGAGCCTGGGGATGACATCTTTTTGCTGGGCAATCAGAGACGCGTCTTCAGCCATCTATTGACACTGGTACGAGGAATGAAAAAAACAGGAGAGCTGTCACCATTTTGGTGGGAGGTCTATGATTGGTTCATTCGCTTTTCCCCGGAAGAGGCACGGGAAAAATGGCTGTTGTCTGGCTTGCGATACAAAAATTTGCCGAGTGAGCTGAGCAGAGAAACGAGTGCAAGCCTGTACGGCAGCCAGCTTAAAATGAGTGTGTCTCGTCTGGAGAGGTTTCAGTCGTGTCCGTTTTCCCATTTCTCCTCTCACGGGCTCAGGCTTTCTGAGCGTACACAGTACAAGCTGGAGCGCTTTGACGTCGGTGAGCTGTTTCACGCTTCTCTCAAGCTGGCTGTTGAGAAAATGAATGAGGAAAACCTGGAATGGGGCAGGCTGACCGAGGCAAACAGTATGGATTTGGCGAATGTTGTAGTCGAGGAGCTGGTTCCAGCAACCAGAAGCAGTATCCTGACGCGGACAGCGCGTTATCGGTATTTGTCCGGGAAGCTGAAGCGAGCTGTAGGCAGAGCGATTTACGTGTTGGGCGAGCATGCCAAGCGAAGCCGTTTTGCTCCGGTTGGGCTGGAGGTTTCCTTTGGTCCGAATTCAGATTTGCCGGGCCTCTCACTTTCTCTGGAAAACGGCGTAGACCTGCAGCTGATCGGACGTATCGACCGTGTAGACCAGTCACTCGACAGTGATGTTCCTTACTTGCGGGTCATCGATTACAAGTCGAGTCCAAAGCAGCTTCAGCTCTCTGATGTTTGGAATGGTCTGAATCTGCAGCTGTTGGTGTACCTCGATGTCGTGGTGGCGAATGCGGAGCAGTGGCTGGGGAAAAAGGCTGAAATGGGCGGAGTGTTCTACTACCAAGTCGCTGATCCTTTTGTGACTGCCAAGCGACTGTTAACCTCGGATGAGGCACAAAAAGAACGGGCGAAGCGATTGCGAATGAAAGGTCTGATGCTGGCTGAACCCGAGCTGGCACGGATGATGGATGCACAGGTTGAGCAGGGAGCGTCAGAGCTGGTGCCTTTTGAGATCAAAAAGGACGGCACGCTTTCCTCGCGTTCTTCTGTGGCGACGAGAGAACAGTTTCAAGCTTTGACCACATACGTGCGGGATACGGTCAAAGAAATCAGTACGCGCATGACCAATGGAGAAATTCAGATTGATCCCTATACAAATGGTACGATGACTGCCTGTGATTACTGCTCGTACAAGCCTGTCTGCCAGTTTGACGGGGAAACAGGCGGGAATGCGCACAGGCAGCTGACCAAATGGAACAACAAGCAAATTTGGGGCATGTTAGCGGAGCAGCAGATGACAGGAGAGGAGGGTACCCATGACACAAGAGCAACAGACTAAGCCTGAGCAATGGACAGATGAACAGTGGCAAGCCATTACGCAGCGGGGGAATAATTTGCTCGTAGCTGCCGCCGCGGGCTCAGGTAAAACCTCTGTGCTTGTCGAGCGCATCATTCGGCGCATCATGGACGAGAGCGATCCCGTTGGCGTCGATCAGCTGTTGGTGGTGACCTTTACCAATGCGGCTGCGGCGGAGATGCGCCATCGGATCGGTGATGCGCTAAGAAAAGCATTAAAGGACGACCCCCACTCTGCGCATCTGCGTCGTCAGCTTGCTTTGCTTCAGCGCGCGACCATTACGACCTTGCATTCCTTTTGCCTCGGAATCCTGCGTCAGTATTACTATTTGATTGATCTCGATCCAGATTTTCGCATAGCCGATCAGCTAGAAGGAGAGCTTTTGCGTCAGGACGTTCTCGAAGAACAACTGGAAGAATGGTACGAAAAAGACGTCGACTTTCACGCGCTGGCGGATGTCATGCTGGATGGACAGGACGACCAGGCGCTTACCATCTTGCTTCTGCGGCTCTATGAATTTTCGCGAAGCCATCCAGAGCCGGCACGCTGGCTGGAAGAAGCCGCTGACATGTTTGAGGTAGGTAGTAAGGGCGGATTGGATGGACTGCTTTGGGCTAAAAGCGTACTCAGGTCTATAGAGCTTGCGCTGGGGAGCATGACAGGCAAGATGCGAAGAGCTGTCTATTTGGCGTCATCTCCGGAAGGGCCAGCAGCCTACTTGCCTCTTCTGGAGGCTGAGGCTGCGGCATTGGATTACGCTAGTACAGCATGTCGGACAGGCTGGGAAGCCGCAGTACAAGCGGTGCGAGGAATTACCTTTGCCAAGCTGCCACCAGTGAAAGGCACTGATCCTGACATAAAGGAACAGGTGCAAGAGCTGCGAAACAGCGTGAAAAAAGAAATTGGTGAGCTGCTTGAGCAGTATTTCTCCATGACGCCCGAGCAGTACCTGGCTGATTTAGAGCGAATCGCGCCACATATGCAGACGCTTGCGAGGCTGGTTACTACATTCTCTGATGCTTTCCAAAAGGAAAAGCGTGCCCGCAGCCTCGTGGATTTTGGCGATTTAGAGCACTTGGCTCTGCACATATTGACTGGGCGCAGTGAAGCAGGAAACGTGATTCCTTCGTCCGTGTCTGAGCAATTGCGCGTGCAATTTGCTGAGGTTCTGGTCGATGAGTATCAAGATATTAACCTTGTACAAGAGACAATTTTGCAAATGGTTTCCCAGGATGGAGAGTCTGGACGTGCTGCAAACCGCTTTATGGTAGGGGACGTCAAGCAAAGTATTTACCGGTTCCGTTTGGCAGAGCCCAAGCTGTTTCTGGATAAATACTTGACCTACCAGAAAAAGGACGCAGGCCACTTAAGTGAGGATACTGAGGCACCTGGCTTACGGATCGATTTGGCGGCTAACTTTCGCAGTAGGCGAGAGGTTGTCGATTCGGTCAACTATTTGTTCCGCCAGATAATGTCTCCCGGAGTAGGGGAAATCGATTACGATCGCTCTGCGGAGCTGATTAATCGCGCCTCGTACCCGGACGTGGAAGCGGACCGGTTGCGTGTAGAAATGCACCTGATTGACCGAAAGAGCAGTCAAGGTGAGGGTGGACAATCAGAAGTGGCTGACGCAACGGATGACGCAGAGGCAGCAATTCCGGAAGCATCAGGTGAGTCGAGTGAGGAAGCCAGCGTAGCTCAGCTGGAGGCACGTCTGATCGCGAGTCGCATTCGCCGCTGGATGGAGCCTGGCGAAGGAGAAGCGCCGCTGCTCGTTTTTGATAAAAAAGCAGGAGGATTGCGTCCGCTTGCCTATCGGGATATCGTCATTTTGCTTCGGGCTACTGCCGGCTGGGGACAGACGCTTCAAGAAGAATTGAAAGCTGCAGGGATTCCTGTGTACGCAGAGCAAACAGCCGGTTACTTCGCCGCAACAGAAGTGGAAACGATGCTTTCTTTGCTGCGCGTGATTGACAACCCGCTGCAAGACATTCCGCTGGCCGCCGTACTGCGATCTCCGATTGTTGGTCTGCGCGAGAAAGACTTGGCACAAATTCGGGTTGAGTATGCGTCGGGGTCTTTTCATCTCGCTGTCGTTCAGTATGTCGAGGAACGTACTGCCAAGGAGCCCTGGGAAAAAAGACTGCGCTATTTTTGGAGCCGCCTAAAAGACTGGCGGACCAGGGCGCGCAGAGGAGCACTGTCAGAGCTGCTTTCTGTTCTGTATCGGGAAACAGGCTACCTCGATTATGTGGCAGCGCTGGAAAATGGTCAGCAGAGACAAGCGAACCTGCGTGCTTTGTATGACCGGGCGAAGCAGTATGAGGCAGGCTCTTATCGTGGTCTGTTCCGGTTTCTTCGTTTTGTCGACCGCTTGCAGGAGGCAGGCAATGACTTGGGAGAAGCGCGGACGATCGGAGAGAACGAGGATGTCGTACGCATCATGACGATCCATAAAAGCAAAGGGCTGGAATTCCCAGTTGTATTTGTAGCGGGTATGGGCAAGCAGTTCAATACGATGGATTTGAAAAGTCAGTTCCTGCTGCACAAAGACCTCGGCTTTGGCCCTATGGCGGTGGAGCCATCCCTGTTGGTTCGCTATCCGAGCATTGCTGCGTTAGGTATTCGTCAGCAGCTGAAACGAGATATGCTAGCTGAAGAGATGCGCGTATTGTATGTGGCACTCACTCGCGCCCGTGAAAAGCTCATATTGGTTGGCTCAGCCAAGGATTTGGCGAAAAGCATAAAAGACTGGGGACGCCAGGATGGCGAAGAGCGGCTAAGTGATGAGGATCTGATACAGGCGAAGGGCTATTTTGACTGGGTCGGCCGAGCGATGCTGCGTCATCCGGAAGCTGGCCCACTAAGAGCCTATCCGCAAACGATAGGAACAGGTGACATGGTGAATGTCCGAACCATACCAGATGACTCGATCTGGTCATTCCATTTTTATCCGGCAGATGAGCTGCGAGCGCAAACGGACCCAGAAAGCGACGAAATGTCTGTATGGGAGCGTATGACTCATCGGGAGCAAATCCCGGAGCGGCCGACAGATGAGAGGTTGCAGCGAATCATCGAGAGCAGCTTGAGCTGGCAGGACCCACACGGCATCGCGCCACGTGTCCAAGCGAAGTGGAGTGTCAGTGAGCTGAAGCGGAATGCGAAGACAAGCAAGAGCGGACAGCCTGTCATGCTTCCTTCTATTACAGAAAAACCGAAGTTTATGACAGAGCAAAAATCGAGTCGCATCACTGGTGCGGAAAAAGGGACAATTACCCACCTGGTCATGCAGCATCTTGATTTGAAGCGTTCGTTGGATGAAGCAGATATTCGGGATCAGGTGGCATCGCTCGCAGCACAGCGCTTTTTAACGGAAGAGCAGGTGCAGGCGGTAGAGGTTGGACAAATCGCTCGATTTTTTGCCGATCCACTGGGCCAGCGCATGAAGCAGGCTCGTGTCGTACATCGCGAGCTACCTTTTACGCTAGCGATCCCAGCACAAGAAGTCGAGCCAGAGCTTGGCGAGGAGAGCAAAGAGCAGGTTATTGTCCAAGGGGTGATTGACTGCTTGCTGGAGGAGCAAGATGGAGGTCTCGTTCTGATTGATTTCAAGACAGACTGGCTAGCCAAAGAACCATCCGCGAAAGCCGTAGAAGAGCTGACCAAAAGATACGAGGGTCAGATCAGGCTCTATGTTCGTGCGATCAAGCAAATCATCAAACCGGACGTGGAAGTATCGAGCTATTTGTATCTCCTCTCAGGAGGATTTGCGATCTCTTTTTCACTCAATCAGCAAAATTAAGCATACGGCGCCGTTCAGAAATGAGCGGCGTTTTTTTCTGAATCAACGAGTTGCTTTATAGATAAATGCGAACGTATGTGCTAATGTTTAAAAAGGAAATATTTTCATAACGATCAAAAGCCCGGGGGGTGGACTTGATTGAAGATGCTTTTTCAATATAACTGGAAAGTGCGAGACGAATGGTTTGAATGGTGCAAGCAGCTTTCTACGGAACAATTGCTGCAAGAGCGTGTGGGAGGAGCAGGTACGATTCTGTACACCTTGTTTCATATTGCAGACGTGGAGTACAGCTGGCTGCGAGGCGTCCAGGGCAAGCCGGATGTGGTCGTAGCTTACGAGGACCACCAATCACTTCAGCAAGTAAAGGCGCTGTCAGATGTGTGGCGGGAGGAGCTGTCTTCTTTTCTGGAAGTGTGGTCAAGTGAACAGGAGAATGAAACGATTCGCGTGCCATGGAGTGAAGAGGAGCATACAAAAGGAGAAATCATCAGGCATGTCATCGCTCATGAAATCCATCATATGGGGCAGTTGTCCATTTGGGCACGGGAGCTAGGATTCAAGCCGATTTCCGCTAATGTGATTGGGAGAGGCTTGTTGATATAGGCAGAGGCTTGGCGAGATAGGCAAAAGCCCGTCAGCTCGTATGCATAATATGCTTCGACCTAGCCCATACTCCAACTGTTTCCACGAGAAGAAGCAGCTGAGTATGGGAGGCTGACAGAGCATGTCGATCAAGCAACAGCTTCTGCGAAAAAAGAGTATCGTACAATTACTCGAGCAGGTAGAGGACAAGCAAGGGGCGTTGAAAAAGACACTGAGTGCATTTGACCTGACGATGCGCGGTGTCGGACAGTGCTTATCATTCGTTCCGTAAAACCCCTTGCTTTCGCTATGGGGATATAAGGCACTTTGCTCTGTATCCCCTTTAGGGGGTGCTAAGAGCAAACAAAAAATAGTTCTTTTTTGTATCGGAGTTAGATATTCGAGTTGTAAAACATTTGAAGGGCCATACATCCAGAGTGTTGCGGATGGAGTTTAGACATCTCAAAAGCAGACTTCCCTCGCTATGGACAAACGCCTACTTTGTTGACACAGTTGGAATTGTTCAACTGGATGTGAGTCAGAAGGAAAGGAGTGATTGAATATGCACAGAGCGTACAAATTTCGTCTCTATCCAAACAAAGAACAAACGACACTCATTAACAAGACAATCGGATGCACTCGCTTCGTATTCAATCACTTCCTCGCAAAGCGAAAAGATGCTTACGAACAGGAAAAGAAAACGCTGGGCTACCACGATTGCTCTGCAATGTTAACGCAACTTAAAAAAGAAATCGAATGGCTGAAAGAAGTGGATTCAACTGCCCTTCAATCCACATTGAAAGATTTGGATTTCTCGTACAAAAAGTTCTTCAATGAGAAAAAGGGGTATCCGAAATTCAAGAGTAAGCAGAATCCTAAACAGTCCTATACATGCAAAATGAACATCAAAGTGGAAGGAAATCGTATCAAACTTCCTAAACTTGGATGGGTTGCGTTTGCCAAATCACGAGAAGTCGACGGACGTATCCTGTCAGCTACTATTAGACGCAATTCTTCGGGCAAATATTTTGTGTCTGTTCTTTGCGAAACAGAAGTTCTGTTGCTGCCACAAGTGGAGCAGACTGTAGGGATTGACCTTGGAATCAAGGATTTCGCCATTCTCTCTACGGGTGAAAAGGTGGAGAATCCCAAATACTACCGTAAGTATGAAAAACAACTGGCAAAGTGGCAACGAATTCAATCTCGCAGACAAAAAGGTAGTAAAAACCGAAATAAAGCACGTAGTAAAGTAGCTCGGCTTCATGAAAAAATCGCAAATACCCGCAACGATTTTCTACATAAGCTGTCAACCAAGCTGATCAACGAAAACCAAGTGATCTGTTTAGAGGACTTGCAAGTAGAAAATATGGTCAAAAACCACAAGGTAGCAAAATCCATTGCAGATGCTTCGTGGTCTATGTTTCGCACGATGCTGGAGTATAAGGCAGAATGGTATGGCAGAAAGGTCTCAATTGTTGGGAAACAATTCCCTTCCAGCCAGCTCTGCTCGACTCCAAACTGTGGATACCGTAACAAGGACGTAAAAAATCTAAATTTGCGTAGTTGGATATGCCCGAACTGCGGCGTACAACATGATCGTGACCAAAACGCTGCCATCAATATTGAGCAAGAAGGACTTCGATTGCTGGCGTAGCCAACTAAACTGTGGGACTCACAGGGATAGCTTGGTATATTTCACTCTGTTAGGAGTGACTACCCAAGAATCCCCTGTCTTTAGGCATGGGGAGTGTCAAACATATAGCTATGCGGCATTTGGCGAGCTGGTCGCGTCGATGATCGGTTGGGATTTGATTCTGGAATACGGTGTCGCCTCGGCAGCTGTTGCCAGTGGCTGGTCAGGCTATGCACAGGGGCTATTGGCAGGATTCAACATTCATTTGCCGCTTGCCTTGACCAGTGCATTTGATGCATCGAAGGGGACCATGGCTGGCTGGCAGCAGGAGCCGTCGTGTATTTCCTCTATGGACGAGCACACAGCTTGCTTGGCAAAGACAAGTCTCATCGGTAATGCGTGTAAGTGGTGGATGCACCTTTGTCACAATTGAGCAAAGGTACTTGAAAAACCTCGATTAGAAGATATGTAATATCTGACAACCATGTCCCTTTCATGGTAGAGTAAAAGGTACCAAATCGACGAGGAGAACAGGCCATGAAGCGAAAAAGAGCAGACCGCCCTGGTTGGAGACGCGTCAAACGATTAGGTTATCAAGAAAAGTGGGTAGATGCCTTGTCCTTTACCGGCTATGCTGTTCGCTTAACACTAGATGAGGTGAGCGATCCTGCGTATATGCCTGTTGGTGAAAAGATTCTGTGTGTAGGAGACCGGGGGTACGTTTATTTGCAGTATTTCCCTCACGATCAGGCGTACGCCGTTACCAAAATGCTAGACGAGCTCGGCAACACGGTGCAGTGGTATATCGATATTTGCAAAGGGCACGGCAAGGATGAGAATGGGCACATTTGGTACGACGACCTCTACTTGGATATTGTGGTGCTGCCAGAAGGTGAAGTGTACCTATTGGATCAGGATGAGCTGGATGAGGCACTGCAAAAGGGAATGATTACAAGCGAGGAGCACCGCTTCGCATGTGAAACGGCTGATAAGCTATTAAAAGAAATCATGGCAGGCAAGCGTGATGCCTTTGACTTTCCGAATTTCTTTGCATAAAATGATGAAGAGTTTTTTGAACATACCAATAAAAGGGAGGGGACAGGGTATGGAAAAAACGTTCGCAAGCGACCTGTTTCATTCCCTATTCCCGTAAAGAACGAAGGCAGCTATTGCTTTCGTTCTTTTTTTCAAGTGAGGGAGAATCTACGTAGGCGACGCGATTTGAGGAGACAAGTACGTATGAAAAAGGGGGATGCCTATGCGCTACAAACGAGTTTTGGTAAAGCTGAGCGGTGGGGCGGTCGCAAAAGAAAATGGATTCGGCTTTAATCCTGATCAGCTGGAGCATATCGCTAATGAAATATTGGCACTTGTAAACATGGGCATCGAAGTGGCGATTGTCATCGGAGGAGGCAATATTTTTCGCGGCAATATGGCCGATATGTGGGGAATCGAGCGGGTGGAAGCAGACAATATTGGGACATTGGCAACCGTTATTAACAGCTTGATGCTGCGAGGCGTATTGAAGGCCAGAGTGAACCGGGAAGTACGGGTAATGACTGCCGTTCCGATCAACGCAGTGGCAGAACCATATATTCGCTTGCGTGCTGTGCATCACCTGGAAAAAGGATATGTGGTTATTTTCGCAGGCGGAAACGGACAGCCATACGTAACGACAGATTATCCAGCTGTCCAACGTGCACTGGAAGTGGAAGCAGATGCCCTGCTCGTAGCGAAGCACGGTGTAGACGGTGTGTTTACGGCTGATCCGCGAACGGATACGACTGCAAAGCAGTATAAGGAGGTTTCCTTTGACGAGATCGTTAGACGAGACCTGCGTGTTATGGATCAGGCTGCTATGATTTTGGCGAGAGATCACGGTTTGCCGCTGCATGTGTTCAATTTTGACCAACCAGGGGCTATGGCACGGATCTGTAATGGGGAACAGGTAGGTACTTATATTAATCGCCATGGGGAAGCCGTTTATATATAGGTACAGTTCAGCGAAAGCCTCTCCAAACGGAGGGGTTTTTTCGATTGAATCGGATAGTTTACAAAATCTAATTTACATAGGGAACAAATGATCATATAATCTCAGTAAAAGTGAGTGATCACTCGCTTTTATTCTGGAGGTCTCATACTTGTTGTGTTTCGCTTTTTTTTACTCTTTTAGCGAGTGATTACTCACATCAAATTGCGGGGTGGACGATATGAAAAGGTTATTTCGCACCATGCTTGCTGGTGGACTTGTGGTCGCTTTGGCGGGTTGCACGTGGTTAGGGCAGACGGAGCAAGCTTTGTCTGGAACGATTGAAGCAGAGGAGCTGCCGATTGTGGCCGAGGTAGGGGGGCAGGTGACTAGTATAGGAATCGAGGAAGGCAGCCATGTGACGAAAGGCGAGGTGCTCGCCGAAATTGACAAGCGCAGCTATCAGATGGGTGTTGCCGAGGCACAGGCGGCACTTGAGCAAGCGACGGTCCGTGTTGAGGAAGCAAAAGCGGGCTCTCGTGATGTGGCTATCCAAAAAGGGCTTGCCGGAGTACAACAGGCGGACGCCAACATTCATTTAGCCAACGCGAGAAAAAGCCAAGCAGATGCGGGCATTGTACGTGCACAGCAGCAGCTTGCACAATCTAAATCACAGCAGCAGGGGGCACAAGATACTCTTCTTTATCAACAAAGACGCGTCCAGGAAGCGGCTGCTTTATTTGCAAAAGGAGCGATATCCAAAAAAGATTTGGAGACACAGCAAGAGGCAGCCAGTCAGGCGCAAACACAGTTGAATCAGTTGAATGCACTTGTAGCGCAGGCAGAGGCACAGGTTCGGTCGGCACAAGAGGATGTAGCCGCTGCTATCGCGCAAACAGGTACTGCTCAGGCACAGCAAGCAAGTGCCCAGGCTGATTTGGAACTATTAAAGGAAGGCAGCACAGATTACACCATACGAGCCTTGCTTGCGGCGCAGCAGCAGGCGCAGACGAGACTGGACCAGGCGAAGCTGCAACTGGAAAAGGCACAAATAACCGCTTCAGCAGACGGAGTCTTGCTGCGATTCTCTATCACGCAAGGGGAGGTAGCAAAGGTCGGCGCGACACTGTTTACAATGATGAAAGCAGACAAATTGAAGCTTGTCGTCTATATTCCGGAAGCACAGCTGAATCGTGTTCAAAAGGGGCAAGAGGTAGGCATACAGGTGGATGCGTATCTAGATGTGACTTTCAAGGGGAAGATCAGTACCATTTCGGACAAAGCAGAGTTCACGCCGAAAAATGTGCAAACGCCAAATGAGAGAACAAAGCTCGTATTTGCCGTAACGATTCACATCACGGAGGGACTCGACAAGCTCAAGCCAGGGATGCCAGCAGAAATACTGCTGTCTGATCAGGGGGGAGCACAATGAGTGTTGCCATTCATTGCGAGCAATTGACCAAGCGCTTCGGAGATCGCGTCGCGGTCAACAATCTCACGCTGACAGTCCCAAAAGGCTCAATATACGGTTTTCTCGGACCGAATGGCTCAGGGAAATCTACCACGATCCGTATGCTCTGCGGTCTTCTCACCCCTACTACGGGAAAGGGAACGGTACTCGGCTTTGACGTGATGACGCAGAGCGAGGAAATCAAGCAACGAATCGGATACATGTCGCAAAAATTTAGCCTGTATGAAGATTTAACCGTGGAGGAAAATCTCGATTTTTACGCAGGGGTGTATCAGCTAAGTGCGGCGGAGAGAAAGCAGCGCAAAAAAGAGCTGATCGAGATGGCCGGTTTGATGGGCAGGGAGAAGCAACTGGCAGGATCATTATCAGGCGGGTGGAAGCAGCGTCTGGCTCTGTCCTGCGCGCTTTTGCACAGACCTGAGCTGTTGATTTTAGATGAGCCTACCGCTGGGGTAGACCCGGTTTCCAGGCGCATTTTTTGGGAAGTTATTCATCAGCTTGCTGACGAGGGCATCACTGTTTTGGTAACTACGCACTACATGGATGAGGCGCAGACGTGCGACTGGATTTGCTTTATCTTTTTCGGAGATTTGCTGGCAGAAGGAACACCGCAGGAATTAATCGATCAGCGAGGCGGTGGGAATCTGGAGGATGTCTTCATTGATCTGGTCAAACGTGAGGAAGCCAGGCAGAGAGGGGAGGGAGCATGATGCAAAGGTTTGTCTGGGGACGCTACTGGTCCGTCGTGAAAAAGGAAATTATACAGATCAAAAGAGATCGCCCCAGCCTGGGGATCGCGCTGGTCATGCCCTTGATGCTTTTGTTCCTGTTTGGTTACGCAGTCAATACAGACGTGAACGACATCAAAATGGTGGTCTGGAATCAAAGTCCCTCTGCGGTGAGTCGTGAGCTCGTAGACCAATTCGTCAACACACATGTATTCCAGGTGACGGCGCAGGTGAATGGCTATAAGGAGATTGAGGCCATGCTCGATGAGGGAAGTGCTGATGTCGCGCTGGTCATTGGTCCAGACTATACCCGGTTGCGGGATCGGAGTGAGCCTGTACATGTCCAAATGCTTATCGACGGTTCTGATCCGAATATCGCCCGAACAGCGACATCCCATGCCCAGCTCATTGTACAAAATCAGGCGATCACCCTGCAGGAAGAAAGACTGCAAAAGCAAGGGATGGGAGAGCTCAAGCCACCTCTTGGTTTGGACGCGCGTGTGCTGTTCAATCCAAATATGGAAAGCATCGTGTTCAACATACCAGGACTGATTGGACTCATTATGCAAAATGTCACGATGATCCTGACTGCCTTTTCGCTCGTGCGTGAAAAAGAGCGGGGGACGATGGAGCAGTTGATAGTCACTCCGATTCGTCCACTGGAATTGATGCTTGGCAAAATTACGCCTTATGTAGGAGTAGGACTGTTTTCCTTTTGTCTCGTGCTGCTGGTCGGAACGTATTGGTTTGGTGTCCCGGTAAAAGGGAGCATCTCACTTTTAGTGACGTTATCAATCCTTTTTCTGGTGACGACACTTCTGCTTGGCATTTTCATTTCCACGATCGCGCGTACACAGCTGCAAGCGATGCAGATGGCGTTTGCCTTGATCCTACCTAGCGTGCTCTTATCAGGCTTTATGTTCCCGCGCGATTCGATGCCTGTCGTGATACAATGGTTTGGTGGGCTTGTCCCGTTGACCTATTTTCTGGAAATACTGCGTGGAGTTTTTCTAAAAGGAGCTGGATTCGAGGCTCTGTGGCGGGATGTGGTTGGAATGGGAGTGTTTTGCCTCTTCATTTTGACTGTAGCCATCCTGCGATTCCGCAAAAAGATCGAATAGAGGAGCGTAAAGAAGAGGATGAGCAAGCCATCATTTGAAGAGGGCCTGTTGCAATATGTTGAGGAGCTCAAGGACGAGAGCGAGATGACGGAAAAACAGCGCAATATATTGCGTGCCTCGATCAAGCTGTTTGCTGAAAAAGGGTTCCATGCCAGCTCGACATCGGAAATCGCCAAGGAAGCTGGAGTAGCAGAAGGAACGATCTTTCGTCACTACAAGTCCAAAAAGGATATTTTGCTGGCTGTCGTGGCACCTGTCCTGTTGAAGGTGGCAGCTCCGTTCATATTGAAGGACGTCCGGGAAATTTTCAAGGAAGAGTCCAAGAAGCCTTTTACCGAGGTCATGACGCAGTTGTATCGCAATCGCTTAGAGCTTGTCATGGCAAACGAAAAGCATGTACGCATTATGCTGCAGGAGGCATTTTTCCATGACGAGATTAGAGAAGCCTTGATCGCCAGTGTGTTTGCCGATGTCAAAGAAATGGCCAGGAAGCTGATCGAAGCAAAGGTAGATGTCGGTGAGCTGCGGCCATTGCCTACCCAGGCTGTTTTTCGCGCTGTGTTGTCCTCGATGATCGGGCTGGTACTGTTCCGGCAAGTCTTGGACCCGGATGAGTTTGGGAACTACAGCGACGAGGAGCAAATTGCCCTGAGTGTGGACATTTTAATGAATGGAATTGCGAATCGTGAATAGTTGTATGCTCTATCTAAAATAATTTATTGATCAACCCTTCTTAATTCGGTTTTTGGGTATAGAAATTGGTACAGGGAATGGTATAATTGCAAACAACTTTTTGCTGTTTACCATGGAGGAGAGAATATCATGCATTTGTTATCAGAGAGAGAATGGCTGGCGTACCGCGAGAAAAATAAAGATCGTGCGCGTATGCTGATTTCTTGCCCAGACCGTGCGGGAATTGTGGCGGCTGTTTCTAATTTCCTGTTTCAACAGGGAGCAAATATCGTTCAGTCAGACCAGTATACAACCGATCCGGAAACGGGCCGTTTTTTCATGAGGATCGAATTTGATTTGATTAACCTGGAAGAGCGCTGTGAAGCCATTAAAGCGGAGTTTCAGCCGCTGGCGGAGAGCTTTGGCATGGAATGGTCCCTGGTTGAAGCGAATAAACGCAAGAAGGTAGCTCTGTTCGTCTCCAAAGAAGATCACTGTCTGCTGGAGCTATTGTGGCGCTGGAAATCTGGCGAGCTGTTTGCGGATATCGCAGTTGTTATCAGCAATCACCCAGACATGCAGGAAACCGTGGAGTCCTTTGGCATCCCGTACCACTGCATTCCGGTGACCAAAGAAAACAAGCCACAAGCGGAGGAAGCACAAATCGCGGCTGCCGCAGGGGTAGACTTGATCGTGCTCGCTCGATACATGCAAATCTTGTCCCCGCGCTTTTTGGAGGACTATGCGATGCGCATCATCAACATCCATCATTCCTTCCTGCCAGCGTTTGTGGGAGCTAAGCCATATGAGCAGGCATATCGCCGTGGTGTAAAGCTGATCGGCGCGACTGCTCATTACGTGACAGAGGAGCTGGACGCAGGTCCGATCATCGACCAGGATGTACTTCGTGTAACTCATCAGGAAGACGTCGAGACACTCAAACAGCTGGGACGCCAAGTAGAGCGTACCGTCCTCGCTCGCGCAGTTCGCTGGCATTTGGAAGACCGCGTGTTGGTGTATGGCAATAAAACGATTGTGTTTCCTTAATAAATGTAATTGCGAAGGGGCCTGTCCACTTGGATTGGGCCTTTTTGGTGTTCAAATTATTTTACGTTCGCTTCATATCTGAGCGAATAAATCCAAAGCTAGCTGAGGAAGCAGGAGAAAAAAGCGAAGGTCTTTGGAACACAACCGAGGCGCAGTGGAAAAAGGGAAACACGCTTGTAAGCGTCCACCTCTGAGATACTTCGTGAACGGTCTACTTTGGACGCGGTTTCCCTTTTTCCACGGAGCCGTGCAGAATTAGCACCCATGCAAGTGTTCCAAGAACCTGGAGCGTTTTCTCCTGTTTCCTCCCTACCACACCAGCCCGACGACCTCATTTATTCGACTCTCCCTCCCCCAAAATCATCTCCAAAAACCGCGCCACGACAGGCCGATGATTCTGATCATCCTCACGCAAGCACAAATAAACCGGACGATTAATATCGACACCGGGCACCGTTACACGACCGACTTCCCCACGTGCCACCATCTCGCGGACAGCCAGCTCAGGAGCGAGCATAACACCATAGCCAGCACGAACAGACTGGATCGATTCGACGAGCCCATGGTATTGCAGTCCGACTCGCGGGGGATTCACACCATTTTCCTTGCAAAGGGAGAAGAGGCGCTCCCGTGTTGAGCTTCCCTGCTCCCGCAATAGGAACGGCTCTTCTACGAGCTCGGCCAGTGAGATTTTCTGTCCGGCAAACGGATGATGAGCAGGAACAATAAACCAGAAGAGAACGTCTGTCAGATGGAAACGCCGGATGGGCAGGTCGTCCCACGACTCGTTTGTAATTACCGCAAGATCGGCCTGACAGCGCAGCAGCCGGTCGATAGATTGCTGCGAGTTGCCAGTGCGAATTTCGATTTCGACTTGTTCATGAGCCTGTTTATAGGCAGCCAGCCATTTCGGAACGAGGTAATGAGAGGGGAGGTGGGTGGAAGCAAGACGCAGCTTTCCTTTTGTCCCGTCCTTGATCTCTTGCAGGTGGGTCTCGATTTCTTTTTCCCAATCATAAATGCGTCGTGCCTGCTCATACAAGAATTGTCCTTCGTAGGTGAGTGTAATCCCGCGGCCTATGGGTGTCAGCAGATTCATTCCCAGCTCATGCTCCAGCTTGCGGATTTGTGCGCTGACTGCTGGTTGGCTGATTGCAAGGGCATCTGCAGCTGCCGTGACACTGCCGCGTGCAGCCACTTCGACGAAAATACGCAATGCGTGCAGGTTCATTTGTTACCTCCAATTCATAACGATTGGTTATGAGTTGTGTAGAAAGATGTATTGGATCGTATGAATGGTTCTATGTACTGTATAGCATAGAAGCGAGAGAGAGAAAAGGAGCAGATCATGAGAGAAGTCAGCGGAAAGACACAGGTTATTGCCGTAGCGCTGGTCACAGCACTATGTATGCTAGGGGATTCGATGCTGTATGTGGTGCTTCCGATTTACTGGAAGGAGGCGGGGCTTTCCTCCTTATGGGAGGTAGGGGTGTTGTTGTCCGTTAACCGTTTGGTTCGAGTGCCACTAGGGCCGCTGGTCGGCAAATGGTATGAGCGAACTGGAGGGCGTACAGGCTTGTTTCTGGCAGTAGGGCTGGCGTTTGTAACGACTTTTGTTTACGGCTTCCAAGGCTTTTGGCTATGGCTCCTCGCACGCTGTCTGTGGGGAGTGGCCTGGACCTTTTTACGGCTGGGGGCGTACTCCTTGATTGTGACGGTCACAGAGGAACATAATCGCGGGCAGTTCATGGGCTTGTACAATGGCTTGTACAGACTGGGCAGCTTGGGCGGGATGCTTGGAGGGGCATTGCTTGCATCTGTCTACGGTATGTTTTTTGCAGCAGCAGTGCTCGCCACGCTTTCGCTGTTTGCTCTCATTCTTTTGTTTCTGTACGTTCGACCGACCTTTACCAATCAGTCCACTCAAGCCGTTCAGAAGCTAGAAGAGCGAAGCTTGTGGAAACAAAAAAGAGTGCTGGCGACACTCGTGACAGCACTGGTTGTGACAATGGTGTATCAAGGCATGTTTGCATCTACTCTGAGCAGGCTGATTGAACTTCGTCATCCGTTCGTTGCAGTAGGTGGAGTCGTACTTGGTGCGGCCGTTTTGGCCAGTCTGGTCCAAGGGCTTCGCTGGAGCTGGGAGCCATGGGCAGCTCCGATGTTCGGCAAGCTGTCCGATCGTTATGGCAGAAAGAAATTGTTTATTTGGACGCTCATTGCTGGTGCCATCCTGTTTGGGGTGCTGCAGGCTTCGGTGATGGTTGCCGTATGGTTTGCAATTCTGCTGGGGATACAGTTGACCGCAACGATTGTCACCACCGTGATGGACACCCTTGCTGCGGATGAAGCGGCAAAGCAGGTGAACAGTACAGCATTGATGACAGCCTACTCGGTCGTAACCGATATCGGGGCAGCTCTCGGACCGCTTGCAGCCTTTTGGATGGATGGCAGCGTGGGACTGGATGTGATGTGCATTATCATCGCAATCTCCTTGCTTGCCATCGCATTCGCTTGGGCAGGGGAAAAAAGGTGGGTCAGAATGAGCAGCGCTCCTTGATTATCGCCATGACATGGGCGATTGCCTGTTCCTTTTCAGGGCCATGTAGAAGATAATGGTTGGAATGCTCATACCAGCTGATTTGCGGAGCAGCAGCCTTGTCAACGTGATTCGCTATGATCTCGGCACTTACAGCATGCACCGTATCGTCGTGCTTGGCTTGCAAAAGCACATAGGGAGTCCTGATTTTCGGCAGAAGCGGCTTTGTTTCGGACAAGAGCCTGCGAAATTGCAGCATGCTGCTAAACGGGATTCTGCCGATGCTGTATATGTAACGACGGGAATGAGTAGGGAAGTCCTCACGCAGATAGTGGAGGGCTTCTTTTACATCCCAATATTTATAAGGGGTATTAATCGTAATGAGCAGCTTCACCGGGAACGATGTAGCCAGGTGAAAGGCGAGCAGTCCGCCCATGGAAAAGCCGATCACGACAATCGAATCTACGCGCATGGAAAGACGCTTGTAGGCTTCCTTTGCGGAATTCAGCCATTCGTGACGGGTGCTTTTGGCCATGAGTCGTCGCGTTGTTCCATGGCCCTCGAGTGTCGGGCACTCTACATGATATCCTTCGTCACGCAGTTCTTTGGCAAGTGGGAGAATGTCATTGATGTCTCCGGCAAAGCCATGGATTAGGAGACAGCCGACTGTACCAGACATACTAGATCTTCCTCTCAAATAGTAGGAAATTTTGTGCAGGGCAGTTTGGGAATGTGCTACTTGTATTATACAAATTAGACTACCGATTGTTAACAAAATGCACACTTACGAAGAGGTGGACATCTCTGCCGCATTGCCCGCTCCCTCCATTTTCCCAGGAATAAGGCTATACAGCAAATACCAATCCTCGAGCGAAGCGAGGGGGATCTCAATGTCACCTGATAAACGGATTATCCGATCCTTTTTTCTCGACGCCAATCCAGCCAGTATGTTCCCTCTTCGTGATGAATGCCAAACAATCCAAGCATGTCGACAGTTGTACTAGCAAACCTGTAGTGCGTAAAGTAGACCGTGCAAAATGGTTCCTTGGAAGCCTTATCGCTGTGCCCATTCAATCTTTTCCCGGTTCAAATTGGTGGCGATGAGGCGAAGGGGTTCTGTGTGTTCTGCAAACATGGAGAGAATGGCTCCTTTCCCTGAGAGGCTTCCAATATGGATACATACAGATTGAGAGAATAAGGGCAGACTATCATATATTCATGGCAACAAATAGCCGATTTACAAATATTTATATCAAATTTAATCCCACGACACCGACCACTCGCTTTGGCTCTGATAAAAAGTGTAATAATTCGAAGCACCTGTCGTCTATTAGGTATGAATCTTTCTCCAATGCAACACAGAAAGGATGGAGCGTTATGAAGAAAAAAACAATCGGCAGGATCTCTCTTGTCCTTGGATTGAGCATAAGCATTTTGGCAGGATGTCAGCAAACAGGAGATAGTGAGAAACAACCGACGAAGCAGGAAGAGCAAAGCGCCAGTCATCAAGAGGGTGCGAACAGGCCACAGACTGCCACGACAACGCCTCCGAGCTCCCAAAGCTCTCCACAGGACCAAGCACAGGAGAAGGTCTCTCTCGGCAAAGTAACCGCTGTGCGCATAGCGGACTTTCAGTCAGGATGGATCGGCGGTGACGGATGGATCGCGAAAACAGGGGACGGGGGAAAACGCTGGAAGGTCCAATACCAACCAAAAGGAATCGTCAAACAAATATTTGCATTAAATAACCGCCAAGCATGGGCCGTCGTTGCCAAGAGTGCTGAAGCGCAAAGTGGGCTTTCCCTGATTCGCACAGAAGATGAAGGCCAAAATTGGTCCGTCGTTGGCGAGATGCCGAATCAAGATTTTCTCCACTTCGTCTCCGGGCAGGAGGCATTCAGTGGTAGATGGTCAACGACGAACGGCGGAAAGACATGGACGAAACTACCGGTTCCGCCGGGCACTGTCGGAGAGCCATATTTTCATGATCGGGCAGTAGGGTGGGCAGTGACAAAGGGACAGGAAGCATTTCAAGTGCAACGAACAATAGATGGAGGGAAATCGTGGAGTGTGGTCATGTCGAAAAAGACGGTCTCTCCTGTGAATGGCGTTCTGATTCGCTCGGCAGGACCCCAAGATGCGTGGATCGAATGCATTGGGGACACTGGAATGACTCAAACGTCCTATTCTCTGTTTCATACTGCTGATGGCGGGAAGTCGTGGCAGACCGTCATCGCCAAATCGACTGCCGGCGCAGGACCAGCTCCAGGGTTTCCGATGGATTACAAAAATGGACCGGATATAGGCGGATCTAGCCCAGGGCCGCTGTATGTAATCAATTCCAAGGAGGCGTTTATGGGGGCACAGTGCATGGCCTGCGACAAGCCAAATACAATCGGATGGACACTGGATGGTGGGAAGACGCTCGGCAAAGGGACGATCTCTCTGGAGGGCTACGGGGAGGAGCTGCTTGCCTTTGCGGATGCAAAGCATGGATGGTGGTTCGTAACTGATCATGAAAAGCCAAGCTTGATGTACGCGACTTCCGATGGAGGCAAGCACTGGAATCTTGTGCACACGTTCGATCCACCAAAGAAACAGTAATCATTTTCACGAAGACTACAAAAAAAGCGACCTCACCGCCTAAGGGATGAGATCGCTTTTTTGTTGTATTAGAGTCCAATCGTTTTCAGGTTGGGAGATACAATCAGCTTAGGCTGTGTGCACGCTTGAATGTCCTCTGCCGTATAGCCTTCTGCAACCTCAACCAGGACCAGACCTTCAGGTGTTACATCCAGAACAGCGCGGTCTGTGATTATGCGATTCACGACCTTTTTCCCTGTCAGCGGGAGGGCGCATTCGTTTAGGATCTTGGTTTCGCCATGCTTGTTGACGTGGTCCATGATGACAACGATCTTTTTGGCACCGTGTACCAGATCCATTGCCCCGCCCATTCCTTTTACCATTTTGCCGGGGATCATCCAGTTTGCGAGATCGCCCTGAGCAGATACTTCCATTGCCCCTAAAATCGCGAGGTCGATATGACCGCCACGAATCATGGCAAACGACTCTGCACTGGAGAAATAAGCTGCTCCTGGAATCGCAGTTACAGTTTCTTTCCCAGCATTGATCAGATCAGGGTCCAGAGCATCCTCGGTCGGATACGGACCAATTCCCAAAAGACCGTTCTCGGATTGCAGCACGACCGTTTTTCCTTCCGGGATGTAGTTGGCTACAAGAGTGGGCATCCCGATCCCCAGATTGACGTAAAAGCCATCCTCGACTTCCTGTGCAGCACGAGTAGCGATTTGTTCACGTGTCAGCGACATATCTGTTTCCTCCTTTAAAATGCAAGATTAGATGTCTATTTAGGAACGGACCGTACGCCGCTCGATTCGTTTTTCGAAAGATGGAGCCTGGATGACACGCTGGACATATACACTCGGGGTATGGATATGCTCTGGATCCAGCTCGCCGATTTCCACGATTTCCTCAACTTCCACAATCGTGATTTTTCCGGCTGCGGCCATCATCGGATTGAAGTTTTGTGCCGTTTTCCGGAAGACGAGGTTGCCCATTTTATCTGCCTTCCACGCCTTGATGAGAGCAAAATCACCTGTAATGGCGTGCTCCAGCAAATATTCCTTGCCGCCAAAATCACGTACCTCGCGACCTTCCGCGATCGGAGTTCCGACGCCAGCAGGAGTATAAAAAGCCGGAATGCCAGCACCGCCAGCACGAACACGCTCAGCCAGTGTACCTTGCGGAGTCAGCTCGACCTCAAGCTCGCCGGAGAGGAATTGTCGCTCGAACTCCTTGTTTTCCCCAACATAGGAAGAAACCATTTTTTTGATTTGTTTTTCGCGCAGCAACAGCCCAAGACCCCAGTCATCGACACCGCAGTTGTTGGAGACGACTGTAAGATTTTTTACGCCCTTATCGCGCAGGGCGATGATCAAATTTTCTGGAATTCCTACCAGGCCAAATCCGCCCACGAGCAAAGTAGCATTATCGTGGATATCAGCCACGATATCAGCATAGGATGTGTAAATTTTTGCCATGACGATCACTCCCACCATGAAAAAATGACGTACCGAAATACTTGAAAGCGCTAACAAGCGAGCTTAGAGCTACTTGAACGTTTTCACAATTCCATCATACATCATGTGAGTTACAAAAAAGAGACGAATCGACTGAATATTTTTTAGGCTAAGCTCAATAATAAAAAAATATAAAAAATGACAGAAAAGTGATACAACTAGTTCCTTTTTTCTGTAAAATATATTTTGCCAGTTATTATTCTTCCAAATAGAAAAAGTTTTTGGCGTAAAATGTGGGGTTGTTGAGGTGGAATGTATGAAAAAATGGATCAGTCTCGTCGTCGTGGCTGTACTGCTAACAGGATGCGAAAAGCTGGAGGAAAGTGTAGCTAAGCTGAAAAAGATAGATGAAGAGACAGTTATCAAGCTGAAAACAGTCAATGCCTATACGGTGGAAGAAAATGCGGAAGCGAAGACGCTGGAAGTCGCAGGGGTTGTGACGCCGCGTCAGGAGCTGGCTCTGTCCTTTGGCACTTCAGGCAAGATTGCAAGCATCCTCGTGCAAAAGGGAGGAGTCGTCAAGGCTGGGCAAACACTGGCAACACTGGACGCAACAACTTTGCAGCAAGGCATTCATGCAGCGCAGGGGCAGGTCGCCAGCGCGAATATCCGCCGGAGCAAAGCGATCCAAGGTCCAGAAAGCCATGTCATTCAAACACAACAGCTACAGATAGAAAAAGCGAAAGAAACGGCCCAAAAGGCAGAACGGGAGCATGCACAGGCAAAGGTTCTATTCGCTAATGGAGCGATTGCCAAGGACGAATTGGACAGGCTCGCTCTCGCAGAACGTCAGGCAAAGCTTACGCTGGAAGAGGAAGAGGTGGCTTTGGGCAAGCTGAAGCAAGGTGCTGATCGATTGGATGTTGAACAAGCCAACGCTGATGTACAGCAAGCCAACGTCCAGTTAAGCCGGGCGAAGCAGGACGCCGCAGATGCGATTCTCAAGGCGCCATTTACCGGAGTCGTTGCAGCGATTACCAAATCAGAATCGGAGCAAACAGGGGCTGGCAGTGAAGTAATCCGCCTGGTCGATACGTCTTCTTGGCTGGTTAAGCTGCAAGTGGAAAGTGAGCAAATAGGCAGCTGGCAGCAAGGGGCTACGATCAAGGTTAAAGCAGCCGATGGCAGTGAGGCAGAAGGCAAGGTGACATTCGTCTCGCCAGTTATGGACCAAGGATTAGGCTCGTATCCGGTAGAAGTGACTGTAACCGGGAGCGATGTAAACTGGAAGGGTGGCATGACTGTTACCTGTCAGTATCCGATTGAAACGAAAAATGTGGTGGTCGTACCTGTTAGCAGTATCGGAATCGCAGAAGAAGAATATTTTGTGATGAAAATCAAGGAGAATACAGTAGAAAAGACCCCGGTAAAGGTCGGAGGGATGTACGGGACCTTCTACGAGGTGCTGGAAGGACTTGCACCTGGCGACCAGATTGTGGGCTCAGGACTTTCCTATGTAGTAGATGGCGAGGCGGTGCAGGTCTCGGATGAATAACAAAACCTATTTATCGCTGCTCCCTTCACTTGCTAGAGTTCTCGCTCTAATCTGCTGCTTGTTGGCTATTGGGGCAGCCCTGCGGATGGGCATGAAGACTTTCCCGGATCGATTTGTTCCCGTCTATACGATCAGCTTGACGGCGCCCGGACTGCCTTCGAACAAGGTAGATGAGACCGTGACGCGACGAGTCGAGGAGGCTGTGCGTGCATTAGGCAGCGCACTCACGATCGAGACTTCCTCTCGTGCAGGCTCAGGAACCGTTATTGTTGAGACGACAGAAAGCATTGGCTCTGACTACAAGGAGCGCTTGGAAAAGAAGCTGGAGGAAGTAACGAAGCAGCTTCCTGTGAAGGAATGGAGTATTAGCCAGGATAATCTGGCAGACAGTCGGATTGGGTATTTTCTTGTGCACGGGGCTGATCTCGTTACGCTTTCAGATATTGCACGTTATACCTTGTATGAAAAACTGATCAGCATGCCCGGAATTGCGCGTGTAGAAGTGGATAATAGGGCTGTTTTACAGCAGGTGGACCTTGTGTTTCGACCGTCCATGCTGCTCGCCTACGGGCTGACCCCTGCGGATGTCGTGGGACAGTTGCCCGGTGACGTGATTGCGGAGAGTATCGGGAGTGTAGGCAAGAATCAGGATCGTGCCACTTTTCAATGGACGAGTCAATCAGAGGGGCCACAGGGGCTTGGAAAACAGCTCATCTCCACTGACAAAGGCTACGTTCCATTAAAAACGTTGGTTGATATACGTGATTTACGTGGCAGCAAAGGGGAAGAGGTTACCGTCTATCGCGGTTCCCCAGCGATCGGGGTTTCAGTGTACGCGGCTGACGTCGGTCGAATTCCTGCGATTCGTGCCGAGGTCACTAAAGCCATCGATGAAATGAATGCAAATGCTGCGGGCAAGTTCGCAATCGATATGGCCAGCGACGATGCGCAGCCGGTCTCGGGAGCGATTAGTCAGCTCGGATTGATCGCTGTGCTCGCCGCCTGCTTTAGTGCCTGCTTTCTCTATTTGTCTCATCGCCGTTTGAGCACCGCTGTGCTATCACTGCTGGCGAATGTCCTGGGGGTTGGCACTGTGCTTGGGGGGATGTGGCTCAGCGGGTTGCCACTGACCTTTACTTCCATCGGACCGCTGCTTATTTTCTCCTTGTTGTATACGGGTGCGGGTTCCGCACTATTTCATCGCTTGCAAAAGCTTGCTGCAAATTCGTTGACCTCCAATCTGCGAGAAGCCTGGAAGCTGATGAAGCCGTTCCTTTTGACGAATATCGTCTTGGGAGCAGTCTGGTCATCTCTCATGATGACTGATTTTCTGGAAGCACGAGACAGAGTCACGCTCTACGATGCTTGGCCTGTCATGCTGCTGGGTACAGCTGCACTCCTTCTCGTCTATGGCTTTATAGTCCCGACGCTGGCGGGGACATGGCTGACAGAAGACACCAACAGCAAAACGAGAGAATCACGTCCAGCCACAAAAACGAAATCTTATTTCATCATGCGCTGGGAGCGTCTTGTTAAACAGGGTTATCTGCCTTATGGGATCACACTTGTTTCTTCCCTTGTCATCGTCGTGCTGCTTCATTCCTTTGTTCCAGTCGATTCATACGGAAAAATCGATTTGGACAAAAAGACGCTAACCTTGCCGATGGTTCAGGAGAGCAGCGTAGACGATGCCATTCGCGCTGCACAGGTCGCTGAGGAGCGGCTGCGCGGAATTGCGGAAGTGCATGATTTGTACACAGTAGCTTCGCGTGAACAGCTAACGTTTCACCTGAAGCTGGCAGACAAGTACGACTGGACCAGAAGCATGATTGATCTTGAAAAAGAATTGGACAAGCAGCTACGTGGCATTCCGGGTACCGATCCGTATGCACTGGTTGTGAGTGAAAATGCAAAGTCTCGACTTGAATTTACAGTGAAGGGTCCTTCCCTGGAAACGACGAGAGAGATTGCCAATACGATTCTCGTTTATCTTCAAAAATTGAGCTTTAGTGATAAAGAAGGCCGGCCAATTATCACGGATGAGCGAATTGGCGGTGCCCAGACCGGAGCCTATATTGATATACGCCCGAAACAAGACATGCTGGCACGGTATCGTGTGACAGAAAACGAAATCAAACGTCAGCTGGAGAGTTATTTGGGAGATCAATCAGCAGGCACAGTCCAATGGAACGATCGAAATGTGGCCGTTAACGTTCGTTTCCCGAGCAAGTGGATGGATCATCCCGATCAGGTGAAAAATATTTTGATTCGCACCCCGCAGGGAACAGTCCGCTTGGCTGATTTGGTAGATTGGTCAATCGCCAAAGAAGCGATGGCCTACGAGCGAAAAGACGGTTTGTATGTATTCAAAGTGAGTAGTGCAGTTTCCAATCCGGGCTGGATCGACGTTATGGCCTATACGATTCCACTGAATATGCAAAAAACGGTAACGATTCCAGATGGCTATACCGTAGTAAATGCTGATGAGCTGAAAAAACTGGAGGAGGAGCAATCAGACAAGAAGGACTGGAGCGGAAGGCTACTCGTGATAGGCGGGCTTGGTGCTGTGGTACTATTGGCGAGTCTGATTCTGCAGAGCAGAACACGTGACGGATTGTTTGCTCTCATCCTGCTGCCAGCATTATCAGGTAGTGTCCTTTTGGGACTGCTCCTGACTGACCGCCCGATGAACGTAATGGCTTTTTACGGGATCGCAGCTGCCCTGGCTGTCATGCTGCAGCAAGCACTGGTTCATCTCGATGAGCTGCATCAAGCAAAAGCGGAACAAGAAAGCATTTGGAACGGGGTACAGACAGGCGCCAGCCGTGCTTGCACGAACCAGCTTAGCGTTCCAGCAGCTGTCGCCGTTGCTAGCGTGCCTTTAGCAGCGGGCTGGCCCAACGGGATCGATTCGTTTGCATCGTTTGCAGGTCCACTCTTGTTTGGTTCTTTGTATACCGTATTTGCTGCAATGGTATTGATTCCCGGCATGCAGCATGCAGCCGAATGGAAGCAAGCGACGCAGGGAGAAATTTCGTTTGCGAACCTGCTTCGCCGAGTCCACGTCTGGTGGGAGAACGAACGGGTTCGCCGCAAAGATGGAAAGCTGCGAAAGCGCCAGCTAAAGCAGTTGCGACGTGAGCAACGTGCTGGTGTAGGGGAACACACAGCCAAAAGCAAAAATGAGCTTGCAAGGGAAGATTTTCTGCCTTTGTCTGCTACGACAAAAGACGCCAATCGCTAATGATTGGTGTTTTTTTCTGCCTCATGTAAGATAGATGAAGAGACACAGATATGGAGGAGATCAAGCGTGCGCCGATATGTGAGGGTGTTTGATTATTTGCTGCTGGCGGCGATCCTGATCGGATTGTTTATTTCTTCGTCCCAACCGTATTATCAGCAGGATTTGCGGGGAACGATTTCCAAAGTGGTGGATGAGGAAAAATGGGGAGAGCGAATCGGTGATGTTTCCATTCCATATGGTGGCAAGGAAATCAGTGTCGGAGAAAAAGGCACTGCCGGGTTCATCGAATTCTTTTTGCGAAAGGGAACCCATTTTTCTGTATTTGCTTTGCTTGCCTTTAGCTGGTTCCGCGTCTTTTCCCATCATATGGGTTTTGCAGTCGCTTTGCCATGGAGCGCTTTTGCGAGCGTAATGACGGCAGCGCTGGACGAGTGGCATCAGACCTTTTCCCCTGATCGAGCAGGTCTAGTCGCGGACGTTTTACTAGATGCATCTGGTTCTGTCACTATGTTGTTGATAATTGCTCTCATGTACATATTTTCACGCAAACGATAGTGTAATAAACTGGGAGTGTCTCAACCATTTAGGTGAGAAGAAACGTTGCTGGAAGAGTAGGGAGTGGATTACAGCGTGATAGCAAAACAAAACGTTCTTGTCCTAAACTGCGGCAGTTCCTCGGTTAAATACAAGCTGTACGAGATGCCGTCAAAACAAATTTTGGCCCAGGGGTATTTACAGCAGATCGAACGTGATCAATACGAGGCTGCGATTCGAAGTATTTTCGCTTCGCTAAAAGACTTCTCTATCCATCTAGTAGCACACCGCGTGGTTCATGGGGGCGAGACGTTCAAAAAATCTGTATGTGTAGACGAGAATGTGAAAGCGAAAATTCGCGAGCTGTCGCGGTATGCGCCGCTTCACAATCCGATTAATTTAATAGGAATCGAGATCGCGCAAAGCGTTTTACCGGATGTGATGAACGTGGCTGTTTTTGATACGGCGTTCCATCAGACGATGCCACCATCCTCCTTCCTGTATGCCTTGCCTTATGAATACTATGAAAAATACGGAATTCGCAAATACGGCTTCCACGGAACCTCTCATCGCTATGTAATGGGGCGGGCAGGAGAGCTGTTGGAACGGCCAAAGGAACAGCTGCGGCTAATCAGCTGCCACATTGGAAACGGGGTCAGTATCACAGCGATCAAATACGGAGAATCGTTTGATACCTCAATGGGGATGACGCCGCTCGCCGGCCTGGTTATGGGGACACGCAGCGGCAACATCGACCCGGGAATTATTCCCTATATTGAAGAGATCGAGCAGACAGACACGGCTGGCGCTATTCAAATCCTCAACAATAAGAGTGGATTGATGGGCATTTCCGGCGTCTCCAACGATTTGCGTGAAGTGATGGCGAAAGCAGAGGAAGGGCATCAACAAAGCCAGCTCGCCCTGGAGTTGTATACGACTATCATTCATAAGCACATCGGATTGTATCTCGCGAGATTAAATGGCGTGGATGGCATTATTTTTACAGCAGGTGTAGGAGAGAATAATGCTGTTGTGCGCGAAATGGTATGCACAGGGCTGGAATTTGCTGGGGTAATTCTCGACCGAGACGCTAATCGCAGCTGCAAGGGAGAGGCGTTCATCAGCACTCCATACTCTATGGTAAAGGTGATGGTAATACCTACCGATGAGGAGATCATCATGGCTGCTGACGCGTATGAGCTGTCTCGCATGCAGTCAGATTGCACTACCTAGAAAGAATAGGCTTTTCAGTATTTGAATTTCTCTGCTATACTAGAAGAATGAGGGTATGGTTGGACTCTCACCATTTTTCGGAAATGATAAAAGGAGTGCAAACTGGATGGCAGTACAAGTGGGAAGCATCATCGAAGGAAAGGTGACAGCGATTAAACCGTTTGGGATGTTCGTAGCAGTCAGCGAAACCGAGCAGGGGCTGGTTCACATTTCCCAAGTAGCAAACGGTTTTGTAAAGGATATCAATGATCACTTTACCGTGGGAGCACAAGTAAAGGTTAAAGTACTCTCCATTGATGATGCAGGAAAAATCTCGCTTTCGGTTCGCGCCGCACTCCCTGCGCCTGAGCGTCCGGAACGTGAAGAGCGCCGTGGCGGTGGATATCGTGGAGGCGACCGCGGAGGAAATGCAAGACGCGAGAGCGGAGCTTCTTTCGAGGATAAACTGAAAAAATGGATGAAGCATAGCGAAGAAAATCTTGCGACTATCAATAAAAAGAACGCAAAACGCGGCTACTAAGCCTTGGGATACTAAGAAGGACGGGATTCTACCCCGTCCTTTTTGTGTTTCTTGGCTATTCGATACATCGCTCAACTGGATTTCCTTCGCGAATCCAGTATTCGATGCCGCCTAGCATCTCCTTCACACGAAAGCCGAGGGCAGTCAGCTTGGCTGCGGCTTTGGCAGCACCATTGCAGGCTGGGCTCCAGCAGTAGACTACGATCAGCTTGGAGCGATCCAGAGTATCGGCGGTCGACTCTTCTGAAATTTGTGTGTGATGAAGATGAAGTGCACCCGGGATATGTCCATCGATATACGCATTTTCACCACGTGCATCGACGATTTGAAACTCAGTGATGCCGTTTTGCAGGTCGTTCCAGACATCGGATACGTCCGTTTCTACAGAGAGCTTGGAGAGAAAATGGAAGCGCGCATTTTCAGCTGGAGCGGCAGGGGTACTGAGTACCATTGACATGAAGCATCCTCCTCATTTGTTTGATGGGGTTAGCATAGCATGGTATTTATCATCACAGTTATCTATACTATTTGATGAATGGTATTACATATTTCTATGGGAGGTCACTGAGTATGGAGCTGCTTTACTTGCATACCTTTTGTGAAGTAGCCAGATGGGGCAGCTTTACCCGCGCTGCTGAAGAGCTCGGCTATGCACAGCCAACGGTGACCGCACAGATGCAAAAGCTGGAGCAGTCTTATGGTGCGCCGCTATTTGAACGATATGGACGAGGGCTGAGGCTGACGCAGGCAGGGGAAGCATTACTGCCTTATGCACGAGAGTTGACACGACTCTATGGGGAGTCTAAAGAGGTAGTCAGCAATCAAGCACGTGGTCCGATCCGGATTGGAACAATAGATACGCTGGCAGCGTACTTTTTGCCACCGTATTTACAAGACTTTCGGAAAAAGTTCCCGGATATCGAGTTACTTTTGCATACAGCGAGCGAAGTGGAATTGGTTAGACAGATCAAAGACGGTTATCTGGACATCGGCTTGATTTTTGATCGGCAGAATACTGATGTAGAGCTTGTCACACATGCTGTTCGCCAGGAAGAGCTGGTTGTCATCATGCCGCATGAGCATCGCCTTGCTGCATCTGTCAGCATTACTACCTCTGATCTGGCAGGAGAAGCGTTGGTGCTGACGGAAGAGGGCTGCACGTACCGTGGAATGCTGCTGGAAGCGTTGAATGAAGCAGGGGTTCCTCAGAGAATTGCTTGCCAATTTAGCAATCCTGAAGCGATCAAGCAGTGCGTCTGGTGCGGCATGGGGGTAGCCCTGTTGCCGTCTGTGGCAGTCGAAAGGGAACGAAAAGACGGGTCGCTGGCAATCGTGCCTTTTCATTCAGACAAGCCGCCGTTTTTTGTTCAAGTGATCTATCACAAAAAGAAATGGCTATCTTCGCCCATGGAAATGCTGATTCAAAGCATGGCCAGAAGCAGTCATGAGAGAGGGGAATCGTAATACGATGCAGCTTGATCTTGCTCCATTTGTCGCCGTTACCCCTGAGGAGTCGGTTACGCCGGGAGTTCGCTTGTATACTGTTAGCTATCACAGTCAGGATTTGCTTGTGTACGCTCTACTTGCAGTTCCGGAAGCTTTTTTGCAGGAGGGAGCCTCACTGCCTGCGCTATTGTATTGCCGAGGCGGGATAAAGAGCGTAGGGCGTGTAAGGCCGGAGCGAATAAGCCAGATGGCTTCGTTTGGCTATGTCATTCTTGCTCCTCATTATCGTGGTAACGAGGGAGGACAGGGGCGTGACGAGTTTGGTGGTGACGATCGCCATGATGTATTCGCTGCTTATGAGGCGCTGCGTGAGGTCAAAGGAATCGACAGACAACGCATCAGTGTGTATGGCTTCTCTCGGGGAGGGATCATGGCTTTGTTTGCCGCGATGGAGTGCGAAGGGCTGCTGTCCGCTGTTGTGTGGGCAGGGGTCAGTGATATGTTTTTAACCTACGAGGAAAGGGTCGATCTGAGACGGATGCTGCGCAGGCTCGTCGGTCATCCACGCAAGCAGGAGGAAGCGTATCGCTATCGTACGCCACTTTTTCGGGTGGATGAGATCGCTTGTCCTGTATTGATCATTCACGGAACTGCCGATGAAAATGTCGGGATCGAGCACGCCTATAGACTGGAACGTGCCCTGACGCAAGCAGGCAAGCCACATGAAATATGGCTGGCAGAAGGCGCCAGCCACTTGTTCAAGGGAGAAGATATCGAGATCTATACACGCAATATGTTTGCTTGGCTGGATAAACAGGCTGCGATTGCGACGAATTGTTAGTCGACATTCGGCTTGATGGGCAAAGAGATGATGATCTCTGTTCCTTTTCCGAGCTTGCTGTTTACCTTCATCTCGCCACCGTGGTTTTCTACCATGCGGCGGGAGATCGGCAAGCCAAGCCCGGTTCCGTCCTCCTTCAAGGAGAAGAATGGGTCAAAAATACGAACCAGATATTCAGGGGAGATTCCTTCCCCCGTATCTCTAACATGAATATGAACAGCTTTTTCGTCAAGGTGGCTTTCGATGACAAGATTGCCGCCTTCTTTCATGGACTCAATACTGTTTTTCATCAAATTAAGCAGGATTTGCTTGAGCTGTTCGACATCGACATGAATCCGGATGTCCGGGCTGCAGCGGTCCACGATTTCGATCCCGTGAAGCATGGCTTCTGCATTCATCAACGGCAAAATCGATTGGGTAACACTGGTCAGTGTCACTTCCCGATAATCTGGCTGGGAAGGCTTGGAGAGCATCAACAGCTCTGTAACGATTCGGTTGACCCGCTCGATTTCCTGCAGGATCAGAGGCAGGTAGTGGAGATCGCGTTCCTCACTGGACAAGCGCTGTTCTAGGAGCTGGATAAAGCCGTAGATGACTGTCAGAGGATTGCGGATTTCGTGAGCGGCTCCAGCTGCCAGCTGTCCGACCAATGCCAGCTTTTCGGACTGGTTTAAATATTCCTGAAGCTGCTCTTGTTCCGTAATGTCTAAAAAGGCGACCATCCATCCGGTTTCCTGTCCGTACTGATGGTTGTGCAGAGGAATGTAGGAAACCAAAGCGATAAACGGTGTGTCGTCCTGCTTAAACAGGGTCATTTTGCGGTTTACGAACCAGGGAGCATTTTCGGTCCCAGATGCGGCTTCGAAAGAATCCTTTGACACCGGATAGCCGTCCTCATCGAGCTTTACGAGATGCTTGGCCAACTGATTGACGTTGATGTCTCCTGAGGCATAAGGCCGGGTGATGATGCCGATCGGAAGCGAGTTTAAAATTTGCTCGCGGACGTTTCTTTCTTCCGTCAAAATGTGACGCTGCTCCTCATCCTGGGCAAACAGACTGGCGATGCTGCTGGACATTTTGTTGAACTCCTGAGCCAGCTCCGAAAATTCATCCTGATTGTTATACACGATTTGCTGCCCGAAGGTACCTTTTGATACCACGCGCGCCTGCTGCATAAGCGATTCGATCGGGCGCAGCAGCTCCTTTCGAAAATAAAACGTGCAGAACAGACCGAACAGGATCGAGGCGACCGAGACCGTGTAAGTCAATATAAGGGAGACCTCAATGCTGTCATTGGTGCGCTGAAATTCCTTGTTGGTTTTGTATTCGAGCTGATTCAGTGAAAAAGAGAGGTCGCGCTCCAGCTGATCCATCAGCGGCTGCACCTCATGCGTTAAGACGTAACTGACGGCCGGGACGTTATTCGCCTTCAAGAGCGGATTGATTTTGTTCAGGAATAAAAAGTCCAGTTTGGAAATGGATTCAATAATGGAGAACAATTCACTGTTTTCCTTCGTTTGTTCGATAGAAGCAAAGCGAGAGCTGTCAATGAGATTGGTATAGTACTGATCGAGATAAGACTGATCCCGAGTCAGTGTATATGTCTTCAGGGCGTACGTCTTGGTGTAAATCTGATTTTTTACCTCCAAAAGAGCGCTTGTCTGCGGCAACACCTTTTGGGTCAGATGCATTTCATCAGAAGTAACCTTCGTCATTTGGTAGCTAAATAAAGTGGTAATGCAGCCAATCAAAAGCATCATGACGAGGTAGCTAAGCATCATTTTCTTCTGGAATCCCAGATTGCTAAACACGGACATGCCAATTATCCTCCATATGAAGTGTGAGGCTTGGTAAGCTGTTTTACCTCGCGTGTAATTTCTTCACGAATGCTGTCAGGCACCATGGGGCCGAATGGGCTGAGACGGTTGACTCCTTCGGCAAGACCGTAGATGACTTCTCCGCTCGGGAGCTTGTTATCGACATACTGCTCCAAGATGATGCGATAGCATTGGCGAACATCCTGGATCAAGGAGGCGAGAACGTAATCCGGAGCGATGTATCGTTGGTCGGCAATATACCCGATTGTATACACCTTGGAACGCTGCGCTTCCGTAATGACCTCCAGATTAAAGCTGTCCCCTGTGGTGTAGATGACGTCGACTCCTTGGGCAATCATATGCTGAGTGGCCTTTACCGCGTTCTTGCTGTCATTAAAATCAGGGACAGTTTCCACGATTACCTTCGTTTTTAGTGATGCCTTTTTGACGCCCTCCCGAAAGCCCTTTGCTTGAGCCATCTCGGGTGGTTTATCGACGAGGATATAGCCCACCTTGTTTGTTTTCGACATTTTCGCTGCCAGCATACCGACCAGGCTACCAGCTGGTTTCATATCATAGCGAATCGTGGTCTGATTTTGATGAGGGGCTTTGCCATTAAAGGAAACAAAGTGAGAATGTGGATACTTGAGAGCGACTGACGAAAACGGTTCGGAAAAAATGACACCATGGCCAAGGATCAGATCATAATCGTTTGAAGCGAATTTTTCTGCGACGACTGTAATTTGATCAGGCTTTATGTGATTAGCAATTTCCAGTGAGAAACCGAATCGTTTCTGCATTTCCGTGATTGCCTCCAGCGCACTACTGTTCCAGCCCTGGTCGTAGCTAGGACCTTCGAGCAGTAGAGCGACGCGCAATTTTTCGGTCGTAGAACCTTGATCATTCAGTTCCCGAAGATGTTTCATGCTGGTAAGAAACTGACTGGTTATGAGCAGAAGCAGCCCGACGACTAAACCGGCAAACAAGACAGGGAATAGTTGTAGCTTAGGCATGGGAGAATCCTCCAACGAAAGTAAGTGCACATAAGAAATACGTGTTACCTCGACAAAAAGAAACATTTCTATTATATCGGATTTTCACCTGCTGGGAAAAAGAGTGAATAATAGAACGTCAGTGCACATGCATGGAAATAGTCAGGCGGGACAGCATATAGAGGAAAATACGTCCTGACAGGGAAAAGAAGGGAGCCATGCATACGTGGAGAAGGATTGGATTGAAATACAGAGTCCCGAGATACCTGATGAAGTGAGACAAGTGGAATTGCCAGAGATCGGAGAGACGACACCTCATCCCAAACCGGAGAGCCCACAGGCTTCACATGGAAGCTCGACGGTAACAGAGGGTGGAGGCACGGAGTCAACCGAGAAAATTGGGTTTATTTCGTAAGTAATTCGACAAAACAAGTCATTTTCTCTCGTGGACAAGCTCGTGAATTTTATGCAAAAGTAAGAAGTAGATGCGAGCGAGATTGATGCGAGGGGATAGGACACCGTGGCCCGATTGCTAATTGTAGATGACGCTGCCTTTACCAGACGAATGCTGACCGATATGTTGTCTGGACAACATGAGATCATTGGAGAGGCTAGCAATGGATTAGAAGCGATAGAGCAATATAAACGTCTGAAGCCTGACATTGTAACGATGGATATCACCATGCCGGTTATGCATGGTATTGACGCGATGAGGGAAATTTTGAATTACGATGAGGAAGCCAAGGTGCTAATCTGCTCCGCTATTGGACACAGGCAAAAGGTGCTGGAAGCGATGCAAACGGGAGCGCTCGACTTCGTCATCAAGCCGTTCCAGAAAGAACAAATTTTAGATGCGATCTCACGTCTTGTGTAATCATAGAAAAAAGCCGCCAGTTCCCAAGTGGATGGCGGCTTCCTCGTTGCCTTTACAAGCGAATCTCGGTTCCCAGACCTGCGGCTTTTGCCCGTTCATAGACGGTTTTGGCTACAGCGGTATCTAAATAGGCGATACCGACCGATTTGTACAGCGTAATTTCTTCAGTACTGTCACGGCCAGACTTCTCGCCGATGAGGATTTCCCCTAATTCCGCGTGCAAATGATCAAAGCTCCATTCACCGTGACTGATCGGGATAAGCAGATCGCCAGCTTCGTGCTCGGCGCCTTCGAGTGTATCCACCACGACTTTCCCACTCCGCTGCAAGGTAGTCAGATCAATCTCCTGCATGTGAGGAAGAAATGCGCCAATGGCGTTAATATGGGCACCTGGCTTCAGGCGATTCCCATCAAATAAGGGCGTAGTGGATTTGGTGCTGCAAATGACGATATCAGCATGTTCAACTGCATGATTGGCATCCTCTACTACAACAATCTCACCCTGCCAGCTCGGATACAGGGAATGCAGCTTTTCCTTCATTTCATCTGCCTTTGCACGCGTGCGGTTGTACAAATAGATTTCTGACAAGGAGCGGACCTCCATGACTGCCTGGATCTGACCGATCGATTGTGCACCGCAGCCGAGAACGGCACAGCTGCGCGCATCTTCCTTCGCCATGTATTTGGTGGCGACACCGCTGCTTGCTCCCGTGCGCATGACAGTCAAAAGGCTGGCCTCCATCATTGCGACATGCTGTCCCGTTTTGGCCTCTGTCAACAAAATCACACTCTGCAGGGCATTGATTCCGTGCTCGTGATTGTGCGGGAATATGCTGATGACTTTCACTGCAACATAGTCATCAGACTCCAAGTAGGATGGCATAAACAAGCTGGTGCCCTCGTATTTGGGGTGATCAATGGCTGTTCGGACAGGTGTTACAACACGTCCCTGTACGTGTTCGCGAAAAACATTCTCCACATCCTCCAGACATTGCTTCATCGAATAAATTTGCTCGATATTCTCTCTACTCAGTACTAGCATGGAGCTTCATCCTTTCTAGGCAGAGTCTAGTCTCGAAACATAATTTGAAGTGATACTTCAATATTTGTGGAAAAAAATAGCACCTGCGTTTTGGTGATAATAGTAAAGATTATAAGATGTATAGGAATTTGTATCAATAGTAAAAAAATGTTTCCTCAAATTTCATTTGCAGGAAAAGAATTCAAATCATCCGTTACTTTGCGCCTCTGTTAAATAAAGGGTATGATGTTTTTATGCAGATAGTAATTATAATCATTATTATTCAGCAATGCGCAGTTGCCAAAAAGACATGGAGTAGTCAGGTCTTCTAGGTTTTCTAAATCCTTTTTAGTTGGGGTACGATCATATGGAATCTAAAATAGGCAAATTGATAAAAGCTCTCCGTACAGGAAGACAGAAGACGCTTAAGCAGATATCTGAAAAGACGGAACTATCGATTAGCTTTCTGTCGCAGGTAGAGCGGGGTAAATCGTCGATTACACTGGAATCGCTGAAAAAAATATCAGAGGCATTAGAGGTAAGCCCAAGCTACTTCTTTTCGGAAAATTCCGTTCATGTAAAAAGCAATGTAAGAAGAGGAAGCCAGGAGCAGACGAAAAAGAATGACTTTTCTTTTGTGTTCGAGGATTTGTCGGGAAATCTGGCTAATCCTTCGATGGAGCCAATCCTGGTGACACTTCAGCCTCACGAGGACAAAGGAGTTCCGTTTATACACAAGGGACAAGAATTCGTCTATGTATTAGAGGGCGTTCTCACGCTTTTATTGGGTCAAGAGGAGCATGAGCTGCATCCTGGTGACAGTATTCATATGGAGTCGTCAACCCCTCACAACTGGTTGAATCGGACTGGGGAGCCTGTACGATTTCTTTGCGTGAACGCTTTCGATAAAGAATGAAGCGCAAAGTTTTTGTATAATAGAATCATACGTATTCTAGAGCGGTAAAGAGGTGGGATTTTGTCAGTGTCGCCCAACTATTTTCAGCAATACCAAGATGCCGATATGGATGAGTTAGCAGACGTAATCGGGGACCTGTTGCAGAACCCGATAACAGTAGAGGATGCGGACCATAAATTGATTGCGTACAGCTCACATGGAGACAGTACAGACCAGGCGCGATGGTCGACAATCATGGGACGCAGAGTACCGGAAAAAGTCTTGACCCGTTTGTGGAAAGACGGGGTTTTTCAGGAGCTGTTGACGCAGGATGACCCTGTGCATATACCAGCCAAGGACGAGGTTGGCTTGGGCAAAAGGGTCGCAATTGCCATTCGGCGGGGCAACGATGTGCTGGGCTACATTTGGGCGCAGGAAGTAAATCGGCCCATCACCCGTGACGATGATGAAATTTTGCGTCAAGCAGCAAAAGCGGCTGTCTCCCGGCTAATTCAAAGGCAAGGGAAGCGCAAGGCCGAGGAACAGCGCCGCAAAGAGTTTTTGTGGGAGCTTCTGCTTGGCAATCATCAAAGTGAAGCGATCATTCGGCAAAAAGCAGAAAGCCTGCAAATGCATCTGCCGACTTCTTATTTAATCTGCATTATTGAAGCAGCGGGGCTGAGGCTCGATCAATATTTGTACCCCTTGCTGATGCGTGACAAGCTGTTTTGGGTAGTGGACGGCTCCCAGATTATTTTGCTCATTGGTCTGACAGAGCCCAAAAAAGGGAAAAGCAACGTCTTGATTCGCAAGGTGGAGCAGTTTCTTTCTGATTCGCTTGGCAAGCTGGAGACACATGTCAGCGTGGGTCAAGTCATAGCTGGGTATGGGAGAAGCTACAAGTCGTATACGGAGATTGTGAAAAGCTACCAAGAAGCCCTGCATGCCGTCAAGATAAAAAAGCTGTTCCCGCGCGAAATTGCCGGCATCCACGGATATCATGAGCTGGGAATCTATCGGTACTTGTTGAAGTGCAAGCAGTGGGATGAGGAACAGGGCTATGAAAATGAACGGCTCGAAGTGCTGAAGCAATACGACCGCGACAATCAGACGGCGATGCAGGAAACGTTGGAAACCTTTTTAGATGCAGCCGGAAAGGTAAATGTGACGGCCCAGCGCCTTCATATCCATATCAATACATTGAGCTACCGACTTCGCCGCATCGAGGAGATTATGCAGGTTGATCTGGAGAATATGAATCAACGTACTTCGCTATACCTAGAGCTAAAGATGGCGAAGTTAAATGAAGAACAGTAGTTCGTTTGTGGATTTTCACAAATAGTAGGTTGCCAAAATTAAAGGAATCCCCAAGGAAAAGCACGTAAAAATAGCTGTACAATGATAATACTCTCATAAAAATACGGCTTTCCAAGGAGGACTACCTATCATGATCGTTGGAATTCCTAAAGAAATTAAAAATAACGAGAATCGCGTTGCGATTACTCCTGCAGGTGTAGCTGCATTCGTGCAAAGCGGCCATACTGTTCGTGTAGAAAACAATGCAGGCTTGGGCAGCGGATTTACCAATGAAGATTATACAGCAGTAGGTGCAGAAATTGCTGCTACAGCGGCTGACACGTGGGCAGCGGATATGGTATTGAAAGTTAAGGAACCGCTTCCATCTGAGTACGGCTTCTTCCGTGAAGACCTCATTTTGTTCACGTACTTGCACCTCGCTCCAGAGCCTGAGCTGACTCGTGCACTTCTGGAGAAAAAAGTAATTGCGATCGCATACGAAACAATCCAGCTCGACAACGGCGCTCTGCCACTTCTGATGCCGATGTCCGAAGTAGCAGGTCGTATGTCCGTACAAATCGGTGCACAATTCCTGGAAAAACAATACGGCGGAAAAGGTGTACTGCTCGGCGGCGTACCTGGCGTGCCAAAAGGTGAAGTAGTCGTTATCGGCGGCGGTATCGTAGGTACAAACGCTGCGAAAATGGCACTGGGATTGGGCGCAAACGTTACGATTATCGATGTAAACGCAGATCGCCTGCGTCAATTGGATGACCTGTTCCAAGGCCGCGTACAAACACTGATCTCCAACTCCTTTAACATTGCGAACGCAGTGAAAAAAGCAGACCTGTTGGTTGGTGCAGTACTCATTCCTGGCGCTCGTGCACCTCGTCTCGTAACCGAAGAGATGGTAAAACAAATGACACCAGGCTCCGTAATCGTAGACGTTGCGATTGACCAAGGTGGTTCTATCGAAACGATCGACCGTATTACTACGCACGATAACCCAACATACGAAAAGCATGGCGTTATCCACTATGCAGTAGCGAACATGCCTGGTGCGGTTTCCCGTACTTCCACGCTGGCATTGACCAACGTAACCATTCCTTACGCTCTGCAATTGGCTAACAAAGGCTATGCACAAGCGATCCGCGACAACAAGCCATTGGCTAAAGGCGTAAACGTGATTGCGGGTAAAGTAACGTATAAAGCGGTTGCTGACACACACAATCTCCCTTATGCAGCTGTTGAAGAAGTTCTCTTGGTAAAAAACTAAAGAATGTATAAAAGCTGCCTGTCTCTGAACGTAGAGATGGGCAGCTTTTTTTGTTCAAGGCAGGAGATGATCAGGATAGTGGTACCAGTTCAGCTTCATTTTGCCTGAATCGCTTAAACGTACATGAATGTTTACTTCGGCGAGAGCATCTGTCTTTATTTTATTGTTGTGGTTTTTAGCGAACTGCTTCCATGCATTAACATCGTGTTTGTACAGTGCTTCTTCAAAGCCGTAAAGATCAGTCCCGGCAGCAACGCCCTTCAGAAAGGTCCCTTTGATTTGCTTCTCGATCTGTACTTGCGCATCCTTTCTTATGTAATCAGCCGATATCTTTCCCATCAGCTCCCTGACAAAGCCGTTCATGTGAATATCTACACGAAAGCGAGGGTTTTCCCCTGCTTTTATGGGAGTAACGATAACCTTTACGTTCTGGATACGCAGGGTGGCTTTCGGTTTTTTGTCCTGCTCTATAATTAAACCAGCAAATTCCGTGTGGGGATTCATCCATCGCAGACCTAATAGATCGTTATTCGGGAAGAAACCGTTCCATTTGCCTCTGTACACCGCATGAATCCCATCGATGGTGAGGCGAGAAATGAAGTTCTCGTTTTCCTTCCAGGCGTACTTGTAAATGGAGATGTTCGGAATGATAACGGTATTGCTCGGCTCCCAAAAGCGGGAAATAAACGTGAAATAACGGATCGGCTCAATAAAAGAACGCTGCGCGTACACATCCTGCGGCTGATGCAAGAGGGATGTCAGTGGGGAGAAGCCGGTGACGGAGTGATTGCTGAGAACGTCCGGAATCGACTCTCTTGTTGCGAAGACCCACTTGGTATAGCGAAGCAGTCCATATCGATTCAAGATGTCAAAGGTTGCGATGACGTCTTTTTTAAGCATGCGCTCGTGATAAATAAGCGTGGATACAAAGCCATAGAACAGCGGAATTTGAGCATTCTTTTGCATATTATCCATGGCGCTTTGCAAAGTTTCGCCTCTGCCAATCGAGATGATGACGGGTGGGTCATTGGTACCCGGTGTTTCTTGTTTGGCTACGCTGGACAAATCCGTTGACTGTGCATACAGGACGTATTGGTTGTTTTCATAATCAATTCCGAATGCAGAGAGGTAGTTTAGATCCTGGATCGATTTTTGATCCCAGCAGCCACTTGTGAAGCTCACAGACAACAGCAGTACCAAGCATGCCATCAGTTGTCGCTTCATTTTATTCCCCCTTCTTGATTCCCCTGTTTGAAAATGCTAATCAGGGGACGGAATAAAACTTTGACAAGCGTATTCAAAAAATTGGAAGAATGATTCAGGACGTAAGGTCTTCCAAACGATGTAAGGGTAGACAAGTAATAGACCATAATCAAAAGACTAAGCACAAACCCGTATATTCCAAGTACAGAAGAGAGGAGAAAGACAGCAAAACGGGCTACCGTGACGGCACCACTCAAGGACTGATTGATCAGGGTAAAGGAAGCAACGACAGTCAGCGAGCCAATAAACAGCATGGAGGGAGAGGTAAGTCCTGCTCGGATGGACGCGTCTCCGATAATGAGTGCTCCTACGAGAGCGAGTGTTTGCCCGACTGTTTTGGGCAGACGAGCACCCGCTTCCCGCAGAAACTCAAAAATAAAGAGAATCCCGAATAACTCCATCGGAGCGGAGAATGGCAGTCCTTTTCTGCCTTGGGTAATGGTAGCGAGTAATTGAAAGGGAAACTCCTCCACATTGTAAGCAGACAAGGCAATCCAAAACCCTGGGAGAAAAACGCCGATAAAGATGCCTCCCAAACGCAAAATGCGCTCCAGCCATACATAGGCAATCGGATACTGATCATCCTCAGGAGATTTAATGAGCTCCAAAAGAGTTACGGGTGCAATCAAGGCGACGGGAGAGCCATCCACCATGACGATTATTTTTCCCTCAAACAGCATGTAGATGGCAAAGTCGGGACGTCCTGTGTAATCAAGAAGCGGAAAGAGAGAGGAGGTATGGTCACTCAATCTTTGCTCGAGAATCGCGCTATTAATGTTTTTTTTACTGTTACATTCAGCGAGTCGGTCACGCATGGTTACCACGAGGTCAGCAGGAGCTGCATCGCGCATGTATAGCATCGATACTCTGGTTCTGGAGCGTGTTCCGATTGTATACGACTCACAAGCTAGCGAGAGTGTCCGCATCCGCTTGCGAACGAGCGCGATATTGGCGCTTAAATCCTCGACAAATCCGTCTCGAGGTCCTTTGATGGACACTTCCGTATTTGCTTCTTCCGTGGTACGCTGCGGCCTGTTGGAAATATCCCACGTAAAAGGTGGTAAATCTGGCAGAAACAGCAACAAGTCCCCAGCAAATAAACGCTCCACCCAAAACTCTTGTTCATCTAGCAGAGGAATGAGTGGAAGGGAACGGAGGTCGCCTTTTGCTAAAAATTGATCGAGCTGTGGTAGTACAACCTCCTGCATATGCCTCACATCAGTAAGTCCCTCACAATACACAAGCAGACTCTGCTGTTCTTCACTCGAAACCAATCGCAAGAGAATGACATCTGAGCAATGGGCAAATAGTTCGTGTAGCTCAGCTTCACGACTCATGACCTGTATCCTCCTGTCTGCTTGATTGCCGTAGGGCTACTCCACCTAAGATGAGTGAGATGGCTAAGATAACGACCAAAAATAGTGGGTAATAAACCTTTGATAGAAAAGACACAAATTCCATATCACTGAAAGGAAAGCTGGTGATCATAATCATGCTGCCGCCAAGAAAAAGTAGCAGCGGCCATTTTTTTGCATAGGAGCGCACTTGCAAGAGCTCACAAATTAATAGATAGCACAGTGAGATGCGCACAAATGACCCGGAGAGCCATTGGTAGATGGCGAAGAACTCCGTGTTTTCGATATCCTTGCCGATTGTAAGCAAGCGCCACTGTTCGAAGGCGGGAAAGCGCTGATGGGTGGACTCGATGGGACCAAATTCAGCGATAGCTCCAGTCAATGGACTGAGGGTGAGCATTACAATGATGAATACAAGCAGAATATAGTGAGTCAGTCGCAGTTGGGCCCGCACATGATGCTGGAGCAAGAGCAGGACAAACAATTCAACAAAGCCCCCGCCTGCATAGATCATCCCGTGCAGCATCGGGGTATATCCATGTTGAAACAGTGGCAGAAGCAAACTGTAGTCTTTTTTAGGAACATTCCCAAAAGCAACCAAAAATCCAAGGATGGCTACAGCTGGGAGCAGCATGCCGGCCGTGATGCCGAGCGGAGCTATTCCTCGATGAGCTGCAATCACGCAAAAAACGATCAGTGCAAAGGCAGTCACCCACTCTGGAGTTCGAGGCAAATAATTAACGGTGGTCCATGTTTGTGTATCAATCAGGCTGACTAAAGCCATTAAATACAGGGCGAGTATGAGCGGAGTCACAACTATGTAGCTGACAAGCTTACTCGAGTTGCGAGTAAGCCATACAGACAATGGCTGTTGTTTGAGACGGCGATTGATAAAAGCCAGAATGATTGCCCAAAAGGTAAAGGGAATGGCGGTGAGAAGAACGCTTACCCATGAGTCGCGACCCGCCTTGCTGAGTAATAGAGGAATGACGGTTACATGATTGGTGATGCCTACTGTCAGCATGATCATCATGATTGCTTGGCCAATCCCGATTTTTCCGTCCACTTTCATAGCGGTTCCTCGTCATCTCCAAGAATGGTAGTGCTGTTATGATTTACCTGCCCGCTTGGAAATATGTATCTCCGTATAGAGGTACCTCGCACAAGTAAAGTATGGTATTCTACTATGAGGAAAAATGGAGCGAGGAGTGCAACCAGATGTATCAGCTTATACGAAAGTATCTGTTTCAGCAGGACGCGGAAGAAATTCATGAGAAGACGATTCATGCCCTGAAGCTGGTGGAGGATTCGGCTCCAGGCAAAAACCTGTTAAAATTGGTTTTCCAGCTGCGAGATGAGCGTTTGGAGACAAAGCTATGGGGTCTAACCTTCCCCAACCCTGTAGGCTTGGCAGCTGGATTTGATAAAAACGCAGAAGTCTATCATGCGTTGGGTGCGCTCGGTTTTGGGTTTGTAGAGGTAGGTACACTCACCCCGCAGGGACAGCCAGGTAATCCAAAGCCTCGCGTGTTCCGCCTACCTGAGCATCAAGCAGTCATCAACCGGATGGGCTTTAACAATCAAGGGGCGTATTTGGCGTCACAGCGCTTGATTGACTATGCATATTCCGATATTCCGATCGGGATCAACATCGGGAAAAACAAAATGACACCAAACGAAGAAGCTGCCAGCGACTACAGCAAATGTATGGACATGCTGTACTCTTACGGCCATTATTTCGTAATCAATATCAGTTCACCGAATACGCCAAATCTTCGAGATTTGCAGGAGACAGAGAGCATGCGCTTGCTTGTTCGTGCGGTACGTGAAAAAGCGGCGGAGATGGAAGTGCGCGGTGTAAAGAAAAAGCCGATCTTGCTCAAGGTTGCTCCTGACATGACAGATGAGCAAATGCGTGATGTTGTACACGCTGCCGTAGAGGAAGGGATCTCTGGAATTATTGCTACCAATACGACGCTTTCTCGTGAAGCCGTGAAAAATCACCGTCATGCAGATGAAGCGGGCGGATTGAGTGGAAGACCACTAACAGAGCGTTCTACTGCTTGGGTAAAAGAAATCTATCAGGAAATTGGTGACAAGGTACCTGTCATTGGCGTAGGTGGTATTTATACCGGTGAGGACGCTTATGAAAAAATTCGCGCCGGGGCCAGCCTGGTTCAGGTTTACACAGGAATGATTTATCAAGGTCCTGGGATTCCGAAGCAAATTAATAAAAAGCTTCTGCAGCTAATGAAGCGCGATGGATTTACCCATATCAGTGAAGCTGTTGGAGTCGACGCAAAAGCATAAACATTTCACATAACTGCGAGCAGAACCTGTCCAAGCGGTCGACAATCTGCTCGCATCCTTTATTTTGTGCTCTTTTTCTTTACTTCTCTTTTCGTTATAATGAGAGAGGACAATTCATCATTGTCTGAAAATTTCATATTGTTGGCATTAGGTGCCTTTATGGGAGTTGAACCATAGAGGGTAACAGGGAATCGGGTGAAAGTCCCGAGCGGTCCCGCCACTGTAACCAGGGAGTTCTCTTTGACAGAAATCCACTCATATCTTATATGGGGAAGGACAAAGAGCGCATCGATCTGGAAGCCAGGAGACCTACCTAGCAGCCACACCCGGATACCTTCGCGGAAAGGAGCGGTGAATACGAGGCAATATGACTGAATGAATGGTCTATTGTTTTGTGCGCGCAAATCTCGTCTTCGTGTAGATGGGATTTTTTTGTTTGGTGAAATAAGCAAGGAAAGAAAAGGGGAAAAGGAGGAAGTCGAATGAATCGGTCGCGGATTGTATCAACATGCTTATTAATTGCCGGATTTGTTTTTTATTTTCTAGTGAATGAACCTCAGACAGGACATGCGATGCACATCATGGAAGGATATTTGCCAATCTCCTGGGCACTGTTCTGGTGGGTAGTCTTCTTGCCGTTTTTTATTCTCGGATTGCGTTCCATTAACAAGATCGTCAAAGAACATCCACAAATGAAACTGCTTTTGGGGGTATCAGGTGCCTTTGCATTTGTGCTTTCAGCGCTTAAAATCCCGTCGGTGACGGGTAGTAGCTCACATCCGACGGGAACCGGTCTCGGAGCGATCATGTTTGGTCCTCTGGCGATGTCTGTTTTGGGAAGCTTGGTTCTGTTGTTTCAAGCGCTTTTATTGGCTCACGGAGGGTTAACGACACTAGGAGCAAACGCTGTATCTATGGCAGTAGTAGGCCCGATGGTTGCTTACGGTATTTATCGTTTGATCATGCGAGCAAATGGCAGTCAACGTCTCGCTGTATTCTCGGCAGCTGCCTTAGCTGATTTGGCTACATATGTTGTCACCTCGATCCAATTGGCATTGGCGTTTCCAGCTGAAACAGGTGGAGTGCTGGCTTCCTTCGCGAAATTCGCGAGCATTTTTGCCTTTACCCAAATTCCGTTGGCGATTAGTGAAGGCTTGCTGACCGTTCTTGTCTGGAACTGGCTGCAATCTTATAACGCAAAAGAATTGTCCCAATTACGCTTGCTGAAACGGGAGGAAACGCTGTGAAAAAGGGATTAAACTGGCTGTTACTGTTAGGAGTAGTCGTACTGGCTGTCCTGCCATTGGTATTGGTTCAGGATTCGGAATTCGGTGGAGCCGATGGAGCAGCAGAAGAAGCAATCAAGGAAATCTCGCCTACCTATGAGCCATGGTTCCAGCCTCTTCTGGAGCCGCCAGGAGGAGAAACGGAAAGTCTGCTGTTTGCTGTTCAGGCCGCTCTTGGTGCAGGCGTCATCGGTTACGCGATGGGATTGTACAAGGGACGGCTGGATAAGTCGAAAAAATGAAATGGCAGCAGCTTGATTCCCTTTCCTATCAAAATCGACTGAGGCAGCTTCCGCCGGAGCACAAGCTTTTGTTTGGTTGCGCGCTGCTGCTTCTTGTTCTCTTAGGGCATGCACTGGTGCAAATGCTTGTATTTGTGTGGATAGGGGTGTGGGTGGTCGGTTACGCCCGCATCCCTGTCCGTTCTTATTTTCTCTTTTTACTTTTGTCGACCTCCTTCTTTGTTGCGGGACTCCCCGCTCTGCTCATTGATTGGGTAAAAGCAGGAGTGGAGCTGCAAAATGTAGAGCTGCTGGCAGCGTGGAAGGTCGGTTCGTATGTGGTTTATATTTCGTCTGCAGCGCTTGGCAAGGTCTATGTTTTATTTTGGCGTACCATGGCGAGCTTGAGCTGCTTTGCGTTCATCCTGTTTACAGTACCCTTTGCGGAAATATTGCAGGTGCTGCGCAGGATCGGGGTACCGTCGATTTTGACTGATCTCTTAATGATCATGTACCGATTTATTTTTGTTCTGCTGCAAACGTCATACCAGCTCTGGATTGCACAGCGTTCCCGAGGTGGTCATCAAGGCTTTAAAGCGATGCTGCGAGACGCAGGGATGCTGGCAGCGCAGCTATTTATTCGCGCCATGCGTAAATACGAGGCGCTTTACAAGGGGATGTCAGCCAGAGGATTTGCGGACAGCTTTGATGTACTCAGCTTGCAATCACATGTCCGGTCGCCTCGCTATGAAAGGGAGTCCATAGCAGGCTGTATCATGTTGATTCTGCTCGAAGGCTGGACAGGGGGTTGGTGGTTTTGACACTATTGGAATTTCATGATCTGCACTACTCGTATGCGGGGGGCAGAGGACCTGTCCTGCGGGGTGTATCGTTTGGTATACCCGAGGGGAAAAAATGTGTTCTTTTAGGTCGCAATGGCTGCGGCAAGTCCACCTTGTTTCTCCACGGAAACGGCATTATTCAGCCACAAAAAGGGCAGGTCTCATGGAGAGGGACGCCGTTTGTCTACAAGCGCTCAGCTCTGCAGGAAATGACGCAAAGAGTGGGGCTGGTTTTCCAGGACCCGGAGCACCAGCTGATCGCAAGTACGGTGTCGGAGGATATTTCGTACGGCTTGTGTAATCGCAAGCTGCCTCCTGAGGTCATTCGGGCAAAAGTTGAGAGCATTTTAGACGTCTTCGGATTGCGAGAGCTGGCTGACGCGCCGATTCATCATCTAAGCCTCGGACAAAAGCGACGCCTTGCTTTGGCAGGAGTCATGGTGCTGGAGCCGGAGCTGCTTCTCCTGGATGAGCCAACAGCGTATCTTGACCGCTACCAGACGAAAAATTTGCTCAGGGAGCTCGATCATATCCATCAGAGCGGGACGACTGTACTGATGGCGACTCACGATATGGACATCGCTTTCGAATGGGCGGAATGGATTTGCGTGATGGACGAGGGCAAGCTGGTATTTGCAGGTGAGCCACAGGAAGCTTTAGCCAAACGAGAAATGCTAGAGAGCCTGCATTTGGGGATGCCACAAATCGCAGAAATTTGGGACGCTTTGCCCGATACTATCAAGCAAGGAATGGATGGAAGTATCCCTAGATCCGTTGATGAGCTAAAGCAAAGACTCGCTGGTAGGTTGGTCAGCAGTCGCTGAAGCGCAAAGGCACATGAAGCCTGAAACCTGTTTGTATTTTTGACGAGTTATGGTAATATGGGAGACAAATATGTAAATTATGTTTTACAAAAAGCAGAATACATGGAAGCAGCGCTAACGTAAACTAAAAAAGACCGCAGGTGTTGGCGCACCCACGGTCACTACAATAGACGTTCCCCACAGGGGGGCGGCTCAGCAAGTAACAGGTTTTTAAACGCAGATCACCCGGCTGGCAGGCTCAAGGGTGATCTATTTCTTTTTGGGGAAAGACAGCATGGCCACAATAAGCGTGCCAAAAGCAATCATCAGGCTTATCGCTTCATACACTGTCATTTTTCTCACCCCCTTTGTTCAGGAGATGAGCCGACCACCCTTAAGGAGCTATGCTATTGTATTAGGAAAATAATAGCATGTTTTGTGTCCGAACGAATAGTACAACCCCACCAATGACATCCTATATCGCAAATGACAAAGGGGGGCAAGCGAATGAAAGACGATATGATTATGGGTACTTCCGTCTCCAATCCACCTGAGCGAAATGTATCCGGCAAAATAAAGAACGAGCTTATGTTTAACGTTCTGGAGCATGAAATGACCAAGAATGAAAAAATTGAAAAGCAAAAGGAAGATTATTTGATAAAAGGAAAAGAGTAAACAGCAAAAGGAAGTACCTGAAAAAGCTCCCCATCTACATGGCGAGCTTTTTTGTCGTGCTCTAACTGTCTTCTGCTTGATTATGAATCATTTTTCGTGAACAGGATCAAATACCGTTCCTTGATTGCTAAACTACATGTTTGAATAATAACGAGCCGGGAATAGAGTAATTAACACATGTCCAAGCAATAAAGGAGAAAGAAAGATGAGGGTAACCATTCGGAAAAAACTAATTATTGTCTGCTTGCTTTTATTGGCCATTCCTACATTAGTGACAGGCATCATCGGCTATTCAGTTGCAAAGGAAGGACTGAATGAGCTGTCTCAAACAGGTCTGAAGAATTCAGCCCGCCTTGTAATCTCGATGATTGATGTTATCAACCAGGATGTAAAAAGCGGCAAAATATCGTTGGAAGAAGCGCAAGAGTTGGTGAAGACGCGCATCCTCGGTCCCAAAACCGCTGACGGCAAACGAACGATTACAAAGGAATACGACTTTGGGAAAAATGGCTACATGTTTGTATATGATCAAAAAGGAAACCTGATTCTCCATCCCAATTCGGAAGGTCAAAATTTCTGGGATAAACAAGACCCGGATGGCGTTTATTTTGCCAGGGGCTTTATCGAGCAAGGCTTGAACGGAGGGGGCTTTACTTACTACCAATGGCCTTTGCCAGACGATCCGGATGTCCTTGAACCGAAAATTGCCTATTCGCAAGTCGATCCGAATTGGGGCTGGATCATTATTGTTGGCTCGTATATGAGCGATTACAATAGCCATGCGGATCAAATTGTTTTTATGCTGTTGATTATTACAGGTTGTGCCCTGCTTGTGGGAACAACGATTGTTGTTTTGTTTGCCAACCATATCGCAAAACCGCTCGTGAAGCTGACAGCTCTTGTGAAGCGAATGGATGATGGCGATTTGACGGTGGAGCCTTTGCAGATTAAAAACAAGGATGAGATCGGACAGCTATGTGACAGCTTCAATGGCATGTCATTGAAATGGAGAGAAATCATCGGTGATGTCGCAGAGACCTCCCAACAGCTGGCGGCATCTTCAGAGCAATTGGCAGCCAGCAGCGAGCAGACGGAGAGAGCGACAGAGCAGATCGCCCAGGCGATCCAAGAAGTATCGATCGGGGCAGAAAAGCAAACTGTCAATATGAAGGACGCGGATGATCGTGTGACAGAGGTTTCTACGCGCTTGCAGCAATTGAGCTCTTCGATGGCTTCTGTAGCTGCGCTGGCTACGAAAACAAACCAAAAGGCGTCTAATGGCAATGACGTTGTAGCGCAGACGATTAATCAGATCAGTCTCATTAGCCAGACGTCGTCAACGACAGCGGATGATATTATCCATTTGAATGAAAAATCCAAGCATATTACGCATATCGTTGAAGTTATTACGCAAATTGCCAACCAAACGAATCTTTTGGCATTGAATGCTGCGATCGAGGCAGCGAGAGCGGGTGAGCACGGTCGAGGATTTGCTGTCGTTGCCGATGAGGTACGCAAACTGGCGGAGGAATCAGCGAAAGCAGCCGGGGATATCAGGGCCATCATCGAGCAGGTCCAATTGGATACCGAGCAAGCCGTTAGTCGTATGCAGGACGGAACAGCTGTCGTTCAGGATGGAATAACCATGATTGAGCAGACGGGAGAGCTGTTTATTGATATTGTCAAAATGATCGAGGACATCTCACAGGAATCACAAGAAGTGGTGGGAATTGTAGAGGCGATTCATGCAGAGTCACAAATCATGGTCGAGTCGATCCAGGAGGTTTCCCAAATTACGGAGCAATCCTCTGGCAACATTCAAAATATCGCTGCCGCTTCAGAGGAGCAAAATGCGACGATGGAGGAGGTTTCTGCTACAGCGGGGGCATTAAGCAAAATGGCACTCGACCTGCAGGATTCACTGAGTCGCTTTAAAATTTAAACGAGCAATGGCCCTTCTCATGTAGGAGGGCTTTTTGCTTGGGAGAGAATAAGGGAAGGCTTTTTACAGGGGGCTGGCTTCAGCCTCGTGAATCATAGTAAACTCATTATTTTTCCATTGGTAGACGCGCTCAAGGTATTTTCCAATCGAGTTGTTGTAATGAACGGTTTTAAAGGAGTCGGGGCTAACCTGCACAAACAAGACAGAATAACCGCGCTCCGAGCTGACAAGCTCATTTTTTGAGTCCATCGGCAGATGCTCGATTTTCCCATTCCTTATCGTAAACAGCTTGTAGATGAAAAGATTGCTGGACGCATACTGCCCGATCGAAAAATCAATATGTCCATCATCATTGTAATCGGCAAAAGCGAAGGAAAACGATTTTTGGAACAGCAGCTCATCGAACGAATCATTCAAGCGGTATGACGAAAGGATGCTTCTCTGCTCGTCAAGCAGCTGGAGATCAAATGTACCCGTCCAGTTAGGGCCAGTAAAGGGGCCAGGCTCTTGCTCGACTCGATACTGTCCATCCGTCATAACCAGCACAAGATACTTTGCTTTTGAATCTCCAGCCATTTTCCTATCGAGTGGCGCTTCGGCTAGAATCGTTGGAGTATGGTTGACGGTAACTCCACTGACGCTGCTTGAAGTGCTGCTGCCAACGGAAAACGGCATTAAAAAGACGAATAGCATGACTGCTGCGAACACCTGATTCATGGGTCTATTCCTCCAAAGGAAAACATCGTTTTTGCTTCGCATTCTTTTGCATAATGAATTCTTCCTTCAACCGCATCGCTTCTTCCATGTCGATCTCATAGTAGTTCGCCAGTGCCAAGACGTAGTAGAGGACGTCGTAGAGCTCTTCCTCGATGGTGCCTTTGATGCTTCCTGTTTCAGCCAGGCGAGAGCCTTTTCTGATTGCTTCTGAAAGTTCGCCAACTTCTTCTACGAGCTTGAAAAAGTACGCCTGCTTGTTCTTGGGGCGAGAACTATTTTGCTGGATATAGGCTTGAAGCTCCTTTAGGGAGTAGGATTCCATTTCTGCACATCCCTCCTTTTACCAATCATACGCTTATTGTAGTTTACCGAGGGCACTGAGGTAAATATATGGGTAAAAATGGGAAAAGGCCTTGTGATGCACTCAAACTATTGCTAGAATGAAAAAAATTACGAGATTTACTATAAAAATGAAGGAGGAGGGGCATTATGCATCCAAAGAAAGTCCCCCGTTAATCCCGAGGTCCACCATTCATGTACTTATGTCAATCCACCCCAATAATGACTAAGGGAGATGTAAGCATATGAACATGAATGGACCCGTAGAAATGTCAAAAAGCGAAAGATTTCAAACCTGCCACGAAATTGCTTCGAGATTGCAAGAAGTTTACGGAGAAAAGGTTTTAGCCATTGGGGTCTATGGATCTGTTTCCAGAGGTACAGATGGGCCTTTTTCGGACATCGAGATGTTTTGTGTACTTGATGAGTCTGGTGAAGAGACAGATTTTAGCTATGAATGGTCAGCGGGACCGTGGAAAGCCGAAGTGAATGTACTAAGTGCAGGCGTCATTTTATCTACAGCAGCTACTGTCGAAGGAGAGTGGCCACTGACGCATAGTCCTTTCTTTTCTCCGCTGAGCCTGTATGATCCAAAAGGATTTTTTGCGGAGCTCAAAAAAGCGGCAGAATCACCCACCACCCATGACTTCACGAACACTATTAACGAAGTGCTCGTAGGCGAAATGTACGAGTTTATTGGAAAGCTGAGAAATATTAGCGTGAATGGCCCGAGCACCTACTTGCCTTATTTGACCATGGAGTTTGCAAAGTACGGTGCGATGCTGATTGGACTGCATAATCAAAAACGGTACTCGACCGGAGCGATGGTGTTGCCGGAGGCTTTGGAGCTGCCGGATCGACCTGCTGGCTTCGACAAGGTAGCGAAACTGGTGATGTCAGGAAATCTGTCAGATCCGTCGGAATTACTATCTGCCTGCGAAGATTTTTGGAATGGAATCACCGAGTGGGCGGTTGAACATAATTACACGATTCATTCAGAGCGAATTCCTTTTTGAGTCAAAAAATGAGACCCTTTTGCGAGGGGTCTCATTTTTTATGCAAAAAAACACCGGCAATCATTTACCGGTGTTCGGGACAATCTACACGTTTGCCTGCTCTTTTCGAGTAGAGCCATACTTTTGGATGTCCGCCGGTGTTTTCGGGAAAGGAGTTTTCAGTGATTGATAGATAGGTGCCTTTGTGATGTCAGCGGCATAGCATTCATCGACCTGAATCCCTGATTCCTTGAACCCTTTGAGCATTTTCAGGAACCCAAACATCCCCATGGAGCCGTTTTCCCTGACCCGCCGTACCTCTTCCAGATTCAAATAAACAATGGTAAAGGACTCAGAGTCACCCAGTTGTTCGATGATCCTGCCTTCTGGATCGACCGCTACAGAATTTCCCATTCCAATTGGATTCGGATGGTTAATGCTGACGACAAAGCATTGATTTTCAATCGCGCGGGTAATGGCGATCGGAAGGTGATTTCTCGTTCCACCGATCCAGTCACCCTGGAGCGTCGGCTTGATAATTACTTCTGCCCCCTTTAGAGCAAGATTGCGTGCAGCTTCCGGATAGTGGCCATCCGCACAGATTATGAAGCCTATTTTGCCGATGTTTGGTATCTCGTATACCGGAAAATCATGTCCAGGCTTTGACTGCTCAAGCGGATAAGGAATAAATACTTTCCTGTATTTCATGACGATTTCTCCCTCGGGAGAGATCAGGATGGCTGTATTGTAGGCTTCGTTTGGATTCTCCGCTTGTTCAAACAAGGAACCGGGGGCCAGCCATTTTCGATGCTGTCTCGCTTTTTCGCACAGCAATTCGGTCAGTGGACCCGGGATTGGCTCAGCCATCTGCAGCCAATTCACTGGATCAAGTCCGTTTAGATACAATTCGGGAAAGGCAATGAGATCGACCGCTGGATTCATCGTGGCGATCGTGTCCACATAGTAAGCTAGCTTTTCGTAATTCTCCCGTTTGCGTGCTTGCAGGTCAGGATGTGTACTAGGTGACGCGATTTGGACCAAGGCCAGATTCAAATAGCTCATAGGCTCACTCCTTTTCGACAACGTTATAGCTTCATATTGAAGGGTTGACTCTGATTGTACAATTACCCGTTCGGACCATGTTTTGACGGAAAAATCTGATATAATGAAAGAGAGGACTGGTCATAGGGAGTGATTGATTGTGAAATCGCTTTCAAATAGAGATTACCAAAAGGTGCTTGCGTTCATGGACGATATGGCTGGTCCTGCGCAAAATTTCCGTCATCAGGCGCTAGCTGCGTTTGAAAAGCGATTTGGTTTTCATCAGGCAAACTTTTGGCTATGCAACGAACGGAACGACCTGATTCGTCCAGAGATGCGAAACATTAGCCATCACGCCATGGATCGCTACCTGGATACGTGCTATCAGTACGATATCTTAATGCCGAACAAAATCGGTCATCGCTTGCGGAATCAGCACGTTTTGCGAATTCAGGATGTTCTTTCGCCAAAAGAATACGAGCAGAGCGATTATTACTACGAGTTCATGTCACGTCATGGATACTATCATCAGATGGTTGCCTATCTCATGGACAACGGGCGGCTGCTCGGTTGCATTGCATTTATGCGGTCTGAAAAAGAGATTCCGTTTCAGCCAAATGACATGGCATGTCTTGAGCTTCTCTCCCGATTTTTATCGCGAAGCATGGGCCGCGAAGTCTTCTCATCCAAGTCTCCGGAAGAGATGGAATTGACCAGCAAAGAGCGGGAAGTCCTTTCCCTCGTGCAAAAAGGCTATGGAAATGAAGTGATTGCCAGACAGCTGTTTGTCAGTATCAATACGGTAAAGAAGCACCTCCAAAGCATCTATCGAAAGTTTGATGTCACAAATCGGACGAGCTTGTGCTATAAAATTCATGCTGGTCAAAAGTGAATGACTGACTAGCGCTACCCATACAAAAAGCCCTCTCCAGTGAGAAGGGCTTTGTTTGCGTTTTGCCATTTTTTATAGATCGTAGTACAGCTCATACTCTTTCGGATTCACGGTGCGCTCCACTTGCTCGATCTCACCGCGTTTGATGGAAATCCAGCTGTCGATTACGTCTTTGGTAAAGACGCCGCCTTCGAGCAAGAAGTCGTGATCTTGTTCCAATGCGAGCAGTGCTTCCTCCAATGAAGCAGGAGCGCTCTTGATCTCGTGCTTTTCGGCATCAGAGAGATCGTAAATGTTTTTATCCATTGGACCATATCCCAATTCACGTGGGTCGAGCTTGCGCTTGATACCATCCAGACCAGCCATCAGCATGGCAGCGAACGCCAAGTACGGGTTGGCTGTAGAGTCTGGCGTACGGAATTCGATACGAGACGCTTTTGGCGTGACAGCAGCAATCGGGATACGGACAGCAGCAGAACGATTACCTTTGGAGAACACGAGATTCACAGGTGCTTCATAGCCAGGAACCAAACGCTTGAACGAGTTGGTACTCGGATTGGTCAATGCGATCAGAGCAGGAGCATGGTGCAGAATACCACCGATATAATGGAGAGCTGTTTCGCTCAGATTGGCATATCCGCCTTTCTCATAAAACAGGGGAGTATCGCCATCGAACAAGCTTTGGTGAACGTGCATCCCGGAGCCATTGTCGCCAACAATCGGCTTTGGCATGAAGGTAGCGGTTTTGCCATGCTTGGCTGCTACGTTGCGAACGATGTACTTGAACAAAAGCAGATTGTCAGCGGTGCGAGTGAGTGTATCAAAGCGGAAGTTGATCTCGCCTTGACCTGCGGTGGCTACTTCATGGTGATGACGCTCGACGGAAAGGCCAGCTCTGGTCATCAGTGTGCACATTTCATTGCGAATATCCATTTGCGAGTCAGTTGGTTGAACAGGGAAGTAACCGCCTTTGTTGCGTACCTTGTAGCCGAGGTTTTGTCCCTCTTTTCCTGTATTCCAGAACGCTTCTTCAGAATCGATATGGAAGAACGAGCCGGATGGACCGGAAGCATAGCGGACACTATCGAATAGGAAAAACTCCGATTCAGGGCCAAAATACGCTGCGGTCGCTACACCAAGCTGTTGCAGGTAAGCTTCTGCCTTCAGGGCAATACCACGTGGATCGCGAGTATAGGTGGAGTTGTCTGGATTGACGATGTTGCAAACGATATTCAATGTTTTGGCTTCTACAAAAGGATCGATAAATGCGCTGGCAGGATCAGGCATTGCGACCATGTCACTTTCTTCGATGGATTTGTATCCGGTCAGACTGGAACCGTCAAAGGCAACACCGTTGCGAAACGTACCCTCGTCGACGGCATAGGCAGGAACTGTTACGTGATGCTGGCGACCGAGCATGTCAACGATTCGGAAATCAACATATTCGATTTTTTCAGAGTCAATGGTGGACAAGACAGTTTTCATATCCATGGGAAGAACACTCCAATCACGAATTATTTTACGAACATATTCCATAAAGTTCGTTTTTTCGTACGTTATTATATTCTGTATTATAGGGAAAACCGACATCGTTCGTCAAGAGATTTTCTTACGTTGAATGTAAGGATTTCTAACATTATATTATGGGGTTTAGAAAATGTTGCTGGTTTTGTAGAATGAAGACAAACTATTTAGACGAAAAACGGAGGCGGAATTTCGATGAAGGTACTTGTACTCGGAGCTGGTGGAATCGGTGGCTATTTTGGAGGAAGACTGGCGGAAAAAGGTGTGAATGTAACATTCCTGGTTCGGGAACGTAGATACAAGCAATTGCAGGAGAGAGGCTTGCGCGTGCAAAGTATCCATGGAGACATTCACTTGCCTTCTCCCCAAACCATTCTGGCTGGGGAAGTGGCTGGACCTTTTGATGTCGTGCTCTTGTCTAACAAAGCGTACACGCTTGCAGACAGCATCGAATCGATTGCTCCGTATGTAGGAGAACAAACCGTGGTCATTCCTCTATTGAATGGAATTGCCCATATGGAGCTTTTGTGGGAGCGATTTGGGAAGGAACGAGTGCTTGGAGGGCTTTGCTTTATTGAAACGACGCTGAATGCCGATGGTGATGTGGTTCAGACGAGTGCGATTCATGATACGGTCTTCGGAGAGTGGGAGGGCGGAAGAAGCGAGCGTGTAGATCGTATTGAGCAGGTATTTTCTGGGGCCTTGAGCACGATGAGGGCTAGCGACCATATCCAGCAAGAAGCGTGGCACAAATATTTGTTCATCACGACATTTTCAGGGATTACGACTTTGATGAATTCAGCAGCAGGTCCAATTCGCGAGACACCGTATGGCTTGGAGCTGACCAGACAGCTATCGGAAGAAGTGGCGTCTGTCATGCAAGCGTTGGGTGCCCCGATTCGCTCAGATATCGTTGAGAAGCAAATGGTAACGTTCCAAAAGCAAGGAGCTGCCATGAAATCCTCCATGCTGCGCGATATGGAAAAAGGACTGCCAGTAGAGGGAGATCATCTGCAAGGGTATTTGCTTGCGCACGCAGAAAAGCTGGGCTTGTCCACGCCACTCTTAAAAGTTGTTTACAATAATCTGAAGGTTTATGAACAGAAGCGGGAAACGAGCAAATAAGGTATAATAATGGGCGAACGTCATTAGAAAATAGGAGGGGTATAGATGGAAGTCATCAAGATTTCCCCCCGCGGATATTGCTACGGTGTTGTGGATGCTATGGTACTGGCACTCCGCACAGCGCAAAACTTTGACCTACCCCGCCCGATTCATATTTTGGGCATGATTGTACACAATGCACACGTCGTTGAGGCGTTTGAAAAACAAGGCATCAAAACATTGGATGGGGAGGATCGCCTCGCACTATTGGATCAGGTGAACGAGGGAACGATCATTTTTACAGCGCATGGCGTATCTCCAGAGGTTCGCAAAAAAGCACGTGAAAAAGGATTGACGGTTGTGGATGCAACCTGCCCAGACGTAACGAAGACGCATGATCTGATTCGTGAAAAGGTAGCGGATGGCTATCATGTGATCTACATTGGGAAAAAGGGTCATCCTGAACCAGAGGGAGCGATCGGGATCGCGCCTGAGCACGTTCATTTGGTGCAAAAGGTTGAAGAGCTCGATGCACTGGAGGTTCATGCGGATAAGCTGATTGTGACGAACCAGACCACGATGAGCCAATGGGATGTAAAGCATTTGATGGATGCGATCATCAAGCGTTTTCCGCGAGTAGAGGTACACAACGAGATTTGCCTGGCTACACAGGTTCGTCAGGAAGCCGTTGCCGAGCAGGTGGGTGAGGCGGATGTATGTATTGTTGTCGGGGACCCACGTAGCAATAACTCCAACCGACTGGCACAGGTTTCTGAGGAAATCGCGAGTGTACCGTCCTATCGGATCGCGGATTTATCAGAGCTGGATATCGAATGGCTGCGTGGTAAGAAAAATGTGGCGGTTACGTCTGGTGCATCAACACCAACACCTCTGACCAAGGAAGTCATCAGCTTTTTGGAGCAATTCGATGAATTCAATCCCGCGACCTGGGAAAAGAAACGTACCGTTAACATGGCAAAAATATTGCCGACGGTGAAATAGGAGAGTCCTATGACGGAAATACCCTCCGGTAATTCACGGGGTAGCGATACTGGCAGATATGTTAGTTTTGCTGCCCTATTTCTTTTTATGTACTACGGGTTTGGTGCTTTTTCGCCTCTGATTACCCAATATTACAAATCCATTCAATTATCAGGCACACAAATTGGCTTGATCAGTGCGGTTGCACCAGTCGTTTCGATTGTGACGCAGCCGATGTGGGGAATGATTTGTGACCGCTTTCAAATTCGCAAGGCGATCCTTATCATGACCTTGGTTGTTTCGGGCTTGGTGGGACTTCTTTTTACGGCGGTCTCCACCTTTGCGTATGTGCTATTGCTCTATATCGTTTTATCCTTTTTTCAGAGCGCAGTTATTCCGATCTCGGACAGCTTGGCCTTGGGCTACGCCAAAAAACGGCAGCTTCAATTTGGTGATATTCGCATGTGGGGAGCGGTTGGCTTTGCTTTGGCAGCGTTTGTCACGGGACTTTTGGTAGACCGGTGGGGCCCATTCGTTTTGTTTTATTCGTATTGCCTGGCTCTACTGATAGCGATTCTGTTTGTGTGGCGTGTGCCAGAAGAAGTGGCTGAATCTTCACGGTTTACAGTCAGTATGTTCAAAGGCGTGAAGGATTTGCTGCGTATTCCGAGGTTTTTGCTCTTTTTGATGGCGTCTTTTTGTGTTTTCGGAACGGTGAATGCCAATAACATCTGGTTTTCGCTGTACTATCAGGAAATCGGGGGAACAGTGGCTGGAGTTGGGCTGGCATTTTTGCTGTTTGCAGGTAGTGAAGCGCCTTTTATGAAGCTCGCAGGTATTTTGGTTCGCAAGTATGGACTGGAGCTGACGCTTCTTTCTGCAGCGGTGTTCTCCGCTCTTCGCTGGTTCTGGTACAGCTCGGCGCCGAGCACGACTGCGATTCTGGCAATTTTCTTTATCCAGGGGATTTCGGTTGGCTTTTATTTGGCGACAGCGGCGCAGTTTGTGAGAGAAAACACGCCCGCCTCCTTGCAAGTGACGGCGATCGCCATCTTTTTCTCGGTCGGAAGCGGGCTCGGGACGATGCTATGCAATTTGGTAGCTGGCTGGATCAAGGATTCCTATTCGATGCTAGCCATTTATATGTTCTTTGGTGTCATGACGGCGATCGGGATTATCCCGCTTTTGATTATTAAGTATGGTCCATGGAAGCAGCAGCAGGTACACCAAGAAGAGGATACGACTACTCAATGACCAAGGTTCCCTGAAAGCCGGTTTCTGGATATCCGGGGGAATCGGACACGAAGGAAAATTGGCCTTTTCGATCAGCCGAAAATTGCAGCATGGTCGATTGGGTCGGCTTTAATTCAGTGGATGCCAGATTTAGCTCACGAATAGCCAGGTTATGTGGTCTGGTATCTGTGTTGACGATCATCAAGGAAACAAGATCGCCTTCGCGTATTGCTAACCGATTGGGCAAAAAGCCGGCACTGGAAATCGTGACGGTTTGGGTCCGTGAAGCGGCTGCAAAAGAGGTATGTAGACGATTTTGATGATGTGTCCACAGGAGGGCGATCGTTACAAACAAGGCGATGAGTGGATAACGAAATTGCCGGAACCGTAGACTGGACAATTCATATCAGCTCCTTTAAACGCAAAAATCCATGATGTTACTATTATCCTGTCCTGTCACTGTTTGAACTAACCAAGAAAATAATTAATCGAATGCACGCTTATTACAAGGGTTCCCTGATGGAAGGGAACCTATTTTTGGCACATTACCTTGTCACGCATAGTAATGTGTGTTAAGTTGTATTTGCGAGGTGAAATAGATGGGGGAAAGCAATATCAGCAGCGATATCATTCGCGGGCATCTCGATGCTATTATTTTGCGAGTGCTTTGCGAAGGTGACAATTACGGCTATGAAATCATGAAGGCGATTGCTAAAAATAGTGGCGGTCAATACGAGCTGAAGGAGCCTTCCCTGTATACAAGCTTGAAAAGGCTGGAAAAGCAAAAGCAAATCGTCTCTTACTGGGGAGACGAAACTCAGGGCGGCAGACGAAAATATTACAAAGTGACGCCAATGGGCAAGGAAGCGTATGAAGCTGCTTTGGAATCATGGAAGGTAGCCAAAGCAATCATTGATCAATTAATCGAAAGGCAGGATAAAAGCTGATGGATAGTTTACACAAGCATGTGAACCAGCTGTTTGCAAAGTATAAAGGCAGCAAACAAATCCAGGAGCTAAAACGTGAGATACTGAGTAACCTCGAAGCAAAGGTTGCCGATTTAACAGCAGGCGGCATGTCGTATAGCGATGCGGTTGATGCTGCAAGAAGAAGCATTACTTCGATCGATGATCTGATCGACGACCAATCGAAGGTTTATGTGAATCAAATGACAGCAGAGCTGGTGCAAAGAGGCTTGCTATATTTTCTGATCGCCTGGATTGTTACGATGCCTTTTCGAATCTTCGGGAGCGGGATTTTGTTAAATGGATTGCTCTTGCTGGGGAGCATTGTTTTAGGGATCGTATACGTGGTACTGCGCTTGAAAAAGCAAGATATGCACCTGGGCCGGACGGCTGCTTTCGATGTGCAGGCAGCTTTTCGCCGCAGAAAGCTGGCTTGGATCATTTGGGCGATATTTATCATCGTTACGGTTCTTTACAACACGGCCATGCTCTTTGGGAGCAACATTTGGTTTCAGACGCAGGTTAAAATCGCGGGACCGTACCATTTTGCAATGCTGGGTACCCAGTATGCGCTGCCTTTTGTTTCGCTCCTCATACCGATGCTGTTTCATATCGTACCTGGGTTAATGATGAAGTATGAGGCAGGTGAAGATGATGGCTACGAGGCATAGAGTCATAATTGTTTTGGCAATCGCAGGAATTGCTCTGCTCGTACTGATTCAGGGCTTCATCATTCCGGGGAATCAGGCCAGGGAAGAGCAGTACCAGCTAGAGCAGCAAAATCCGCTTACGCACGATCTGAACTCCATTCTGAAATATAAAAACAAGTACATGGGGAACGCGTCCAATCTCATGAACCTGTTTCAGCATTTGCCCCTACAAAGCATACCGAAGACATTTGAGCTGGACTCTGACAAGCTTACGCTGAAAGTATTGTACAGTGAGCCTGCAAGCAACGTGAAAGAAATCGAGCTAAAGCGGGCGTTGCTGTACAATTCCCTTGCCGCGTATGCCTTGGTGGATAATTTGGAGGGGATTGAGTTCAGCTTTGCAGATGGAACCTATACGAGCACGCGTACAGCAACGCAAGAAGTGTTTGGTGAACCGTTGTCTGATCTGTTGAAAGAGGAAAAGTGGAAAGCCATCCAGGATCAGCTAACGGACGACAGCTATGTAAGAAAGCAAGCGCAAACTGTTATTCAAAAGTAAAGGACATGAATGTTCAGCCGAGGAATAAAGCGAAGCCCAGTCCAGAGATGCTGCTACAAACAGCTGCTTTGGAAAGGGCTTTGTCTTTGTTTTGCTCCTGCATGATTTCTTCTTTACACAAATAGATGGAGCAAGAAATAAATCAGCGCAGAAATGATTGCGGAGATTGGCAGCGTGATAAACCAAGTGATGACAATCCGTTTGGCGACTCCCCAATTGACGCTTTTCAACCTTTTGGCGGCGCCGACACCCATGATTGCCGAGGAAATCACATGGGTGGAGCTGACAGGCAAGCCTAGCTGTGTAAAGGTGAAGATGATGGAGGAGGAGGTCAGATCGGCGGTCGCCCCATTAATCGGTTCGATTTTTGTGATTTTTCCTCCGACGGTTTTTATGATTTTCCATCCACCAACAGATGTGCCCAGTCCCATGGAAATCGCACAGATCAATTGTACCCAAAATGGAATATGGCCAGGATCAGATTGCAAGTCAGCCGCCACCAAAGCAAAAACGATAATTCCCATTGCTTTTTGCGCATCGTTTGTACCGTGAGTAAATGATTGCAGAGCAGCCGTCAGGATTTGAAAGTAGCGAAACCGCCTGTTAATTTTGGAGGGAGGGGTCGCGACGCGCCGGAAAATCGCATAAAACAGATTCATCATAAAATAACCGAGCAAAAGAGCGATGATCGGAGAAAGAATCAGCGCCTTGAAAATCTCGGTGAACCCACCCCAATTGATGGGCGCGGTTCCTGCTGCTGCAATCACAGCTCCGACGATCGAACCGATCAGGGCATGGGAAGAGCTGCTAGGTATCCCGTACCACCACGTAATGAGATTCCAAAAAATCGAGGCGAGCAGTGCTGCCATGACGATGAGGACACCGTATTCCAGCTTGGAAGGGTCTGCGATTTTGCCACCTATCGTTTTGGCGACACCTGTAAAAGTGAGGGCTCCGATAAAATTCATGATGGCAGCAAGCCCAATGGCGATTTTGGGAGGCAGGGCTTTCGTAGATACGGTCGTGGCAATAGCGTTGGCCGTATCGTGAAATCCGTTGATAAAATCAAAGGAAACAGCAAGAACGACAACGACGATGATGAGGGTCAGGCTCGTATGCATGGAAGTGGTCTCCTTGTTTTAACGTATAAGAATTTATAAGCGCAATGCTTATGAATTCTGGAGCGCATAAAAACCAACCGCTAAAACGCGGTCGCTCCTCCATGAAAAGTCCTCGATAGAGGTTTTTTTATGTATTGCCCATGATGACGGTCTCCATCGCATTCGCGACGTCCTCACAATGATCCATGACGTCCTCGAGTACTTCGTAAATTTCCTTGAACTGGATGATGTGAATCGGATCGGTCGTTGATTTGAAAAGCTGCCGAATACTGCCGCGTAACAGCTCGTCGCCTTCGCTTTCCAAATCATTGATCCGAATAATATACTCTTTCATCGCTGTCAGCTTTTGTTGCTGCAACAGCTGGGTCGCGAGCAAAATCTGGTGGGTAGAGTTTTCAATGATTTGACCGAATTTCACCATGGTTTCATCAGGTTCAATGATATCGTACATGTAGAGCCGGGACGCACAGCCCTCCAGCCCGTCGAGTACATCATCCAATTTTACTGCCAGTTCCATGACGTCCTCCCGCTCGATCGCGGTAATAAATGTCTTGTTGATTCTGATGATGATTTCGTGAATCAGCTTGTCTCCCTTTGACTCATACTCCTTCATCGTATCAGCAAAGCCTTTTACGGTTTCTAATGAAGAGATTTTATATTCATTAAAATAAACAGCGGATTCATGAACATTTTTTGCGATCTCATAAAGATCGTCCAGTAGGGCGTCTGATTTGGTAAAAAGCATGACGAACCTCCCCGTGTACATCTGACTAGGAGTATTTTTAGTGGGGGAGGCTGTGTTTATGCACCCATTCAGGAATTAGGAAAGAATAGCTGGCTAGCCATATACAGGGCGAGTCCCCACATGATAATGGCGGAAATGATATTTAAGTAGCGCAGCAGCCGTCCGGAACGGTCCAGTCTGCCTGCCGTGCGTCCTGCGATTGCAAGGCCGAAAAACCAGAGGCAAGAGACGATGACACAAGCAATGGTGAAGCCCCACTTTTCTGCGCCCGTATAGCTGAGCGAGCTGGTTCCGATTACACCGATTGTATCCAGAATGGCGTGCGGGTTCAGAAGAGAGACGGAGGCAGCAAACATGACCTGGCGTTTTGCCGAGAATTGCTGGGCCTCACTGCTATCCGCTGTGGGACGGCTTCGCCAGGTGAGATACCCCATGTAAAGCAGGAAGCAGACGCCGACCGCATACAAAACCATCTTTAGCCATGATACAGTAAGTACTACAAGCGATACCCCGAGCACCGCTAACAAAATAAGCAGCATATCACACAAAAAAGCTGTGATGACTACAGGCAATGCACGCCAAATTGTAGGCTGGGCAGCACCTTGATTAAACACAAAAACATTTTGGGCACCTAACGGTAAAATGAGTCCGAATGCAAGCACAAGCCCATGTAAAATTGCTTCGATCACAAATGTTCCTCCTTGTGTCCTTCCAGTTGATTGCGAATACTGTCATTATTCCTGTTTCTGATCTGATTGTCTCCAGCCAATTGGTTTACTTCTGACTCAACCAATCTGTAAAATAGAACCAGGAAGGAGGAGCTGCTGATGATGCTCACCATAGACTGGAAGCCCGACAAGTCTTCAGATATAGCCGTTTATTTGCAAATCGTTGCGTACATACGACAAAAAATTGCTTCAGGTGATTGGCCTGTGAAAAGCCAGTTGCCTACACAACGTGCATTGGCACAAGCCTTTCAGGTAAATCGCAGCACGGTGGTGACCGCTTTAGAGGAGTTGAAAGCGGAGGGCCTGATTGAGTCGACGATGGGCAGCGGAACGATCGTTAGCAACAATACGTGGTCGCTTTTGACGACAAACCCGCCGCCAGACTGGATGGGATATGTACAGTCTGGGATGCAGCTTCCTAATATTCCGACCATCCAATTAATCAATCGGTACGAGCCTGATCCGAGCTATATCCGGCTAGGAACAGGGGAGCTGTCGCCTACGCTTATTCCTACACGAGGAATGGAGGAGGTGATGAGTGGTCTGCGCGGAAAAATGACAACACTTGGTTACTCAGAGCCAAAGGGTCTACTAGCACTGCGTCAAGCAATTAGCTCTCATTTGCGTAGCCGGGGAATAGAGGCCTCGCCTGGCTCTATTCTCGTCGTCTCGGGTGCGCTTCAGGCGATGCAACTGATTTCGCTCGGAATCTTGCACCGTGAGTCAGCTATTTTAGTGGAACAGCAATCGTACTTGTATTCATTGCCGCTATTTCAATCGTCCGGGATGCGATTGGTGGGAGTTGGCATGGATCAGGAAGGAATACAGCCTGAGGCGCTGTCCCGGCAAAAGCAAATCCATAAGGGAGCACTGCTCTACACCATTCCGGCCTATCACAATCCGACTGGGATACTGATGAGCGAGGGAAGAAGAGAGCAAGTCATGGCTGTCTGCGAAAGGGAGCGCTTGCCGATTTTGGAGGATGACGTCTACGGGGAGCTATGGCTGGATGAACAAGGTCCGCTGCCGCTTAAAACTCGGGATCAGAATGGATTGGTTCTTTATTTAGGCAGCCTGTCCAAAACGTTAAGCCCAGGTCTACGTATTGGGTGGCTTGTGGGGCCGGAGCCAGTCATCGAGCGGCTTGCAGACGTGAAAATGCAAATTGATTACGGTTCGAGCGTATTATCTCAATGGGTAGCAGCGGAATGGCTGTCTGGAGGAATGTATGGGCAGCATTTAGCAAAGACTCGGATTGCACTGCGTGAGCGAAGAGAACGAATGTGCAAGGCTTTGGATCAGTGGTTTCATGATATTGCCGACTGGAAGATTCCCCAAGGGGGCTTTTATGTCTGGCTTCGCCTCCGTCAAGCTGTCTCCATGCGTACGCTATTTTCCAAAGCGATCGCTGAGGGGATTCTGCTCAACCCAGGGTACATTTATGACCAGACGGACAGCCAACATTTGAGATTGTCTTATGCTTACGCTGATGAGGATGATATGGAGCGAGCACTGCTTACATTATCCAAGCTGATCAAAGAAATGTAACAAGCAGTCCACGGAGCTTTTTCGTTCGTGGACTGTTCGTATTTTGTGAGCATGATTCTCATTGATAATACAATTTGACCGAATTCAGAAGAACCCGTTAAAATGCCGATTTTCCTAAGAAAATCAAGCTTAATTGGTAATGACTATCACTTGTATTATCCATAAAATGTTCATTTGAGAAAAGCGAACAAAAAGTGTATGATTAAAATAATTATTAAATAGTATTCATTTTATTTAATTGAAAGGAGTTCTCATATGAAATATGCTGACTATCATCATTTAAATCATGTGAAAGAGCAAAGTAAATCTAAGAAAACATTGTGGATCACGTTAATCCTGACCCTGTTTTTTACGATAGTCGAAGTAGTAGGCGGACTGCTTTCCAACTCACTGGCACTTTTATCTGACTCTGCTCATATGATCTCAGACGTTATTGCACTTGGCTTGAGCATGGCAGCGATCTACATGGCGACGAGAAAGCCAAATCAAAAGTACACATTCGGATTTTTGCGATTTGAAATTATCGCTTCTTTTCTGAATGGTTTAGCGCTTGCGATTATTGCGATTGGTATCGTCATCGAGGGTATCAAGCGGATGATCAATCCGCAGGATGTTGACTTGCAGCTGATGTTAATCATTGCTTCGATTGGACTGGTCGTAAACATCGTTCTGACAATCATTTTAAGCAGAAGTACAAAAGAAGAAGACAACCTTAATGTAAAAAGCGCTCTTTGGCACTTCATTGGCGATTTGCTCAGCTCTGTTGGTGTTATCACGTCTGCCGTTTTGATCCATTTCACAGGCTACTACATTTTTGACCCGTTGATCAGTATGGTGATCGGGGGAATCATTTTTACCGGAGGGGCGAAAATCATTCGCGAATCGTACTCTGTTCTGATGGAATCCGTACCAGAGCAATTCGACCTCGAAGCCATCCGTGAAGCAATCAGCAAGGTCGAAGGTGTAGAGGATGTTCATGAGCTGCATTTGTGGGCTGTAACTACGGAGCATTACTCGTTGACTGCGCACGTCTTTGTTCGGGATAATATCCAACCATATTGTGTAATCATGGCCATTAACCATCTACTGAAGACTGAATACGGTATCGATCATTCGACGATCCAGATTGAAGACCCAACCATTCTGGATCATGGCGAGTACGGAAAACAGTTTTTGCTGCAACAAGCGTAATCCGTCAAAACCGAGCTATCTGGAGCTTATCTGGATAGCCCGGTTTTTTCTTTGACGTCGAGCATGAGCTGATGGAATTTCTCTATTTCTTCAAAATGGGGAAAATGAGCAGACTCTTCAAACCAGATAAATTGCTTCGCAGGTGCCTTCAGTCTTTCGAAATAGCTATAGGCAACCTGGGACGGGGTCATATAATCATATCTTCCCATACAGAAATAGACTGGAACACGCAGCTCGGGAACCGTTTCTAGCAGATTCGTATGCTGCGTTTGTGGCAGGATAGCATTTCTTGAAAAAGAGTCGCCAAGAACCAAGCGAATTCCGTCTACCCATGTATACTCAGGGGAAAATAAGACACCGCTAATCAGTGCCTCATAAGAGTTGCTTTTTCGTTCCGAACCGCCAAAAGCAGTGACCCATTTTCTTTCGAGCGTGGCATCCTGCCGTGGATTTTTGTACGGGGGCGGGCCGATGAGTGTAAGCTCATTGATCGCTTGTTCGTTGTTCTTTCTGCGTGCTTCCTCCAGCACAAATTGATAGGACGATTGCTCGCCAAGCATAGAGTACGCGACTTGCCCCACACCGATGTACGCGTAATAATCTTCGGGATATTTTTGAACCGTCCAGGTAGCAAGCAGACTTCCCCAAGAGTGTCCGACGATAAAGATTTTGGGTTGATTGAATTTTTGCTTCAAATAGTCGGTCAAGTCCTTGGTGTCCGATATGAGCTTATCGACCTGCAACTCATCGCTGGACATGCCCCAGTGATACGATTTCCCCGAACCGCGCTGATCCCAATTGACGACGATAAAATCGTTCTCCAGCTTTTCCTGATATTGTCTGGCGTACGCGATCTGGGGATAGCCTGGGCCGCCATGTAGGAATAGCAGAATCGGATTGTTCTTGTCCTTGCCGCGAATCAAGATCGACTGCTCAATACCGCCAAGCTCAACCTGCTCAAGAACGGCGATACTGCTTGGGATGACGGCACCGTTCTCATCTTTTATGGAAGGGGTCCAGGACGGAAACCAAGTAGCGATCAGGATCAGGCAAAACAGGATGAGGCAAACGCGGTATCGCTTTCGTTTCAACTTTTGAAAAAACATGACGTGCGTTCACTCTTTCTGTGATAGATTCCTCAGGTACTATTGCTTATGGTAAAATTATACTCATTATTCTGACCGTTTTGGAGAGGCACCGCTGACAGTATTGTTTAGAAAGAAGGGATCTTGATGCGGCCTCATCAAGTCGTGGAGATCAGACGGCCTACGTTTATCATTTTTAAATCACAAAAACTCGTGCGGTGATAACATATCAATTTTGATTGTAAATCGCACCAACCGGAGGTCAATCGTGCTGCCGCATATTCAGCGTCTGTACACAGACAATATTTTCACAGAATTAATAAAACGGTATGGAGTTACAAATGAAGATGTCAGGCTTCTCGGTGGATTTGACAGCTATGTATACGAATTTACAAAAAATAATGCCACGTTTATCTTAAAAATATCGCATAGTACAAGAAGAACAAAAAACGAGATTCACGGCGAAATGGACTGGCTCCATTACCTAGGAAAGCATGGTGTACCTGTAGCCAAATCGATTCCTTCTGATGAGGGGAATCTGGTAGAGGTCATCGGAGAAAATCCATCCTATTTTACCGCCGTCGCTTATGAAAAAGCGCCCGGTCAGCTCCCGACGAAAGCGGTGTGGAGCGAACCATTTTTTGAAGAATGGGGACGAATCACAGGCAAACTGCATTCCTTGAGCAAATCGTATCAAGCTATGAATCCTGTTTGGAAGCGCAAAGAATGGTTCGAGGAAGAGCATGTAAACCTTCAGCGTTATATCCCAGTGGATCAAAAAGCCGTGATTGCAAAATCGAATGACCTGTTGGATCGGTTAAAGTCCTTATCACGAGACAAAGATATGTACGGGATGATTCATGGCGATTTGCATTTTCACAATTTTCATATACATGGAGGTAACATTACGCTTTTTGATTTTGATGATAGTGCTTATAACTATTTCGTCTACGATATTGCAGTCATTTTGTTTTATGCGTTTTTTCGCCCGTTGCAGGAAGCAGATGACAAAAAGTTGTTCATCCGAGATTTCTTTACCAGCTTTTTAAAAGGATACCGGCAGGAAAACGATTTTCCGATAGAATGGCTCTCGTATTTGCCAGACTTTTTAAAGCTGCGTCATTTGATCCTGTATGTAGTCTTTTTGCAATCGGTCGAGGGTCAAACGATAGAAGCTGAGGACAGGGAGACCATGAATAGATTGAGGAGAGTCATTGAAGAAGAGTGGCCAATTATTGATGTTGATTTTATGGAGATACAGCGAGAAGGAAAAGGAGAATGAGCATGAGTACAAATGCCCAACGTGTTTTGACGATCGAATGCAAGGATGTCATACTGCGCGAGTTTTTAGTCGAAGATGTGGATGCCATCTACAACCTCACACAACAACCGCATATCATTGAGTTTTTACCAGAATGGAGCGTATCCAAAGAGCAGCGGTTGAATTGGTTGACCAACTACGAAACAGTGGAAAACAGACAATTCATCAAGGCCGTAGCGGATGGGGGCGATGTAGGAGAGCTTCGCCTGCGTTTAGGAGTGATTTTGAAGGAGACGGTAGAGTTTATTGGTTGGTGCTATACAGGGATAAAAGAGGAGCTGCCGGCTCCGAATAGAGAGATTGCCTACGCGATTTCGAAACAGCATGCAAATAAAGGGTATACCACCCAAGCAGCAATCGGGATGATCAATTATTTGTTCGAGAATACCAATGTGGAGGAGCTTAGCGCAGTAGCGATGTATCGCAATGCTTCCTCAAACCGGGTTATTCAAAAATGCGGCTTTGTTCCCGTAAATGACATCGTAATCAAGGAGGAAGCGTATCATTCTTACAAGCTTTACAAAGCCGACTGGCAGAAATAGCGAGAGCAGAGCAGCTATACAAGCTGTTGATACGCATCCCTAACACCAAGGAGCAGAGAATGAAACAGACAAAAACTAATGCAATGCGTATTTTGGAAAAAGAAAAAATAGCATACACGATGCTGACCTATAGCACAGATGACGGAAAAATCGATGGCGTCTCAGTTGCCCATAAGATCGGGAGAGAAGAGCACGTCGTCTATAAAACCTTGGTTGCCCAAGGCACAAGCAAAGGCTACTATGTGTTTGTCATACCGGTGGAGGCAGAGCTTGACCTGAAGAAAGCGGCAAAAGCGGTCGGTGAAAAGAAAATCGAGATGATTCCGGTAAAAGACATTACTACAGTGACCGGATATATCCGTGGTGGCTGTTCACCGATAGGCATGAAGAAATTGTTCCCGACACGCGTAGATGAAAACGCCAGAGCACTGGATACCATCATTGTCAGTGGAGGAAGCATCGGGGTACAAATCGAAACGACACCTGAGAATCTGATTCAGGCGACTAAAGCGCAGTTTGCGGATATTGCCAAGTTTGAATAAGTACACACAAGAAAGGGCAACCCAACCGGGAAGCCCTCTTTTTGTTAAGAAATGGATCAATGATAAGGAAACTGAGTCGAATAACCACTGAATTGCTGATAAGCTTGCTGCAGCTGTTGCTGCTCAGCCGCCTCCAGCTTGTACCAGCCCTTTTGGAACATGAGGTTATAGGCTTCACGTGCGCCTTGATGCGTTTCATTCAAAATCTGCATCATATCGGCATGCAGCTGTTGGTGGCTCGCTTCACGCACAGCGATGTTGAAGTTGTCTGTCAATAGCTTGCAGGTCGCCAAGCAATCATTGAGATAGTCCCGATCATTCATCTGCGGACCTTTAACCTGTGGCAGCTGTCCTGTTTGCGGGTTTGCGATTTGATTTTGATTTGGCATCCGGATTTCCTCCCCTACTGCATCTGTGGTTGCTGCTGTTGCTGGGATTGCGTCTGCGGAAGAGTGGACATAACGGCAGTATTGTTATTTTGCAGGTGAGTGAGCAGCTTTTGGTAGTGCTGCTGATGCATTTGCCCTGCTTTTTCTAAAGCCTGCTTAACCTGTGGGTCAGTTGCCTGCTGCGCAAAAGCATGCAGCTTTTTAAATGCAATCAGCTCCCAGGACAAGGCGTCCTTGAGATAGCTCAAATCCTTCGATGTGATGACTTGTGGTGGCTCAGGAATCGGCGCTTGCGAGAAAGGTGCGGAAGACATAAGGGATGGCATCGTATTGCTCCTTTCAGGTAGGATACAACTTATAGGATGGGCAACCGACCATGAAATATCCTTGGTGGAAAACAGCAAAAAAAGAACCAGCTGATTCGTCAGCTGGTAGCATTTGTTTCTAGGTTCGTTGTGGGCGCCGTGGTAGTCGTTATCTCCAGAGCAGCCACTTGAATATCGATGCTAGCCGGAGCGATGTTCAGACAATAGCTGGTTTCTTTGTGCACAGCCTGCTGAATTTCCTGCACGAGTGTGTGGATATCGCTTCCATAGGGCAGCTTTAGACCTAGTGTGATTTGGAGTCGAGGCAGATCGTCAAATGTAAAAACGGTTTTGATCACTTGCCCAACCTCAGCAAAGCTAGTGCAGGTGGCCAGAACAATTTTCCGCAGCACTTGTGGATGGATTTGAATTCGTCCCCCGGAAAATGGCGGATGAACCACTGTTGATTCGCCTATAACTTCTTTTTTTGAGCTGAAAATCTGCTGTGCAGAAGCAATCAGACGCTGCAAAAAGTCTTTTTCCACCTCTACGCGTGGGATCGGGATGACGTGTCTTCCCATCGTTTGGCGAACGTATTGTGCCGCTTCGATTTCTTGCTGTGGCTTGATTGACTCAATCGGAATATATTCGACCGTATTGGGAAGCTGTAGTGCTTCCACAATTCGTTCAATCATCCGCATCGAGGTTCCCAAGATGAGCAGTCGTGCGGGTTGAATCTGCTCAAGACTTTGTTTTACTTCGGCAGCATGCTCCTTATAGTGAAAAATGGCGCGTTTGACTGCCTGAATTTTCGTCTTTTCGTATTTAGCGGAGGTACCAGCTATTTTACGCCCTTCATATATGAGAATGCCGTCATCAATAATGGCATTGATGTTCATGCGATAAGCCAGCTCAAGCGCGCTTGAGCTTTTTCCAGTTCCACTAGTTCCGTACAAGGCGTAGATTTCCATGGCAACCTCCCTTCTGTGTTTTTCCTTTCATTATACACGAGAGGGAGAAGGGGAAAAAGCTAGTGGTATTGTGCGCCCATTTCCCGTGAGCGTTCCGTGGCACGCAATATGGCTGCGGTGACTCCCTGCTGGAATTGATAGGCTTCCAAAACCTCCAGCCCGGCTTGGGTCGTTCCGCCTGGACTGGTTACTTGCTGGCGCAAAATGGCTGGCTCAGCACGGGTATCGAGCAGCATGTGAGCCGCACCGATGACAGTTTGCAATGTCAGCTGTCGCGCCATTTCCCGATCCAGCCCAGCCGTTGCACCAGCGGCCATCATTGCTTCTACCAGATAATAAATATAGGCGGGACCGCTTCCGGAAAGCCCGGTAATAATATCAAGCTCCTCTTCGGCTACCTCATAAACCGTGCCGATTGCTTCAAAGAGGTGAATAGCCTGCTGGAGCTGTTCGCCTGTCACAAAGGAATTTGCGGCAAGCCCCGTAGCGGAAAGTCCTACAGCCGACGACGTGTTTGGCATCGTACGAATGACCGGACAATTCACACCCAGCCATTCGCCGATAAGTGTAGTGGAGACACCAGCCACAACAGAGATCACCAGCTGACCAGGATGAACGACACCGCGCAGCTCTCGCAATGCTTCTGCAGCATCCTTTGGCTTGATCGCCAAAATCAAAATGTCAGAATAACGAGCCACTTCGAGCTTATCCTGAGTAAAATTTACCCCATAGCAATCAGCCAGTTGCTCCAAGCGCTCCCGATTATTGCGATTGGAGACAAGAAGCCGGTCTGGAGAGAGTAGTCCTTTTTTGAGAATGCCGGACAGCATGGCTTCTACGATGGAGCCAGCTCCGAGAAATCCAATCCGTCCTTCTATGCACAGTCTGTCTTGTTTGTTCATTGGTGTTCCCTCCTTCTGGACTATCGGATTTGCCCGGTTCCACGGACGACATATTTATAGGAAGTAAGAGCAGGTAAGCCCATCGGACCGCGTGCGTGAAGCTTTTGTGTGCTGATGCCGATTTCGGCACCAAAACCGAATTCGCCGCCGTCCGTGAAGCGAGTAGATGCATTGCGATAAACCGTAGTCGAATCGACCGTAGTCAGGAAGCGGCGAGCAGCGTCATCGTCTTCCGTGATAATGGCTTCAGAATGACCCGTGCTGTGCTTGGCAATATGCTGGATGGCATCTGCCCAAGTATCGACAGTACGAACAGCCAAGATCAGATCGGAGAACTCTGCATCCCAGTCAGCTTCAGAGGCTGGCTTCAGTTGAGCACTAAGGTCCGTGTGCAATGCCTTTGTTAGCTCGCAAGCTCTGATTTCTACGCCAGCCTCGAGCAATTGCTTGAGAAGCTCGTTTTGGTGACCAAGTGGCCATTCACGATGCAAAAGCAGCGTCTCTGCCGCGTTGCATACAGCAGGGCGACTCGTTTTGGCATTGATGACGATTGCACGAGCCATCTCATAGGAAGCTGTCTGGTCGATGAAAATGTGGCAGTTGCCAACACCAGTTTCCAAAACAGGTACGCTCGATATCTCCAGGACTCGATTAATCAGGCCTGCGCCACCGCGGGGAATGATGACATCAATGAGACCATTTGCTGTACATAAAATATCGACGGAGGCATGCTCTGCAAAAGGAAGATATTGGACCGCCTCAGAAGAAATGCCTACACGCGCAAGACCAGCCCGGATGCTGCTGACCAGCGCCAAATTGCTTGAAACCGCGCTATGGCTTCCACGAAGTACAATCGCATTGCCTGTTTTCAGTGCGATGGCAGCAGCATCGATCGTCACGTTGGGACGGGCTTCATACACCATGCCGATGACGCCGAGCGGGACGCGTACTTGCTCGATAACCAATCCGTTTGGTCGCGTCCATTGATCCATTCTTTGTCCAACAGGGTCCTCAAGAGAAATAAGCTGCTGCAGACCATCGACTAAATCGCGAATGCGGTCAGGTGTCAGTCGCAGTCGATCCAGATAGGAAGCAGGCTGACCATCTGCCTCAGCTTTGGCCAAATCCTGCTCATTTGCTGCCAAAATGACGTCTGAATCTGCCTGTAGCTGCTCCCCGATAGCTGCGAGAGCTTTATCCTTTTCATCCCGACTCAGCAAGGCCATTTGTCGTGACGCCTGCTTTGCCAATGAAATTTGTCCCAGCACTTTTTCCTTCAAGCTTTCCATGATCTCCCCAGCTCCTTTATTTTTTCTATTTCGATCAAACCGTTCTGTAGTGATGCGATAGCCTATGTGATCTGTGTCCAGTGATCGCGATGGATTACGGTACCGCTGCGTCGCGCTGCCCCGGCAGGTGAGAGAAGGTCTGCTAAATCAGCGGCATCGTATCTGCTGACACCGCGTCCGATCAATGCTCCGTCACAATAAACCTCGATGACTTCCCCAGGAGCGAAAGTACCGTCGACACCGCGCACTCCTGCGAGCAGGAGGCTGCGGCGCTTTTCGAGAATGGCTTCAGCCGCACCGCTGTCGATCGAGATGGAGCCGCGAATCGGCGAGTGGAGAGCAATCCATTGCTTGCGAGTCGGGACTCCGCTCGAAGCGGGAGCCTCTGGCTGATAGCTGACATAAGTACCATTGCCGCTGCCATGTAAAATATCGAGCAAGTCAGAGGGTTGATCCAATTTTCCGATAAAGCTCGGTATCCCAAGACCTTGTGCTGTCTTCGCTGCGATCAGCTTGGAGCGCATGCCTCCAGTACCAAGCTGTGATGCTCCCCCAGCGAGCGCTTCTATCTCCTCGGTTACTTCAGAAAGCCATGAAATGCGCTTGGCATCGGGATGATTACGCGGGTCTTTATCATACAGACCGTTCGTATCCGTGAGAATCAGGTAAAGGTCAGCGTGTACCAAGCCTGCTACGAGTGCACCGAGCATGTCATTATCGCCAAAGGTAAGCTCTGCTACTGAGACCGTGTCGTTTTCATTGATGATTGGCAAAATATTTTTATCCAACAGGAGGGACAAGGTTTGAAAGGCATGCTGATAACGCTCCCGGTTGGAAAAGTCCCCACGCGTCAAAAGAATTTGAGCGACACTGAAGCGGTGCGCGGCAAACAGCTGCGTGTAGGTTTGCATCAGCAAGCTTTGTCCGATCGCGGCGGCAGCTTGCTTGGCAGCCAGCGTACGCGGTCGCTGTTTATACCCCAGGCTTTGATAGCCGCTAGCGACCGCTCCCGAGGAAACCAGCACAACCTGATGACCTGCTTCCCGCAGCTGACTTACAGCGGAGACCAGCAGCGACATCTTGGCTGGGTCGACACCACCGCTGGGCGCTGCCAGAGAACTGCTGCCAACTTTTACAACCAACCGCATTTTACCCTTCTTCATGACCGAACCTCCTGTTTCCAGACAATAATAGTGCGTGTGCAAAAAAACGCAAAAAAGCCCTTTCGTCTCTTTGATAAGGACGAAAGGGCATGATGACCTCCGCGGTACCACCTTATTTGACGTCAGCGACCTAATGGTACAAAAGACGTCCGGCTCTCTTTCTTTGATAACAGGTGAAAGAAACCTGTCCAGGTCTTCCCTGGATGCTCTGGGGTGGGTTCAAACTGATTCAAGGGCGAAACCTTTCAGCCGGTGGATTTCGCTCTCTGAGCCTGAAGGGCAGTTTTACTGTTCCCCGTCATTGCCGATCACTATGTGCTTATTAATTCAATATTATTCGCTGGTCCCTCACGAAATGTCAAGAGATTTATTGAAAATTTTCGCTGCCGTATGTTCCATTCCGCGATTTAATCTCATAGCGCTTCGTTTTTTTATCGCGGACGAGGTGGTAGCGAATCGTACGGTCTGCAACTACGGAAGCATCGGCTGCATTTTCTACCGTCACGTTTAAATCGCCATTTAGCTTTTGCACATTTGTGTTTCGGACCGAAATCATAGGGGGATAGTCCGTACTTGGCAGTGAGACATATACTTTATCTTTTACCAGCTTGGTAGACATATTGTCGTATAAGGATTCGGCGAGCGGTTTGCTCCAGAAGCGGGAGAAGTAGCCAACGATTTTATCCTTGCTGTCAAATCGTTTGGGTAATTCGCGATAGGTCAGACTATCCTCATGAACGGTTTTGCCTTTGGCATTTTCCAGTGCGGAATAATACACTTCCTCCAGCACATGCTCGGCACGATTTAAAAACAGCACGACCTCCATTTTGTTATCTCCAAGCTTCTGCAGGGCAGTTTGCTTTGGAGGCTTGCTCTGCGCTTTTGCTTTTTCTTTTTCCTTTGCTTTCTCTTCGTTCGAGGGCGAATTACAACCCGTCACGAGCAGGGCTAGGGTTAGAAGGAATATCCAATTTTTCCATTTGAACATGTTTGCACCGCCTCATTTGGACACAGCCGTTTCTTGTTAGCGTGTGTGGGCGAGGGGACAAATAGCCATGTAAATATTTCCCTGTCGCAATCTGGTCACCGATTCTAGCAAAAAGGAAACAGGATGGGGGTTGTGTCGGTTCTCAATTATGTCTATCATGGAGAGAGTTATGCAGATCGAACAATTGAGGTGGAAAAATAAATGTTTGGATTTGGAAAAAAGGCGAAAAAGCTAGATGGCATCGATGTGTTGATTATTAAGACAGTAGAAGCAAAAAACCGTAACTTTTATCAAGTAGCTTTTCCAAGTGTGGTAGCGAATGATGTTCTGTCCATGCTGCAAAAGTTGGAAAAATCAAAAGTGAATCAGCAAGAATTTCTGGGAGAAATCGGTGGCTTCCGCATCGTGACCCATTTAGAAGCCTTGACAGGTTATGACGTGCTGGATGACGCTGATTTGGAAGGCCGCCCTGTACACATTGAGGATTTTGCCAACATTCTTTTACGTCGTCTTGAGGCGCTGGAGGAATCAGGTAAAATGGAAGAGTCTGAAGATATGGCATTTATCATGGGCGAGCTGACTATGCTGCGCGATGGTAGCTACGTCCCACAAAATTAATACAACACGCCAAAAAGCCGTTGATTTCCAGCGGCTTTTTTCTTTCCTTTTTGGGTCAGACGCAACCTTTTGTGGGAGCAGCACGTATTAGAAGTGTATGGGATTGGCTGGAAAATAGGCAACAGGAGGTACAGGATGATTGAACTTACTGGTGTGACCAAAAGCTATAACAACACGATCAAAGCCGTCGATAACGTGAGTCTTACGATTCCATCGGGCGAGATTTTTGGCTTTCTCGGTCCGAATGGTGCAGGAAAGACGACTACAATCAAAATGATAACTGGCATTATTCGCCCGAATGCGGGACAGATCAAAATCAATGGCAAAGATATCGCCACAGAAACACTTGCGGCGAAGCGTCAATTCGGCTATGTGCCTGATAGTCCTGATATGTTCCTGCGACTAAAGGGCCTGGAGTATGTCAGCTTCATGGCAGATATTTACGAGGTGCCGCAAAAGGTTCGAAATGAACGAATCCTACAGCTGGCACAGCGTTTTGATATGACGAATGCCCTCGGAGATACGATCCAAAGCTACTCGCACGGTATGCGCCAAAAGATCATGATTATGGGCGTATTGGTGCACCATCCGGAGGTTTGGATTTTGGATGAGCCGCTCACCGGACTAGACCCGAAATCTTCGTATACGCTAAAGGAAATGATGCGTGAGCATGCGGATAGCGGGCGTACGGTGTTCTTTTCAACGCATGTCCTGGAGGTAGCAGAAAAGCTGTGTGATCGAGTGGCGATCATCAATAAGGGGCAAATCTTGTTTTGCGGCACTTTTGCAGAAATGCAGCAGCATTTTCAATCGAATAATTCGTTGGAAAGCTTGTTCCTGGAGTTGACGAAGCATGAGTAAAATTTTACTGCTCTCCAAAATCATGATGAAAAATGCCGGTTCAGCGTGGGGAAACAAAAAGGGGAGTGGATGGAAAAGCGCCCTCATCCTGCTTGCGATAGGAATCGGCGTATTGCCATTGATGCTGGTAGGAGTCATGTTTATGGCAGGTCTATATGACGGGCTGGCATTGATCGGTCAGGAAGGCGCACTTCTCGGCCTCGGAGTGGCGCTTGTCTCCCTCGCCATTTTTGTGCTCGGGATTGTGTATGTGCTTTCGGTCTTTTATTACTCGCAGGATGTCGAGCATATGCTTCCCCTGCCGCTTGCACCATGGCAAATTCTCGGAGCCAAGTTTCTCGTCGCCCTTTTCTATGAATATTTGACGTCGCTTTTGCTTTTTGCACCGTTGCTTGTCACATATGGGGTCAAGAGTGGGGGCGGAGTCCTGTACTATCTCTTTGCTCTGCTCGTTTATTTGGTAGTACCGATCTTTCCTCTCGTGCTCTCTGCTTTGGTCGTCATGCTGTTCATGCGTTTTACTAGTGTTGGAAAAAGCAAGGACCGCTTCCGGTTGATTGGAGGACTTCTGGCGATTGTGGTAGCGGTAGGCTTTCAGGCGGTCATTCAGCGACAAACGAGTGGCAAGATGGACAACATCGAGCAAATGCAGCAAATGATCGTAAATGGGGATAATGTTCTGCTCAATCTGGTGACGCAGCTATTTCCTGCGAGCAAGCTGGCTGCTTTGGCTTTAATTGGCAGTGACAGCTGGAGCGGGCTCGGCTATTTGGCTTCCTTTCTGCTCGTCGCTGCTGTTAGCGTGATTGTGTTTTTCTTCGCTGGAAATCGTCTCTATTTTCGAGGGGTCATGGGAATCAGTGAAGCGATGGCCAAACGGAAAAAAGTCGATGAATCCGCTTTTCAAAAGCTCGTACGCCCTCGTTCAGCGCTCATGGCCTATGGACTAAAAGAATGGAGGATTCTTTGGCGTACACCTGCCTACTTGATGAACTGCACGCTGTCCAGTGTACTCTTGCCGGTAATTGCCTTGATCCCGATCTTGAGTCGTCAGGATAGCGGTGAGATGCTGGCTTCCTTGAGTGCACGTTTGCAAGGTGATGAAGCGGGAGGAATCTCGCTTGCCGTTGCTTTTGCTGCATTTCTGGCGATGGCGGGTGCCAACAGTACCTCTGTTACCGCAATTACGCGAGACGGCCAAGGCTTTTTCCTGAACAAGAGTCTGCCTATTCCTTATCCAAAAATCCTGATTGCCAAACTCATGCCCGGGATTATTCTGAGTGTCGTGAGCATGCTGCTGTTGCTTGCAGAGGGAGGCTGGCTGCTACAGCTCTCGCCTGTCTTTGTGATCTACTGTATACTCATCGGGATTCCTGGCATTATCTTTATCAATCTGTTTGGGATCATGGTTGATTTGCACCTGCCAAAGCTGAGCTGGAGCTCAGAGCAGGAAGCTGTAAAGCAAAACCTCAATCCGCTGTTTACGCTGCTAGCAAGTGCTCTTGCAGGAGGGCTTGCGATTGCTGGTGCATTTGTCATAGGTGGTTCCATGACAGTTGCGGCAGTAGGACTCTTTGCGCTATTTGCGATTCTGGATCTGATTTTATATCGCATACTCGTGACCAAGGGACCAATGTGGATGGAGAAGATCGAAGCCTGATTTTGGCATGAAAAACAAGCTGCTCTCGTTGATGAGGGCGGCTTTTTTCTATTCCGGCAAAAAGTATAAACAAAAGCGAGCTGATTCCCGATACAAGAGGTAGCTAGGTCTCAAGCAGGAAGACCAGCGTAGAGCCAACCATTTCATGGTCTATCTTCTAGGGGAATTAGTGTCATATACTCATATTCGGGGAAAGAAACCGAATAGATTGGGGATGGTGTGGCGAAATAGATAGAAAGAAGGGAGTAAAAACAGTCATGATGAAGCGTTTCTTCGTTTGTTTTCTCATGGCTCTGCTGCTTGTACAGAGCGCTTTTACAGGCAATGCGAGTGCAGCTGTTATGTTCACAGACACTAGGGGACACTGGGCAGAACAGCAAATTAACGAGTTGGCTGAACTAGGCATTTTGAAGGGGAATGGCTACATACCCTTTCATCCGAACAATCCGGTAGCACGGGGAGAAGCTTTGGCTCTCATGAATCGGGTCTTCGAAGCAGTTTATGGACGAGTGGATCGGACAGAGCGAAAAAGCAATCTGGATTCCCGTTACATCCTGCGCCAGGAAGCAGAGCAGCTGTTGACCAACATGCGTACCATGCTGCAAATCGAGACGGGAGTCGTAAACAAGTTTGATCCGGGAGATCGGATGCTTTACTATCTCTATCTAGCTGACAACTATCAGTTGATGAAGAAGCAGGAAAAGGAAAACTATGACTGGTGGATGTCCAGTCAAGCCTTGCAGCATCCGCTGTCCAGAGAAGAAGCCAGCTTGCTTTTGTTCCATTTGATGATGCCGCAAAAATTCAGAACGGCGAATATTAAGCCACAGGATGCACCGGCATACTTCACCAGCTTTTACGAATGGAAGCAGGAAAGCTTTTACCGCGATACATACTCACCATACCCACTAGCCATTCGCGAATTCAATTTCTTCCTCTCAGAAAAGAATTTTGAGCCGCAAAAAGTGATGACCCGGGCAGAATTCGCCGTGGTAATGAAAAGATTGTATGACTATTTCGTGAAGGACGCCTCCAGTCAATTCAAAGGAATAGCTACACATAAACAAAGAATTGCAAAAGTGTATCTAAGAGCAGCGAGCATGGCGTACGAAGCCAACGACCAAGCAAAGCTGTCTACTTTGTTTACACCAGCTGCGCTCAAAACCTTGAATGGATTGCCGCATCGCCCTGCGTTTACGGATCATGGAAACGTGACAGTAAAAATAGATGAGAACAACAAGCTAATGCTATGGGTAACGGGGCAATATCAGGATTCCAAAAACGGCAAATACCAGCTGGAGTACGTGTTCGAGCCGGATGGTTCGAATGCCTATGGTCAAAAAATTACGAAGATCATTTACACTGAAATATAACATGAGCAAGGGAAAGGCATCTGGGCAACAGATGCTTTTTCTTATATAGAAAAAGCACAAAGAAAGGAATAAGTGGCGATTGCAACTGACAGAATATTCGTTTACAATTAAAACTGAACGGTGATTCAGATTGCAAGACAGGCATCTCTTTGGCGCAGATCGTAGCCATTTATCTGGGATGTGATTTTTTAGATTCGATAATGAATGAGTATTCATTCAACGGAAGACATGAGCTGTGTTATACAGGAATATCTATGAAAGAGTAGAAGTTATAGGAATACTCCACTAGTCTGAATATTGGGTAAAAATCAGCATAAGTTCATCCAGGACGTCACCAAAAGGCTTGGCAAAGCCAGGCTTTCTAATTGTAAGGAGGATATGTAGATGGAGCGCAAAATTCGCAAGGCAGCCGTTCTAGGTTCTGGCGTGATGGGAGCCGGAATCGCAGCACATTTGGCAAACGTGGGGATTCCTACCTTATTGCTGGATATTGTGCCACGTGAATTGACCGAGGACGAGAGCAAAAAAGGACTGACACTGGCAGATTCCGTCGTCAGAAATCGCATCGCGCAATCGGGCAAGGATCGATTATTAAAAGAAAAGCCGACCCCACTCTACGATAAAAAGAGCATCGATCTGATTACAGTGGGCAATTTTGACGACCATCTTTCTCTTTTGTCCGATGTGGACTGGATTATCGAGGTTGTTGTTGAAAATCTCGATGTGAAAAAACAGGTGTTCGCACAGGTAGAAGCGCATCGCAAGCCAGGGACGATCGTCACCTCCAACACTTCAGGAGTTTCTATTAATGAAATGGCAGAAGGCAGGTCCGAAGATTTCCGCAAGCACTTCCTTGGCACCCATTTCTTTAATCCTCCTCGCTACCTAAAGCTGATTGAGATTATTCCAAGTCATGATACAGATCCAGCGATTGTTTCCTTTATGAGCGGTTTTGGCGAGCATGTGCTTGGAAAAGGAACAGTGCTGTGCAAGGATACGCCAAACTTTATTGCCAATCGGATCGGTACATACGGGCTTCAAGTATCCATCCATGAGATGCAGCGCATCGGCTTGGGGGTGGATGAGGTCGATGCCTTGACCGGTCCTGTGATTGGCCGTCCCAAGAGCGCTACCTTCCGCACACTGGACGTAGTCGGACTAGACACGTATGTACACGTGGCAGGCAACGTCCGAAACAAGAGCACGAATGCACAGGAAAAGGCCATCTTTGAAGTGCCGGAATTCGTACTGCAAATGGTCGAAAAACGGATGATCGGGCAAAAGGCAGGTCAAGGTTTTTTCAAGCAAATCAAATCTGCCCAAGGCAAAGAAATTTTAGCGCTGGATACCCAAACGCTGGAATACCGTCCAAGTATCAAGGCCAAATTTGCGTCTCTCGATGCCGCCAAAACAGCCAAGACGCTGCCAGAAAAGCTCAGGGCTCTCGCATATGGCAAGGACAAAGGGAGCGAATTTGTCTGGAGCGTCTTGAAAAAGGTGCTACTGTATTCGGCAGACAAAGCTCACGAAATTGCAGATGATCTCGTCGCAGTCGATCAGGCGATGAAATGGGGCTTCGGCTGGGAGCTGGGACCATTTGAGACGTGGGATGCCATCGGTGTAGAAAAATCCGTTGCACGTATGCGCGAAGAGGGCGAGACGATTCCAGCTCTCGTGGAAGAGCTCCTGGCAACCGGAAAAACTTCTTTTTATAACAAAAATGAAGGACGCACCGCCGTATTTTCGATTGGCGGTATCTATAAAAACGTAGAAGAAAAAAAGGAACGGATCAATCTGGCTGCGCTGAAAGAGCAAGGGAAGCTGATTCGTAAAAATGCAGGTGCTGCCTTGATTGATTTGGGCGACGGTGTGGCGTGCTTGGAATTTACTTCCCCGCATAATGCACTGGGCATGGATTTGCTGCAAATGGCTCATATAGCCGCAGAAGAAGTACAAAAAAACTTTGTCGGCCTGGTCATTGGCAATCAGGGTAAAAACTTTTGCGTCGGAATGAATTTGGCGATGGCGCTCATGGAAGCCCAGGACGAGAACTGGCTGGAGCTCGATCTTTTAGTAACCAATTTCCACAAAGCAGGAAGAGCGCTGCGCTACTTGCATCGTCCAGTCGTGGCAGCTCCGTTTGGCATGACGCTCGGTGGAGGAGTAGAGGTCCTCTATTTGGCTGACCGCGTGCAAGCCTCTGCCGAAACATATCTTGGACTGGTGGAAGTGGGCGTAGGTCTTTTGCCAGGCGGCGGGGGAACCAAGGAAATGCTGTTCCGCGCCATGGAGAATCTGCCTGATGCCGGTAGTGTGCCTGTTGATTCGTTCCCATTGGTTGCCAAGGCGTTTGAGACAATTGCCATGGCAAAAGTATCGACGAGCGGACAGGAAGCGATCAATCTCGGTTATTTGCGAACTACAGACCGGATCAGCGTCAACCCGGATCATCTGTTGTACGATGCGAAGCAGCTTGTGCTGTCCATGGACAAAGTAGGCTACACGCCGCCAGCTCCGCGCAAAATCAAGGTCATCGGGGAAACCGGCTATGCCAATCTGTCTCAAAATGTGTACGCAATGAAAAAGAGCGGGTACATCTCTGATCATGACGAGCTGATTGCAAACAAGATTGCGTATGTCATGTCTGGCGGCGATCTTCCAGCGGGTACAGAAGTGACTGAGGAATACATTTTAGGACTCGAAAAGCAAGCGTTTCTAGAGCTGCTCAAAACACAAAAGACCCAGCAACGCATGCAGCATATGCTGACCAAAAACAAGCCTTTGCGCAACTAATGAGAAGGAGGCAATAACGATGAGAGAAGCCGTTATCGTCGCAGGAGCACGGACCGCGGTCGGCAGAGCAAAGCGAGGCAGCTTGAAGGACGTCCACCCAGTAGATATGGGAGCCGCCGTTGTGCGTGATTTGCTGAGACGCGTTCCGCAGCTAGACCCTGCTGATATAGAAGATGTCATCATGGGTACGGCTGTACCCGAGGCTGAGCAAGGGATGAATATGGCACGTTTGGTTGGACTGCGTGCCGGATTGCCCAGCAATGTAGCAGGGATTACAATCAACCGTTTTTGTTCATCAGGCTTGCAAACGATTGCGTACGCCGCCCAGCAGATCATGGTCGGCAGCTCCGATGTGCTGGTAGCTGGTGGAGTGGAGAGCATGAGCCTCTTGCCGATGGTCGGACACAAGGTCGCGCTCAACCCGACTCTCGTAAAAACGATGCCAGAAGCGTACATGGGCATGGGACATACCGCTGAAGAGGTAGCAAAGCGCTATGACGTGACCAGAGAGGCACAAGATGCATTTGCTTTGACGAGCCATCAGCGAGCGGTTGCCGCGATTGAAGCAGGCAAGTTTCAGGACGAAATCGTTCCGATGACTGTGAAGCAGCATTCTTTTGATGTAGAGGGCAAGCTGCATGTAAAAGAACGCGTATTTGACAAGGACGAGGGTGCACGCGCTGATACGACGATGGAGGCACTGGCCAAGCTCCGCCCTGTGTTTCATGTACAAGGCAGTGTGACGGCAGGAAACTCGTCGCAAACAAGCGATGGCGCTGCTGCCGTCCTCGTGATGTCGGCTGAAAAAGCTGCTGAGCTCGGCGTCACGCCAATCGCCAAATTCCGCTCCTTCACTGTAGGAGGGGTAGAGCCTGATATCATGGGGATTGGCCCGATCGTAGCTGTTCCGAAAGCATTGAAGCTGGCAGGAATCAGCATCGCGGATGTAGATTTGTTCGAGCTGAATGAGGCGTTCGCTTCCCAGGCAATTGCTGTAATTCGCGAGCTGGGCTTGGACCCGGAAAAAGTAAACGTCAACGGCGGCGCGATTGCGATGGGCCACCCGATGGGATGTACCGGAGCCAAACTGACGATCTCTATCTTGAACGAGCTGAAAAGACGGGGCGGCAAGTACGGAGTCGTTACGATGTGTGTAGGTGGAGGCATGGGTGCGGCTGGCGTCTTTGAAATGATCTAAGCAAGTACATCCATTTTCGTATAAGGAGAGGTTTGCAATGGCAGATACGAAAGAATTGATCCGTGGTGGGAGCTTTTTGATTGATGCTGGTTCGGCTGATGATATGTTCGTGCCAGAGCAGTTTACTGATGAGCATAAAATGATTGCCAAGACAACCGAGGAATTTATCGTAAACGAAGTGCGCCCTCACCTGGAAGAGATCGAAAACCATCAGTTTGATATTTCCGTTCGTCTGCTTAAGGAAGCAGGAGAGCTGGGCTTGCTTGCTGGCGATGTGCCAGAAAAGTATGGCGGACTTGGCCTCGATAAAGTAAGTACGGCACTCGTCACAGAAAAATTTTCGCTCTCGCGCGGTTTTGCTCTCAGCTACGGAGCACATGTGGGCATTGGTTCTCTGCCGATTGTGTACTTTGGTACAGACGACCAGAAGCGACGCTACTTGCCTGATCTCGCATCAGGGAAACGATTGGCTGCTTATTGCTTGACTGAGCCAGGCTCCGGATCGGATGCGTTGGGTGCCAAAACGACCGCCACCTTATCCGAAGATGGAACACACTATCTCCTGAACGGGGAGAAGCAATGGATCACAAATGCTGGCTTCGCTGATGTGTTTATCGTTTATGCCAAAATTGATGGCGACAAGTTCAGCGCTTTTATTGTAGAGCGTACCTTCCCAGGCATTTCGTTTGGACCAGAGGAGAAAAAGATGGGCATCAAGGGCTCGTCAACAAGGACTGTCATATTGGAAGACGTGCAGGTGCCTGTCGAAAATCTACTTGGCGAGCCGGGACGCGGACATGTCATCGCCTTCAACATTTTGAATGTCGGTCGCTATAAGCTGGCGGTAGGGGCAGTGGGCTCCGCTAAACGGGCGCTGGAGATTGCGACGAATTACGCCAAGGAGCGGAAGCAATTCAAGACACCGCTTGCCAATTTCACGCTGATCAAAAACAAGCTGGCAAACATGGCGGTTAAAACATACGCAGCTGAAAGCTCGGTATATCGCACGGTTGGCCTGTTCGATACTGCTTTGAATCGATTGGGAGACAAAGCCGACGAAGGAGCAGAGGTGGCAAAAGCAATCGCAGACTACGCAATCGAGTGTTCGATTAACAAAGTGTTTGCGACAGAAGTATTGGATTATTGCGTGGACGAGGGCGTGCAAATCCATGGTGGGTACGGCTTCATGTCTGAGTATGAGATCGAAAACATGTATCGGGATTCCCGCATCAATCGAATTTTCGAGGGAACCAATGAAATTAACCGACTATTGATCCCTGATACACTCGTGAAAAAAGCAATGAAGGGCGAGCTTCCGCTGATGCAAGCTGCTGCCAGCCTTCAAGAAGAGCTGATGAGCTACTATCCGCAGGAAATCGAGGATGCGCCTCTTGCGGCTGAAAAGCATCTGATTGACATGTCCCGCAAAATCATTCTGATGGTAGCAGGTTCTGCGCTGATGAAGTATCAGCAGGCGATTTCCAAGGAACAGGAGCTGCTGGCATTTTCGGCAGACATGCTGATCGAGCTGTATGCAATGGACAGTGTCGTGAAGCGGACGGAGCGGGCGATAGACGCTACAGGACTTGAGAATGCGCAGCAAAAGCTGGAGATGACGACAGTCTATGTACAGGAAGCATTCGATCGAATCGAAGGCTGGGCGAAGGAAGCGCTGGCGGCGATGGAAGAGGGCGACGATTTACGCCTGCGTCTGTCCATCTTGAAAAAGCTGACGCGCCGCACGCCAATCAATACGGTTCAGCTCAAGCGGGCGATTGCAGACCGTGTCATCGCTGCTGGCGAGTACTCCGTTTAAGGACTTGTAGATCACATGACAAAAGGAGCGGAAGGAGCAGAGAACTTTCTCTGCTCCTTTTTGCGTTCAACATGTAGGGTGCTTACTGTTTCTGCTTTTCGTTTGCCATGCTATGCACGTATCAAATAGTTTTGACCACATCATGCATAAAGTTGGAAGCGATCACCAACGCTAACGAGACAAATAAAAAGCCGCAAGGAACATGGTCAGATGAAGTCGAGAGGATGGCTAAAACGAAAAAGAGCAGCAGCTGCAAATCGGAATAGCCATTCAGGTGGCTTAGCCCGCCCGAATAAGGCATTAGAAATCAGCGAGAGCATGAATGAAAACATCACTGAGCTGCACAATATTTTTACGTTTACTCCAGATTTAGTGATCAGAGATTTCGAGAGCAAACTCATAGAGGGACGATTAGCTCTTGTTTATTTGACCGGACTGGTAGACAAAAACTCAATTAACAACAATGTGCTGCGTCCACTGTTGGCGCCACTCGAACGCGGCCAGACGAGCATTATGGATCTTTTGTCTGTGGGAAAAGTAACGACGCTTTATGATTTCAATGAAGTAGAAGAGGCTATTTTGCAGGGAAGTAGCCTTTTGTTTATTGAGGGGCGAAAAGAAGCTTTATCCGTGGAGACACACGGTTGGCCTCAGCGTGCGATCGAAGACCCTCAGCTGGAAGCATCCCTGAAGGGTGCTCATCAAGGTTTTGTAGAGACCGGTATCCAAAATATCGCGTTAATTCGCCGATATATCCCCAATCGTGAACTGAAGATCAAGGAATATTTGATAGGGGAAAGAGGAGCAAGCAAAGTCTCAGTCCTCTTTTTAGCGGATGTCTGTAAACCAGAGGTGCTTCAGGAGTTAGAGAACCGGATTAAAAAGATCAACGTAGATACGATCCTCAATACAGGTGAGCTGGAGGAATTCATTGAGGACAACCCATACTCGCCTTTTCCTCAGTTTATTACGACCGAAAGGCCTGATTCAGCTGCATCTCATATTTTACAAGGAAGGATCGTCGTTGTAGTCGACCGTTCTCCTAGTGTATTGGTCGGACCAGTATCATTTGCTTCTTTTTTTCAAAATGTGGATGACTACAGCACGCGTTGGCTGGTATCGACGTTTATCCGTCTTCTTCGCTTTCTGGCCTTTTTAATCGCTACTTTTCTTCCGGCTATCTACATTGCCGTCATATCGTTTAATTACGAAGTGATTCCGTTAGACCTGATCATTTCGGTAGGAGAGTCGCGTGAGAGAGTGCCATTTCCTCCGCTTTTAGAAGCCGTGATGATGGAATTGACTTTGGAAATGCTACGGGAAGCAGGGGTACGCTTACCTGCCCCAATCGGACAGACAGTAGGAATTGTGGGGGGAATCGTCATTGGCCAGGCTGTCGTGCAGGCCGGAATTGTCAGCAATATCATGGTGATTGTGGTTGCCTTCACTGCCATTTCTTCGTTCATCATCCCGAACTATGATATGGCGTCTGCTATCAGGCTGATTCGCTTTCTCATGATGGGGCTCGCCGCTATGTTTGGGATTGTGGGGATCGTCATCGGGTTCATGACCTTGATTGGACATCTGATCTCATTGGAATCATTAGGTGTCCCATACGGAAGTCCGTTAGCCCCTGTAAGATTCAAGGACTGGAAAGACTTTTTTATTCGCCTGCCGCTTTTTAAAATGACTGAGCGACCAGTGAGTGCAAGAGCTGTTCAATCGCAAAGGCTAGAGGACGACCGTCAAAAGGAGGAAGGAAAGTGAAAAAGTACGCGTACAACGAGATAACCCTCCTCCAATACATCCTTTTGATTCACGGTACACAGGTGGGGATCGGCGTTTTGTCCATGCCGAGAGATTTAGCAGAAGTCTCAGGTACGGACGGTTGGATCTCTCTCATCCTTGGATGGATGTGTGCCTTACTTGCCAGCATGCTCATCATCAACATCATGAAGCGCTATCCTGGATACACCATTATCGACATCCTTCCACTCTTTTTGGGCAGATGGCTAGGCAAGGTTGGCATTTTAATTGTGGCAATATACTGTGCGTTAGCCCTTTTTACGGTTGTCGCCAATACAGTCGGGATAATCAATGTATGGATATTGACTCAGACCCCTGCCTATATCGTGGTCATATTGTTCGGTATACCTATCTACTATATCGTTCGAGGGGGATTGCGCGTAATTGGAAGGTATTCGGAACTGATTTTCTATATCACCCTTTGGATGCCCTTTGTGCTCATGACATCATTCAAAGATACGCATTGGCTGCATTTGCTGCCTGTTCTAAAAGAGGGGATAAGACCTGTTTTGCTTGCGACTAAAACCACGATATTGTCTTTTTTGGGGTTTGAGCTGGCATTTTTTCTTTATCCGTTTCTTCAGAAAAAACAACATGCTACGCTCGGAATTGTAGTAGCGAATACATTGTCACTGCTCGTGTTTTTATCGGTCACTTTATTCTGTTTTGCCTTTTTCAGTCCAGACGAAATAACGCAGTATAAATGGCCTACGCTTAATTTGTGGAAAGTTATTGAATACAGGTTTTTGGAGCGAGTTGATATTATTTTTCTCGCATTCTATTCCCTCATTTTGTCAACCACCACGATTCCGTACATGTATTTCACTGTCTTTACCACAAGTCAGTTATTTGGAATGCAGGATCATCGAATGCATTTGAAAATAGTAATTCCGCTGCTTGTAGTGGCATTTTGGCTGTATACACCTTCGTTCGTTGAGGTGAAAAAATGGAGTGAGATGTGGAGCCTCGCAGGATTGGCTGTGGGCTATATCTTACCTATTTTGGCGTCGGGCCTAGTTTTGTTACAACAAAAATCGGCTGGAGGTCAAAAAGCTTGAATAAGCTCATACACATCATATTGGTAATTGTTCTGGTTACGGTGCTGCCAGGGTGCATGGATCGGATTAATTTGGAGGATACCACGCTTGCTTTGATGACGGGTATAGATCTAAACGAAAAAAATGAACTTCTGTTTTATATGACCAGTCCCGTTTTCAGCAGAGAAGCGAAGGAAAAGTCGGAGGAATTTGGGGTAAAAGCAGATACCATGCGCGAGGCAAGGCTTGGCTACGACAGGCTGGTAACGGCGTTGACTGTTGCGGGGAAAATACAGGTGCTGGTACTTGGAAAGCGGCTTTTACAGCATCCTGATTGGTTTAGGGTAATGGATGTATTTTTTCGCGACGCTCGATTTACCGTGAATGCGCGAATTGTCGTTTTTGATGGACCTGTTCATGATCTCTTTCACTTCAACCCCAAGGACAAGCCTCGTTTGGCCCTCCATATAACCAAGCTGATCGACACTGCAAACTACCGGAATCTTACCGTCAGAACGAGAGCGCAGGAGTTTCACAGGCAAATGTATGAAAAGGGAATGACCCCATCAGTGACGGAGATGAAAAAGGAAAAGAACAAGGCTGTTATGGTCATGGGAACGGCGCTTCTATCCAAACAGGGAGCCTACCGAGAGCTGATAAATGAGAGGGATACCATTCTCCTGCAAATGCTGCTATATGAAAAGCGGGGGGAAATATCACTTACGGTTCATGTGCCATTAGGGGAAGAAAGTCAAAAGAAAATTTTGAAGGACAAGATCAGTTATATCGTCAAGGGCGTATCTCGAAAAGTGAAGACCGAATACAAAAACGGCAGCTTCCAATTCGACGTCCAGCTTAAGCTGAGAATTGCTATTTCGGAGAGATTGTTTCCGTTCAATATGGAGAAAGACTATAAGAAAATGGAGAAAATGATCGAGGAAGAACTGAGCAAGGAATACGCTCAATTAATTAAGAAATGTCAAAAGGAGAATACCGACCCGTTTGGCTTCGGCTTATACGCACGTGCGTACGCGTACAAAGAGTGGAAAAAGGTAGAGGATGATTGGACGAAAGCATTCGCCAAAGCTACTGTCCGGATCGTCCCAGATGTATCGATCAAAGGAAATGGTGTAATCAAATAAACGCTGTGCGTCCAAAAAAGAAACCCTGGTCCGAAAATGACCAGGGTTCTTGGCTTCGCTTTTGAATTAGTAGATTGCTTCCCAGCCTGCTGGAGTTACGAACAGACGGATTGCTTTGATTTTACGGTCGTCCATCAGTGTGAAGTAATGGCGGTAGTTTGGCGGTACGGAAATTAGATCGCCAGGGGAGAGCTCAACGTCAAAGTAACGATCGTCCTTTCCTTTGATTGCAAAAATGCCATGACCGTCTACGCAGAAGCGGCACTCGTCATCTGTATGATGATGCTCTCCTTTGAATTTCACCAGCAGCTCATCCAAATTCGGAACTTTGTCGGACAGGACGATAATATCTGCTGTCAAGTAGCCGCGACGCTTGCTGATGTCGTCGATTTCAGGCTTAAAGGTGTCCAGGATTTCTTGTTTTTCTTCATCAGTTGGGCTGTAGTTGTCGCGGTGCTTTGCATCCAAACGATCTACTCCCCAGTTTTCATAAATGATCCCTTGGGAATTCAGGAATGCAACTACTTCCTCTGGAGCGCTAATGTACTCGTTGTTGTCGTGAAAACGTACTTGTGCCATCGTAAAATCCTCCTCAATTAGTAGATGTAGTGGACACGGCAGCTTGGCGCAGTTGCAGCCAGCGGGCGTGGTACTCAAACAGGAATTCAAATGCTTCCAGATGACGCTTGGCTTCGAAGTCGTTGCCGCCCCAGGCGTAAATTCCGTGGTTGCGAATGAGAACCCCAGGGACTTCAGGGGTGATTACTTTTTCGATTGCGGCTGCTAGAGTTGGAATATCGGCAAAGTTCTCAACAATCGGAACCGTGATTTGTGCGTTTTCTTCCCAGATTCCCAGACCCTTGATCAGCTCCTGCCCCTGGATGGAGAAGGCGCGTTGTCCAAAGTACAGCTCAGAGATGAGGTTGTTCCAAACCGTATGAACATGGAAGCAGGCACCTGCCTGCGGGAATTTGTTGTAGACGACCGCGTGGATCAAGGTTTCCGCCGAAGGCTTTAGCGCTGTTGCATCTACCGGGCGGGAGTCTTTGTCCACTACCAGATAATCTTCTGGGGAAAGCTTTGTTTTATCCTTGCCGCTTGCTGTTACCGCGAATTGCAGCGGTTCACTCTTTATTTTAATCGAAAGATTGCCACTGGTGCCGGGGAACCAGTCCCGTCGGGCAAAAGTTAGCTTGGCGTCATCGAGACGACGAAATGCGTCCAGGCGCTCTTCTAGGGTTGCTGTCATGGATCAGACGACCTCCTGTTGCAATTGGATTTCTTTTAAAATAGCAATCACGTCGTGGAACGTGGCAAAGGTTTGATGTGGCAATTGCAGCTCCACCGATTTTTGAGCGAGGAAGGAGCGAGCGATCACAAAATCAGCAATCTTTGCACCTGCCAAATCAGTGATGGAATCGCCGATGACGACGCGGTAATGATCAGCAGGGTCATAGCGGCGAATGATGGTGGTCTTGCACATTCCACAGCCGTTTGTGCAGTGTTCGTCGCAGGAGTGCGGCCATGTAATGGTAATACGTTCGCCTGAGAAATCACTGCCATTGCAGTAGATAGGCACACCGGACAGATCAAACGGTGCGAGGATCGGCTCTACGAAAAAGTCGATTCCCCCGCTCGTAATCAACAGCTCGATGCCTTCGCTGCGGCAAAAGCTTACGAATTCGGCAAAGCCGGGACGAATAGAAGCTTCGTTTACGATATAGTCCACGATCTCTTGGCGCAGGGAAGAGGGGAGAAGCTGAAACAGCTTGCCTACTCCTTCCTGTACGCTTATCTTTTGGGAAAGGATTTGCTCGGTCAGCGCTTCCCACTCAGGGGGAGCAAACTTGCGAACAATCGCTACGATATTGTCTTTTTCCGTGATGGTTCCATCGAAGTCGCAGAAGAGGACCAGCTTTTTGCTCATCGTCCGCCACCCCATTTCTGCAGGGCAATAGCCAGCTCTGGCGATTCAGACGCCGCATCCTGCAACGTATGTCCAGCTGTGACTCCTTTGATTGCAGCGACGAATGCTTTTGCTCCTGCGGTCGCTCCGCCTGGATGGCCGTGAATTCCACCGCCAGCATTGACGATTTGATCCAATCCGAAGTCTGCAAACAGCTGTGGCACGAGGCCAGGATGTATTCCGGCAGACGGAACCGGGAATGAACGGCGGATACCCTCCAGTGGTGCCGTGAGATTTTGGGCAAGCTGGAGTGCTTCCGTTTTGTCCAAGGCTACATTGCCGTATGGGGACGGGAACAGTACCAGGTCAGCACCTGCGATCCGCATTAATGTACCGAGCAATAGCGGAGTGGCAATCCCGTAATCAGGCGATGGATAATACGCACCAGCCAAAGCCGGGTGAGCCATGATAGGCACGCGGACATCCGGGTCCTGTGCAAGTCTGTGCAAAGCGTCAAAGCCAAAGGCCAGTACGTTGAACAGCAGGCAATCAGCACCTGCTTCAACCGCACGCTTTGCCTTTTCATTCAGCTCGTGTACAGGACCAGTCAGGTTGGCTGCATACAGGACAGGCTTGCCTGTTTCCGCCTCCGTTTCCTCTGCAATTTGCTTAAATGCTTTGATTCGCTCCAAAAAAGGTGCACGATCATCTGCAAAGAAGATTTCGTCATCTTTGACCAGATCAACACCGCCCAATGCCTGGGCACGAAACTGTGTCTTCAAATCATCAAATGGTAGGCCGAGGCAGGATTTGAAAATGCTCATCAGAAGCGGACGATCGTGCGCACTTAAACGGCTGCGTAGTCCGTCGATTCCGTATTTCGGACCCGGGAAGGCTGTCAGGAATGAATCTGGAAAAACGACGTCAACGAGCTTGATTTTCCCATCCATGGAGAGCTTTCCGAAAATGCCTGTCAACAGAGACGGAATATCTTGTGTAAAATTCCGAGTAGGGTAGCTGACGGTTATCAAACCACGAGTTTCCCCGTTCGGAAGTGTTTCAAGCGGGGTCGCACTTACGGCTTCGCCCAAATATGGCTGCAGCTCTGCTTGCTTGGCAGCGGGCAGGTCAGTCCATGATCCGACTGTCATTCCGACTGCGATTGCAGCTGCTTTTTTGTTTAGATCCTTGGCTTGTGTCAAATAAGTTACGAGGATGCGTTGCTCACTCATGCCAGGGCTAATCCTCCTTTTTGTTCGTACAGGAAACGTACAGGAAATGTAAAAAGCCTCCCCGTGAGTAGGGAGGCGGTTGTCGACTATAAAAGAGTCTTCGTCTCCTCTCATCTCTCGGGTCAGTAGCCGAGACGCGCAGAAGTGGTTCTCCTGTCTCGACTCTTATCCGTTGGAATTAGCACCGTTTCGCTATTCTATCAATCAAAAATAGAAGAGCGCCGGTTGCCGGGCATCATAGGGCCAGTCCCTCAGCCAGCTCGCGATAAGAGTAATATGGTTCACACGCTGTTTCATCGTGTGCAATACCATCATGATAAGACGATATGAACCGGGAGTCAAATTGTTTTTCCGCCAAGTGTGCACAAAAGAACAAAGGAAATGTGGACGAGGTGAAACTTTTTTCCGTGCAAAGCGTGGTAGTCAATGAAAGGGTGTGGAAGCGTTGGGAAAGTAAGCTTGGACGACGTGTACAAACTGCACGTAAACGATATATACCGCTACCTTTTCCGGCTGACACGCGATGCACGGCAGGCAGAGGACCTGACGCAGGAAACCTTTTTCCGCGCCTTTTTGTCCCTGGACGATTACCACGGGGAAAAAGTCAGGCCGTGGCTGTTCAAGGTAGCGTATCACGCCTTTGTCGATTGGCATCGCAAACAGGCGAAGCGACCCTTACAGCTTGTAGGACAGCTGCCTGAACATGCAGATCAGCAGGTGGATGATCCTGCGGAAACTGTGGTGAACAAGGAGATGTGGGAAATGGCTCAGGAAATTCTTCTGCAGCTCCCGGAAAAGCAAAAGCAGGTCATTCTGCTTGCAGCAGCCTCCTTTTCCTATGCAGAAATCGCAGAAATATTGGGTATCGATGTGGCTGACGTAAAGCGTTCCCTGTTTCGAGGGCGGCAAAAGATGCGAAAGTTGTGGAGGGATGGAGCAGATGGAGAATAAAGACAAAAATAGCCGGGATCAAAAGCTGCTCGCTTACCTGCGAGGAGAAATGACAGAGGGCGAGGAGCAAAGGCTCGGAGAAGAAGTAATCAGAGATGAGGAATACGCCCAGCGATTAGAACGGCTACTGTTGGGGGAAGAGCAAGGCACTAGCTCTGACCCCGGCAAAGAGGCGCCTGCCGCTCTGACAGAAGAGAAACAGCGTGCTATTATTCGGCGGGGAAAATGGAGGATGCGCCTGTCTAATTCCGCGTTTACGATGGGGCTTGCCTTCTTTGCAGGTGTCTTGCTGTTTGTGGTGAACGGCTGGTTTGGTTCCCTGATGCATGACGATTTGTTCCGAGTCGCCAAGGATATGGTCAACTTCACGCAGCCTGGCGTAAGTGTAGGCAGCAGTGGCTCAGAGGTCGGTTTATTCTACGGCAAGATCAGGATGGAACTATGTGAGCGGATAGGGAGCGAGGATAAAAACGCAGGAACCTTCGAAAGCACCAACTTTTTGTGGAAAACCAGTGCAAAGCCAGAGTGGACAAACGGGATCAGAGAGCAAAAGCTCTTTTTCAACTACCCGATTACGGGGCAGAAGTTGATGCCGGCGGACTCGGAGCATCTGCGTAAACCTGCCTGGACGACGATGGAAAAGCTGCCGGAGGGCACAGTATCTCAGCTGGCCATCTCCTTTGACCATTTATTGAGCTACGAGGAATATTACGCACTAATTTCCCGATATGTCAGCAACGATGCATTTGAAACAGTCTGGTTTGCTGTTGATTCGGGGCAGGAACAAGCACGCATTGAGGCTGATGAAGGAGTTCGTCTTCTCGGGGCTGGTGACGTCTGGGGATTTGCGGAGCGGGAGCTAAACTATGGGAATGCCCCGATTCAGGTCAACGGCGAAGGACCACGCCGGGCAGCAGCTTATTTGAGCGAAATGAAATATCTTTCCGAACAGGAGCGGCTGACCAATGAAATAGGGTCTAGCTTGGTTTCCAGAGGCAAGCCTCAAATTGCCGAGCGTTACCAGTACATGCAAAAAAATGGCGTCCGTATCTACGGTGCTGTTTTGACAGGACCGACCAAGGAGCTGCTCAAGCTGCAACAGGAAAAGTCGATTACAGCGGCTTTTTTGGGCAAGGTGGACTGGTGGAATTGGGATCGCCCAGCTGCTTCTGGGGCGTACTACAGCTGGTAGTAAAAATGGATGGAGGCAGCTGAAAAAGGGTGTTGACAGCGTGTAAGTGTGGCTGTATGATTCAAACTAAATCATAATTGCATACGATGGATACCTTATCCAGAGAAGGTGGAGGGACTGGCCCGATGATACCCGGCAACCGACATGACGCTCTTTGGTCGCTTTTGTAGCGATTAAAGTTTCAGGCGACGTGCACGGTGCTAATTCCTGCAGAAACAAAAGTGGTCTGGAAGATAAGGGGGACAAAGACACGTTTATTTTGTACGTGACGACAGCGACCTCTTTTCTTCGGGAAAAGAGGTCTTTTTGCATATCTGAAATGGCTGCAGTTTGATTGCTAGACTGGGGCAAGCATCCAGTCCACTAGAGATAAATACAAAATGACATTGAGGGGAGTAATGAATCATGGCTTATCGTGCGTTGACCGAGCAGGAAGCAGTGGAGTACGTAAAGGGTTTGCCAGGTCTGTTTACTGAGGGAGCAGAGCTGACGAGTCACGAAATCGGGGATGGAAACCTCAATCTGGTGTTTGATATTCAAGAGAAAGCTACCGGAAAGAGCGTGATTGTGAAGCAGGCGTTGCCATTTGCGCGTGTGGTTGGGGAATCATGGCCGCTGACGATTGATCGTGCACGTATCGAGAGCGAAGCCCTGCGTATTCAGCACAAATACGTACCTGATCTCGTACCGGAAGTGTATCATTTTGACCAGGAGCTGGCTTTGACCGTAATGGAAAACGTCGGTGACCACATCATTATGCGCAAAGGTCTCATCGAAGGAAAGCGTTACCCGCTCTTTGCCAAGCAAATTGGTCGTTTCATGGCGCAAACCTTGTTCTACACATCTGATCTCGGGGCGCATCCATACGAAAAAAAGGCGTTAGTCGGAACATTCCTAAATCCCGAATTATGCAAAATTACTGAAGATCTGGTCTTTACTGATCCTTACGAAAATGCACCAACGAATAACTTCAATCCATTGATTCGCCCGGAAGTAGAAGCGATCTGGAGCAACAAGCCACTGAAGCTCGAAATCGCCAAGCTTAAATATGACTTTTTGACTCGCGCAGAAGCGCTTTTGCACGGTGATTTGCATACAGGAAGCATCTTTATTACCGAAACGAGCTTGAAAGCTATTGACCCTGAATTTGCTTACTACGGCCCAATCGGCTTTGATATCGGTGCGGTCATTGCCAACCTCCTGCTCAATTACGCTGGTCAGCACGGTTTGCAAAAAGACCAAGGAGAACGGGACGCATACCGCGAATACTTACTGGAGACGGTCGAAGATGTTTGGAACGAATTCGTCTCTCAGTTTGTTCAGCTGTGGCATAAACAGGCAAAAGAACGCAGCGCTCACGTAGAAGGCCTCTGGCAGAGCTATGTAGAACGACTGATTCAGGACACGGCCGGTTATGCTGGCTGCAAAATCCTGCGCCGCGTGATTGGGCTAGCGGGAGTGGCAGATTTGAATGCCATCGAGGATGAGCAAACGCGTGCAGAAGCAGAACGTTTGGCGCTGGCTATTGGTGAAGCGCTGATCCTCGGCCGCGGCAATGTAGGCGAATCAACAGACATCACGGACATTGTCCGTACAGTTACCGCACGCTACTATCAGGAGGCTACCACGGTATGACAACGAGTACACAATTTGCGCCGGTCAAGTGGGAGAACGATTGCCTCGTTCTGCTTGATCAAACGCGCTTGCCAGTAGAAACGATTTATTTGAACCTGACGACATCCGAGGAAGTATGGGCATCCATTCGCCATTTGCAAGTACGCGGAGCACCTGCAATCGGAATGGCTGCGGCATATGGACTCTATCTGGGCGTTCGCGGCAGCGAGGCAGAATCACACGAGCAATTTTGGAAAGAATTGACCAAGCAGGCTGACTACCTGGGCACTTCCCGCCCAACTGCGGTCAATCTGTTCTGGGCGCTGGATCGCATCAAGGCCCGTGTGGAAAAAGAGAAAGGTTTGTCTGTTGCTGAGCTGAAGGCTGCGGTGCTTGACGAGGCTCTGGCGATTCAAAAAGAGGATGCTGAGGTGTGCCGGACAATCGGTGAGCATTTGCTGACGCTTCTGCACGATGGCATGGGCATTCTCACGCACTGCAACCCTGGCGCACTGGCGACAGCGGCCTATGGAACGGCGACTGCTCCGTTTTATTTGGCAAAAGAACGCGGCTGGAACCTTAAAGTATACGCAGACGAAACGCGTCCAGTCCTGCAAGGCGCACGTCTGACCGCCTATGAGCTCCAGCAGGCGGGTATTGATGTGACGCTGATCTGCGATAACATGGCAGCAATGGTAATGTCTCAAGGCAAAGTAGAGGCAGTCATCGTAGGGACAGATCGTGTAGCAGCAAATGGTGACGTTGCAAACAAAATCGGAACGTACGGCGTGGCTGTACTTGCCAAAGCTCACGGGATTCCGTTTTATGTAGCAGCTCCACTGTCCTCTGTCGATCTGGAAACAGCAACAGGTGCTGATATTCCGATTGAAGAGCGTCCAGCAGAGGAAATTACGCATGGACTCGGGAAGCAAGTCGCACCAGACGATATCAAAGTATACAATCCCGCATTCGATGTGACGCCTGCGAGGTACATCACAGCAATTGTGACGGAAACAGGCATTTTCAAGCCAGAAGAAATCGGTAAAAGCAAAAAGTAAATGTTTCTTGCAGCACGTCCGCCTCGCCATAGAGGTGGGCGTTTTTTCATTACACACTTCTTGCCAAAAGATTCGTCCTGCACCATAATCGAGCATAAACAATGGAAAGCACACCAGTGCTACAGATTAATAAGGAGGGTTTGGTATGAGGCACATCGTGATGACAGAGGAGTCGTATTTAAAGCAATTAGAGCTAGCGGACGCGACAGAGATGTTTTGGCTGACAGATACCAACCGTGCTCATCTGAAGCAATGGCTGCCATGGCTCGATTTCACCAATCGGGTAGAGGATACAGCGGGCTTTATTCAAATGACAATCAACCAACATAATAACAATCAAGGAACACACTATGGCATTTGGTTCAAAGGTCGTCTGGCAGGGACGCTGGGCGTTCATAATCTGGACTGGATCAATAAAAAGACCTCGATCGGCTATTGGCTGGGAGCAGGATTCCAGGGCAACGGCTTGATGACAGAGGCAGTCGCTGTTTATATCGACAAGCTGATTTTTGATTCATGGGGAATGGAAAAGGTAACCATTCAAGCGGCAACAGAGAACTGGAAAAGCAGATCGATCCCAGAGCGTCTGGGCTTTCAGCTGGAGGGCGTCCTGCGCCGTAATGAATTTTTGTACGATCACTATGTCGATCATGCGGTATACAGCTTGCTGCGCGAAGAGTGGGATGATTTCAAGAATGAAAAAAAGTTAGATTGACAAGGAAAATTCAGTAAATTACGATGGAATAAGTACAAAAAGGGGCTGCGTGATTCGCGCGCCCTTTTTTAAGTGGAAGAAGAGATTGCCTGCAAATGAAATGAGGTGACGGACATGCAGACACTAAAACAACTGTCCTGGTTTTTTCGAGCTCATTGGAAGCGATACGTTATTGGTATCTCTTTTTTGTTTTTGATCGATGTGCTTATGCTTTGGCCGCCTCGTCTGATCGGGGAGACGGTGGATTCGATTCGCAACAGCTCATTAACTATACCTGATTTGACTAGGGCGATGGTAATTTTGCTGGTGCTTGGTGTGCTTTTGTATGTGATGCGCTTTGTCTGGAGGTATTTGCTGAATGGAGGAGCGCTCTTGCTGGAGCGGACCTTGCGTGAGCGGCTATTTTCTCATTTGACGAAGATGACGCCGTCCTTTTACCACCGCAAGCGCAGTGGAGATTTGATGGCTGTAGCGACGAATGATATTCCGGCGATTGAGCAAACAGCCAGTACCGGAGTGCTGACGCTTGTTGATTCCTTGTTCATGACGTTATTGACGCTGGGTGTGATGGTGACCGTCATCGACTGGAAGCTGACATTGGCTGCATTGATCCCGATGCCTTTTTTGGCGTGGTCAACCGCCTATTATGGAAAGCTTTTGCATGACCGCTTTTATTTGGCTCAGGAAGCATTCGGAGAAATGAATGACCATGTTCAGCAATCGGTCTCTGGCGTGCGTGTACTGCGTGCATTTGTCCAGGAAAAAGCGGATGTGGAGGCATATCGGCGCGTCAGCGAGAAAACATTGGAGAGAAATGTAAGTGTATCGCGGATTGATGCCTTATTTGAACCAACGATCGCGATCATTATTGGTTTTAGCTTTTTGATTGGTCTTGGGTATGGTACGTATCTGGTTTTCACCAGCTCGATTTCATTGGGCGATCTGGTCGCCTTCAATCTGTATCTCGGATTGTTGATCTGGCCGATGTTTGCTTTTGGCTGGCTGGTAAATGTACTGCAGCGGGGCGGAGCCTCCCACAAACGCTATTCGGAGCTTTTGGTGGAGCAGCCGGATGTAAAAGAAGCAGCAAATCCAGTAACGACTGTAGCCGCAAACACCGTGGAAGCACGTCAGTTTTCGTTTTGCTATCCAGGAACGGATCAGCCTGCACTCTCTGATATTTCCTTTGTTCTAGAGGAAGGCGAGACGTTGGGGATCGTCGGTCGCACGGGAAGTGGGAAGTCGACGCTCTGTCGCTCTCTCTTGCATCAATATCATATGAATGAAGGTTCACTTTTGGTTGGCGGTGTACCGATTGAAAAGCTCTCCTTCCACGCTCTGCGGGAAAAGATCGGGTATGTTCCCCAGGAGCATTTGCTGTTCTCTCGCACGATTGAGGCAAACGTCGCTTTCGGTCGTCCAGATGCTACAAATGAGGAAATCGTTCGTGCGCTGGAGCTGGCGGAAATGAGAGGCGATCTGGCGCAGTTCAAGGACGGTCTGCAGACAATGGTGGGAGAAAAGGGAGTAACGCTCTCAGGCGGGCAAAAGCAGCGCATTTCGATTGCTCGTGCACTCCTGGTTGATGCCGACATTTTGATTTTAGACGATTCGTTATCCGCGGTAGATGCTCGGACAGAAGAAAGCATTTTGCGTCATTTACGGCAGGAGCGTGCAAATAAAACAACGATTATTACGGCACATCGCCTGTCTGCCGTTCAGCATGCACAGTTAATCCTGGTACTGGACGAAGGCAGGATCGTGGAGCGAGGGACGCATAACGAGCTGATGCAAAAAAATGGCTGGTACGCGGAGCAGTATCGTCGCCAACAGATGGAGCAGGATGTCACCGGTTAGAGAGAGGAGGGAGAGCGTTTCATGAGCGGGCAAAATGTGTGGCGTCGGCTGACGGATTTCGCCAAGCCGTTTCAAAAGCAAATCATCGGTGCGCTGTTTTTGCTAGTGCTCGGGACCAGTGCGGAATTGGCAGGGCCCTTTTTAGCGAAAGTGATGATTGACAACCATATTCTCGGGATTCAAAAGCCTTGGTATGAGCTGCAGGATAAGCCGCAAGCAGCTGCAGAAGCAGCCGTATCGCTAAACGACAAGTACTATGTGCGGGAAGATTTCATAGAAGAAACGGGTCTTTCTCCGGATGAATTAAAGAATAGGCAAATGACGGTGCTGGCAGAAGGCACCACCTACTATCTGGTGACTGGCCATGTGGATCAAAATGGGAAAAAACAGATTACCCCGTTGGCACAAGAAAACGGTCGTGAGCACGTAAAGGTAGTCAACACGAATGAGCAGGCGGGTACGAGTGCGACCTATACAGGGATCAAGCTTACTGCCGAAGAAGTAAAGGCGATGTATAGCAGTGATATGCTGCCGATCTTGTGGTTGTCTGTTGGGTATGCGGTGCTGATTTTATTATCTGCGGGCTTCAACTATATTCAGATTCTGTGGCTGCAGACGATTGCACAGCGCATCATTCAACAGATGCGGATGAAGCTGTTTATTCACCTGCAAAAGCTCCCGGTTTCTTTCTTCGACAAGACACCAGTAGGCTCACTCGTCTCCAGAGTCAGTAATGATACGGAGGCAGTGCGTGAGTTGTATGTAAGTGTGCTGGCTACTTTTGTACAGAATGGGCTGTATTTGATCGGAATTTTGATTGCCCTGTATATTTTGCAGCCAGAGCTTGCGCTGTTTTGCTGTTTAACAGTGCCCATACTTGTTTTACTCGTGTTCTTTTACCAAAAGTACAGCTCTCGCTATTATGCGATTATCCGTTCACGTCTTAGCGATATGAATGCGATGATCAACGAGATGATACAGAACATGTCGATCGTGCAGGCGTTTCGTCGTGAAGACGGCGTGCAAAAAGAGTTTGCCGATGTAAATGAAGCGTATTTCAAGGTGAGATTGAAAGAGATCAATCTGGAATCATTTTTGCTCAGACCAGCAGTAGATCTGATCTGGAAGGTTTCGTTGACCTTGATTATTTGGTATTTCGGTTCTACTTCTTTTCACAGTGCGATTTCCTTCGGGGCGTTGTTTGCCTTTGTGGATTATATGGGGCGTTTCTTTGAGCCGATCAACATGATTATGGGGCGGCTGTCTCAGCTGGCACAAGCGACGACCTCAGCCAAACGCGTCTTTGACATTTTGGATACAGAGCCAGAGTCAGAGACAGCTGTTGAAGGCAAACAAATCAGTCGACCACAGGGGGAAGTGGTTTTTGACCAGGTATCCTTTGCGTATAACGGCGATGAATACGTGTTAAAAAACGTCTCCTTCACGGCAAAGCCAGGCCAGACAATTGCGCTGGTTGGACATACGGGCTCCGGGAAAAGCTCGCTGATGAACCTTTTGCTCGGGTTTTATCCGGTTTCCAAAGGCCGTATTCTTATCGATGGGGAAGACATGAAGTCCATCGACACCCACGCATTGCGCCAGCATGTGGGATTGGTTTTGCAGGACCCGTTTTTGTTTACGGGAAGCATCGGCTTTAATATTCGCATGTATAATGAAACAATTACGGACGAAAAAGTCAGAGCTTCCGCTGAGGCAGTGCGCGCGGATGAATTCATCAAGCAATTGCCAGGTGGCTACGATGAGCCAGTGGTAGAGCGTGGGATGACATTGTCTGCAGGACAGCGTCAGCTGATCTCGTTTGCCCGTGCGCTTGCTGCTGACCCGGCGATATTGATTTTGGACGAAGCGACCGCCAGCATTGACAGTGAAACAGAGCTGGCCATTCAGGAAGCTCTGCATGTGCTGTCCAAAGGCAGGACAACATTCATCATTGCTCACCGCTTGTCTACGATTCAGCATGCTGATCAGATTCTGGTACTCTCCCGCGGGGAAGTAACCGAGAGAGGAACACATGAAGAACTGATGGAACAAGATGGGCTGTATCGGAAAATGTACCAGTTGCAGCAGGGTAGTAGAGTCGAAGTAAGATAGAGAAATAGAGAGAGCTATCGGAGAGGAGTTCAACACCATGTCTTCAACGCGTTACACCTTTTGGGTGTTGATTTTGGTCGTAGCAATTGCGGGGCTCAGCCAGGGCCTTAGCATTCCGCTTTTGGCAGTATTGCTGGAACAGCAGGGCGTATCAACCGTCATGAACGGGCTGAATGCGGCAGCGCTATACATCGGGATGGTGCTGATTTCTCCCTGGCTGGAAATACCGCTGAGAAGAATCGGTTATCGTTCTACCATTTTAGTAGGAATGGTTTTATTGACGATTGCCACTGCACTGATTCCCCTTTTCAGCCATTTGATCGTGTGGTTCTTTTTGCGAATGCTGATGGGGATTGGGGATTCGAGCTTGCATTACTCCAGCCAAATGTGGGTGACAAAAATCGCCTCTCCCAAAACGCGTGGACGCGATCTTTCCATGTATGGCTTGGCGTATGGAGTTGGCTTCAGTGTAGGGCCACTCGGGTTAAATCTGTTGCCGCTTGGCATCTGGGTACCATTTGGGACGCTGTTGGTCTTGTATATTGTTGCCTTTGTGCTTTTGGCTCGCATCAAAAATGAATTTCCGGATAAAATCGTGCAGACCGAGAAGAAGCAAAATAAATATGCGACTGTGCTGCGTGTTGGCTGGCTTGCACTGATTCCTTCGTTCCTGTACGGCTTTATGGAAACGTCCCTGAACGGAAGCTTTCCGGTTTATGCATTGCGCACTGGCTTGTCGATTGAATGGGTGTCGTTGATTTTGCCTTCATTTGTAGTGGGAAGTATCATTTTGCAAATGCCACTCGGCTCTTTGAGCGATCGGATCGGTCGAAAGCAAGTGATGCTGGTTTGTGCGATCGTTGGAGGAATTGCCTTTTTCCTGTTCCCACTGTCAGGGGAAAATGTGTATATCATGATGCTGCTCCTCGCGATTGCGGGTGCGGCAGTCGGTTCCTTTTATTCACTGGGGCTTGCCTATTCCGCTGATTTATTGCCAGCCTCAATGGTGCCGACGGCAGGGATTATAGCCGGAATCAACTTCGGTGTCGCCAGTATCATGGCTCCAAACGTGAATGGGGTGCTGATGCAGCTGTGGGAGCCTTGGACAATTTTCTGGCTGATGGGTGCGCTGTTGATTGTCTTCGCGGCAGCGTGTTTATTTAACCGTCAAGCCAACTCAGACAAGGACCAGCTCCAGGTACAGCTGCAAAAGTAGAAAGTGTGAAAAAGCATCTTCTGTAAAAGAAGGTGCTTTTTTTGTGTAAAAAGCATAAACGGGCTCAAGGGGGGGAAGCGTATGTATATAAAGTAGAACTGTTAGTGGAAGGGGTTGTCCTGATGCTTACTCCATGCATTTTTAAACGGGGGATCATCTGGATCTTGTTTTTTGTACTCAGTCTGATCATCATTCCGTTTTTTGCGGAAGACGGTCCGACACCGCAAGCTCCCATCACGCCTCAAGTAAAGGTGCAATAGCCCTTATATCATTTGCCAAGAAAAAAGACACGCCTTGATTTAACGAGAGGGCGTGTCTTTTGCGTATTCACTTCACTTTTTATCTGGTTACAAAATTTTGCGTGTAATACGGTCGCCCTTCTTTGAACACGACACCGATACCGAGCTGCTTGAATTTGTTGTCGAGCAGATTTTGGCGGTGTCCAGCCGAGTTCATCCAGCCCATATGGACTTCGATGCCGTCGAGTTGGCCATACGCGATGTTTTCTCCAGCGTACCCGTACAAGATACCTGCATGCTTCAAGCGATCAAAAGGAGAGCCTGTAGATGGAGAGGTATGGCTGAAGTAGTTATTTTTGGCCATGTCACTGCTGTGTGAACGGGCAACTGCCGCCACGCCCTCGTCCCAGGACAGGAGCGGTAGCTTCGCACGGGATCTGGCTACGTTCAGCAGGTCAAAATTTTCTTTTTCATAGGCACGCGCAGCTTGGTTGATTTGTTCCTCTGTCAGCTTCGGCAGTGCAGGGAGCTGTGTATAAGAGATTGGGTACATCAGTCCCATCGCGATCGTGGCGAAATATTCTGGCGTCGAAATTCTGACGCCTGCGACTTTATTTCCGCCTAGCTGATCGATGGAAAAAGTGATGACTTGCTTGTTCAGCAAATATGTCGGATGACTTAGTGTATTGTCACGGATATTAAGTGTCGGTGTGATGGCGAGCGTGCTTTTCGGTGCTCCCCAAGCATTTTGGATGGCTGACGCTTGCGCTCCGATCGTGACGCCTTTTATATTCAGCTTGGCGCCATTGGAGAACAGCGTAACTACCTTTGCGTTTTGAACACCGACTTGTATGTAATTGCTGAGATCTCCATTATAAATCCACCATTCAACGCCCGTGTGGCTAGCGTCTTTGCGAGCAGGCTTGCCTAGCTTTTGTTCAAGCTGGACTGTGCTCATCCCGAGCTCAACTCCGTATACGGAAATGGCGTTGGTAGCGGCTGGTTGAGTAGATGCAGCTGGTGTGACGGTTGTTGCCAATGCTGATGGGAGCTGACCGAATAAAGCCAGAGAAAGGCTTACGGCGAGGATGCTGGTTACTTTCGCTTTTCGCATAAATCTACCTCCTCGGTATGTTTGCGCCATTCACAAAATTGTATCGGCAGGAATGGGAATCAACAATAGGGACAAGGCAGGAAAAATTTGTCGAAAAAAGGAAAGTCTCAGCCGGAACAAGCTCGTCAAAAACGTATGGATTGGGGACAAGCACTGCTTGGAAAAGGAAAAACAAACTGCAGCCAACTGAGCACAAGTCGACTGCAGATTAGGTAAAAAGGAACTAGAAAATAGGTATTTAGTCCTGTGGCAAAGAGGGCTATTTTCGATCCCAAACTACATAGGTCCTGGCAAGAAGATCGTGCCAGCCCTGCTTTTGAGAATTCCAGCCGACCCACATATAGCCAAGTCCAAAGGGAAGGAAGGACAGTGTTTTGCCAATAACCTCGCGCAATAGGACCTGCCCAGCTGTCAAATTGGCACGAGCTTGACGCCCACTTATGACACGGATACCTGTAATCATTTTGCCGAGTGTCTGACCTGTCCACCACGTCAGGAGTACCATGTAGAGCAGGTTAAATAAAACCTCCAAAAGATCAATCATCGAGAAGGCGTAGTCGTAAACTCCAAACAGCCGTCGCAACGGATTGAAAATGAGCAGACTGATCCCAATCAAAAACAGTGAGTCGAGCAAGGTTGCACAAACACGAATCCAAAATCCTGCGAAATGATGATGATACGCAGGCTCCGGGACATTCGTTTGATCGAAAGCTGGCTGTCGGTTCAGATCATATGGATCATGGGGCCGCTCATTCATAACGAGTGCACTCCTTTAGGGCATAAATTGGTACAGCAGACGGGGGGAGCTTTCTCGCTCCAAAATACGGGCGAGTCCCAGTGGATCGGGATTGGACCAATACTGCTTCATGCTGAAAAGCAGCTTGCTGAGGGTAAGCTGGTCAGCATAACGAACGACCATGGCCTCCGGGGAGCCGGACAAGGACAGTGCATAGTGCGTGGCATCCTCCAGATCACCGAATTGGTCAATCAGCCCGAGTCTTTTTGCCTGTTCGCCTGAATAGACGCGTCCGTCTGCGATTTCAAGAACGCGCTGGCGGGAGAGATTGCGACCATTTACGATGACATCAACAAATTTGTTGTAGCTTTCATTCACCAGTGTTTGAAAGATTTGGCGCTCCGGTTCGGTCAACGGTCGTGAGGGGCTGCCGATATCTTTGAAACGTCCACTTTTGATCGCGTATTGATGAACCCCCAGCTTGTTCGCCGCTTCGCTGTAATTTACCAGATTAAAAATGACGCCGAGACTGCCAGTCAGCGTATTTGGATTCGCAAAAATGGCATCTCCTGAAGTCGCCAAATAATAACCGCCGGAAGCTGCGGTGGAGCCCATGCTGATGACAATGGGAATATGCCGGACTTGTTTCAGACGCAAAAGTCGTGAATGAATTTCATCAGTAGCGACTACTTCACCGCCTGGACTGTCAATGCGCAGAACCAGCGCTTTGACGCTGTCGTCCTCTTCTACACGTCTGAGCTGCTCTCCAAGCAGTTCGGTCATGGAGGGAACTCCTGCGGCATTTTGCGTGCCTGAGATGACCCCATTGACAAATAGCTGGACGATTTTGTCGTTGCCGTAGCCTGACACGACATTTTCTTCCCATGAGAATCCTGGATGATCACGCAGAGCTGTGTATGTACCTGCGATTCCTTCTACAGTAATGCCCGCTAAAAAGACGAAGAGCACAATGACGAGTGCGATCCATTTTTTTCGATGCATGAATGTCACCTCATTCCTTAGCATGAGCCGTCCTCGTCATAGTTACGCATGGGACAGGTACTGGAAAAATAGGGATTGACGAAAAATAATTGTAAAATTAGAATGATTATAAAATTATTTCCCTAGCGCAAAAGAATTCGCCTAGGTGAAGAAATGGATATTCATTATCAATTGGGGTGCTGTTGCCTTCGGGCAGCAGCTTCCACTGTTTTTACGGGGGAAATAAGTCTGATTCTCTTTCTCAACCAGTTACTCGATTGTCCGTTCTACGACTCTGTACAAAGGGGAGAGGGTAGCAATGATGCAAAAGATTGCCATGATCGTGTCTGGTGCAGGTTTGCTTGTAAGCTGGCTTTACGGAGAGCTGTGGGGACTTAACCCGTCCTGGCTGGCGGTTATATTATGCGGTGTTCCAATCGCATGGGCTGCACTCAAAGAGCTGATTCATGAACGAACAATTAACAGCGATGTGCTGGTTACGACTGCGATCGTGGCGGCTGTGGGGATCGGAGAAATTTTTGCTGCGGGTGAAGTGGCACTCATCATGATGATTGGGATGTGGCTGGAAAATAGGACCGTTGCAAGAGCGGCGTCGGCTTTGGAGGAAATGGTACAGCTGGCACCGCAAACAGCCAGAGTGAAACGCAACGAGGAGTGGGTAGAGGTATCGCTTGCAGAAGTAGTGTGTGGTGATCTGATTCTGGTTAAACCGGGCGAAAAAGTACCTGTCGATGGTGTTGTATCCAGCGGCGAGGCTGCCGTCAATCAGGCGGCTTTGACTGGTGAATCATTGCCCGTGGAAAAGCGCTCGGGTGACGAGGTATTTATGGGCACGATCAACACAAATGGCGTCATTGAGGTTTGTGCCCAGAAGATTGGGGATGAAACGACCTTTGCCAAGGTAACGAGACTTGTAGCGGAAGCGATGGAAAGAAAAGCACCAGTGCAGCGCTTGCTTGATCGCTGGGCAGCGTGGATCGTTCCGAGCAGTCTGACTCTGGCAGTCTTGATGTATGTATTCACAGGCGATTTGGTACGCGCTGTTACGATCCTCATTGTCTTTTGTCCGTGCGCACTAGTGCTTGCTACGCCAACGGCTATTATGGCGGGTATCGGAAACGCAGCGAAGCACGGCATTTTGATCAAAAGCGGCGTTGCGTTGGAGCAGATTGGTCTGGTCAACGCTTTGCTGTTTGATAAAACAGGTACACTCACAGAAGGAAAGCTGCAGGTTACCGGTATTGCCAGACAGTCACATCAAGAGCCAGAGGATGTTCTGCGTCTGGCTGCAGCTCTGGAGATTCATTCGGAGCATCCGGTAGCGCAGGCAATCGTCAGAGCGGCAAGCGAGAGAAAAGTGGAAATTCCTGAAGCAGAGTCGTTCCTCGTACATCCGGGAAACGGTGTGTCCGGTCTATTGGAAGGGCGAGAGCTGCTCGTAGGGAATCGGCGATTTTTTGCTGAAATGGGAGTGGGGACGAAAGAACTGGAGCACATCCAGAAAGAGCAGGAGCAAGCAGGGCATACCGCTGTATTTGTAGCAAGGGATGGCGAGCTGATCGGGATGGTTTCGCTGGCAGACCGAGTACGTGTCGAATCGCGTGAAACGATTGACAGACTGCACCTGCATGGTGTGGGGGATATTGCCATGCTGACAGGCGATAACCGCGGCGCAGCTGGACAAATCGCCAAGCAAGCAGGGGTGACGACTGTATATGCAGAGCAATTCCCTGAAGCAAAGTATGAGCGTGTAGAGGAATATCGAAAGCGCGGCCTGATTGTTGGCATGGTCGGAGACGGCATCAATGATGCTCCGGCACTCACCTCAGCTCATGTCGGGATTGCGATGGGAGCAGGGGGTACCCAGATCGCCGCAGAGGCTGCTGATATCGTCATCATGACCGACGACGTCTCCAAGGTCGCCGATGCCGTCCAGCTCGGACGCAAGACGCTGCGAGTCATCCGCGAAAACCTGATCATCTCCAGCGCCATCAACGCCGCAGCAATCGCCCTCGCTATGACTGGACTACTCGGTCCTGTAGGAGGAGCATTTGTCCACAATGCAACCTCCGTCCTCGTAGTCCTAAACTCAGCTCGCCTCATCCACTACCTGGGACAAAAGCAAAAGGAAAAGCGCAAGACCCCGCCAGCCGGATTATGTGAATCCTGTACGATCACTTGTATGGGCAAAGGCACCTGTGAGCTGAGTGCCTCCAAAGGGTAAAGCGAAATAGGGATAGAAGCACCAGAGACGCTGTATCGTTCTCTGGTCTTCTTTTTGCTTAGCGACTTTCAATGAGGTGTAAAAGCTTCCCGAACAAGCCCCGCGAGGTTTTCACATCTTTTCGTTTTGGAGAGCTCCGAACAAAACCAACCGCTAGTGAGAGGAAACCGGAGAAAAGGCGAAGCTCTTTGGGGCACCTACCAAGCCGTAATGGAAAAAGCGAAACACGCCTTTAAGCGTCCACCTCTGAGAAGCCCCTTCGAACCTCTACTTTGGACGCGGTTTCGCTTTTGCAATGAAGGCGGACAGGCATGACCCGAGAAAGTGACCCAAGAAGCTGGAGTATTTTCTCCGGTTTCCTCTCCTTCACTATCGCCCGACGAACATGCTTTTATCCCAAACGACTGATAATTCATGCAATTTCCCGGATATTACGGTACACTATAAGAACAATCGAAACTGAAAACTTCGAATAAAGGGGGAACGTCCTTGATCATCCAAGTGACGGACTTGAAGAAAAATTACGGAGAACTGCAAGTGCTAAAAGGAATTACCACCCAAATTGCAGAGCGAGAAGTCGTCTGTGTCATCGGGCCATCCGGTTCAGGAAAAAGCACCTTCCTGCGCTGTCTCAATCAGCTCGAGGAGATGACCAGCGGACGAGTTGTCATTAATGGAAATGATTTATCCGACCCCAAGATCGACATCAACAAGGTACGTGAAGACGTAGGTATGGTATTTCAGCGATTCAACCTCTTTCCACATAAAACGGTAATCGAAAACGTCATGCTCGCTCCTATTAAGGTACGCAAAATGCCACAGGATCAAGCTCGTCAGCAAGGCTTGGCTCTGCTGAAAAAGGTAGGTCTCGAAGACAAAGCAGATGTGTACCCCGAGAAGCTGTCAGGCGGGCAAATGCAGCGGGTTGCGATCGCACGTGCGCTGGCGATGAATCCAAAGGTCATGCTTTTTGACGAGCCGACCTCTGCATTAGACCCGGAGCTGGTCGGAGAAGTGCTGACAGTTATGAAAAATTTGGCGCAGGAAGGCATGACCATGATCGTCGTCACGCATGAGATGGGCTTTGCCAAAGAGGTGGGAGATCGGGTAATCTTCATGGATCAGGGAGTTATTATGGAAGAAGGAAAACCAGCGGACATTTTTGCTGATACAAAAAATGAAAGATTGCGATCCTTTTTGGGGAGGGTGCTGGCATAAATGACAGATCCAAAACCACTTCATCTGGATCAGCTTCCAAAAGATTTCGTCGAAGAGGATAAGAGTATGGCAACTCTTTACCTAGGGGACGCGGCGGGCAGCGAAAAGCTCTATGCAAATATCGATAGGGTGCAGCCTGGGGCCAAAAGCACCAAGTACCACACACACTCACTGCAAGAAGAATTTTTTATAATTTTGGCGGGTTCAGGTATTCTGCGTTTGAATGGTGAGGAGTACCCTGTCACAAAAGGGAGCTTTGTAGCCAAGCCTGCAGGGAAAAACATTGCTCACCAGTTTATCAATACGGGCGAAGAAGTATTGGAGATTCTCGATGTTGGCACAAAAGTCGAGGGAGACGTAGCGTATTATCCAGATGAGGATGTCTACTTTTTGCGAAAAGAAAAAAAGATGTTCAAAGGAACGGAAGCTTTAATAAGGTGGGATTCAGAGCCGAATAAATAGAAGTGTACTGGCCAAATGAAGTACGAGGGCACCAAAGGCATCGTTCGTAATGGACAAGCCTTAGGTGCCCTACTCATGTTGCCTACTTGGCGGAATCAAGCAGCTGGCTCACAGTAACAAACCGATAGCCTTGGGAGCGTAAATCAGTGATCAGCTCTTGCAGAGCGGCTACTGTTTGTCGCTGATTGAGTCCGCCATCATGAAACAAAATAATGTCGCCTGATGAAACCGAGCTTTTCACGCTTTTGGCGATGACGGATGCTGTTCGGGCCAACGACCAGTCGCGGGGATCGATTGACCAATGAATCACGTCGTAGCCACTCGATTGAACAGCACTCATCACATCATGGGTCATTACGCCGCCAGGGGGACGATAATATTGGGCGAGGATGCCAGTCGTTTTGAGAATGGAGCGTTCCCCGAGCTTGATGTCCTCGTATACCTCATGCTCCGTCAGCTTGTTCAGGTCATGATGATAGTAACCGTGATTGCCGATTTCATGACCAGCTTTGTAAATCCACTGCATCACCTTGGGATGCTTGTCCACTTGTGATCCGAGTACAAAAAAAGTAGCTTGTACCTTGTTTCGATGAAGCACCTCTAAAATTTTAGGGGTGTAAAAGGCATCTGGCCCGTCATCAAACGTAAGTGCGACTACTTTCTTTTTCGTATCAATGCGGTGGATCGGCTCATAGCTCGGAAGAAGAGGACTAGCTCCAGCGGGTAAAATTGCACAGCCAAGAAGGCAGGCGATGAATAAGGCGCAGAGGACGCCGCGACGCATAACGATCGCCTCCTTCCATCTAGGTATAGCTATAGGTTCACCCCCTGGTAGGGAAAACATGCTACCAAAAGAAAACAGAGGTCAGTGATGAAGTTTGATATGATAAAATGAAGGGACCGTACATAGGAGAGGAGAGAATGTAAGTGGAACTCCGCGGTATATTACATGGACTTACCCACGAGTATCACGGGAAGGACAAGCCGGTCGACTATTATTTGCAGATCGGTGAGGAGCGCATGCCGCTAAATGAGTGGCTGGGCAGTGAACTAAGTATTTCCTATCTGGGCGAAAAGAACTGTATCGCCTGCGGCCGCAAAACGAACAAAACATTTAACAGCGGGTACTGCTACCCCTGTTTTACCAAGCTGCCGGAAAATGATTTGTGCATCGTCAAGCCGCACGAATGTCATTTTGATTTGGGGACTTGCCGTGATGAAAGCTTTGGCGAGAAGTATTGCATGATTCCCCACTACGTCTATTTGGCAGTTTCCAGTGATATGAAGGTTGGTTTGACACGCAAGCATAATCAATTGAAACGTTGGGTAGATCAGGGAGCGATTCGCGCCATTCCGATTGCAGAAGTCCCTACTCGTCGTATGGCAGGCGAGCTGGAATTTCATCTGAGCCAGTTCTTGCCTGACAAAACAAACTGGCGCAAAATGCTCAAGGGCGAAGTAAAAGAAATCGACCTGATTGCTATGCGCGACGAGGTGTACGCTCACTTCCCGGAAGAGTTTAAAGCGTTTCAATACCGAGAAGATGAATGGGTAGATATTACGTATCCGATTCTGGAGTCATTGGATAAAATCAATTCGAAATCTCTGGACAAGGAAGAACAGCTGGGCGGCCGTTTGATCGGTGTAAAGGCACAGTACTTGATCTTTGAAAGTGGTGTTTTTCAGACGAGAAAGCACGCAGGCTATCAAGTCGAGATCAAAGCGACCCATTCTGCATAAACTAGCCCGAAATCCTTCACACTTAGCATCACATACAGGTGAAGGAGGAGAATGCAATGGACGAGAAAATCGAATATACGGAGCCATTAAAAGGAACATTGGCCGAAACCGTACAGGCAAAAGCAGGGGATGAGCTAGGTGTCCCCTTCTCGCCGCTTAGTCAGATGTGGCAGGTAAATCCTGGTGCTGAGGCAGTAGAGCCTGAGGCGCTGGCGAGTGAAACTGGAAAGACAACTCCATAAAATAACGTAAAGCAGAAGGAACGACAGCCAGAGAGTAGGGACGGCTGTCGTTTTTTATTGAGGAAACAATGAAGGGAATGAAATCGGAGGTCGATGCGAGTGCGAATTTGGGGATTCTCTGTTATCGCAGCGCTGTTAGTTCTGTCCTTGTTGGGCGCGGGATTTTATATAGGGACGCTGCAAAAAGAACAGGAAGTAGCTAAGCTGCAACAGTCGGTTTTGCGTCTTCACAAAATGGTGGCAGCAGTCGAAGCATCTGCCAAACAGCAGGAGGCATCTGTGCAGGTAGCCACCCCAGCTAATGAGCAGATCAACAAGCCCAAGCTTGATGCAGATCGGGATGGTATTGTACAGGCATTTGAATGGACAGATGACAAAGGAACAGGCTATACGTACAGCGAAGAACAATTAACAGCAATGCAGCAGGATACACAAAACCGGGACTATAAGCATGTGCTTAGGCAATTTATTCAGCAGGAGCTGCATAAAGAAATTGAGAGCTTTCAAACTGTTGGACAAAGCTTAAACCCACGCCGTTTACTTGTTGTTACAACCGACAACACCCTGTACGAGATCAGTATGAAAAAAAGGTACACCCATGATCAAATCTGGACGGTGGAAGGCTCTAACACGCTGTCCGGCATCGAAAAACCAAATGTGACCGAGCTTTATCGCCTTTTGAAATTGGATGAGGCGGACGAAGAAGTGCAAGCATGGGCAAAAGGCTTGTTGGCAACACCAGAGTGGAAAAGTGAATGGATGCGAAAAGACGGGAAAACGTATGTCTTGGTCAAATCATCCAGTAGCGAAAGCGACTCTGTAGAGCTGGAAAGCGTACGTGTCTGGGTAGAAGAATTGAATGTTGATTATCAGGCACTTACTTACGAAGACGGAGCAGATCCTGCGGTAATCAATGATTTTGTCCTCATAGAAGTGCCAGTAAATGGTGCAGGCGATGTGACCTTCCGCAAAACCGTTTTCGTTGTCGAGTAGTTTTTCTTCTTTTACAATAGACGTTAAGAACCATGACGTGATGAAAAGCGAGGAATGAAACCATGACGATGAAAGCCTATTTGTACAACAAATGCGATACATGCCGCAAAGCAAAAAAATGGCTCACCGAGCAAAATATCAGCTTTGAGGAAATACCAATTGTCGATACTCCACCGACCAAAGAAGAGCTGCGCACGATCTGGAAAACAAGCGGGTTGGATTTGCGCAAATTTTTTAATGTGAGCGGTGTGCAGTATAAAGAGCTCGGCCTAAAGGACAAGCTGCCAAACATGACCGAGGAAGAAATGCTGGAGCTGCTTTCCTCAAACGGCAAGCTGATCAAGCGTCCGCTACTCGCAAGCGATAACACCGTTACGCTCGGCTTTAAACCAGAGGAGCTGGAAAAAGCCTGGGGTGGCAAATGATGATGAGCCGCCAACCTTCCAAACGTCTGGATAAGTTGTCAGCTGCTATTTTTTCGGAGATGGCAGCCCGTAAACGCGAAGTGGCTCAAAAACGTACTGTCTACGATTTGAGTATCGGAAGTCCAGATCAGCCGCCAGAACAGAGCCTTTTGGATACGCTGACGGAGGCTATCGCGCGTCCGGGAGCTTTTAGCTATGCGCTCAGTGAGGGAACGGCTGATTTCCGTGCAGAGGTAGCACACTGGTATCAGTATCGTTTTAATGTCGAGCTGGACCCCGACCACGAGGTACACTCTTTGATGGGTTCGCAGGATGGACTGGCTCATTTTGCCTTGGCTTGGACAGACCCTGGCGATCTGGTGCTCGTTCCTGATCCGGGCTATCCGATTTACGAGGGGAGCGTCCATCTGGCGGGAGCAGTTCCTTATCGGATGCCGCTGCGGGCAGAAAATGATTTTTTACCCGATCTGGAACAGATTCCTGAAGATGTAGCGACGCGGGCGAAATTCATGATCCTCAACTATCCGAATAATCCGGTTTCGGCTGTTGCGACCGTATCCTTTTTCGAAAAGGTAGTGGCATTTGCCAAGCGGCATGACATCATCGTTGTTCATGACTTGGCATACTCCGAAATGGCTTTTGACGGCTACAGGCCGCCTAGCTTTTTGCAGGCACCAGGTGCCAAGGATGTCGGAATTGAGTTTAATTCCTTCTCCAAAAGCTTCAACATGGCTGGCTGCCGGATTGCTTATGTAGTGGGCAATGCTGAGATTATTAAGCCGCTGGCAGTAGTGAAGTCAAACGTAGACTATGGAGTGTTTTTACCCGTCCAGCAAATGGCAATTGCTGCCTTGAAGCAAGACCGTGAATCCGCTGGACAAAATACAGTGGGGCCGATCTATCAGGAGCGCCGCGACGTGCTCTTGTCTGCTTTAGCTGAGGCAGGATGGGTAATTCCCCCGCCAAAGGCAACGATGTTTGTCTGGGCGCCAGTGCCACGGGGCTGGACCCCGCGTGAATTTGCCTTTGCGCTTTTGGAGCAAGCGGGAGTCGTCGTGATTCCGGGCAGTGCCTTCGGAGATGAAGGGGAGGGCTACGTGCGCATTGCTCTGGTCCAGACGCCGGAAACACTGAAGCAGGCAGCGGCGGCGATTGCTGATTCGGGCATTCTTTTGCAAAGAGTAGAATAGGCTGCCGGCAAATCGGATAATCTATTTTTTGGGTGAAAAGGGTCGTCTAAAAAAAGCTAAGCTCCTCTCTAATTGAAAAACAATTACAGGTTGAAATGATTCCTACATTGTATTGACTATAAAGTGAATACTTTGATATCATGGGACATGTAGGCAAGAACATATTCCTAAGGAGGTTTTACATAATGGCACAACGTCTAATCGGGCTTCCAGCTCCAGACTTTACAATGGAAACAGCACTGGGTAACGGTAAAGAATTCGGAAAGGTTTCCCTGTCCGACTACCGTGGCAAATGGCTGGTACTGTTCTTCTATCCACTGGACTTCACTTTCGTTTGCCCAACTGAAATCATCGCTATGAGCGATGCAATCGAAGACTTCGCTGATCTGGATGCAGAAGTACTGGGTGTATCTACTGACTCCGTTCACTCCCACCGCGCTTGGATCAACACTCCACGCGACCAAAACGGTTTGGGTGGCCTGAACTACCCATTGGCTGCTGACTTCCTGAAAACTACTGCTCGTGACTACGGCGTACTGGATGAAGAAGGCGGACAAGCTTACCGCGGTCTGTTCATCATCGATCCAGAAGGCGTTCTGAAATATCAAGTAGTTACTGACCTGAACGTAGGTCGTTCTACAGACGAGACACTGCGCGTATTGCAAGCTCTGCAATCCGGCGGACTGTGCCCAGCTAACTGGCGCCCAGGACAAGCTCAACTGTCTGCTAAGTAATTACTGGAACACTCGTACCGAAAAAGAGGGTCTAACATTTAGCTGTTAGGCCCTTTTTTTAACGTATATGAATTTATAAAAAAGGGGTTGACCTATCCATGCGTTTGCGCGAAGAATTGCCTGATTTCCCTGGGATTACCGAATGGGTGAATGGACAGGTGACCAAAGCAGATTTGGCTGGTAGCCCGGTTTTGGTACACTTTTGGTCTGTAAGCTGCTACATGTGCAAGGAGTCCATGCCAAGCATCAACGAATGGCGCGACAAATATGCAGCAAATGGATTAAAAGTAATCGGTATTCACATGCCTCGTTCTGAAAAAGATACGGACATCGAAACGATCAAGCAAACGATTGCCGAGCACAACCTGACACACCCGATTGCCATTGATAATGATATGAAGACAGTGGATGCTTTCCAGAACGAATACGTCCCTGCCTTTTACCTCTTTGATGAAAACCTTCAGCTGCGCCATTTCCAGGCAGGCGAGAAGGGTCTAAACCTCGTGAAAAAACGTCTGTTTAGAATTTTGGGGATCGAAGAGGAATCCTAGAATGTTCGTCTAATTATGTATGTGTAATGGATTGTACCTGATAGGAGGAAATGTAAACGATGGAATTCCCAAAAAACCTACGTTACAGTGAAGAGCATGAGTGGGTGCGAGTAGAAGGAAACAAAGCGTACATCGGAATCACTGCTTTTGCTCAATCAGAGCTGGGTGACATCGTGTTTGTTGAGTTGCCTGAAGTAGGGGCAACCATTCAGGCGGATGAGCCATTTGGCAGCGTAGAATCGGTTAAAACCGTTTCTGAACTGTACGCTCCTGTAACTGGCACAGTACTGGAAGTGAACGGCAACCTGGAAGACGCTCCAGAACTGGTGAACTCCTCGCCGTACGAGCAAGCATGGATGATCGTCGTGGAATTGTCCGACGCAGCTGAGCTGGACAAGCTGATGGATGCAGACAAATACGAAGCGATGGTAAAAGAATAGGTAACAAAACGAAAAGCCGGGCGATTAAGCCACGGCTTTTTTGGTGCGGATGTGACGTTACCCTTTAAAGCTGTCCTGCCATTTTAACAAGCGCGTTTCAAGTAAGCGGACGAATGAATCCGTCACCTTCCCGCCAATCGCGAAAATGAAAATACCTACGAAGACAACGCCTGTCCGCATATAAGCCCTGGCATCCTGAATCATGAAGCCAATCCCTTGATCTGCCCCCATCAGCTCTGCTACAACAAGGCAGAGCCACGATACGCTAAGCGACAACCGCAGTCCGAGCAAGATGTTGGGCATGGCCGCAGGCAGCATCAGCTTAGTGATTTGATGGAATTTACTGAACTCCAAGACGCGGGCTACATCAAACAGCTTGGAATCCACGTTGCGAACACCGAGAAACGTGTTGACGTACATAGGAAAAAAGGCACCCATCGAGATTAACAAAATTTTGGACAGCTCCCCGAATCCGAACCACAAAATAAATAACGGGGTAATCGCGAGCAGTGGAACCGTCCGCAGCATTTGAATCGTAGGGTCAAGCATGGCTTCCGAGCGTTTGGAAAAGCCGACGAGAAGCCCAAATGCCAATCCTAACGAACCGCCAATCGCAAAGCCAGTCAACGCTCGCAGTACGCTGATTTGTAAATGATGAGTCAATTCCCCGGTAGTAATAATCGTCCAAAAATCGACGAAAATGCTGCTCGGAGCCGGGAATAGCAGGGGAGAGACGAAAGATAATTCAACAGCTGACTGCCAGAGCACCAGTGCGAGAACAGGCAAAAGGCTCCCGACCAGCAAGCGTTTTAGCTTGACGTTACCCGTCTTGTCTATGAGAGAAGGCTTGTTACCTTGCATAGGAGACTCCTTTCTAAATGACCCAGGTGCATTCGGGCGTTTCTTCTGTTTTTTCCAGCGCTCTCAGCACCCGCGAACGCAGCTCCTGAAAGGCACTGCCGACCCGATTTCGCGGATGAGACAGGTCATTTGCGATAACAGCTTTGATGCGTCCGGGGCGTGCATCCATGACGATAATACGGCTAGACAAAAATACGGCCTCGTCGATATCATGCGTCACAAGCAGCATGGTGGTTTTGTTGCGCCGCCAAATGTCCAGGAGAACCTCTTGCATATGGTTTCTCGTGAAGGCGTCCAATGCCCCAAATGGTTCATCTAAAAGCAATACCTGTGGCTGACGCATCAATGCTCTGGCAATGGCAACGCGCTGTGACATCCCACCGGACAGCTGCTTCGGATACGCCTTTTCAAAGCCTTCGAGACGGACGAGCTTGATCATTTCCTGGACGCGGTTTCGTATGTCAGCATCCCCCAGAGAAAGATTCGCTGCGATGTTTTTTTCGACGGTCAGCCAAGGGAACAGGCGATGCTCCTGAAAAATGAAGCCCTTTTGCCTGCTCGGCCGATCCACCTGTTGTCCACCAAGCAGCACGGACCCTTCGTGGTCTGTATCCAGTCCTGCAATGATTTTGAGTAGTGTGCTTTTTCCGCATCCACTCGGTCCGATGATCGAGACGAATTCGCCCTCTTTTACAGAGAGGTCAATCCGATCCAGGACATGTGTGATTGATCCAGCATTTTGGAACGATTTATTCACTTTTTTGATTTCTAACGTTGGGCTGGACATGGCGTTCCTCCTTGCCTTTCACAGGCTTTTCGGGCGATGGCTGCTTGATAATGTTGAACATCATAACATCGGCAATATAACGCGTAAATTGTCTATGATTTATAGCGTCATAACCTCCAGTTATGTTTGAAGCCACTAGAAAAATTTGTGATACTCCTGAATTAAGTAATTCATAAATTCCTTTTGAGCGATGGAAAAATGTCTGTTCTTTTTTCTTGCCCACCCCAGCGAAACCGTATTGGGTTCATGGTCGACAAGCGGAATCGCTATCAGCTCCCCGTTCAAAATGTAAGGGTCCTTGAGCATGCTGAATTCGATAAAAAAGCCGATGGCAGTGCTCTCGATAATCGTGCGTTTCAATATTTCGATATTGTTGGAGGTAAAAATAATGGATAAAGGTCCGTGTTGATTCATGAAGCTCTGCATGAACCAATCATGAAAGTTGTTGTCAATATTTACGAACGAATGCCCCAGGATGTCTTGTGGCGTCAAGCTTTCTTTGGAGGCCAGTGGAGATTGCCTGCCAACGCAAACGACCATTCTTGACTTGAGAATTTCCTGCATGACGAGATCCTTGACCTGATTTTCCGGATGTGTGTCCAGATAGATGAGCCCAAGATCCGTCCGTTCTTCCTTTAGATCCTGGACGACGTCCTCTGAATTTTTGGAGATGATATCCAGCTTTACCTTTGGATAATCCTTTTTAAAATGGACGATGGACCGCGACAGAATCGCCATAAAATTAGGGCCGACAGAAAAGCGTACCTCGCCTTGCAAAAGGGAGCTTTCAATTTGTGATTCCTCTTTGATTTCCTCGATTTTCGCCAAAATTTCGCTGACTTTTTCGATAATGACTTCGCCGCGCCGCGTAGGTGTACAGCCTACCCGTGACCGCTTAAACAGCTCAATCCCCAATTCTTTTTCCAGCTTGGACAATGATTTGCTGACGCCCGCTTGCGAGACATGCAGCTGCTCGGCGGCAATCGAAATAGAACCTGTCTTGGCAATCGCTGCCACGTACTCAAGCTGCTCAATATTCATCTATCCATCCACCCCCCCCACACATAACTAAAATTCATATAGCTATAATACTAAGTTATTTTACTGGATTTGTCGGATATAATACAATCGAAAAAAATAACAACCTTTCAGGCAGAGGAGAATGTCCCATGAAAGCTGCACCGCGCTTCAAAAAAATCTCTTTACTCATCTTGATGACAATAATCGGCACGCTGCTTTTGTCTGCTTGCTCGGGTGGTGCGGGTAGCTCCGGCGAGTCGGGAAAAGAAAAAGCAACGGTCAACATCGCCGTCAATGGCGGATTAAATCTGCTTAGCATCGCCAAGAACAAAGGCTGGTTCGAAGAGGAATTCAAAAAGGTCAATGCGGACGTACAGTGGCATGAATTCCAAAGCAGTGCAACCACTTTTGGAAGGAATTATTACTGACCGCATCGACTTTTCGTTCATCGGAGACGGGACGCTGGTGACAGGCGCCGCGGCAAAATCACCAATCAAAGCGATCTCTGTTACAGGAGTAGAGGGCAACCAAAACAGTATCATCGTCAAGCCAGACAGCCCAATCCAATCGATTGCCGACCTGAAGGGCAAAACGATCGCCATCGCAAAAGGCTCCTCCGCACATATCTTTCTGATCAAGGCACTGGAGAAAAACGGTCTGAAGGAATCCGATGTGAAGCTGGTACAGCTGCAGCCGGATGAAGCCAATCCCGCTTTTCAAACAGGAAAAGTAGATGCATGGGGCATCTGGGACCCATTCGTAACGACGGAGGTTCAATCGAATCGCGCTCGTATTGTAGCGAGTGTCAAGACGATGAATTTCGTAGCGCCAGCAGTGATGATCGGACGAGATAAATTTTTGCAGGAGCATCCGGATTTGACAGAAGTTTATCTCAAGGTGTATCAGCGCGCAGTCGAGTGGCTGCCAAACAATATTGATGAAGCAGCAGACATTTTGTCCAAGGAGCGGAAAATGGATAAGGCCCTTGTGAAAACGCTGTTGGAAAATACGCACTACATCAATGCGCCGATTTCAGCTGATATCGCCAGCTCCATCCAATCTACTGCAGACATCTTGGCCGTATCCGGAACGATTAAGGAAAAGGTAGACATGAGCAAGTCGTACGACAATTCGTTTTTGGAAAAGGCGTTGAAAAAGTAAGACGCACAAAAGACAAATACATTCAAACGATCTGAGGGAAAACGATGAGCACAAACAGAGAGCAATCGATTCGTAATTACGAGAACACTGGCGTGAAAATAAGAGCGAGCGTAGAAGGATTAGAAGAAGAGCTGCTGCAGTGGAAGCCAGCACCGAGTAAATGGAGCATGAACGAAATCATTATCCATTTGATCGATTCCAATATTGTCAATTCGTATCGGATTCGCAAAATCATCTCTGAGCCTGTGACGTCACTCGCGACCTTTGCGCATGATGACTGGGTGCAAAATCAGCGGTTAAACGATACTTCCACGGAGGAATTACTCGCCGTATATGAAGCGATCACGCGATATAACAGCTTCCTGCTGCAGCAATTGACAGAGGAAGACTGGCAAAAGTACGGGCTGAAAGGCGAGGAGCCAATCTCTGTTTCCCATATCGTCGATAAATTCATTTGCAACCATGTCGAAATTCATTTGAATCAGATTGAACGAAATAAGCAGGCTTTTTCCGAACAGAAGTAGCAGAGAAAGAGCTAGGGGATCACCTAGCAAGGAGGTTGAAGCCATGGCCTACGAAACGCTTCTGAAGCAGGCGGAGGCAATCCACGATCAAGTAATAGCTTGGAGAAGATACCTGCATCAATATCCCGAAGTTTCCTTCGCCGAGAAAAAAACGTCTCATTATATAGAAATGGCGCTAAAATCGATTCCTAATCTGGTCGTTACGCGTCCGACGCCAACGAGTGTGATGGCAAGACTTATCGGGAAGCAGCCGGGGAAAACGCTCGCCATCCGCGCAGACATTGACGCGCTCCCCATTCAGGAGGAAAATGATTTTCCATTCGTCTCCCAAAATGCAGGAGCCATGCACGCATGCGGACATGATGGTCATACGGCGATGTTGCTAGGTGCGGCATCCGTTTTGGCAACCTATCAAGACAGTTTGGAGGGCGAAATCCGCTTTCTTTTCCAGCATGCAGAGGAGCTGCCTCCGGGCGGTGCAGAGGAAATGATCGAGGCTGGTGTCATGGACGGGGTAGACTGGGTCATCGGGGCGCATCTGCAATCGCCTGTCGAGACAGGAAAGGTTGGGGTAATCACAGGACCGATGCTCACTTCGCCAGATACGTTTACGATCACATTGCATGGCAAGGGCGGTCACGCCGCCGAACCGCATCGCACAGTAGACACGATCGCGATCGGAGCCTTAGTGGTGACAGGCTTGCAGCACATGGTTTCACGCGTGTTTAATCCAGTTGATCCACTCGTTGTGTCCGTGACGAAATTCATTGGAGGCCATACACATAATGTGATTCCGGGCAGTGTCGAGCTTAGCGGTACCGTTCGCTGCATGAACTCTGAGCTCAGGCGGCAAGTGCCAGACAGGATGAAGCAAATAGTAGAAGGCATAGCCCAGTCGTATGATGCTACAGCAGAAATGAAGTACATGTTTGGGTATCGACCAGTCATCAATCATGAGGAAGTGACCAGAATCGTCGAGGAAACAGCAGTCGAGCTGTTTGGAGAAAAAGCCGTGTACCGAATAACGCCAAGCATGGCAGCTGACGATTTCTCTGCCTTTCAAAATAAAGCAGCCGGGACGTATTTCAACATTGGTGCAGGGAATCAGGCACAAGGAATTGTACATCCGCATCATCATCCGAAATTTACGATTGACGAAGCCTCTCTTACTATCGGCGTCAAAATGTTTGTTGTTACAGCAGCTAAAATGCTTGGATTAAAAGGATAGGAAAACAAAAAGAGGGTTGCCCGTTTGGTGTACGGACAACCTTCTTTTGTCGTGCCAGGTTGGGATGAAAAGCTTAGCTGAGCTTAAAGGTGCGGATGGCATCGTTCATTTCTTCTGCCATTTTGGCCAGCATGGTCGCAGCTGCGGAAATTTCCTGCATGGACGCGTTTTGCTCTTCCGCTGCGGCAGCAACGGTTTGCGAATTGCTAGCAGACTGCTCAGCTACCAGAGAAATGTTGCTGATCGCAGTAACGATCGTCTGCATCTGCTGGCTGATTTGACGCATTTCTGAAGAGACCTCTTCGGTGCGCTCAAACAATTGGGCAGCAGAGCCTGTAATTTGTTCAAAAGCGGTTCCAGTAGACTGTACGAGTGACATCCCTTCACTAAGAATCGTCGAGCCATGCGTCATGGCGTTAATCGCTGATTCTGTATCGCGTTGAATATCTGCCACAATGGTGCTTACCTGTTCGGCTGCGGAGCTGGATTGTTCCGCGAGCTTGCGTACCTCATCGGCTACGACTGCAAAGCCACGTCCTTGTTCTCCGGCACGCGCTGCCTCGATGGCTGCATTCAGTGCTAGGAGATTGGTTTGGGCGGCAATTGTCGTAATAAGGGAAATCATTTGTCCAATTTCCTCAGAGCGACGTCCCAGAGCATTGACGATGCCTGCTGTTTGATTCATTTGCGCGTGGATCACATTCATATGTTCAACTGTTTTCACGGCCATCTGGTTGCCCTCGGTTGCCTGACGGTTTGTCTCAGCAGTAGAGCTGCTGACTTCCTCGATGCCTTTTTCCATGACGGAAATATGCTGAGCGATTTCTGTAATGACATCGCTGCCTTGGTTCGTCGCTTCCACCTGTTGCTCGGTGCCGTAGGCGATTTCTTGTACGGATTGGGCGATTTGCTCGGTAGCTCTGCTTGTTTGTTCGGCACTTGCCATTAGCTGCTCGGAAGTGGCTGCTACCTGCTGAGCACTGTAGCTGACCTGACCCAGGGTCTCGCGAAGGGTGGTTGTCATTGCGTTGAAGCGGCTTGCCATGACGCCCATCTCATCTACGGTTTTAATATCCATGGAAGCAGTGAAGTCCCCATTGGAAAGAGCGTGTGACAGCTGATTCGCACGATCAATTTGTTTCGTCAAATATTTGCTGAAGAAGTAAATGACAGCGATCAGAATCAACAAACCAAACAAACTCACAGCACAGAGCAGGTAAAATAGGGCGCTGAGGGGCGCATTGAACTCATCTTCAGGCATGACGAGAGCCAGGGTCCAATTGGTCTGAGGTATTTTTTGGAAATAAAGGCGATTGACGCCATTGTCTGCGGTGAAGGTTTTCATGCCTTCTTGTTCTGCAAGAATAGCCGCTCCAGCTTCTGAAAAGGATGTATTTTCCTCTGTTTGAATCGTTTTGTGCATGAGCTTTTCTGATTCAGGATGGGACAAGTATTGACCGGATTTATCCAGCAAAAACGCCCAGCCTGTTTCACCGACTTTTGTACCTGAAACCATTTTTTGTATGTCTGTGAGTGTAATATCGTCTGTAGCTACACCTAGCAGCTTTTTGTCTGTCGTGTAAAAGGGTGCGACGACAGTCATCATCGAAACACCTGAAACATCGTCAAAATACGGCTCCGAATAATCTGTTTTGTTTTTGGTTCCGATCCCTACCTTGTACCAATCCTGATTTGGGTAGTTGTAGGAAGCAGTGCTGTAATCGTAGGTGATGCGTACCTTGCCGTCTTCCTTTGTTCCATAGGTGGCGACGTATTGCTTATTTGGGTCGAATGCGTACGGTTCCATGAAAATACCCATTCCCACGGAGGTTTCGTTAATAAGCACGGTTTTGGTAAGCAGGGAATCCAGCTGTTCCAACGAATAAGTAATAGGTGTCATTTCGATAAAGCGAGCCATACTCTCTGTTACTTTGCTATGTTCCTCTAGTTGGCCTTCTACCTTGTCACTGAGCAAGTCCAGTTGGAAGTTCATTTTGTCACTTAATTCCTTGTTCAGCAGGGAGACTGAGAATAAAAATGCAATACTCATGACGAGAAGCAGAGTAAGAATAATGACTGGCAATGTGATTGTAAGTGTACGTGCACGCAAGCTTTTAAACCTAAACATACAGTAGCTCCTTTATAGTGTAAGTAGATGACTAACTATTCCCTATATCGGCATTTATAAAACTTCTTTATATCCCTTTAGGCAAATGTGGGAAAAATTTCAAACTAGTCAGAAAACGTTGCCGGGTACTAGGGGATTCGAGTACAATAGGAAGACAAATTGACAAATTCTTGTTACCAAAAACCTACTGGTATCTTTTGCGGGTAGAGAGTCAGAGGGGTAATGGGCTACAATGCGAATACAGACAGAGTGTCGCCGAGACGAAAGTGTTTGTTTGGCGAAGAAGGAGGGAGACTATATGAGTTTTTGTTGTGGTGCTGGAATGGTTGGTTCCGTAGGGTCAGTCCGTCATTATAAAACACTTGTTCACAATGTCCCCATCATGTTTTGTCCTGTATGTGACAGAATTGAAGTCCATCCCGGTATTGAGGGAGAGTACGAAATTTTAGTAGAATATGCACAAGGAGATCAAGCTCCTGAAGTTGATTTTGCCGACTTTGTGAGTGTTGACAATACATCGGAGTTGTTTGAGAATTGTACAATGACGGATGAAGCAGCCAGCTTCGCCGATGTACTAAAGCAACAGATCGACGTTTCGCTTGACTTGCTGCGTGTAGCCAAGGAGCTAAAGGACGATGAATGGCGAGAAGCGCTCATGATTCGTTTGAGACGTTTAAGCGAGTGGCTGAAGCAGTACAATAAACGAAAGCAAATGTCGCAGAAAAGCGCATGACCAGAGTTGACGTGGGAGGCAGTGTGAATGTTTCATTTGAAAGGCGTTCACCATATCGCATTGAATTGTAGCGATGTCGTGAAGGTAGCTCGTTTTTTTAAGGACATTTTGGAAGTTCCCATCCCGGAAGAGAACATGGTGGAAGGAGCGCCTGTCTACTTTCAAATTGGCACATACACACGGATTGGTCTTCATCCACATGGCGGTGAGGAAGGCAAAGGCGGTGTTGGTCAGGTAGACCACCTCGCTTTTTCCGTAACGAGTCGTGCGGAATTGGACTATCTGGTGGATAAGCTGGAAGCAGAGAATATCTGTTATCGCGGACCTATCACGCAACCAACCAGCTATAATCTATACTTTGAGACCCCGGATGGACATCATTTGGAGGTACGGTTAGATAAAGACGAGTTTGACGAATAACATAGCAGTCAAAAGGAAGGCATCTGCACATTGAGGCGGATGCTTTTTCTTTTTTGAACGTATAGGAATTTATAAGCGGAGCGCAAAGCAAGGTACCTCAGAGTACGCTCTCCTTGGGAATGCCTCGATAGAGGTTTTCGTAAACAAACTGCTCAATTCCCTAAGCCTTGAAAAATGCTTCTCTGACCTAGCTGACCAAAGATATGGCATTCAAGCTTCAGCTTCAAATGTCTCTACAGCTCGCTGAGGAAACGGGAGAAAGCCAGCGAAGGTCTTTGTGAGTACTACTTTGGACGCGGTTTCCCTTTTTTCCCGTAAGCGGACAGTACCCCCTCCCTGCTAGAGGCCCAAGTACCTGGAGCGCTTTCTCCTGTTTCCTCCCCTCCACTGAAGCCACGAACAACAGCAAAAAGAGCCCATAGGAAAACGTGTCGAGAAAAAGATCTTCTCCCTGACAGGAGCCGACAGGGGTTCCTACTACTCGCCAAAGGATTCGACCCGAGCAAAAACGAACCCTTTTGAAAGAGAGGGGTGGACGAACTTGGTCGGAATGGGAAGGCTGCTCGCAGAGGTTGCAACCAGGCTCCAGAAAAAAACGCACTTGCACTTGATGATGATAGGATGGGAACGGCGGATTGGCATTGTCACGGAGGATACAAAGACGCGTTGGCACCTGACATTCTCCAAGGGAGGGGCCTTTTGTGGAGCGTGGTCAGAAGAGCAATCAGTGGATCTGATTGTACAAGGTGACGAACGCGAGATGCAGATGCTGTTCGGCGGGGATGAGCTCGTATACACCTTGGCCAAAGAGCAGGTAAGAATCGTCGGACCGCTGCGCGATCAATTAAAACTGGATGCAATATTACGACTCACCTGCAAGTAAAGGGTGGCTTGTAACAGTCCTATGTTATAATAGGAAAAAAGAGTGATTTTGGGAGGTAGCGTTGTCATGTCCACTGCTTTCTCTTTGAAACAAACGATACATACTCGTGAACAACAGATTGCTGAAACATTCAGTCATTTGCATGCGAATCCAGAAATTAGCTGGAAGGAAGTTGAAACCACTCGCTATTTGGTAGAGCGGATGCGAAGCTTGGGTTTGCGCGTGACTACGTTTGATGATTGTACCGGGTTGATTGCTGAGTGGGGAGAAGGAGGCCCTGTCGTAGGATTGCGTACAGATATTGACGCTCTATGGCAGGAGGTAGACGGAGAATGGCGCCCCAATCACTCATGTGGTCATGATGCGCATATGACCATGATCGTGGAAGCTGTAGAGGCATTGATTGCTTCTGGGTATCAGCCGCCTGGAACATTAAAGATCTTGTTCCAGCCAGCGGAGGAAAAAGGAACAGGCGCTCTCAAGCTGGTAGAAAAAGGGGCCGTCGATAACGTCGATTATTTATATGGTGTTCACGTTCGTCCGATTCAGGAAATGCTGCAGGGGACTGCAGGACCTGCTATCTACAACGGGGCAGCCATGTTTCTATACGGAGAAGTCACTGGCGTTTCCGCGCACGGTGCCAGACCTCATCTAGGAGTAAACGCAATTGAGGTAGCTGGTGCTATCATCTCAGGAATTGGTCAAGTGCATATTGATCCAATGGTGCCAGCAACGGCCAAAATGACGATGCTGCAAGCAGGCGGCGAGAGCTACAATATCATTCCAGATAAAGCTCGTTTTGCGATTGATATGAGAGCACAGACAAATCAGGCAATGGATGAGCTGGAGAAAAAGGTGCGACAAATCATTGAAGGCGTTGCCCTTTCTTATTCGGCGGAAATTGAGCTACAACGAGGCTCACGGATGGTTGCTGCTGAGGTGCATGACGAAGCCAAAAAGCTGATGGAGCTTGCAATTGTGGACGTGCTGGGCCAAGAAAATCTCAGAGCAGCGCCTGTCAGCCCGGGTGCCGAGGATTTTCATTTTTACACAGTGGAGCGTCCACATATCAAAGCTACAATGCTCGCTCTCGGATGCGATTTGAAGCCGGGCTTGCATCATCCGCATATGCAGTTTGAGCATTCCGCAATGGTAAAAGGCGTCGAAATATTGGCACGAGTGATCGTGAGAACGTTTGAGCATGAAGCAGAACGTGCTTGAAACGAAGAGGCTGATCCTTCGCACATACGACGCGGATGATCTAGGCACACTGCATGCCATTCTCTCTGATCCTGTGACCATGCAGTATTGGCCAGCTCCATTTACACTGGAAGGCTCGCAGCAGTGGCTAAACAACAACATGAAACGGTATGAGACGCATGGGTTTGGACGCTGGGCGATGGTAAGCAAAAGCAGCGGACAAGTCATCGGTGATTGTGGTATCGTAGTAGCAGAGCTGGATGGACAGCTGGAAAATGATCTGGGCTTTATTGTGGCAAAGGAGTTTTGGGGGAAGGGCTTTGCTACCGAAGCAGCTGAGGCCTGCAAGCAGTTTGGCTTTCAGCAGCTTGGCTTGAAGCGCTTATGCGCGAACATGGCATTTGACCACCATGCCTCACGCAGTGTGATCGAAAAAATCGGGATGACAAAGGAAAAAGAGTACATCAATGCCCGAAACCGGAACATCCTGACCTTCTTATATGCGATCGAAAAAGACTAAGAGAAGAGTATACCCGTCTTTTATGGAGACGGGTTTTTCTGTGTTTATAGAAGCATTTCTCCATTTCTAAAGAATTTATGAAGTTCCAAGAGAAGTGTGTAAGGGGACCTATAATGAAACCTGTACAGGAGGGGGAAGCAAGATGGCTGACGGGGTAAAGGTGTTGCTGGTAGAGGATGATCCTGAGATTGGACGCATCGTACGTGATCATTTACGAAGACAGGATTACGAAGTGACGTGGGCTACCAGCGGGGCAGAAGGCTGGGAAGACTTCCAGGCACAGTCCTACGACCTCGTTTTGATCGACTTGATGCTTCCGGAGATGAATGGTTTTACGGTGTGCAAGCATATTCGTCTGACGAGCCACGTACCGATTCTGATCATGAGCGCGCGTCATGAGGACGAAGCAAAGGTACGGGGACTCGACCTAGGGGCAGATGATTATGTGACAAAGCCATTTAGCTTGACGGAGCTGTCGGCTCGCATCACGTCCCATCTGCGACGCTATCGTCGATACAAAAATGAGGACGCTCTTGCCCGGAATGAAGAGAGTCGATATGAGTTTGAAGGTGGGCTCACCATTGACAGCGAGAAAAAAGAAGTGTGTCTGAACAACATCCCAGTGGCGCTAACACCCAAAGAGCTTGGTCTTTTACTATTGCTTGCCGAACACCCTCATCGCCTGTTTACCAAGCAGGAGCTGTATGAACATATTTGGGGTCAATCCGACCTGGAAGGAAATGGGATGGTAACCGTACATGTGAAAAGCGTGCGCAAAAAGCTGCGGGACGACAAACGTGACTCCCGTTTTATCCAGACGGTATGGGGGAGCGGCTACCGCTTCGTTGGTGAACCGATCTCATGAAAATCAAGCATTGGCTCATGTCCACCTATTTACTCGTCATGCTGCTGCCTATTGCAGCCATTTCCGGGCTGTATTACTTCGTAAGTGAATATGATCAACGCCAGGACCTACGAGAGTACTTCCAAATATCTGATCGCATTGCAGAGATCGAAAAGGCGTTGCAAGACACATCGCTTTATCAAATCCAGCCCAGAAGCCACTACGAAGCTTTGCAATCACAGATGCAGTCGTCGGTAAAAATTGAGCTGTATCGCTATGACGGAATTACGTTGTATACGTCCAACGAAAATGCGATGCAGTTCGGGCTTATACGAATTCCACCTGATAAAATCTATCAGGATTTGTACGAGCTACGCAAAAGCAGTCAAACGTACTCCATTAAAAAGCCCGTATTTGCTGAGGGCAGGATGATCGGAATTTACCAAATCACCCTGGCTCGGGAAGAATGGCTGACAGAAGTGAAAAATCGGACTGTCTGGCTTGCGTCTGCTTCTATCGCTTTTTTTCTGTTGCTGTACGTAGCAGTTGTATGGTTGCTGAACCGCAAGCTAAATATGCCACTGAAACGCCTGATGGACAGGATGACCGCTTTTGCCGAGCACAAGCCAATCTCTCTATGGGAGCATCGCGCTACGGATGAAATCGGGGAACTGATCAAGCATTTTGAAGACATGCGGCTAAAGATGGAGCTGGCTAATCAGGAAGTGCTGGCAGGACAAAAGGAGAAGGAGTACCTTGTCGCAGCGCTGGCGCACGATGTAAAAACGCCGCTCACGTCTATCCGGGCGTATGCGGAGGCTCTTTTTGAGCAAGAAGGGCTAACGGACAAGGAGCAAAAGGAGTACCGCAGTATTCTGTTCGAAAAGATTGATTATATGAAAGAGATTTTGAATGATTTGACGATCTATACAGCCCTGCGCTCTTCTGTCAGGGAGACGACCTTGACGGAAGTGGATGGAGAAGAGTTTTTTGAAATGCTGTTTGCCGGGTATGAAGAGCTCTGCTTTGGCAAAGGTGTACAGCTGCAAACCGAGGTGATCGTTTCCCATGAGCTTCAGGTAAATGCACGATATTTGATGAGGCTCGTTGATAATTTGTTTCACAATGCACTTGGCCACACCAGAGAAGGGCAGTCGATTTGGCTTGCTGCGGTGTCTCCGCGAGAATCCGTGCCTGATTGGGTGTTCGATTCATTTCGCAGCGAAATCGAGAAGCTCGGTCAACAGGACCTGCTCCTGATTGTGCAAAACCAGGGTGAGGCCATACCGGATGAGCTGCAACAGCGAGTCTTTGAACCGTTTTTTCAAGTGGATGCAGCACGTACTAAAAAAGGTGCCACAAGTATCGGCTTGGGATTGAGTATCGCCAAAATGATCATGGATGAGCACGATGGCAGTATTCACGTCTGGTCTGCCCATCCATATGGAACGACATTTGTGTGTGCACTGAAAGTAGTAGAGAGAGGGATGATGAGGGATGAAGGGATATAAATGGATCGGGGCGGTCAGCTTGGCAGCCAGCTTGTTTACAGGCGGTTGCCAGGATGCGCAAACCTTTTCTTCAGAGGATGTCGTGACCAAAATGCTGGAAGGAAACAAGGCAGTAGGTTCTTATTATGCAGAAGGCATCATGAACGAATATGAAGGGGAGAAAAAGATCAGGGAATCCACGATTATGGAGTGGCATGATGCCAAGACAGGAAAGCGCCGGGTGGAGATCAGGTCAGGCAATAACGTGACACGCTCGGTGAACGACGGCAAGCAAATCATTACGTATGATGAAGCTTTAAAAACAGCATTTCGTTTAGATGCAGCAGATGTCGGTGAGCTGGGGGCAGGAACTCCGAAAGAGCAGCTCATCGGTATCCTGGATAAAGTCAAAAATACGCACAAGATTGAAGTGGTGGGAGAAGACACGGTAATCAATCTGCCTGTTCATCATGTAAAAGCGACGATGCAAGAAAAAGGATCGCTTTTTGGTGACATTGACCTGTGGGCTGATCAGAAGACATGGATAGTATTGAAATCCTCATCTACCGTAGGAGAAAACAAAGTTAACTTTGAATATACCAAGCTGGACCAATCACCTACATTCGATGAGAAAACATTTGTCCTGGATTTACCCCAGGATGTGAAAATAACATCGCTATCTGACATGAATCCAGCGAAGAAAGTAAGTCTTGAGGAAGCCGAAGCTGCGATGAAAGCCCCCTTTTACTATTGGGAAAGCAGCTCTGAAGTGGTTCTTGCAGGAATTGAGTTGAATGAGTGGAAGGGCGAAATAAACCGAAATGAGCTGACTCTCAACTATACAAAAGGAGATGTACCTTATTTCAGTCTAAGCGTATTTCCTACGCCAAAAGAAGGGATTGATGAAGGGTTGCTCGGAGAAAAGCCACTCCAGATTCGCGGAATAAAAGGAAGCTATATGGAAGCGATACGCTCCATTATGTGGGATGAAAAAGGACTGCGTTACACTGTCATGCTCGAGCACCCTGATTTGACTGTAGAGCAAATGGTGAAACTGGCCGATGAAATGAAATGGAGCGAAAAGAAATAAGCGGCGCCCCCAGATGTTAACATGACAAACGCTTAAAGAATCGCGAAAAGCAATGAACGCGCTTGGACATCCTAGCTGTAAGAGGATATCCAAGCGCGTTTTCGTTTGTCGGAAAGTTATTCACACATTCTCCACATGCGATTATAAAATTATGTAGCTTAATTGGCTAAATGTGATATACTAATTACAAATCGAACGACGATAAGAAAACCTTAATCGAGGTTTGCCACGGATGAGCGACCGCGTAATAATGGAAGGTTATTCTGCAGTATCAGGATGATTTGCTCAAAGACTATCCTATCTGATGCTGTTAAAAAGTCATAATAGGGATATATACTGGGAAGGAGATCGTTCACACATGGAAACCAACACGGTTCACAAGCTTGCTGACATTTTAGCAGGTACAAAGGTTAATTACAACCTGCCTGTGGCTCTTCTAGTTGAAATGGCAGTTAAGCGTGGCGAAGGGATTTTGACCGACAAGGGGGCGCTCAATGCGCTAACAGGCAAGTTTACTGGCCGTTCGCCAAAGGACAAATTTGTGGTGGACGAAGCTTCCGTACACGATAAAATCAACTGGGGTCCGGTGAACCAGCCGATCTCTTCTGAGAAATTCCAACTACTTCAACAGGACGTGCTCGAATATCTTCAGACGAAAGAAGAGCTGTTCGTATTTGACGGATTCGCTGGTGCAGATACGACATATCGCCTACCGATCCGTGTTGTGAATGAATATGCTTGGCACAATTTGTTTGCGCGTCAACTGTTTATCCGTCCATCTGCTGAAGAGTTGACTACGCATGAAGCGGAATTTACCGTTATCTACGCACCAAACTTCAAAGCGGACCCAGCTGTTCATGGAACAAACTCCGAGACCTTCATCGTGCTGAGCTTTGAGCAAAAAACAGTATTGATTGGTGGAACCGAGTACGCTGGAGAAATGAAAAAATCCATCTTTAGCGTGATGAACATGATCCTGCCAGAGCGCAATGTTCTCTCCATGCACTGCTCCGCAAACGTTGGCAAAGATGGCGATGTTGCTTTGTTCTTCGGATTGTCCGGTACTGGAAAAACGACATTGTCTGCTGACCCGAACCGCTTTTTGATCGGTGATGACGAGCATGGCTGGTCTGACAACAGCGTATTCAATATCGAGGGTGGCTGCTACGCAAAATGCGTGAAGCTGACCGAAGAAGGCGAGCCACAAATCTGGAAAGCAATCCAGTTTGGTACCGTTCTTGAAAACGTGGATGTGGATGAAGTAACCCGCACCGCTGATTACGATAGCACGAAATACACGGAAAATACCCGTGCAGCCTATCCAGTAGAAGCGATTCCAGGAGCTGTAATTCCAGGCGTAAGCGGTCAACCGAGTGTCATCATTTTCCTGACTGCTGACTCGTTCGGAGTACTTCCTCCAATCTCCAAGCTGACTAAAGAACAGGCGATGTACCACTTCCTGTCTGGCTACACTAGCAAAATGGCAGGTACAGAACGTGGCGTAACTGCACCACAAACTGAATTCTCCACTTGCTTCGGTTCTCCATTCTTGCCACTGCATCCGGTTGTTTATGCTGAGATGCTGGGTAAAAAGATCGATGAGCGCGATGTTCAAGTGTATCTCGTAAACACTGGTTGGACTGGTGGCCCAGTAGGCGTAGGAAAACGTATGAAGCTTTCCTATACGCGTGCAATGGTTACGGCAGCACTGAACGGTGAACTGGCAAATGTTGAATACGTAGCAGACGCAACCTTTGGCGTACAAGTTCCAACTACTTGCCCGAATGTACCAGCAGATGTTCTGCAACCGCGCAATACTTGGGCAAATAAAGAGGACTACGACAAGCAAGCTGCTGATCTGGCAAACCGTTTCATTGAGAATTTCCAAAAGAAATTCCCGAATGCAGCTGAAATTGCGCAAGCAGGTCCAAAAGTACAATAAGATTATTGAACGATCAATTAACGAGGCGGTTAGATACCCAGTATCTAGCCGTCTTCCTGTTCGGATAGGATGAAAAAAGGTCAACCTAAAAAACCGTCACCTCATTGGGACGGCTTTTTGGTTCCTTTCTTGTTGGAAAAGAGCTACGGCTTGGTAATCAGCCCTGTTTTGACGAGCTTGCCATTTTGAACCTCTACAACGGCTGCCTCAAGTAGGTCTCCTTTACCAAAACGGGAGGTATTGCCTTCACTGAAGTATTTGAAAGCGAAACGATGGACATAAACCTTCTTCAGCTGTGCATCATAGACCACGTCACCCGGGTCCATCGCGGTTTCCCCTTTGTAGAGCTCGACAGTGTTTATCGCTACTGCTTTTTCGTTTGATAGGCGATAGAGCGTCAAATAAGCTTCAAAGGGGATACCTTCTGGAGACTTGTAACGGTACAGGACGAGAAACTCCTGATTGCTGGCGCCGCTTAGATTCACGAAGCCCTTTGACAAGACCTCAATATCTGGAGAGCAGAAATACATGCTTCCTTTTGGATCGCTACCATCACAAGGAAGCGGCAAGTTTCTCTTAGCTTGTTGTAGTACGGAATCTGGAATGCCTGAGATAGGGCCATCGCCTGCAAAACGAACAGCCGGTGTCTTGTTGTCCCACTCTTGGTGAATTTGGAGAGCGTTGGCCACGGTTGCGACTGGGGCGTATACATTTCCGTTATAAATGAATGGTTCTGCCTTGGTTTGGATTACTTGATCGTTTACAATCAATTTTATGTTTGCGAACCTAGCAGAGATTTTTTCCGTAATCGTTTTGGAAAAAACAGTAGTTCCTCCAACAAGCAGGCAAACTGCGAGAAGTGTAAACAGAATGGCTTTGTGTCTTTTCAGCATGTTCACGCGTCCCCTCTGATGAAATTCCGATGTGTGAATGAAGAAGGCATGATCTTAGACGGAGGCGTATTCCAAAAAGTTACATAGGGAAAAATGTTTGGGAGCAGACTGTTCACAAGGAAAGTAGGAATAACCAAAAGTCGACTTTCTATATATAATGATATAAAAAATACAGATATGTTTCATTCCTTGATTTATAATTATTCTTATTATAAGATAGTTATTGAGAATGGATTGAGAATTTACCAACTCACTTTTGACGTGTATGGAGGGAATTCAGATGACAGCAGTACCGCATTTGCAAATAAAAAACCTTCGCGCCAAGATCGAGGACAAAGAGATCCTCAAAGGCATGAACCTGGAAATCAAGGGCGGCGAAGTGCACGCGATCATGGGACCAAATGGTACCGGTAAATCCACATTGGCATCCACGCTGATGGGTCACCCAAAATATGAGGTAACCGAAGGCGAAGTGCTGATCAACGGCGACGACCTGTTGGAAATGGCAGTAGACGAGCGCGCACGCGCAGGTCTGTTCCTCGCTATGCAGTATCCATCCGAAATCAGCGGCGTAACCAACTCTGACTTCATGCGTTCCGCGATCAACGCGCGCCGTGGTGAAGGAAACGAAATCTCCCTGATGAAATTCATCCGTGAGATGGACAAGAAAATGAGCACGCTGGAAATGGACGATTCTTTCTCCCACCGTTACCTGAACGAGGGCTTCTCCGGCGGTGAGAAAAAACGTAATGAAATTCTGCAAATGATGTTGCTTGAACCAAGCATCTGCATCTTAGACGAGATTGACTCTGGTCTCGACATTGACGCTTTGAAAATCGTAGCAAATGGTGTCAACGAAATGCGTTCCGCGGATCGCGGCTTCTTGATTATCACGCACTACCAGCGTTTGCTGAACTATGTAAAGCCTGACTTCGTACACGTAATGATGCAGGGTCGTATCGTGAAGTCCGGTGGTCCTGAGCTGGCTGAACGCCTGGAGGCAGAAGGCTATGATTGGATCAAGGAAGAGCTCGGCATCGAGGACGAAACCGTAAACGCCAACGTGTAGGAAGAAGGAGGCAGCAGTGAAATGAGTGTGGATGTACAGCTACGCTTCGACGCCGAAGCGATTACCCAGTACTCCAAAGCTAATCAGGAGCCTGCCTGGTTCCTGGAAAAGCGCCTCGCTGGCCTGAAGGCGGCTGGGGAGCTTGGGCTTCCTGCTTTGGAGAAAACCAAAATCAATAACTGGAACACACAAGAATTCGAACCGTTCCAAACCACTGCCAAGGTAGCATCAGCAAGCGAGCTAAGCGAACTGGTAAAGGAACAAATTGATGCTGACAGCGTGAAAAACCTGTTGGTTCAAAAGAACGCCTCTACCCTCTTTTTCGCAGCAACAGAAGAGCTGAAAGCACAAGGTGTCATTTTCACGACATTTGCTGATGCTCTCGTTTCGCATGGCGATCTGGTACAAAAATATTTGCTGAATGTCGTAGCATACGACGAGCACAAGCTGACTGCGCTGCATACAGCAGTAGTCAACGGTGGCGTATTCCTCTATGTACCGAAAAACGTAGAAGTAGATGTTCCACTGCAGGCTGTGTACGAAATCGCTGGCGACAACGCACTTCTGTGCCCGCATGTGCTGATCGTGGCAGAAGCGAACAGCAAAGTGACCTACGTGGATACATATGTATCCGGCGAAGGTAAAAACATGGTGGCTAACAGTATTGTTGAAGTATATGTGGGACCTGGCGCATCTGTGCAGGTAGCGTCTGTTCGTTCCCTTTCTACTGACGTTCATGACTACAGCTTCCGCCGCGCTACGGTTGATCGCGATGGAAAAATGGAATGGATTTTGGGTGAGATGAACGACGGGAATACCGTTGCCAACAACACTACAATCCTCAAAGGTACTGCTTCGATTGCAGAAACCAAATCCATATCTGTAGGGACAGGTTCCCAGCGTCAAAACCTGACCTCCCAGGTTCAGCACATCGGTACACATTCCGAGTCTGACATGGTGAGCAAGGCAGTTATGACCGGTGAAGCAGTCAGCATTTTGAACGGTATCACCAAAATTGAAAAAGGCGCTGAAAAAGCAAACGGCGTACAGGCGGAAAACATCCTGATGCTGAGCGATAAATCTCGCGGCGATGCCAACCCGATCCTTTTGATCGATGAGGACGATGTCAAAGCGGGCCATGCTGCCTCGGTAGGACGCTTCAGTGAAGAGTCGATCTACTACCTCATGTCGCGTGGAATTACCCGTCAGGGCGCAGAACGTCTCATTATTCTTGGCTTCCTGGACCCAGTTGTAGCTGAGATTCCAGTTGAAGAAGTGAAGAATAAACTCCGTCAGGCGCTTGAAAGGAAGTTAGGCTAATGAACGCCAAGGAGCTTCGGAAATATTTTCCCATCCTTCAGCAAGAGGTAAACGGGCATCCGCTCGTATATCTGGACAATGGAGCAACCTCTCAAAAGCCGATTCAGGTGATTGAGGCGATGGATAAATACTACAGGGAGTACAACTCCAACGTGCACCGTGGCGTGCACACCTTGGGCAACATGGCGACAGATGGCTATGAGGGCGCGCGCGAGAAAGTCCGCGCCTTCATCAACGCGCGCGAAGCAGCTGAGATCGTCTTCACGCGCGGTACGACATCTGCTATTAATACCATCGCGTATGGTTATGCTCGCACGACCCTGAAGCCAGGAGACGAGATTGTGACTACTGTGGTAGAGCACCACGCCAATTTCATTCCGTGGCAGCAGGCAGCCAAGGCAACCGGAGCGACCTTCAAGTTCATTCCGCTGGCAGAGGACGGTACAGTGACTCTGGAAGCGGTCAAGGAAACGATTACGGACAATACCAAAATCGTTGCCATTCACCATATTTCCAACGTACTCGGGGATACTACTCCGATCAAGGAAATCGCTCAGATTGCTCATCAGCATGGAGCACTCCTGTTTGTAGACGGGGCACAAGGTGCACCTCACAAAAAAATCGACGTCCAGGATTTGGATTGCGATTTTTATGCGTTTTCCGCGCACAAGATGGCTGGTCCTACAGGCGTAGGTGTCCTGTACGGCAAGCGTGAAGTGCTGGAGCGCGTCGAGCCGATGGAGTTTGGCGGGGAAATGATCGACTACGTAGATTTGTACGATTCTACGTGGAAAGAGCTGCCTTGGAAGTTTGAAGGCGGTACCCCGATTATCGCTGGCGCAATTGGCCTCGGAGCAGCGATTGACTTTTTAGAAGAGATCGGTCTGGACAATATCGAGCGTCATGAAAAGCATCTGGTGTCGTACGCCATGGAGCAAATGCGCGAGATCGAAGGACTGAAGATTTACGGCCCGCAGCAGGACCGCAGCAGTTTAATTACATTCAACCTAGATACGGTACATCCGCATGACCTGGCGACAGTTCTCGATAGCTACGGAATCGCCGTTCGTGCCGGTCATCACTGCGCACAACCGCTGATGCGTTGGCTGAATGTGACAGCTACCGCTCGGGCAAGCTTCTACGTTTATAATACGGAAGAAGAAGTAGATGTGCTGGTAGCAGGGTTGAAGAAAACGAAGGAGTATTTCGGCAATGTCTTCTCTTGATGATCTATACCGCCGCGTCATTATGGACCACTACCAAAAGCCGCGTAATCGTGGAAAGCTGGAAGAATCCGACGGACTCATCGTTAATCTAAATAACCCAACCTGTGGTGACAGCATCTCGCTCTCCTTGAAAGTGGAGGAGGGCAAGGTGGTGGACGCCAAGTTTCTCGGTGAAGGCTGCTCGATCAGCATGTCCTCCGCTTCGATGATGACGGACGCAGTCAAAGGCATGCCAGTGGAAGAAGCGCTCGAGCTGGCACACAAGTTTTCTGATTTGATGCAAGGCAAGGAAATTGACGATTCCGTTGACCTCGGTGATATCGAAGCCCTGTCTGGGGTGGCCAAGTTCCCAGCGCGAATCAAGTGTGCAACACTTGCATGGAAAGCACTGGAGCAAGGCATCAAGCAAGCCGAGCAGGAATAGCAATTTCTACATGAATATGAAAATGAAGGAGTGAGCAATGATGGCTAAAAAAGCCCCTGAGATACAGGATTACCAATACGGCTTCCACGATAAGGACGTCTCTGTATTCCGTACCAAAAAGGGTCTGACCCGCGAGATCGTCGAGGAAATCTCGAAGATCAAGGAAGAGCCTGAGTGGATGCTGGAGTTTCGTTTGAAATCTCTGGACATCTTCAATAGCATCCCTATGCCAAAATGGGGCGGCGATCTGGACGACCTCGATTTCGACAACATTACTTACTACGTAAAGCCTTCTGAAAAGCAAGGACGTAGCTGGGATGAGGTTCCTGAAGAAATCAAGGCGACCTTTGACAAGCTGGGTATTCCAGAAGCAGAGCAAAAGTTCCTTGCTGGTGTATCCGCACAGTATGAATCCGAGGTTGTTTACCACAACATGCAGGAAGACCTGGAAAAACTGGGCGTTCTTTTCTGCGATATGGATTCCGCTGTGAAGCTGTACCCAGACATCGTGAAAGAATATTTCGCGACAGTAATTCCTGCGGCAGACAACAAGTTCTCCGCACTCAACTCGGCTGTATGGTCCGGAGGTTCTTTCATTTACGTACCAAAAGGCGTAAAAGTAGATACTCCGCTGCAAGCATACTTCCGCATCAACTCGGAGAACATGGGTCAATTTGAGCGCACTCTGATCATCGTAGATGAGGACGCGTTCGTACACTACGTCGAAGGCTGTACAGCTCCAATCTACAGCACAGACTCCCTGCACTCCGCAGTTGTAGAAATCATCGTAAAAGAGCGCGGCCGTTGCCGTTACACCACAATCCAAAACTGGTCCAACAACGTATACAACCTCGTTACCAAACGTGCGGTTGCATACGCGGATGCAAACATGGAATGGATTGATGGTAACATCGGTTCCAAGCTGACGATGAAATATCCAGCCGTAATCATGAAAGGTCCTCGTGCAAAAGGTACCGTTCTTTCCATCGCAGTAGCAGGAAAAGGACAGCACCAAGACGCAGGTGCCAAAATGATTCACTTGGCTCCGGATTGCACATCCACCATCATTTCCAAATCCATCTCCCGTGATGGCGGTAAAGTAACTTATCGCGGTCTCGCACAATTTGGACGCAAGTCAGAAGGCTCCAAGTCCAACATCAAGTGCGATACGCTGATTTTGGATAAACTGTCCACGTCTGACACGATCCCGTACAACGAGATCATGAACGACAACATTACGCTCGAGCATGAAGCGACTGTTTCCAAAGTATCCGAGGATCAACTGTTCTACCTGATGAGCCGCGGACTTTCTGAAGCAGAAGCGACTGAAATGATCGTAATGGGCTTCATCGAGCCATTCACAAAAGAGTTGCCGATGGAGTATGCAGTAGAGATGAACCGTCTCATTAAATTTGAGATGGAAGGCTCTATTGGTTAAACCTTTGCTCCTACTGCAGTGACTTTGACGCTTACGTGTCCTAAGTCGCTCAGACAATCAAGAGCAGAAACCATACAAGTAGGTTCATGAAAAAAGAAGCCATCGTCCATGTGGATGCTGGCTTCTTTGGCGTGTACGAAGAATAAAGCTTAATCGATTCCTGCAAGGAGGCTATTTGGGAAGCAAAGCAGCAAATTCCCGAACGACCACCTGATGACCACCGTTTTGTTCAAAGTTAGCCTCGCGACATACATCAAAGCGCTCCATAATCGGCAAATCGTTGACAGAGAACAGGTAGGCGTCTTCCCCCGAATCCGCCACATGTTCATGCACCGCCCAGTTCGGTATGACGAAAAAGTCGCCTTCCGACCAGTCAAAGCGAACACCATCGATAACAGAATAGCCGGACCCATTATAGACGTGATAAATGACCGAATGCGAATGGCGATGTGCTTTGGAGGGAAAGCCGGCGGGCAATCTTTGCATCCAGGCGGCAATAGTGGGATTGGCCGTTTTTCCCGTGGAGGGATTGATGTACTCAACTGCGTATCCGTCAAACGGATCGGGCTCAAAACGGCTGAGCCCATCCAGCGCTGCCAGCGTTTGCGCCCATTTATACGAACCGAGCGGAGCAACTTGGGGCTGGCGGTCGGCAATCGGGCGAAGCATGCCTCCTTCGTACCGGTGCGCAGAGAAATTATCCGGCAGCACAGGAGCCTCAAGTCCATCTGGGTGAGGCTCGAAGAACGTCCCGCCAATGGCGTACAGAGTAGGAATATCCAGGACATCCATCCAGAACATCGGAGCTTCTCCGGGATGGGTATGCCCATGCCACAAGCCTTTGGGCGTTGTGAGGAAGTCTCCTTCCTCCATGAAAAGGCGCTCCCCCTGGACGATTGTACACGCCCCCTTGCCTTGGGTGACAAACCGCAAAGCACTCTGCGTGTGCCGATGAGAAGGTGCTGTTTCTCCAGGCAAAATCAGCTGCACGGCGGCGTACAAGGTTTGGGTAGCTCCGGCCCAGCCCCAAGGCTCTCGGCCAGCAAGTCCTGGATTTTGGAAGTAGATGGCGCGCCGTTCCCCACCTCTGGCTGGAGTAAAAATACTAGTCGCCTCGGTCAGCTTTTTATGGATCGTCTCCCACTTCCACAAGTAGGGAATCGCTTGTGGCTTGGGCTGCTGGGGCATCAGCTCGGGAATCGCATGCCAGAGCGGTCCGAGATGATAGCGGGCAATTTCCTGACCGAATTCTTGTACCTCTTTGCTTTGAAAAAAATCAAGCGCTTCTGCCATATCAGTTTCCCGCCTTTCGCAGCAAATGGAAATGGGACGCGTTTCGACCGAGCTGACGCAAGTGAATGTCCAGGTGCTCTACGAGGAAATGATCAATCAGGAAGCTCATCGGTTTTGTTCCAAACTTAGGATTCCGGTGGGGTGACTCGATGGAGAGGATCGAATCATCGAGGGTCGACAGGGTATGTCTAACGAGCGTACGCGTCAGCTGTAGCTCTTGTTCGATCTGCTTGCTGTTTACATGCGCGGCACGGTCGATCGCGGAGAGACGCTCCTCATGCTGTAGCCCTCGTCCCCATTCGATGCCTGGCGATGAAGCGACCCGCGTCAAATCGCTGAGCCAGTAACGCATGGCTTCTTCTACGTGACAAAGAGTTTCCAGCATCGACCATGCCTCGGCAGATGGCTTCCAGCGGATCACCTCCTCGGGCTGCTGACAATAGCGGGTGATCTCTTCCAGCTGCTCCTCCAGCCGCACCGCATAAGCATCTAGCTTTCGTCCTGCAAGTGGATGGGCAGCGGTTCGTTTCACGCGGTTTTCTATCGCACCGATCTTGTCGATTTCAATGCGGACGACGTCATTATGCTGCAAAAAAACCGGGGGCTCCATAGCGGCGCCCACTCCGCCTGGCGTACCTGTCACGACGAGATCACCTGGCTCCAGCGTCATGATGTGAGAGAGAAAGCTGACAAGGTAATGGACGTTGAATACGAGATTGCCAGTGTTGGATCGTTGCCGCTCTTGACCGTTGACAGTCAGTACGATATCCAGTTCGTGCGGATTGTCGAGTTCATCTGTCGTGACCAGGACAGGACCCATGGGGGCGCTGCCATCGAGTGTTTTTCCTTGCAGCCATTGCAGAGTGCGGCGTTGCAGATCGCGTGCGGATACGTCGTTGACGATGGTATACCCCGCGACATAGTCGAGTGCCTGCTCCTGTGGGACATTGCGTGCGGGCTTGCCGATGACAAAGGCGAATTCGGCCTCATAATCCAGTTGCTCCGTAATGGAGGACAGGGGAATGTCGTCTGTTGGCCCAATGATTGTATTCGGGAATTTAGCGAAAATAACAGGGTGGGTAGGTAGCTCTCGTTTCATCTCCAGAATATGCTCTCGGTAATTGTGTCCGACGCAAATGATTTTCCCTGGGGATGGCAGTGGAGCGGCAAGGCGAACATCACCTTCGTTGTAGATCAGCCCTCGTTTTATAGCAATGTCCGGATTTATTACGGCAAAGTCCACTGCTTGCCTTGCGAGTGCCAGGCTTTCCTCACCACCTTGCAAAAATTCTCGCATGGTGGGTGGAATGTATGCTTCTGCTAGCTGTCTGGCACGTATCTTGCCCTGCTTTTCCAGCATGACTTCACAGGAGCGATTCAGATCGACTACTCTGTTGCTGACCATGCAGCCAAGCCGAATGCTGCCATCCCGCTCATAGGAAACTAAGTGCATGTCAATTCCCCTTTCCTTTGACTTTTGGCTGAATTTTCTAAATTTTATTGATGAGCCTAATTATAAAAGAATCGGGAGCAGGGCCGTCAACCCGTCAAGCTATTGAAATACTCGATGGGTCTATCTAAACTAGCGATTGGACTGGGGGTTCTTTTTCCAGTACGGTGAATGATATTACGGTGGGGAGTGATTCACGGTGCAAAAGGAAGCAATCATCATCGTGGGTGCGGGTCCTGTTGGCATGACAATCGCTGAAATGCTGACGAAGCAGGGGATTTCCGTCACGGTCCTGGAAAAGAACAATTCACCCAGCAAGGAATGGAGAGCATCGACTTTCCATGCAGGTACACTCGAGCTGCTGGAGTCTCTTGGCGTAACAGATGAGCTGATGAAAAGGGGGTTAATCGCAGACAAGGTGCAATATCGGGACAGGCAAACCGGATTGTATGCCGAATTTGATTTTCGCCACATTCAAAGTGAAACCAAGTATCCGTTTCGCTTGCAATTACCTCAATCTACGTACGTTCAGGTTCTTTATGAACGCTTGCAAGAGTGTCCGCACGCCACTATCCGCTTCAACGCCGAGCTGCTACAGGTAGAGCAGGACGAGGGCGGTGTGACTGCTGTGATTCAGACTCCAGATGGCATGGAACGTCTGCGCACTCCGTATTTGCTAGGGGCTGACGGGGCGCGTAGCGCGGTTCGCAAGCAGCTTGGGCTGACATTCGACGGATATACGTATGAAGAGCGCTTTCTGCTGGTTGGGACACCGGTCGCATTTGACCGATATCTCCCAGATTTGGCGTATGTGAATTACGTATCCGACCCTGAAGAGTTTTTGTTCATCCTGCGGGTACCGGAAGCTTGGCGCCTGCTTTATCCCATTCCCCCCGCGATCACGGACGAGGAAGCGCTGGATGACGAGAATATTCAGCGTAGCTTGCAGCGAGCGCTCAAAACAGAGGATCGATTTCCCATCGTTGAGCGAATGATTTATCGGGTGCATCAGCGAGTTGCCGAGACCTTTCATAAAGGTCGGGTGATTCTTTTAGGGGACGCTGCCCATATTAACAGTCCGATGGGAGGACTGGGATTGAATAACGGAATTCATGATGCTGTCGATCTTGGTAGAAGATTGATCCGCATTTTGCAAAGCCAGAGCGACCAGGAGTCGGAGCTTGCGACCTATACGACTGCAAGGCGCAAAGTAGCATTGGATTATGTGAAGGAAATCAGCGAGAAAAACACGAAGGTCATGAAGGAAAAGGACCCCGAATTCCGCCTCCGACTACAAAAGGAGATGGCGGAACAAGCCAAGGATCCACAACGGTGTCGTAATTGGCTGCTCCGTTCAGCGATGATCGCAAGCATACGCGAACAGGGGATCGGGGAGCCACCCGCGTCGTAGAAGGCACACTACCATGTTGTCCTGATGGCTGCTGTATCCGCTCCGCTTATTACCCTGCATGGTGTAAAAGAACAGGAGGAAAAACGATGATCATTGATGATAAGGTTCAGGCGCGCAAGGAAATCGAAAATCTGAAGGTGTACGTCCCCGGCAAGCCGATTGAGGAGGTGCAGCGGGAGCTGGGACTGACGCAGATAACCAAGCTCGCCTCCAATGAGAACCCATATGGCTGTTCCCCCCAAGTGATCAAAGCGATTGCCGAAGAAATGAAAAATAACGCTCTCTATCCGGAAGCCACAGCTCCCGCTCTGTCAGAGAAGCTGTCAAAGCGTTTGAACATTGAAAAGGATCACATTTTCTTCGGCAATGGTTCGGCGGAAATCATTTCACTTTTGACCAGGGCCTACATTCGTCCTGGCGATGAGGCAATCATGGCCGATTCTACCTTCCCTCGCTACCAGTCGAATGTCTTGATTGGGGGCGGACTACCGATTCGAGTACCGCTCATAGACGGCGTGCATGACCTGGACAAAATGCTGGCGGCTATTACCGAAAAAACACGGATGATTTTTATTTGCAATCCGAACAATCCCACAGGAACCATCGTGGAAAAAGATCGATTGCGCACCTTTGTGGAAAACGTGCCTGCAAGCGTGCTGCTGGTCATGGATGAAGCTTACTACGAGTTCATGAACAAAGACGATGCGCTAGATACCGTGTCTCTACTCGCTCAGTATCCCAATCTTGTGCTTCTGCGTACGTTTTCCAAAATCTATGGGCTGGCAGCGCTGCGTATTGGTTACGGGCTGATGCACCCGTCGATCCAGACAGAGCTGAACAAGGTGAAGGAAGCCTTTAATACGAACAGACTCGCTCAAGCAGCGGCGCTTGCAGCTCTGGATGATAATCGCTTTGTAGAGGACTGTGCACAAAAAAACGCGACGGGAAGAAGCTATCTGATTACGGAATTGGAAAAAATGGGGCTGAGCTGCTTTGCGTCCCACGCCAACTTTTTGATGGTGAAGGTAGGCCGCTCAGGTAATGAGGTGTTCCAGGGGCTTTTGCGCCAAGGTGTTATTGTACGCTCTGGAGCAGCATTCGGGTACCCGGAAACGATTCGCGTGACGGTAGGAGCTCAGGACGAAAACGAGATCTTTATCAAGGCGCTTGGACAAGTGCTGAACCAGGCGTAAAGCAGCCTGATACTATCGAAGCTGTCGATTGACCGATTCAAACTAGTGATTGGACGGAAAAGACACTCATCCTCTAAGGTTAGAATATAAAGACTGAAAATTCGATATGTTCTTATTTTCGTAACCGAACGATTAAGGAGGCAGGTTCATAGTGATTATTGATATTCACGGACATGTGGTGGCACCGCCAGAATTGTACGCGTACCAATCCTCGCTCCTTGCCAGTAGGGGAGCACATGGCAAAGGACGGCTTCACATTGATGATGAGAGACTGATCAATGCAGTGTGGAACAGCAGGCAAGAACCGAAGACCCATTTGGAGCTGTTAAATGAAGTAGGGACAGACATTCAGTTCATCTCACCGCGACCTTTTCAGGCGATGCACTCTGCCAAACCGGAACGAATCGTTCATTGGTATACGGAAGCGGCGAACAACGTGATTGCCCGGTTGTGCACGTTGTTTCCCAACCGCTTTCGTGGGATTGCCGGGCTGCCGCAAAATGCAGGAGTGAGTCCCCAAAACACATTGGACGAGTTGGAGCGCTGTATCAAGGAGCTGGGATTTGTCGGTGTCATGCTCAATCCCGATCCGCATGAAGGAGAGGGGCCGCCACCTCCAGGACTCGGAGACGAATACTGGTATCCGGTATATGAAAAGCTGGTTGAACTAGATGTACCAGCACTGGTGCATTCCGCGAGCTGCGTCTCTCCTCGTGAAAGCTACAGCCTGCACTTTATTAATGAAGAAACGATTGCAGTCGCTTCCTTGCTAAATTCAAAAGTGTTCGAGGACTTCCCGACACTGAAAGTCGTCATTTCGCATGCTGGAGGCGCGATCCCGTATCAAATTGGCCGATTTATGGCAGGGCGGTATCGCTCCAAGGCCGAGCCGTTTGAGGAAGCCATCCGCAAGCTGTATTTCGACACCTGCTTGTATACGAAGGATGCACTGGAGCTTCTGTTCAAGACAGTTGGCACGGACAGGTGCATGTTCGGAACAGAGAATCCGGGGACCGGCTCTGCAATCAATCCGCATACTGGCATGTACATGGACAATACGAAGCCCATCATTGAGAGCATCGACTGGCTTACGGAAAAAGACAAGAGCATGATTTTCGGAGAAACAGCAACGAAGGTTTACAAGTTGAAATTCAACGAAGGGGTGTAAAGCCTGATGGCCAAAATCGTATTTGGTGTAGCGACGTCCCATAGCCCTCAATTAAGTACGCCAGTAGACAAAATGCACTTGCATGCCGAGCGGGATCAGACGAAAAAGCGTACGCATTATCGCGGCGGCTACTACTCGTATGATGAACTGGTTGAAATGCACAAGGATGCGAATCTAGAGCCGCAGGTTACGGAAGAGAAGTGGCAGGAGAACTTCGCACAGTGGGAACGGAGAATTGAAGAGGTACAAGATAAACTGGTGGCAGCCAAACCCGATATCGCCATCGTCATTGGCGACGATCAATGGGAGCTTTTCCAGGATGACGGTATGCCAGCCCTGTCTGTCTTTTGGGGCGATAAAATTGAAGTGATTCCCAAAGAGAAATTGTTACCCTCTATGGAGCCGTCACGCTGGGCCAACTTTGGCGAACGGCGGGAAGCGTACGAATGCCATCCGGAACTCGGGAAGCACATCATCGAAAAAACAATCGCTGCCGGATTTGACGTAGGTCAGTTAACTCGGCAGGCCGAGGGAAGAGGAATCGGCCATTCCTTCATATTTACCCGCAGACGCATTATGAAAGAAGAATTACAAATTCCGATCGTTCCGGTCATGATCAACACGTATTTCCCTCCGAATCAACCGACCGTCAGCCGTTGCTATGAATTCGGCAAGGCGATTCGTCAAGCCGTTGAATCATGGGATAGTGACCTGCGCGTAGCCGTCGTAGCCTCTGGTGGAATGAGTCATTTTGTGGTGGATGAAGAATTTGACCAATTAATCTTGCAAGCGCTGAAAAACAAGGATGAAGCTCTGCTGGCAACAGTAAAAGAGGAGTATTTGCACGAAGGTACCTCGGAGATTCGTAACTGGATAGCGGCTGCAGGGGCAGTGGACCATTTGGAAATGGAAGTGATCGACTACATTCCTGCTTATCGAACGATTGCCGGCACGGGCTGCGGCATGGGCTTCGCTTACTGGAAATAGGAACGGGAGGAAATGCCCATGAGCGAAGGAAAGGAATACAACAAAGAGGTGCCCACGTACTTGCGTGGAAAAGTGGTGGCGATTTTCGGGTACGAGGATCTGGGGCTGGAACAAGCCCATCAGCTTAGACAGAAAGGAATCGAGGTGATCGTCACGTTACGAGAAGGCTCCTCTCTGGGGCGCTGGGCACAGGAAGGGTTTTCGATCGTCTCCTTGTGGGAGGCAGCTGATCAGGCGGATGTGTTCCAAGTATGGTAGGAAGAACAGGCGGGCTGGGTACAGCCCGCATTTTTACAGTACGGATTACGAGAGGAGAGGACGTATGAGCCAGCAGCAAGTCATCCACTTGTTGATCAATCAAGAAGAAGTACAGACACCTTCTTACATGGAAGTGCGTGATCCAGGACGACTCACGGACGTGGTTGGAAATGTAGCCATTGGGAGCGTGGCCCATGTGGATCAGGCGGTACGGGCGGCGCATCAAGCCTTTCAATCATGGAAAACGGTCGCGGTAGAGGAGAGGTGCAGGCTACTTCTCAGAGCGGCAGAACTGATTCAGTCGGAAGGAGAGGCAGTGGCACGGCTCTTGACGAAAGAAGCAGGGATGCTGTTGTCCGTCTACAGAGGGGAGGTGGGGATGGCAATCAATGTCTTAAAGGCGACAACGGAGTGGGCACAGACCTTTTTCTCACCCAAACAGGTTGAGGATGGGCAGAGCTGGGTGAGCCTGGAGAAACGGCCTTTAGGGGTCATTGCTGCCATCGTGCCCTGGAATTTACCTCTCATGCTAACCATGCAAAAGCTGGCTGCTATTCTTGTAACAGGAAATACGATTGTCATCAAGCCATCCCCTTTTGCGGCAATCGGTGTTTCGGTTGTGTTGAAAAAAATCGCTGCCATGTTTCCTCCGGGCGTCATCAATGTCATCCATGGAGAGGCAGAGGTGGGCTCTGCGCTGAGTACCCATCCGCTGGTTAGGAAAATTTCATTTACGGGTGGAGGAAAGACAGCACAGTTCGTCATGAGAGATGCGGCTGATTCGTTGAAGCATGTTCAGTTCGAACTAGGCGGCAATGATCCGGCTATTGTTTTGGACGATGCCAATGTAGATGAGGTCATGCCGCAAATCGCCGCGGCTGCTTTTCGACGTTCTGGACAAATTTGTGTTGCGACCAAACGTGTGTATGTTCCGAAGCAGTATTACGAGAGGGCCTGTGAGCTGGTGTGCGCCTATGCAGACCAATTTTCGATCGGTCACGGATTGGATGAAAAGGCAACGTTTAGTCCGGTCAATAACCGCATTCAATATCAATTTGTCAAAGAGCTGCTAGAGAGAACCAGGCAGAGCAATGCGAGAGTGATGGAGCTGGGTACGAGGCTTGAACCGGAAAACTGGGAGAATGGATACTATTTGCATCCTACAGTTGTCATGTATCCCGATCCCGGGCAGGAGATCGTTACGTGTGAGCAGTTCGGCCCGGTTTTGCCGATCGTTCCCTATCACACAGAAGAAGAGGCGATCCAATGGGCTAATTCTACCGAATACGGCTTGGGGTCTTCCATCTGGTCGTCTGATCCAGAGCGTGCCCTGCGCGTTGCCCGTCATATAGAGGCGGGAATGACCTGTATCAATGGTGCAAATCTTTCGCCACTGGGCTTGAAGCATGTTCCTTTTGGGGGAGTAAAGCAAAGCGGAATCGGAAGAGAAAAGACGGAAGTGGGGTTAGCAGAATTCATTGAATACCACGGCATCAATTATCACAAGGAGACATCATAATTCGATTTGCCAATCATAGTGACAGCCCAAAACCATTTGATAGGTTAAGGGCTTTTTTGTCGAATTTTATCCCTGTGTGCCTGCACCCTACAGCTTGACGCGTCTGTGTCATTCGAATAAAATTAACACCAAATTTATGTATATTTCACTAGTGTCTATTTAATGTTTTCTTATTATTTAAAATAAAAATAATATTCAGCATTCTGTGTTTCGTGATAACGCTCATCCTTATTGTTGGTTAGGTCAGGTAGATTCTGTCCTCCTTAGCAAGGAGGGAGGAATCATGGACAAGAATGCTTTTTTCTTCTTTAGGAAAATAGCTTATTAATCAATTATGATTAGTTTGTGGCACTAGTGAGTGTATATGAATTTTGTTGATGTATCTTATTATTTTAAAAAAGAAGGTGATCCTTGTTGGAACTCCAACAGATCGAATCATTTGTAGAAGTAGCAAAACAGCAAAATTTTTCCAAGGCAGCCGAGAAACTACATATTACGCAGCCTACTATGAGTGCAAGAATCCAAAAATTGGAGAACGAGCTTGGAGTCCCTTTATTTCATCGCTTGGGCAAAGTGATCCGCTTGAGCAAGTATGGAGAAGCGTTTTTACCGTACGCCCAGAAATGTATAGAGACGATGGATTTAGGTGTAAAAAAAATTGTTGAGGAAAAAAACAGAACATTGTCGAAGCTCACCGTTTGCTCGGCGATTCCGTTTGGAACGATCATTTTTCCGTATATTTTGCCCTCCTTGTATGAATTTGACCAAGAGGTACAGATTCAGGTATTGCGCAACACTGAGTTCTCCAATGACATTGTGAAAATGGTTGTGGAAGCGAAAATTGATATCGGTTTTTTCGAGGGAAGAGAATATTTGGATACCTCTGTGGACCTTGACGAGGTAGATTTTGTCCCCCTGTACGAAAATGATTTCGTTTTACTGGCTCGTCCGTCGCACCGGATTGCCAAATGCCAGCAGATTTCTGCGAGCGAGCTGGCCGAGCATTGGTTTGTTCTTTCCGAAGAGAGTGAACCGATTTCCAAGCATATTCAGCATTATTTTGACCAGCACGAAATCAGACCAGCTTGGACGATGCCCGTGAACAGCTTTTTGAGTATCAAGGAAATGGTGAAAAAGACAGACATGCTTACCATTCTTCCCAGGCTGATCGCTAAAAAGGACATTAAAAGCGGCGAGCTGGTAGAACTATCACTGACACCCTGTCCACGTCCATTGGTGACGTATCTTGCGCATTCCCGTAATTACGATGCTCCAAGGGTACTTAAGGTGATCAAGAATAGATTGGAGACTATTATTGACGAATTAGATCTGCCCTGTCGAATCATTCGTTCATAGCAGTCTTTTTTTTTGCGTGTACCCAACTATTGATACGACCGATAGTACTATCCAAACTACCGATTGGACGATCAGACGGTTTTCGCTTACGTTTAGTGTACAAATTCTGAAAATTGTAAATTCTGTCTGTGACTTGGAGGGATAGATGACATGTTATCAGCGGTAGAAAATAAGCTATTGACCGAGACAGGACCAAATACACCGATGGGGAATTTGCTCAGACGCTACTGGATACCAGCCTTATTGTCAGAAGAGCTGCCCGCACCGGATTGCCCGCCCGTGCGTGTCAAGCTGTTGGGAGAAAAGCTGGTGGCCTTCCGAGATTCAAATAACAACGTAGGGCTGCTCGACGAATTTTGTCCACATCGGAGGGCTTCCCTGTTTTTCGGGCGTAACGAGGAGGGGGGCCTGCGCTGTGTGTATCACGGATGGAAATTCGACACATGCGGCAAATGTGTGGATATGCCATCCGAACCGCCAGAGAGCAATTTCAAAAATAAGGTGACGATCAAGTCATACCCCTGTCGAGACGTTGGCGGCATTATTTGGGCGTACATGGGTCCGGCAGAGCACATGCCAGAGCTTCCTTTTCTCGAGTGGACGCTGGTGCCAAAAAGCCATCGCTACTTTAGTAAGCGCATACAAGAAAACAATTTTTTTCAGTCAATCGAAGGTGGTATTGATTCCAGCCATATTTCCTTTCTGCATCGAAACATACAACGGAGCAAGACAGATGCACAAAAAGCGCTGGCCAACGACAGATCACCCAAATTCGAGGTATCCAAAACGGATTACGGCTTGTTGATTGGTGCCAAGCGAAAAGCGGTGGAACAGACGGTCTACTGGCGAATCACCCAGTTTCTCATGCCGTGGTATACGATGATCCCTCCTTTTGGCCCGACTAGAGGCGGACATGCATGGGTGCCCATGGATGACGAGCATTGCTGGCATTGGTCGTTCAGCTGGAATCCACTGGATCCACTAACCGAAGAAGAAGTGAGGGAGATGCGAGCAGGCAATGATTTACATGCCGAATTAATTCCCGGGACGTTTCGTACTGTCCAAAACAAGGAGAACAACTACTTAATCGACTGGGAGCTGCAAGCGAGCGGCAAAGCGTTTAGCGGGATCAAAGGAATTGGCATGCAGGATGCGGCTGTCCAGGAATCGTCCGGTGCGATTACCGATCGGACAACAGAGCGGTTGGGTACCAGTGATGCGGCGATCATCGTTGCTAGACGTGTCATGATCAACGCAGCAAAAGGCTTGGAGAACGGAGAAACGCCGCCAGGGCTCGACCCAGAGAAACAGAAAGTACGGGCTGCCTCAATCATGCTTCCAGAAGGAATCGCTTTTCAGGATGGAGCTAAAGAGTTGATGATGCTAACTGAACAAGATTATGTCACCTCTCAAAACGATTAAGGGAGGAATTGAGCAATGGCTGCCAATACGATTTTGAAATTTGATAATGTGAGCAAAATCTTTGGAAAAAACAAGGTCGTGCACAATCTATCTCTGGAGATCAAGGAAGGGGAGCTGGTGGCTCTGCTCGGTCCGAGCGGCTGTGGAAAGACGACCAGTCTGCGGATGATTGCTGGTCTAGAGCGGTGTGATGAAGGGGAGATCATCTATCAGGGGGAAGTGATCGACTCCGCTCAAAAGCGAATTTTTGTTCCGCCCAGTAAGCGAGGCATGGGTATGGTTTTTCAATCGTATGCAATCTGGCCTCATATGAACGTGTTTGAAAATGTGGCATATCCGTTGCAGATTCGCGGTGTTGCCAAAAGCAAAATCAAGGAGGAAGTGAAACAGATTTTGGAGCTCGTGGGGCTGGGGGAGATGGCAGAGCGAAAATCGACCCAGCTAAGTGGTGGGCAGCAGCAGCGCGTGGCCCTTGCTCGAAGTCTCGTGTTTCATCCGCACATCCTGTTACTGGATGAGCCTTTCAGCAATCTGGACGCGAAACTACGCGAGCAAATGCGAATTGAGGTTAAGCAGCTGCAACAGCGCCTCGGCATTACGATCATCTTTGTTACCCATGATCAGGTGGAAGCGCTCAGTTTGGCAGATCGGATTATCATGCTGAACAAAGGGAGCGTCGAACAGATAGCTACTCCGAAGAACATGTATGACGAACCAACGACACCGTTCGTTCGCGACTTTTTGGGCAAAACGATGATATTTGGAGGCAAAATCGTGAGTGTTACCCCCGGTGGTGAGATCGAGGTTATGCGAGAAGGGGTCAACCCGATACGGCTGCGCACTGCCAAGCATTATTTCCATCGCCCTGCGGTAGGAGAGCCCTGTTCGATTACTACACGTGCGGAGGATATCACGATTGAACCGGTTGCCGTGATGAGGGCAAGGGGGGACGAGGCAGGCGGTGTCGTATTTCAGGGGAAAATTGAGACCCTCTTGTTTATCGGGAACCAATACGAATCGGTTGTGGCACTAAACGACGGGGAGCGGATTCACCTTTATCTGCCGAAGACCTTCGATTGGCATCAGGGGCAGGAAGTGGCACTCCGCTTGGATAGGGAGGTAACCGTATGGCCAGCGTAGAGACTGCACAAGGTGCACCCGAACAGCTGCTAGAGCCAGAGCGGAAAAGAAGTCGATTCGCAAGGTTTCTCTCAGCCTTTTTTGAAGGGAAAAACGCGATTTACACTCTCGTCTTGATCGTGGTTGGCTTTCTGGTGTTTTATCCGATGATCCTGCTTTTCATCAACAGCTTTCAGGTAGGTCAAATGGGACAAGAAACGACCTGGGGTCTGGAAAACTGGCGAATTGCCCTGAGCGCTCCTGACTTATTGGCTGCACTAAGCAATACGATCAATTTGACGCTTGTGCGGCAGATCATCTCGCTCGTCATTGGTGTTTTGCTGGCGTGGCTGATTGCACGTACCGATATGCCGGGCCGTAACTGGATGGAATTTGGCTTCTGGATCGTCTTTTTGATGCCGACACTGCCGATGACCCAAGCCTGGATTCTACTAATGGACCCGGATCGGGGGGTGTTAAATCAACTGTTTGCCTCGATTCCGCTACTGGGTTGGATCAAATTTGATATTTTTTCCTGGTGGGGGATCATCTGGGTCCATCTCATGACAGGGACAATAGCGGTGAAAGTGATGCTGTTGACCCCGGCTTTCCGCAATATGGACAGCTCGTTGGAGGAAGCTTCACGTGTGCATGGTGCAAGCAATTTCACGACATTGGTAAGAATCGTTGCACCCGTCATGGCGCCGGCCATTTTGGTGGTCACCGTCTTGGGGATTATCCGCAGTCTCGAAGCGTTTGAAGTGGAGCTCATCCTAGGAGCTCCAACGAATCTGGAGGTATTTAGCACAAAAATCTATCGGCTGATCATTCAAAATGATCCGCAGTACGGAGCTGCTACTGCACTGGGCTCGGTCGTTCTGCTTATCATGCTGCCGCTCATCTTGTTCCAGCAGTGGGTCACGCAGAAAGGGAACCATGCAACGGTCAGTGGCAAGTTTAAATCACAGCCGTACGCCTTGGGTTTTTGGCGCTGGCCTGCATTTGTCATCGTATTGATTCTGGTCCTGACGATGTCTGTCGTACCTCTCATATTCCTGTTGATTGGCACCTTCATGAAGCTTTACGGCTTTTTCAATATCGCAGAGGTGTGGACGCTGGATCATTGGCGAATCGTGATGGAGCGCCCCGATCTGATTCAGAGCTTGAGTAATACGCTCATTATTTGCTTTGCTACCGCGATTTTGTCGATGCTGCTCTTTTCGATTGTCGCTTATGTGATTGTTCGCACCCAATATCGTCCGCGCGGTATTTTGGATTTTACGGTATGGCTCCCGTCAACTTTGCCAGGAATCGTGGTAGGTCTGGGCATGCTCTGGCTATTTCTCGGCTTTCCTTTATTCAAACCGCTGTACGGAACTATTTTTGTCCTGATCATCTCAACCGTGCTGGTGAGCATCACGACAGGCACCCAGGTACTCAAAACCAACCTGACGCAACTGGGCAGTGAGCTAGAGGAAGCCTCCTGGGTACACGGAGCGTCATGGTGGTATACGTACAGAAGGATTGTATTGCCATTGATTGCGCCAGCGATGGTGGTGGTAGGGGTATTTGGCTTTGCGATCGCGGCGAGGGCGACGAGTCACGTCGTACTGCTGGCGACCAGCGACACACGTCCCATTTCGGTATTGCAGCTGAGCTACATGTCAGATGGCAGCTACGAAGCGGCTTCCGTCATTGGTGTCATTATCTTGTTTTTGACGGTAGGTGTTGCTTTGGTGGCACGTCTGTTCGGAGTTAAAGTGGGGTTAGGACGAAATGGGTAAGAAAAAGACAAAGGAGCAGATGGCAAATGGATGTACAGAATGATTGGATTCAGCGGTTGTCCGCTTTAGATACATGTGCGGTATCAGACGCTCTTGAAAAATTGGGGCTAAAGGGCACCGTGCTTGGCATTCGCCCGATGTGGTCCTGCCCACGGATTGCTGGCCGTGTCGTCACAATCAAGATCAAGCCAGTCAGTTTGACTCGTCCGACCCAGCATTTGTGCACACCGGCCATTCACGCGGCCACGCAAGGCGATGTTCTGGTCGTTGACAACGCAGGGCGCATGGATGTGGCGACATGGGGCGGTATCCTGACGACGGCGGCCAAGGTAAAAGGAATTCAAGGAGTAGTCATCGACGGGGCCTGTCGAGATCTGGATGAGAGCAGGGAGCTGGAGTTTCCCGTTTATGCGCGTACCGCGGTTCCTGTTACCGCTCGAGGGCGCATCATGCAAGAATCATTTAATGAAGAAATTCAATGCGGCGGTGTTGCCGTTCTGCCCGGTGATCTAGTCATCGCCGATGGTAGCGGTGTCGTTTTTGTTCCTTTCGCACACGTTGCTGAAGTAATTACAGAGGCAGAAGGCATAGCCTTGCGAGAGCAAAAAATGGCAGAAGGCATTCGTGCAGGCAAATCCGTCGTGGAGGTCATGGAAAGCATGCAGTATGAATCGATGACAGAGGCAGGGGAGGAATCATAGCGATGGACGAAACAGTACAGGCCTTTGCCAAGCTTTCGATTGCGGCTGTGTCTGATGCGTTGGACAGCTTGGGACTGCACGGAACATGTCACGGAATCGCTCCAATCACCTATGGGTATCACATGGTCGGCCGTGCCTATACCGTCAAATATTTGCCAGTGGCTGTTGATAAAGGATCGGTAGGGGATTACATCGACGAGGTACCCCGTGGTTCTGTCGTGGTACTCGATAATGCGGGACGCACCGATTGTACGGTGTGGGGAGACATTTTGACTGCTGTGGCACATAAGAGCGAGATTGCGGGAACCGTGATCGATGGGGTATGCCGGGATGTGAACCGCAGTCTGGAGCTGAGCTATCCGATCTTCAGCCGTGGAAAATATATGCGCACGGGGAAAGAGCGGGTAGATGCCGTTGCGGTGAATGTTCCGATCTCCCTAGGCGATGTGCAGGTACGTCCTGGTGATATTGTATTTGGCGCCGATGATGGTGTGCTCGTCATTCATCAGGAAAAGGAAAAGGAGATTCTAGCTACGGCACAACGAATCGAAGAAAAAGAAGAGTACATCCGCAAAGAGGTATTGAAAGGTACCCCTCTGAAAGAAGCAAGAAGGATGCACGGCTACCATCAATTGCAAAGCAAACAAATGTAAACGAGGATGTTCAAAAAGCGAGATTTGAATCTAGTAGGAGGATGATCTGCGATGGGGACTGTTCTTATGGCGAAGGGAGAGGAACACAAGATGTTCATGAAGACAGAATTCGAACGTCCAGACGCGAACGATATTCGGCAAGCAGCTAGGTTTTCATCAGCAACCTTGCATGAAGCTTCAGGAAAGAAGGGTGCACTCCCTTCTGAAATCAAGCCGCTGTCTGCTGATATGACCGTGTGCGGTACCGTAATCACAGTCAGTTCTCCTCCGGGTGACAATATCATGCTGCATCATGCCATTACCGTTGCTGAGCCAGGGGATATTCTCGTGGTCGATGTGTCGGGAGCGCACAAGGCTGGGTATTGGGGTGATATTTTGACGCACGCTGCCCTGTATCGCAAGCTGGGCGGTTTAGTCATCGACGGTTGTGTTCGAGATGGCAACGAAATTATCCAATTAGGCTTCCCTGTCTTTTCTCGTGGGCTATGCATCCGTGGAACGACGAAAAAAGGAGGGGGCTTGATCAATTATCCGATTCAACTGGGCGATGTTCGCATGATGCCGGGCGATCTGGTTGTGGGTGATGCCGATGGTGTCGTTGTCATCCCGCGCAAAGAAATACGCCAAACAATCGAGCGTGCATCTGCGCGAGAAGAAGAAGAAGCACGGATTCGGGAGGAATTGAAAAAAGGCAAGACGACACTTGAGCTCTATGGCTGGGACGTGCCGCACAGGGAGCTATAACTGGGGTAGAAATTGAATCCCTTATCTATTGATAGAATTGATGCTCTCATCCAAACTACCGATTGGACGATTCCCTTCCTGATCCGTTACAGTTTATCTATAAAGTTCAGAATATACTGCTAATTACATTTCGTTGCAGGGGGAGTTGTTTATGTTATCCATCGAAGATAACAAAATGTTGATCGAAACGGGTGCGAATACACCCATGGGGAAGCTGTTCAGAAGGTACTGGATTCCTGCCTTGTTATCCGAGGAGCTGCCCGCACCGGATTGTCCGCCAGTGAGAGTAACTCTTTTAGGAGAAAAGCTGGTTGCCTTCCGTGATTCCAACAACCAAATTGGCCTTTTAGATGAGCATTGTCCCCATCGCAAAGCATCCTTGTTTTTTGGCAGAAATGAAGAAGGCGGGCTGCGTTGTGTGTATCACGGATGGAAATTCGACGCTTGCGGCAAGTGTGTGGATATGCCGTCAGAACCGCCAGAAAGCAATTTTAAGAACAAAGTAACCATCAAGTCGTATCCGTGCCAGGAGTACGGGGGAATCATTTGGACGTACATGGGACCACCTGATGAAATGCCTGACCAGCCCGTGTTTGAGTTCACGCTAGTCCCGCCAAGCCACCGCTATTTCAGCAGAAGGATACAGGAAAGCAACTATTTTCAAGCAATAGAGGGCGGCATCGATTCCAGCCACATCTCCTTTTTGCACCGGAGGGTTCATGAAAACCCGACACCGACTCAGCTTGCTGTCGAGAACGGCGCTCCAAAATTTGAGGTGACCAAAACAGATTATGGACTACTGATCGGAGCGCGAAGAGATACCAAGGAGGAGAATATTTACTGGCGGATTACTCAGTTCGTCATGCCGTGGTACGCGCTAATTCCACCGACAACTAACAATTCCAAGCTGCGAACGGGTCATGCGTGGGTGCCTATGGACGACGAGAATTGCTGGCACTGGACATTCAGCTGGATACCGGAATCCCCGATCAAGGAAGCGGACTTGGCAAAGATGAAAGAGGGCGATCACGAGCTGCATGCCGCGTTGATTCCTGGAACACTCCGGCCGGTCCAAAACAAGGATAACAATTATTTGATAGACCGAGAATTGCAGGCAAGTAAGAAAAACTACAGCGGCATCAAGGGCATCGGCATTCAGGATGCGGCCGTCCAGGAAAGTGCTGGAGTCATTGTGGACCGTTCCAAAGAGAGACTTGGAACGAGTGATGCAGCGATCATCGTAGCCCGGCGTGTCATGCTGAATGCTGCACAGGGCTTGGAAAATGGCGTTAATCCACCGGGCCTCGATGTGGAGCAGTTGAAGGTGCGAGCAGCTTCCGTCATGCTGCCAAGGGGCGTGCCGTTCCAAGAAGGAGCCAGTGAGCTACTCAAATTAAATGAAGATGATTTTGTTTATTCCTATTAACGAACGGAGGCACTTTTATGGAAGAAACACGGGAGCTTCACCCAATGACTGCGGCGGAAAAAGTGAAACAACTCGCTGACCTATTGGTAGAAAGCGAGAAAAACGGTACGTGGGGACAAATCGATAGCAGTGTGCTACAGCAGCTAGCCGAGAGTGTCATCAAAATTTATGCGATGAAAATGCAGGAGCTCGACCGTTTGAGCGAGATGAGCAAAGAATTCATGCCAATCTCAAAAGAGAACACCATTCCGGATACGGAGGCGATGATTTTTGCCGACAGACTGCTGCAAAGCAAGAATCTGGAGCTGTTTGAATTACAGATGTTCAGAAATTTCTGTTAACAATAATCACGACCTGAATAGGCAGGCAAATGAATGAAAATGGGGGACAGAGCATGGAACATTTCGTATGTGAGCAAACCGAATTGATGGAAAGAAAGCCTGTATATATCTCGGTGGAAGGAATGGACATAGGTGTTGTGCTGATCAAGAACCAGATCCATGCGATCGAAAACAACTGCCCGCATGCCGAAGGACCTGTATGCCTGGGGGATATCTCCAACCGGGTGAGGATGAGATTGGATGAAAATAAGATGAGCCTCGGTGAGTACGCGTCCGAGGATGAAGTTAACATGGTCTGTCCGTGGCACGGTCTAGAATTTGACATCGCTTCTGGCACTTGCACAGCCGATAGCAGATTTAAGCTGCATAAATTCCAAACCGTTGTACGGGAAGGAAAAATTTATGTAAGCGTATAGTGTCTAGCCTGATCAAAGAACACGAATGGTGAATGAACATGGCCGATCCAGAGAGGGGCAGGGGAATGATCAATTTAAGCCTGGAAAAAAATTACTTAGATAATGCGGAAAAGCAAGCACTATCCAGAGGGTTGTACGATTTTCCGATCGTAGATACAGATTGCCATTATATGCGGACGCCGATGAATGTTATTGCGGAATATGTGGAAGAGCCGTATCGCAGTCGACTCCGCGTGTACAGTGGGGGGAGTTCCAGACACATTTTGATGGACTTGGGAGATCGAACGGTTGCCCACCGGCTGAAAAGCATGCCGCTTTATTTTCGCAAAGAAAAACCGGAAGAAGAAAAGCTGCCAAAGGAAATCTATCCTTTGCTAGAGAGCAGCCAGAAAATGGCGATTGATTACAATATTGTTTTTCCTACGGACTTATTGACGTTAGGGTTAAATCCGGCATCGGATATTGAGGTAGCGATCGCGTATGGCTTTGCCCGTTGGATGACGCAAGACGTTTTGCCGTATGACGATTCAATCAAGACTATGCTCTATCTGCCTTTTTCCGATCCAGAAGCGTGTGTGAGGATAATCAAGGAGTTTGGAGACAAAAAGGGCGTGGTTGGGTTCCTTGTTACAAGCTGTCGCTATCAACCAGTATACCATAACAGCTACATGCCTGTGTACAAGTTATTGGAAGAAAAAGGGTTGCCGCTTGGGTTCCATACCGTATCTTACTGGATGGAGCGCCCTTTCCAACAGCTGAACCGGTTCCTTTCTGCTCACGCGCTTGGATTCCCGCTCTACAATATGATCCAGCTCACCAATCTGATCATCAACGGTATACCTGAGAGATTTCCTGACCTCAAATTCGTCTTTATCGAAGCCGGGGTTTCCTGGATCCCGTTCCTCATGATGCGTCTGGACAGTGACTTCCTTTATCGTCATTCAGATGCCCCTTTGTTGACGAAGCGTCCGAGCGAATATATCAAGAACTTTTACTTTACGTCCCAGCCGCTTGAGTATACGGACAATATGAAGCATCTGGAATCGGTCTTTGAGATGTTTGACGCCGAGAATCAGCTGCTCTATGCATCCGATTACCCACACCAGGATTTTGATGCGCCAGCTTCGATCTATGATCTCCCGTTTTTAAACGAAAAAGCAAAGCGAAAAATACTGGGTGAAAATGCCTTGAAGCTATTCGGGATCAATGAGCCTGTGCTGCATGCCAAAATTCGCCGAGAGAAGGCACTGGCAAAGGAAGGAGTGTAGCAATGATCAACCTGAACCTGAAGGACAATTATCTCGATAATGCAGAAAAACAGGCTTTGGCACGAGGACTCTACGATTTTCCGATTATGGACGCCGATTGTCACTATATGACCACGCCTATGAACGAGATTGCTGAGTATTTGGAAGAGCCGTATCGCAGTCGGGTGCGAATTTACAGTGGGGGAAGTACGCGTCACATTGCACTGGACCTGGGAGATCGCACCGTCGCAGGTCGCATGAAAAGTTTGCCTCTCTACTTTCAGACAAAAACTCCGGAAGGACAGACTGTACCGAAAGAAATTTATCCGCTGATGAAATGCAATCAGAAGCTTGGCATTGACTACAGTATCGTGTTCCCTACCGATATGCTTCAGCTCGGCCTCAATCCGGCATCGGATATCGAGGTGGCAATCGCATACGGTGCAGCTCGCTGGATGACGGAAAAAGTGCTGCCCTGTGATGACTCACTCAAGACGATGCTCTACCTCCCGTTTTCCGACCCGGAGGCGTGCGTCAGGATGGTGGAGGAATTCGGCGACAAGAAGGGCGTCGTCGGGTTCATGATCACCTGTGTTCGCTATCAGCCACTCTATCATAATGCGTATATGCCGCTCTACAAGCTATTGGAGGAAAAAGGGTTGCCGCTCGGCTTCCACACGGCATCCTACTGGATGGAAAAGCCTCTTCATCAGCTAAACCGCTTTTTGTCTGCCCATGCTCTTGGCTTCCCGCTCTACAACATGATTCAGTTGACCAACCTGGTGATCAACGGCATACCGGAGCGTTTTCCCGACTTGAAGTTCTTATTTATTGAAGCGGGGGTTTCGTGGATTCCGTTCCTCATGATGCGCCTCGACAGTGATTTTATCTATCGACACTCGGATGCACCACTCTTGACCAAACGGCCGAGTGAGTACATGAAAAACTTCTATTTTACCTCTCAGCCGCTAGAGTACACCGACAACATGAAGCATTTGGAATCGGTCTTCGAGATGTTTGACGCGGAAAATCAGCTGCTCTATGCCTCCGACTATCCGCATCAGGATTTCGATGCTCCGGCGTCTATTTACGATCTACCTTTTTTAAGTGAAAAGGCGAAGCGAAAGATTTTGGGAGAGAATGCCCTAAAGCTGTTCGGAATCAAAGAACCGGTGCTTCACGCGAAGAACCGCAGGGAACAGGAGCTGGCTGGCAGCGGGAGGTAATTGAGACGTGACGGCTGGGACGTCTACATCAAAGCAAAAAGGCGGTTGAACAAGATGAACAATGAAGAGCAACGTGAGTTTACCACGTCAGATGCCATCGTGCAGGAGCTGGTCCGCGCTGGTGTAAGTGTCGCATTCGGAATCGTCAGTATTCATAACATTCCCATCTACGATGCCATCCAGCGTGAGGGGAGTATTCAACTGGTCTGTGCGCGTGGTGAAAGCGGTGCTGTCAATATGGCGGACGGCTACGCACGAGCAACCGGTAAGCTGGGGGTTGTGATTACGAGTACGGGAACAGGGGCGGGCAATGCAGCAGGCTCGCTGGTCGAGACATGGAGTGCCGGGGTACCCCTTTTACATTTGACAGGTGAGGTCGCCTCTCCTTATCTGGGAACCGGGCGTGGCTATATTCACGAATGCAAGGATCAGCTGGCGATGATGGAAGCTTGCTGCAAACGAGCGTATCTGTTGCGCAGACCTGATCAGACCGTGCCTTTGATCCGTCAGGCGATCCGTGAGGCATTTGCTACCCCCGCAGGACCTGTCACAGTGGAAATCCCGATCGACTATCAGATGGGGATTATTCCCCGAACCGAGATTGCAGAGCCAGTGGAGCATACGCTGCAACAGGTGACACCCTTACCAGAGGTGGTTATCGAAAAAATAGCAAAGGCCAAGCGCCCCGTGATTTGGGCGGGCGGCGGTGTGATTACATCGGGTGCCTCCGCGGAGGTGACCCGACTTGCTGAATTGATTGGAGCGGCGGTCATCACTAGCCAGTCAGGCAGAGGAGCGATTGCGGAGGATCATCCGTTATGTGTAGGGAATTTTTCTACTGCCCCGGATGTTACTGCTTTACTTAAAAGCTCGGATCTGCTCATCAGTATCGGTGTTCGTTTCAAGGCGAATGAAACGTCCTTTTGGAAGGTGGAAGTGCCAAAGGAGCATATTGGAATTGACGCCGATTGGCAAGCCTTCAATCGGAATTACGCCATGACGCACGGGCTTGTCGGGGATGCGAAGCAAATCATCGGGCAGGTAGCAAATCAGATCACGAAAGACGAGAGCTTGACTAAGCAGCAATATCGGGACGAGGTGAAAACGCTGCGCGAGGTGGTTCGCGGTCAAATCCGCAGCGTGTTGGGTCCGTACGAAGCGTTTCTCGATGGGATGCAAAAGACTTTGCCCCGAAATGCGATTGTCGTGCGCGATGTGACAGTGCAGGCTAGCCTCTGGGGAAACAAGCTGCTCGAAACGTACGAGCCGCGGACAGCCATTCATGCAGCCGGGGGCGGAATCGGTCAAGGCTTGCCGCTCGCGATTGGCGTACAGATGGGTCAGATGGACAAGGTCGTCGTGCTGATGGCAGGGGATGGGGGGTTCATGGTGAATCTGGGTGAATTGGCTACCGTCATTCAGGAGAATCTGCCACTCGTCATCGTTTTGTTCGATGATGCCGGTTATGGTGTTTTGCGCAACGTCCAAGATGCTGCCTACGGACGCCGGGTAGCCGTCGACTTAGTCAGCCCTGATTTCGCCCTGCTTGGCAGGTCTGTCGGCCTGGAATCTGTTCGGGTCGGCAGTGGAGAGGAGTTTGCTAGGCAATTTGAACAGGCGGTGGTCAGTAGAAAACCTTCATTGATCGTAGTCGATATGCAGGCTGTCGGTCCACTGCCCAGATCCAATTCGAATCCAAAAGGCTTGCGCGATGCATATAGTCCGAAAAAATTCCAGTGAGGCGGTAGAAAACATGTTTGAGCAAAGTGTGTTTACGACGTCGGATGCCATCGTGCAGGAACTCGTTCGCGCCGGAGTTGATACCGCATTTGGAATCGTGAGTATTCATAATATTCCGTTGTACGATGCCATTTTGCGGGAAGGCAGTATTCAATTGGTTTGCGCCCGCGGAGAAAGCGGAGCGGTAAACATGGCGGATGGGTATGCGCGCATTTCCGGTAAACTGGGCGTGGTCATTACTAGCACAGGTACGGGAGCAGGGAATGCAGCGGGCTCGCTGATTGAGACTTGGAGCGCGGGGGTACCTCTGCTTCATCTGACCGGTGAGGTAGCATCTCCGTATCTGGGGACAGGCAGGGGCTATATCCACGAATGTAAAGATCAGCTTGCGATGATGGAGGCATGCTGTAAGAAAGCCTACCGCTTGAGACGGCCAGATCAGGCGGTTCCGCTGCTGCGACAAGCGATCACGGAAGCATTATCTGCTCCAACAGGGCCTGTCACCGTGGAGATTCCGATCGATTTTCAGATGGGCATCATTCCGGAAACCAGCTTCGTCACACCGATCAAGTCCTCATCACCACCGACACCCCTCATTCCGCTGGAGGTTATCGATAAGATCGCCGCTGCCGAGAGGCCCGTGATTTGGGCCGGAGGGGGTGCGATTTCTGCCGGAGCCGCAGCCGAAGTAACAGCACTGGCGGAGAGGTTAGGGGCAGCAGTTCTTACCAGCCAATCAGGGAGAGGCATTATCCCGGAGGATCACCCCTTGTGTATTGGAAACTTTGCCTCCTCTGCGGGTGTGGCTGAATTCCTTAAGACGTGTGATTTGCTGATCAGTATCGGGGTTCGTTTCCGGGCAAATGAAACCTCTATTTGGCGCTTGCAGCTTCCTGTGGAGCATATTGGCATTGATGCAGATGCCTCGGCCTTGAATCGGAATTATCCCCTTACCTACGGGCTTATCGGGGACGCTAGACTAATCACGGCACGACTTGCAGAGGTGCTGGAGGAAAAGCGGACTGAACCAAGTATGGCCTTTCAGAACGAAGTGAAGTCGCTTCGAGATCAGGAGCGCAGCCAGCTAAGAGAAATTTTGGGACCCTATGAGGCGGTTTTGGACGGGATGCAGAGTGCCTTGCCTCGCAATACCGTACTCGTGCGGGACGTCACTGTACCAGCGAGTGTCTGGGGAAGTAAATTGTTTGAAATCTATGAACCGCGTACCTCCATTCATGCATCGGGTGGCGGGATAGGTCAGGGGCTACCTATGGCCATCGGCGCACAGATGGGTGCGAGGGAACGAGTGGTTGTTCTGATGGTAGGGGACGGTGGATTCATGGTGAATCTGGGGGAATTGTCGACTGCCGTCCAGGAGCAGCTGCCGCTTGTAGTCGTTCTGTTCGATGATGCGGGCTATGGCGTTCTTCGCAAAGTGCAGGATAACGTCTACGGACGCAGAGTAGCTGTCGATTTGGTCAGTCCTGATTTTGTCTCGTTAGGACAATCCGTCGGTTTTGAAGCGATACGTGTCACCTCAGCAGAGGAGTTTGGCCCTATTTTCTCTGGAGCAGTCCAAAAACGAAGCCCATCACTCATTGTGGTTGATATGAAAGCAGTTGGTCCTATGGCAAGACCTGCATCTAATCCTTTTTCCAATACCGAGGGAGGCGTAGCAGCAGCATATCGTCCGCGCCGGTTCCCTTAATCCTCCTGTTTCCAATCGGCTAGAGAGAGAAGTAGAGAGAAGACCATTCGAGGTCATAAATCCAGGAGGCACGATTCATGAGTTGACACACAGATGGAGGAGAAAGGCTTACCCCTGACTGTGGGAGAAAAGCGTAATCTGAGGGGGACAGAAAAGGATGAAAACGGCAATGAGAAGAAAGTGGATTGCGATCATGACCTGTCTGGCAGTGGTGATGTTGACAGCTTGTGGCACAACATCACAAACAAATTCACCTTCACCCCAATCGGCAACTTCAAATCAGCAGTCACCTACCAGCCAACCAGCTGGGCAAGCCACGTCAAATGCAAACAAGCAAGACTGGGAAATCGAATGGGAGAAAACGATCGAGCTGGCTAAACAGGAAGGCGAAGTGACGATCATCGGAAGTGCGCAAACAGATAGAGAAGACCTGATGAGAGAATTCGAGAAAGCGTACCCCGGGATCAAGGTAAAGTACTTTGGCATGTCTTCGTCCGAGTCTGGTCCGAAGATTCAAGCGGAGCAGCAGCAAGGTAAATATCTCACGGATATCGTTCTGGAAAGTGGAGGAGCAGCCCAAACAGATGATATTCATAATTACATCATACTCCCGGAAGTAAAGGACGATAAAAACTGGAATTACGGCTATGAAAAAGGCTTTGAAATGGCACAGGCTCAGTATACGGGTCAGTTCGTTTATGCGAATCTCGCATTCCCCTATCTGTTTATTAACAATGATGTCATTCCAGAAGGTGAAATCAAAACCTTCGATGATCTGCTCGACCCGAAATACAAGGGAAAATTCATCATCAACGACTTTTCCAAGCTGGGCCAGGGGCACGTCATGATGACTGCGCTGTACATGTCCAAAGGGGAGGAGTTCATCAACAAGCTGATGGCACAGGAGCCCATTCTCGTCTCCGATCCGCGTCAGGTGGCAGAATGGTTTGCTACGGGTAAATATGCCATTGGAATCGGGGTAGACTCCAGTACGCTCGGTAAATACAAGGACCAGGGCATCGTCAAAAAGGTAAGCAAGCTGGAACCGGAAAAAAGCGAGTATGTAGGCTCGTTCGCTCTGACACTCTTAAAAAATCCGCCACACCCCAATGCGACAAAAGTATTTTTGAACTGGTTCTTCGGCAAAGAGGGGCAGACCCACTTCGTCAATATTGTCCAGGATTACATCAGTCGACGCACAGATGTACCACTGCCTCCAGTAGAAGGGATGCGGGGATGGGACAAAATTGATTACAAAATGTCTTCCTTGGAGCAAAAAACGATCGACGCTCGCCCGGTTATCTCGGAAATTGGAGCGAAGGCAAAGCAAGCGAAATAGCGGGAAGATTTCGGTTCGTCCAGTCCTTAGCTCGGTTTTTCTCCGGGCTAGGACTGCTCTCGTATGTTAGCCCGATTTTTCAAGAGGGAGAGATGCAGAAAATGGAGACGTTTCGCATTCACTTATGGATTGGAAATGAAGAGGTAAAGACCAAGACGTACGCGGAAGTGAAAGATCCGGGACGCTTGTCCGAGGTGGTAGGGGAAGTCGCGCAGGGTACGGAGCAGCACGTCGATCAGGCAGTTCGCGCAGCCCATCAAGCGTTTTTATCATGGAGAAACACAGATCTTGCAGAGCGCTCTGCTTTGCTAAACCAGGCTGCCGATTTGCTCCAGCAGGAAGGACCTGCCCTTGCAAACATCTTGTCCAGAGAGGCAGGAATGCTCATATCCTCTTATCGCGGTGAAGCGGTTCGGGCAAGCAACATTATCCGCAGCACGGTGGTCAACGCTCAATCCTTTTTTGCACCCAAAGTGGTGGAAGATGAGAACAGCTGGGTAAGTGTGGAAAAACGGCCATTGGGGGTAATTGCGGCTATCATTCCATGGAATGTTCCCCTGATGCTGACGATGCAGAAATTAGCCCCGATCTTGGTAACAGGCAATACGATTGTCATCAAGCCATCTCCATTTGCGTCCATAGGTGTCTCGCTTATTTTGCAAAAAATGTCAGAGTTATTCCCTCCCGGTGTAATTAATGTCATCCACGGAGACGGGCAGGCAGGGGCGGCGCTGACAACCCATCCGCTGGTTCGCAAAATTTCTTTCACGGGTGGCGGAAGCACGGCGAAGTCAGTCATGAAATCTGCGGCATCTTCCCTAAAGCGCGTCCACTTTGAATTGGGAGGAAACGATCCAGCTATCGTTTTAGAGGATGCCAATCTAGAAGTAGCTATGACCAAAATCGCCACCTCTGCCTTTATGCGCTCTGGGCAATTATGTGTGGCGATCAAGCGTGTCTACATTCCGGAGAAATTGTACGATGCCGCTTGTGAACTCGTCGTGGCCCACGCGAATAACTACAAAATAGGCTATGGACTAGACGAAAACACCACATTTGGTCCCGTAAATAATCGAGGGCAGTATGCGTATGTGAAAGAACTGGTAGAACGGGCCAAGAACAGCAGTGCAACGGTACTGGAGCTCGGGACGAAGCTCGAGCCTGACAATTGGAATAATGGCTACTATCTGAATCCGACTGTCGTGATCAACCCGGAGCAGGATCAGGAAATCGTTACATGCGAGCAATTCGGACCGGTTCTTCCATTAGTGAAGTATCGCAGTGAAGACGAGGTCATTCACTTGGCAAACAATACGGAATACGGGTTGGGCTCTTCCGTCTGGTCGTCCGATTTTGAGCACGCCGTTCGTGTTGCCCGGAGAATTGAGGCGGGAATGACTAGCATTAATGGCTCTGGCTTGTCAGCACTCGGACATCAGCACATTCCATTTGGCGGAGTAAAGCAAAGCGGCATTGGTCGAGAAAATACAGAAATCGGTTTGTCGGAATTTATTGAGTATCACGGAATTAACATCCATAAGTCGTAAAGGTGGAGGAGCGATGAAAACGAACGGAAAACAAATATGGCTCCTCGCTTTCATTGTCCTTGTGATGAGCAGCCTTGCCGCCTGTGCCAAACCTGCATCAAATGTCAGTTCTCAGTCAGCAGGACCGGCGCCGGCGCAACAGCCAGCAAACAGTGAAACACCGAAAGAAGCATGGGAAAGGGAATGGGAGAAAACCGTCGAGCTGGCAAAAAAAGAAGGAGAGGTTACCATCATTGGCCCGGCTGCAACGAGCCGGGAAGAGCTCATGCGCCAGTTCGAGAAACAGTACCCTGGCATTAAGGTGAAGTACATTGGGATGAGACCTAGTCTGGCTGTTTCCAAGCTTTTGGCAGAACAACAGCAAGACAAGTATTTGTCCGATATTTTACTGGAGGGTGGACAGCAGATCGCCTTTGACCTATTCCCGGCAGGTGCCACAGATGATATCCGCAAGTTTATCGTGTTCCCTGAGATTCAAGACGACAACAATTGGTACATGGGCTATGAAGCCGGATATTCGATGGCTTCCAATACGGGTCAGTACGTGTTCGCGATCATTGCTCTCCCCAATATCCACATCAATCACGATGTCATTCCAGAAGGCGAGATCAAGACATTGCAGGATCTCCTTGATCCGAGATGGAGGGGGAAAATGGTTCTGCACAATTTCGCGAGACAGGCGCAGGGACATGGAACACTCGCAGCACTGGCAGCTTCCGAGGGTAAAGAATTCGTGCTTAAACTACTCGAACAAGAGCCGCTGGTTATCGATGATCCTCGTCAGCTGATCGAAGCGTATGTGACGGGAAAATACCCCATAGGTATCGGTCTGGACAATACGATGCTGCGGCAATTCAGAGAACAAGGCGTTGTTAAAAATTCAGGCAAGCTTCAGCCAGAAGTAAGTACGGTAGTCACGCCGTTTCCGATTGGCGTCTTAAAGAACCAGCCGCATCCAAACGCTGCCAAGGTGTTTATCAACTGGTTTTTGAGCAAGGAAGGACAAAATCAATTTGTCACCCTCACAAAAGAATCTCAAAGCCGCAGGAAGGATGTCGCCGAAAGCGTATACGAAGATGTGAGAGGCTGGGACAAGGTTGACTATCGCACCTCCAATCTGGAAAAGGAGGGCCTGGAGGCAGCCAAGTGGGTGACGGAGCTGAGCAAAACGTATTTTCAAAACAGACCCGTCAAATAACAGACAGATTCGCAAAGCCATCGAAATCGTTTCGATGGTTTTTTTCTGTGAATGATTCCCCTTGATGGGTGAAGGGGAATAACAACATTACTTTTTTAATCCGCTAATAAAGACATAAAAAGTAAAGTAGAGAAATAGTAGCCCTGACACTAACGGAGATCATTCCGTTCTCTGCTGGAGAGGGAGCTTATCCGATGGACTTCAATTCCTTACTGACGGTTGGGAATGATCAGAACGGTTCCTATAGGTAAATAAGCTAATAAATGATAGGAGCCTTTGATGAGCTCCTTTATTTAGTAAAGCTTAAAACCACGCCTATGGAATAAGGTATAAGCCATAAAAACCAAACAATTAGGCTGAATTTATGAAATTGCTTGATCCGATTTTCCTCTTGTTTCCATAGGACCACACATGCCCACACGGTATGGACAAACATTAAGATCAGAGCTATCAACCCTGTAATTCCATGTAAATTTAAACCAGGGCTGTCTGCGAGCAATTTCATAAACGTCGTTCCGATCGTATCGAATACTAAACCGAAACCAAAAAAGATTAGGTGTGTAAACTTTAGCTCTCCAGAACGTTTTTCACTCCATACACCGATCGTATATGCAAGAAGTGCCAGATTAATAAAAATCACTGCTGCTGCTAACATGAAAGATCATCTCCTGTACCATTTCTTGACTACGCTTGTAAGTGTACGTCTCGAACATGAACAAGAGATGAACAACTGTATAGTAATATTTAACACGTTATTTTATGGGGAAAAGTCTAACGTTTGAGCTTCGAGGTAATATAGCCAGCAAGTAGTATACAAGCATCATGTACAATCGTGAATCTAGAAGCAGCGGGCGGGACTCATCTGAAGTTTCCTTGTTTAATATTTTGAAAGTGAGGAAGAAGCTCGAAATGATCTAATGGTGAAATTAAGTAATCCTGTTAAATGGATGACGATATGACAAAAGCATATAAATATGGACTATGTAGTATCCATAGAAATAGTTGAGATTACAGATGGTACGGAAAGAAGTATAGAGTAACGCCAAAAGCACCGATTAAGGTGCTTTTTCTTTTGGAATTCCATATCAATAGGAGACATCAAAGCCCCCGTGAGATAACCGATTATCAGCTTGTAGGTTCCTGCATAAACCAGAGGATATATGAGCATCTGTTGCAAATGAGAATGGTCGCTTCTTTGTTTGCCCAGTCTAGTCCAAAGAAGGTAGCTCCCCTAGTATTTAGCTGACGATAGTCTTTGTCAAAGTGGGTATGTTTACAGCATGGGCAAGTAATGGAAGTACCTCCAGCTTGATATTGCATGAAAAAAGCCCCCTTTTGATCTTTATAACTAATACGTATGGAAATACTGATGGTTCCAAAATGTGTAAATAAATAAAAGTGAAAGGCATTGACCGGATGTATTTTTATGGTATTATTTGATTAACCAATCAAATAATAAAATGAACGATCAATCAATTGAAGGTGTGAGTGTAATGAAGGACGCCAATAAAGAAAAAGGAAGACAGTCGTTTATTGCTGAAGCAAGGCGTGAACAAATTATTGAAGCTGCAATCAAAGCACTTGACGAAGTTGGTTATGTAAAGGCAAGTCTCGCTCAGATTGCAAAAAATGCGGATATAAGCACGGGGCTGATTTCTTACCATTTTTCAGATAAAAGTGATTTGATGAATCATTTACTAACGAATCTCTTAGAAAGATCGACTACCTACATATTGGAAAGAGTAGCTAAAGAGGATACTCCTCAGAAAAAACTGAATGCATTTATTTTAGCAAGCTTGGCTTATCAAGGTACTCATCGTCAACGTAATATAGCCTTGTTAGAAATTGTTTTTAATGAGAGAACGCCCGATAATATCCCGTACTATAAGTTAAGTGATGACCAAGAAGATATAATCATGAAGGAGCTTCAACAAATCCTGCGTGATGGCCAAGAACAAGGAGTTTTTGGAGAATTTAATGTAGATGTTATGTCCAATTTGATTCAAGGTGCAATTGGGGAATATATGCTTAACAATTCGATAACAAAGAAGGTTGATCTTGAAACATATAGTTGCGAACTTACAAAGATTATTGAGAAAGCCATCGTCAACTCGAAGGTAACGAATCCTTTAAACGATGGAAGGTGAACGAGATGACTGGATCTATTTCATTACACAATAAAAAGACGGTTGTAGGCTTTTCTACGGCAACAGGAATCATTCTGTATGGTGGGTTTGGGGCAGCAGGGCTTGTCCTGGGCTACTTCCTGCCACAAATCGCAGCCTGGGCTTTAAAGCTTCCATGGGTGCCATTTGAGGGACCTTTGAAATTGGTCAACCACTTTAGTGGCATTTGGGTGAGTATGATTCTAGCATTTCTGGGTCTAATCGTAGGTCTAGTAGTTGCCGCTGTCGCGGTGAAGGAGACGCTTGTTGTAACCATTACGGATGAAGCAGTTCAACTTGATAAAGATGGACATAAGCAAACAATCGAACGAAAAGAGATTGATACGGTTTTCTTAGATGGGAAACAGCTGGTCATCCTTGGGGAATCAGGACATGAGCTCGCACGGGACAAAATTGATGAATCCCCTAATACGGTGATGGATGCCTTCAAGAGACATGGTTATTCCTGGTCATCAGAGGGGGACCCATTTAAACAGGAGTATAGACGTTGGGTGTTGGATACACCTGATCTATCACCAACTGCAAATGCTTTAATGAAAGCGAGAGAAATTGCGTTGCAAAAAAAAGACGCTAAAGATATAAAGGAACTTCGAAACGAGATTAACAAGCTCGGGTATATCGTACGTGAAGAAGAAACACGTCAATACTGGCGGAAAGCACCAAAGGGGTAATATTTCTATTAATGCATTTCCCCTGTTTATTCTGTGTTGATTGCCTAGTGATACAATCAACCTGCCCATTGTAAGTAAAAATTGAAAGTGTTCGTTCCTTTTCGTTGATGGAACGCCGTATGCGCTGAAAGGCGCCTGTACGGTGTAGGCTCGTTATAAAGCTGAAAATGCATAAGACGAGAATAGCGATCCAGGAGTAACAGGATTTCAAGGACCTATCAACCAAGGGAGTGATGGCACAAAAGCCTCGGCTACAGTAACATTCGGTCCACTTATTTCAGATGGAGATACAATAACAGTGGACAGTGTGGATACTTATACGAAGGCAGCCACAGGTAACGGCGCAAATACATTCAACACAATCGAAGAGCTGACAGAATTAATTAACGGAGGTTCTTTTGTAGATGCAACGCATAGTGGAGCGATCATCACAGTAACGGCAAGTACAGCGGGTGTAAGTGGAAATACTATCGCAATAAGCACTGCATCTAACCCACTGGGGCTTATCTTGTCGAGTCCAACGCTTTCAGGTGGAGTAGATGGTCAAGCAGAGTTCACAACATTTACTGTAGCCACTGGTGCAGCTTCTACTGGCAACATTACCGTCATGGTTGACAGCGTTCCTTATACAGTAGGAGTGACAAGTGGTCAAACGCCGGAGACAATAGCAGCTGCGATTGTTTCCAAGCTAACAGAGGATACCGTAGCTGGTTATACGGTTTCCCGATTGCCACTTTCAGCGACTATAATATTTATGTCGACTGCTAAACAAAATGTTGAGGATCTGACTGTGTCGATTAACTAATGAAATAGCAGTGAAAATACCCTCAGGAAAATTTCTGAGGGTATTTTCTATACTTATTTCCGGATGATTCTCGCAGGCGGTAAGCACGACTGATTTTCACAGTTGCCCAAACCCCAAAAAATAATTTACAACCATTTTGTTAATACAATCCCGAATTCCCCGTATTAACTAGCGTGAGACTCATGGAACCACAACAAATTGCGCAATTTGTTAGCTCACCGCATTTTTCTATAGAGGAAGAAAGGAGGGGGAGTAGTTGGAGATTGCCCAAGTAAGCACAGGCATCTGCCACAACGAAAGAAGCGATATCCAAGATGGGATCATGTCGACACAAAGATTTACAGAGATATACGATGCGTACTATAAGCGCGTCTACAAGTATATTTGCTATCGAATCAACAATCATTATGCAGCGGAAGAGATTTGCAGTCACGTATTTGAAGTAGTGATTTCCAAATACAATAGCTTCTCACCACAGAGGTCCAACTTTGAGGTATGGCTGTTCGCGATTGCGAGAAACGCTGTGACTGATTACTTCCGCTCACAGAAAAAAAGAATGACCTTTTCACTAGATTCCATCTTGGATCTGTTCCAACCCAAATCGTCTCCCGAAGAAATCGTGATTCGAGATGATAGTCATGAAGAGCTGTTCAAGGCACTGGCAAAGCTGAGTGACAAAGAACGCCATATCATTGCGATGAAGTACGCGGCAGGTCTAAAAAACGCGGAAATCGCTGAACTGTTAGGTGTGAGTGGCTCGAATATCGGGGTTGTTCTTTACAGATGCTTGAAGAAGCTGCAGAAGGAATTGGAGAAGGGAGGCTTCCACTATGAAGGGTGAACAAGAGCGAAGCGAGTTTCGTGACCTGACACGCTTGCTTGAAAAGGTAGAGCTGGACGACAAAGCCTCAAAGGACAAAATCTATAATCGTCTGAAGTTCAAAATAGAAGCAGGAACCATAAGACCCGACTATACGAAAAAGGATGAGATCATAATGAAAAAGAATAGATGGAAAACGATTACGGTTAGTGCTGTCGCTGTCATTTGCTTAACAGGTGCATTCTCGACGACCTCGTTTGCCCAAGGGATGCTCGAGTCTATTTTGGCACGTTTTCAAGTTGGTAATTTACAAATCGTACAATACGACAAGGAACCGACCCCTCCGGCAAAGGATGCTGCGTCTGAACAAACGAATGGAGATCCTACACGTGCAGTTGAATTGCAGGCTCGCCCTGATCTAACTGTACAGGAAGCGCGCTCTGCACTGGGTATCAACTTCCCGGCTCCAACATGGCTCGCGGATTATAAATACGTCAACACCGTCATTCATGGCAAGAATATGGCAGAGGTACAATTTGCACAAGGTGAAAAAACGGTCAACTTCCTGATTTCCAAGGGCGGAGAAAATGGCATCGGTACTACAGAGGAAGTTAAAACAGAAGTGATACAAGGAACCAAGGTTTACTTTGCAAATGGGATTGTGATCTGGGAGGATAACGGATTTACGATAGAGCTTTACTCCCAGGAGGACTTTGATACCGCTACATTGGGCAAAATCATTGACGGCTTCGCAGTAGGGGCGCCGCTCACACAAGCAGAAATCGATCAAGCAAAAGAAAAGCTGCAAAACACAGCTCCAACAGAAGGACCTGGCCCAGCTCCAGCACCTGCCCAAGCGCCAGGAAAATAATAGGCATGAAATTGAAAAATACGCGTCCGAGGCGACTTCCACGTTTGTGTGGTTTCGCTTTGGGCGCGTATTTCTGGGCTGACAACCGTTCTATCCGCCTACTTGTTCTCAAGAAGGGCTGAATACACGACATAATTGTCTACGGAACGTGAAAGGTTTTCAGATGCTGCAGGTTCCATAGCAGCTTGTCGCCATTGGCGATTCGAAGCTCGATTTTGTTTCCATCCACCTTTTCAATCAGTCCTACCTTGTCTGAATCAAAGCCTAGGTCAAAGACTGCGAAAACCCCTTCTAATTTTTTGCATTGCTGCTTGAATGTACGCGACAATGGGAGGCTGTTAGGTACAAACAAAAAGCGGTCTTTATCCATGGTGTAGGGGGTGATGTTATCTGGATAGGGAATGATCCATTTCACATGGTCGATAGAGACAAAAATTGTTTTGAAAACGGGGCGAGTGGAAAACAAAGTAATCATTCATGATACTGGTGAGGTATCCGCTAAACGATTGATTTCCCGTTATATAAATCTCGATAAAGCGCCCTTTTGCATTCTCTAGTACCTTTCGATAAGAGATTTTATCTGCTTGGTCACTATCGTGAACAGTAAATACATGCTCCAGATGTGGTCTTTGTGCAGTGCTTTGCTTCAGATTCTGGATGTGTACCAACGGAATATATACAAACTTCTGTCCGTTATCAATCACGATCAAATCTAGCCCTGCATCAATCAAAATCCCCTGAAAAACGCTTTTGCCCGATATTTCTACATCGATGCTTTTTCCAATCAACGACTGAATATAATCCATTTTTTACCCTCCACGGCAATCCTAAAATATCCATGCAACCCAATAGGCGAGAACCACCAACGTGAAAACAACGGTGATAGGGATGACAATCGAGGTGACTTTCAGGTACTCCCCCCACGTGATTTTCACATTTCCTTTTTTCAAAATGTGCATCCATAGCAAGGTAGCCAGTGTACCCATAGGCAAAAGCAAGGACCCGATGTCACTACCAATCACGCTAGCCAAATACGATATTTTTAAAGTGAGTGGGTCTAGCCCCATGTTAGTCAAGGTAAGTGTACCAACCATCAACGCTGGGTGGTTGTTGAACAAATTGGAGAGGAGCGATACAAGTCCTCCCATCATGATGCTGGCTTGGAGCAAGCTTCCTGACACCAGTGGTTGAAAGAAGCCAATTAGCCAATTCGTCAGTCCAATGTTGTGCAGCCCGTAAATGATCACGTACATGCTAAAGGCAAATACAAAAATATGCCATGGCGTTTTCTTCAGCATATCTTTGGGTGATATTTTGAGGTAATACCAACGCCACGCCAGCAGGACGAGGGAACCAATTACAGCCATGAGCGGTACAGGAAAGTGGAAGTAAGATGCGACGAATAGGCTGGCTCGTACCCCTAACACAAACAGTAGGAGATACCCCATGAATTTGGTCCGCTTTTCGAGGGGGATCGGTGATGAATCTCCTTTTAAGGGGTGACTGCGTTTTGCAGAAAGACTGAGATTGATGGATCGAAGCTTGCGCGGGAGTGTGCGATAGAAATACGCATAGAGGAGAAGCGTAAGAAGAATCAGCCCTAGCGTTGCGGGAACAAACATCATCGCCGTATGCATATACAGATCCATGTTCACAATTTTTAACGCAATGAGATTCACAATATTACTGACCCCGATGGGTGCGCTGGAGGCGGTGGCAATCAAGGCTCCGCTCAGTAGATACGGGATTTTTTCGTGATTTTTCAGACCCAGCTTGTGAAGTAATAACAGCAAGATTGGGGTGGTAATTAGGATGCTGCCATCATTGTTGACGAAGAGAGTCATGAGAAAGCAGAGAAGATTCGTATACCAAAAGAGGCGAATTCCCGATCCTTTCGATTTTGCAGCCAGATTTTCAGCTGCCCAGTGAAAGAAGCCAAAGCTCTCGAGTACAATCGCCATGACAATGGTTGCCATGATGGTGATGGCAGCACCCCCGATTGTTTCTGTGATCGTACCCAAATCGGCGAGCGACACACTGCCGCTCAAGAGAACGAAAAGAGCGCCACAGGTTGCAGGGATGGCTTCGTTTACGTGAGGGCGGCAAAAAATAAAGATGATGGTGCATATAAAAGAGAGAATCGTCAGCGGTACCATCAATTCAGTCATAGTAGTCATCTGCTTCTATCCGATGTTGTCTAGTTGTCATCGCTTTGTGTACATTCCTTTCACTTGTCCAAAAAGTCAGTTTGTAATGTATTCATACGTAAAGCGAATCTACTTTGAACTAAACTTGTACCCTTTTTGCATAGAATCCACTGTCATCCCCTGACACTTATCCAGCAATGACAAATTGACATGCGCTACAAACAACTAGAAACGACTCAGATTCGCTCATTTGATAGCGCCTCCAAGTGTGCTAAAATCAGTGTGGAGGAAATGCCAAGTAAACCGATTGCTTCAACCGGTTGGAATAAAGGTTTTCTTACGGAGCGGAAACGTACATATGATAGTGGTAAAGCAGGTAATGGATCACTGCAGCAGCTTTTTTGGGTATAAGGGAGATTTGTATCAATGCGAAGCAGCAGATGTGCTGATAGCTGTCTATCCGGCTACACGCAAGCGAGGCTGGTGGACATATGTCACACTTGAGCTGAACAAGGCAGGGGCTAGTGAATGTGTACTCTATTCCTACCAGTTTGACAGGGCGATGATCACGCATTTGGCGAATATCGCTCATCAGGTCATGCGGCGATGGGAGGAGCATAACACCCGGCTGCAAAAAGGAAGCGTTTTCTTGCTAGAAGGACCTATTCAAGAAACTTCTGTGCTTGATTGCGCACTGGCTACACCAGTCTATTACGAAGAAGTAGGATTCGAATATTATACAAACGGCAAAGACGTAATCCGATTCATGATGCTGCATGCAATCGCCAAATCGGAGGCCGTATTCGCACAACGCTATGGACTGGACGCGCTAGAGGAATTGTTTGCGAGAACTTGTGTCGATTCCCTGAATGTCATGCGTACCCCTGCCATATGAGAAGGGAGCGAACAGGATGAAAACGATTAGCATCAGGGTAACCGTGGTGGTAGAGCACCAGGGCAGGATTCTTCTTATACGGGAAAAGACAGGAGGAGAACCTTGCTACAGCTTGCCTGGTGGTAATGTAGAATACGTGGAGACGATTCCGGAAGCGACAAGAAGAGAGGTTTGGGAGGAAACCGGGCTGCTCGTCAGTATGGAGCGTTTGCTTTGGGTGGATGACCGAATCAATCATTCCGGCGAAGGAAAGCATACGATTGCGGTTGCTGTCCTGGCCAAACTGATGGGAGAGGAGACCGAGCCAATCCCCGGCGGTCTCGATGACGAAGAAATTGAATGGGCGGGCTGGGTTACATTGGACGATTGGAAGACACTGCCCTTGTACCACGATGCTTGGCGAGAGCTGGTTATTTCCGCACTGGCTGATCCTGGTTACAAGCCTGAGTATTTAGGCAACATGCTGGATGTGAAAAAGAAGTAATTCCGGTAGTGCCTTCCAATGGGTGAAAAAAAAGAAGTGTATGCCTTTTATGCAAAGGCTGCACTTCTTTTTTTCATATCTCGTCAGACCTGCCTGCTTGTTTAAGCCCTTGCCTTTACAGGGGCTGATTTGCCTTTTGCTACCGCGATAACGACAATGACGGCGGCAGCAATTGCTCCGAGTGGAACTTCTTCAGAGAGCAGCAGCCATGCAGCGAGAATCGAGAGAAATGGCTGCAAGTATTGCGTCTGGCTTACCCGGGCAACGCCGCCAAGTGCCAGCCCATGATACCAGGCAAAGAAACCGAGAAACTGACTGACAACACAAATGTAACCAAATCCGAGCCATGTAGTCCAAGTCGCTTGCTTTAGTTCGGCAATCAGTGGACCAGCGATGGGAACGACCAGAAAAGGAAAGGCAAAGACAAGCGACCAGCTAATCACTTGCCAGCCTCCCATTGTTTTCGAAAGCTGACCGCCAACAGCATAGCCAATTGCAGCCGAGATGACTGCTCCAAGCAGGGAAAGATCAGCCCATTGCAGGGCACCAAGTCCTGAGCTGATGGCGTAAGCGATGATGGTTACACAGGCGATGATACTGGAAATCCAGTACGTGCGTGTCGGGCGCTCACCTGCAAAAAACGCGCCTGCACCAGCTGTCGCCAACGGAAGAAGAGCGATAATTACGGCGCCATGGTTCGCAGGGACATGCTCCAGTGCTACAGACGAGAAAAATGGAAACCCTACTACGACACCGCCTGCAACCAGAAACAGCTTTTTCGTTTGTTGCCAGGTAGGGAAAGGCACTCGCTTGATTAATAGCACTAGGACCGCCAAAATGGCTGCAATCAAGGCACGCCCCAAGCCTGCGGTCAAAGGGGAGAGATCCGAAATCACGGCTTTTGTAACGGGCAATGTCAGACTGAAGCTGCATACTCCGATGAAGCCGTACAATAACCCCATTTTTTCGTTGCGGCTGCTGCTTTGCACTAGCGGGTTATCCTGCAGCGCCTTGTTTTTCACGGCGACCTCTGTTCTCATATAAATCCCATCCTTTTTTGCGACCGTCTATGATTTCTCATCTTAAAAGCGTTGACGATCAAAGGGTAGATCCAATTGGCAGCAGGATGAGTAGGCCAATTTGTCGAACCTCAGTCTTACATAACAAGATTCATGGTGGAGGAGAAGGGAGTATGGAGTGGAAGCCGGACAAAAGCAAGGAACAGCCCGTTTATCAGCAGATCGCCAAAAGACTGGAGCAGCAAATCATTGGGGGTGAGCTGCAGCCTGGAAGCTCCTTGCCGGCGGAAAGAGTCTTGGCGAGGCGATTCGGTGTAAACAGGGGGACTGTATCTGCGGCATACGAGGAATTGCGTGCGATGGGGCTGTTGCAATCGTGGCAAGGAAGCGGCACGTGGGTCAGCCAGCATTTGTGGGGAGTACGGCAAATGCCGAATTGGTACAAATATACGAACGGAGGCGCCTTTTTACCTGCTTACCCGTTAGCGAAGCGTATCCAGGATGCCTGCTTCGATCCGTCGATTATCAATTTGGCAAAAGCAGAATTAACCCCCTCCATGATTCCTCCCTTGACTCTGCAAAGTATGGAGGATATGGGCGAGATGCGCTTTGAACTCGGCTATGCGCATCCAAAAGGCGATCCAAAGCTGCGCGAGGTTCTCGCTGCCCACTTACAGGAGCAATACGGAATTACTGCATCGACCGAAGAAATTCTCGTCACCTCGGGAGCACAACAAGCCCTTCATCTGATTTCCCTTTGCCTGCTCAGTCCTGGTGACGCCATCGCCATGGAGGGGCCGTCTTACTCTTATTCCTTGCCGCTATTTAGTTCTGCAGGGCTGCGGTTATACAGATTGCCTCTAGACGAGGAAGGGATTATTCCAGAGGCAATCAAATTGCTGCATCAGGAGCACAGAATTCGCATGGTATTTGCCAATCCTACCTACCACAATCCAACGAGCAACGTGATGAGTCAGGGGAGACGAAAGCAGCTGCTTGAGGTATGTCAGGAGCTGCGGATTCCGCTAGTCGAAGATGATGCTTACGGTGCACTTACGATAAATGGAGGCAAAAAGCCGCCTTTTCCTGTAAAAGCGATAGATACAAGCGGAACTGTCCTGTACGTAAACAGTACATCCAAGACAGTGGCTCCAGGACTTCGCATCGGATGGCTGGTCGGACCGCGTGCAGTCATCGAGCGGCTCGCTGATGCCAAGCAACAAATGGATTTCGGAACGAGCAGTGTCTCCCAGCAGCTCGCTCGCCACTTTTTGGAGAGGACGCAGTGGCAAAAACAAATGGAACGATTAGCGGATTATTTGTTTACACAGCGAGCAGCTATGCTGGATGCGATGGATAAGGAGCTGAAGGATTTTGCCGTCTGGAATGTTCCTCTGGGCAGCTTTCATTTCTGGTGTCGATTGCTCCAGCCACTAGACGAACGAGAGCTGCTGGATGCCGCGATTCGGGAAGGCGTCGTATTTACCCCCGGAGGCGTTTATGGTGCCGAGCAGGGCTGGCTGCGTCTTACGTATTCTTGGGAACAGGGGACGGAAATCGAAGAAGGAATTCGGCGACTAGGCAAGGTACTGCAAACAATATAGAGCTATATTGCTAGAATTCTTGGTCGATACTAGGAGAATTACCATCATGAAAGGCAGGGTGAACCGATGGGATTTTCACTAGTTATTGGCTTTATTGAGTCGCTCACTTCGTACTATTTGGTACTGCTTTTGCTCATCGTGGGTCTCATTCTCCGTTTCAGATACTATGTTGCCTATCGAAATCGACAGCTAACGCGGGATGCCGCCTATGCAAAAGTCGGCGGCTACGCGCTCCTTTTTCTTTCCATGGTGGTCCTGATAGCCCATTTTATCGCTATTTGAATTGACCAGTCCTTCTAATAAAGGTTTGTACGTCTACTTGAACCTCAACGTTTTGAAATTGCTCGTCCCAATCATGCTGATGGGCTTTCCAATACGGGTATTGATGGCGACGCAGCTCCTCACCAAAGCCAAAAACATCCGTTTTGTATTTTTTTTGCATCAGGGCAATCAATCCTTTTGCCTTCTTTTTGATCTCGTGATTAATCAGCTGCTCGCGATTTTTTATTTTTTCAAGAGTAGGGTTGTGGTTTAAGCCATCCTCTGCGAGATTGCCTTCCCCACGAATAAATAAAAAGATGACAGGCTTTCCATTTTGGATAGAGGTCTTAACGGTCGAGCGGGCACCTTTTACTTCCAGTGTCGTAAATTCTGGAATTTTTTCCTTTTCTATTTTTTGGATAATTACCTCGTCCCCGGCGGAAAACGTTCCGTTAATCCAGCGAAGTGCCTTTACATCCTGATCACTTAGCCAGCCAATCAATTTATCGCCTTTCATAATCGCTCCACCTGCCATCTTAACTTCTTGCTTTTCGGTACGAATGGCTGGCAGCACACTGTTTCCCCCATTGTGGAAGTTGCTTGAGAATTGGCCGATAGAGGCTGTCTTTGGAAGGCGTGCCGTCTTCGCTTCACCTTCTTCTGTCAGCATGCTGATGTAGCGCCCAGAGACGGGCAGAAGCTTTGGTTTTACATGCAGCGCGTCTTTAGCCGTGCCTTTTGCGATAATCAGCTTGATTTTTCGGCGGGATTCATGGTCCCGATAAAATAAATCCAATGGCCGATCAATCCCTTCCTTTGCAAGCTCCTCTCCGATAACGATAGATTGTAAATGCTCATAGTAGGGTTGTCTGGCTACACGTGTGGCCATGAGGCGGATGCACTCAAAAATAGAAGGACCCGAGGTAGTCGCATTCCAGACAGGGGAGATATGAGGATTGTTAATCTTTCCAGAAAGTGCGCTCGCTTCTGTTAGCTGTGCAGTAAATTCGTAGTAGGAGCGTTTTCCACTACTCTCTTTTGTTTTATCGATAGCAACAGACATGACAAATAACCGATCCTGAATCTCGACGCGATCCCAGCACCCTGAGAGCACCAAGGGCAGAATCAGCAGCAACAGCAATGAAAGGAGCCGGGTATAAACGGGGGCAATCATGCATTTCGCCCCTTGTTTCGCCATTTGTACACGACAGCCAGCAGGACAGGAATGAAGCTGGCGAGAGCTGCACCCAGCCAACTTGCCCATCTGCTCCATTCATCGACCTCCAAAATATTGCGAGGCAGGACAGCGATCAAGAATACGACAGGGACGATAAGCAGGGCGATCACGCGATGCTCCTGTAGCCGAAGGAGCTGGGAGGCGATTAGGCTAGCACAGTAGTGAAACATGACAATGGTGGTAACGGAAAAAGGAATCCACACCATCATCATGATCGAATCGAGGCGCTCAATAAACGCGCCGGGTACCTCAATGTTTTTAATGACAGTCAGTGTAGGGTATTCGACGAGAGTCATTTCTTTTGCCCCCAATACTGCGATGCTGAGGACTGTTATTAGTGTATAGAGCAGCAAAGCGGCACCAATCGCGAACCATGCGGCTTTCCAGGCCATGGCTGGCTTTTCCATAAAGGGCTGGATAAATAACAGGATCTCAAATCCGAGGAAAGCGAAAAAGGTGGTAGGAAAAGCCTTGATAAGCGGCTTGATCCCGTCACCCATCACCGGGAGAATTCGTCCGAAGTCTGTGTCGCGGATGGTTTGCGTCAAAACGAGCAAGAGTAAAAATACGGTCAGTGGCTGAATGAATTCGTTAAATCGTGCCATCGCATTGACACCATGCATGATTAAATACGAGCTCATGCAAAGCATGCCGATAATGATGACTTCGACCGGGGTCAAATCTAGCAGAAACAGCTTGGTCACATCTGCTCCACCGCCGGAAAAGGGATCTTTTCATTTTCCGGGCAACGGTTCACCTTATCCAGAATCTTGTCCTGCAGGTAATCCGACTCCACAAAGCAGGTTAGATAACAGATGGTGAAGCATTCTTCTCCAAAGCTGTGCTGTCTTTGTTCATAATCGTCGCTTTCGCTGAAGCGTAATGCCAATTCTTGTTCCCAATTCACAGCAAAACCTCCAGAAGCAAGGAATACAGGGTAGTGTTGTCCAAGCATGCAAATATATACAAAATAAAATAATTAGAAAGATAAAAAATTCCAACAATCCGTCGTTGCAAATGAGGCGAATCGGAGTATAATATGAAATATATTTCGCTAGGTAAACATTTTTGCTTTTGGCTAATTCCTATATTTTTTTGACTAAAAGTTGCACTGATGCAAAAAAAGTGACCTGAGCCACAAAATGGGGTGAATACATCATGCTGACGAAATCAAATTCGAATGAAGCTGTTCAAGAGCAAGGCTGGAGAATGGCAGCTGACCAGCCGTCCTTGCCAGAGGTACATCGATCCATGAAGATTCCCCAAAAAGGCTCGTGGATTCGCAAGTTTCTAGCTTTTGCTGGTCCCGGCTATCTCGTCGCTGTAGGGTATATGGACCCGGGAAACTGGGCGACAGATATTGCGGGCGGCTCCATGTTTGGTTATTCTCTGTTGTCGGTGATCATGCTATCTAATCTGATGGCGATCCTCTTACAAGCGCTTGCTGGAAAACTGGGGATTGCGACTGGTCGAGATTTGGCCCAAGCGTGTCGGGATCACTACAGCAAGCCAGTCGCCATGGGGCTTTGGGCGTTGTGTGAGCTTGCCATCGCAGCATGTGATCTTGCAGAAGTGATTGGGGCTGCGATTGCACTTAATTTGTTATTTGGTATCCCGCTTGTTTACGGGGTCTTGATTACCGCATTAGATGTCATGATTGTCCTGTTTTTGCAAAACAAAGGGTTCCGCTATGTAGAGTCGCTTGTCATCGCGTTAATTGTAACGATCGGCGCGTGCTTCGCATTCGAAATGTTCTGGTCGCAGCCGGACGTAGCCGGAATTCTCGGCGGTTTTATCCCGACTACCGAGATTATCAAAAATCCGGAAATGCTTTATATCGCGATCGGTATTTTGGGCGCTACGGTCATGCCGCACAACCTGTACCTCCATTCTTCTATCGTACAGACGCGTGACTACGAGCGGACGACCTTGGGAAAACGGGAAGCGATCAAATTTGCGACTGTGGACTCGACGATTGCACTGGTTTTCGCGATGGGAATTAATGCGGCTATTCTGATCCTGTCGTCGGCGACCTTTCACCGTGCAGGAATGACAGATGTAGCGGACATTGCCGATGCGTATCATTTGCTTGCTCCCTTGCTAGGAACGACGCTTGGCAGCATTCTCTTTGGAGTAGCCTTGCTGGCGGCGGGGATGAACTCCACACTGACGGGGACTTTGGCAGGGCAGATTGTGATGGAGGGCTTTTTGAATCTCCGTATTACGCCTTGGCTGCGACGACTGATCACGCGGATGATTGCCATCGTGCCAGCCGTCATTGTCACCGCCATGTATGGAGAGAGCGGAGCGACAGATTTGCTGATCCTCAGTCAGGTCATCCTTTCGTTGCAGCTGTCCTTTGCGGTTGTTCCATTAGTCAAATTCACGAGTGACAAAACGAAGATGGGTGAGTTTGTCAACGCCCCTTGGCTGAAATGGCTCGCCTGGTTTGTGGCTACGGTTATCATGGGATTGAACCTTTATTTGCTCTACCAAACCTTTTTCGGATAAATAAAAATCCTAATCCTCCCTTTTTAAGGGGGGATTTTCCTTAATTATGAAACCTTTTTCGTTCTGAATCGTATGAGAAGTAGAGGCATTTTTGGAAAGGAGTGAATTAACGTGGGCGTACTTGAAACCGTCTACATGGTTTGCCTCGTTGGTGGCCTCATCTATACCCTGATCTCGCTTATTTTTGGTGATACGATCTCAGATATGCTGGGGCAGCTTCAACTGCCTGTCGTAGAACCGATCGTGCTTGTAAGCGGCCTTACCGCGTTTGGTGGAGCCGGCTATCTGCTCTCGCGCTTCACTTCGCTTTCTTGGCTGGTCGTCCTGTTGTTGGCCATTGCCATTGGTGGAGGATTGGCAGTAGCAGCGTTTTTTGTCTGGGTAAAGCCCATGAGCAAGGCAGAACACTCCACCGGATACTCCATGAATCAGCTGGGTGGCAAGCTGGGTGAGGTGAACACGACGATTCCGGCAGATGGCTTGGGAGAGGTTTTGCTCCCCATGATTAGCGGTACGACTTATCATATGGCGGCGAGTCTGGAACAGCAGACAATCCAGCAAGGAACCCGTGTAGTGGTGGTAGAAGTGCGGGACCACGTATTGTATGTAACGCCTTTCCACAATGAATGGGAAAAGGAGATGAAGGAGCATGTTTGATTTTGAACCAGGTATTCTCACGACTGTAGGAGTCGTCGTAGCGGTCTTTCTCGTCTTGGGTATCGCCTTTTGGGCGCGTTACAAGACGGTTGGCGCAGATGAGGCGATGATCGTTACAGGTAGCTATTTGGGCAGTAAAAACGTACTCAGCGACGAGTCTGGTCGCAAAATGAAGATTGTCCGCGGTGGCGGTGCATTTATTCTCCCGATCTTTCAACAAGCGAATTTTCTGAGTCTTCTGTCCCATAAGCTGGACGTGTCGACACCAGAGGTATATACAGAGCAGGGTGTTCCTGTGATGGCGGATGGAGTAGCCATCATCAAAATTGGCGGTTCCATCGAAGATATCGCTACTGCTGCAGAACAATTCATGGGCAAAAAAGACGAGGCGCTCAAAAGTGAAGCGCAGGAAGTTTTGGAGGGCTATCTCAGAGCGATTCTCGGCAGTATGACGGTAGAAGAGATCTATAAAAACCGAGAGCGCTTCGCCCAAGAAGTGCAAGCGGTGGCGACCAAGGATTTGAAAAAAATGGGTCTGTCCGTTGTCAGCTTTACCATCAAGGACGTGCGTGATAAAAACGGTTATCTCGCAGCCTTGGGGATTCCGCAGATTGCAGCAGTCAAGCGTGATGCGACAATCTCACAGGCAGATGCAGACAAGGAAGCTCGGATCAAGCAGGCACAAGCAGAGGAATCGGCTCGCAAGGCAGAGCTGTTAAAAGAAACAAACATCGCCGAGGCGGAAAAAGAAAAAGAACTGAAGGTCGCTGCGTTTAAGCAGGAGCAGGACAAAGCAAAGGCAAGCGCTGACCAAGCCTACAAGCTGCAAGAGGCAGTCGCGAAGCAGCAGGTAACGGAAGAAGAAATGAAAGTCGATCTGGTTCGTAAGCAAAAGGAGATCGAGCTGGAGGAAAAAGAAATTTTGCGTCGCGAGAAACAATACGATGCAGAAGTAAAGAAAAAAGCAGATGCGGACCGTTACTCCGTCGAGCAAGCGGCAGAGGCGGAAAAAGCCAAAAAGCTGCGTGAGGCAGATGCGCTGAAATATCGGATTGAGGCAGAAGCAAAAGCGATGGCTGAACAAAAGCGTCTTGACGGTTTGGCGATTGCAGAGGCAGAAAGAGCAAAAGGTACGGCAGAGGCAGAAGTCACCCGTCTCAAGCTGGAAGCAGAAGCGGAAGGTAAGGAGAAGCTGGCAGAGGCGTTCGAAAAGTTCGGTCAGGCAGCGGTTCTCGATATCATTGCAAAAATGCTCCCAGAGCTGGCGGAGAAGATCGCAGAGCCGATCAAGGCTATCGACAAAGTCACGATCGTCGATGCTGGTGGAGGCAGTGGAGACGGGGTCAATCGCTTGAGCGGGAACGTCACCAAGCTGATGGCACAGCTGCCAGAAATGCTCAAAGACGTTTCTGGGCTGGATATGAACAAAATGATTACTGACTTTATGCAAAAAGGTCCTGTAAATCAGGCGCAGCCAGCCCTGACGGCTAATCAGGCTCCTGCACCAGCAGGCTCCGTTTCGGCGGTTACAGCGGGCAATGCTGACAAAGCAGCGCCACAGAAGACAGCAGATACCGCAGACAAAACAAACTAAAGAAATGACATAGAAACGGCCCCCTTCCTACATGTGGAGGGGGCTTGTTTGGTATCAGTTTTTTCCTACTTTTTTCGTCCCATAGTGATTCATTAATTCAGAGACTGTCACAAACTGATAACCGCGATTTTGCAGCTCAGGCAATATTTCTTTCAATGCTTGAACCGTTTGCTTACGATTGCCGCCATAATCATGGAACAGAACAATGTCCCCATTTCGGGCATTTTTCAGGACCTTGTTGACGATTTTTTTGACGCCGGGATCACTCCAGTCGCGGGTATCCTGATGCCAAGACCACATGATTACCAATGCGCCAGCCCGTTTCGCGATGTTCACGATGGATTCACTGTAGTATCCACCAGGAGGACGAAAAAGCAGCGGTTTGGTTCCGGTAACTTCATAAATCGTCTCCTGCGTTTTCGCGACTTCCTGAGCCAGCTTCTCAGGCGATATTCGCCGCATATCCGGGTGTGTATACGTATGGTTTGCGAGCTCATGCTGTTCACTAGCGAGCAGACGTGCCACTTCCGGAAATGAGTTTACCCTCGAGCCCACTACGAAAAAGGTTGCTCTTGCATGTACTGCTTTAAGAGCTCAGCAATTTGGGGTGTGTAAGTTGGGTCTGGGCCATCGTCAAAAGTAAGCGCAATCACTTTTTTATCCGTCGGAACCTCCCAGACGATGTCCCCGCGTGTCTCGTAGTACTCCCGATCCTTCCCGTCCTGGGCGACAACAGGATCTGGATGAGAAGGCACCAGAAAAACGGAAAAGAGGAGAAGAATAAGCCCAACACGTTTTTTCATTTGTATCACCTCGCTGCTAGCCTTGCCTAAATGAAATCAACAACGAAATTGCACTTAAACGTTACTATGCACAAACTGCTCTTGAATATTCCGATGTGTCCTCCAGGAAAAGACACTTGTACTTTTTGGGCGGATACTTTAATCTAATATCAGATTTGGAACGGATAAAGAGATAGGCAGATGGAGGAGAAAAGATGAAGGTTGCAAAATTCGGTGGAACTTCGCTGGCTAGTGCAGAACAAATAAAAAAAGTATGCGGGATTATTCGTGCGGATCAAAGCAGACGATTGATTGTCGTCTCCGCCCCAGGAAAAAGACATAAGGATGATACGAAGGTAACCGACCTGTTGATCGCCTATGCTGAACGCTTTTTGCAAGAAGGCGTGGCAGAAGCGGAAAAGCAGGCCATATACAAAAGGTACCAGGAAATTGTCCAGGAGCTTGGGCTGTCACGAGAAGTGTGGAACATTGTGGAGAGTGAACTGGAGGGAGTGCTTGCAAACAAGCAAGGGCTTTCGACAGAGAGATTCATCGATGCAGTCAAGGCGGCAGGAGAGGATACGTGCGCAAAGGTGGTTGCTCACTACTTGTCCAGTCTGGGAGAGGACGCGGCGTATATTAACCCGAAAGATGCCGGGATGCTCGTGACTGACGAAGCGAGCAATGCTCATGTGCTGCCAATCGCTTACGAGAAGCTTGCAGCACTGCGTGAGCGTAAAGGAATTACGGTGTTTCCCGGATTCTTCGGCTATTCAACTGCAGGAGAGCTGGTTACTTTTTCGCGTGGTGGATCGGATATTACCGGCTCCATTCTTGCAGCTGCGGTCAAGGCGGATGTGTACGAAAACTTTACCGATGTGGACTCAGTCTACGTCGTTAATCCAAACCTGATTCCAGAACCAAAGCAGGTAAAGGAAATTACGTACAGGGAGATGCGGGAGCTTTCCTATTCCGGATTTAGTGTGTTTCATGAAGAAGCTTTAATTCCTGCCTATCAGGCAGACATTCCTGTTTGCATCAAAAATACGAATAACCCGTCAGCGCCGGGAACGTTAATCGTGGCTGAGCGTCCGTATGCGACGAATCGCGTATCAGGTATTGCCAGCGATAGTGGATTTTGCAGTATTTATGTCAGCAAATATTTGATGAACAAAGAGATCGGCTTTGGACGGAAGCTGTTGCAGATCCTGGAGGAAGAAGGTCTCTCCTATGAGCATACTCCGTCTGGGATAGACAATATCTCGGTCATTTTACGGGAACGGGATATGTCTGCTGAAGTGGAGCAGCGGATTGTAGAACGGATTCAAACAGAGCTTGAGGCAGAGGACATCGCGGTTCAGCATGGTCTTGCTCTGGTTATGATCGTCGGGGAAGGGATGAGGCGCTCAGTTGGAACGACGGCTCGCGCTACCACTGCCCTCGCTGCAGCGAAGATCAATCTGGAGATGATCAACCAAGGCTCCTCCGAGGTAAGCATGATGTTTGGGGTGAAAGAAGAGGAAGCGGATTTGGCCGTCATTGCCCTGTATCAAGAGTTCTTTGGTGACGATGAGCATGCATCAGAGCTATCTGAGCAGAAGTCGTCGATTATGGTATAGTCACGTTTTTCAAAACCGCCATCTCCCCACTGATAGAGCATGAGAATGGGCTCATCAGCTGAGAGGCCGACAATCCAGTAGCTGAGCATCGGATAATGCCAGCCATTGTGGTCGCTGGTCGATGGTAGAGGTGGCGAGTGCGGATGAGAGTGAAGAACACCGAGCCATTGCTCGTTGGACTTCCTGATGGTGCCCAAGGCTTGCAAAAAAGTAGCACCATCCCAAGCAAAAGCGTGTTCATCAAAGCTGTGGGGCATGGATACATAGCCGGTAATGGTATTTCCTCTACCGCTGAGCAAAGCCGAATATTCATAAGGAAACGTCTCTTGAGCTTCACTCAGGAGGCGTTTCGCTACTTTTCGGGTCAGTAATAATTTGTTATTCTTAGACGCAAAGGGTTCGCCCAACCAATCAGGTAGCATGGGATGCCTCCATCCTTCCATGGTTTAATTATTTCAATATTGTGGAGGTTCATAAGCAATGAGTACGATTCAGGTAGGTGTCTGCGGCTGGGGAGATCATGATGATCTGTACACCCAAGGAGTCCAAAACCGCGACAAGCTTTCTGTCTACGCGAGCCATTTTCCTATCGTGGAAGTGGACAGCTCGTTTTATGCCATTTTACCACAGCGCAATTACGAATCATGGGTCCGGGATACTCCGGACTGTTTTGGCTTTATTGTCAAACCACATCAGGCGATGACCGGGCATCAACGCGGGGACGCACCTGCCCATCGCAGGGACCTGTTTCGGCATTTCGAAGAGAGCATTCAACCGCTGGTGGAGGCAAAAAAGCTAAAGACATTGCTTTTTCAATTCCCGCCCTGGTTTGATTGCACGAGAGAAAATGTACAGTACGTCCAAGCGTGCAGGCAGGCGATGGCCAGCTATCCATTTGCAGTCGAGTTTCGGCATCGCAGCTGGTTTGATAAACGTTTTTGCGAGCGGACGCTCGATTTTTTACGCAAAATCGAAGCTACTCATGTCTTGTGTGATGAGCCTCAGGTGGGAGCAGGCTCTGTACCGATTGTAACCGCAGTGGCGCATCCTGGATTGTCATTGGTCCGCTTCCACGGTCGTAATCATTCGGGCTGGAGAGATCCGGGCGAAGGGCAAAATTGGCGGGATGTTCGCTATCTGTATCGCTACAGCGAGGAGGAGCTGGCTGAGTGGGTGCCACGTATTGAGCAGGTGGCGAAAGAGGCGGATGAAGTCTGTATTTTGTTCAACAATAACTCTGGGGGAGATGCGTCAGCAAATGCAAAGCAGTTTTCTAATATGCTGGGCCTTCGCCCGAGTGGATTAAACCCCAGACAGATGGAATTGTTCTAACGGGAGAAAGAAGGGGCTTTATGCTGGTAACGATTGCTATCGTGTTTTTATTTATCGGTGTGGTAGCAGGGGTCATCGGGAGTATTGCAGGGCTTGGGGGAGGCATCTTTTTTGTCCCCGCACTCTTATTTCTAGCCAACATGTACATGCCTGGCTCTATGTCTCCACAGGTCGCTACGGCAACATCATTATTGGTGATTGCAGTCACGGCGCTTTCGTCGTCGATTTCCTACCTCAAACAGAAAAAAGTGGATATTCAAAGCGCACTGCTCTTTTTTATTGGTAGTGCCCCTGGTGCTATCGTAGGTGTCTATGTTAATACACTATTACCAATCAAGAGCTTTTCGCTGTTGTTTGGCGTTTTCCAGCTATGCATGTTTGCACTCTTGATGTTCAAGGACAAAATCAAGCCGCGCAATATCGATTGGCAAATCAAACGTCAATTTGTGGATAACGAGGGCCATGAATTCGAGTACGGATACAGCAGATGGAGTGCGATTCTTATCGCGTTTTTTGTGGGAATCACCTCGTCGTTGTTCGGTGTAGGCGGAGGCGTTCTGATGGTGCCTGCGATGATGATTTTGTTTCGTTTTCCTCCGCACATTGCGACAGCGACTTCGATGCTCGTCATCTTTTTCTCTGCAGTCATCGGCTCTGCTACTAACATTCTCCATGATAACGTAAACTGGTTGTACGCTGCTATGCTAGCCCCTGGAGCTTGGGCAGGAGGAAAGCTCGGAGCAATTGCTGCCGGCAAAATGAAAGGACGTACAATCGTCCTCGTCCTGCGTGTCTTAATTTTGGGCATTGGGATTCAGATGATTGTGGAGTCTATTGTAGGATAAGTAAGCAAAAAGGGAGGGAAAGTCGTGGCTGACACCTGTACCTTGCACTTGTTGCACACCAACGATTTGCACAGCCATTTTACGACAATGCCGCGGATCGCGACCTGCCTACGGAAATGTCGGGAGGAATGGGAGAGTCGCGGGGAATATGTGCTTACCGTCGATATCGGCGATCATATGGACCGGATGGATATGAAGACGGAGGCGACCTTTGGAAAAACGAATGTCGACGTGATGAACCGCAGTGGCTATCAGTACGCGACGATTGGTAACAACGAAGGAATCACCCTCCCTAAGGAAAAATTGGATCAGTTGTATGAGGAAGCAAAGTTTACTGTCATTGCTACCAACCTGCACGATGCTTCTAGCGGCACGCAGCCACATTGGGCTGTTCCCTACACCATCCATGAATTTGCTGATTTGCGGATTGCACTGCTTGGCGTGACGATTCCTTTTGTCCCTTCTTATCGGAGCATGGGCTGGGAGATTGCAGAGCCGTTGCCTTTGATTCAAGCGCAGGTAGCCGCGTTGCGATCGCAGGTCGATGTGATCATTCTCTTGTCTCATTTGGGCTACCGGACGGACTGTCTAGTAGCCCAAGAGGTGGACGGACTTGATGTGATCTTGGGGGCGCATACCCATCATACTCTTCTACATGGAGAGCATATCGCGGGGACTTTGGTTGCTCAGACTGGACGCTTTGGAGAATATGTGGGACATGTGCAGTTAGCCTGGGATCGTGATGCAAAGCGTATGAACTCTGTATCTGCGGAGTTGTTTGCCACAGAGAATTATCCTGAAGATGAGCAATTGCGCACGTTTATCGAGGAGGAACAAGAGGCTGCAAAGAAAAAGCTGTTCCATCCATTCACTAGTCTGAAGCATGATCTGCAGATAGGCTGGAGTGATGAGACTCCATTTGGCTCTTTTTTGGCTGCCAGCATCCGCAAGTGGACAGGCGCAGAGATTGGGCTGGCGAACGGGGGCTTGCTGCTCGCGGATCTGCATCGAGGAAGCTTGTCCTTTGGAGATCTGCTCAGGTCCGTACCTCATCCAATTAGTGCCTGTGCCGTCACACTTACCGGTGAGCAGCTCATGAGTATGCTAGAACAGTCGATACAGCCGGAAATGGTGCGCCGGGAGCTTCGGGGATATGGCTTTCGCGGCAAAGTAGAAGGCTGGATGGCTGTTGATGGCTTGCACATCCGTTACATAGCTGGAGAGCATCCGCATATTTTGGAAATTGAGGTAAATGGCAATCCGCTCGTTGCAGACAAAGAATATCGAGTAGGAACGGTCGACATGTTTATGTATAATAGGCTGTTCCCTGATCTGCTCCAAGGAACCCATATCCAATTCTTTTTACCCGAAACGCTGCGGGAGGTCATCGCCAAGACAGTTACGGACCAAGCGCTTTTGCAAAATGCCTTTCTCCCGCGCTGGGAACAGGTACCCTCGCCATAACAAGTGTCGTATCCTCTTTTTGCTGAAAGGAACAGTCCCTCTCCAAACAGGGCATGCTATGGAAAAAGGGAGGCGGCAGGAGATGCGCTTTATTGATGAGCTGTATGAGCTGTACCGAGGGCATTTAAACGGAGATGAAGAAGATATCACCGCAGTTGTTGTCGGGATTTTGGCAGATCAGTCACGCGAAGACCTGATCGACTTGGTGGACGATATGGAGGAAGAGGAGCTGTTTCAAATGATGGCTACCTACATGATTGAGGTCATGAAGCGTAAGGTAGCTATGGAGGACGAACAGTTCCCCGCCACAATGATGCACTAACCTGCTAGTTCTCACACACTTTTCTTTTCGATGTCATAGGATGGTAACGCCACATGACAGGAAAGAAAAGGGAGGAATCGTGATGGTCGAAGTAGTGCCGATCCACTTTCCAGAAGGAACCGCGATTGCAGTGACGGTGCATCTGCCGAAAACGACCTTGCTTGCAGTGACGACAGATCATGGCTATATCATGTGCGGGGCACTTGATGTGGGACTTTTGAATGAGCGTCTGGCGGCAAGAGAAATCTTGGCTGGTCGGGCTGTCGGGGTCAAAACGATTCAGGAGCTTTTAGATGCGCCATTGGAATCAGTGACCACTACAGCTCAGCAGCGAGGAATTCATGCGGGAATGATTGGTAGAGATGCTGTAGTTAAAATGTTGTAGTGTATGTGAAACATATGAACGAAATCAAGCGCCTTTGTCTATTTTTGTGACAAAGGCGTTTTTTGGTGAACGTCATTTTAGAAAATTTTTCATGTAGAATCTCGTCGAGTCACGCTATAATAGGGGTACCCTGAGGAAAGGCGAAGGTTTCGCATGAGACTGACATCTATTCAAAAATGCCAGCCGGGCGACAAATTGGCTCGGTCGATTTATACAGAAAATGGAACCATACTCGTTGGCGCAGGCGTTGAACTGACACAACGAATGCTCATGAGACTCAAGAGCAAAAATATCGCAAGTATCTATATTCAGGATGATCGCACCAATGACATCATAGTGGAGACGGTCATTACCGATCAAACTCGCAGAGAGGCTATGTCTATTATTCACGATACATTCCGGGCTGTACATGAGGTACCGCAAAGATGGCAGCAGCTTTTTTCGGACAAGTCATTCGGGCGAAATATTCGTCAGGTTATGACGACGGTAGTCGATGAGCTGAGTGGAAGCCGCGCAGCAATGAACCTTTTGGCAGACGCCTGTGCTTTCGATAACTACATATTCGCTCATAGCTTTAATGTTGCCCTCTACAGTACCGCTCTCGCTATTAAAACAGGGTATACGGAAAAGGAAGTGCTGGAAATCAGCATCGGCGGAATGCTGCATGATGTAGGCAAGATGCAAATTCCGGATACGATTTTGCAAAAGCCAGGGCGTCTAACAGCGGAAGAGTTTGAAATCATGAAAAAGCATACGGAATACGGATTTGAAATGCTGCGCCGACAGGATGAAATTCCTCTGTTGGCTGCACATTGTGCCTTTCAGCATCATGAGCGCTGGGACGGCTCCGGGTATCCCCGAAATCTCAAACAGGAAGAAATCCATCCCTACGGTCGGTTAATGGCGGTTACGGATGTGTTCGATGCGCTGACTTCCCATCGCGTATACCGGAGAAGAATGCTCCCGCATGAAGCCATGGAGGTTCTCTATTCTGGCTCAGACACGCTGTTTGATCAAAAGTATGTAGAAGCACTGCGCGATACGATCGCACTCTATCCACTTGGGCTCAGTGTCACATTAAGCTCTGGGGTGTCGGGTGTTGTTGTTGATTCCAACAAAGGAATGCCGAGCCGCCCGATCATTCGTGTCCTGGTAGATGCAGAGGGCCAGGAATTGACACAGCCATACGAATGTAATCTATCTGAAAATCTTGCTTTGATGATCATCGCTTGTGGTGATCTCGTCTAAGAAAACCTCTTCGTGTAGTCTATACCTTCTGATTTACGAAAAACGTAGTGGCTGATCAGAGCCACTCTTTCTTTTTGAAAATGATGTACATCGTGATCCCAATCGCCGCCATGCAGCCCAGCACGATATAGTAGCCGTAGCGGGTATGCAGCTCTGGCATCACTTCGAAGTTCATCCCGTATATCCCTGTCACAATCGTGAGCGGCATAAAAATCGTCGTCAACGCTGTAAACACGCGCATGATGTCATTGGCTCGTCCAGCAAGTGCCGCTTGGTAGGCTTCTCGCAAGTTCCCGATGAGATCGCGAAAGGTCTCAAAGCTTTCCACGATTTTACTCGCATCTTCTACAATATCGCCAAAGTACTTCCGCAAATAAGGTTGAATGAGCGGAAGTTCTTTTTTATGCAGGGCGTCAATCAAGTCTCTTTGAGGTACGAGCATTTTACGCGCGTACAAGATTTCACTGCGCAGTCCGATGATTTGGTCCAAATGGGATTTACGTGTGTTCATCAAGATTTGTTCTTCCAGATCTTCAATCAGGTCTTCAATTTTTTCGATAACATCAAAATACCGATCGACAATTTGGTCTACCAGATAGTAGAGAAAAGCATCGGGACGGTTGACTTCTTTTTCACGGATAATGGCAAGCATCGATGTAAACTCAGGTGCTTCTTGCTTCGTTACTGTAATGATGGCATTGCTTCCGAGAAAAATATTGATCTCCCGCAAAAAAATGTCCTGATCATGAAAGGCGATCCCGTTGATCACCATGAAGTAATGATCGTCGTAAAACTGAAGCTTTGGACGTTGTTCCTCCTCATCGATGCAGTCCTCAACCGCCAGATGATGTAACCCAAAGATTGGCTGCAAAATATCGAGGTCAAACGGTGTAGCGTCGATCCAATAAAAGCCTTTGTCAGGCGGAGTCGCAGCTTCTTCGATGTCATCGATCATGGTTATGATTCCGTTTTGAATCAATCGTATCTTCATGAGTCATTCTCCTGCAGGTGGATTGTGGGGATGAAGACAGTCTCGGCATTATACGGGTGAGAATCAGCTCATAGGCATTGCGCAGCGCCGGACCGCTGGGTGGTTGTTTGGACACACCTTGGTCGTCGGACTTGGACGTTTTCATACAAGTCATGCCCCCTAGGCTTCGATAGAGGTTTTCTTTTATTTGTATGTCAACAGGCACGTCTGCTTGCGAAAAAGCTCTCCTTCAGACCCTCTTCGTTCCAAATAATACCGTATGTTTCCAAGAATAGTGTTCCACATTATCTGGAAATCATCTCAATCATTTTATCGTATAGGGAAGTTTCCGTACATCTTTTCGGCATACTAGCAGTATAACGAGAATGTGGAAAGGTGGATTGTGTGGATATGTGGGTAAGCAATTGGCTTGGAGTGATAGGAAGCATGGTCTTTGGGCTGGGAGTAATGGCAACAGGACAAGCAGTACCTCCACAAGACCCTAGTCAGCTGACTCCGGCTCCAGCTGTCTATGAAGAGATTCAAATAAAGCGGCAGGATGTGACTGGTGACGGGCGGCCGGATGTCGTGACTCTTTTAGGCAAGCGTTTTGCCGCTGACAGCCCGTACTACGAGCGACTAAAGGTTATGGTACAAGATCCGGTCGCAAAGAAAACATCCTTTTTTACGACTGCTTATGGAGGATATCAGCCGCAAATGTCTTTTTGCGACTTCACGGGTAATCAGGCCAAACAAATACTGGTTCAAGCACCAACAGGAGGCAGTGGGGGCACTTCGGACTATTATTTGTTCAGTGACAAGGATAACAATCCCGCCGTCCTGCCAATCCCTCAAGCCTTGACCATTACAGGTGCTTTTCAGGATAACTACAAGGTACAGCTTGTGATCAAAGAGACGAATCAAACAACGCTACTAGATGTAAGTGACCGCAAGAGCATCTATGAGGAGGCTGGGGTATACAAAAATGGCAAGCTCGTTCAGCCGACAGAGGTAATGCCAAATACGTTTAGTGTATTAGAGCCTATCGATGAAAATGGTGATGGTATCTGCGAGCTGAAAGGAATCCAGCGGGTAAGTGGTGTAGCCAATGCCGATACGATTGCTTATGTCGAGTCCATTTGGAAATGGGACAATAAAAAGTGGAAGCTGCAAAGTGCAAAAGTAAAAAAAGCAGAGATGTAACAACAAGAGGACTTCTATTTGTAAAAGGCAGATGGAAGTCCTGTTTCTTTTTTACTGCGTGTTTTATTCACAAATAAGCCTTCTGCCTCTTGTTTACACTACCTTATCTTCGGGTATATAATTGAAAGGATGTACAAGATTGGAAAGCTATTCTAGTGTATATACTTCACGCCATTATGTATAGAATATTCACGCAAAAAAAGGAGTCCACCCTATGAGTACATGCCCGTTTTCCAGTTTGTTCGGAGGCAAAGGAAAAGCGAGAAGGGAGTCTTTTTTTCTAGTTAGCAAGGAAAAGGGAGAAGTGAAGATAAAGGCCCAGTCCGAGCTTGCCAAGCAGCTGACCCTCATTCATTTGACAGAGGAAGACTTGGCGGTTGCGAAGACACTACAGCCCATTATCGTTGAACATATTGATAAAATCGTGGATTATTTCTATGAAAATATCGAAAAAGAAGAAATCCTCATGACGATTATTCATAATAACAGTACGATCCAGCGATTGAAGCAAACGTTGACCCGGCATATTACCGAGATGTTCAGCGGTCGGATCGACAGTGAATATATTGAGCAGCGCAGTCGAATTGCAGTGATGCATATGAGAATCGGTCTGGAACCGAAATGGTATATGTGTGCATTTCAAAATTTGCTCATTTCCATTATGGACATTATCAATGATCGAATCAGCGACAAAAAAGAATTTGTACATGCGGTTCAGGTTGTAACCAAGATTCTCAATATTGAACAGCAAATTGTTCTTGAGGAGTACGAAAAGGAGCACGAGCGTGCACGTCAAAAAGAGCAGGACAAAAAAGACGAGCTGCGCATTGCCCTCACGAATTCCGCTCATGAGCTGGCGGCTGTCTCCGAGGAAAACAGCGCTTCTGTTGAACAGTTAACGGAGCAATCCCGCGAAGTGCTTCGCTTTGCGGAAAATGGAACCGGCTTTTCAAACACGGCTGAGGAGCTGTCCAAGGAAGGCAAGGAGAAGCTGGAGAAACAGCAGGAACAGATGGGGCTCATTCAGAATAGCGTGAAGCAAATCTCCGAAGAAATGAACACGCTGGAAGGCAACGCAGAAAAGATTCGTGGAATCGTTGACGTGGTGACAGCGATTGCCGAGCAAACTAATCTGTTGGCATTGAATGCTGCGATTGAGGCTGCGAGAGCAGGTGAACAAGGACGAGGGTTTGCTGTCGTTGCTGACGAGGTTCGCAAGCTTGCTGAGCAAACAAAAAAATCCGTATTTGGCGTACGTGAATTGATAGAAAAGACGAATCAGCAGACGAGTGTCCTGTCCTCGGTTGTGATGGGAATTCAAGAATTGGTACAATCGAGCTCGAAAATGACCAACGAAACAAATGCCTTTTTTGAAGGGATCATGAGTGCTGTGGCTGACAGTAAGGACCAAAGCACGCGAATACAAAAAGAGCTGGAAAACTTTTTCCGGGTAATGGAGGACATGAACCAAGCGGTCGCTCAGGTAGCGATTTCTGCGGATGAGCTCTCCGATATCACTGAAAATCTGTAAAAGCATTCCGTATGGACAAACACACCCCGTATCATCAGGTGGTGTGTTTTTTTTAATATCCAATTTAAGTGATCGGAATATACTGTTGAAAGAAGTCCGAAAGCAGGAGAGCTTGTGTCGTTAAAAAATCCCCCGACACAAAGCTGGCGTAAGGTCATCGACATGGATGAGCTTCAGCAGCCACTTCTCGGGGGATGCTTCGGTGCGAGCTTCTTGGGGCTTATCGTCTTTGTTACATATGTGCCGCAGTTTGGTACTGTTTGGAATTACGCAGCGGCGGCGTATAAACATTTAAGGAAATAACCGGTATCTCGCCGTTATTGCGGATCGCGTGAATTTCACCTGGGGCTATATAGCAGCATTCGCCTGCTGTGACGATGGATGCTTGAGTGGGCTGGACCCGATCGTCGTCAAAGGGTGAATTAAAAATGATGTTGGTGAGTGTACCGGAAATAATCCATTCCCATCCAAACGATTCACCGTGGTTGTGAGGAACCGACTCCTGCTGAGCGGGAAGATGGATCAGGACAACCTCTACATGCGGCGTCGTATACATGACCTTGCGCCCGTAAGGAAGGCTCTCTGGCTCAGGGATATGCGCAGCAATTTTGTCCATGCTGAGCGTAAGCGATTCAAGTGCCTTTCTAAGCTCGACTGGAGTAGGACAACGCAAGGACCCAAATGCTATTTCTAAGCTTTCGTGATTCATGAATAACCTCCAAAACCTCAGCTTTCATGCTGTATGATATGAAAACAGGTCTGGAGCGGTGAGAAATAAGGGACATTTGTTCATTGTGAGCAGAAGATTGGTGACAGCCGACAGCGGTTGGCTCTATCATAAAGATACGGTCATTTGGCCGCACAGGTCGTTTTGGGGAAACGCCCCCATCAAGTAAATCGCTTAGGTTTGTTCAGATCAGTTGTTTCATTTACTCATTTCCAAACATGAGGAGGCATGAGCATGTCAACTGCCATAATCAGTGTACGCGCCAGCTAATTGGGGGCGTACGATCTAAACCGCCTGGAATCGTCAGGAGGGTTTGGATAATCATGAATGTAAAAGCTTATTTGTATGTCAATGCATTGTCTTCTCTGGGGTCCCGGATGGACTTGATTGCGTGCAGTGCGTTGATTTTTACTTTTGAACATAGTGCTTATTGGCTAACCGCCTTTTTTGTCATGCGTCAGGTTGGAGGCATGCTGTTCAGTCCTTTTGCAGGGATGCTTGCTGACAGACTGGACAGAAGAAAGGCGATGATCGCAAGTGATTTCGGGGCAGGGCTGGCTGTGCTGGCGATTCTCATCTTCCCGAACCCATTTGTCGTCATTACAGCTGCCTTTTTGAAAGGGATGCTCTACACCTTGTTTCACATCAGCTTCCAGTCTTCCCTGCCGCAAATGTTTGGTTCTGGGCAGTTGATCAAAATCAATGGACTTACCGTTCGGCTGGAGTCGATTGTTGGGATTGTCGGGTTTGCTTTGGGAGGATTTTTGACCGACCATTTCGGTTATTCGCTCGTTATCGCGTGCAATGCAGCCAGCTTTTTGTTTTCGGCTCTGATGCTTACACGGATTCGCTGGGAGAGTACCGTCACTCGGCAAGTCAGCTCTGCTGCTGGTGCAAGTGGCGAGGCTGCGTCTACGGGCCTTGCTTCTACATTGATTTATTTGCGCACACAGCCTATTTTGCTTGCGATTAGTATTCTGGCGTTGTTTGAGTCTATTAGCACCGCTGCACATAATTATGGATTGCCCTTTTTGGCTGATCAGCTTCTGGCAGGGGACGCAACCTTGCATGGCGTGATGTGGTCAGCAATGAGTGTCGGTGCACTGGGTGGCTCTTATCTTGCTACCCGTTTGCGCATTCCACTTGTTACAGGGGTGCTCACAGTGTCCTTACTGACAGCCGTGGTCGTTACGTTTGCCTTCGCAGGTACTGATCAGTGGACAGTGGTACTGCTGCTGGCAGGCGCAGGCGTATTTGCGGGGAGTGCCCAAGTGTACAAGAGCACGATTTTGCAACAAGCGGATAACCAGATTCGCGGCAGAGTAATGGGAATCCAGGGGTTACTTAGCAGAATGGGGTTTTTTATCGGGTTTGTGGCTGCACCACCGCTTGCCATCTCGTTTGGGTTGTTCAAAATGATGGTACTCGCACAAGGGTTATTTATACTGGGTGTTATCTGTCTTTTCAGCTACGTGAAGCTTAGGAAGCAGTAGTCTTTTTTGCTCCCTCCCACCATAGGATGTACCAATTGGGAGGTGACGGGAGTGGCCCTATTTCGACCCCGTCGGCGTTGGAGGAACCCGCTTTCCCCGATGAAAGCGATTTTGATCGCGCTGGTGATTTTTTTAGTGATGTCTATCCAGTTTCTGTTCTTTTTGCAAAAACGGCTGGAACCGACGCTCTTGATCCTGGCTTCGCAAAAAGCGGAGCAGCTGGCAAAGGAAGCTATTACAGATGCGGTAACCAAGCGGATATCCCAGCAAGGTGTCGATTTTAATCAGATCGTCAAGATTGAGAAGAACAATGAGGGGCAGATTCAGGCGTATCAGTTTAACTTCAAAGAATACGCGCGAATTGTGGGAGAAACAACATCACGGATTCAAAATAAGCTCCAGGAGTTTGAGGAGGATAAGGTAGACCGTACGATTCCGCTTGGTTTAGCCACAGGAAACAGCTTTTTGGCGAATATGGGACCGAATCTGCCCATCACGTTTGCGCCGATCGGGTCAGTGAAGACCAAGCTGGAAACGGAATTAAAGGAAGCTGGCATCAACATGGTACTGGCGACTGTCTACATCTTTGTGGAGGTTGATTTGCGGATTGTCATTCCGTTCGCGACAGACGAGCAGACGATCACGACAAAAATCCCGATCACTCACTCGCTCATCGTTGGCGATGTACCGCAATATTTATACAACAACCCCGAGGGCAAACCAGATGTACCGCGTGCACAGGGCGATGGGTACAATGATCCGCCTGGGGATTAAGAGAGCGGCAGCATGGGCTGTCGCTTTTTTGTCCTATTCTTTTTCCTTGCCGAGCACAACCTGCAGTTTTTTCACAGGACCATTTTCTCTGTTCCAATTAACAAGAGCCTCATAAGACGAGTCAGTCAGATCAGGGACGGTCAAGGTAACCGTTTTGTTGTCGAGCCATTTGAGATCACGGATGGGCCAAATAAAGGAATCATCAGAAACGAGCTGCCTGACGGGATCACTAGGATCGACGATTTTCATTTCCTCCAGCTTGGCTGCATCGACGAAGACTACAACATTTCTCACGAATTCCGTTGCTTCATTCCTGCCGAAAAGAATCGCAAGCTTGCTTTCGTCAGGAGAAAAGTAAGCTTCTTGAAAGATGCTTCCTTCACGTAAAGGGAGCGTCTTGATTTCTTTACCGTCTTTGATTTGAACGAGGACATGGCTGCAGAGCTTTGTGCCACATGAATAACCGATATCAGCAAAAGCCCCTGCGGTTTTCGAAGGGAGGTCTCGTATGACGATACGATTAATTTCCTCTTGTCGCTCCTGCGGATTGTATTGAGCGAGATATTCACGCAGTGCAGGGATGCTGTCTACGGGAATCGTTACCTGCTTCGTATCAAAAGGAATCGTCACTACTTCCTTTGCTTCTGTTTCTGTTGGTAGAGCTTCGGTAGGGGCAGGGATAGCTTTTGTCGGTTGTTTTTCACAGCCTGTTAAGCTGACAGTAAGGACCGATGCGAGCAAAAGGGAATGGAGCCAGTTATTCATGTGAGTTCACCTGGGACTTTCTGTTATTTCTTTACTGCTTCAAAAAGAGTGCCGTTAAACGAATAAGCAACCGTCTCTTGCTTGAATTCCGTGACTGGCTTGGTATCGTCATCAGGCCGTTTGTACGAGGTGGTAGAGTAGTACAGATTTTCACCGTCAAAATGATAGGAGCCGTGCAAAGCATAGTATTCTTCCTGAAACGAAGAGATTTCCTTCAGTGACCCTCTCCACGCCTCGACAAAACGCCCTTTATCCACATACCACAAAATTGCTATTTCTACGCTTACCCCTGTTCCGCCGGTATGCTGAACAACCTGGTAGATTCTTTTATCCCCTATTTCGAGGACAGGCTGGTCCAGATCGAGGCTATCAATTTTCCAAGGCTGTTCAGTTATGAGCTGGTAGCTGCCGTTTGCCTGTCTATCAAAAAGGAAGAACGTGCCAAGATGAACACCACCTGTAATCGTTGCGACCACTTCCAGTTCCTCGTCCTGATCAAGATTGATTTCCTGGAAGGCTAGTTCTTCCATATAGTGATCGTTCTTTTTGCTTTGCTGTTGAATCCACTGCTTGATCTGGTCTTTGCCTACCCGGGGTTGAGCCTGGCTTGTGCTTACCTGTGACGAGAAGGTATTTGGTGCGTAAAAGGCAGTCATACCAATCACGAGTCCCAGTACAATCGCGCTGGAAACTATTTTTTTCAACAAAGCCGTTCACCTCTTCTATCATGATTATCCTGTATAAAAGACGTGAAGGGATGGGCTGCTGTTACAGATTATGTAAATTTTATTTTGTTTAACGATTTGGTATTGTGTAAAATAAATGGAATGCTTCCGTGAATGGATGTGTATTCATGAAAAAGCTATGGATTGCCGTCGAGTAATGATTCGGACAGGTGCGGTGATTGGGAGGTAGAAAATGAACAGAGATTTTCAGAAAGCAATCATTTTTGATATGGATAACACGCTGCTGCAATCCAGGATCAATTTTTTGGAGATGAAACGGGCGATTTTTCAAATATGGGTGGAAAATGGCATATGTGAGCCTACGTTAGAGTGGCAAGGCTTTACGGCCTCACAGCTGATTGAAATCGGCAGACGCTCCGAGCGAATGACAGATGAGCTGGAGGCGCATATGTGGGCGGCAGTTACTGCGATCGAAAAGGAAGGAATGCACGGCGCTGTGTTGGAGGCTCATGCAGCTAACGTGCTGGCAAAACTGCACGAGAGCTACCGTCTGTTTATTTTGACAAACAATGCTTATGCAGCAGCCCAAGAGGCTTTGAACGAAACGAAAATCATTCATTATTTTGACGAGGTTGTTGCGCGTGAACAAATGACGACGTTGAAGCCTCATCCTTCTGGGATCACGTATATTCTCAACCAATACCCTGACTTGCCGCTGTCGGCGTGGACGATGATCGGAGATTCCTGGATCGATGGCAAGGCTGCGCAGGATGGGCAAGTCCGGTTCGTCGCCTATCATGGAAAACGAGAAGAAATGGATCGGCAAGGTGTTATTCCACAAGCGTATATTACGGATTTGCGCGAATTGCTGGAGCTGGATTGGAACAAATAGGAGCATCAAGGAAGCGACAGGATCGATTGTCGCTTTTTTTTGTGGTATTTTTCGCAGAAAAACGAATGGATTAATGAACCAAATGGGCTTCACATGTCTCTATAGTAGTAAACAATGACCAAGGAAGGACGTTGGTTGTGGAGGAAATCAACTTAATCAAAATTTGTCAATCTGGTCATATTGCTGCTTTCGAATTATTGCTGAAAAGGTATGAGCATAAAGCCATGCAAACGGCTTATTTGATTACGAGGCAAAGGGAGCTGGCAGAGGATATTGTTCAGGAAGCCTTTATTCAATGCTACAACCAATTACATACGCTGCGGCAGCCAGAATATTTTCGCACGTGGTTTTATCGGATACTCATTCGATTGAGCTATAAAATGGTGAAAAAAGAAAAATGGAAATCATTCTTTTTACAAAAGTCTGTGCTCGATATCGGATACACGCCACAGTTTGATCAAAAAGTGATGGCAAAAGAAATGTATGGGGCCCTTTACGACAGTGTAAACAACCTCAGTGAGAAGCTGAGAGCTGTTGTTGTGCTTTACTATTTTAATGAAATGACGACGAAAGAGATGGCCGATGTATTAGCCATTTCAGAAGGGACAGTAAAATCGCGCTTGCATCATGCGCGAAAACGAATCCATGAAACGTTGCTCGACAAAGGATACGTATCCTGGGAAGCGCTGGGGGGAGGAGAGCAGGCTTATGTGGGAAACGCAATTGCAGAAAATGCTGACTGATCAGGCTGAGACGATTCAGCGCGAAACAACGGTAGCAGATGAAGTGATGTCACGGATTCAAAGCGGTTCGAAAAGAAGAATGAAGAGCCGAAAACCATTCATCGTTGCGATCATCTCGTGTTCGATTCTGATCTTTACGGGCGGAGTGTACGCCGATCAACTATACAACTACTGGAAGGCTCCGAGCACTGCAGAGGAAGTGAGGAAAACCGAGCAGTTAAGCAAGGAACTGGCTGAACAGAGACAAACGATAGATGACGCAATTGCGAATGCCTTTGGGTTTGATCTCGCCAATTATAGCAGTCTGGACGTCAATGACCTGTTTAAAAGCGAGAGGGTGCACCCGCTTCTCCCTATCGTGAGCGAAATTATGGATAAGCAACAAATCAATGATAGAAAACCGAGCGTGTATATAAACAACCAAACCAAGCAAGACGGATATATTTTTGAAGACAAAGTGAACTCGTGCATTGTTCACGTGTTGAAAAAAGACGCCACAGGAGAGTGGAAGATTGTCTTAGTACAAGAAAAACAAAAGAATGGCTAAAGAAGTAAAGAAGCAGTGTGGTTCAATGATCTACTGAAGATCTTGAGCCACACTGCTAGAAGCCATTACAGCTTGAGGCGTTTGCCTTTTTTCTCTCCCTTTTCTTTTACCTCCCAGTTTCCATCTCCGTCCAGCACGATCAGAGTAGCGTGATTCGTACCATCTGCTTTCTTTTCCAAAATATACGCTTCTGCGGCTAACTCATCAACATACACGAAGGGCATGATGTCCCCCTCTTCTTGAGCATCCATCGCAGCAACCACGATGTCCTTGAGAGAGTCGGAGACCTTTGAATGACTGACTTCGACAGCTCGGAAAAATTCAAATTGCTCAAAGTTATATTGAAAGCTGCTCGCAATTTCGGCCATCACCTCAGTTTCGAGGGATTGATGAGCCGAAAGGGATCTGGCAGCTGCTGGGTCCCATTGAACATAATCGTAATCTGTGTCGATGTCTGTACGTTTTCCCGAGCTATCATACTCGCGGTGAGTAGAGTTGATCTCCCATTTTCCTTTGACACTATTGCTAGCAGAAAGGGTATTGGAGATTGTAACCGAGCCCGAACCGTATGCATCATCAGAATCTTTTTTTACGCTGTTAAAATAGACATTGGCAGAGACTTGGATACGAGGCTGACCGCTGTTCGCTGTTTTGGCATCCCATTCTACTTTATATTTGCTAGAACCAATCGATCCAATATCGATCGTTGCACGGGCGGTTGTAATGGCTGCCGATGCACCAGGAGCGAGTAACCCAATGAAGAGAGCGCTAGAAAGAAGAGAAGCTACAACTTTGTTCCTAGAAAACAAGATCATCATCCTCTCACTTTAATAGTTTCAATGTAATACAAGTCGAAAAAGCAATCAACCATAAATTGTAAATATTGTATTGTTTTGTAACATTGAGACGAATCTTATCTGAATAACAAAGGATATCGTCGTTTTTGACTACGTTCATGGATCTCCAAGCATGTGAAAAAGAAAAGAACTGTAAACGAAGTGTCTGCTCCGGCTAAAATTGTGTTATACTTCTCATAACTGAATACCAGCCTTCAGGGTAGGGTGCAATTCCCGACCGGCGGTAATGACGAACGCACGTCTGAGCCCGCGACTCTCTATCAGCTGGATCGATAGAGACTGACTTGGTGAAAATCCAAGGCCGACGGTAAAGTCCGGATGGGAGAAGGTATTTGGAATGGCCTTTTCAGCTGTTTTTTGCAAAAAAACGGTTGGAGCAAGGCTTGTTTCTTGATGCCCTGAGGATACTTTTTTCCTCGGGCTTTTTTAATTTCATATCGTAGCATCTTCAGGGCAAGGTGAAATTCCTGACCGGCGGTGATGACACATGGTGTGTCCAAAGCCCGCGACTCGCTGACCAATAAGGAAGCGATTGATCTGGTGTAATTCCAGAGCCGACGGTAAAGTCCGGATGGGAGAAGATCGAGCATGCTTTCTTCATTTGTTTTTCGAAAAAACGGATGAGGTAAGGCTTCTTTCCCTATGCCCTGAAACGAATGAGGTTTCGAGGGTTTTTTGTTTTGGCTGGATGCTATCAAGGAAAGGAGCGCGTGATGGAACGGGACAACCAATACATGGATATGGCGCTTGGCTTGGCGAAATCAGCCCTGGGTCAGACGAGTCCAAATCCATTGGTCGGAGCGGTTGTAGTGAAGGATGGAGCGGTAGTTGGCATAGGGGCGCATCTTAGGGCAGGCGAACCTCATGCAGAGGTACACGCGCTGCGAATGGCAGGAGATAGTACGCGAGGGGCTACCTTGTACGTCACGCTTGAGCCGTGCAGTCATCACGGAAAAACGCCTCCATGCGCAGACGCAGTTGTCGCTGCAGGAATTAGCCGGGTAGTAATTGCTGTCTTGGACCCGAATCCACTCGTGGCGGGAAATGGGGTGCAAAAGCTGCGAGACTTTGGCTTGGAAGTGACGGTCGGGGTGAGGGAAGAGGAAGCGAGACAGCTCAATGAAGTCTTTTTTCATTTCATTACGACGAAGCGCCCGTTTGTCACGGTTAAGACAGCGAGCACACTCGATGGAAAAATCGCCTCGGTTACAGGACATAGCCGATGGATTACCGGAAGTGCGGCGCGAGCACAGGTACATGAGCTGCGCAGACAGTATGACGCTATTTTGGTCGGGGTTGGGACAGTGTTAGCAGATGATCCCGAGCTTACGGCTAGGTGCAAAGGGCAAACGTTTGGCAGGCAGCCGGTTCGGGTGATTTTGGACAGCCATTTACGCACGCCGTTGTTTGCTCGTGTTATCCAAGGTGTAGAGCATGTACCCACCTGGATTTTCACAACAGGGGAGTCATCCCCGGAAAAGCGAGAGGAGTTGCTCGCAAAAGGCGTTACAGTCATTGCGGTTGCTGGACCCATGACGGTGGATGCGGTGTTGTCTGTGCTCGGTGAGCGTGGGATTACTTCTCTTTTGGTGGAAGGCGGAGCAGAAGTCAACGGTTCCTTTTTGCAAGCGAGGGCTGTTCAAAAGATCGTCAGCTATGTCTCACTCAAGCTGATTGGTGGCAATGGTGCTCCATCGCCATTTGGTGGACAAGGGTTGGCATCGATGGATGAAGCGGTGGTGCTCACGCATACACAGGTGGAACAAGTAGATGAGCAAGATATCCGCATCATCGGCTATCCGAAGTGGAGCTAGCTGGGATGGGAAAGGAGATCGTATGTTCACAGGACTGGTAGAAGAAATAGGCGTTTTGGAGACGATTACGGGAAGTGAGCAGGCTAGCCGGCTCGTCATCCGTTGCGACAAAGTGCTGGAGGGTGTGCAGCTCGGCGACAGCATCTCGGTAAATGGGATTTGTCTAACGGTTACATCATACACTGCGCGGCATTTTACCGTAGATGTCATGCCGGAGACGATGAAAAAAACAAGCCTGCGGCAAGCCAGACCGGGACAGCGTGTCAATCTGGAGCGGGCAATGAAGCTGGGTGATCGGTTCGGTGGGCACATCGTTTCGGGTCATATCGATAGCATCGGGACGATTGTAGCCCGAGAGCCTCATGCCAATGCAGTCTTGTTTCGGATCAAAGCTGCGCCTGAGCTTTTGAAATACGTCATATTGCAGGGCTCGATCTGCATCGACGGAATCAGCCTGACAGTCACAGCTGTAGATGACAGCAGCTTTTCTGTGTCCATTATTCCCCACACGCTTGCTGAGACGAGCTTGCAAGACAGACGACCAGGAGATCCGGTAAATCTGGAGGCAGATGTTATCGGGAAGTATGTGGAGCGTCTGCTTGGGTATCAGCGCTCGTCCGGCAGCGAACAATCAAACAAAAAAGAAGGGCTTAGTCTGGCCTTCTTACAGGAAAACGGATTCGCGTAAATGAGGGAGGGATAGGCATGTTTGATCGAATTGAAGATGCTCTGGAGGATTTGCGCCAGGGCAAAGCAATTATTGTCGTAGACGATGAGGACCGGGAAAACGAAGGTGATTTTATTTGCCTGGCAGAAGCGGCTACGCCCGAAATGATTAATTTTATGGTCACGCATGGCAGAGGATTAGTCTGCGTACCGGTGACACAGGAGCATGCTGACCGTCTGCAGCTAAAGCCGATGGTCGAAAACAATACAGACAAGCAAGGAACGGCCTTTACTGTTTCGATTGACGAACAGACGACACACACAGGGATTTCAGCACAAGAGCGCTCGTTTACCGTCAAAGCGATGCTGGATGGCGCCAAAGGACCGGATGATTTTCGTCGCCCTGGCCACATTTTCCCGCTCATCGCCAAAAACGGGGGAGTGCTGCGCAGGGCTGGTCATACGGAAGCGGCAGTCGATTTGGCGATGCTCACAGGAGGATTTCCGGCTGGGGTCATTTGCGAAATCATGAATGAAGACGGCATGATGGCGAGGCTGCCACAGCTGGAAGAAATCGCTCAGCGCTTTGATCTCAAGCTGATCACGATTGCAGACCTGATTCGTTTCCGGATGCGAACCGAATCGCTCGTCAAACGGGAGGTCGAGGCGCAGCTGCCGACAGAATACGGGGATTTTCGGATTGCTGCCTATACGAATGAGCTGGATGGAAAAGAGCATGTCGCACTGATCAAAGGCGAGATTACCCCGGATGAACAAATTCTCGTAAGAGTACATTCGGAGTGCTTGACTGGAGACATCTTTGGCTCTCACCGTTGTGATTGCGGCCCACAGCTTCATGCTGCACTTGCGCAAATTGAGGCAGAGGGGCGAGGGGTGCTTTTGTACATGCGGCAGGAGGGCCGGGGAATTGGCTTGATTAACAAGCTGCGCGCCTACCGGCTGCAAGAGGAGGGCTTGGATACAGTCGAGGCGAATGCCAAGCTCGGTTTTGCCGCTGACCTGCGTGATTACGGGATCGGAGCCCAAATCCTGCGCGATCTGGGTGTGAACAGGATGCGACTACTCACGAACAACCCGCGCAAAATTCGCGGACTGGACGGGTACGGCTTAAAGGTAGAGGAAAGAGTGCCGATTCAGATGCAAGCACATAAGCACAACAAACGGTATCTTTCTACCAAACAAGAAAAACTGGGGCATTTGCTCCACATTCAATCATAAGGAGTGGAATGGATCATGAAAACATTTGAGGGACATTTAGTAGGAACAGGACTACGCGTCGGGATCGTGGCAGGACGCTTTAATGAATTGATTGTCAGCAAGCTGGTTGGCGGGGCGCTTGATGCATTGAAGCGCCATGGTGTAGAGGAGGAGCACGTTGATGTAGCATGGGTGCCCGGGGCATTTGAGATTCCGCTGATTGCCAAAAAGATGGCAGAGTCCGGACGCTACGATGCTGTGGTGACACTCGGGGCAGTCATTCGTGGCTCTACTCCTCACTTTGACTATGTATGCAACGAAACGGCCAAAGGAGTGGCAGCTCTTTCGCTCAGTACCGGAATTCCCGTTATTTTCGGTGTGCTGACAACGGACAGCATTGAGCAGGCTATCGAGCGTGCGGGTACGAAAGCAGGCAACAAAGGCTGGGAGGCAGCGGCAGCCGCAATTGAAATGGCTAACCTGACAAAGCAATTTGCGTAATGGGAAGCAAGTAGAAAAAGCGTTCAGAAAAAAGGCGAGGGCACACGCTCTCGTCTTTTCTTTTTGGATAAAAACACCACTGGCTGGTCAAAGTAAGAAGGATTTTCCTGTAGAGGTGATTGGGGGGATCTATCGTGTCACAAAAACAGTGGTGGAGAAGCCAGATAGATAAGCTGGTAGCTGCAAAAGCCTCCGAACGCACCGAACCAAACGATCAGGGCACGACCATTACCTCTGATCGCATCAAAGCACAAATGCAAAACGTGGACGATTTGAGCAGCACGTCCTTGGTCATGAATGACGAAGTAGTGCAGGTTTTTTTTCTGGAAACGATGGTTGATAATACACAGCTGTATGAAACGATATTTTTGCCCCTGCAACGCTCTGATGGCAGAGATCCTTTGCGAGTGCTGCCTTTTGCCAAAGGAATTGCCATGCACGAATTTGAAACAGCGATCAACGCATTGCTGCGAGGGCACACAGTTCTGATTTTTCCCGAGCGTGATCTTGTACTGGAGATCAACACCTTCCAGGTAGCCCATCGTGCCATTTCACAATCAGAAAATGAAGCGACAGTGCTCGGACCGCAGGATTCTTTTGTAGAAATGCTGCAAATAAACGTGTCCTTGCTCCGCCGCCGACTGACTACACCTAATCTGAAAATATGCACGTACACGATTGGTACTGAGACTCATAATAAAGTGGCAGTGATGTACCTGGATAAAATCGCGAATGATCAAAATGTAGAACGGATCAAAACGCGCATCGCAAATGTCCAGTATCAGGGCTTTGTAGGGATGGCGGTTCTCAAGCAAATGCTCGAGGATAAACCCTATTCACCGTTTCCGCAATTTGGGCTGACCAACAGGCCAGATAATGCAACAGCAGCGCTCTTGGATGGTCGCATTATCGTCATATTGAATGGCAGCCCAGAGGCAGCGATCTGTCCTTCCTCTTTTCTAGAGATGTTTAGCAGCCCTGAAGACTTTTACAATCGGTGGTCGACTGCCAGCCTATTGCGCTTTATTCGATTTTTTGGCCTGTTTATTACGATTATGCTGACCTCTGGCTACGTTTCTGTTCTGACCTATCACCCAGAAATGCTCCCTCCAGCCCTCCTGACCATCCTTTCTGAATCTCGCAGCAAAGTACCATTCCCGCCTGTACTTGAGGTGTTGTTTATGGAACTGGTTATTGAAATTTTGCGAGAGGCAGGAATTCGCATGCCTACCAAAATTGGTCAAACGATCGGTATCGTAGGCGGTATCGTGATCGGGACAGCTTCTGTGCAAGCCGGGCTGGCTAGCAATATTTTGATTGTTCTCGTCTCTATATCTGCTTTGTTGTCATTTCTACCACCGAACTTCTTAATGAGTAATGCGATTCGGCTTATCCGGTATGCGTTCATCATCATTGCAGGGGCTCTCGGCTTATACGGGCAGCTACTTATGCTGGCTTTTTTATTTGCCCATTTATTGAACCTGACGTCGCTGGGCACACCGTACATGACTCCAGGAATACCTCGGCAGTGGACGGATTTGTTTAACAGTCTTTTCCGTGCCCCGATGAAGTTTATTGTTTTTCGTAACCGCATGTCCCGTGCTGAGCGAGAGAAAGTAAGGCCGATTGGCGAGGAGTAAGATAGATGGACCGTGAAAAAATTACTAGCCTGAATCCGTACCACGTAATTGGCCTTGTCGTAAACACGATCATCGGAGTGAATCTGCTTACCTTATCCAATGCGCTGAGCAGGATGGGCTACAACCAGTGGTGGTTTCCTTTTGTTCTAGGGATGATTGTTACGCTTTCCCTGTTGCCGATTGTAGCGATTTGCAAAAGATATCCGGATGATTCTCTATTTGTGATTAATGTAAAATTACTCGGGAAATTTTTGGGTCGATTTTTTAATCTAATCATCATTGTGTATGCCATTCTGAGCGTTACTTCGGTCAATTCCGACTATGTCCGACTTGTGCAGACCTCAATGATCAATAACGAAACAATTACATTGCCTTTGCTTGGCTTGGTACTGGTTATGCTGTACATTACAAATTGCGGGATCAAGCTAATAGCGCGCTTTTGTATCATCTCCTTCTTTTTTACCGCATGGATGTTTTACTATCTGCAATGGGGGTTTCAAAAGGGCGGTATCATGCATATTTTTCCTTTGTTCAACACGAATCTGGCAGATATGCTGGATGCCTTTAATCAATCGTATGCGAGCATGTTTGGCTATGAGGTTCTCTTGTTTTACTACCCGTATATCAAGCAAAAGGAAAAAGCGTTCCGACATGCGGCCATCGGAATCTGGATCTGCGTAACAGTCTATGTACTTATTTTGCTCACGAGTGTTGCCTATTTTTCTGAATGGGAGATTGCTAATCTAGTTTATCCGATTTTAAATTTGTTCAAGGCTGTAGAACTATCCTTTTTGGAACGGGTGGAGAATCTGGGAATTGGCTTGTGGGTGTTCCTCGTTTTGAGCACCTGTACTACGTATTTGTGGGTGGCGAGAAAAGGGATTGAAGAGATGATGGGCAAACAACGCTTGTGGCATTTGCTCTTTCCGGCTGTAGTCTCTTACTTTTTAATCCGAAGCTGGATTCCTCTCGAGTATCAGGAATTTTTATTCCACAAGGTGACACTTTGGTTGGGGTATGGGCTCGTTCTATGGCCGCTTTTTTTGTTACTCTTGCACGCTATCCGTTTTGGAAACGGAGGGAAGGCGCCATGATCGTTCGTCTTGCTGCATATATGCTTGTGTTGATAGTGGGGGGGACGCTTCTTTCAGGATGCTCTTCCGAAATCGAGAGGCCATCGCTTGAAGATATGGCGTTTATCGGCGTCATCGGATTTGATTATATCAATGAAAAAGATGTGAAGGTGAGCGTATCTACGCCAGTACCATCGCGTAGCAAGGAAAAGACGCAGGTTTATTCTACGGTCGCGACCGTCATGAGTGAAGCCATGCTCAAAATGTCGACGAAAGCGGAGCGTACCATGTCGCTTTCCCAACTCCGGGTCATTTTATTTAACGAGGAATATGCGCGCAAGGTAGGGATACGCAAGGTAGTTCTGGATTTGTACCGCAATCCAAGCGTGGGGGAAAACGCGTTTGTGGCGATCGTGAAAGGGAATACGGAAGATCTGATTCGTGCTTCCTATCAAAACAAGCCGGAACTGAACACGTATTTGAATGACCTCTTGCGTCCCCGCGTAGAAACGGCATTTTCCTCGTTTACGAGTATTCAAGATAGCGTGTATATGATGACGAATGAAGTGTCTGACATGAATTTACCGTACTTGGTCAAGGAAGACGACGACATTCAAATTACCAAGGTAGCCTTGTTTAAAGACGATAAAATGATTGGTTCCGTTTCGCAACGGGAGGGAGCACTAATCCAAGCGCTGCTAGGCAGAAAGAGAGTGCCCCGGATGAGCTTTGAATTTCAGGAGCAGTCAGGTAAAGGGTCAAAGACTGAGCAGGTTGTCTTAGATTTCGTATGGTCAAAATCCAAAGTAAGGAGCAACGGGAGTCTAGATCACCCAATGATTTCGATGAAACTCGAGTTGAGAGGGATGCTTGTAGGATACACAGGCAGCAAGGATCTCAAGTCGAACAAACAGCTTACTCAATTAAAAAAGCAGTTGGAGAGCGAAATCAAAAAAGAGACGCAGAAATTAGTACAGCGTCTGCAAAAAGAGGGTGTTGATCCGGCCAGTTTGGAAGAGAGTCTACGGCAAAAGTACCATGGGAAATGGACGAGACCTATCGCCATGGAGCTTTATCAGAAAGCCGGATTCAACGTTACGATCAATATGGAAGTAGTGGGTTACGGAACGATCAAGTAATCTGCTAAAACAGCCGCTGCACTTCTCGCCAGATCGCTCTGATGGTTTGACGGCTCCACTTGCGTTTTTTCCCAAACAAGAAATTGGTCATGCCGACAAACATGATTTTCTGGTCTTTTGTATACGGATACCAGTTGACCTCGCGTTTGCGTGTGCCGGGATCTTGAATGATCGAAATGCTATGTGTAAAGGAGTGGAGCCCGAATGGGCCGCGATACCTGCCGATGCCACTTTGCTTGACGCCGCCAAATGGCAGATGAGGATTGGCATAGCTGATGATGACATCATTGATACAGACGTTGCCACTTTCCAATTGCTCTGCAGCGCGCTGAGCCTTTGTCTTGTCTTTTGACCATACAGAGGCATTCAAGCCGTAGGGAGAAGAATTCGCAAGCCGGATTGCTTCCTCTTCTGTGGAAAAGGTCATGATCGGCAGGATCGGTCCAAAGGTCTCCTCCTTCATGATTTTCATATCAGAAGTAACATCGGTCAAAATGGTAGGAGCGATAAACATGCTGTCGGGTGAGACCTGACCGCCGATAACAGCCTTTGCCCCCTTGGCAAGGGCTTCTTCCAGATGGTCGCGGATGATTCCGCGCTGCTGGGGGGAGGTCATCGAGCCGACCTCTGCGTCCTCTGGATAGCCTTGGCGCAGAGCGGATGCTTTTTGCGTAATCAGCGTGAGAAATTGTGGGTATACCCGCTCATGCACATAGAGACGCTCGACAGACATGCAGACCTGGCCCGAATTGGTAAAAGCGCCCCAGATCGCTCCGTTAGCTGCTCTTTCGAGGTGTGCGTCCTCGAAGACGATCATCGGGTCCTTGCCCCCAAGCTCCAGCTCTACTGGGATGAGATGCTCCGCTGCCGCTGCCATGATCTTTTTTCCTGTTGCGACAGAGCCTGTGAAGAAGATTTTATCAGGCCGCGCTGTTACAAGTGCCTGCCCGACCTCGCGCCCTCCGTGCAAGACAGATACGACACCATCAGGCAAGGGAACGGCTCGAAACAGCTCCTCAATCATCAGTCCTGTTGAGGGGGTTATTTCAGAGGGCTTGAGCACAACCGTATTACCGGCTACGAGAGCAGACAGAACGGGAATGAGCGATAGCTGGAAGGGATAATTCCACGGGGAAATGACCGCTACGACTCCCATCGGCTTGTAGTGGATGTACGACTTTTTGGGCCATAGAACGAGAGAAGTAGGCACTTCCTGGGCAGAAAGCATTTGCTGGGCATTCTTTTCATAAAAACGGATGGTATCTACCGTCACAAATATTTCGGTCATATACGCTTCCAAAGCGATTTTGCCGGTAGCCTGACTGATTTTTTGTGCCAGCTCTTCGCCGTGCTCGACCAAATAATGTCGCAGCTTTGCAAGATAGCGTAGTCGTTCAGCCAATGAAGTCGTTGACCAAGCCGTAAAGGCGATGCGGGCACGCACCATTGTTTGCTGTACCTGTTCGGGCGTTGCTTCTGTAAGCGAGCCGAAATGCTCACCGGTAGCCGGATTTTGAAAGGGCAGGATAGACAAGAAACTTCACCTCACTTGGTAGAAGTATGGGCGTTGCTTGGTGGCAGAAAAAGCGATTGAACGACAAAAGGAAACGTCTGCTCAAAATGGGAGATGGCGTTTTCAGGGTCAGATGATTCGGACAGTATGGATTGCAAGAATAGACCGTCGATCAGTGAATATAGAGTGGAGGCTGCCGCTGCTTTTTCGACCGCGAGCGATGATCTGCCAGTGTCTGCTAATCCTTCCAGCATTCGCATGATCAAGCTGTGCAGGCGATTGCGAATCTGGCTAACCTGCTCGTGGAAAGCGGGAACGTACATGGCTTGAACCTGCAAGTCGTACCAGAGGCGATGCTGGTCTTTGTCCCGTGTCAGGCTGCGGTGCAGGACAGCGAAGAAAGAAGCCAACCAGTTGTCGAGAGGTGCCTCTACAACCTCACGCTCCAGCTCTGCAACGAAGCCTTCTTTATAGCTGGAAATGATAGCAAGCAGCAAATCCTCCTTACTCGCAAAATAATAATGCAGGATACCAAGAGACACCCCTGATTCTTTGGCGATATCGCGCAGAGAAACATGGGCATACCCTTTTTGGGCCAAACAAAGCGTAGCCTGCTCAATCAAAAAAGCCCGTTTCGCCTCTGCTTTGGTCTGGGATAGAGGAGAACGTGACAAATCATACACCTCTTTTTTGGACAATCGTCCAATTTTGGTGATTTCATTATAGTTATGATTTTTCTTTTATGTCAATAAGGAAAGGCTTCTTCCCATGAAATGTTTTGATTCTTTTCTGATCCATAAAAAAGGAAGCGGTGGCTCACCGCTTCCCAGCTTGTTAATGTCACTGCAGCAACGCAGGAGAAGTCTGTTTCCAGGCGTAGCGACTAACGAAACCTTACTCAGCGCAAGAACGGACTTTTGCGTTTCCCCCGGAATCGTTCTGGAGCGGACAGTCATACTCCGATGCGGGTGGAGACCGGAGCGCAGAATGGAAACAGACTTCTCCTCACTCCGGCAATGCCCACCTCCAAACAGGGAGTCACTGTTTCCGCCCCTGCCGCTCCCACCGTCTCAAATACGGATAAGGATCAAATGCCCAATCAGGTCCGCCGTTCTCCCGGTACATTCCGTAATGCAAATGGGGAGGGAACTTTCCTGCTGTTCCAGGTCGGCCATAACCCGAGCTGCCGACATACCCGATGACTTGTCCTGGCTCGACGATATCCCCAGGCTTTAAACCCTTCTTAAAAGAATTCAAGTGAGCGAAATAATGATACACATTGCCCATGTCACGCATGCCGATTCTCCAGCCTCCATAGCGATTCCAGCCGATGACTTCGATGACGCCGTAGGCCGTACTCAAAACGGGTGTTCCATACCCCGCGAAAATGTCTGTTCCCTCGTGAATTCGCCGGCCACCCCAGCCGCGAGCATCGCCCCATGTGCTGCGGTAGCTGTACTCATAGCGAGCGGGAATAGGAAAATGTCGGTCGTCCAGGTGCAAATGCTGATATTTATCATATACCTGGGCAAACTGTCTGATCGTTTTCACGGAGCGGTCTCGTTGGTAATACGACCAGAGCCCGATCTGCCAATCGTGATGAGAGAAGCCGTACGAAGACAAATAGTGAATAAGAGAAGTGAGTGCATCCAGATCGTTGTTGCGATCTGCTTTCCCGTCGCCATCACCATCTTTGCCCATCCCATCGAAAAACTGAATGGAAATAGGATTGGTGTCGCCCTCATCAGGATTCAAACTACCACTCCACCGGTCCCCGGGGATATCGATAGCGGTTAGACGAGAGGAGGATTCGGCTTGATTTACTTGCTTTTTACGTATTTTCATCGTCCGCTCGTATTGGTCGATGGCTGCCAAATACGTCCATGGAATGCCGTACACTGATTCCATTCGCTGAAAAAGCTGTAGTCGCGCCTGCAAAATCGGGTCTCCCTGCGGAGTAGATGGAGCTGCGCGTACAACACTTTCCATTGGCATAATTACAGCAGCCAAACACAAGCTGATCTGAATGATTAGGCGGAAAACTCGCATTCCGTCTCCCTCCAGGCCCAGATAGTCTCCTTTGTAGTTTCTGCCAGCAGTGTTCGTTTATCCTAGATACTTTTTGGAAGGTGTTTTTTCGACCAGCGTTCATTCGTTTTGGTGTATGATGCTAGAAAAGAGCAGAAGCAAGAAAATGGAGGCACAAACATGACGAAGCTGGTCATTCGATCAGAGGATTCGCTTACACTGCAAAGTCTTGTAGATCCACTTCAGCAAGCACTGGAAGCTTTTGTGTCGGGCGCTGAGAGCTGTGAACAGGAGTGGACACGAATCAGGCAGTTGGCTGAGCCGTACCGGGCCTATTGCAAAAAGGATCAATGGGAGCGCGAGGAAACAGCGTTGGCTACGCTGCTAACAGTATGCCCCATCGATCAAAAAGTCTTGCCCCTGTTCATACAACAGCTCCCGATACCTTCGATGCTCCCTTTGCCACTATTGGAGCTTGCGACTGGATTTTTTGTTAAAGAGGTCGAGGACTCATCCTTTGCCGAGTCATCTGATTTCTCGCCACTTGCCATGATCTGGCTGCGGGAGGCTGGTGTGCAGCCATTGGGTGCGTGGAGTGGGCAGCTACATAAGGTCGTGCAGGGAGAAGGACTGGCGGTACTCAAGGTGGGAGAAGCAGAGCAAGAGCTGCATCAGCATATTCCTCGCTTTTATGAACAAAAAAATCATCAGGCAGAGCATATCGATGAAGGAATGCTGCTTTTGCAAATCAATTTGGACGATACAAGCCCCGAATGGCTGGCATATGTCATGGAGCAATGCTTGCGCGCCGGAGCAAACGATGTGCATTTTCTACCCGTAACGATGAAAAAAAGCCGGCCGGGCACACTTCTGCAGGTAATGTGCTACCAAAGCCAGGCTGAGGCGCTGAAAACGATTCTGTTTAGCGAAACGACAACCTTTGGCATCCGTTCGTTCCCTGTAGACTGCCATCGGCTGGCACGCCGTTTTATTCAGGTCCAAACCGAATGGGGAGAAGTAGTCGTCAAGCTCGGCTATCACAGGCAGAAGCGGGTACAGGTCGCACCCGAGTATGTGTGTGCGCCAAGCTGGCTGATGAGGCAGGGGTCCCGCTAAAAAGGGTATATCAGCAGGCGATACAGCTGGCGAGTCAGGAAGGTGATGTAAATTTGCTGTAAACCTAGCAGGAATGAGCAGCCCCTTCAAAGAATTGGAAAATTGGGAGGCTTGCTTTCCAAAAAACAAGTCATGAGGAGGCTGTCTGATGAGCAAAAAAGTGTTGATCGTAACAGGAGATGCAGTGGAGGCCCTGGAGGTATTTTATCCATACTATCGTTGTTTGGAAGAAGGGTTTGAAACGGTCATTGCAGCACCGACTGTCAAAACACTGCACACGGTTTGCCACGATTTTGAAGCGCACAGTGAAACGTACACGGAAAAGCCTGCTTATCAGCTTCCTGCCCATACTTCCTTTGCAGAAATTAATCCCGAGGCATTCGATGCCTTGATTATCCCGGGTGGACGTGCTCCTGAACACATCCGCCTCAATGAGAATCTAAAACCGATTGTTGCGCACTTCTTTGAAGCAAACAAACCGGTAGCTGCGATTTGCCACGGCTCACAAGTGCTGGCGATTGTAAAAGAGCATCTCGCAGGCAGGGAAATGACTGCCTATCAGGCGTGCAGACCGGATGTTGAAGCTTGCGGCGCCATCTATCAAACGGATACTCTCCATGTTGACGGAAATCTGGTGTCCGGACATGCGTGGCCGGATTTGCCTGGGTTCATGCGCGAGTTTTTCAAACTGCTACGGTAAACAAGAGTTAGGGCTTGGAATCTCGCTGATCAATATGCAGGCTGCCATCGCTTTGTAGCTCTGCATAAAAAACATTCTCGATCGAATGAATCCCGGCCTTTTCTAGCTGTCGCTCTACCCAGGTTCGACTGATCTTTAATTCCTCCAGGTTTTTTTCTACGTATTTGCCGTCGGAAATAATTTCAGTTGGAATGAAGCGAGGGCGGACTATTTTTGTTCGTACATCCTTTTTTGTCGCAGGTTGATACTCCGCCTTTTTGAGAACACTCAGTTTACCATGTGGCTCCAATATCGCGTACTCAACCTCTTTGATGGAGAAAGCATCTCTTTCGCGTAGCATCATGCTTAGATCATCTAGATTTAAGCGTGTTTTTGCCAGCGCTGAATCGATAATAAGCCCGTCGCGGATGACGATGGTTGGCTCTCCGTCGATCGCAATTCGTGCTTTGGCTGACTTTATTCCGATATATCCAACAAGCATGGTTAAAAATGTCCACCAAATCAGGCTGGTTAGACCACTTGCGAGGGGCATATCCGGTTTGCTCACAATCTCGGCAGCAATCGATCCAATGGTAATGCCTGTAACATAGTTGAAAAAGGTAAGATGACTCAGCTGCTTTTTTCCCAAAAGGCGTGTCATGATCAGAAGAATTACAAATGTAATTGAAGTTCGGAAAATGATACCCAAAAGTGCAAAACCTTGAATCAACAAAAACCCTCCCAAGATAACCATGGCTCATCAATACCATGTCCGTTGGGAGGGTTTTCTATGTTAAAAAGTCGTGTTAATTAGCGTGTCCAATCAAAAGACGCAGAACATTAGGCTGGTCGGGCAGATCGCGCGTACCAGCGCCGTAGCCGATTGATTCAACGGTCATTGCTGGAAGCGGTCCAAACTCCCGTACCAGAGCAGCAGCTACACCAGCACCTGTAGGCGTGGTCAGCTCTTTTTGTATGGTTGTTTTACGCAGAGGAATGCCAATCAGCATTTCCATGGTCGCAGGAGCTGGAACAGGGTACAGACCGTGGTCGCAGCGTACGTAGCCATTTCCGGTGGGGATATGGCCAGAATACAGCTCATCGATGTCCAATTCTTCCAAACCGAGTGCGATACCGACGACATCGACGATGGAATCCAGCGCGCCCACCTCATGAAAATGAACCGTTTCTACAGGAACATTGTGAATTTTCGCCTCTGCAATAGCAATTTTCTCAAATACAGCAAGTGCTCTATCTGTCACGCGTGGAGCGAGATCAGCAGCTTTGATCATCTCTACGATTTCTTTGTAGCCGCGGTGAACGTGGTCGTTGCCAAGCACCTTTAGCTGTTTGAAAGGGGGAGCGCTTGGGGCTGATTCGTCAATCACATCCAGCTTCAAGGCGCTTACCCCTGTTTTCACAACCTTTTTCCACTCGAGACGAAATGCCCCCAGTGAGAGCTTACGCAATTGTGCTTCAATTCGCTCCCGATCCGCTCCTGCGTCAACCAATGCCGCAAGCAGCATGTCCCCGCTAATTCCCGAAAAACAATCCAAATACGCGATTCGCATGAGAAACACTCCTTCCAAGAGGTCTATTCTTCCTGTATCATAAAGGGAAAGTATGTTCGTCTGTTTGACAATTCTGTCCAAAGTGTACCATTTGATGATGGGTTTGTCATGTAAGGAGTTGAAGGCTGTTGCTCACATTCATACATACAGCGGATGTCCATCTGGATGCTCCGCTTCAGTCTTTGGCGGGCTTATACGAGCTGCGTCAGGATGATTTTCGCAGTACCATGCGCCGGATTCGCGATCTCGTATGGGACAAGCAGGTAGATTTTTGGCTCATCGCAGGGGATCTTATGGAGTATCACGGAGGCAGGCGGTCGACAGCATTGTTTTTACGCGATTTGTTTGCGAGTCTTGCCCCTGTTCCTGTATGCATCGCGCCGGGCAATCACGATCCATGGCGTCCCGATTCTTTTTATCAAACACTGGAATGGTCCAGCAATGTCTATTGGTTTACGCCGGAATGGGGTGCCTTTGAATTTCCGGAAAAATCATGTGTTGTCTATGGCTGGGGATTTCCTCATCCACATGTGTATGAATCGCCGCTTATCACATTTCCAGGCAAGCTGGATGGCTATCAGCATCATTTGATGGTTCTTCATGCCAGCATTTTGACGAGTGCCAAGGAGGAGCATCATCCGTATGCGCCTGTGTCTCTGCAGGAGCTGGAGGGAACAGGAATGGACTATGTCGCGCTCGGGCATATTCACAAGCCCGCGCAGTTTACTCATCCTGAAACAAGACAGCCTTTTGCAGCCTACCCAGGCTCTCCAGAGGGGCTTACTACAAAAGAAGATGGGCCGCGCTGTGTCCTTTACGGGGAGCTTAGTGATTCAGGCGCTTTGAAATTGTCCGAGATCGCAGTTATGCAGCGGCAAATTCGCAAGCGTGAGCTCACCCTAGGCGGGATCGAGACTATGGAACAACTGATTGATCAAATCGAACGCGCGCTGGCCCACGAAAAAGATACAGATATGCTGTACGTTACGTTGACGGGGGAGCGTGCCACGCACTTTGTGCCCGCAACGGATGTATTGAAGCAAAGATTTTCTTCCCGTTTTTTCGTGATTCAATTTTACGATCAGACGTGGCCAGATGTGGATGCTGACAAGCTGATGGCAGAAGGCGGCGTGTGGGGACGCTGGCTCACCAAGCTGGCACAATGGGAAGAACAGGCAGCAGATGAGGCGGAGCGAGAAAAGATCAGGGAAGCACGCAAGGAAGCGCTGGCCCGGATAGGAGGGAGCGGAAGGTGAGAATTGACGAGGTCCAGCTAAAAGGCTTTGGCAAGTGGCAGGATGCTGTTTTCCGTTTTGCTCCGGGCATAAATGTGTTTGAGGCTCCGAATGAATCAGGGAAATCCACACTGCTGCAGGGAATCATAGCCGCTCTATACGGCATGAAAAAGGATTATGTCAAGTCGGCGCGTTATTTAGCTGAATACGAAAAATACCGACCCTGGCATCAAGGAGATTACGAAACAATTATTACCTACCAGCTCGGAGGAAAAACGTACCGATTGCACCGCTATCTGAACAAGGACCGTGAGCAGGCACGAATTTTTTTGGACCCCGAGTGGACAGAGCTGACCGATATTTATTTGGAGGACAGGCGCAAGGAACGCAATTTTATCGAAAAGCATCTGGGCCTGACGCGCAGCTTGTTTACCGATATCACCTGGATCAGACGGGAGCCGTTGTCAGCAGCGGAGCATTTGCTGCCTTCTTTGACCGCAACAGATGATGCGAATCCCGCCGTGAACAAAATATTGGCTGAGCTGGATCGCGATCTGACAAATATCGGTAAAAAGGAAAGGGCAGAAAATACACTGCTGGGAAAAGCGGCTACGCTGGCAGCCCAAAAGGAACAGGAGCTGGCAAACAGGGAAGCAGCATGGAAGGTCATCAGTCAGCTGACACAAAAAATGGCTCAGTGGGAGGACGAGCGTGCGGAGCTGGCACAATTGCGCGAGAGGCTGCTTAAGCGGCTAGAGCTCATGCAGCAACGCAGCGAGATGTGGCAGGAGCGCTGGCAAAAAAGCTATTTGCCTCCGGGACAAACGAGCTGGGAATGGTGGGAGCAGACAGCAGGCTCCACAGAGGAACAGCGAATCCATCAGGAAGCAAAAGCTGCTTTGGAAAAGCTAAAGCAGACTCAAAGTGAGGACAGCCAAGAAACTTCATCAGTGGAAAATGGCGAAGACGATCACTTGCGCTTACAGCAGGATTACGAGCAAGGGATTCAGCTACAGAGGCGCCGAGAGCAATGCCATTTGGAGCTGGCAAGCTTGGCTGCCCTAGCGATGGCGAGTCCACGTAGACAAGGTCGTTTAAGCAAAGAGGAAAACCTCAAAAAACAACGGCGTGGAAAAATACTGCTGTGGGGAACCGGTGGTGCATTTCTGCTCTTGGGCATTCTGGCATTCTTTACGGAGCATAGCATCTTGGGGGTAATTGCCCTTGGCCTCTCTGTTCTTTTTTCAGGTACGGCTTTTGTGATCTATCGTGGAAAAGAGAGCAGACAGGTGGATGGTATGGCAAGCGGTAGTGTACCAAAAGAGGACTGGCAACGACTTCAAGAGGAGGTTGCCCGTCTCGATGACTTGCAGTTGCAGCTCATTTCGCGCTGGGGGGCAGCCAATTGGGATGAATTTCTGGAAAAAAGGGAGGAGCTGCAAAACAGCATTCATACCCGAGAGTCTCGGCAAATGGCAGCGCAAATGAACCAGCGTGAGGAGGAAGGACTGCTCATCAATGGCTGGAGTGAGTCGCTGCGTAGCTGTCTGGAAAAGGAAAAAGCGGTCAGGGAAAGTGAGCGGGAATTGCTGCAAGCTGAGCTATCGCAGGCGGATAGTCGCTTACAGGAATTACGGGAGCAGATTGCAGGTGCGAATGGACAGATCGCAGCACATGAAACAGGATCTGTAGCAGAGGCAAAAGCAGAGCAAGAGGAAGCGGCAAACGGGCTTAGACAGCTGCAACTCCGACGTGATGCCCTGCAAATTGCCCGCGATGCCCTGCAGGAGGCGATGGCTGAATGGAATCGGGATGTGTCGCCAGCTGTTAATCATCAGGCCTCCGAAGTCATCTCCCAGATTACAGGCGGGACATACCAGGATGTGCGATTGGACCCACGTGAAGGATTTGCGATTCGATTACTTGAACCGTCCAGGCACCTAGTGCTGGAGCAAGATCAATGCTCCACGGGTACACAGGATCAGCTTTATTTTGCCCAGAGGCTGGCACTGCTCAGGCATGTCTGCAAAGAAACAGAGACATTGCCGATTTTTCTCGATGATCACTTTGTGCATTATGATCAGGAGCGACTGCGACGGACGCTAGAGTACGTGGCGAGGCTGGGAGAGAGCCAGCAAATTTTTCTGTTCACCTGTCATGACAGGGAGTTACAACTGTTAAAGCCATTCATGGAGCAAGCAGGAGGCCGCCATCGCGTTCATCAGCTTCGTGAAATGCACTAGTGCATGGAAAGAGGTTGCCCCTGTTATAGCCAACCTCTATAATGAAGATTGACCATGTCTAGACCTAAGTCTAGACCTAAGTCTTGACCAAGTCAGATGAGGAGTGGGCCCAATGACGCAACGAAAGCCGGAGTGGCTCAAGATTAACCTTGTATCAGGAGCGGAATTAGCCAGCTTTAAAGAGCTGAAACAAACCATGCGCAGTAAAACATTGCATACGGTTTGTGAGGAAGCCAAATGCCCTAATATTCATGAATGCTGGGCCAGTGGTACGGCAACATTTATGATATTGGGAGATATATGTACCCGAGCCTGTAGGTTCTGTGCGGTAAAAACCGGACTTCCTACTGAGCTGGATGTGGCAGAGCCAGAGCGTGTGGCAGAAGCAGCCGAGCAAATGAGACTGAAGCACGTGGTTGTGACGTCCGTTGCCCGTGATGATTTGGCAGACGGGGGAGCTCAGATTTTTGCAGAAACGATCAAAGCGATTCGCCGCAGACTGCCATTTGCTTCAGTAGAAGTGCTCATTCCGGATTTCATGGGGAATTGGGATGCACTAAAAGTGGTTATGGATGCGCGTCCTGATGTGCTCAATCACAACATCGAAGCGGTTCGCCGTTTGTCTGACCGCGTACGTGCGCGTGCTAAATATGATCGGACCCTTGAGCTGTTGAAAAAAGCAAAAGAATTCCAGCCACAAATTCCAACGAAGTCTAGCCTGATGATCGGCGTTGGCGAGACGATCGAGGAAATTATCGAGACCATGGACGATTTGCGTTCTGTAGATGTGAACATCATGACGATTGGGCAATACCTGCAGCCGACGAAGAAGCATTTAAAAGTAGAAAACTTCTACCATCCGGATGAATTTGCTCAGTTGAAAGAGGAAGGCATGAAGCGTGGATTCAGCCACGTGGAAGCAGGTCCGCTTGTTCGCAGTTCGTATCATGCTCATGAACAAGCCAGCGCTGCCAAGGAAACTATCGCAAAAGAAAACATTGCACAAGCACAATAAAACGGAAAAATAAGGAACCCCCACCTGCGGCTGATTGCACACAGGCGGGGGTTGCTGTTTACCTTGGAAAAAAGGTGTTAACGGCTGGTTGTACCCATATGGGTTTTCGTGCTCTTAGAGGGGGCTTGGACATGACTCTTAGTACGTGCTTGCTCGCCATCCGTCATACCGCCCATGCGCTTGATCAATGCATCAACACTTGCGGTATCTTCTGTACGTGCTGAATGCACATTGCTCGTACGGCTGGCAACACGTGAGATTTCCTGAATGTCATTTTGGTTGTCGGTCACGTATACTTTGTAGTAACGTGGTGAAACTGACATGGCATTCATTTTGGCCTGATGCTTGGCAGTTCGTGCATCTCCACCGTGAGTGTTCAGACCAACGAAGATTTCTTCATCGGTTACGAGCACAGTGGATCGTTGAACTCCCGGGCAGCTTGCCGTCACATTTCCAACTGCTTGAGCCAATGCATCACGGTCTACATACACGTGGTTCGCACTAGCGGTATGCAGCTGCTGACGATTGGTTTGGACGTAGCCCATCTTTGGTGCACTTGTTTGCATGACACCTGCTCCACCACGGTTCCAGGCATGCTTCTGATAAACGGAATGCCTCATACCGGTTGTTCCAGGAGCAGTGCTGAGGGTGCCGGCAGTGCCAGTACCTGTGATACCAGTACCTGTGATACCAGTTCCTGTGGTGCTGGTACCTGCAGTGCCATCAGTAAAGGCGTGGTATGGGCGCACGCCATTTGCGTACGTGTTGTAATTGTTGACATGAGGATACATGCCATCTCTTACACCAGGTGCACTGCTGATCCCAATCCCATTCCGCACGTGAAGCCCGTCATAGGCTCCAGTACGGACACCGTCAACTCCTGTCTGGTGCATGCCGTTGTAACTTCTTGTGTGAATCCCATCGAAGTCTGTGCGGCGCGTTCCGTCATAGTTACGGACGTGCAAGCCATCAAAGTTGGTTACGTGAGGAGCTGCCTGGTTCGTCGTCGCCTTGTTTGGATGCGTGTAGTTGGGCGCAGCGTTGTTCGCACAAGCAGAAGCCAAGAGCGCAATACCAGCAATAGCAGGATACAACCATGTCTTTTTCAATGATAACACCCCCTACACGATAGAATGTCCAGGGGAGCGCAGCTGTTTTCGTGGGAAATTTATCGCATGTTTCATGAAATATGGTAAGATGGACGTAGTTTACATGTGTTAGGAGGAAGCGGTCTTGATTCGCACGCAAGCCGGTACTTATGAAGTCATGGAAGAAAATCGCGACGGCTGGAATCCGGAAGCATTCAAGGAGCGCTATAGCGACATCCTCGACAAATACGACTACATCGTAGGCGATTGGGGATATGGTCAGCTTCGTCTGCGTGGATTTTATACAGACGTCAATCGCAAAGTACCGTTCGAGCAGCGAATCGCCGCTTTGGATGAGTACTTGCACGAGTTCTGCAATTTTGGTTGTCCGTACTTTGTGTTGCGCAAAGTGAAATCCGCTTTGGGTTCTGATGACAGCGAGATGATGCAGGATGACTCAGGGAATGATCTGATTATCGACATCCGCCAGGACATAACGCGCGAGGATGGCTCCCATACAAATGGAGAGCGAAAAGAACGCAAGCGATTCCATCCCCGTCAGAACAAGCCTGACCGCTCGGATAAAAATAATGGTTCAAGCGATCGTTCTGGCCAAGGACGTAACGAACGGTCAGACAAGCCCAAATATAGCAAAGAAAAATCTGATAAAAATGGCAGGGACGCTGGCAAGGATCGTCGTCCACAGTCCAATCAGATGCGTCCCAATCGTGAGCGTGACAAGGTTCCAACAGGACCAAACTCACAGAAACGTGATTCTTGATTGGCGAAGCCATGATTTTTGTATAGAAGCGAGCCCTCTTAGTCGGGGCTCGTTTTGCTTTCTATAAGATGCGCAGCTTCTGCCATTAAAAAAAGCATTCAGACCTCTAGGGGTTTGAATGCTTGCTTTTATGGTGAGTTAGATTATATATTGGCGTCCGAACTTTCTCGGCCGGCGACTTTAAAAACCACCAAAGCCTCCGCCACCCCAGCCTCCAGTGCCGCCTCCTACCCAAGGACTCCACGGGTTCCACTGATTCCACTGATTCCACTGGTTCCATTGGTTCGCCCCGCACGTGTTGCAATTGTTCCAGCCCCAAAACGGTGGTTGGATGGGAATGACGATAGGGAAAAATACATCAGGGCCCCGGCGTCCACGGAACAGTACAGGGTGCGCTTGATCCTCTGGAATGTATTGATAGTCTTGTTCTGCCAGTGGCTGCTGGGTTGATGCGTATTGCTGCTGATCATATGCATAAGGTTGCATCGTGCAATTGCACTCCTCTCGTTGTCTGTCTGTGCAGTAGCAGTATACGAGGCATCCGCCTGTATGGAGCATTGTCCGGAAGGAAATGGGCTGTAAGTGCAAAAGCCAAAAAAAGAAGAGCTCGTATGAACTCTTCTCAAAGGGTTAGATCGATTAAATAACGGTTTCCAGAAAAGCCTTCAATTCCTCGGCTTCCTGTTCATTCAGATTAAACGCAAACTCCAAATAACCTTCTTCCTCCAAATCATCGTGACCGATAATCGCAGAACGACCATTTTGAATGTTGATGACCAATTTTTTGCCATAGAAGCGGTTTGTTGTAGTAATGGCCAAGTCAAACCGTGTCGATTCGGCCATAAAGCTTACGAACCGGGTTTTTGTGTCTTCCGGCTCGTCATACAAATAAAACAAATCGTGCGCCATATACTTCCCTCTACTTCCATAAAAGATTAGGTTTGTGTTCTACATTGTGCAAGGCACGGACAAAGCGAATCGTCTTTGTTTGCGCACGCATGACAATAGAATGAGTCTCAACCATGTCATCTCCCAAGTAACGCACGCCTTGGAGCAGCTCGCCATCAGATACACCGGTTGCGGCAAAAATCGCGTCGTCTCCTTTTACGAGGTTATCCAGAGTCAGAGGCTGCTCAGGATTTGTCAGGCCCATTTTAATGCAGCGCTCTCGTTCTTGGTCGTTCTGAGGCTTGAGCTGTGCTTGCATGTCGCCACCGAGACATTTAATTGCAGCGGCACTGATAACTCCTTCTGGAGCTCCACCGATTCCGAGGAACAGGTCAATCCCGGTATGAGGCAGACAAGCTGCGATCGCTGCCCCTACATCCCCATCTCCAAACAGCTTGACACGTGCACCTTTTTCACGAATCGTATCAATAATCTCCTGATGACGATCCCGTTCCTGAATAATAACGGTTACGTCTTGGATGCGCTTGTTGTTTGCCTCAGCGACTACTTCAATCATTTTATCCACGGGATCGAAAAGGTTGATTCTTCCTGCTGCACGTTTTCCTACGGCCATTTTCATCATGTACATATCTGGAGCATGCAAAAGAGTGCCACGATCGCCTATGGCAATGACCGACATAGCATTGTTATGGCCCTTGGCAACAATAGTGGTGCCTTCCAGCGGATCGACTGCGACATCTACCTCGGGACCGTCAGCTTCCGGGCTGCCAAGCTTCTCACCTATATAGAGCATCGGGGCCTCATCCAGCTCACCCTCACCGATGACGACTGTACCCCTCATGTTAATCGTGTCAAACATAGCGCGCATGGCGCTTGTAGCTGCCCCATCTGCCTCGTTTTTCTTTCCTCGTCCCATCCAGTGGGAAGAGGCGAGTGCAGCCATCTCCGTAACTCGTACGATTTCTAGTGCCAGTTCGCGTTCCACAATTGTGTCCTCCCTTAATGCTGGCAAAAAGTTCACTTCTTGTATTGTAACATAAAGTACAAGCTGTCGCGTTGGCACGTACAAATTTGGTATACTGTTGGATGAAAAGAGGTGAGTCCCGTGAACAATTCCTATCTGCAGGAAGGGGAATTGGTGCTTCTCGTCCTGGTGCTAACTTTTGTGTTTACCATTTATTACGCAAAGCGCAAAGCAAAAAAGCGAAAATAAGGAGACTTCCATGTACGACGTGAATACAAAGCGAATCGACCAAGTATTGGCACATATGAATCGTATGCTTGATCTATTGGAGAAGCTGGGGGAACGGGGAGCGGAAGCGGTTTTGTCAGATGAAGTTGCTGCCCTCGCGATGGAGCGAGCCCTGCACTTGTCCATCGAAGGGATTGTTGACGTGGGAAACGCGCTGATCGACGGCTTTATCATGCGTGACCCAGGCAGCTACAGCGATGTGGTAGAGATTATGCGTGACGAACAAGTTATTACTGATGAACAGGCAGTTATGCTGACACGCTTAACCGAGTTCCGCAAGCACCTGGTGAATGAATATACGAGTGTTCCAGCAGCAAAGATGTATGCTCTAGCTATAGAAGCAACGCCCGCATTGCGACAATTTGATCCGCGCGTTCGGGCATTTTTGAAAAAGGAACTTTTCTAGAAAAATGAGGCAGCGGATTTTTTATACAAAATGCTATCATTTGTTTACTAAAGCGTCCCGATCCGCTACAATAGGTAGAAAGGACGGTGATACGTATGACAAACGAAGGAACGTCCACTCGTGACCAAATCCTGCATATGCTCAAGGTGAAAGGCTCGCTCTCTGTCAGCGACATGGCCGTCGAGCTGGGGATTACGGAAATGGCTGTAAGACGCCACCTGAATACCCTTGAAAGGGATAATTTGATCAAGTCCACGCTTGTTCGGCAAGCAATGGGACGTCCAACCAATGTATATTCCTTGTCGCAGGAGGCAGACGAACTGTTTCCGCGCAATTATTCTCATTTGACGCTCGACTTTTTGCAGGATCTGAAAGAAATGGACGGTCTTGGAAAAGTAGAAATGCTGTTTCGCCGCCGCGAGAATCGTTTGGAGGAAAATTACAGTGCGCAAATGCAAGGCGACCTCGAAGACCGTGTAGCCAAGCTGGCCGAGCTCCAAAACGAAAAAGGTTACATGGTGGAATGGGAAAAGGAAGAGAGCGGGGATGGCTATCGGATTCAGGAATACAACTGTCCGATTTCTCAGGTTGCCCGTGAATTCAATCAGGCTTGCAGCTGTGAGCTGTCGTTGTTCCGCAGAGTATTAAAAGCGGATGTGGAGCAGACCTCATGTATGGCTAAAGGCGGAGAAAAATGCGTTTTTGCCATCAAGGAAGCGAAATAAATAACGGCGTTCTCAGGACCACTCTGGATTTTTGGCAGGGTGGTTTTTTGCTTGCTGCATTTTGGCGGACAGATTGATAGGCATCATTACCAAATATCGTTTACACTATCAGCGTAAGGCTGAAACAAATAGAGAGCATCTTTTGTCAATGGAGGAGTGGATCACATGAAACATTACAAAGGCTACTTGCTTGATTTGGATGGAACCATCTATCGGGGGAAGACGGCGATTCCTGGAGCAGCTGAATTCGTCCGCCATCTAAAGGAGCAGCAGATTCCGTTTCTGTATCTGACCAACAATTCAGCTGCGTCACCAGAGGTTGTAGCGGGGCGACTAAGAGAGATGGGAATCGAGGCCGAGGCTAGCGATGTGTACACTTCCAGCATGGCTACAGCCAACTACCTTTCAGAGCGGGCAGAAAAAGGAACCGGAGTTTATATGATCGGGGAAGAAGGGCTGCGTGAACAGTTGGTTCAAGCGGGCTTACGGATTACAGAAGAAGCCCCCCAGTACGTCGTTGTCGGCATCGATCGCGCGTTTACTTATGAAAAGCTGGCTATTGCGGCAAGAGCAGTAAGGGCAGGAGCGGTTCTCATTGCTACCAATACCGATGCTGCTCTGCCAACAGACGGGGGACTGTATCCGGGAAATGGTTCGCTGGTTGCCGCCATTTCTGTTGCATCTGCCACCAAGCCAATTATCATCGGTAAACCTGAGCCTATCATCGTCCGCTACGCACTGGAGAGGCTAGGTACAGAGCTTCGGGATACACTCATCGTCGGAGATAATCTCTCAACTGATATTGAGGCAGGAGCCAAGACGGGGCTGGACAGTCTGCTGGTTTTGACTGGTTATTCCAATCGTGAGGAAGCAGCCGTTCATAGTGCACAGCCAACCCACATTGCCGAGGATTTGACGGACTGGCTGTCACGACTGTCCCTCTAAACATTCCTCCTGCTGCTTTTGACGATGGGCAATTCGGCTGGAGGCAGCAGCGGCAATGGCTCCGACAAGATCGTCTAGAAACGTATGGACACCTGCACTTTTGTCATTCAAGTCTTTTAGCTTGCCGTGCTTGAGCTTGTCCACATAACCGAAGTTGGTAAACCCGATGCTTCCGTACAAATTGACAATGGCCAGCGCTAGAACCTCATCAACACCATAAAGTGGTTCATCCGTTTCAATAATCGTTTGGAGTGGTGGCAGCAGCTTCTTTTGCTCTGCGAGGATGTCGAGCTGAATGCCGGTGAGCAGGGCGTTTTGTACCTCACGTTTTTTTAAAACGGATTTGACACTCTCCATGCATAGCTCCATCGTTAAATCAGGGACGTATTCCGTCTGCAGGAACATCACGATTTCAGCTATATCATCCAAACTCACGCCTCGTTGTTGCAAAAGCTCTATGACAACATCAAGACATGAATCACTATTCAATGGGTGCTCGCTCATGCATTTTTCCTCCTGTCTGTCAGGGATTCTTCTGTACATCCCCGATCATGGCACATTATGAATGAAGCTTAGTATCTGCAACCAAATAGGCACCTATCCCGATCGCGTGACATACAATGTCCAATGAGAAGGTTGTGCCTAGGAGGTTGGAATAAATGGAGGAAAAAGACCTATTACAAGAGCAATACGGGTTTCTCTTGCAGGGCTATCGAGACACTGGTGCCAGTAAGGTGCTGGAAACGGATCAAGGCTTGTATTACATGTACGCGGTACCTGCGGGATACAAATATAAGAACAAATTTATAGAGCGCGTACGGAATCATCTAAATCAGCAGCAGGATATCAAGATGCTCAAGCTGGTAAAGACGGTGGGCGGGCAAGCGCATTTCATTTCGGATGAACAGCTGTTTTATTTGTACCGAGGCGTACGTGAAGGGGAGCAAGAAGATCCGCACTTTGCCGCTGGACAGTCCTTGGCGCAATTTCATCAGGCGACAAGCACGTTTACAGGCGACAAGCTGTTCATGCCCTATAGCTCGCTGGGCAACTGGCCGAGCATGTGGCGTAAAAAGCTGCGACACTACAACGAGTACCGTGATGAGCTGGATGAAGAGAACGTTGAGCTGACTTCCATGGATGAATTTTTGCTGACGAGCTACACGTATGTGCATCAGCTTGGGGAAATCGCTGTTCAATATTTGCAGGCTGCTGGGTATGATAAGGTCGTGAAGGAAACGGCAGGACTTGGAAAAGTAGCCTACCAAAATTTTGACCAAGGGTATATGCTATGGAATGAGAAGGATGCGCGACTAATCGGGGGAGAATGGAACTGGGTCCTGGACATGCGAGCGCGTGACGTAGGTCAATGGATAAAAGCAGAGACCAAGCGCAGCGGGTGGAATGATGACTTCGTTGCCAGCTTTATTGATGGATACAACAGTGTCTCTGCGCTACTTACTGGGGAGTATGGCGTCATTTACGGACTCTTGCTCTATCCAGGTCGATTCCTCAGACTTGTGGAAGCCTATAAAGAGCTGCCTATTGAAGAGCGACAAGAAGTAAATGTCGAGGCATGGCAAAAGCAATTGGAAGACGAGCTTGCACATATGGAAGCAGGACTCCGGAAATATCCCCATCTGGTTGAAAAGCGTTATGGCGTATCCATTCCACAAATTGATTGGTTGTGGAGGCAAATTGATGAAGAAGCCACAAGTATTCGTAACGAGGAAGCTGACAGATGAAGTGATTGCCATGCTGGAAGCGGTGGCAACGGTCGAACAGTGGACGGAGGACTATCCGATTCCGCGTGAATTGCTGCTCACAAAAGTCGAACAGGCGGATGCAGTGCTGACGATGCTGACTGAGCGAATTGACGAGGAGCTCTTGACACGGGCAAAACATTTGCGAATCGTAGCCAATATGGCTGTCGGTTATGACAATATTGATCTAGCTGCTTGCAAAAAGCATGGCGTGATCGTAACAAATACACCAGATGTGCTGACGGAGGCCACTGCTGATCTGGCATTTGCTTTATTGATGGCAACGGGGCGACGAGTGACAGAGGCGAACCGCTTCCTTTTGAATGGGGAGTGGACCTCGTGGAGCCCTATGCTTTTGGCGGGGCAAAATGTATTTGGTACAACGCTCGGGATTATCGGGATGGGCAGGATTGGTGAGGCAGTCGCCAGAAGAGCAAAAGGCTTCGGGATGCGGATTATTTATCATAACCGAAGCCGCAGGCATGGGGCAGAGGAAGAGACCGGGGCTGAGTGGGCAGGGCTAGAGGCGCTACTGCAAGAGTCCGATTATGTGCTCTTGCTGACTCCGTTGACGGAGGAAACGCGTCTGTTGATGGGAGAAAAGCAATTTGGCCTAATGAAAGAGACGGCCGTATTTATCAATGTTTCGCGTGGCGGAACCGTCGATGAAGCAGCGCTCTACAACGCTTTGGTGGAGAAAAAGATTTGGGCTGCAGGATTGGATGTTTTTCAGGTAGAGCCAGTACCGCTCGATAACCCACTGCTGCGCTTGCCAAACGTTGTCGCTTTGCCGCATATTGGCAGTGCAACCATTCAGACCCGAACGGAAATGGCAAAGCTGGCAGCTGCAAACATCGCTTTGGTGTTGAAGGGTGAGGAGCCGCTTACTGCGATATGAGTGTGATCTTTTCTATTGGAATCGGGCTTTTGCTGCTATTTCTGATCACAGGTATTGCCGTGGCGCTACGAGTCACATGGCGGTTGACCCATCCTGTGCGAAAGCCAATCAACATGGAGCCGGGCGATTTTGGAATCTGTCGTGCCGAGACGATCCAGTTTCAAAGTCGGGAGCAGGCAATTGCTCTGTCTGGATGGTACCTTTCTGCTGAAAAAAACGGCTATGAGGCAAATGGCAACACACTCCTGTTTGCCCACGGCTACAGTCAAAACAGGCTGGAGCCGCATTTACCGGCGTTGTCCTTGGCGGCAAGGCTTCTTGAGGCGGGCTTCGATGTCTTGATGTTTGATTTCCGAAATGCGGGTGAATCGAGTGACTCGCTGACGACGATCGGACTTCGCGAGCAGCAGGACCTGCTCGGGGCAATTGATTATGCAGCCTCCGTCCACCCGGAAAAAAGACTGGGGTTGGTTGGCTTTTCTATGGGGGCGGCTACAGCGCTATTAGTAGGTGGAGTCGACTCGCGCATTCAGGCGATCGTAGCAGATTCCCCGTTTTATTCCCTGCAGGAGTACCTGGAAGAAAATTTGCCGCAATGGACGGGCCTGCCGCGTTTTCCGTTCAACTGGTTTATTTTGACCTTCAGTCCGCTTTTACTGGGGGCAAATCCTCGTCACGTAAAGCCGTATCAGGCGGTCAAAGAAGCTGATAAACCGATCCTTTTCATTCATGGGACGAATGACCTCACGATTCCTACTGCAAACAGCGAACGCTTGCATAGCTTGGCCCAAGATGAAGATTCTGCGCTGTGGCTCGTCCCTGATGCCGGACACGTTCGCAGCTATGCACTGGTACCAGAAGAGTACGCAGAGAGGGTCATTTCTTTTTTGGAAAAAGCGATGGGCAGGAAATAGCCATTTTTTAAACGAAAAAAGCAGCTACGTTATTGGCTCGTAGCTGCTCTTAAGTCCATCCTGGCTTAGAATACTTGTTGTACTTCTTTGATGCCTGGGATTTCTTCAACCAGGGCACGCTCAATCCCTGCTTTCAGGGTAATTGTGGAGGAAGGGCAGCTACCGCAAGCACCCATCAGGCGCAGCTTCACAATACCTTCTTCTACGTCAACGAGTTGTACGTCTCCACCATCACGTTGCAGGTAAGGGCGCAGTTTATCGAGAACTTCTTGTACTTGATCCATCAGATCCATCATTCATTCACTCCTTTCCAACCTCTCCTTTATTATAATCATAGACGAATGATAAATCCATGGCTTACATGCCCTGTTGACACTTTCAAAACATGAATATGCTCGATACGCACCCTGCATGGACTTTTTGTGATAGCTGCATGTTATAATGAGAGAGCAAGTACTTCAACATAAGGAGTCGTATTTACGTGAATGTATTTCGCAATGTGAAAGAACTGATCGGCAATACGCCAATCGTCGAAATTACACAGTTTGAGCTTCCGGAGGGAGTCCGTCTATTCGCGAAATTGGAATATTTTAACCCGGGCGGAAGCGTCAAGGACAGACTTGGCATGGAACTGATCCGCGCTGCAGAAGAAAGCGGACAGCTAAAGCCAGGTGGCACGATTATCGAACCAACAGCAGGAAATACAGGAATCGGTGTTGCGCTAGCCGCTGTAGGAACTGGCTATAAAGTCATTTTTTGCGTACCAGCCAAGTTTTCCGAGGAAAAGCAGGAGCTGATGCGTGCGCTTGGGGCGGAAGTCGTCAATACGCCTACCGAGAAAGGAATCAAGGGAGCGATTGCCAAAGCACAGGAGCTCGCTGCGTCGATTCCTGGCTCTTTTGTCCCGCAGCAATTTGCCAACCCGGCCAATCCTGATGCCCATTACAAAACCACAGGTCCTGAAATTTGGAAACAAATGGATGGAGAAGTGCAGATGTTCGTCGCAGGGGCAGGCTCTGGTGGTACATTCATGGGTGTAGCCCGTTATTTGAAAGAACAAAATCCTGCCATCAAAACAGTGATTGTAGAACCAGAAGGCTCCATTTTGAACGGTGGAGAATCAGGCCCGCACAAAACCGAAGGAATCGGCATGGAGTTTTTGCCTCCTTTCATGGATACCAGCTATTTCGATTCGATTCACACCATCCTCGATGTGGACGCATTTGAACTGGTTAAGCAGCTTGCAGCTAAAGAAGGCATGCTCGTCGGAAGCTCGGCTGGAGCAGCGATGGCAGCAGCCTTGCGTGAAGCAAAGGAAGCGGCACCGGGAACAAACATTGTCGTCCTATTTGCAGACAGCAGCGAACGCTATTTAAGCAAAAAAATCTACCAAGGAGGTATGTAAGATGCGCATTAAAACTCGATTAATCCATGGTGGTATTGAGGGAGATCCACATACAGGTGCAGTATCCGTTCCAATTTATCAAGTGAGCACATACAAGCAGGAAGCGATCGGCGTCCACAAAGGCTTTGAATATTCCCGTACAGGCAACCCGACTCGTCACGCTCTGGAAACGTACATTGCAGAGATCGAGGGCGGTGCTCGCGGCTTTGCATTCGGCTCCGGGATGGCGGCTCTTTCCACCATTCTCTCCCTATTTAACAAAGGCGACCATCTGGTTGTCGGCGATGACGTTTACGGCGGTACTTTCCGCGTAGTTACCCGCGTGTTTTCCCGGTTGGGTCTGGAAGCTACCTATGTAGACACCAGCAATCTGGAAGCTGTGGAAGCAGCGATTCGCCCGGAAACAAAGGCAATCATTATGGAAACACCGACAAACCCATTGCTGAAGGTAAGCGATATCGCCGCACTGGCTGATGTTGCCAAAGCGAAAAATGTCCTTCTGATCGTAGACAATACGTTCATGACACCGTACTGGCAAAACCCGCTCGATTTAGGGGCAGATATCGTTTTCCACAGCGCAACCAAATATTTGGGCGGTCACAGTGACGTAGTCGCAGGTTTGGTAGTAGCGAAGGATGCCAAAGTAGGCGAGGATTTGCATTTCGTTCAAAATGCAATCGGAGGCGTGCTCGGACCACAAGATTCCTGGCTGCTGCTTCGCGGAATGAAGACACTGGGAATTCGTATGGAAGAGCATGAGCAAAATGCACGCACGTTGGCGAAATGGCTGTCTGAGCGCAGTGATATCAAGCGTGTGCTGTATCCTGGATTGGAGAGTCATTCCGGGCATGAGCTCATCAAAAAACAAGCTCGCGGCTTCGGCGGCATGATTTCCTTTGATGTAGGCAGCGCTGAGCGTGCCGATGAAGTTTTGTCGAAAGTGAAGTACTACACGCTGGCAGAATCACTCGGTGCTGTAGAAAGTCTGATTAGCGTGCCTGCACGTATGACACATGCTTCTATTCCAGTTGAGCGTCGTGCTGAGCTGGGCATTACAGAAGGCTTGGTGCGTATCTCTGTAGGTATTGAGGATGTTCAGGACTTGATCGAGGACCTGGAGCAAGCTCTGTCCTAAGCCATATAGAAAGAGACCGATGATGGAATCGAGAGGGGGCGGATCATATGAGCGTGGAAATTAAAGTGTTTGGGACGGAGCAGTTGTGCGCAAGCTGCGTCAATCTCCCGTCAGCAAAAGAAACCGCTGAGTGGCTGCAAGCCGCCATCTCGCGAAAATATGGAAGCGACAGCATCCGCATCGTTTACAGCGACTTTCAACAGCCACAGACAGACGATGACAAAAGCTGGGCAACCCGCATTATTGAGGAAGATTTGTGGTATCCGCTTGTCGTAATTTCCGGGGAAATTGTCGGTGAGGGAAATCCGAAGCTGAAAGATATTTATGGAAAGCTGGAGAGTATGGGCTTACAGCCACTTTCTGAAACGGTAGAAAGTGAATAAATAGCTGTCGATCAGCTGAGATAGTTAAAGAAGAACGACCAGATGATTTCATGTCTGGTCGTTTTTTATTGTATAAGGCAAGTGCATGGAAATGTCCTGAAAAACCTCAGTGAAGGATTTCAATGTGTCGAATTTCAATCAGAATTTTCGGTTAATAAAACAAGTAACCAAAGGCAGTTGCATATCGTCTACCTAACATCACGAATAAAAGGATGATTTTTCCATGCGCCATAAAAAAATAGTCATTGGAATGATTTCCTCTGTGCTCTGCATGTCATCCATCGTTGTTAGTTCTCCGGTCCCAACGGTTGCAGCTGCTTCTAGTTATCAAATCACCTATAAACTTCCGCCAAATCCCGAGAAATACTTGTTTTTGAATGTGGAGATGGTCGATATTTTAAATCCGCAGATACGAGCTAATATGAGAACCTATACACAAGAGGACTATCTTGTTGATATGGATAGCGGAGGCTCGCACTTTAAGACTTTTTACTCTGATAATCTGCGATTCATGACTTCAAAAAAAGGCTTCCTCTGGAATATGTATCACTTTATTGGGATTTTTCCTCCCCATTACCCAGCTAATGTTGATTTGGACGAATTGGACAGACGGGTCGAGAGTACACAGAGCTTTTCAGACGAGGGTCGAGCGCTACGGGAAAAGAGAGCAGAGCTACAAATGAATGCCAAATTGCAGCCTCTTATCGACGCAGGATATGTCAAATGGGAAGAGCTCGACGATGGAATGGCGACGAAGGAATTCATAGCAATGGTTCTCTATCGGATGTTTAAAGAAGTACGTCCCTATCACGGAGGAATTGATCTGAAAGATTCGGAGGATACAGCTGTGCGGTGGGCTGTGGAAGTCGGACTTCCGGGTTTTATTGTCGACCAGAAAGGGTACGTATATCCTCAACTCCCACTGAATCTCGAAGCGGGACCGGAAAAATATGCACAGGAGCAGCCGTATCTTCGCATATTTCAATTCATTAACCTGATCCTGCCAGGGAAAAAAACAGCTTCAGGCTGGGAGTATTATCAGGTAAAGCTCAAGCCAGGGATGGCTCCTATGCTCGCTGATGATATCGTACGTGTAAATGGCATGCCCATGTCCTCATTTGACTTTTGGGGAGTGGAAAGAAGGGAAGCGGAAAAATCCCCTCTTTATCAGCAGGCGAAAAGTAAAATCGCACAATATAGTATCTCTCGCTTTCCCCAGATGCTCGCTCAAGCACGCAAAGACGCTCTGAAACCGCGGGCATGGGACTGGAGCCGCGACCTGATCCACCATCCGCGATTTGCCAAGGAGATAGCGGCTTACCGAAAAAACAAAAGCAGCAAAAACTTGAATGCAGTCTACCAGGCTGTCAGAGGGTACTATAATCTGAACATCCGCCAAGACTCCGTCAACGTAATCAAAAGCGTTTTGGAAAACGTCAAGTAAGCGGTCGTTAAGCAAAACTGGCCAGCGTTTTTACCAATTTGTATTTTGTTCGTTAACAGTTTGTAACAAAAAGGAAAGGGCTTCGTCCTATAGTTATGCATATACCGATGAACAACTAGGGAGGAAATAACAATGAATAAAAAATGGATGAAGCCCGCTACCTTTTTGCTGCTGGCAGGAGTGGTAGGAGTAACTGGCTTGACACTGGCAAATACAAAGGTAGCTCATGCTGACTCAGAAAAAGGAAAGCTGTTTGCAGCAGCCGAACAGCTCAAACTAGATAAAAACACGTATGTCATCGATCAAAAAACAGCGGATGTAAACGGAGATAAAGTAGACGACACCGTGTATCTGGTTGGAGTAAAAGAGAAGGCAGACGATATTTACGCATCTAATATGAACCTCGTCGTGCAGAATGGCAAAACAAAAGCATATAGCAAAACCGATATGAAAGACTTGGGTGGCTATGAGGGAGAGCTGACACTTCTTGACTTTACAGGTGACCATGTTGCCGATGCTTTCGTCAAAACAGCAACAGGCGGCTCTGGTGGCATATACAATCATGTGGTAGCAACCTTTGCAGACAACAAGCCTGCCGTGATTTTTGGAGAAAAAGAAAATGAGGGAATCAACTATGAGGGTTCCTTTGTGAACGGCTTTAAGGTCGAAGGAAAAAGTGCACAGCTAGACAAGCCACTCACGATTGATGTCAGTGCAAATCAAGATGTGTACGTAGCGGCCAAGCTGTACGATAAAGCTGGCAAGGTGCTGCTCGCAGATGCAGATACCTCCGTTATGACGTACCCTTTCGGCTCTTTGACACCGATCGATATGGATGGCAATGGCACCTACGAGCTGGTTGGGGAACAACGAATTGTCGGAATCAATAATACAGACACTGTTTCCCGCATCAACTCCGTATGGGGCTATCAAGCAGACGGCAAATGGAATCCTTGGGAAGTAGAGTATTCCACTTTCGTGAAAAAGCATCCAGGCGAAGCAATCAATACAATGGTTGGCAAATAATATCCCCGTTTGTTCTACCAACCTGCTCCTCCTCATATAGTTTCTTGGTAAAGCCGAAACAAAAGGAGGACGAGCAGATGGAACAACAGGTAGCCCGCTATTATGAGCTGAAAGAATTGCAAAAACAGCTAGAGGATGAGCTAAACGAGCTGAGAGGAAAGCTGATCGATGCCTATGCGGAGGTAGGGAGTGCAGAGGAAGGCGACTATAAACTGTCCATAAGCTACCAGGAGCGGCGGGAGTTCAATGATGAAAAACTGTACAACTCCTTGCCTGATCCATCCCTTTGGCGACTCATGTCACGGGCAGATACCGGAAAGATCAGCAGTCTGCTCAAGCTGAACGTCATTCACGAGCAAATATTGGCAGGCACGTATGAACAAAAGAAAGTACCGGTGTTGCGTGTGCAAAAGCGGTGAAGCTAAACGTCAGGGACCAGCCCTGGCGTTTTTTTGTCCACGAGAATCTCCCTTTTGTCCAACACCATTATATGAAAAAAAGGGAATAGATAGGAAAAAAGGCATGAGAAGAAAGTAGGTCTAAAGATGTTTTTGAACTGTAAAATTAGATAGAAATTGCCAGTTGTTGTCATTGAGTTTTATACTTTATGGAGGAATTAGGCTTTAGGCCCTCTTCATGAACATTCAACTGAAATATACAGATCACACTTATAGGGGAAAATATTGGAGGTAAGCATATATGACCGAGGAAGTTGCCTCAGTAGGCTGGGATGCCATTGATACGGAAATGGAGAAACTTTACGGGGAGCAGGAGCCAAAGCATTACGGAACGTACCTGCCGTATGCACTCGGTGGTCCAGACCCATTAGATGGTATTAGCGCCTATAAAGCAGAAACGCCAAGCCCACATTGGCATTTTGTTACCTATGGATTTTCAGAGCTCTATGACAAGGAATCGGAAAATACCGAAGAAAGTGGATATGGATTTGAATTAACCTTTCGGCTGACGAGAGGGGCAGATGAGGAAGAACCACCTGCATGGGCGCTAAATCTTCTTCAAAATATGGGCCGATACATTTTTAACAGTGGCAATGTGTTTCGCGCAGGGGATTATTTGGATGCCAACGGACCGATTTGTTTGGGAGCCGAGACCGAATTGACTGCCCTTGCTTTTGTCCATGATCCTGACTTGGCTGAAATCGAGACGCCGAATGGACGAGTCCAATTTTTGCAGATGGTTGGAATTACAGGCGACGAACTGGAAGCGATGCAGACCTGGAATACACTCGGAGTGCTCACTGCGGGCCTTTCATACATACCGAAATACCTTACAGATTTAGAGCGTACCTCTCTGCTAAAGATTGCTGCTGTTTCCGAGGCGATACAGCATGGGGCGGAAGAGGAAGGCTCGAACACCGGCTTGTTATATGTGAGTCAGCTAGCATGGGAGCCTGGTAAGAAGGGCTGGTTTACGAAGACGCCTTCCACACTCCAGCTAGGGGCAAAGCAAGCGGAAATCATCGGAAAGCTGCTGCGTGGGAGGATTAGAAAAGGGAACAGGCTACGCCTGATCGGTTCTGATATCCAGGTTGTATTTGAGCCGGGAGAGAAGCCGGGCTGTATCGTGGAGGAGGATGAGATTCGGATCGTCCTCAATGAGTTGGCTACCGTAGAGCTGAGCCAGAAACTGCTTCCAAAAGAAAGTAAATTTGAAATTCCTTCTTTAGCGGGAACTGCCTTTCATATTGTAAAGACAAATATTACAGATAATGAAGGCAATGTAGTACAGGTCATCGGTTGACTCGCAAGGAAGACTGGAGCAATGGTGCGAGAGCAGGTCGGTTATGGGAGAACCCTTTCATAAGCGACTTGTTTTTTTGCATGTATAGCAAGAATGATCCGGAAATGAGTGAGAAGGCATGAATCAGGAATTGCTTCAACCGAGCTTGAAGCCAAATGTTGACTATCAAACCAAGTCATATAACTTGACCCACTATATAGTGGCTGCCATATTGGGCGGATTTTTGCCCGCCATCGTACTAGGGATGAAAAACGCAAATGGGCTGCGCGTACGCCCGCTTTGGAATTACCTGCTCGGAGGAGTAGGCATTGTCCTTTTCATCGTGACTGCAGCCTGGAGCTTCCGGCATCTTTTGGCAGTAGGAATCGGTGCAGCCTATTATTTTCTAATGAAAAAAAAGTATCGACATCATATGGCCTTGCAGGCAAAGACCAGGCCTATTCTGGGTGAGGCCATTCTTTATATTATTCTTGGCAAGATTGTGGAAGCGTTTGTCCTGGTAAAAGGAGTGCAGCTGTTCTATGGAAATTGAAGCATTGGAAAATTCATCGCACTATCGGTTAGGCAAGCATTATTACGATATGAATCGCTATGAACAGGCAAGGGAGCATTTCCAGCAGGCACTCGCTGAGGCGCCGACAAATACGACCCTGCTGTACATGCTGAGCTATTGTGAATTCGAGCTGGACAATTACGAGGAAGCGTATGAGCTGATCGTGGATACGCTTGAAAAAGGGCTGATAACCGAGTATGTTTACCAGCTTCTTGGCCTGATTTTGCGAGCGCAAAAAAAGTGGTATGAAGCCGAGCAAGCTATGCTGCAGGCTCTTTCCATCAACCCTCAGGAGCCAGGAGTAATTGCAAGCTATGCGTACTTGATGTACGAAACAGGGCACCTCAAAAAGGCAAAGCTGCTGATGGATGAGGCAAGGCGCATAGAGCCGGAAAATCAAACCGTGCTACATTACCAGTTTTACATGAACCTAATCGATGATAATAAAAAGCAACAACGTGATACGCTGGAAAAATATATTCAAGTAGCCGACGACGAGCTGCCCAAGCTATTGAAGATCGGGGAGGAAGCGTATTTTCGGGACGATTATAAAGCAGCGAAGGAAGCGCTCGTCCAAGCCTTTTTGCTTGATCCAACCAACGAACGAGTAAAAGAATTGCTCGACGCGATCGACAGGGAAACGCATATCGTTTTTCTGCCAAACAGGCTTGTCGACAAGCTTGGCGGGACTCTGGGAACATGGGCGATTTCAATCGGGATCATCATGCTGCTGAGCTACTTTGCCCCTGCTGCTCTCGGATTCTATTTGGTATTTATCATTATTTTCAGCATCTATACGTGGACATCGCCACTCATTTATAAAATTGTTTGCAAAGTGAGGAATCACTAGTGGAAAAAATCGACCTAATCAAGCAAATGGCAGAGAGCAACCCGGAGAACGGGGCAACGTGGTACCTGCTCGGACTGGAATATGCACAGCTCGGCAAAAATAACGAAGCGCTGCAAGCCTTCACGGAAGCACTTCGGTTTGGAGATCAGGCACTCCAGCAGCAAATCATTCTGGAGCTAGGAAAGCTGGCCGCAGCGAAGCCAATTGTCCAGGAGGTCGCTGTATCACAGAAATTAGCCAAGACGAAGTACGCTGAGACAAACGCGGAGCCAGCAAAGGATGAATCCGCTGACGATGTTAGTACTGAACCAATGGCGAGCAACGTGAAGCCGTTCCAAGTCATCCGGGGAGGACAAGGGGGAAGAGAGGACGAACGGATTCAAGTGCCGCTTACGTTCAATGATGTGGGCGGATTGCATGATGTGAAAAATGCCATCCAAATGAAAATCATCAAACCATTTGTTTCTCCGGGATTATTTGAGCGCTTCAAGAAAAAAGTCGGTGGCGGGATTTTGCTATATGGTCCTCCCGGCTGCGGAAAGACGTTCATCGCCAAAGCGACTGCAGGTGAGTGCCGGGCTCGGTTCATGCCGATTCACATTGCGGATATTCTTGATCCGTACATAGGGGGCAGTGAGCAAAATCTCCGTTCGCTGTTTTCATCGGCAAGAGCCAACAAGCCAAGCGTGCTGTTCCTCGATGAAATGGATGCGCTCGGATACAACCGAAGTCGGTCGTCGTCAGACACGATGCGTACCGTAATTGACACGCTGCTGACAGAGATTGAGGGGATCGAAGCCAATACAGACAAGATGCTCATCATCGGTGCCACCAATATGCCGTGGGATGTGGACCCTGCCTTCAAGCGTCCAGGTCGTTTTGATAAAATGATTTTCGTTTCGCCGCCAGATGAGGAAGCCAGGAAAACCATTTTTTCCATCAAACTGGCAGACCGACCGCTGGAGCAAATCGATTATGACGTATTAGCGAAAGAGACGGATTTGTACTCGGGTGCCGATATTGAAAATGTGGTCGAGACAGCAACAGAGGAAGTAATCGCGGAAATTATGCGTACCGGGGTAGAAAGACCGATTCATATGAATGATTTGAAGCAAGCGATACAGTCCACCCAGCCTTCCACGATCGATTGGCTGCGGACTGTAAAAAACTATGTCAAATACGCCAATCAGGGCGGTCTTTACAACGAAGTAGAGTTATTCTTGTCGCGTTATAAACGGATCTAGTCAAAAAGCTTATTTCTGCACGAGGATGTGTGGGAGTAAGCTTTTTTTACTTTGAGCTCCATAATGTTTTTTTATAGGAGGGGACAAGCTGAACATAAAATTCAAATACAAGTGTAGATTGACAATTCAGACTTTTGAAAATAACATAAGCTTAAGTTGAATTACAGACAAATTAGAGAATGATTTTAGTTAATTTAAATCAAATTTTGACTCCATTTACTGGGATTATCTACCAACAACCATGTTTTTAAGTAATATCAGACAAATTAAAGACTAGTAGAAGGTGATGAATTGAATTTTACGTTTGCTGTAATTGGACCCAAGCTGTTAGTCGATGACATCTGTGAAGTATTGGAGGAGTTCTCGTATATCGAGCCGACCAAGCTCATCTATGACTCGGAAAAAAACGTCCGCGATCTGCTCCAGGAAAGTATGGAAGTCTACGATGTGTACTTTTTCAGTGGAGATGTACCGTTCCTTCTCTCGCAAGACTTAATCCCACCTCATTCGTGCTCACTGTTTATACCCTTTGAAGGAACCGAGCTGTACAAAGCCATCATTCAAATTTATCGCCACTATCACTTCTTTCCCATCATCAGCTTTGACGGAATACCAGCTAAGCATTTGCAAGAATTTTTCGACGAAATCGACGCATCCAACGTAAAGTGGTACTCGAAAAATATGGATGGCTTCCAAAACTCCGAGGAGCTGATTGAGCACCATATGAAGCTCTGGCAAGAGGGAGTTATACAGGTCGTTGCCACAAGTATTTACTCCGTTTATCAGCGGCTAAAAAACAGTCATGTGCCTGTCTTTTTCATCAAAAGCACAAAGCAGCTCATTCGCGATACCGTCAACAAGTCGCTATGGATGGTGAAGGAGCAGAAGAAGCAGCTGGCTCAAATCACTGTGCTGCAATTCAAAATCCAGCCTGCCATAGACGGACAACACAAAAAAATAACCGATTTCAGCAAGCGCTTGTTTGCTTCTACGACGAGTGACGAAGAGGGCGAGTACACGCTTTATACGACGAGAGGACTCGTGGAAAAAGTGACCAAGGACTTCACGAGCTTTCCAATATTAAAAAATAGCAGTGGTGAGCAAGGGACAATCAATCTCGGGATCGGGATGGGGGAGACGGTGGAGCGCGCCCTGTACAACGCCAATCGGGCCGTTGAGTTTGCCGTACGAAATCCAGGCAACAGCGCTTATCTCATCGACGATCAGATGAAGGTGCTCGGTCCGCTTGGGACGAGAAATACACTCAACTATTCGCTTATCGATGAAGAGCGAGGAGATTACGCCTCAACAACGATGCGCAAGCTGTTTTCCTGGCTGCAGCTCATTCAAAAAAATGAGGTGACGACACGGGAAATCAGTGTCGGGATGAATACAGGAGAACGCAATGCAGCGCGAATGGTCCAAAAACTGAAGGAAAAAGGGATTGCTGAAGTCATAGGCAGTGAATCTATGAGCCAACGCGGCAGGCCACGACCGATTTATCGCATTGATTTGCACCGGTTATCACAGGAAGTAAAAGTCAGGAACAATTTGTAGACCCAAAAGGAGGTACGAGATGGCAGGTTATATCGTAAAACGGTTATTCGCGAGTATCTTGACGATGTTTGTTCTTGTGACGATCACCTTTTTCCTGATGCACGCTGTACCCGGTGGCCCTTTCAGTCCCGCTGAGGAGAGGAAAGTGCCGAAGAGCGTCATGGAGAAAATGGAAGCAAAGTTTGGGCTGAATGAACCGCTTGGCGTGCAATACGTGAACTATCTAAAAAGCATCGCGCAGGGGGATCTCGGCTTTTCGTTCAAGCAGGCTGACGTCACGGTAAACGAGCTGATTTCTCGCGGGTTTCCTGTATCAGCAAAAGTCGGAATTGTGGCGATCATCATCGCACTGATCATCGGCATGCTGCTCGGGATTACGTCCGCGATCAAGCGGGGGAAATGGGCGGATTGGACGTCGATGATTTTTGCGACAGTCGGTATTTCCATTCCGAACTTCGTGCTTACCGTCTTAATGATGTTTTTGTTCGCAGTCGTATTGAAGCTGCTGCCAACATACGGATTGTCTAGCTGGAAGCACTATATTTTGCCCGTTATTGGGCTTGCCTTTGGTCCGATTGCGTATATTGCGAGGCTGATGAGGTCCAGCATGCTCGAGGTGATGCGCCAAGACTACATCCTGACAGCCAGAGCCAAAGGGGTTCCCGAATACCGCGTCATTTTCAAACACGCATTGAAGAATGCCATCATTCCGATCGTTACGTATTTGGGTCCGCTTGTGGCTGCGCTTTTGACTGGCAGCTTTATTGTAGAAAGAGTGTTCTCGATTCCAGGCATAGGCAGGGATTTCGTAACAGGGATCAGTGATCGCGATTATTCCGTCATCCTGGGACTGACCGTCTTTCTTGGATTGTTTATCATCATTGCGAATTTTATCGTAGACATTCTTTATGCCGTGATCGACCGGCGGGTAAAAATTGAGGAGTAGGAGGTGACTGGATGAATTACGCAGCAAAGCGAAGTGAAGGAGCTGTTCCGCTCTCTGACCTGAATCAGGCATGGGCAGAGCTGCCGGATGAGGATTTTTCCAAGCTGGATGAAACGACGAAACAGACGGAAACGTTATCTCGTCCGAGCAAATCGTATTGGCAGGATGCATGGAGCAGGTTCCGTAAAGATCCGCTGGCGATGATTGGTTTATTCGTTCTCTTAGCCATTACAGTCGCAGCGATACTGGGTCCGATGCTTTCGCAGTACACGTACGATGGACAGGATATTGCGCGTCAAAACCAAGGACCGTCCGCAGAGCATTGGTTCGGAACGGACAAATTCGGGCGTGACATATTCGTCCGCGCGATGTATGGAGCTAGGATCAGTTTGACGATTGGGGTTGCTGCTGCAGCCATCAATCTGGTGATCGGCGTGATCTATGGAGGAATTTCAGGTTATTTCGGCGGCAAAGTAGATATGATCATGATGCGTATTGTTGATATTTTGATCGGAGTACCTGAGCTTTTGTACATTATCCTTCTCATGATGTTTTTGGGGAACACGATTGAAAGCATACTGCTCGCCATGTCGCTTACCTATTGGATCGGCACGGCACGAATGGTGCGCTCGCAGGTCATCACACTCAAGCATCAGGAGTATGTTCTGGCGGCAAGGGCAACAGGGTCATCCAATATGAGAATCCTGTTCAAGCATCTCATTCCGAACAGCATGGGACCAATCATCGTGACCGTAACGTTTTTAGTTCCTTCGGCAATATTCACGGAAGCCTTTCTCAGCTTTTTGGGGATCGGGATTCAGGTGCCGATGGCCAGCTGGGGCACGCTCGTAAACGATGCCATTCCGACGATATTTACTCAGCCCTATCAGATGCTTTTCCCGGCTATCGCTATCAGTATTACGATGTTTGCGCTGAACTTCATCGGCGATGGACTGCGTGATGCCTTGGATCCGAGGTTAAAGAAATAAAGGCGGTGTTAACGTGAAATTACTCCAGGTACAGAATCTGAGAACGACGTTTCATATAGATGCAGGGCAAGTGCAGGCAGTCAGGGGCATTACCTTTCACGTGAATAAAGGAGAATCGATCGGGATCGTTGGAGAGTCAGGCTCGGGCAAAAGCGTATCCATGCTGTCGCTTTTGAAGCTCCTCCCAGGAAATGCCCGGCTGGAGGCGGATAGCATTCAGTTCGATGAAACTGAGCTCGTACACACCGACCAAAAAGCAATGAGAAAAATGCTAGGAAAAGACATCGGCATGATTTTTCAGGACCCGATGACGTCCTTAAATCCGCTTTTTACAATCGGCGATCAAATCATAGAACCACTGCGCATTCATCAAAAACTGTCAAAGGAAGCTGCACGTAAAAAAGCGATTGAAATTTTGCGGATGGTCGAAATCCCAAGTCCAGAGAGCAGGCTGAAGCAGTACCCCCATGAATTTTCCGGAGGGATGAGACAGCGGGTCATGATTGCGATTGCCTTGTCCTGTTCGCCCAAACTGCTGATTGCCGACGAACCGACGACGGCGCTGGATGTGACGATTCAGGCACAAATTTTGGACCTGATGCGCGATCTCAAAAACAAGCTGAATGTCTCGATCGTCATGATTACGCATGATCTCGGAGTGATTGCCAATATGTGCAACCGGATCGTGGTCATGTACGGTGGAACCATCGTCGAGCAGGGAACGACCAGAGAAATTTTTTACGAGCCAAAGCATCCCTATACGTGGGGACTATTGCGATCCATCCCGCAGTTTTCAGAGGGAGAAAAGAAGAAGCTCATTTCCATTCCGGGAAGCCCTCCTGATTTGCTGAGGCCACCAGCAGGCTGTGCTTTTACTGCTCGGTGTCCGTATGCCATGAAGGTTTGTGAAAAGCTTCCTCCTCCGCAGGTTACGTTGTCTGAAACACATCAGGCAGCATGCTGGCTCATGCATCCGAAAGCACAGCCCCACGCGAAAGAGGTGATCAGCTAATGGGGGATGACAATCAAGCTCTGGTCGAGGTTCGCAATCTAAAGAAGTATTTTGAAGTGAAGAAAAGCTTTCTCGGCCGTAATTCCACGCAGTTAAAGGCAGTGGACAATGTTAGCTTTTCCATCTCCAAGGGGGAGACGTTTGGCTTGGTCGGGGAGTCCGGGTGTGGCAAGACGACGATCGGCAGAACGCTGTTAAAGCTGTACGAACCGACAGCCGGCGATATTTTGTACAAAGGCCAGTCGATCAGCAGCCTAAACCACAAAGAGATGCTTCCTTACCGCAAGAAGATGCAGATGATCTTTCAAGACCCGTACGCATCGCTTGATCCGCGTATGACGATTGCAGAGATCATCGGAGATCCGCTGGTGGTACATAACATCTATCAAGGCAAAGACCGGATCGATCGCGTCAAGGAGCTGATCGAGCTGGTGGGACTAAAAGCGGACCATCTCAATCGCTATCCGCATGAATTTTCCGGCGGGCAGCGCCAACGGATCGGGATTGCGCGGGCATTGGCAGTCGAGCCTGAATTCATCGTATGTGATGAGCCGATATCCGCACTGGACGTGTCCATTCAAGCGCAAGTAGTAAACATGCTTGAGGAGCTCCAGGAACGTTTTGGACTGACCTATCTGTTTGTCTCCCACGATTTGTCGATGGTAAGACATATCTCACACAAGGTAGGGGTCATGTACTTGGGGAGCTTGGTGGAGTACGCCGAGGTCAATGATCTTTATACGAATATGCAGCATCCTTACACAAGAGCGCTGCTGTCTGCGGTGCCCATTGCTGATCCGGATACAGCGGAGCGCAGCGAACGGATACACCTGCAAGGAGACGTGCCAAGCCCGATGAATCCTCCGAGCGGATGTGCATTTCGGACGCGCTGCGCCTATGCAATGAGCAGGTGTGCAGAGGAAAAGCCGGGCTTGCGCGATATCGGAAATGGGCACGTCGTTGCATGTCATCTGATTGATTAATGGATAGTGGCACCATTCGTGAGGATATGAATGCTGTTTCCTTTTCGACAGCTCATATAACAATAAAAATATGGGGGGAAGAGTATGAAAAAAAGGATGGGCTTGGTACTGGCAACGCTTCTTGCGATCACATCCGTCACTGCCGGATGCAGCAGCTCCAGCACGGCACCACAAGGTCAGCAAAACCAGCAGCAAAGTGCACCGAAAACAGAGGGTGAAAAACCGGCTGCTGAGCAAAAGATTATTTACGCATTGAGTCAGGAACCAGAGCAGATGGACCCAACATTAAACGTGTATTCGCGCTCCTCAATTGTTCTCCAAAACTTGTTCAGAGGGCTTTATAAAATTGATGAATCAGGGAAAAAGCCGATTCCTTCCCTGGCCGAATCGTCTGAGCTGGATTCGACAGGAACCAAGTACACCTTCAAGATTAACAAAAACGCCAAGTGGTCTGATGGTAAGCAAGTAACCGCGCAGGATTTTGAATATTCCTGGAAGCGTGTGCTGGACCCAGAGGTTGCTTCAGGCGCCGCGTTTTACCTGTACTATCTGAAAAACGGAAAAGCGTACAACGAGAAAAAGGCTAGCGCGGATGACGTAGGGGTAAAAGCCATAGACGATACGACTCTCGAGGTAACGCTGGAAAATCCAACACCGTACTTCCTGGAGCTGTTGTGTGTCACAGCTTATTATCCGGTACGAAAAGACGCAGTAGAAAAAGAAGGCTGGACGAAATCTCCTGAGACTTATTTGACGACAGGACCGTTCATGCTGACGGAACTCCGACCAAAAGAAAAATATGTGCTAAAGAAAAACCCGAACTATCTGGAAGCAGACAAAGTGAAGCTGGAGACGCTGGAAATTGTGTTTATCGAGTCCAACGAGGCTGAGCTGGCTGCCTACACCAACGATGAAATTCAGGTCTCTGACAACATCAGCCCTGAAGGAATGAAGCAGTATCAGAATACACCTGATTTCTACTCGATTCCGCGGATTGGCATGCAGTATTTTGACTTCAATGCGTCCAAGAAGCCTTTTGATGATGCAAGAGTTCGCAAGGCATTCAGCATGTCTATCAACCGCGACCAGATCATCAAGAGCATTATCCAGTCTGTAGAAAAACCAGCGTTTGGAATGGTGCCTTACGGAATACCACACGGGGTGCAAAAGGATAAGGAATATCGAGATGTAGTCGGAAACCTGTTTAGCGAAAACGTAGACGAAGCGAAGAAACTGCTTGCTGAGGCAGGCTACCCGGACGGCAAAGGAATGCCTGAGGTTACGTTGATCGTCATGGCAAGCCAGTCCGATAAAGATATTGCGCAAGCCTTCCAAAGCATGTGGAAACAAAATTTGGGCGTAGACGTAACTATCAAAACGTTCGAATCCAAAGTTTATTGGGATGAAATTGATAATGGCGACTTCAACATCGCTTCTGACGGTTGGACAGGTGACTATCCAGACCCAATGACCAATCTCGACATTTTCGAAGGGGTCAATACAGCCGATGATATGCGTTGGAACAGTGCAGAATACGACCGCCTCCTGGAAGAGAATCGCAAAATCTCCGATCAGGCTAAACGGATGGAGAACTTTGCCAAGGCAGAGAAAATCCTGGCGGATGAAATGCCACTCATGCCGGTTCGCTTCTTCGAGGATCAGTTCCTGGCGAAGCCAAATGTCAAAGGTGTTTTGAAAAACTACATCGGCCATACGATCTTTGAATACGCGTATGTAGAATAATTCATTTGAACAGGGGAGGGTCGGGAAGCGATGGCTTTTCGACCTTGCCTCTTGAGGGAGAAGCAAACATGAGACCGATTATTGGCGTAACGACTTTTTTATCGGAGCAATCAAAGTACAGCACCGTAAGCCGAAACTACATCGATTCGATTTATGCTGCAGGGGGCTTGCCCGTCAATATTCCCATCATTTCGAATGAGTCGAATTACGACGATTACATACAAATGCTGGACGGACTTCTTTTTACGGGAGGAAACGATATTGCTCCTTATTATTTCGGGGAGAATCCGGTTCGGGAGCTGAATTCGATGTCCTCGATTCGAGACGAGTATGAGTTTTCTCTGTTTAAAGCCGCCTATGAGAAAAACATGCCGATCTTCGGGATCTGCCGCGGTATTCAATTGATCAACGTAGCGATGGACGGAAGTCTCTATCAGGACATTTACAGCCAATGTCCAGGTACTCTGGGACATTCACCGGAGCATACGGCTTCGGATGAGTTCTATCACGCTGTGCAGATCAAAGTGGACACGCAGCTCTATGAAATTTTTGGCGAGGAGCGGATTTTTACCAATTCCTTTCACCATCAATCTGTCAAAAAGCTAGGGAACAATCTGATCGCGACCGCGTATTCCGAGGATGGCATTGTAGAGGCGATTGAGAGCACAGAGGATCGATTCTTGCTCGGGGTTCAATGGCATCCAGAGTGCATGACCAAGCGGCATCCGATGTTCCTGAAGCTGTTCCGGGCGTTTGTCGAGGCATCGGTTCAATACAAACAAAAGGAGGTTTCTGTATGAAAGTGTTCATCAGTGCAGATTTGGAAGGGGTAGCTGGCATCGTCAACTGGAGCGAGGCTGACATTGAAAGCCCGTTTAGCAAATATTTTACCGAGCAAATGACGAAAGAAGTGAATGCTGCCTGCGAAGCGGCGATTGCGGCAGGAGTGGAAGATATTTTGATCAAGGATGCCCATAGTACAGCGAGAAACCTGGACCCGTCGAAGCTTCCCGAGCAGGTAAAGATATTGCGGGGCTGGACGCGCGACCCTTACTCGATGATGGCAGGGCTAGATGACAGCTTTGATGGCGTATTTTTTATCGGCTATCACTCAGCAGCAGGAGCCAATGGAAACCCGCTGGCGCACACCATGAACATGCAAAATGAGTATGTGAAGATCAATGGGGAAATCGCCAGCGAAATGTTAATCAATGCGTATACGGCTGCGTCTATGGGTGTTCCCGTCCTCTTGGCTACCGGAGACAAGATGATTTGCGAAGACGCACTGAAAATCAACCCGCATATTAAAACCGTGCCGGTGAGCGAAGGAATTGGCAATGCCTCCATCTCGATTCACCCACAGGTTGCTCTCAAAAAGATCAAGGAGCAGGTTCAGGCAGCTCTCTCAGATGACCTTGGCAAATACAAAATTGAGCTGCCCGAATCGTTCCACGTAGAGATCGTCTTCCGCGAGCATTATTTGGCGCGTCGCGGCTCGTTCTACCCGGGTGCCAAACAGACAGGTGCTAAAACGGTTGAATATGAAACGAACGATTATAACGAGGTTCTGCGGTTTCTGTTCTTTGTGTTGTAAGGCTCGAAATCAAAAAGGCTTATTCCAGCATAAATCAGCGGGAATAAGCCTTTGCTTTTTCAAAATCAACTGACGATTGGGGTCTTTTTTCCTTCTGCCCAATCAAGAATAAATGCCGCCTGACCGGGGTTAAGCGGATGCGGGAGGCTGTCCTTTGCAAAGAAGCGATGTTCAGAGCTTTCCAGACCCTCCTGTTTGAGCTCGCCATGATAAGACGCTACCCGAAAGATGATCTGTATGCTAAAAATTTTGTCACCGTTCGGATATTCCCGAAGACCAATTTCTCCTGAGTATATGCCAAACAGCTCAGGCCCCTCGATGATCAGATCGGTCTCCTCCTGAACCTCTCGATACAGAGTCTCCATGAATGTCTCACCGATTTCCATAAGCCCGCCAGGCAAACACCAATTGTTCTGGTCTTTGCGGCGCTGGAGCAGAATACGGCCTTGCTCGTCCTCGATTATGGCGCCACAGCCGACGGTAATCAGCCGTTCATGTCCAATCATGCGGCGCATCGTTTGAATATAATCATTCACCTGGAAAAATCCCCCTCCCTAACCTGGATTGTACAAAAAGAAAACCTGTTTGACCATAGGGCCAACAGGCTTTTGCATAAAAACATTATCCCATATGCTTTTTGTACATCCACAGCTGACCGCTCTTGATGACACGGGCCATTTGACCAACCAGAGACATTTTCCCCATGCTGGCGAAGCCTTCTTTTTTTCCAAGGGAGCCGAGGAAGCCTTTGTGCTTGAGGGCAGGCAGAGAGGCAGGGTATTCTTCGCCTTTGATGTCTTTTCTCAGCATGAGGGCAATCTGATCGCCTTGTATCTCAGCCGTTTGGGCACTTGGCGCGATGATCGTACTCGCACAGTCGCCAACGACGTAGACGTTCGTATGGGATGGAATTTGATGATACTGATTCAATTTAGCTCGTCCAATGTTGTCGGTTTCGATGGGGAGCGAGCGTACGATGCGATTGGCTTGGATACCAGCAGTCCAGACGATTACATCGCTTTCTACCGGCTGATCATGGTTGTAGACCACACCAGGCTCAATACCCGTCACGCATGCCATGGACACGAGCTGTACTTCGTGCTCGATAAACCATTGGGAGGCATATTCCTGCAGCTTTTTCGGGAATGGACTCAAGATGCTTTGGCCACGGTCAATGATGCGTACGTTCAAGTCAGGACGACTTTCGCGCAGCTCGGCAGCCATTTCTACACCGCTGAGGCCACCGCCAACAACTGTTACCGTTCCGTACGGATTCACGTTGTTAATTTCCGAGTAAGTATTGCGAGTAGCTCCCATTGTTTGGATGGAACAGGTATACTGCTCCGCACCAGGGATATCATGATAACGGTCCTCACAGCCCAAGCCGATTACGAGCCAGTCGTAGGAAAGGGTGTCCCCGTTTGCAAAATTGACGACCTGCTCATCCAAATCCAATCCACTAATTTCCCCGTACTTTATCGTCAGGCGAGGATCGTTTGGAAAAGTGACACGCAAGTGAGATTCCGGTGTCGTCCCTGCAGCCAGAGCATAGTACTCTGTTTTCAGACCGTGAAACGGCATTCTGTCTACAAGGGTAATAAACACGTCGTCTGGTAAATCAGGGGACAGGACTCGCTCAATAATACGAAGACCCCCGTATCCTCCACCAAGGATCACAAGTCGTTTCATAGAAGGTCTAGTCCTTTCTTCTGTCCGCTTTTGACAGACAGGAATTCAGTAATTATGCCCTATCTCTCGCAAGGGCAACGAAGGCTCCTCCAAAAACGTGTTGGAACCCGTCAGTTCTATGCAGCACCCATTCTATTTTTAGTCTCTTTCACTAAAAATGCAAGCAGAATCTTTTTCCCACATTCGTTACTGGATTTTTACTGAGGAAGCGATACAATATAAAACGTAAATGATGTCGAAATAATCGGTAGGTGACAATAATGAAACCGTTAGTAGAATTTTGTGCGAGCAACGTCTCTTCTTATACCAAATCGGTCGTCGACGCGCTTGAAAATGATCCCGAGCTGGACGTCGATGTGCTGGAGTACGGCTGCCTCGGTTACTGTGGAGAGTGCTACATGCTGCCATTTGCCCTTGTAAACGGTAATTTGCTTCAAGCTGAGACAGCGGAAGAGCTGCTCGTCAAGATCAAAAACAAGCTACGGGAACAAGACGAGCTGGATGCTCTTTTTCCTTTATAGGAGATTTCATTAGGATGTACATTTTTACTCGCTGTGAAAACCTGCGGGCATGAAAAATAGAAAAAAGCTGATGCCGATCTTGCATGAGGGCATCAGCTTTTTTGCTTGCATAACGATTAGTGTTCTTTGATGACGTTATAGAAGGTGTCGCGTTCCAGGGCGCGTTTTCCTGCACCTTTGATCAGCCATACCAGCTCATCGACAGTCAGAGCTTGCTGTGTAAGTGCACCGGCAGCGTGACTGATGCGCTCTTCAACGAGGGTTCCGTGTGCATCGGAGATACCCATGGTCAGGGAAAGCTGAGTCAGCTGTGTACCGATGTTGATGAAGTAAGCCTTAATGTGCTGGAAGTTGTCGAGCATCAAACGGCTAATCGCCATCGTTTTCAAGTCGTCGATCGCGGAGTTGCGGCGTTTGATTCCAGCAGTTGCTTTAATTGGTTGAACAGCGAGCGGAATAAATACCATAAAGCCATTGGTGTCGTCTTGCAGCTCACGGACACGCATCATGTGGATGACACGCTCTTCGAGAGTTTCAATCGAGCCGTACAGCATGGTGGTGTGAGTTTTCAAGCCGAGCTCATGAGCGGTACGGTGTACTTGCAGATACATGTCCGTGCTTGCTTTCTCCGGGCTCATTTTCATGCGGTAACGCTCTGTCAAAATTTCTGCTCCGCCGCCTGTCAAGCTTTGCAAACCAGCCTTCATCAGTTCTTGCAGCACCTCGCGAATCGAGAGACCAGAGATGCGGGAGAAAAATTCAATTTCTGCACCGGTGTAAGATTTGATGGTAACATCCGGATACGCTTTTTTCAGGGTGCGAAGCGTATCGAGATAGTATTCGAATGGTTGATGCTGGTTATGGCCACCTACAATGTGGAATTCGCGGATGCCAGGATGGAAACGCGTTTCTACATAATGAAGCAATTCTTCGGTGTTCATCGTATACGCGCCCTCGTCGCCTTCATCGCGGCGGAAGCCACAGAATTTACAGTGAGCTTCACATACGTTTGTAGGGTTAATATAGAGATTTTGCAAAAAGTAGACATTGTCTTGATTTTTACGATAATTGACAATGTTTGCCAATTGCCCAATGGTGAGCAGATCGTTAGAGTTGAACAGGGTGACACCGTCTTCTAGTGTGAGACGTTCGCCGTGCATGACTTTTTCAGCGATTCCAGCGAGCGATTTATCTTGGATGGCTAAGGTTTCAACCGCCATTCCAAACACTTCCTTTCCAAATCAAATAGTCGTAGTAGCTAGGGAGTTCATCACATTTTTCCCCCCATTCTAAGCGTTCTGGGGGGATGGAGAAATCACCTATAAAAACAAAAAGTTTCGGGCAACAAGGCACCTATATTATAAACCTCTTAGGTTTTGCGAACAATATCATAAGTTCTCCAAGTGCATACTGTAAAATTCTAACATTTACCGTCAAATGTTGCTTGTTTTTTGGGGAAAGTGGGAAATTATGTTTGCGAAAACGTAGCAGATCTTGTAAAATATAGGTAAGAAAGCCTGAACTACAATTAGGAGGAGCTTCAAAATGCGGGACGTTTTACTCGAAAAAATCGAACTCCTTCGACAGCGTATGGTAAATATAGGGTTAGAGTTTGGGTTAGATCATCCAGAAGTCCTAGAATACAGTATACAAATTGATCAACTACACAACGAACTGAACCAGATAGATCATCATAATCTGTCTAAGGCCGGTAGCCGAAAAAAACCATATCGTTTTTACTTGCTGGAAAACAAAGCTTTTTTGCGTAGAGAGGGGGAAACCCTCTTTTTTGTTTTTTTCAACAAGAATGGGCGCCACAAGTGCAGGGTAACCTTGTGGGAAAGGAAGCTTCTTTGTATACTGAAGATAAGTAAGAAACAAGGGAACCAGGAGTAAGCCTGCAAAGGAGTGATAAAAGCATGATTACATTGACAGAGCAAGCCAGCCACAAGGTCAAGGAAATGTTGGCGGCAGAAGGCAAGGAAGGCTTGTTTTTGCGTGTGGGTGTCAGACCCGGTGGTTGCAGCGGCTTTACCTATGGTATGGGCTGGGATCATGAAATGAAGGAAGGCGATGAGACCTTCGAGCAGCACGGTGTGAAAATTGTTGTCGACAAAGACAGCTATCTATACATTAAAGGAACCGAAATCGACTACAAGGAATCCATGATGGGCGGAGGCTTTTCCATCGAGAATCCGAATGCGATTGCGTCCTGTGGCTGCGGGTCATCTTTCAAGACGGCACTGGCAAAAGGCAAAGAAGAAAAATGTGACGACTAAGTCCATCATAGCAGTGGTTTACAAGACCTCTCTCGACTGTGTAGCAAGCTACATGTGTCGGGGAGGTTTTTTTGTTTGGATTGAGAAATTTTTTTCAAATAATGTCACAAAAGGGATTCGTTGTTTGTTATACCTGTCATTCGGAGGTGAGATGGCTTGGAGAAGAAGGAATTGGAGCAGGCGATAAAGGAGGTTAAGGCCGGAGACATAGATCAATTCGGAGTCATCATCGACATCATGCAAAAGCCGTTATTTGTGTACTGCTATCATATGCTCGGTCACAGACAAGAGGCTGAAGATGCGGTGCAGGAAGTATTTCTTAAAGCCTATGAGCAAATCGATAGCTATCGAAGTGTAGTTTCCTTTTCCGCTTGGCTGTACAAAATTGCATATCATCATTGTCTCAACCTGCTAAAAAGGGCGAGGCTGGGCCGCATCGTCACTTTTTGGAAAACGGGAATCCCCACTTTCAGTCGTCATGAAGGAGAGGAACGGATTGATCGGGAGTATTTGAATAACCCGCTTCACCTGGCCTTATTGAAACTATCTGCAAGCGAGCGCAATCTCATCATTTTGCGCGTAGTGGAAGACAAGGGCTATGACGAGCTTTCCATTCAGCAGTCCAGTGAATGGAAACGACAACTGATGGATGTGGTGGAAGGTGACTTCGATGTCAAAGATCAGGTCCTTCAAAAATTATATGAACGAAAAAAACAAAGGGAGGCAATCTCAGTGAAAAAACGAATCGGGTTGATTGTTGCAGCTACACTTGTGCTTGGGGGGACGACTGCATTTGCAGCGATGAAGGTGTATGAGCTAAAAAACGACCAGGGAGAAGCAGTGGTGAGAGTAAGTGAGACTGCCGAGCCAGAAGTTGATTTTACGGGGGACAGAGCTGAAATCATGAATCAAATTCGCGCAACGTTGCAGCCAGGAGCGCGGGTAGCTGTCTATATCGCAGGACCAGATAATCCGGATAAAAATGTGAGCTTTATGGAAATTCCTCTTATAATGACAGAACAATCCGAGCTGCAGAAAAAAGTGGGGAGCTTTTTCGAAATACCGCAGGAGCTTGTTGGGGGATACAAGTTTGTTGAGGGAGATATTAACCATCAACTGAACGAAGACGCTTCGGCATTTTTTGATGAAATGGTGAAGGATGCTGAACGGGACAATAAGAAGGTGCTCGTTCGGGATTTGCCTGCTAATCCAAAGCTCCAATACTTGTACCTTACGTACAAAGCAAGTAAAGGGGAAGTGTATGTGAATCTGACCAATTTTGAAAATATGAAATGGGTCAGTGATGAGGCACGCCCGAATGAAACGGTGGAAAAGGTAACCGTACAGAACAAAGAAGCGTTGTATCATGTCCGTAAGCTAAATGACAAAGAATCAAAGTTCGTTCAAGTTTACCAAGATGATAAAAAGAGGCTGATAGAAGTCAGAACGACAGCCCCTGACATAACCAAGGAAGATTTGCTGAAGATTGCCGAAAAGCTGTAACCGTATCCTTCCAATTATCTTCCACGTATTTACAAGAGCAGCTCCTTTGGGACTGCTCTTGCTTCATTATAGATGAAAGTGTACGTGGGGAGTGAAGTGAAGTGGCGGATAGGATACAGAGTTATGCAGGCTATCAGTGGCTGTTTTTGGGGGCGCTGGTAATCGGCTGTCTGGGGGATTTCTTGTTTTACGGAAAAGAGTTTGGCATTTCCTTTCCCTTGTTTTTGATCGCGATGTATGCCTTCTTTTTCTGGCAGGCACATCTGCGCAGTCATTTACGGATTACGGCTCGGCAGGCTTTCGCATGGCTTTTGACCGTGCCGAATCTCATGCTGTCATGTACCTTCTTTTTATACGCCAATGAGCTTTTTCACTTGATCAATTTTGTTCTGGTTTTGTTTTTGTTCGTTGTCCAGACGATGCTACTCACAGAAAGGCATCAATCGAAATGGTACACGCTTGGCTTTGTAGGGGATTTGCTGGAGACTGTGCTGGTTTATACACTGAAGTACACACGTCTGCCGTTCGTTATGGCAAAGGAATGGATCAAGTCCAGGGTGGATCGTGAAAAGTATAGCATCGTGATAAAGGTGCTCGCAGGAGTGGGAATATCCTTGCCGATCTTGCTCGTGGTGCTCGGACTGTTATCTCACGCTGACCAGGTTTTTAGTCATTTTTTGACGGAGATCCCAAGTATGCTGTTCGACTGGGATTCTGCTGAAGCAATATTTCGCTTGTTTTTGATTGGCTTGTTTTCTCTCCTTTTCTATGGCTATCTGTATACTCTATTTGGTCCACGGGAGGCGACAGTCGCACTCCCGGTGAAGGAAGCAGAGGAGAAAAAGATCGTCTGGGACGGCATTATTTTGGTGACGCTTCTGACGATTATCAATGTGGTGTACGCTGCGTTTGTGTTTATCCAGATCTCGTATTTGTTTAGTGGCCAAGAGACGATGCTGCCAGCAGGGATGACGTATGCCGAGTACGCCAAAAACGGGTTTCAAGAGCTGGTCACGGTGACTGTGATCAATTTCATCATTTTGCTTAGCACCATGCACCTGGCGTCGCGAGCAAAGCCTCTCTTGTATCGTTTGGTGCAGATTCTTCTTAGCTTCCTGACGATTTGCACGAGCTTTATGCTTTTTTCTGCCTATTTCCGCCTGTCGCTTTATGAGGAAGCGTATGGCTATACACATTCGCGATTGCTGGCACATGCATTTATGATTTTCTTGTTCGTGCTGTTTGTGATTGCGCTTCTGAAAATTTGGCGTAACCGCTTTTCCCTGATCCAATATTACGTGGTAGTAGCTTTGATTTTTTATGTAGTGCTGAACTACGTGAACATGGATGCCATGATTGCAAAGAACAATCTCAACCGGTATTACGCGACAGGAAACATCGACATCGAGTATTTGAGCAGACTCTCGTATGACGCCGTCCCTGTCATGATGGAGCTGACGAAGGATCAGTCTGTGGCTGAATCCTTGCATTATCGGTTGAAGTATAAAAGAGAGGAAGTACAGGAGGACAAGAGCTGGCAGTCCTTTAATCTCTCGAAGTATCGGGCAAAGCAATATTTGCAGGATTGAATGTATGAAAGCGGAGGCGTGATCAACTACGTCCCCGCTTTCTTCTGAATGCAAGCCAGATGGCTGCTAGAACTGCCAGAGTGAGTAGAGCAAGCACGCTGTATGGTACGAGTTTTTGCGTCCAGACGATTTCTACTGACTGGCTGGGGGGATTGCCGGGACCAAGCGTAAGTAGATCATCTGTGGCATGAATTAACTCCGCTGTCCGGCTGCATATATGTGTCTCGAGAACGTCTCTCTCCCAATAAGAGGCGTAAACGAGATATTCTTTACCAGCCTCAAAGGGAGCTCCGCAGCCGAGTTCCCACCCCTCTGTAAAGATGAGGACTTGGGTTTGGTCTATCCCCTTCCATGTAGACTGGACGTCCAGCACGACCTCGAAGCCGCCGCGGACACGCTTATTCGAAAGCGGTATCCATTCACGCCAATCACTTGTTTCTTGGACTTGAATGACTTTGCCAGAAAAGATGACTGCTGATTGCTGGATGGCTTCCTTGGGAGAGGGGGTGCTACAGCTGCATGCATGAGCAGGTGTGGCTTGGAAAAAGAAGGAGGTAGTTAAAAAGACCGCGAATAAAACGGTTAAAATATGTCGCTGCATGAATTATCACTCCCATCAAACCATAAGACGACAGGGGGAGGGAAAAGTTTCCAATTATGATTGCCGTATTCGTACTCGCTTGTGTGGTCATAGGAGCAGCAACCCTCCTCTTTCACACGCTGTACGTCAAAACAACAACGATATCCATGTCAGTACCTAGCGTGCCCCGCCTCACTCTCGTCCATTTTACGGATATACATGGGCGTATACGCTTTTTGAACGGACCATTGCATCGCTTGATCAATCGTCTAGCTCCTGATGTAGTGCTAGTGACTGGGGATTTGGCACAGCATAGCGGGCAGCTAAACCAAGTGCTTATGGAGCTTTCACGAATCAACCCTAGAGTCGGCATTTATTTCGTACCTGGTAACTACGAACGGGAGGAGGTCATTTGCCTTCGTAAAAGGCTGTACTCCTCGGAGGCTTATGCTGTGAACAAAAAGGCTTGGGAAGAGTATATGATCGTGTTGGAGAATGAGGGACGATTGATAAAGATAGGCGATAGCCGGATTTTGATTTATGGCTTTGATAATTCTACCTACGGAAACGAACGGTATGCGTGGGACGATTCCGAGCCAGCAGACCTGACTGTTTTTCTCGCTCATTCTCCGAACATCATTACGTTGATTCATCAGAACGGGCTAAAGGCGGATTTGCTGTTGTCGGGTCATACCCATGGGGGACAAATTCGATTGTTTGGAAAACCGCTGGGGGGTGGAGCGTACAAGCATTTTCACGTTGGGCAAAAAGGGGACGAAGCCGTTGGCATATTTAGCATCAGCCGCGGGCTGGGAACTGCAAAGCTGCCTGTTCGTTTGTGCTGTTTTCCCGAAATCACCGTTTATCAGATAAATCATCATCAGCTAAAGTGAAAGCCCTTGCTGTTGCTAAGAAAGGCAACGACAAGGACTTTTTTACGTAACGAGAGACTACCGGCGAGCTGCTGGTTTGATGTCTGCTGGTATCGGACAGACATATGTAGCGCCATCGAGCTTTTCTACAAGCTCCGCTTTTGCTTCGGCGATGAGTTCCGGGTTCAACATCATCTCTACAGCTGTGGCCGCCATGATTTTTCCCGCATGCAGCATTCCTTTGTGACCGATCGAGGTACCACCCTGGGCAACGGCTTGCCACGAGTGTAGCTGAGTACCCATGGCAAAGCAGGTTGTCGAGCACTGTACGGTCGGAATGATCCAGCTGACGTCGCCTACATCAGTCGAGCCAGACATGAGTCTTGCTGCTGGCATGAGCGGCATTAAAATGCTAGACAACTCTTGCTCCTTCAATTGCTCAGCCATGCCTTTTCCTTTGGCTCCCAACACCTTTGCAATCATTTGCAGCTCACTGTTTTTGTCCGAGTCGGGAATCGTCGTGCGAATTTGACGAGCGAATTCTTTCTCGTTCTGATCGAATTCGGGTACCCCCAGCTCGGTAAAGTTGCTGTACATGACGCGTTCCATCGTCTGATTCGGGATGAGATTGGAGCAGGCTTTGTCAAAAATGATATCGACAGCTGTCTCGGTCATCATGGCAGCCCCACGTGCAATTTGGCAAACGCGCTGATAAATTTCTTCCACTTGATGTGTTTTCGGTGCGCGAATCAGGTAGAGTACATCTGCCTCTGCCTGAACGACATTCGGTGAGAAGCCGCCGCTATTTGTGATGGCATAGTGGATACGGGCTTCAGGAATGATATGCTCGCGCAAGTAATTGACGCCGATATTCATCAGCTCTACTGCGTCCAGTGCACTGCGTCCCAGATGAGGGGCGGCGGCGGCATGGGCAGCTTTGCCTTTGAATTTGAAATAGACCTGATAGTTGGCAAGACTGCTAATGGACATGAGCGTATTGAAGGTTTGGGGATGCCAGCAAATCGCGAAATCAGCGTCATTGAACAAGCCTTCGCGTGCCATGTAGGCTTTGCCTGATCCACCTTCCTCAGCGGGGCATCCGTAGTAACGAACTGTTCCCTGGATTCCGTTTTCCTCCATGTAGTGTCGGATCGCGACTGCCGCAGCCAGAGAGCCTGTACCAAGCAGATTATGACCGCAGCCATGTCCGTTTCCGCCTGCCACGATGGGCTGATGAGTGGCATTGCCGCGCTCCTGGCTCAGGCCAGAGAGAGCATCGTATTCACCGAGAATAGCGACGACCGGACTGCCACTGCCATAGCTTCCAATAAATGCGGTTTCAATTCCCGCGACTCCTTTTTCTACGGTGAAGCCTTCTGCTTCCAAGGTTTTGCAGAGTAATTCCGCAGAACGAAACTCCTCAAAACGCGTCTCCGCATACTCCCAGATTCGATCACTCACATTTGTGAAGAGGTCGCTTTTTTGATCAATGATTTCCGCAATTCTTTGACGATTGAACATGAAGAACACCTCGCTGCATTTTCAAAATTTTTACGAATCGTTCCATTTCGCGCTTAGTTAGTGGTGCTAACCGTGGCTGGAGCCTCATTTCGCACTTGTGGTGTAGTCCGAAGCGTCATGCCTACCACAAACGGAATGGCTACCGCGATGATCAACAACCAGAACGCTGCATCATAAGAGCCGTTGAACTGTTGAATCATAAAGCCCATGGCTGTTGGCGCAATAACTCCTGCCGTTTGTCCACCGAGATAGATCAGGCCAGAAGCAGCACCGACAGAGGAAGGATCGATATACTTCAGTGGCATGGTCAATGTCGTGGTTACTGCTGCGGCAAGACCGATATTCGCTAGTGTCTGGTACGCGACTACTAACGCTACGGTAGGAGCTTTAGACAAGAGATAAAGCGAAATGATGCCAATAAACGAACCGATTACGATTAATAGTCTTTCGCGTCCTACCATGCGTTTGTCCAAAAGCCATCCGGTGAGCAAGACAGTAGCAAAGGAGAGAATCGCTGGAATCGAAGCGAGAGCACCCATGGAAACCATATCGAGATGGCGAACCTTTACCATATAGGTAGGCATCCAGGACATCATGCCCCATGTCACCATCGAAATACCGAAGTAGATAGCCATTAGCTTCCACAGCATGGAGATTTTCAACAGCTTGCGCAAAGGCAGCTTTTCATCGGTTTTCTTGGCAGCGACAGCTTGTGCTCCGGTTGGATGCAAGAACTTGGCGTATAAAGCAGCAAGAAGCAATCCGACTATTCCGAGAATGACAAACATAAATTGCCAGCCAAAGCTTTTGGACAGGCTCGCTGCTACCAAGGTAGCGAGTACACCCCCGATGGTTGTAGCTGAGGTCAAGATAGATTTGGCACGTGCCCGTTCGTGCTGTGGAAAGCTTTCTGCTACCGCAACCGAACTGGCAGAAGGATAGCTGCCCTCGCCAATCCCGAACAAGAAGCGAATCACGATGAGGGAGAGGAACGACCAGGCAGTACCTGTCAGGATCGTAAACAGCGACCAGCCGACAACAGATATAATAATGACTTTACGCGAGCCGAATTTATCTGCCAGACTGCCCCCAATTGGCTGCATGATCGCATAGCTCAGAAAGAAGCTGCTGAGAATAAGACCAACCTGTGTTTCGGATAGACCAAACTCTTGCGAAATAGGGATGACAGCTACATTGATCGCGACTTTATCGAAATAGTTGATGATCCAACCAAGGCACAGAAGTCCGAGGACCAGGTACTTGTTTTTGCTGTTTGCAATAGCGGTATTCATCGTAAGACCCCCTTGTTAGCGTTTTCACGGTTGTGTACAAAAAATGCGATTTTCTAAGCAGGCGAAAGGGAACACCACCACCTTATGTAAGTAAACGAAATCGAAAAAGTATTTTTAGACATAATAAGGACGATTTCTAAAAATAACTTTAAAGCAATCTTTTTGACATTTCAAGCCTTTTCAAAATATTTTCAAAGAGGCCCAAATCTCCTATAATGGTCAAGTGAGTGGAAGGAGGGATTTCTTATGATCCGATTGGGTGCCATCATTGCCCAGCACTCTTTAACAGAATTGGTATCCGTTCCGGCACGTGTCCAGGAACAGTGTGAGATCGTCATGCTGCCCTATCAGCGTTTGCATGAGACACCAGAGATTTACAGACAAAACGAGCAAAATGTCGATGGCTTTGTACTGACAGAATTGGCTTATACGTATCTCATGCAAGAGTGGGGCAGCTTTTCCATACCGACGTATACGTTTCAAATCAGTGAGCAGGAGTTTTATAAAAAGCTGTTTCAGCTTACCCTGCGTAATCGAGACATGGATTTCTCTCGGGTGTATATCGACTTTATTCATCCACAAAACAACTTTATGGGGCTTACAGATATCTTCGAGGAAGCGTCTATGCCGTATACGCTAAAAGGCTTCATGGTAAACGATGAGATTTATGAGGCGGTACTGAACGAGCATATTCGTTTGAAACAAGAGGGCAAAATTGACTTGTCGTTGACGCGCTTGAGCAATATCGTGCCACAGCTCGACCGGCACGGTGTACCGCATATGTATGTCTTCCCCTCGCCTGACTCCATCGTCGCGCAGTTTGAGCAAATCATTACGGAGCTGGCTGCGATCAAACTGGCGGAGAGTCGTATCGCGATCGGGCATATTACGATTGGCCAAGTGGATGGTGAAAAAGAGAGCTTGAACGAGTGGGAGCTGCGGCAAATGCTGCTGCACAAATCGCTTTTGGAGTTCAGTACGGAGCAGCGGGTTCCGTTTTTGATCCAAAAATCGAATAAAAGCTTTGAGATCATCAGTTCTTTTAAAGACATCAAACTGCTAACCGACAACCTCACCCAATGCCTATTACTTGCCTACCTGGAAAAAACACTTCCGTTTCCCGTGCATATCGGTTGGGGCGTAGGAAACAGCATGTACAAGGCTCGGACAAACGCACAGGCTGCCAACGGCATGTCGGCGGCAAATCAAACGCCAGGTACGTTCATTGTGACCGACAGCGATCAGATTATTGGTCCGCTTGGAGAAGAAAACTGTCTTCACTATCGAAATCAAATGAATAGCGCGATCCAGCGACTGAGTGAAGCGACGGATTTGTCTACGCTGCAGCTCCAAAAAATATTGGCGGTTCTAGCGAAAACGGAGAGTAACGAGCTGACGGCAGATGAGCTCGCCTACCATCTCGGGGTCACGGTACGAAGCGCGAATCGGATGCTCAATCGACTGGAGGAAAAAGGCGTTGCTCACGTCTTGTATAAGAAACAGGAGAAGCTGCGCGGACGTCCTACGAAAATCTATCAAATTCAGCTGCCAACCGAATAATTTTGGCGAGCCTGGAAAAATGTTCATCAATCGTTAGCCATTTCGTCACCAATTAGTCAAGGATTCCAGATTTTGGACGACTTCTTTTCAGTACAATGATAGTGTAGAACAAGTAGAAAGAAGGGGTCAGAAGTGAACAAAAAATGGGGTCTGTTGGTTTCAGCAGTTGCGCTGTCCGCAATGTTGATGACAGCATGTGGTGGAGAAAGCAAGGATCAGGCGGCAAGCGGCAATTCCGCAACTCCTGCAGCGACATCTGGCACTGCGGTTAACATTGAAGCGAGCAACTGGAAATTCAATCAAGATACATTTGAGGTTAAGGCTGGCGAGGAGTTCACCATTAACTTCAAATCGACTGAAGGCTTCCATGGAATCGGGATCCAAGGCCTGGATGTAGACATCCAAAAAGACGGCAGCAAAACGATGAAAATCGATGAAGCTGGCGAATACACCATTTTCTGCAATGTTATTTGCGGACCAGACCACGGCAAAATGGTTGCTAAACTCGTTGTAAAATAAATCAAATTCCTTTTCCATAAGAGAAACACACAACCACCCAAACACTTTGGCCTGCATTGCGGGTCAGGGTGTTTTTCAATTTTTACGGACATACTACATGGGTAGCAATCAAAGCCAGTATCCAAGGGGAGAACTCACATGTCGAAGCACAACAACAAGGATAAAAGGCCAACGGAGGCTTCAGCGGGATCTCGCAGCACACCTCCCAAAACGGGAGAAAATACGGGACATAATTTGCGAAAAGAAGATAAGTAACAGCAAGCGGTCACATCCACTTCTATGAAAGGTCCACCAAAAGCTTACGGGTGGGCCTTTCCCATTTCCTTTTCACATTTTCATACATGATTTTTCTCATTTTTGCGCATGGTAAGGAGGAAAAGGTTGTAAAAAGGAGTGGATGAAATGAAGCATTGGAAAAGAGGAGTAGTAGCAGCGATCTTGGGGGTGAGCATGGCGCTTCCAGGTGTCGTTCAGGCAGCGACGCATTCAGCACATTCTTATTCAACGGATAACGTGAAGCCCTTGCACAGGGATCACGGTGATCACGCCAAAAAGTTCCATGGCATGCACAGTGGCGCACACCAAAAAATGTACATGACCCTGCTGGCTGAAAAGTATACACCCAATAGTGTGGGAGAATGGCAAGCCGCTTTCAAGGAAAGAGAGCGTCTGATGAATGAGCTCGAAGCAGCCCGCAGTGCCAATAGTGACGATCCGAAAGAAAAGAAAATGGACGAGCAAGGCAAAAACGATGACAATGATGCGAGACGTGCACGCATGGAGCAGTACAAGCAGACGCGCGAGGAATTCAACGCGGCGATTGAGTCAGGAGATGCGGCAAAAATCAAGGAAACACTGCCGAAGATGCTGGAGCAGCTGAAATCCAAAAATGAGCGTCTGGCGCAAAAGCTGAAGGAAAAAAAGAAATAGGCAACAAGAGCAAAGAGGACGTGTCAGAGAGGCACGTCCTTTTTACATAAATGGCTGCGCCAGCATAGCTGGTGTCCATTCCTGCACGATGATCGTATGCTCCTCCTGGCATTTGGGGCACCAGCCGGTGTGCAGGCATTGATGATTCTGACGATCCGGATAGCCATTGTCCAGTTTGGCATCATCTATTTCACGGTATGGACTGTAAGCACCATAGAAGTCATACAGCTTGCCCGCATCCGACAGCAGCTGTCCACAGCGAGGACAATCATTAGCAAGAGCAGCAAGTCCATTACAAACCGGGCAAAAATGTTTCATGGCAACTCTCCTCCACGACGGTTTGGCGGTCATCACTACTGTGCGCCTGAACCAGATGGGCTATGCAAGAATAGGAGGGAGGGGAGAAGATAAAAACCCTGCTTGTGCTTCTGGGAGCAGCAAACAGGGATTGACATTGTTATGCTTTAAAGTTGTCCATGCTTGACGAGTGGCCTGGCTGCAGCTTTGCATCCGGGTTGAAATAAGAAACGGCGTTGTTCACGGCAGTGGGAGCTTCACCAAACCCAACAGCAATCAGCTTCACTTTGCCTGGATACGTGGCGATGTCACCAGCTGCAAAAATGCCTGGAATATTGGATTCCATGCGCGTGTTCACAACAATCGAGCCTTTTTCCAGCTCGAGTCCCCAATTTTTAATCGGACCGAGAGAGGAAATGAAGCCAAAGTTGACGATGACAGCATCGACTTCCAATTCAACTTCTTCCTTGGTTGTGCTGTTAACTAATGTGAGTCGTTCAATCTTGTCTTCACCGTGCAAGGCTGTTAATTCGTAAGGGGTGGTTACTTTTACTTTGGATGCCATGAGCATTTCTACGCTGTGTTCATGAGCACGGAATTTGTCTCTGCGATGGATGAGGTGTACTTCTTTGGCAATCGGTTCGAGCATCAGGGACCAGTCCAGTGCGGAGTCGCCACCGCCAAAAACGGCAACGCGCTGTCCCTTGAAGGAGTTCAGATCGGTAACAAAGTAGTGCAGATTGGATTTTTCGTATTTGACGGCATCTGGATGTTCCAGTCTGCGGGGTTCAAAAGCACCTACACCTGCTGTGATGATTACAGATTTGGAGTAGTGCGTGCCTTTGTCCGTTGTGATTTCAAACACATCGTCCGCTTTTTTCTCTACGTTTTCCACTTTTTCTTCCAGGCAAACCGTTTGCTGAAAGCGTGAAATCTGATCTTTCAGATTATTGATTAAATCCTGCGCCAAAACCTTTGGGAATCCGGCTACATCATATATGTACTTCTCCGGATAAAGAGCAGACAATTGCCCACCAAGCTGAGGCATGCTCTCAATGATTTTTACACTTGCCTGGCGCATGCCACCATAAAAAGCAGTGAACAATCCGGCCGGGCCTCCACCAATGATCGTAATGTCGTAGATTTGCTCGTCCTTTTGCAGAAAATTCAATCCAAAGCACCTCCGAATATTCGTGAAACGAACTCAAGCTCCATTATACCTTATTTTTCCGATTGAAAAAAAGCAGGTAAAATTCGGTGGGATAGGCAAAAAACCCTTGCAAATCAAATCTGCACCCGATAAGATGAGGGGGAATGTAATAATATTGTCACATTTTTTTCTGGGTTTGTGCTTTTTTTCACAGATTGCTTCATACAACATAGCATAGGCAATCATTCTCGCTATGACTTCTGCATTCATTTTGGGCATCTTATTACGTAACTAGCCTCGTGAAATTTCGCACAAACTCACCTTTATATGTATTTTTCCTTACTATTATTGATGAATGGAAGGGATACCGATGAGTACACCCAAAATCCTCATTCTGGGCGCTGGCTACGGTGGGTTAATTACCACTCTGCAGCTGCAAAAAAGGCTGAATTACAACGAAGCAGAAATCACCTTGGTAAACAAACACAACTATCACTATATTACGACTTGGCTCCATGAGCCGGCTGCTGGAACAGCTTCTGCTGACCATGCACGTGTGAGTCTCGAAGGGCTTTTAAACAGCGACAAGGTCAATTTTGTAAAAGGCACGGTCCAATCGATTCAATCCGAAGCACAAACCGTGACTTTGGAAAATGGGGACGTCTTAGGCTATGACTACCTCGTGATCGGCCTCGGAAGTGAACCGGAGACATTCGGCATCGAGGGATTAAAGGAGCACGCATTCAGCATCCGCAGCATCAATGCGGTGCGCCATATTCGCGAGCACATCGAATACATGTTTTCCAAATATAAAAATGAACCGCATCGCACCGATTACTTGACCTTTGTTGTCGGGGGAGCAGGCTTTACAGGAATCGAATTTTGTGGGGAGCTCGGAGATCGTCTGCCAGAGCTTTGCGAGGAATTCGATGTGGACCCAGAGCTTGTAAAGGTATATTGCATAGAGGCAGCGCCTACTGCTTTGCCTGGCTTTGATCCTGAGCTGGTCAACTACGCGATGGATGTACTGGAACGCAAAGGGATTGAATTCAAGATCGGGACCCCTATCAAGCAATGCACCCCGGATGGTGTACTGCTTGCAACAGGCGAAGAGATCAAATCCAAAACAGTCATCTGGGCCGCTGGCGTGCGCGGAAACAGCCTCGTGGAAAAAGCAGGCTTTGAAGTTATGCGGGGCCGTGTCAAGGTCGACGAATATTTGCGGGCGCCTGGGCAAGAAAACGTATTTGTCGTAGGTGACTGCGCTCTCATCTTTAACGAAGAAGGGCGCCCTTATCCGCCAACTGCTCAAATCGCTGTCCAAGAAGGCGAAACATTGGGCGACAATTTAGCAGCGATGATTCGTGGAGAACTCACCCAAAAGTTTACTCCTCATCTTCAAGGAACACTCGCCTCTCTTGGAAAAGGCGAAGGCATCGGCCAGGTTGGTTCGAAAAAGCTGTTTGGCAGCACAGCAGCCATGATGAAAAAAGCGAGCGATTTGCGCTACCTGTACAAAATCGGCGGCGTCGGTCTGGCTCTCAAGAAAGTAAAGCTGTAGGCGTATGCGTCACGCGAGTATACAAGTCAGAGGGCTAATGACCCGCGAAGAGATGGAACGCTACAACGCCATGATGGAAGTGGGCGCTTTTTTGGAAGAACAGGGCAGACACGACCTGGCGTGGAATGTGCAGCGAGAAGTGGATATTCTCATCCTGCCTGCTATCGACCGGCTCAAGGAAAAGGGCCGGGAGAGGGACAGAGAAAATCTGCGTTACATGATTGATAATGGCCTGTTGGATGACGAGGATGACTAAACGATTGGGTGCCCCCGGTAAGTGTTGCCGGGGGTTTCGTGTAGGTAAGAAAGGGAGCGAGGGAGTATGAGAGAAGGAAAAGTATGGCTTGGGGCATGTGGAATTGTGATACGCGGCGAGGAAGCACTCGTGGTCAAAAAAGCGTATAGCGGACTAAAAGGACAATGGTCGTTTCCGGCAGGCTTCGTTCAGCAGTCAGAGACGGTAGATGAGGCTGCGGTACGTGAGGTGCTGGAGGAAACAGGGGTACAAGCTGTTGTCCGGCACGTAGCGGGAATTCGATCGGGTGTCATTAAAGAAAGCATCAGCGATAACATGGTTGTGTTTTGGATGGATTATGTGAGTGGGGAGCCCAGGCCGCAGGAGGGCGAGATTGAAGAAGCGCGTTTCATGCCGATCAGTGAGCTCATGCATGATCCACTTTCTTCTACATACTTGAAAATTATTTTGCCTGGGTACAAAACTCGTGAGCAAGGCATGCCTGGGCATACGTATGAGATTGATCCAGTCTTTCAGTACACCTCCTATAAAATATTCAAGTAAAGAAGGAGCTCACAAGCCAAAATAGTGAGAATCAAAAAGCTAAACCGTGATGTTTCCGCTTACATCATGGTTTTTTTGCATTTTTTTCGATGGAAAGCTGTTGTGCAATCCGTAAATATTCTGATATAGTTAGATACATCAAAATTATCTGAATATACATGCAATTACCTAAAACGCATGTATATCGAAAGGGGAGCTCATCATGAGACAGAAACAAGAACAATGCCCGTATTGTGATGGTCAAGGGTATTTCCAGTTGCTCCTGGGGGGCTCGGAAAATTGCCCAAACTGTGAAGGAGCAGGTACACATGCTCAAGCTGATCCAGTCTCTTCTAAACAATAATGACCATACGGCATAGCAAGGAAAACCGTCAGGGAATCACTCCCCGACGGTTTTTTTGGTTTTCGTTCTAAAGCTACTTTTTTCCTTCGATATATGCCCATTTGTAACTGAATGTTGAGTTGGGATGAGCCACAAATTCTTTTACGTATGGCTTGATCAAGCGAGCGGAGGCTGCCTGATACAGAGGAGAGATGACAACCTCCTGGTCAATTAAAATTTTCTCCGCCTCTTGCATGTTGCTAAAGCGAGCGTTGATATCGGAAAAATCTGTCATGGCCGAACGAATCAGCCGATCGTATTCGGCATTGGCAAAGCCTTGCCAGTTATAAGCACCATCCGATAAAAAGACGCCGAGGAAATCAACCGGGTCCTGCAAGCTGCTGCGCCAGCCGGAAAAGGACATGGCATAATCCAGCTTACTTTCAAGCGCCAGCTTTTGCTTGTTTGGCTGCTGATTGATTTTGACCTTCAGACCTGGCAAGCTCTTTTCCAGCTCACTTTGAATGAATTCGGCTACTTTTTTACGGGATTCATCATCATAGCTCAAAAACTCCAGCTCGATTTGTTTCACTCCCAGCTCGGACAGCCCCTTGTTCCAGTACTCCAATGCTTTTTCCTTGCCATCTGCGTTGAAATCTCCGTATTTGTCGCGGAAATCCTGGCTGCCGTCTGGACTGAATACAAACTGCTTCGGCACAAGGAAATACGCGGGGATCGAGCCGTTTTTCAGAACCAGCTCGGCTGCCTGCTTTTTGTTCCAAGCCATATCAATAGCCCTGCGGATGTTCACGTTTTTCAAAAACGGGTTCTTCTGATTCAAACGAATGAAATACATCTCTGTTTTTAGTGCGGTTGTAAAATCTGGATTCGTGTTGTACAGGTCGACTACCTCTGAGGACAGGTCAGCGACATCCAATGCACCCGTTTCATACAGGTTGATGCCTGTTGTCACATCCTTGACGACGTTGAAATTGATCGTCTCCATTTTGACTGAGGCGGCATCCCAGTAGCCCGGATTTTTTTTGAGTACCCAGCCCTTTTCATGCTGCCACGAATCGAGAGTGAAAGGGCCGTTGAAAAGAATATTTTGGGCTTCCAGGGCGTACTGCTCTTTTTGTGCGTCGATAAATTCTTTATTTTGCGGGAAATAGACCGAACCGGTAACCAGATCGAGGAAGTACGGAACGGCGTTCTCCAGAGTCACAACCAGTGTGTTGGCATCAACTGCTTTAACGCCTAGCTCTTCCACTTTTCCGTAGAGCGGATTTCCTTTTTCCTGAATGGCTTTCGCGTTTTGAATATCATCCATGAGGTATGCGTGAGGGGAGAGCGTATCAGGATGCAGCGCACGCCCCCAGGCATAGACGAAATCTTGGGCAGTTACGGGCTGACCGTTGCTCCATTTGGCAGCTTGGCGCAAATGAAAGGTGTACGTTTTTCGATCCTCACTGACATCATAGCGCTCGGCGACACCGGGGGTGGGTTTGTTATCGGGACCGAGACGGTAGAGGCCCTCATAAATGTTCATGATAATCGTTGCTGACAAGCCGTCCATGATTCCGTTTGTTTTCAATGTAGGAATTTCTCCCGAGGCGATTAAATTCAGAACCTGTGGCTCCGCAGCACTGTTTTCGGTAGCAGCGGGAGTCGTCGTGGCTGGCTGCTCAGGCTTTGCAGCTACTGAACCAGGATTTGCTTGCGTGTTACTGGTGCCCGAGCCGTAACAACCCGTGAGCAAGGTAGAAAGAAGGAGTAGAAAGATCAGAATCATGCCTGTGTGACGCTTCATAAATGATCAACGCCCCTCTCGATCAAAAATGGTTACGCAATTGTTTCCAAGCAATGTTCATGCCGAGTGAGCATGGCATTGATATTGCAAAAATGGAGGAGTGCATTGGCGTATCCAACTTGAAAAGGGGGAAGTTGCATGGAAAGGCTGACGAAGGTAAGAGCAAGGCTTCAGGAGCTGGGCGTAGACGCGATGATGATAACGAATCCAATGAGCCGCAGATATTTGTCTGGCTTTACAGGGAGCAATGGGGTCATTCTCATCACAGAAAACGAAGCCAGGCTCGTTACCGACTATCGCTATTTTCAGCAGGCGAAGATGCAGACGGAAGGCTTTGAGGTTGTGCTGCACGCGGGTCACACAGGACATAAGGGGCTAATTTTCGACGAGGTAGCCAATCAAGTAAAAGAAATGGGCATTACCAGACTCGGTTTTGAGCAGGATCAATTGACCTTTACGTTTTATAAAAAATGTGAGGAGGTCTTTGCTGCTGAATTGATTCCGGTGTCCGGTCTTGTAGAGAAGCTGCGGGCAATCAAGTCAGCCGAAGAGATTGAGCAGTTAAAAACAGCGGCGCAGATCGCAGATGCAGCATTTCTTCATGTACTGGAGGTTGTACGGGCTGGCGTATCTGAGCTGGAAGTGGCGCTTGCGCTCGAAAACTATATGAAGAAACAAGGGACGGACACAACAGGCTTCTCTCCGATCGTAGCCTCCGGTTATCGCGGGGCACTTGCCCACGGTCGGGCGAGCGACAAAATCATGGAGAAGGGCGATCTTGTCACGATAGATTTCGGCTGCAACTACAAGGGCTACTGGTCTGATATATCCCGGACGGTAGCAATCGGAGAGCCAAGCGAACAGCTGCGGGAAATTCATGCGGTCGTGCTGGAATCGTTCAACCGCTGTGTAAGCGGGCTAAAACCGGGATTGACGGATCAGGAAGTAGATTCGCTGATGCGAGATGTGATCAAAGCGCATGGCTACAATGAATTGTCGGGTACCGGAACTGGTCATGGAATTGGGCTGGAGGTGCATGAGGACCCGTTTTTCTCGGTACGTCAGGTCATGTCGCTAGCTCCAGGGATGGTGATTACAGTGGAGCCGGGCATCTACCTCCCGAATGTCGGCGGAGCCAGGGTTGAGGACGTCATTCTCATCACAGAGGAGGGCAGTGAGGTCTTCACTCCTTCCACAAAAGAGTTGCTGATTTTATAACCAAAAGTTATCGGATGAAGAGCAATGGCAGGATAATCCCTGCCATTTTTTGGTTTATGGCTGTCTAAATATGTGTACAAATCAAAAAGCAATTAGACACGCCAGTGTAAAAGTATTTGTACAATTCAGATAAATGATCGGTTGCAACGGATGGCATAGGGATTGCTATTTATTTTGACAAGATAGCGGAAGTAGATGCGAGAATTCACATACAGCAAAATGCGGAAGGGGTGCAAGCCATGGGAAGGTACATATTGGGGAGAATGGGATACATCATCGTTACCTTTCTCGTAATTGCTACGTTGACGTTTCTCTTGATGCAGACATTGCCGGGGTCACCATTCAACGATGAACGCTTGTCTGAGACCCAAAAGCAGCGGTTGGCGGAGAAATACAAGCTCGACCAGCCAGTACCCATTCAGTACGGAAACTACATACTAAATCTGCTTCAAGGGGACCTCGGGGATTCCTATCAATACGATGGGAGGCCAGTGACCAAGATCATTGCAGAGCGCATCGGTCCATCCGTCGTGCTTGGGGCACAGGCGCTTTTGGTAGGAACCTTTCTCGGCTTGATTCTGGGCATTTTGGCGGCGCTTCGGCACAATTCCATCATTGACTACGCAGCGATGGTCATTGCGGTGTTGGGCCTGTCTATTCCTTCTTTTGTGTTTGCTGGGTTATTGCAGTACTGGGTAGGGGTCAGACTGCAGTGGCTTCCGGTCGCATTTTGGGAGGGCTTTGAATATTCGATCCTGCCTACGCTCTCGTTGTCCGTTTTCGTGACAGCCACGATGGCCAGATATATGAGAACAGAGATGCTGGAGGTTTTGAGCCAAGATTTTATTGTGATGGCCAGGGCAAAAGGGATGAGCAATTTTCTCATCATTATCAAGCATGGGCTGCGTAATGCGATGATTCCGATCATTACGGTTTTGGGACCGATGGCAGTCTCACTCATGACAGGAACACTGGTCATCGAAAAAATTTTTAGTGTGCCTGGTCTTGGCGAGCAATTTATCAAGTCTATCTTGACCAATGACTACTCGGTAATTATGGGTGTGACTTTGTTTTACAGCATTTTGTTCATCGGTATCGTATTCGTTGTAGACATTTTGTACGGCTGGATCGACCCGCGAATTCGCATGTCTGGGAGGGAGCGCTGATGCACGCAAAACAGGTGGAGCAGGATACACTGCCAGATGAGCTATTTGAGCTGGTCCAAGTAGATGAGCGAAAGCTGGAATCGATCACACGACCACAGTTGACCTTTTGGCAGGATGCGTGGCGGCGGCTCTGCAAAAACAAAGCGTCCTTTGCTGGCCTGATCATGATTGGAATCATTCTCGTTTTTGCCCTGTTTGGTCCGTATATGAGTGGCTTTGGCTTCAATGACCAAAATATTACGCGGGCAAACCTGCCGCCCAAAATACCCGTTCTGGATCAGATCTCATGGCTAGGAGTAAACGGAGTAGATATTCGCGGAATCGATCAGTACGAGAAAAAGGATGTAGCGGAATCATACTGGTTCGGAACGGATGAGCTTGGGCGTGACCTGTGGACACGTGTCTGGCAAGGAACGCGCATTTCTTTATATATTGCGATTCTCGCAGCAGGCATTGATTTAATCATTGGTGTTGCCTACGGAGGAATCTCTGCTTTTTATGGAGGGCGAGTGGACAATATCATGCAGCGAATTATCGAAGTGCTCGTAGGTGTCCCGCATTTGATCGTCGTGATTCTGCTGATAATCGTGCTGGAGCCAGGGATTATTTCGATGACGATCGCCATGGTGATTACAGGCTGGGTGGGAATGGCACGAATTGTACGCGGGCAAATTCTCAAATTAAAGAGCCAGGAATACGTGATGGCAGCGCAAACGTTGGGGGCATCGGATTCACGGCTGATTTGGAGACATTTAATCCCGAATACGATTGGACCTATCATCGTTACGACCATGTTTACGATTCCAAACGCGATTTTTGCAGAGGCATTTCTCAGCTTTATCGGGCTTGGCTTGCAGCCTCCGATCGCATCGCTCGGCACCCTCGTCAATGACGGCTTCAAGCTGCTGCGTATTTATCCGCACGCGATGATTATTTCAGCAGTAGTGATCAGCATGATTATGGTGAGCTTTAACTTGGCAGGGGATGGCCTGCGTGATGCGCTCGATCCGAAAATGCGGAAATAAAAGAGGGGGAGAGACGATGGAAAACATACTCGAAGTAAACGATTTGCATGTCTCTTTTCAAACGTTTTCCGGGGAGGTTCATGCGGTACGCGGAGTCAGCTTTGCCGTGAAAAAAGGGGAGACGCTGGCGATTGTCGGAGAATCGGGTTCAGGCAAATCGGTGACCTCGAAAGCCATCATGAGACTGCTGCCGTCACCTGCGGCACAGATAAAACGGGGCGAGATATTGTACCAGGGCATGGATTTGACAAAGCAAACAGATAAAAAAATGCAGCAGATTCGCGGTGCGGATATCGCCATGATTTTTCAAGATCCGATGACCGCGCTCGACCCGACGATGAAGATCGGAAAACAGATTACGGAGGTTATTTGCCGGCATCAAAAGCTGAGGTATCAAGAGGCTGTCCAGCGGGCGATTGAGCTGTTGAAACTGACTGGCATTCCGCAGCCAAAAGAAAGGCTGGAGCACTATCCCCATCAGTTTTCTGGAGGAATGAGGCAGCGTGTAATGATCGCGATTGCGCTCGCCTGCAATCCGAAAATCCTCATCGCTGACGAACCGACAACCGCTCTGGATGTTACCATTCAGGCACAGATTTTGGAGCTGTTGAAAGAGATTCAGCAAAAGACTCAGACATCAATCATTTTCATTACGCACGATCTGGGCGTAGTAGCGCAAATGGCGGATCGGGTTGCCGTCATGTATGCCGGGAAAATCGTAGAGACTGGATTGGTACACGAAATTTTTTATGATCCGAGACATCCATACACGTGGGGCTTGCTCGGTGCTATGCCCAGCTTAGAGCGCCAAGATGCGGAGCTGGTTACGATCCCGGGCTCTCCTCCTGATCTGTTTCAACCGCCAAAAGGAGACGCATTTGCCCCGCGCAATCCATATGCGATGAAAATTGACTTTGAGCTGGAGCCGCCGATGTTTAAAATAACGGATACTCATTATGCAGCGACATGGCTTTTGCATAAAAAAGCGCCAGCAGTTGAGCGACCGGTTGCGATTAGAAATGGAGAGACAGCACTAACCGTGCAAAAGCAGTCAGGAAGTGCCCAGTCACGCCAGTACAGAAAAACAAAGCTACTGCAAGTGCAAGGACTGAAAAAGCACTTCCACAATAAAAATCAGGTGGTAAAAGCGCTGGATGGCGTGACATTTGACATTTATAAAGGAGAAACGTTTGGACTTGTCGGAGAATCTGGCTGCGGCAAGTCCACGATCGGTCGGACAATTATGCGTTTGTATGAACCGACAGAGGGAGCCGTGCTCTACCAAGGAGAGGATCATGTGGCCAGGCTGGACCTCGCTGAGAAAAAAAGTCGCAGAAAACGGATGCAGATGATTTTTCAGGACCCTTACTCCTCATTAAACCCACGGATGACAGTAGCTGATATCATCGCAGAGGGCATCGACATCCATGGAATCACAGCATCGAGTCAGGAGCGGATGGAAAAGATTTATGAGCTGCTGGAGACAGTCGGTTTAAACAAAGAGCATGCGAAGCGCTATCCGCATGAATTCAGCGGAGGGCAGCGGCAACGCATCGGGATTGCGAGGGCACTTGCAGTAGAGCCAGAGTTTATCATCTGCGACGAGCCGATATCGGCGCTGGATGTGTCGATCCAGGCACAAGTCGTTAATTTGCTTAAGCGATTGCAAAAAGAAAAAATGCTCACCTATCTTTTCATTGCTCACGACCTGTCTATGGTCAAGCATATCAGTGATCGGATCGGGGTCATGCATCGCGGCAAGCTGGTTGAACTGGCTGCGAGTGATGTTTTGTACGAGCATCCGCTTCACCCGTATACGCAGTCTCTCTTGTCAGCCATTCCGTTGCCCGATCCACTCCACGAACGGGAGCGGAAGCGAATCGTGTTTGATGAACAAGTATATCTGAGTGAGCGAGAAGAGCGTGTCTTTCGCGAGGTCGCCAGGGATCACTGGGTAGCCTGTACGGAATCCGAGTTTGAAGCATATCAGAAGCTTGCCTCGCAAGCACAGGTCCAGTAGACTTTTGCCTATGTGAAAACTGCGATCAGCCTAATGACAGCGCGTATTTGCAGCAGTCGCTCATATTGACCTTTCCCTCTTATTCGGCTACACTTAAAAGCGAAAAATAGCCCGTCCTTCCTGCAATTGCCAATGCACATGCGCAAAAGCCGGAGACGATGGCAGGAGGTCTAACGGTCGATGAGCTTGCTGCAATTTATGGTGTCTATTGTGCTTTTTACCGTGCTCGGGTTTGGCATCGGATTTATTTTAAACATGATTTTAAAGACAACTTGGCTTCCGGTTGTGATTGCTGTTGGGGTCGTAGTCGGTGCTCTGGTCTACCAAAAAATCGTTCCGGGTGTTTGGGATTCGCTTATTCTTGGATGTGGAATGATTGGTACGGTAGCAAGCGGCTGGACGATTCACACGCTTCGAAAAAAAGGATATCGGATGTTTTAACAAATGCCAGACAGACCTTGAAAACAGGTCTGTTTTTCTTTACACGCGCCATCCATGCAAGATCTAATATACTGAATATTTTACGAACGATCCAAAATTTGTGTATAGGTTTCTCCTCTTCGGGACATGACTAGAACCGAGAGGAGGTTTACCAGAAATGAATGGAAAGCTGTTAGTGAGTATTATCGCACTTACAATCATGGTACTGACAAGCTTTGTGAGCGATGGATACGGCTACAACGTAGTGGGGGATCACAGTATCCAATCCACATTTGGAGTTAGGGAAACCAAGGAGGGGCAGCGTGTCAGCAAAAAGCGCACCGTGTCGGCTAGCTCACTCACTCAAGTGATTGATAAAAATGATGTACTACTTGATCAATATCCAAAAGTGCGTGTTGTGGCTACAGGTTATTACGCAGGATACGAATCGACGGGAAAACACCCGTCCCACCCGTCTTATGGAATTACATATTCGGGCGTCAAGGTACGTAGAGATGATTATTCCACGATTGCTGCTGACCTGCGTGTTTTCCCGCTCGGCACGGTATTATATATTCCGGGCTACGGGTATGGAGTTGTAGCAGATAAGGGAGGAGCCATTCGTGGAAACAAGATCGATCTGTATTTCGAAACGAAACAAGACGTGTTTACCCAGTGGGGGAAAAAGTCAGTGGATGTGTATATCGTCCGCAGAGGCGAGGGCAAGCTGACAGAAGCGTTCTTGAATAATTTGAATCAAAAAGGCATCGCCGCGATGGCGGAGGTCGCCAACTAATCAATGCCGCTATGGTGGCGTAAACGGAGCAAAAATAAAAACGTTCAAGGCGAAATGCTTTGAACGTTTTTGCGTTGCAGTTATTTACGTATGTATCAAATCTACGAGCTTTTCCAAGCCTTCGAGGATGCGGGGGGACGGACGACAGTAAAGTCCTTCCTCAAGCAGGTGAACCTGTTTGCTGCGGATTGCTTTCATTTCCTGCCATTCAGGTCGATCCGTAATCATCGTAGGCTTGATCCGTTTAAGCTCAATGCCGCACCAAACGACGCATACATGGTCGGGATCACGCTCGGCAACCATTTCCCGAGTCGCTTTGACGTTAGCTACTGGATAGTCAGCGAAAACATTGATGGCACCCGCGATTTCGCTGACATCGGTCAGCCAGTTCTCTTGACCTGGTGTGTAGATTGGACTTGGCCACCATTCCCAGTACAGCTTTGGGCGGGTAGGAAAGGCCGCAGCCTTTTGCCGGATGGTTTCCACTCTTTCGTCAAAATGAGCGGCGAGCTGCTCGGCTTTTTGTACCGTGCCTGTTGCTTCGCCTACTAGCCTAATATCCGCTGCGATTTCATGAATATGGGATGGATTTAGAACGATGTGCGGGATTCCCAGTGCCTGAAGTGCCTCTACGTTTTTCTCCATACCGGGTACACTGAGCGAGGCAACCACCAAATCAGGCGACAGAGCGGCTACCTGATCCATATTGATGGTCAGATCAGGGCCTACTCGCGGCAAGTGCTGCCACTGGGGAGGCCAGTCCGAATGATCGTCCAAGCCTACGACGTGCTCATCCAGTCCCAGGTAATAAAGAATTTCCGTATTGCTCGGACAGATGGAAACGATGCGCATGTCCTTCCCCCCTGTGGAAAAAATCCATAATCAGTTCGATGTCGTCTCTAAAAAAACGGATGTACCAAAAGGGCAATCATGATGCCGAGCCAACCGCCAATCAGTACCTCGATAGGCTGGTGACCGAGCAACTCTTTCAGCTTTTTAGCTTTTTCCTGGCTTGGACGAACCTTGAATGATTTCATGCCTTCTAGGAGATGATTGAATTCGTCAACCAATTTGTTCAGGACCACTGCTTGCATACCGGCATGACGGCGCACTCCGGCAGCATCAAACATGACGATCACGCCTAAAATAGCGGAGATGGCAAACATGTTACTGGAAAAGCCCTCACGCAATCCAACGGCGGTGGAAAGCGCTGTCACGGCAGAAGAGTGAGAGCTAGGCATTCCGCCCGTGCTAAGCATCAAGGACCATTGCCAGGTTTTGGTGGCAAAAAAATGCAGAGGAATTTTGATGAATTGGGCAATTCCTATGGCAAGCAGTGCAGCCCATAAGGGGAAGTTTTCAAAAATATCCGCCACGGAAAATCCATTCCTTTCTACTGTACGCTTCTCTAGTTTATTGTAACAGAAGGGCGAACTCTTAATCCGTGAAGTTTTCGTTTGGATTTAAAGTCATTGCCAATCTGTGTTACCATGAAGACGAAAGGTGTGAAACGGAGGCGTGCATCCATGGGCTATCCCGGGCAGTATCTTCAGTTCATTGACAAATTCAATGAAGGTGAGTACTACGAATGTCACGATCTGCTGGAAGACATCTGGATGGAAGACAAATCCGATAAGTTTCTGCAAGGCTTATTGCAGCTATCCGTCGGACTGTATCACCAGGAATACGGCAATATAAAAGGTGCTCGCTGGATGTTTGGCAACGCACGAAAGTATCTGACCCGTTACGAACCCGTGCATTGGGGGCTGGACGTGTCTAATATTCTTCAATACATAGAAGCCTGCGAGAAATCTTTGCCAGAATCTGATGTCATTTCGTATGCAGAGGCAAAAGCCATGTCGTTTCCGTCCTTGCGTTTGCATGTAGACACATCGTGTTAAACACAAATGTGCCCATAATTGTATCCTATCACAGAGAAAGAGGGAAGAGTATATGCAAGTAACAGTGGAAAAACGATACCAGCTTGTAAATATCGCGTGTGACGAATTGATCGTTCCACTTTGGAAAGGCGAAGAGCTGGCCCAAGTGTATCCGGACCTCGAAGCTGCTTTTGGAGGCACACTTAGTGTCTTGCAGGGAGAGAAAGAAATCAGTGGCGATGCAAAGGCAATCGCTGTGATTCACAGCATGGGCAGAATGGCTGCCAAAAAGCTGATCGTAGTGGGAATGGGGGCACCGGAGAAGTTTGATTTTGTCGCTGCTCGCACTGCATGGGGGCGTGCAGCTAAGACGGTTGTCTCTAAAGGGACGGGCAAAACCGTTGTCATCGATTTGCCAACCACGGAGCATTTGGGAGCAGACAGACTGGCACAAGCGGTTACGGAAGCATTTGGACTGGCAGAATACAATTATGAAGGCTACCGCCTAAAAGCAAAACGTGAATCCGATCCAATTGCAGCTGTACGGATTCTGGCGCAGACGATGCTGTAGAAGTCGCTTCGTCTGGGGTACATGTAGGAAGCGCACTGGTTTCTGGAACGAACATGGCCCGTACACTGGTAAATGAGCCTGCTAACTATTTGACACCTCGTGCCTTGAAGGATGCAGCCGTCGATGTGGCGAAGCGTTATGGCATGGGGATTGAAGTGCTTGAAAAAGCGAAGCTGGAAGAGCTGGGCATGGGCGGCGTCCTGTCAGTTGCTAAGGGCAGCGAGCTCGAACCATATGTGGTAGCGATTAAATATCAAGGCAAAGACACATGGGACGATGTTATTGGCCTAGTGGGCAAAGGGGTCACCTTTGACACAGGCGGAATTTCCATCAAGCCGGTCGCAGGCATGGAAGACATGAAGTCAGACATGGGCGGAGCTGCTGCCATGATCGGTGCCATGGAAGCACTGGGTCAGATGAAGCCAAAAGTAAATGTACTGATGGTGATTGGAACGGTCGAGAATATGCCGTCAGGTACTGCATTCCGACCTGGCGATGTCATCACGACAATGAGCGGAAAAACGGTTGAAATTATTACTACTGATGCAGAAGGTCGTCTGGTGCTAGCAGACTGCATTACATACGCCAAGCAGCAAGGCGTTTCGTGTATCGTTGATGCAGCTACCCTGACAGGTGGCATCGTGGTTGCTTTGGGACACTTCTGCTCGGGTGCCATGACTAATGACAAGGCTCTCATGGATGAGCTTTTGTCAGCAGCAGATGCTGCAGGCGAACGCTTGTGGCAGCTCCCGACATTCGATGAGTATCGCAGCCTGAACAAGAGCCGCTTTGCCGATCTGAAAAACTCCGGTGGACGCTATGGACACGGCATCATCGGTGGCGTATTCCTGCAGGAGTTCGTTGGCGAGACCCCATGGGTGCATCTGGATATCGCAGGAACAGCCTACACGTCCAGCAATGGGGATATGCAGCCAGCAGGCGGTACAGGTGTCATGACCCGAACGATTGCCCAATTTGTAGCAAGTCGCAGCCAATCCTAATCGTAAAAGGAGAGTTGAATCATGGTCCACAATCCGAGCAATGAAGCACGTAAGCAAATCCTGGAGGAATCCAAAATCATCGCAGTGGTAGGGCTGTCCAACAAGCCTGACCGGACCAGCTACATGGTGTCTGCTGCAATGCAAAATGCAGGCTATCGCATCATTCCCGTGAACCCAGTGATTGCGGGTGAAACGGTATTGGGTGAGAAAGTCCTGTCCAGCCTCTCGGAAATCGATGAGCAGGTAGATATCGTCAATGTGTTCCGCAAAAGCGAGGATATCGTTCCTGTAGCAGAAGACACACTGAAAATGAAGCATAAGCCAAGAGTATTCTGGATGCAGCAAGGAATCGCAAACGATGAGGCAGCGAAGCTCGTTGGCGAAACGGGCATCGAGGTTGTCAACGATTTGTGCATCAAGGTCGATCATGCGCTTTTACGCATTGGGAAATAAGCGATTGCTGTAAGGAGTGGGCACACATGTTTTTCAATCAACAGACAGACGCCAAGCGTGACCGAATTCCACCCAACCAAAAACAGACAACAGGCTTTCCTGTTTTGCACTATGGAGATGTCCCTGAGTATATGGATCTTGCAACGGAGTGGAGCTTCCGCCTGTTTGGGCTGGTAGAAGAAGAAGTCACACTCACCTATGAGCAGATGATGACTCTGCCAAAAGGTGGAACGACCAACGATATTCACTGTGTGACTGGCTGGAGCAAGCTGGACAACGAGTGGGAAGGGGTCCCGGTAGAAGAAGTGCTGGGGCTGGTTAAAATCAAGCCGGAAGCCAAATACGTGATGCTGCATGCCGAGCATGGCTGGACAGTAAATATTCCTCTTGCTGATTTCATGAAAGCAGGAAATCTGTTTGCCACGAAGCACAATGGTGAGGACTTGACGCCTGAGCACGGTTGGCCGCTGCGTTTTGTCATCCCGCACCTTTATTTTTGGAAGAGTGCGAAGTGGGTGCGAGGCATCGAGTTCATGGAGAAAGACAAGCAAGGCTTTTGGGAAAAGAACGGATATAATATGTACGGCGATCCGTGGCTTGAACAAAGATTCGCTTGGGATTAAATGGATGTAAAAGAGGCGGGAGACCGCCTCTTAATTCGTTTTAAATGATTTTATTTCACACGGTACTCATCGCCCAGGACCACCAACTGCTTCACCATAAGTGTCGATGACAATTTCCGAAAACAAGGTATGAGTAATTAACTTTTTGTGTTCGAGTTCAAGATGGTACCAATTCTCTTTTATTTTTTTGCGACTTCAATAACTTCTTGTTGAGTAAGCTTGGCGATTGTGTTTAAAGTAACTGGCTGGACTAGCAGCTGGTTTCGTATAGTTTCTTCTCGGCTATTTTCCTCTTGCATACGTAACCGCAGGTCTTCCATTGTAATTACATCATTAGCAAATGCCATTTGGCATTTTCTTTTTCTTTTTTTGATTTCCTCAAGCTCATATTCAAAGTTGATATTATCAGACGATGTTGGCGTAATAGATTTCCCTTCTGAAATATCAATGTCTTGTTTCCATGTGCCATCTATGATGACATCAATTTTATCGAGTAGGTGCTTCTCTATTGTATCTTCGGCTACCATGGCAAGCTATTGCAAAAAAAAGCTCTTATGGCGAGAAAAACTCATGTTTGTTTCCCTTTTACTGGTGTACTCGTTTGTGGAAGGTGCGGTAACAGGCGCCAAGGAAAAGAAAAAAAGAGGAAACATCAAAGTTATCGGTCGTATCGTTGTCGAGGTAGGTTTTCTTTAGGAGTTTGCGATCTACTGGAATTGTGGAAGTGAAATAGTAATAATGTGGTGATATTTCCCCATGTATTGGGTGTAATTGTGGGTTGAAAAGGAAAGGATATATGGTATAATGCTTAAGGTCAATCAAAATCATCATACAGTAATGGTGGTGTCTAGTATGTTGGATATACTAGAAAGAGTAAGTTACAAGGTGTTAATTTCTGTATTCTGCGGTTTTTTCTTCGCTTCCGCAATAAACCATGCTTGGTGGTATGCATTTGAAAGTACAGTTTTTTGTGTGCTAATTTATTTCATAATGTCGTTTTCTAAGAAAATTGACGAAATTAATTAACAGTGTCATTAGAAATCTATGGTATTATAAACATAATCAAATGCTAAATGCATAAACTCAGAGATAGGAAGTAAAAGAGCGACAAATGCTCGCAACATTTGCCGCCCGTTGGACAATGAAATCCAGCGATTACCGTGATACTTCCTTCACTTTAAGAAACTCACCGCGAGGGTTAATCCTGCCCTTTATCGGTGGGTTTTTTTCTATTGCTCCATTTTCGCCTTAGCCAACGTGATAGTTTTCTCCCCGAAAAGAAGAGAGTGATCAGGGTTGTAATGACTTTTAGAAACAGAAAAATAGTGGTAAACATATATTAGCATCATCCTCCATGTCAAGCCTCTCTGTAGGCCGCGTAGTGTGCTAGGAGGGTGCCTTCATTACTTACCTAAACCTCACCGTTCACTGTCCAAGGGATATTATAGCATATTTTACTAGAATCCAATCCCGTATTTTCCATATTTAGAAATTGATTTGTGGATATGAAGATTATAGTGAGGAATTATCAGAATGTCCCGAGGGAATACTGGGCCCGTCTCCTTAAAACAGGGACGGTTTTTGGCTAGAAGTATCTGTCCATGTAATCAGAGTTATAAATAAAATGCTTTCCCCCGGCCAACATATATCGTTTCAAATTATCTCTAAACGATCGATCCGCAAGGGCCAGCTCCACAATGAATGCCTGCGCGCTTCCAAGTGACCTATTTCGTTTCGCCCGCCCTTTAAAAATCGGATTCCGAAAATCCAGATTGTCAGCTACTTTGATCAGGTTCCCGTACATCGTCCTCGAATGGGTCGATGTCACCCGCGGCCGCTCTTCGTGTGTCTCCCCTATGTCCATACTCTCTCCACCTTCACAATTCAATTTCAAATTGTCGAAATATAGCCTTGGTTCAAAAACATCATTCAACACACTGCACACTAAGGGACTCTTTATCTTGCAGTAGAGGATATGTAACGCAGCATAGCACCATTAACGACGGATGATGTCATCGCGTTTGATCGATCCGTCCAGAGCTGCTTTGACAAGTTTCTGATCGTTGAAGCTTACTCGTTTCCCTGTTCCAACTTCTTCTGCATGCAGCCGACCGCGGTTAACTGAAACCACTCGATAACTATCGTTTGAAGATAACGGAGCAGCAGGAGGGTATAAAGTATGAGCAATAGAAAGCATAACTCCGAAGCTCAGCACAGCCAGTAGCCCCCACGACACTTTAGAAACCGTTCTTTCCAAATCCTCCGGTTCATTGTCGTCATCTTCCCAATGACCATCTTCGTCCACATAAACGGGGCGCCTCCGTTCTTCCCGATAGTATCTACGCTTCCGTGACATTGGAGGCCACCACCCTTCGAACAGGTACAGGAACGGCGATTCGCTTCTGTTCATTGATTGACTGTCGCTCAGCGATCCGGGCTAGAGCCATCGGTTTAAGATGCCCTTTTGCCCAGGCGCTAAAGTTCAAAGTCTTGGAAATCTCCCACATTTCCCTTTCAAGTGGATCGTTGACGTTAAAGCAAACAGGTTTTCTCTCTGTAGCCACGAGGCAGCACCTTCAGGTATTGTGCAGCGCAGCGTTCTGTTAGGCTACTGAGGATGGGGTGAGGAGTATGTCTGGATTGAATAAACCTAGGACAAAGGCAGGTAAATATATTGACCTTCATGAAATTAGTCATACATACATCGCACAAGAGACAGGTCTGAGTATGGATACATTGACGAGGATTTTTACAATTGGTAAAAAGACACAAAATCCTACACGTTCTACACGCAAATTAATTCTTGATGCCGTGAAAAAGAAAAAGCCAGATGTTAATCCATCTGACCTTTGCTAACGAAACGGTTACATAGTAATATGTACGGTGATCCTTGGAAAGGGCAACGTTTTGCCTGGGATTGATGACAACTTAGAAGAGGCAGACAACCGCCTCTTTTGTTATGCTTTTTGTAGATTTAAGTCTAAAGAGAGATAGGAATTTACCAATTGCCGCATTCACAAAGGGGGTTTCAATATGGAAAAGACAATTATTTCAATTATTAATTCGATCAAAGGCAGCAAAGTCCAAGAGGGAGGGAGACTGAACATAACAAATGAGCAATTTGAATGTATTTTTGAAAAACGGGCCTCCGTTGAAGAAGTAGACCAGTTTCTTGAAAAATATAAAATTCCTTTACCAGCAGATTATCAAGTGTACTTAAGTACTTATGGTGGAGCTAGACTATTTCAACATACATATTATGGAGGGGGAATAGACTTACTTAGTTTGAATCATATTATTGATTATTGGAAATCCTACAGTATTGATTATCCTTATTATCCAATTGCTTGGAGTAGCCATTCATTAGGAGCAATTTGTATTAATCAAGAAGAAATCGATGATAAGAACGGATATTTGGCATGGTTATCTTCTATGGATCCTGAAAATCCTATTGAAATAAAAATGACATTTACTGAATGGTTAGCTACACTTATAGAAGAAAATGGCCAGGAATTTTGGTTATAATTCCAGCCCGCCTCTTTTGTTATGCTTTTTGTAGATTCCTAACTATAGTTAGAGGAAGTGCTTGCATACTTTTTGTTACACTAGCATCGCCCATTGTAATGAAACTCTCACTATTCATCCGTTGATGGAACGCCGTGTGCGATGAAAGTCGCCTGCACGGTGTAGGCTCGTTATAAGTCCATAGAGAGAGACAGGAATAAGACGAGAATAGCAATCATGTACCGAGAGTGAATGCAAATGTTTTTAATGGTCAGCTGATGTACTTTGCGGTAAACACCCCTGGGATGTACGTGGTGGTAGGAATTGACGAAAAGCCGGATCGAAGCTGGTTCATTGACGACGATGGTGACAGCTTAAGTTACACGGTTACTTCCAGTAAGTCCGATGTTGTAGACGTAATGATTGGTCGTGAGAGTAACACTGATTTGGATGGCCAGTTATATACGGATACAAGAATTTTGGTCACAGCAAAGACACTTGGTACTTCAGTCATAACGCTTACCGCAAATGATGGTAAAGGAGGAATCCAATCGGTGACGTTTGATTTGCAAGTAATACAGTCTTAGATCTTACGCTTAGCAATGTTGATCTAAACATATTGAAAAGAGGCGGGCAACCGCCTCTTCATTTTGGAAAGAACCTGAATCAGTTTGACAAAGCATGTTTTTTTCTTGCCTCTTGTTTTATCCATGAAAACAATAATAACGAGGCGGCGACTGCAATTGCCACGCCGATCGTCCCGAACCATGTGATGGATGACAAGGAGATCCGATCCACGGCGAGACCACCGATTCCTGCTCCTGCTGCCATCGATAATTGCATCGTAGACTGGTTAAGCCCGAGCATAATTCCCGAATAATTCGGTTCAATTCGAATCAAATTATATTGCTGCGTAGGACCGGAAGACCATGCTGCAAATGACCATAATACAAGGACGCCAACAACGATTCCCCAAGAACTCGATAAACCAACAGTAACAGAAAGTAACAGGAAAGCTGCGATATGCAGAAGCATTCCCCCGATTAACGTGAAAGAAACTCCCCATTTATCCGTACTGTAGCCGCCAAATTTGGAACCGATTAAGCTGGCCAGGCCGAACGCCAACAATACTCCGCTGAGCACTTCTTCATGTAAACCCGCAACATTTAGAAGGTAAGGAGAAATGTAGGTATACGCGATAGAGTAGCCGCCGAGCCAAAAGAAAGTAATGGAGAGACCAAGAGCGACTTTTTTGTTTTTGAGAAGAGCAAGCTGCTTGGTTAAAGGTACGGGGGCATCCCCGATTACTCGCGGGATTGTTCGATAAAGAACAAAAATGGCGAGAAGTCCTGTTATGGCAATGAAACCGAACACCGATTTCCAGCCGTATGCCTCAGCGAGCATGCGTCCGAGCGGAACCCCGATAATTAATGACGTAGTAAAACCCATCACTACGGTTGCAATCGAGCTGGCCTGTTTACCTTCGGGTGCGATTTTCGCTGCAATATCCAATGCGGTAACAACAACCAGTCCAGCGCCTAAAGCCATCAGCACGCGCGAAAGTACAAAAAGTCCAAAGCCCGGCAAAACAAAAGACATCATGTTAGCTAAGACGAAAATCCCCAGTGCACCAACGAGCAGCTTTTGCCTCTCGATTTTTGCTGTCAGAGCCATCAGGATGGGGGTGAAAATAGCATATACAAAGGAAAAAATGGTTACAAACTGCCCTGCCGAAGTAATGGAAATTCCCAAAGTATCCGAGATCTTGTCTAAAATACCTGAAATGACATATTCGGATGTACCGACTAAAAAACTTACAATCGCTAACAAATAAACCTTCCAACTGCTTGTCTTCAATTTCACCACTCCTAATTTTTCTCACATCTATATATTAAAAATTATCGATGTGTTGTGCTTTAAAAAATCTACACATTGTAATATGTCGATGTGTAGACGTGAGGCAAACTGAATCCTCAATAGAGCATTCAGCTTGTACTCATTAAATCTCGTTGTTAAAAAATGCACCGATTTTTCGTATCGCTTCTTCGTTTCTTTTGAAATACGTATACTTGCCGATCCGTTCTGCGGTGACCAGACCTGCCCGCTGGAGTATCGATAAATACTGGGAGGTTGTGGATTGTGTCATGTTCAGCGTATCCGTGATTTGACCAACACATACCCCAATTTTCCTCATATCAATCCCTTCGTGGGGTGTGAAATGTTTTTCCGGATCCTTCAGCCAATGCAAAATTTGCAATCTCGACTCGTTGGACAGCGCTTTAAAAACTTCAATTGGTTCCATATACATTATCATATTGAAAATTGTCGATATGTCAAGCGTGCTTAATTTCGAGGTGACTATCGTGGGAAAAAGTTAACTGACCTTGAGGCGTGTCATAATTTCGCCCCATGGAGCCTTACCAAGAACTTCAAATCCTAGCTTTCCATAAAGAGCGGCAGCTGCTTTGTTTTCAGGGTGGTAGGCTACCATAATATCTGTAGCATCAGGCTTTGCTTTGATTCTTTCAATAACCTGTTTCATGGTTTCAATTCCGTAGCCGTTCCCCTGGTGACTGGAATCGATCATAAGTCTATAAATCCAGTATTGCGAATCGTCAGGATCTATCCCGAACATGACAAATCCTACCATTGATTGATCTTTGTACACGGCGAGTGTTTCAAAAGTCGGTAAAAATTTTGACTGTGCCAAGGAATATAGATTAGAGGCGATAAATTGTTTTTGGTCAACGTTGGGCTGTAACTCAATACATTCTTCCCAGTTTTCAGAAGTTACTTCCTTTAGGGTAAGGGTCACAATACTATCTCCTTTAACGTTTGTTCCCATTCCAAATCACATCTGTCTTTTTAACGAATAGCACAAGGGAATAAACCTCACATATGTTTTGGATATATTTTACAATCGGTTCAGAGTTTAGAGCAAGCTGGTTTTTAAACAACGAAACCAAAAAAGGGGGTCAGCAATTGACGCTGCCCCCAATCCAAAATAATTTTTTCAAACGATTTACTCGTAGAGTTACTCTTCTGTCCACTTAGTCCGCAGAGTAGAAAACATGATCAAATCTACAAAAACTTCTTTGGATTTTTCGTATTGTCGTAGTTTACCTTCTTCCACGAAACGTAATTTTCTTAAAACTTTTATCGAGTTGAGGTTTTCAGGTTCAACCTTTGCCTCAACTCTATTCAGACGAAGGCTCTCAAAACCAAAGCGAATTAAAGTGCGTATAGCTTCAGGGGCATACCCTTTCCCCCAGTAAGGAAAGCCGAGATCATAGCCAATTTCTGCTCGTTCATTTTCGTAATCAAGATAATTAAACCCGCACGAACCAATGATCTCGTTTGAGTGCTTCAAGAGGATTGTCCACCTAATTGCTTTATTTTCCGCGAACAGCCCCTGGAGCATTTCGATCATTTGTTGAGCCTGTGAAACATCTGTAAAAGATGCATTCATATGCTTGGTGACGATTGGATCAGACCAAAATCCAAATAAAACAGGTGCGTCATCGAGTTCCATCGGTCTTAACAATAATCGTTCAGATGTTATTTGGTACATGTAAAAACCAACCTCCAAATTCATTAAGCTTATGAGAAGTGATCAACCTACCTGGGCATAAATCAGTCCTTTCACCTAATAACAATATCGCACCTGATTTTTTATCTACTCTTTACATAAATACTCAATGAAATAAAAGCGATTGTTCCCAAGATAAGATGGCTTTCAAACCAAATAGGTATCCCCATAGAAACTTCAGGCATTAAGCACCCTCCTTAAAGATAAGCCCCCGTCTAAGAGCTCGAATATGCGTTTGTTAATCCATATTATACCATGTGCTTACCCTAACGAACTCAGCACCTTGCAGATACCTCATCATGAGGTTACTTCTGGGGTGATCAATGACGCTATAATGGTGTTTCCACATTAAAAGATGATTTATAAAATATGTTTTCTAATGTATGATTAGTAAATAATGGAATTGATTGAATTTTGTTGAATAAAATCAAATGCGAAATGATCAGTTGAAACAATAGGGAACAGAAATAGGAGGCAGATGCGTGTGAAGAAAAAAGATAGAAAAGGACTTTGGAACAGAATGTCCCTTTTCTTGCTCTCATCGATACTGATACTAGGCGTTATTGAAGATGGGGGAACACTAGTACAGGCAGCTGAGCAAAAATCAAATAAGATTCTTTCCGAACAAGAGGCTATCAAATTCGCAAAAAAATGGATGGATGTTCCTGCACGTTTTGAGTATGACTATGGAGCATACGCCGAGCCGTATGAAGTATTACGTACTCCCTACGGTGCATGGGTTCTTCATTGGACTCATCCAAATCATTCAAGAATCCTGTATAAAATTCATCCCGTCTCAGGGCAATTGCTGAATTACGATTATTTAGACGAAAAAAGCGAGACCACTGTCCCAATCACAACGAAGAGAAAGCAAATTGCACTTGAAGGAGCATTGCAGTTTCTCACAAAAGTCATGACTTCAGAGGAACGAACGCAGCTGGTGGAGCCACAAGAAGGTATGTACAGAAGCGACAACTCTGAACCATATCATTTTATTTTTGATAGAGTAAAAAAGGGTGTTCCTTTTAAAGGAAATTATATCGCTGTTACCGTGAGAGGTGACGGGAAAGTTCTGGGTTTCAAAAGGATATGGTCTGAAGGAGAGATGCCCGACGAAAGCAAAATCATCTCCGAAAAGAAGGCTCGTGAGCTGCTAGAGCAAAACACGAAGCCAACCATGCATTACAAGAGAGTTTACAGTGGAAAAGATGAATCGAAATACATGTTGGTTTATGATTATCTACCCACCGATCCGCAATTTGTAGATGCGATCTCAGGCGAAATGATTGATGGCAATGGTAGAGTGGCGAAACCAAGCCCGATCAAGAGCTTGAAGGAGATGCCCCCTGTTCCAGCTCCAACAGAGGGGAAGGGGTTTAGTGGAGTATTTACCTATGAGCAAGCAAAGGAAAGCGCAATTCATTTCCTGCAAACGACGTACCCGGATCAGCTAGGAAATATTTATATGCTCGATGGCCAATCAGATGAAATAGATTCGTACGATGGGAAGCCGCGATGGGAGGACTATTTCGTAAAATTTGGATGGTTGAAAAATGGCATTCTTGTTGGGGATAGGGATTCAAATTTTTCTCTATATGTCACCCCCCGAACAGGTGAAAGTGGTTTTGTGGGAAAAGACAAAGATGCACCACCAGTGATTGACGACACTAACAAGCAGATAGTAGACATGGCATCTGCCAAAAAAACAGAGCAAGCCATGAAAAATAAGCTCGAACTCTACTACTTTCAACCGGAACAAGACGTATCCGAGGACGAGGAGCCAAAACCGCGGCTGGTATACCGCCTCAGCGGAGCCTATGGAATCGTCGACGCACACACGGGGAAATGGATTAGCTATCAATAATGGCGGATAGACAATGCTCATCTTGTCATTGGTGGGGTTGATTTTACCAAAACGGTAAAGTTGAAAAAACCCCACCGAATGGTGAGGCTAAAAAATAAAACTATTCTTCTATAAATATCTCGGTGTTCGAATCTCCTTCTTTACTTCCGCCGACTACAACCAATTTAGCTTTATACTCGGTACCAGCCACCAGTCCGTCGATTTGGGCCATACGGGATTCGGAGTTTAATCCTCCACTGTTATCAGTCCAAATAACATTAGCTGGATACCATGTTGTTCCCCCATCCGTTGACAGCTTTAGAGTAACACTGCTTGCTCCTGTAGCTGGGCTGAACGCAAACATAGCTATAGGCATATGAGAGAAAACATCGTGGAGTCTAAAATTATCAATTGGTGTTGACTCAGGTTCGCTATTCTCGTCTTATTCCTTTTTCTCTCTCGGTTTTATAACGAGCCTACACCGTGCAGGCGACTTTCATCGCACACGGCGTTCCATCAACGAATCGCAAGGTTAAAACTCTTACAATGGGCAAAAAGATCATACCATCCACCAATAAACAAGGAATAAACAACGCCTTTGACAACCGAGGAATGATAGCTGAATTCTGCGAATGTCCTCGATAAGACTGGGCCAGTACCCAGCTTTTTTTCGTTGCAGATTTTTTCGGAATTTTTTCCGAAATTGGGATGGAAAGTAGGTAGACTCAGGAAAAATGATTACTATAATGGAAATAACAGGCATACATAGAACGAACCTATCAAATGGAAACATGAGTTAGCCTTTGCAAGAAAATGATTGGAGGAGGTGTCCGGTGGGAAGATAAATGAGCCAGTCAGGCACGGCTCCCCGGCTTTAGCTTTCGTTGAAAGACTATGAAGAGTGGTGGTGAACGAGGAATGGCGAGTGACGTCTGGGACAACATTTTAAAACAAATCCAAACGATAGCACAACCGATTTTTTCAACGGTTAATCCTCCTGCAACAGAGGATGAAATAACCCTTTTGGAAAACACATTGGCCGTTCAACTTCCGATTAGTTTTCGGAATTATCTGTCTATGATTAATGACCAACAAGAGCAAGAGCCTTTTATCGGATACAACTCCTTTTTGTCTATTCCAGCTATCATCGAAACATGGTCGATGATGAATGATTTGTTTGAGGACGAAGAACAGGTGGATTGGATCAACGAAGACCGTATCAAGCCTCTGATCTGGAGCAAAAAGTGGATTCCGTTTACCGATTTTGAAGGTTCCACACATCTGATTCTGGATTTAGATCCGGGGAAAAACGGTGTCACCGGACAAATCTTTAAGTATCACTCCGGGATGAGTTATCAAAAGGTGATTGCAAACTCATTCGAAGAGTTCTCCAACGAAATTTTAAACAGGTTCCAGGCTAACCGAATTACGTATACAGATGGTGTGATTACGTTTGAGGATCTCTACTTTGTGTAAAATGTCCCGCTGTAAAATACTAAGGGGGAACGATAACCATAGTAGCGAAAAGAGGCGGGAGACCGCCTCTTTCATTTGTTTTACATGATGCTATTTTGCATTTAACGAGCTATGCTAGCTGACCACAAACGTAAGCTTAGATCGAGTAAAAACAGATCATCGGTATCCACCAAAGATCGATTGGTTAGCTTCTCGATTTTCTTCAATCGATAAAGTAAAGTATGTCGATGTAAATTTAATGCCCGTGAGGTTTGACTGACATTCCCTTGATTTTGAATATACGCTGTCAACGTTGCAATCAGATTGAGTCCGCGTTGCTCTTCGTATTTTATCAGAGAACCGATGGTCAAGTAGGTAATCTCCTGTACTTCCGGATTGTTGGCAAGAGTGAGCAACGCCCGATAAAAGCTGGTGCTGGAATAAGTGCTTCGATGACCAGGCCCTTTTTGTCGGGAACCGATATCTAGCGCATTTCTGGCATCAATAAAGCTTTCGTGAAAAGTTTTGACACCAGCATGATTTTCACCAATCCCCCAAGACAGGACGAGGCCAGGTACAGCTTGTGTAAGCTTGCTTTCGATACGATCGAGAAATGGCTTCACATGATGTTCTACTTGCTGATTGGATACCTCAAGAAAAACGATAAAGCGTTCTTGCTGATACGTTTTCATTGTTGCACGCTTTAAGAAACTTCCAGCAAGTGATATTTGTTCTTCGACTGAATTGATTAACGTATACAACCATTGTTCATACGAGGTTTCGAGTGCTTTTTTCTCCCGGTTCTCGTACAATTTCTCGGCATATTCAATCGCACCAATCATGCAAACATACGGGAGAGCCAGGTTATAACCCATTGATTTCGCACGTGAAGAAACGGTGTCCCACGAATCGATTTCTCCTTTTGCAAGGCTCCATACAAAATCGTCTCGAAGGCGCATTTCCACTTCCTGTACAGCATGTTCCCTTTGAAACCACAGGGTGATTGTCGCAATGATATTACTCATCATGTTTATTTTTTCGTTACTCGTATGGTTTGTTGTTTCATGTTCCAGGGCCATTAATAAATAGCCGAACAGCCTGTCAGCGGATTGAATTTTGTACTGAATAATAGATGGATCAGAAAGGTCAGGTTGAACAAGGTGTTCTGAATTTTCACTCTTCCCCTTTACTACACCCTCGTGATTGACGATAGCAATCGGAATCCCCAAAGCCTGGTAGATGAATGCTGCAGCATCGGAAAGAGGGGAACCATTAATAAATAAATGGAGTAGCTGCTTCTGCAATTCTTCAAATTGCTGAAATTTCGTTTGGCGCCAATTGTGCACTTCGGTTAACACCGCTTCTGTAATATCAGCAAAACGGATCTCCCAAGGGATTTCAATGATCGGGAATTGGTGCTGTTCGGCCAATTGAAGGATTTCCTCTGGTATGTCTTTTATATAACGACCTGTAGCAATCGCCAAGGCAACTGCTTCCGATTCGATAATATCTTGAACGAATTCCCTTAAAGTCCCTGAATCATTACAGCCGATTGCTGTGGTTAAGACTAATTCGTTTTTGCGTATGAAATTTTCGACTGGAAGCTCGATTACCGATACCGTTTCGATTGAACGCGAGGATAGAGACGAAGAGGCTGTTCGAACATTTGCTTGTCGCATGACGGGGATATGCAATAGATCGATTAAGGTAAACGGCATAATGACCTCCTGAAATTCAAGTAGGAATGAGTGGATATTGACTTCTTTTAAAAAAGAGTGAACTGTCTTTTGAATTATCTATTTTATCTATAAAAACGTACTCAAACTTCATACAGGTTGTTGGATGTTATCACCTCCAAACCTCAATAAGATAATCATACGGATTCCATCCTAAAACTCTTTGTTAAGGAGATGACATTCTTGAGCAATCAAAAGTTTAACGATATTCAAATGGGGACAAAAACAGTTTGGGCAGGGGAAAAAGAAGTACTCGTGCATGGCGCATCACAAGTGCCTGTTGTGGTTAGCGTCGCCTACACGTACGACGATATGGATGCATGGTTTGATGTCGCAACAGGAAAAAAACCAGGCCATATTTACGGACGAAATACGAATCCGACGGTACAGGCATTCGAGGACAAGGTGCGCGTACTCGAAAATGCCGAAGCGGCTACAAGCTTCTCCACGGGTATGGCTGCCATTAGTAACGTTTTGCATACGTTCTTAAAGCCTGGAGATCGGGTTGTCACGATCAAGGATACGTATGGTGGAACGAATAAAATTTTCTCAGAGTTTCTGCCTAAGCTAAACATTGAAGTGACACTGTGCAATACTGGCAACCACGAAGAGATGGAGGCCGAGATTGCCAAAGGATGTACAATCGTCTATCTGGAAACGCCAACAAATCCTACTGTAAAAATTACCGATATTGAGCGCATGGCAAAAGCGGGAAAAGCCGTTGGAGCATTGGTGGTCGTTGATAATACTTTTGCTACACCAATTAATCAAAATCCTCTGCAACTGGGGGCCGACCTCGTTTTACACAGTGCAACGAAATTTTTGGGTGGACACGCGGATGCATTGGGTGGCGTTGTGTGCGGTTCAAAAGAATTAGTAGAGCAAATCTACCATTATCGTGAAATTAACGGAGCGACGATGGACCCTTGGGCTGCTTATCTTCTGCTAAGAGGAATGAAGACGCTAAAGCTGCGTGTTGAGCAACAAGCGAAGAATGCTATGGCCCTTGCCAAATATTTGGAGCAGCATGAGCTCGTCGAGCAGGTATTCTACCCAGGGCTGGAAACACATGTACATCACGATATTGCCAAAAAACAGATGAGAGGATTTGGCGGCATGCTAAGCTTTTCACTTAAAGGTGGCATGGATACAGTTCGGGTTGTTCTTCCTAAATTGAAATACGCCAATCGTGCTGCAAACCTCGGAGCAGTGGAAACGACTTATGGACCTGCGCGTACAACGAGCCACGTGGAATGCACAGTAGAAGAAAGAAAAGCACTGGGAATACCAGAAGGTCTTGTGCGATTGTCTGCTGGTATCGAGGATACGGAAGATTTAATTGCCGATTTGGAACAAGCCTTCCAGTCTCTTTCACAAGCATCTTTAAGAGGCTAAGAACGAGCTGGATGCTTTTCAAACTACCCCTGGGAGAAATCCTAGGGGTTTCATACAATTTAATATGTATTCGTACTCCACATAGAACGGACACCATTCCACAGCAGGGGGAGCAGGTGTGTCATACTGCCAACCTCATCCATCGCCAGTTATTTGCTTGGGCTAAGATGCTTCAGATAATATGAAGTTACTCCGAATGATCATCGTGCAATACCCAAAAAATCTTGTTTAATCGTATGTATTGTTGTGGTCAAGAGAGGAACAGGATGTACAACGATCGATCTCATAGCTTACCAACAGTACGATTGAAATGAGGTATGCAATGTGAAAATCGACCCCGGTGTGCCTCACGCCGACTATACAGATTCTTATCCAGGATTTGTGTTTCCATTTACAGGGAAGGTGCAATTTCAATTTAATGGTACGCCTTATATTTTCACCCCAGGAAAAGTGGTGCATGGCGGTGCAAAAATGACTCTTGCTCAAAAAATGTTTGGTAAAACCAACTGGGAATATATTCTTGTCCAATATCGGATATGTAGCGCAGAACTGGAAGAGTCTAGTTTTTCTCCTGGAGGCCTTTCGATGTTTCAGACCGAAATGCTGTTTCGAGATGTACTGAATGAAGCCTTAGTATGTGTTGCAAGTAGGCAAAATAGCTGTGAATCACATGCTTTGTTCGAGCGAGTCTCTCATTCTATTCATGAATACTATAATCAAAGTCTTACAATAGCATCGCTTGCAGAGCAATATAACGTGAATCGAAATCGACTTTCTTATGTATTCAGATCAAAGCAATGTCTGGAATAATCTGAATGCCGTGTGAGGAAAGCCCTTGAGTTATTCAAGGGCTTTCTCCTTTTCTTCCGAGTGAGGCTGACCCATTTGTTAACAACGCGCCTTCAGCTCTTGTATTTGCTCGATATGTCGCTGTTCATGTACATACAATAGCTCCACCCATTGATCCAAGGGAAGATGACCCAAAATCGGATGCTTAAAGGCAGCTGTTTTTAGAATCGCTCTATTCTCTACTTTACTCAGAACATCCAAAAAATTGTGTCTGGAATCGTGTAGCATTTGAATGATTTGCTGGACTTGAAAAGGCTCGGGGCTTGGCTCTGAAATTTCAGGTGCCTGGATCTTGTTGGAGCGGTCAGCTACATATTGAATCGGAATGTATTCTTTGTCGATTGGGTTCAATTGCTTGAGTCCATGCACAATTGCTTTTGCGAACAACGTGTCGATAATGACCAAGTGATGACAGACCTGTGCAATACTCCACTTATCCTGCTCAAATCGCCGATTGAAATCTTCATCGCGTATAGAGGAAATCTCATTTAGCAGTGTTGCTCTGGTTTTTGCCAAGTTTTCTTCAAAGTAATCCATATGAACCCTCCTTTGAAATCAGCATCTTCCATTTATTGTAACAAAATTCTGAGTAGATAGTACTTTAAGTTAGGAATTGTAAAGCCATTTAACGTTCATCCTGCTCTCCATTTTTTGTGTACAAGCACCTTATCTTTAATCTGGGCATAGGCTCATAATGGGCGCTACAGATTATACTTGCTAAAAAGAAACGGTTCAATTTCCGTTTATCCTAGTTCGGAAAGGAATTGTATAGATGGATCTCTCGGCCAAAATGAGCAATTTTAATAGCAGTACGGCAATATTTCTTGCAGCCATGAGCTATCAGACCTATCTGCTTTTTTTTGAAGAAAGGCTGATCTTGCCAAAAGGATTTAAGCTTCGCTATACGATCCGTGCGTTTGCTGATGTAGAAAATCCGACGGAAAATGTATACGGTTTTATTGCAGAGTCAAAAGATCAAATCATCGTAGCCTTTAGAGGGTACGCTGCCTATCCCGCCGATCTTTTAGCGGCCTATGACATCCTCCAGGTTCCGTATCCCTTTGTGAAAGATGGGGGCAAAACCTCAAGAGGGTTTACGAGCCTTTATCAGTCGACAAGGGATGCATTAATCAGAAAGCTGAACAATTTATCGAGCTCCAAAAAGCTGTTTGTTACTGGTCACAACTACGGTGGGGCTTTGGCTACATTAGCTGCTTTAGATTTTGCAGTAAATACGAGGTTTGAGAATCCGGTTATTTATACGTACGGTAGTCCACGTATTGGAGACCCTGAATTTGTTTTTCGATTCGATCAAGTGGTAAAAAATAGTGCACGAGTGGTAAACGTTCATGATCCGTATCCTACTTTCCCCGATAAAAAGTATCCGCCCCCTTTTACAGCAGAAGGTCTATCCTATCAACACGTAAAAACAAAATTCCCGATCGCCTTCCAGTTGAATAATACTCCCCGTAATGATGCCATTTCCTGTTACTTTAAAAGCCTCAGTCAATTCAATCCTGATTTTTCACAATCCTTATGCACTGAAAATCCAGGTTTTTGTCCTGATACCGAAATGTGTTTTCCCTTTGTAGGCGCATGTAAGTCTCCAAAGGCTTGATTAGTAGAAGTAGAAAGGAGTTACAGTCATGGATCGCTCAGGTTCAGCTGGCAGCTATAACAGTGAAGATGCGATTTTGCTTGCGGCGATGATCAACCAGTCCTATCACCTTTTTGAAACAGACTCACTTGTTTTGCCAAAAGGCTTCAGCCTTCGTTATACCATTCGAGCGCTTGCTGGAGTTGAGGAGCCGGAGCCGGAAGTGTTCGGCTTTATTGCGGAGTCAACAGATAAAATCATAGTGGTTTTTCGGGGAACCCGAACCTTTAAAGACAATGAGTCGGACCAAGACTTATATCAAGTACCTTATCCTTTTGTCAAAAATGCTGGGAAAACGCATCGCGGATTCACATGTATTTATCAATCAACGAGAAACGACCTGATCAAAGCTGTAAGCAAGCTTCCAAAATCGAAAAGACTATTTGTGGCTGGGCATAGTCTCGGAGGAGGCTTAGCCGTACTCGCTGGTTTTGATTTTGCCGTGAACACGAAGTTTAAAAAGCCTTTCGTGTATACGTATGGTAGTCCTCGTGTCGCAGATCCTGCCTTTGCTTCCCGATTCAACGAAAAGGTAACAAATAGTGTTCGCATTATGAATGTACATGATATTATCCCTACGTTACCAGCTAAAGCATATTTGCCGCCTTTTACAAAAAACGGGTTGTACTATCGACATGTTCATACGAAGTATTTAATGTCTTTTCAGCTGAACAGTGTAGCGGTCCGCAATCATGAGATCGTTTGTTATTATAAGTTTCTCAGCGAACAGGACCCAGATTTTACAAAAGCCTTATGTGAGGAGAATCCCGGATTTTGTCCTGATACAGCGTTATGTGTTCCATTGAAAATCATGTAATTATGTAAATATGGGCATCGTATGGCAACAACCTCACGAAAGAAACAACGGTGAGGTTATTGCGCATCATCAGTTTTTCCCTAAAGTCGATGGAGCTGTATGGTAAGCAAATATACGCTGCGATTGTCCGAGAAGTAAAGCAGGCGAGCACGGCACAAGAAGGAATTCATGCGATCTGTATGCTTGTGAATACGGCTGTTGAGCTTAGAATAATTGTCGAACAGGCGGATAGAATGGCAAATGAAAGCTTTATGAGGACTGTCAAACAAAGACTCATTATAAAAAGAAGGCCGCCAAATGCGGTCTTTTTGACTTTGCATGCGGGGCTTCTCAGAGGATTCAGAAAGAGAACGTCGTAGTTAAATGTAAGGAGTTTTTTCGTACAGAAAGGGTGGTAGCTCAATATGGCAACGTCCGATAAAGATTTAAGAATCTGTAACAAAGGACACCAATACTATAAAAGCAGCGATTGTCCTTCCTGCCCAATCTGCGAGAAAGAGCGTAAACCTGACAGCGAATTTCTGTCTCTTCTTTCGGCGCCAGCGAGACGGGCATTGGAACATCAAGGGATAACTTCCTTGCAGCAGCTCTCTCAGTACAGTGAAAAAGAGATTCTCCAATTTCACGGTATGGGTCCCGCATCTATACCTAAGCTTCGAACTGCGTTGCAGGAGGAAGGATTGTCATTTAAAAACTGACTCAAAAATGTAGTGTTACCTAGGTTCAGAGCAGTAATAATAATGTTTAAAAATCGGGTATGCAGGCACAGGATTCGGTTCGAGTCCTGCGCCTTTTTTTCTACAATCAGGCAGGCATTAAGTACCTTTTTGCTCCAATCTAACAATCTTAATGTTGTTTTAACCTTTTCTTTATGTTGGATATCTACTATTTATGGTGTAACAAACAACGAAACACACACAAAAACAATAGAAAGGCGGAATGATATCAGGACAGTATTGGTAAAGCGGATAGGCGTCGTGACGAAAAACAGATGAGGAGAGATCCGTAATGAAAAAAATGGTATCAAGTATAGCTGCTTCTGCCATCTTGTTGGGTGGAATCCTGCCTGTCGTTGATTCTGCTGATGCAAATGACAAATTTTCCGAGAAAAAGATGACGATGACATTTGATGTGATCAGTGACATCCAAGGAGACCTTCGAGATTTTGGTCACGTTTTGCAAGACATCAATAAGGAAAATCCAAAGTCCAAAGCGTTGATCATAAACGGAGATATTACTCCTCGTGGCTACGATTTTGAGTATCAAGCCGTGCAAGATGTGCTCGATAAAAATCCTCACCCTGAAAACGTATGGTACAGCATCGGTAATCATGAGTTTTATGTGCCAAAGTGGAAGAATCCCCAAACGCTTGCACAAAGCTCATGGCCAAACGGCACAACGGAAGAAGAGTTGTTTGATAACTTCTACCAATTCAGCGGAGAAGACAAAGTCTATCACCAAAAAGAAATCAATGGATATCCCTTACTTTTCCTCGGCACAGAAAAATACATGAAATACCACGATCCAAAATTGTGGGATGAAGTATACATGAGTGACGAGCAACTGGACTGGCTGAAAGAAAATCTGGAGCATTACAGCAAGCAGAACAAGAATAAGCCCATTTTCGTATTCTCCCACCATGTGCTTCCGGACAGTGTATCCGGCTCCAGACAAAATCCATATTTGAACGATTACCTGAATGTGGACAAGCTCATGGACATCTTGAAAGACTATCCGCAAGTCGTTTTCTTCACGAGCCACACCCATTGGGACCTGAACCTGCCGGACTGGGCAGGCAAAAAGAAAGTCGAAGGCGGAGACAAACGCGGCTTTACCGTCGTAAACACGGGCGGCATTGAAACGGGATGGATGTCAGCTGGTCCAGACGGTGGCGAAAAAGTCGCACCGGATGGAGGGGCTTTCAAGCAAGGGCTGCGCTTGCAGGTGTACGGTGATGATGTCGTGATCCAAGCGTATGATTACCAACACGACAAAGTAATCAAAGAGCTCGGAATCCATAATGGAAAAATCGAACAGCTGGCGCCGAATGTACAGGCAGATGATGAAAACAATGTGCTTGTCGGAGCGACGCGATACATGGAGTACGCAGTTGGCAACCAAAAGAACTGGCAGGATTTTGATCCCGAAAATCCACCAGCATTTCCAGGAAATCAGGTCGTGTTTGTCCGCCATAAAGGGGAAATGAACCTGGAAGACGGCACGCCAATCATGGTCAAATTCAAGAAGTAACGGGACTGAAGCCCTTCTGGAGAAATCCTAAGGGCTTTTTTTCGTTACGAATGAAAGTAATTAGGAATATTCGGGCATACTAGTTCTCATACACTGTTAACAACCTTTTTCAGCCCTCACTTGATAGTGGGGGACTTTTTCATTTTCAGTGGGGAAAACAATTGGGGTGAGAGCTATGTGTGGACGATTTACGATTGTGTTTGATTCCGGCGAGCTGATGGAGAGGTTTGACGTAAACGAAGTTCCGTATGAGTGGAACAAACGATACAATATTGCCCCAGGACAGCTGATTCCCGCCGTCATAGAAGATAGGGGACAGCGCCGGCTGGGACAATTAAAATGGGGTCTTGTTCCTTACTGGTCAAAAGATGAGAAAAGCAGCTACAAAATGATCAATGCCAAGGCTGAGACCATACAGGAGAAGCCTGCCTTTAAACAGTTGTTTGTGCGCAAGCGATGCATCATCCCGGCTGATGGTTTTTATGAGTGGAGGAAGGTTGGGGGAGAGAAACATCCTATGCGAATCATACTGAAGACTGGGGAGCCTTTTGCATTTGCTGGCTTATTCGATACTTGGACGAATCCAATAGGCGAAAAGCTGCATACATGCACGATCCTTACGACAAGACCAAATCAGATTATCGAGAATATTCATGACAGGATGCCGGTTATTTTGCAAAAACAAGACGAAGCGATCTGGCTTGATCGTCACAGCTTTGATGCAGATCGATTGCAATCCTTGCTTGTACCGTATGATTCAGAAAAAATGCGTGCCTATCCCGTGCCCGCAATCGTTGGTAGTCCCAAAAATGACATGCCTTCTTGTATAGAGGAGATAGGTGATCCGTATTTATTTTTATAGACCTGCTTCAAGTAATTTCAGGAGTAGTTCAGCAGAGGTTGTTGAGGCGTGATGAATGTGCTCATGAAAGCTTTCCTGTCCCTTGTTTCCGGGCTGATCCGATATCGTGCGGATAATCAAAAATGGGACTCCTGCCATCCAGCAGACATGTCCGATCGAAGCTGCTTCCATTTCCGCAGCGAAAACGCTTGGGAAAGTGCTTCTAATTTTGTCTACCGTTTCGTGATCATCAAAATAATGATCACCAGACACGACTAAGCCGACGTGAACCAAAGGCAGTGTGGATTGAGCAGCAAGCTGAACAAGCTTGGGATCTGCCTGAAAGCTGGGAGGCAGCTCTGGGACCTGTCCATGCTCGTACCCGAAAAGGGTGACGTTCACATCGTGGTGACGTACTTCGCTTGCAACAACGACATCACCAATTTTGATATTGTCACGAAAGCTGCCGGCCACCCCTACATTGACGATGTAGTCAGGTGAAAACTGAGAGATTAGTAAGGTGGTGCCAACAGCAGCATTCACCTTGCCGATCCCTGTTTTCACTATAATCACTTCGATTCCTTTATAGACACCGATTTCAAAAGTCAAACCAAATAGCAGCACATTTTGCTCGAACACTACCTTGGTTTTAAGAAAAACCAGTTCTTCATCCATCGCACCAATGACTCCAATTCTCATCCCTAGTAACCCCTTCCGTTGCGTGTTAAGCCAACTGTATCGGTTGACGTGGCGTTAAAGTCAACAGATTCTATGAAAGGAAAAGGGAGCAGAGGAAGGAAAGCCACTATCTCTCCAATGAATAAAAGCAGTCATTTACCATCTTGCCGTTGATTTCCGTGCTGTCGGGCACAATCTTATCAAGAGTCATTCCTGCCTTTTCCAATACACGGCGTGACGCGATGTGCTCTTCGGAACAAACAGCGGTGAACTTTTGGAATCCATAAGTAGTGGCAGCGAAATTCATTATGCATGTGAGAGCTTCGGTCGCATAGCCTTTGCCCTTTGCTGCTTCCAGCAAGATGAAGCCTGTTTCCGCAGTAAGCTTATCACGGTCTCGGGTGCAAATACTGATCAAGCCGATATCATTACCCGTGTCAGTTTCGCGGATGATCCAGGTGAGCCAGTGAGTCGCGTCAGTGCTCCACGGAGCCAGCTCCTTTTCAAAGTTACTGCGAATAGCTTCTTCACTCATGGTGGACCCGATGTGTGCCATCAGTGTTGGGTTGGAATAGATGGAGCGGATTAATTCCCAATCAGATAAAGCCAGTTTGGTAAAAGTCAGGCGATTACTACAGAGTTGGCTCTTCATCGTATTCTCCTTTGAAGACAGTAGTGGTGGTGAAATGTCGTAAGGAAAAAATGAGATCGATCTTACCCCAAAATATATCGAAAAAGAGTAGCAAGTGGCTATAAAAATTTCCAGAAGGAAGAAAAAAATGAACCTCATCTAGAGTGCATGAACAAGGTATGTACGAGACACGCCGCTTATGGAGCGAAACCGTAAAAAAGGAGTATAAAAACAAAGACCAAGACGTAGCCAGCTGTTGCCGCAAATAATAGATACAGTATTCCAAGTATTGAGCTTAGCAAGAGAGAAAGCCCTTTGCGGCGGAAAAAGCGAATGACTCCAACCAAACCAGCAATCATCAGGGGCACGATATAAAAATAAGAGAAAATGTTAACCCATTCGAATAATCGTTGAAACGCTACCTGAGGGACCGGGCCTTCGCTCATATTGTAGGTATTCATGATATACATTCTGCCGCTAAAAAAGACAAGCGATAGAATCACATAGTAGATGATAAGGTATTTACCCTTTATCATGGGATTCACTCCAAACGTAAAAATTTAATATACTTACATTAAAAGGGAGGATGGGAATAACAAATAGTACCAACTTTATTTGGTACCCCGGAATTGTTTGTACTACATGATATGGACAAGCAGAAAGGGGAAAACGGCAAAAGGAAAAGGCCCCTACCAGGGCCCGTTGGAGAGATAAAGCTTAACAATCACAACCAACAATGACTAAAAGAACGAAGAGAACCAAGATAAGCGCGAAGTTATCACCAAAGATGCCACTCATTCCGATCACTCCTTTGTCAGATTGGGGAAGACCCTTGATCAAGGTATGCGATCGAACGAGACATGCAAAGGCGTTCGTCCTACAAAAAAATAAAATGGCAAAAACCTAGTCAAGCAAGCCTATAGTGAAAGATCAATTCCTCGCCGTATTCCCCTTCGAACCGCATTCCTTTATCCTCAAAGCCAGCCTTACTATACAGCTGCTGCGCGGGGATATTCGTATGATGCACGGTTAACACAAGCTCATTGGTATCTGATATAAGCTGTTTTGCCAGAGCGGGCAAGCTCTGCAAGGTCTTTAGGGCGTACCCTCGTTTTTGGTGACGAGCATCAATCGAGAACGATTTCAGCAAAAGCGCATGCGGATTTTCAATTCCATACATTTTTGCCTGATGGGTATGGAGAGCAAAGCAACCTACCAAATGATCCGCAGAGTAGATGACAAAAGGAATCTGACTCTCATCTAGTAAAGATGCCTCGACTACACTTTGGGGAAGCGATGTATAAATCGCCTGATCTTCAGGTAAATAATAGCTCGTTATGTATGCATCATCATTTTTAGCATATTTTCTGATTGTTAACGGTGCCAATTCTGCCAATAAATTCACACTCCTGTTTATCGTCTGCTCTGAGCTAATGGTACATCAACAAGTCATGCCTGACAGCTAGGAAAAACAAAAACCTGGTCGGAATCAACCAAGTTTTTGGCGAGTCTTTTTCACATAAATTCTTTCTGCAAAAAAACTGACAATCAAACCGATGAGCAAGGGGAGCAGTGATCCTGTGGTCATCACAAATCCATTTTGGCTTGACGTAAACTCGTGATGAAACATCAGTGAGGGAATCGACAACCAATGTCCAATGAAATAAAGTATTCCTGTCGTTGCTGCAAGGGATAAAAACGTTACAGCGAAGCTCTTTGCGTTCATCGAAAGCACCTCTTTAACGTTCTATATACGGATTAATACGTAAAGAAGGGATGAAAGGTTGCATAAAAGCCCCCAACCGAAAGCGAGTCTGCTTCGGTGGAGGCTCATTCTTGATGACTTCCTTAATATCCCTTAGTTTTTGCTTTTGCTGGTAAAACGGCACGCTCTGCTTTTTCATACAGCTCCAAGCCTGCTTGGACAATGCGCAGATGCGGCACGAGCATATAGACAGCCAAGGCAGAACCGATGCTGATCAAGGCACCTACGAGAACATCCGCCGGATAGTGAACACCTACCCAAATTCGAGAGATGCCTACAAGAATGGCGAATGGAATCCACAAGATTCCTCGTGTCTTTTTAAACAGCAAAAACGTGATGCAAAAGGAAAAAAACAGCATGGTATGGTCACTGGGGAAAGAATTGTTTACAGCCTTGAACACCAATTGATTAACGTCAGTCAGCTCTGCAAATGGCTGAGCATTGTAGTGAAGGGTACCCGCGACTTTTCCCAGGACTTCAGCGAGAACAAACGTAATCGTTCCGCATACAACCATGATCCGATTTTCATGCTTTCTTGAAAACCAATACAGCAAGGCAATTAATGCCAGCACGTATACGGTGTATTCCGCAATGACAAAAAACACAGGATTAAGCGCAGGATATTGTTTACCCAGGTCATTAATCATTCGGAAATAATGAATGTTCATCTCCATTCCATTCATAATTTTGTCAGCCCCTTTTTTATATGTACGAATTGCACAATCACACGAAAACGCGGTCTGTCAGCGAGCAGACCACGATCGTGTTTTTAACCGACCGCGCCAAGATGCATGGCGTAGCCAGGTTTTCTGGTATAAAGAGAATCTTAGTCGATCTGGCGCAAATGAAAAAGTGATTTTTCTTTCCACTAGATTACATTTTTGTAAGGTTAGTGATTGCTTATATGTAGAGACGAAAGTCTCATAGTCTCAACTTTGTCTCAATGTGGCTCTAAGCTATTTATTTGAGAAAAATAGTACTTTATACTCAAGAAGCCCATTGTAAAAACAGTCTTACCCGTTGATAGAACGCCGTGTGCGATGAAAGTCGCCCGCACGGTGTAGGCTTGACGAAATCCTTTGGGAGAAGGATAGTCAGGAATAGCTCGAGTTTAACCATTGTTCACAAAGATGATATAACAATTGGCAACATCAATTACAGTTTCTACATTCAGGATTCAGCTGTTCAGCCGGGTGGTCCTCAGATTAGTGGAAAATCCGCAGCTCTTTCTAGCTTGATCACTGTAGAAAGTGATGGAGATGCAGTCACTTATATGTACGATGCTAACGAAGATCGCTTTAATGTTGTGAATGGCGATAGTGACATCGTTGGAAATGTGACTCTTTCCAAAGTCTCAGGAGGGTTTGTGTTTAATGATGGTGCGGTTATTGTACCAAGCGGAATCTTTGCTAGTGGAAGCATTAAGGCTGTTTTGAAAAATCCTAACGGTCAAAATGTAGGCGAGACAGCAATCAGTGTTTCTAACTAGGCAAGCTGTGTGGCTCGTTGCTAAAACTTCAATACCAGGCATTTATGTCTGGTATTCTTTTTTGAAAAAGTAGGAATTTACAATGAACGGATTGGAGATATTTCATGGAGATTGCTTTAGAAAACGTGGCGCTTCATTTGGAGAAATACAAGCTCATGACGACTCCGAACCATAAGCATCTGATTACTCGGGAGATGAGCAACCACTTTGCTCTTGGTGTAAGTGCCGGAGGATCAGCTATTGGCTTTGTATTAGTAAGGACACGTGCTACTATATCCCAGGCAAATATCATTGAGTTGAAAATAGAGCAAAAGTTTGCTGGAAGCGGGCTTGAAAAAATTTTGCTTCACACCGTAGAGAATAAATTGCGGGAGAAAAACTACCACACGCTAACTTTCGATTGTGCCTTTCATGAGGGAGAGACTGCGACGAAAGAGTTTCTACAGCCAGGTGAAGGCTGGAGTGATGGGGAGTTGCTTTCGTATATTTGGATAACTGATCTACAAGGAATCAGTCGCGCTGAATGGGTAGGGAAGCAGCGCATACCGAAAGACTTTGAACTATTTAGCTGGGATGAATTGTCTGTGAGCGAGAGGAAGGACATCGAAGCCGGGTATGGCCAATGGTATCCCGAAAATCTTTCGCCGTTGCAGGAAGAGCATCAAATGAATGCATCTTTGAGTGTAGGGCTACGTTATAGGGGAAACGTCATCGGCTGGATGATTGTGCAACGAGCAGCAAGAAATATGGTCCTTTTCAAAACACAATTTATCCGTGAAGACTACAGGAAACTAGGGAGAGGAATGCTGTTGATTGCAGAAGCAATTAGAGTGACAAGCAAAATAGAAGGGATGGCATATGGAATGTTTGTCATGGATAAAGACAATGCGGACATGGTTCGCCTGGCAAACAAACATGTTGCTCCGTATGTCATCCGACGGAAAATGTTTTATTCCTTTCAGAAGGCATTGATGTGAGAATAAAATCAAAGTGAATGAAAAGCTGTCCTTGCCGGTTGATCTTGACCACGCGAGAGCCAGCTTTTTTCTTTTACCGACAGCCTTCGCTTTTGAAATTTTATTTTAATCCCGCTTTTTGTTATTGATATTTTATTTCAAACCCACATAGACATGTAATAAATTACCACACGATGAAAACGCTTTAATTACTGTGGCAAAGGGGTGAATCAGGTGTTAAATGGCGGTTTGCTGCGTATCCGTGAATCTATGCACTTAATCAAACCGTCAGAGCAAAATGCGGCACGCTACATTCTGGCCAAACCGGAGGAGGTCATTCGTCTTTCCATTAAAGAGCTGGCGGAAAGAAGCGAGTCTAGTCAAGCTGCCATCATCCGTATGTGCAAACGAATCGGTGTGGATGGAATTCAAGAGCTGAAAATGCGGATTGCCGGCGATATTCAGTCCACGACCGAACAGGATGAATTCAAAGAGATTCGTCCCGACGCGGATATTCCCACATTGATTGAATCCGTTTCGTATAACAACATCCTCTCATTACGTGAAACGATCAAAATTCTTGAGCCGGATAAAGTAGAAAAGGCGATTGAGGCATTGCATCAAGCCAACCGGATTGATTTTTTCGGTGTAGGCGCTTCGCAGCTAGTGGCACAGGATGCCCATCACAAATTTTTGCGGATCAATAAAATGTGCACAGCTCACTCGGATTCGCATCTGCAGCTTACGTCTGCGGTCACACTTGCCGCAGGGGATGCAGCGGTCGGCATTTCCAATACGGGAGAAACCTCACAAATCATCACAACGATGAAGCAAGCTCGCAAATCCGGAGCGACCACGATAGGGATTACAAAATACGGCCATAATTCATTGGCTGAGGTTGTTGATATTCACCTAACCACATTTACCACAGAGGCAGGAGAGCGGAGTGCAGCCACCTCCTCGCGAATTGCACAGCTCAATGTGATTGACATATTATTTCGCGGAGTCGCCGCTAGAAATTATGATACCTCTTCTGTTTACTTGCGTGAGACACGCAGAGCGGTCCGCGAGCAGTACAAATAGGCAACGGATAAATCCTTGTACCAAAGGGAGGGCTTCCATGAAAAAGAGAGGGTTATTGTCAACGATCGGCATTCTTGGCTTACTAACGGCCGTTCTATTTACGGGCTGTAGCAGCCAGTCATCGACAACAGAGGGTGGTCAGGTAGAGTTGTTCCTCGGCTACAGCTCAGATCCGCCTACGAAGAAAAAGATGGAGGAAATAATCGCGAAATTCGAATCGTCACATCCGAATATCAAGATCAAAACAGAAACGGCTCCGTACGAGGATTTTTACCAAAAGCTGACTACACAGATTGCAGCAGGTACTGCGCCTGACATCTGGCAGAGCGATGGAACAAAAGTATTCGGGTTTGCCCAACGGGGAGCGATTCGCGATATCACCGATTATGTGACGAAAGAAATCAACAAGGATGAGGTAAACGGTCTCGAATTCAACAAGGATGCAGACGGGAAATATTGGGGCGTGCCTCAGGGCATTCAGGTCGGCGCTCTTTTTTACAACAAGGATTTGTTTGACAAAGCAGGGGTGAGCTATCCGACAGCGGACTGGACCTGGGATGATCTGAAAGCTGCCGCAGCCAAGCTGACATTGGATGCAAACGGGAAAAATGCTGACGATCCTGCTTTTGATAAAAATTCGGTTAAGCAGTTCGGATTTACCTTTTTCGGCAGCTCCCGCGGTGCTTTCAATATTTTGAAAGCATATGGCGGCGGTGTGCTTGATCCTACGATGACCAAATCGATCATTAACTCACCCGAGAATAAAAAAGCGGTCGAGTGGATGGCAGATGGTATGAAGCGGAGGCTTTTCCCCAACCCAGCTGATCTGAAAGCATTCCAAAGCAACTTCAAGGTATTCCTGAGCGGTGCATCCGCCATGCAAATTGATATTTACGCAGCGACAACGGCAATGAACGGTGCCGAGCTGAACTACGATGTTGCTCCACTACCAAAAGGCCCGGATGGAAAACGCTTCGCTCCGGTAATTGCGAACTCTTGGGTGATCAACAAAAAAGCAAATGAGCAAAAGGTGAAAGCAGCGCAGGAATGGATTACGTACTGGACGACCTCCGATGAAGCGCAAGTAGAGTGGACACAGGTAGGAGAAGCCATTCCTGTGAAAAAATCGGTGGCAAACTCCGACAAGTTCCTGACGAACAACACGAAGCCAGAGAACAAAAAGGTATTTCTCGACAGCCTAGAGTTTGCCGGAACAATCGACACCAACGCCGTCTTTGCCGAATGGGTAAAGGTATTTACGGATAATCTCTCAGAGCTGTTCATGGACAAATACGGGGTGGATGAATATATCGCGAAAACAGATCAAGGGATTCAAAAAGTTCTGGACGATTTCTTTAAAAAGTAAGAAACAATCCACCAGTGAGGATGTGTGATAGGCCATGCTGGAGCTGGAGAAGCAGCTAAAGGCGCAGCCAAAAGCGAAGAAGCGAAAATGGTTGGATGGCGAGGGGAGATGGGGCCTGCTCCTCGTTTCTCCCTACCTTGTCCACTTTATAGTGTTCGTAGTAGGAACCTCCCTCGCCTCGCTCTATTTCAGCTTTTCTGACTACGATATTTTAAATCCGCCAAAATGGACCGGACTGGACAACTACGAAAAGCTGTTCCAGGACCCGCTGTTTTATCGGGCTCTATGGAATACCGTCTACTTTACGCTGTTGTATGTTCCGGCCAAAACCTTTTTGGCGCTGCTTTTGGCGGTAGCGCTGAATCAAAAGCTGAAAGGACTGAAATTGTTCAGGATGGTGCACTTTCTGCCGGTGATTTCCTCCTGGACGGTGATCGCTTATGTAGCAGACGCCATTTTCAATCAGCGGATCGGTTTTGCAAATTCCGTTTTGGCCAAGTTTGGCATCGCTCCGCAAAGCTGGCTGATTGATGAGGGATGGGTCATTCCTGTTCTGGTAGTCGTGGCGATCTGGAAAAGCGTGGGGTACATGATGATCATTTTTCTGGCAGGCTTGCAGGGAATTTCTTCGGAGTTGTACGAAGCAGCTTCCATCGACGGGGCAAACGCCTGGCAGAAGTTTTGGCGAATAACCGTTCCGATGATTTCGGGGACCACGTTTCTAGTCGTGATCCTAAATACAATCTACTCCTTCCAAAACTTCGAGCAAATTTTTGTCATGACGGGCGGCTCGACGGAGGCTGGCTCAACGGGAGGGACTAACAACGCTAGTCTAGTCCTCATGCTTCTGATGTTCCGCCAAGGGTTCAGCTTCTATAAAATGGGCTATGCTTCTGCAATTGCTTGGGTGCTTTTCCTGATTTTGCTTGCGATCACCTTGATTCAATTCAAGCTTCAAAAGAAATGGGTTCATTATGACTAAACTTAAGTGGGGAGAGAAGAGGAAAAGGAGGTAGCCATGCAAAGACGTTTTCCTCTGAGTAAAATCGCAGGATATTTGTTTGTCATTATTAGCTCTTTAATCATGTTTGTTCCGTTTTTGACCACCATCTTTAACTCGCTCAAAACCTACAAGCAATACATGCAATTTCCACCAGAATGGCTGCCTGATCCAGTGAAATGGAGCAACTACACACAGGTATGGGAGCAGGCTAATTTCAGCAGCTACACGATGAACAGTGTAATTGTCGCCGTGCTCTCTGTTGTAGGAACACTATTATCCAGCTCTATGGTTGCGTTCGCCTTTGCGCGTCTGCGGTTTCCTTTTCGAGATACGCTGTTTATGATCGTGCTGGGGACGATGATGATCCCGGGGATTGTGACGATTATTCCGCAATTTATCATTTTTAAAAACCTCGGACTGCTCGATTCGCTGGCGCCGCTCTGGATATTGGAGTGGCTAGGCCAGCCGTTTGCCATCTTCTTGATGAGGCAAGCTTTTTTGAGCATCCCCAAGGATTACGAGGAAGCGGCCAAGCTGGATGGCTGTAATCCGCTGCAAATTTATTGGAAGGTCTTTTTGCCGATGTGCAAGCCTTCTCTCGCGACACTGGCGGTGTTTACCTTTATGGGAAAATGGAACGAAATCCTGGCCCCAATCATTTACCTCATATCCGAGGAGCATTTTACCCTTCCTATAGGGATCTTGTCCCTGCGCGGTCAGTACAAAACAGATGATCAGCTGCTGGTAGCAGGGGCTCTGATCAGCTTGATTCCGATTTTGATCGTCTTCCTTTTTGCGGAGAAGTATTTTGTAGAGGGCTCAAAAACTTCAGGTCTGAAGTAGACGACAGGAGGCTGCTGATCGCTATGCATTATATGCCTTGGGATGCTTCCTATCTGGAGGCGTTATGTGAGCTGTGGAATCGAGAGCTGGGTGAGCGCTTCCCTATGCGAGCAGAGCTATTTCACCAAAACAGCTTTGCTGATGAAAACGTACTGGATGCGGGTTCATGGATTGCCTGTGATCCAAAGACCATGCAGCCTGTCGGGTTCGTGGTGGCAAAATGCTGGCAGGAAAAGCTGGAGCTGCAGCTGGGAATGGGCGTGGGCTGGATACAGGTGCTGCTTGTCGCCGAAAAATACCGCGGTCAAGGTATCGGCACAGAATTGCTGACAAGGGCAGAAGCAGCGCTGCAACAGCAAGGTGCCAAAAGCATCCTGTTGGGACGTGATCCGTATCATTATTTCCCCGGTATTCCTGAGGAGTCTCCAGAGGTCAAAGCGTGGTTTGAGCAGCGCGGTTATGTTGCACTTGAACCTTTGGAAAACGATTTGCTTTGCCACTACCCTAATTCAGCAAAAGCAGAGCTTCCCCATGTGTCGGATGGCTGTTTTCGCCTGTTGACCGCAGCAGACAAGGATGCCTTTCTTGCCTTTTTGCATCGCTGCTTTCCTGGAAGATGGGAGTACGAGGCGATTCATTATTTCAGGCATGGTGGGGAGGGAAGGGAGTTTGTCGTCTTGGAAAAACGGGGGGAGATTATTGGCTTCTGCCGCATCAACGATAGCAGCTCACCCTTTATCGCCCAAAACGTTTACTGGGCGCCGCTTTTTCATGACGAGCTGGGGGGAATCGGCCCATTGGGAGTCGATTCCGCGCACCGAGGACAGGGCTTAGGCCTCGCAATCGTGGAGGCAGGTATTACGATGCTGCGAAATCGTGGAATCAAACAGATCGTCATCGATTGGACAACGCTCGTCGACTTTTATGCAAAACTGGGGTATCACAGCTGGAAGCAGTACGAAAAGTACAGAAAAGAATTCGAATGAAGGGAGGTTTCCATGAGAGCGGAGCAGATGAGCATAGAGCAAAAAGTAGGGCAAATTCTTATGATTGGCTACCAAACCATGGATATTCCTGACGAGATGGAAGCATGGATCAAACAGCATCAGATCGGCAACGTGATTCTCTTTAGTCGGAATATCAGTACGCCTGAAGAGACTTTTGAACGGATGCGGGTGCTACAGGGCTGGGCCAGAGAAGCAAAGCAGGTGTATCCACTGTTCATCGCGACAGATCAGGAAAACGGCGTGGTGACGAGGCTGCAAAAGAGTGCGACTCGTTTTCCCGGAGCAATGGCGCTTGGGGCGACAGGAAAGCCAGAGAATGCCAAGCTCATCTATCAGGCAACAGGAGAGGAGCTGCGAGCATCGGGAATCTCGATTAATTTTGCTCCGACGATCGATGTGAATCTGAATCCGCTAAATCCGGTGATTGGAGTTCGCTCGTTTGGCGAAGCTCCTGAATACGTCGCCCGGTTTGGCAAGGCAGCTGTCCATGGGCTACTCACCAGTGGTGTAGTTCCTGCTGTGAAGCATTTTCCCGGACATGGTGATACCAGCACCGACTCGCACGATGAAATTCCGGTTCTCCGGCACGATCGGAAACGGCTGATGGATGCGGAGCTGGTGCCGTTTCAGTCTTGTATCGAGTCTGGCGTTCCGATGGTGATGGTAGGTCACATCAGTTTACCCCTGATTGATGAAAGCGGAACACCCGCATCGATTTCAGCGGAGCTGGTGACGGGAATCCTACGCCAAACGCTTGGCTTTCAAGGTGTAGCGGTCACCGACTGCCTGGAAATGGCCGCAATCGCTGACTCCATCGGTGTACCTGAAGCCGCGGTGCGAGCGATACAGGCAGGGATTGATCTGGTACTGGTCTCTCATACACAGGGCATTCAGCAAAAGACGCATGCTCGGCTGATTCAAGCGATTCATCGTGGAGAAATCTCTCTACAAAGGATAAATGAAGCCGTAGATCGTATGCTTCAGTTGAAAAAACGATTTTTGTCATGGGAGGAATGTTTGGCAGAGAAGGGACAAACCTTTGATCGTAAGCGGCATGAAAAACTCGCGGAAAAAATACTGGGGCAAGCAGTTACCTTGGTGAAAAATGATGATCAGCTTCTTCCGTTGGCGAAAAACACTCATCAATTGGGAGTGGTTTTCCCAGGGGTCACGAATCTCACCATGGCGGAGGAGAGGCTGTCACTTTCGGAAACGCTGATGGAACCGCTGCGAAAATATGGAGCTGTGCAAGGACATATTTTTTCCTCGCTTGATCCATCCGAAGGTGAAGGGGAACGGATTGCAAACGAAATAGCCGATACAGAAATCGTTCTCGTATTTACGTACAACGCCCATATCTACAAAGGTCAGTCGCAATTTGTCGGGAAGCTGAAGCAGATGGGGAAAAAGGTAATAGCAGTGGCGCTGCGAAATCCGTACGATCTAGCTGAGCTTCCAGAGGTGGATGTTTTTCTTGCAGTATACGATCACGGAGAAAAAGCAATCGAGCTCATCGCAGACGTCTTGTTTGGAGAGCGCCCAGCTGTCGGACAACTGCCTGTCAGCATTTACTTTCATCGTCATTCGAAAACCGAGTAGCTTCAGGTTTAATACCTGACGTTAGCTCGGTCTTTTTTTGAGAGTTAGGCCTTTTTACTGAGGGAATATGCATTTGCTCGAAAAAATTATGCTAAAACCTATTGATCAATATACCCTACTGGGGTATAGTAGTTATCGAGAGATGAGGTGAGAGTCAATGAATACCCACTGCCATGAAGAATTGCAAGAATGTTCCCCCGTGGATACAGGGAGAGTAAAGAAGCATTCGGAAAAAATAAAGTCGGATTTAAAAGTTCGATTAAACCGGATTGAAGGTCAAATCAGAGGTGTTAAGGGGCTCATCGAAAAAGACACCTACTGCGATCCTATCTTGAATCAGATTGCTGCCATTCACGCTGCTCTCAATGGTGTGGAAAAAATACTTCTCAAAAATCACATTCACGATTGTGTTGTAGATCGTATCAGAGAAGGGGATTCCGAAGTTATCGACGAGTTATTGAAAACCATTCAAAAGATGATGAAATAAAAAAACAAACAAAAGGAGAAATGAACCATGAAAAACGTAACCTTGAAAGTAGAAGGCATGTCATGCGGTCACTGTGTAAATAGCATCGAGGGTGCAATAAAAGAATTGGGAGCAAAAGGGCATGTTGACTTGGCTAATGAAACGGTAACGGTGGAATTTGACGAAACTAGCATCACCCTAGAAGTCGTGAAAGAGGCGATTGAGGAACAGGGATATACAGTCGTTGGCTTTAGCTGAACCAAAAAACTACCTCGGAAGGAGGGAATTTTATGCAAGCGATTAGCAAAGAAAAAAAACAGGCAACCTTGCAACTAACAGGGATGACGTGCGCTGCTTGCGCCATCAAAATTGAAAAAGGCCTGAACAAGTTAGAAGGCGTCGAGGTAGCAAATGTGAACTTCGCTATAGAAAGAGCTACAGTCGTCTACGATCCAGAAAAAGTGGATGTCGCCCAGATGGAGCAACGCATCCAGAAGCTCGGGTACGATACAGCGAAAGAAACGACCGACCTGCAACTGATCGGGATGACTTGCGCAGCATGTGCCGTAAAGATAGAAAAAGGGCTGAACAAATTGCCAGGTGTCCTAAAGGCTACAGTGAATTTCGCGATGGAGACGGCCCATGTCGAGTACAATCCGGCAGATGTGTCTGTTTCCGATATGCAGAAGAAGGTGGAGAAACTCGGCTACCAAGCGGTTCCCAAGCAGGAAGAAGCGAAACCGGGAGAACATCGCCAAAAAGAAATCGTACGGCAAAAACGCAAACTGTTCATTTCCGCGATCCTCTCCCTTCCCTTGCTTTGGTCTATGGTGAGTCACTTTTCCTTTACATCGTGGATTTGGATGCCGGATTTGTTTATGAATCCTTGGTTCCAATTGGTTTTGGCTACTCCGGTTCAATTTTATGTAGGGAAGCAGTTTTATGTCGGCGCATTTAAGGCACTTCGCAACAAAAGCGCAAATATGGACGTACTTGTGGCGCTTGGAACGTCGGCTGCGTATTTTTACAGCCTTTATCTAACGCTTGAATGGGCTACCGCCTCGGGTGATACCCATCATGGTCCGGCGATGTATTATGAAACGAGTGCGGTATTGATTACACTCGTTATTCTCGGAAAATTGTTTGAAGTGCTAGCCAAAGGCCGTACGTCTGAGGCTATCAAAACGCTAATGGGGCTACAGGCAAAATCCGCACTCGTAATACGCGATGGCCAGGAATTGATGATTCCGGTAGAGGAAGTGGTTGCGGGTGATATCGTCTTGGTGAAGCCGGGGGAAAAAGTTCCGGTGGATGGAGAAGTCATTGATGGGGCTTCCGCCGTGGATGAGTCGATGTTGACAGGCGAAAGCATTCCGGTTGAGAAAAAAGCTGGAGACACTGTTATCGGTGCGACCATCAACAAAAATGGCAGGTTGAAAGTGAAAGCGACGAAAGTGGGCAAAGAAACAGCTCTTGCGCAAATAATCAAAGTCGTAGAAGAGGCTCAAGGGTCCAAGGCACCGATTCAGCGGGTAGCGGATCTGATTTCCGGCATTTTCGTACCGATCGTAGTCGGTATCGCACTCGTCGCCTTCCTGGTCTGGTTTTTCTGGGTAACCCCGGGCGACTTCGCCAATGCGCTTGAAAAAGCAATCGCGATTTTGGTCATCGCATGTCCGTGTGCCCTTGGTTTGGCGACCCCGACTTCGATTATGGCCGGTTCGGGACGTGCCGCGGAGCTTGGTGTGCTATTTAAAGGCGGAGAACATTTGGAAGCGACACACAAAATCGAGGCGATCATTCTCGATAAGACGGGTACCGTGACTAAAGGAAAACCGGAACTAACGGATGTTGTTGCAGAACAGATCGATGAACAGTCGTTCCTGCGTCTTGTCGGCGCTGCCGAAAAGAATTCGGAACATCCGCTTGCAGAAGCGATTGTGTCCGGCATTGTAACAAAAGGTATCGAAATACCAGATACGGATGAGTTTGAAGCTATTCCCGGGTTCGGCATTCGTGCAGTCGTGGAAGGCAAAGAAGTTCTAGCCGGGACACGTAAACTGATGACGAAATATAACGTTTCAGTGGAGCAGTTTGAAAACATGTCGAGGTTGGAGCAAGCAGGGAAAACGGCGATGCTGATTGCCATTGACGGCCAATATGCCGGCATGGTGGCGGTAGCCGATACGATTAAAGATACGTCGAAAGAAGCGGTTGCGAGATTGAAGCAAATGGGCATTCAAGTCATTATGATTACTGGTGACAATGAACGCACCGCAAACGCGATCGCCAAGCAGGTAGGCATTGATCATGTACTCGCAGAAGTACTGCCGGAAGGAAAGGCGGAAGAAGTGAAAAAGCTGCAAGCACAAGGCAAGAAGGTGGCCATGGTTGGTGACGGTATTAACGACGCACCTGCTCTGGCAGTCGCAGATATTGGGATGGCGATCGGAACAGGCACAGATGTTGCGATGGAAGCAGCGGATGTGACCTTGATGCGCGGAGATTTGAACAGTATCGCGGACGCCATTTTCATGAGTCGTAAAACCATGAGCAATATCCGGCAAAACTTGTTTTGGGCGCTTGGGTATAACACTTTGGGCATTCCAATTGCGGCTATCGGACTTTTGGCTCCATGGATTGCCGGCGCAGCAATGGCATTAAGCTCAGTGTCTGTAGTACTCAATGCACTTCGACTACAAAGGGTGAAAGTATAGTTTCAACAAAAGAGGAGTGCAATCATATGGGGAAAAAGAAATTTGCAGTTACTCCCGGTTTCGAGGTAGGAGGAACCATTTTTCGGCCGGAGCAGTTGGCAGTTCTCGGATCGATCGTGGGTGAAGATGCAAAAATAGAAATGACCACGTTTAAACAGCTTTACGTGGAAGTACTGGAAGAATGTGAGGAAGAGATAAAAGAAAAACTGAAAGCAGCAGGGCTCGAAATTCACCCTGCCGGTTTTTACACCAAAAGCTTAATCACGTGCAATTTTTGCAGAGGAGCAGAAGACGCAGGGCTGGATATAGCAAAGAAGCTGGACGAAGTGATCGCTGGTCATGCAGTTCCTAACCCGCTAAAAATCGGCTATGCCGGTTGTGCGTTGGGAACATCAGAGCCATTGCTAAAGGATATAGGAATCGTGAAGATGAAGGATACATTCGATATTTACGTGGGGGGAGAGAGCAAAGGGCTGAAGGCAAGGCTTGCCCAGTTATTCCTGTCAGCATTAACCGAAGAACAGTTGGTTGTAGTTGTACAGAAATTGATACAATTTTTCCAACAAAATGGAAAGAAAAAAGAAAAATTCTCAACCTTTATAAATCGGGTATCGGTTGAAGCACTACACGAAGCAGTCGTGTAAAAAATAGAAATGAGTGCGGATGGCGCTGCCTAGGCTGTCATTTGGGCATCCAAAGATGAACGGCCAAAGAAATAGACTTCTTTGGCCGTTTGGCTTTGACGATAGCGATTATCTGCTATGTAGTCGGTTCGAAATTTCATCCAGCTTATGTATGATCGAAAATAATTGCTCGGAGGTAGTATCCAGTTCTTCCGCAGAAACGGATGACAAGGAAACCTGTTGGTCGATTTTATGTAACTGATTGTTAATGTTCAGCAGTGATGTGTGTATATTTTTCGAAGAGGTGCTTGATTTATCGGCTAATTTTCGTACTTCATTGGCAACGATAGTAAAGCCCCGCCCGTGCTCTCCTGCTCTGGCAGCTTCAATGGCAGCGTTGAGACCAAGCAGGTTTGTCTGGGTGGAAACATCTGCGACAAAGCCGCTGAGCTTCTCAATTTCTTCGTTTTGTTCCTTGAGCACATGCATGGATTGAGCAATTTCATCATTCACTTCACTAAGCTTGGTGGCGGACTGCGCAAATACGGAGGAAATCCGAATGGCTTCCTGAGTAGTAGCGGTCAGCTCTGTTGCCATTTGCTCCATATTTTCTCGATACGTTCGGTTTTCCCGCGTTGTGTCCCCGATGTACTGCTCCAGAATGATGGCGGAGTCAAAAAACAATCTTTTGGTCAGCGCTTGATAATAAAGAGCAGCGTCCGGCAAACAGGGGATTCTTTCTGCAAAAAGGCGTAAATAAAGCGAATATCCACCCAAGAACCAGGAGGCTGATAAACCGATACGGGCATGTGTAGAACCGATTCGCTGCCGGCTTTTAATATAGTCTTCATCAAGTGTGTCAGAACCGAGTGATTCCAGATACCACATCTGTACTTTCTTCAAGCTTTCTACCGATGCGTTTGCTTGAATGATCCGATTCAGGTTGGCGTACTTATCCAATTCTTCGTAAAAGCAATCTACCATTTCTTCCGCATGCTTTCTGATAAAGTCCTTGTATTTATGCAAGAGCTGCAAATCTTCATCCGTCAGACCATAGTAGGTACATAGCTGGCTCCACTTTTTCTCCAATGCAATCATGATGATCCCTTCTTATCTATCTTTATAGTAGCAAGCACTTTCAAATTTTAACAAATGATGAACAGTTCAAAACTGAGCATTTTGTGAAACATTACATATTATGGAATGAGGTACATATGTAAATGTAGGCTGGAATATCAGAAAGGGAAGGAAATGGTAAAAGAGTTGCATAAAAAAGAAGGATAGGGAAAGTCCCGATCCTCCTCATGTACGTACATAATTTAATTGCTGCTATTTGAACGAATTCGCGATTTTTAGTGCTTCATCTTTTCCAAAGCCTTTGCAGAACAAGGAGTAGCTGACACCTTCCTGTTCCCACATCAAGGTATGGGGCTCGATCCATGCGGCATTGTTGCCATTTACGCTCAAGGAGTGGACATTGCTTGATGTCGCTACACCAAAAGCAGTTTCCTGTTTGAGCACGCGAGTCATCAGCACAATTTCTTTATCGGGGCCACTAAAATACAAGTCCATGTACTGGTCGGCACCTTCGCCTTTAAACCCGCTGGCCTCCTTGAACGAATAGCCAGCTGGCAAATAGGTGGGGCTGAGCAGCTTGTAGCTTACCGTTTTTTGCGCCTCAGCCAGAGTAGCGTAAATGGCGCGATCAATTTCCAATGGCTGATCATTTGCAATGACCAAAGTTTTCTCCGAGTCTTGTACAAGACTAGCGTTTTGTTTGTCGACAGGAGGTGCTTGATCTTCCATCTGCATGACACTCGTATAGCCTAGCTGCACGATTTTGCTAATAGACTCTGTAGCATGATTCGCAAATGCCAGGAGTGGTTCAGAAAATGCTATCGCTCCTACCAGCGTAATAACAGCTACAGCAGCAGCAATTTTCCTTGTAAAAAACCGCGAGCGTAATCCCATCTGCTTTTCCATTCTTTTTTCCTCCTTAATCCAAATGGCGATCACTTTTTCCCGAAGCTTACTTTTCTCAGGTAGACCATACTCCGAGCTGAAGTCCACCTTTTTTAAAGCTGAGCTGATTTCGATCATTTCCGCGTATTCATCCGATGCTTCAGGTCTTTTTGGCGGCTGCTTCCCGTTCATGATCAAATCCAAATCCTCGTTAAAGTGTTTGGCGACTTTATCTGTCTTCATCGTTACCTTCCCTTTCTTTCAAGATGGAACGAAGCTGTCGCAACGAGCGGTAAAGAATCACGCCTACATTGCTTTCCGAAAGTCCCACGATCTCAGCAATTTGATAGTTTTTCAGCTCTCCGACGAATTTGAGAGATAGGATTCTGCGCTCACGCTCCTTGAGATGAGAAAGGGCGCGGATCAGCTCTGTCTGCTCGTCATTTTTCGAGGCGGCTTCCTCGGGACTGATTTGACCGGAAATCATCTCCTTGATGCTGTCCAGCGAAAACCATTGTCGGCGTTTTTGCTTCCGGTAATAGTCGTTGACTGTATGGTGTGCGATCGAAAACAGCCATACCTCGAAGGGAGCGCGTTCCGGGCGGAATGTAGCCAGCTTTTGGAGCACTTTCTCAAATACTTGACTGGTCAGTTCTTCCGCTTCGCACGAATCTGAGACGCGATAACGCATATAGTTATAGATTCGCTTGTGGTAACTATCAAAGACATCTCTGAAAAATGTGGAGTTAGTAGAAGTCTGGTCAGTCTCGGTTGCAGAAAGGGCAAAGCCCTGATTCAAAATGGAAGTCGAGTTATTGTCCATTTTCACCCTCTTACCTTTCGTTTAAGTACTTCTTAGCTAAGAGACTCTATACGTATATACGCCTGGGGACATAAACCATTACAAAGGGGAATAGAGCGCATTTGTACCTATGAATAGGAAAAGGACCACAGATGACTCCCCATCTGTGGTCCTTTTGGTAAACTGTCATTTTTCTATATTCACGTACTACCCCATACTGCTTTTCTATGTAAATGACAGCTCCTTAGTTAAGATAACATATTTATTCAAGTTTGTGGATGTATTTGTTGGTGTTGGAAACAAATGGTTGGTGTAAGCTAGCTGGAAAAAGTAAAGCTTCCTTTTTCCAGTACTTTTATGTCATCGATAAATACATCTGGTTTGTTTACGATTAAATCAATATGTACCCCCGCTTCAATCGTTCCCCCGAATGTGATGTTGCTTCCAAAGGCGACATGGATCGTGCCAAACGCTTTTTCGTCCTCCAAAACAATCCCGATAATACGCGCTTTATGGTTTGTACCAATCCCAAATTCTGCAAGCATACGCCCGTCATTTTCACCCAATGTCTGGAGCAGTCTGTCAGCTACCGGACCTTGGACGTCGACGAGCCGTCCGTCCTTGATGGTAAGCAAATGCGGCTCTTCTACCATGCCGATTCCTGCAATGGAGCCGTCCACGATGATTTGACCGTTTGCCGAGCCCTCTACTGGAGCGATATAGGCTTCACCAGAAGGCAAATTGCCCGATTGACCTGCTTCCAAATACATGCCAGTACTGGGAACTCCGTATCTGGTTTCGATGGAAAATTGGAGCTGGTATCCATCCTTTTCAATACGTACCTGTTTGCCGTTCGTCAAAATTTGCGTCACGACCTCGGTGAGGCGCTTCACCTCGTTGTAGTCGGCAGCAATCGCCCCATCCTTGAACATGTCCTCAGTAATTCCCGGCATGGTCGCTACGCGTGTGCCATTTGCCGCGGCCACCTTTCTCGCCTGAGTGTGAGTCAAGGAATGCTTTGTAATGCAAATGGCTACATCGGCTTGCTTCATAGCCTCGGCGATTGCCTGAGGCGGCTCCTGACCTGATTTTTGTCGCTCCTTCATCACCATGAGGACGGTTTCTGCCCCAAGCTGCTTGCCTGCCTGATAGAGTGCCTCAGCCAAGGGGCGTTTGTCTTCATCCGTCACGATCACCAGCTCTTCGTTTTCTTTTATCCCTAAACAAGTTGCAATCAAATTACGGCTAATTTCGACCAAATGGTTCATTTGCAAAACACTCCCGCCAAAAAGAATGGAATCAATAACTGATTGTACTGAAATAAAACACTGTTCATCAAGATGAAAATTTTTAGATTTTTGAGTATTTACACTAAAATCATCAGGTGCTATAATCCAAAACGTAACACATATCGAACTACTGGTTCAATATTTGAAACACCTTAAACTACTGGGGGGATTCGTAGTGAGGAAATTTTTGAAGGGAAAAGCGTTATTTTCTGCGGTAACGGTTGTTTCCATGCTGGCACTTGCTGCTTGTGGAGGACAAAGCAGTGCTCCGGCACAAGACGGTAAGAGTACTGGACAAGAACAAGCTGCTGCTGGTGAACCAAAAGATGGCGGCGTATTAAAAATCGGCTTGTCCTCTACGGCTAAAACACTGGATCCAATCGCTTACACAGGTGCTTACGAATCAAACATCATTCGCAGTATTGGTGACACGCTCGTTCGCTACAGCGGCGATCTGTCCAAGATCGAGCCTAGCTTGGCAACCGAGTGGAAAGTATCAGATGACATGAAGGTGTACACATTCAAGCTGCGTGACAACGTGTATTTCCAGCCAGGTAAATACCAGGATGGACGCAAAATGACAGCTGAAGATGTGAAGTACAGCCTGGAGCGCTCCTCCAAGCAATCTGCTCTCAAGCGTCTTCGCGGCGTAGAGAGTGTGGAAGTTATCAGTGAAAATGAAGTTGCTCTCCATCTGGATCAACCAAATGCAGCTTTGTTGGCAATGCTGACAGATGGCGGTAATATCGTCGTTCCGCATGAAGAAGTAGAGGGATGGGGCGAGCAATTCGGCCAACATCTGGTCGGTACCGGTCCTTTCCAAATGGACAAGTTTAACCAGGACGATTCCGTAGCATTGAAACGCGCGGATAAATACTGGGGACCAAAACCGCATCTGGATGGCGTCGAGTTCAAATTCATTTCGGATGCCAACATGATGACCAACGCTCTGCGCTCCGGTGATATTGATGTCGTGACAGATGTAAAAGGCCAAAACCGTGCCGTTATTGAAAAAGACCAAAATCTGAATTTACAGACCAAACCAGGTCTTTCGATCGAATACATGGGCTTGAACCAAAATGAGGGTCCAACAAAAGACAAAAAGGTTCGTGAAGCTATCCGCATGGCTGTCGATGTGGAAGGACTCGTAAAAGGAGTATTCAAGTGGGGAGGAGCAGAGAAATCGTATCTGCCTTTGCCAAAAGCATCGTGGGGTTATGACTCTGCACTAGAAGCTTCCGTTCCAGCTTTTGATCCGCAAAAAGCGAAGCAGCTGCTTGCTGACGCAGGCTATCCGAACGGATTTAAAACAGAGCTGTATGTAATCGCTTCCCGTGTACCACAAGCAACAATCGCTGCCCAGCAGCTGAAAGACAACTTGAATATCGATGCAGAAATCAAAACCGTTGAGTGGGGAACCTTTAGCGATGTGGTAGCAAAAGGAAAAGCGCCGCTGTACATCATGGGCTGGTCCTGGTATCCAGATCCTGACTTCTTCCTCTATCAAATGTTCCACTCCAAACAAATCGGTTCTCTTGGAAACGGTTATGGCTACAACAATCCAGAGGTAGACAAGCTGCTTGATCGCGCAACTGCTGAAACAACAGACGAAGCAAAACGCAAAGAAATGTACGGCCAAGCAATGAAAATGATCAACGACGATGTTGTCCACGTAGAGCTCGGTCTGCTCGACGTAGCAACAGGCATGAAGAAGTACGTGGAAGACTACCAAGTACGTGCAGACAGCTCGATCTTCTTGGTGAACGAAGAAACAAACGTTTGGTTGAACAAATAAGGTCATAGCAAAAAGCGAAGAGAGGGATAACATCCTCTCTTCGACCATTCTTCATCCGAAGAGACACACAAATATCAGGAAGGAGGAGAGAAGGAATGCTTAAACTGATTCTCAGACGATTGGTCGACCTGATCCCGACATTGCTCGTAGTTGCTACCACGGTGTTTATCATCACACGAATGATTCCCGGTGATCCTGCAGCAGTGCTTTTGGGTCCGCAGGCATCGCCCGATGAAATTGCGAAGATGCGTGAATCGCTCGGTTTAAACCAGCCGATGTACCTCCAATATATTGATTTTCTCGGTAGTCTTTTACAGGGGGATCTCGGGACCTCCCTTGGGTATCATCAGCCTGTTTTATCGTTAATTTTGGAACGCTTTCCGAACACATTGCTTCTCTCCGTCTGTGCTCTTGCCATTGCACTTTTGATCGGAATCCCAGCTGGAATCATTTCCGCAACCAAGCAATACTCCGCATGGGATTACACCGTCATGATTTTGTCTCTCGTGGGCGTATCCATGCCGATCTTCTGGCTCGGCGTGATGCTGGTTCTGTACTTCAGTGTTCATTTAGGATGGCTTCCAGCAACGGGGATGGGCTCTTTATCCGAAGGCTTTGGAAGCGTCATCACTCACCTCGTTTTGCCGAGTATTGCCCTGTCGACCATTCCGATGGCGACATTCGCTCGTATTACACGCTCCAGCATGCTTGAGGTTATCAGACAGGACTACATCAAGACAGCTCGGGCCAAAGGTCTTCGCGAATTTTTCGTCGTATGGAAGCATGCTTTGAAAAATGCAATGACGCCGCTGTTGACCGTGATGGGGATGCAAATTTCCTCGATGCTGGGCGGGGCGGTTTTGACTGAGACGATCTTTAGCTGGCCTGGGATGGGACGTTTGGTTGTAGATGCGATCGAAAATCGTGACTTCGTTGTCGTCCAAGGAACGGTGCTATTTATCGCTGTGATTTTCGTCTTGATCAATCTGTTGGTCGATATTTTATACACCGTGGTCAACCCGCGGGTGAATCTTTCCAATAAAGGGGAGGGCTGATACGACATGAGTAATCAAGCGCAAAATATCTCGCCAGTATCGGTCCCACTCGCTGCGAAGAAAAAAAGCAAAGAAAACAGTGTGTGGAGACGCTTGCTGAAAAACAAGCTGGCATTGGTTGGTATGATCATCATCGCGATCATGGTCATTTTTTCCGTGTTTGCTCCGCTTATTGCCACTCATCCGCCGAATGCGATGGATTTGGCCAACTCCTTGTCTGAGCCAGGGGTGGATGGACATATTTTGGGGACGGATAACTATGGACGCGATTTGTTCAGCCGGATTATTTACGGAACGCAAATCTCTTTGATCGTCGGTATTTTTGCTATCGGGCTAGGCGGCATGATAGGAACCTTGCTCGGTTTGGTGGCAGGCTACTACGGCGGAAAATGGGACGCAATCATCATGCGTTTGATGGATGGTTTGTTTGCCTTTCCGTTTATCCTGCTTTCCATCGCGCTGATGACAGTGCTGGGTGCCGGATTGTTTAACGTAATTTTGGCGATCGGGGTTGCCAACATTCCTGGATTTGCGCGGATCGTGCGTGGTCAGGTCCTCGCGGTAAAGGAAGAAGAATATATCGAAGTAACCAGATCTCTTGGGGCAAATAATTCCCGGATCATTTTTCACCATATCTTGCCGAACTGTATGGCACCGATCATTGTATACGCCACGATGAATGTGGCTGGAGCGATTATTTCCGAAGCGGCTTTGAGCTTTTTGGGCCTCGGCGTTCAACCGCCAACCGCTTCCTGGGGCAGCATTTTGAAGGACGGAAAAGATTTTCTCGTTCTTTCTCCGCACATGGCTACTTTTTCCGGACTGGCGATTCTATTATCCGTACTCGGCTTCAACCTGTTCGGTGATGGCCTGAGGGATGCTCTGGACCCAAAAATGAAAGTGTAACGATCGCAAGCATGCAAAAATATCTTCACCATTACTTAGGCATTGGGGTGAAAGGGAATTGGCAAAACCAGATGTGCTTCTTAGTGTGAAAGATTTGGCTGTCTATTTTTATTCGTCTGGAGTCGTCAAGGCGGTTAATGGCGTGAGTTTTGACTTGAGACAGGGAGAGACGATCGGAATCGTAGGAGAATCTGGATCGGGTAAAAGCGTAACCTCCACCGCCATCCTTGGGCTGATTCCGTCTCCCCCGGGAAAAATCGAGCGAGGCAGTATCGTCTTTGAAGACAAGGACCTGACGAAGCTGTCACAGGATGAGATGAGAAAAATCCGTGGGAATGAGATTTCAATGATTTTTCAGGACCCGATGACATCTCTCAATCCGGTATTTACTGTTGGGAATCAAATTATTGAGGTTATCCGCCTGCATCAACAGGTAAACAAGAAAGAGGCTCGCACAAGGGCTATAGAAATGCTAAAGCTGGTCGGAATTCCAGAGCCAGAAAAACGGCTGGAGCAATACCCGCATGAATTTTCCGGTGGGATGCGCCAACGTGTCATGATTGCGATTGCCCTGGCATGTAATCCAAAGCTGTTGATTGCGGATGAACCGACGACCGCATTGGATGTGACGGTTCAGGCGCAAATTTTAGAATTAATGAAAAAGCTGCAGGATGATTTGAAAACATCCATTATTATGATCACGCATGACCTGGGAGTTGTCTGGGAGAGCTGCCAAAAGGTACTCGTCATGTATGCCGGTAACACGGTTGAATATGCAAACGTCGAGGATTTGTACCAAAATCCGCTTCATCCATATACATGGGGATTGCTCGATTCCCAAATCAAGTCCGATACGGTAGGCAAATTGCCGTCGATTCCAGGTAATCCGCCTGACTTGCGCAACGAAATTGCAGGCTGTTACTTCGCTCCGCGCTGTGCGTACGCTCAGGAAAAATGCTTTACCGAAAGACCGCCGCTCGTAGAAGTGAGTCCAGAGCATATGGTTGCCTGCCATTTTCAAACAACCGATCATCGCCTGAAGCGGGAAGGAGGAGAAGCGAGTGAGTGAAACCATTTTGCAGGTCAACAACATCAAGAAGCACTTTCCCGTAAAGGATTCAGCCCTGTTCGCCAAACCTACCAAATTCGTCAAGGCCGTCGATGATGTCAGCTTTGAGGTGAAAAAGGGAGAGACGCTTGGAATTGTTGGCGAGTCTGGGTGTGGAAAATCGACTTTGGCAAGGCTCATTATGCAGCTGATCCGTTCGACATCCGGCTCGGTCATTTTCAATGGTCAGGACCTCGCCTCCCTTTCTGAGCAAGAATTGAAAAAGGCGCGAAAATCGATCCAAATGATTTTCCAAAACCCGTACGCTTCGCTCGACCCGCGAAAAACGGTAGAGCAGCTCGTGATGGAGCCGCTTGTCATTCATCAGGTAGGTACTCATCAGGAGCGTGTGCAAAAAGTGCAAGAGCTGCTAGAGGTAGTAGGACTAAGCGATTACCATGCTACACGTTATCCGCATGAATTCAGCGGAGGACAAAGACAGCGGATCAACATCGCCCGCGCGCTTGCGCTGCATCCGGATGTCGTCATTTGTGATGAGTCGGTTTCCGCTCTGGACGTATCGATTCAAGCTCAGGTCATCAACCTGCTAAAAGAGCTGCAGGCCAAGTTCGATCTCACTTACATTTTTATCTCGCATGACCTTAACGTCGTTCGTTATATCAGTGATCGGATCGCTGTCATGTATTTGGGACGAGTTGTGGAGATGGGGACGTATGAAGAGATTTATCACAATCCGCAGCACCCTTATACCCGAGCGCTTCTCTCGGCAGTGCCAAAAGAAAGCCCGCTGGTTAAAAAGGAGCGCATGATTTTGACCGGGGATGTACCAAGCCCGATGAATCCGCCTTCTGGATGTCATTTTCACAAGCGTTGTCCGTATGCCACGGATCGTTGCAAGACAGAAACACCTGCGCTGGAGTTGTTTGAAGGGCAGCATCTGGTTTCTTGTCATCTACTAGGAGATATATCATAATAGCAGAGGAGACTTGTTTTATGTCATTCAAACATGTCATTGAAATGTATGATCTCATGGATAGTGCTTTTGTCAGCGGGACTGACCTGAAAGAATATTTTGAGCAGCGTCATTTTTCGAATGTAGAAGTCACTACCATTACTGGAAATAAAGGCAAGACTGATTTTGTAAAAGTGACGATTAAAGGAAAAAATGGGAAGAGCAGCGGCGGCGCTGCACCGACACTCGGCGTTATTGGTCGCTTGGGTGGAATTGGTGCACGCCCTGAGCAAATCGGATTTGTTTCCGATGGTGACGGAGCACTGGCTTGCATGGCGACAGCTGCGAAGCTAGCAGACATGCAGCAGCGTGGCGATATCTTGGAAGGAGACATCATCCTTACTACCCATATTTGCCCGGATGCTCCGACACTGCCGCATGATCCGGTGCCATTCATGAATTCACCTGTCGATATGATGACGATGAATCAGTACGAAGTGGTAAAAGAGATGGATGCGATCCTGTCGATTGACACCACAAAAGGAAACATGATTCTCAACCATACCGGATATGCCATTACTCCTACCGTAAAAGAAGGCTATATCCTGCGCATAAGCACCGATTTGCTAGAAGTCATGAAGCAAACATCAGGCAATATGCCTGTGACGCTGCCGATTACGACGCAAGATATTACCCCGTACGGTAACAATGTTCACCACATCAACAGCATTATGCAGCCATGCGTAGTGACTGACAGTCCAGTCGTTGGAGTTGCTCTGACGACACAAGTGCCTGTAGCTGGTTGTGCGACAGGGGCTACACATCTCGTGCATGTGGAGCAGGTCGTGCGCTTCGTGATTGAAGTGGCCAAGCTCTACGGTGTTGGCAAGTGCGATTTCTTCGATCAAAAAGACTTTGAGCTGATGAGCTCTTTATATGGAAGCATGAAGCACCTTCTGACTTTGGATGGGAAGGTGAGCGTATCATGAGCGAGCACACTAACAAACTGAAAGACCTGGCTGTCGCTGCGGTTGAAGAGAACAAAGACGAATTGATCGAGCTGTGCTGCCGTCTGATTCAATTTCCGAGCGAAAACCCCCCCGGTGATTCTGAGCCGATCAGCCGTTACATTCACGAATATTTGGAGCGGTTTGGAATTGAAACACAGTGGCATGAAGCTGGGCCCAAAATGTTTAACCTCATCTCGCGGATTGGAAATGCAGATGTGGGCGGAAAACGACTGATTTATTGCGGTCATACGGACGTTGTTCCGGCTGGTGATCTCAGCAAATGGGAATTCGATCCGTTTAGCGGAGAAGTCAAAGACGGCTGGATTTTGGGCCGTGGCGCTTCCGATATGAAGGGTGGACTTGCTGGTCTCATTTTTGCAGCCACGATCTTGAAGCGACTCGGGGTGGAATTGCCCGGGGAATTAATTTTAGCGATCGTTCCTGACGAGGAAACAGGTGGAGAGCTGGGCGTACCGTGGATTTTGGAGCGCAAGCTGGTAGAGGGAGACGGCTGCCTGATTGCAGAACCGTCCTCACCATACAACCCGACTTTGGGACAAAAAGGCTCCTGCTGGTTCCAGTTGACTGTTTACGGCAAGCCTGCACATGGCAGTCTCGGACCCATTGCCGGGAAAAATGCGATCATTGATGCAATGAGAGCGATCGAGTGCATTCGCACTGTATGGGATTATCCGGTTACCATTCCGGATGAAGTGAAGCCGCTCGTGCAAATTTCCAAAGAGTACATGCTCGGCACAGAACGTGAGCCGTACCAAGGCGTCCTGGAACGGATTTCCTGCAACATCGGTACGATCCAGGGTGGAACGAAGTCGAATGTCGTACCTGACACCTGCACAGTCGAAGTGGATTGCCGCCTGCCGTTTGGCGTGACAAGAGAAGAAGTAATGGGGTATATTCACGGTAAGCTCGATGCGCTGGGAATCGACTACGAAATCAAGCCGTTTGGCATTATGAGTCATGCCAACTACACAGACCCTGCTGATCCTGTATGCCGCGCGATTGTCGACAACATCACGTATGTGACGAAAGAGCATGCTTACGGTGTGCAGCAGTGGGCAAGCAGTGACGCCAGACACTTCCGCGATTACAACATTCCGGTTCTGCAATATGGACCTGCGTATTTGCCAAGCATTCACAATTTCAATGAAAAAGTGCTGGTAGAAGACGTCATTCGTTGTGCAAAGGTGTATGTGGCAGCTGCTATCGATTTTTTGTATGAGAAAAAAGAGGCATAGGTCCCCTCGGACTATGACCACTCTATAAACGTGTTGAAGGGGAGTCGTCGTGTTAAAAACGCTGGATCAATCACTTAAGCTACTGCAGTTGTTCACAAAAGAAAAGCCGGAGTGGGGAGCTCGGGAATTGGCCAAGGAGACCGGTTTGAATCATACGAATGTGTACCGTGTCTTGTCGACTTTTGAGGCAAACCGTTTTCTGGTGAAAGACCCCGAAACCAAAAAATATTCCTTGGGTATTCGTTTGTGGGAACTCGGTTTGACGATGAGCGAGTCGTTCCATGTTTCACGACTGATTCGTCCCATTTTAGAGCGCATGATGGAGGAAGCTGGAGAATCGATCTTCTTGACGAGTCTGGACGGGGATGAGGGATTGACTCTCGATGCTCTGGAGCCTGATCATGTCGTGAAGTTTTCCGTTTCCGTAGGAAGCCGATCGCCCTTATTCGTCGGAGCGTCCTATCGTTCGATCATGGCGTATTTGCCAAAAGAGAGAATCGAGCGGATCATCCAGCAAGGATTAAAGCAGTATACGAAAAACACGATTGCTGATCCCGATCAATTGCGTGCAGAGCTGGCGCGTATTTTGGAACAGGGGTGGGCGCGCAGTACGGGTGAATATACACCTGATGTATTGGCGATTGCTTGTCCGTTGTTCCACCCAGACGGTCATATTATGGGGTCGCTGACGATATCCGGACCTCATTACCGTATGCCGGAAGAGAAGATCGAAAAGTATCATGAGATCTTAATGCGCGGGCAAAAGGACATAGACAAGCTGATCAAAGAGTATCGGATTGATTTGGCTCGCTACTATGTGTTTGGATAATTAACGCAAATGGTAAGTGTACCCTAGGTGTGAGCTAGGGTGCACTTTTTTTGTGGGTAACGAGCATCTCATACTTACGCTTACTCCAACATTCTCAAGCCTGCTTCTGTCAATCTCGTCCCAAATCGCCCGCGATTTTTTACGATATATCCCCGTGACTCCAGCACTTCCAATCGGGTTCGAATCTGCTGCTCGCTCAGTGGCCTTGCCCAACCCGAGCTCATTTCCGTTATCTTTCGCCGATTCGGGGTTTCTCCTCGCTTCGCTATGTCCTGAATACTCCGCAAGATGTTCAGCAGCTCGTCTTCTTCATCAGGAATCACCGGAGCTTTCGGAATCGCGCCAGAAGTCCGCTCCTGGGCACCAGAGGAAGAATCACTGATCGGATTGGTGCTTTGCAGGGGAATATTTTCGATGTGAATCGTATTCTCCTCGCAGACAGCAAGCATGTAATCGATAGTGTTCTTTAGCTCCCGTACATTCTCGAGCCACGGCAGAGAAGCGAGTCTCTCGACGACCTGCGGCATAACCGTTACATACGGGTGTTTGCTTTGTTGGATAAAATGCCGAACCAGGAGGGGGATGTCATCCGGTCGATTACGCAGGGAGGGGAGATCGACGAATAGCACCCGCAGCCGATGATACAAATCTTCGCGAAACGTTCCTTGTTCAATCATGTGCAGCAAATTTTTGTTGGTGGCAGCAATAATCCGAACATCGATGGGGATGATTTTGCTTCCGCCGATGCGCATGATCTCTTTTTCCTGCAGGACACGCAAAAGTCGTGCTTGGAGCTTCAGACTACTGTCGCCAATCTCATCCAAAAAGATGGTGCCGCCATTTGCCTGCTCGAACAAGCCTACTTTTCCACCCTTTTTAGCACCAGTGAACGCGCCGTCATCATAGCCGAACAGCTCGCTTTCCATCAGATCCTCGGAAATGGCGCTGAAATTGACAGCCAGAAATGGTCTGTTGTCTCGCAGCGAGGCATTGTGGATAGCACTTGCAAAAAGCTCCTTGCCTGTTCCACTCTCACCTTGGATCAGAAGCGTCAGGTCTGTCTTGGCCAGCTTTTTGCCGATTGCTTTTGTTTTGGTGAGCGGAGAGCTTTCCCCGACGATATCGTCGAACGTGTATTTTGCCACAAATCCTTTCTTTTTCAATTCGGAGCGCAGTGATCTTTCCAGCTCGATCGTCTTCCTCGCATTCTTAAAGGTGGCGACGAGTGACTGGTCGTTGTTAAGCGGGAAGCGATGAACGACAGCCTCAACCTGACCAAAAGTAAACCAGCGATCCTTCTCATCTGAGGAATCCAATAAAAATTCGATCAGCTCAGGATGATCGATGGCGTCGCCAATAGCTCGGCCGATCACACGGTTGGGCGAGACTCCAAGCAGATGCCCGAGCTCCTCATTGAATACGGTGATCTTGCCTCCTTGCGTAATGGTCAGGATTCCATCGTTGACGCCGTCCAGAACTTCATTTAAGTGCTTGTTCAGGTTCGTAGCAATTTGATTGGCATCCGCAAGCCGCTTGCTTAACTGAATAATTTTCCGTAAGTAGCGCTGAGAGATGACATCTTCTGGCTCATGAAGTTGAAAATGGTCCAGTATTTGATGGATCGTCGAAATGTCCATCAGGCGAGGACCGATGCTAACCACGTCCTGAACATGCTCAGGAATGAGTTCAAAAGCGCCAGGGGTCACTGCGATTTCAATTTTTCGCGCATTTTGAAGCCCGGGATAAAACGGGATGTAATGGATGTGGTCGATCCCCAGCTTCTTCAACGATTCAATCGATTCCATGCACGTTTCAAAGGAGTCGTTGACATAGAGGGCACGAGTTCCGGCAGGTAAATATAAGAGCTTGTCAATATTCTCATAGTTAATGATCCTTTTCGCGATAATGACCTTGCAGTCTGGTCCTATGCATGCCTTTACACTTGGCTCATCCAGCACGAGTGGATGAGAGAGTACGACCAGCTTATCGTGAAGGGATCTGGGGAGCTCTTCTTCAATGGAATAGCTGCTGATTTGTACATATCCGTCCATAATTTCCTGAAGTTGATTGACAAGTGCGGTGCGGGTATCTTTGCTCCCGGCCAGTAATACGAACTCGTTCATTTGCATTCACTCTCGCTTTTGGTTCTTTGGGTGTGTTTGGATAAAATGATTGCGAAAAATAACCGAATATTCTTTATCATAAACCAAATAGCCATTTGATGCACGGATAAGTGGAGGAGAAAACCAAGGCATATCAATGGTTTAAGAAAAGGGAGCAGCATAGGCAGCTGCTTATTTTTTTTGGCATGAATCATGCGTATGAGAACAGCAGCTTCACTTAATTGACAAAAGGGAGAGATTTCAGGTGAAAACGAGAAAAGGGTGGATTTTGCTCTCAGTCAGCTTGTTGGTGGCAGCGGCTGCGATAATGGGCTGTACCAGCAATTCGAGTCAAACACCGAAAACCAGAGCGGAAGCACCAGAGAATGCGCCTCATAAAGAAACAACCGAGGCGAAACAAAGTGGAGAAATAACAGTGGCGCTTGAAGCGGAAGCGACCTCACTGGATCCTTGGAATTCCACGGATAGCAACACACTGCATATTTTGTCCACGATGTTCGAAGGATTGCTTACGCAAGATGAAGATGGAGAGGTTATACCCGTTCTTGCAACCGATTACAAATTGAGCGACGATGCTACGTCCTTGACATTTCACTTGCGCAGAGATGTCCTCTTTCATGACGGTACGCCGTTTGATGCCCAAGTCGTAAAAAACAATCTGGATTACGTTCGCAACAAAGAGCATGGCATGGCAAGGGCAAGCTTCTTTGGCTTCATTAAGGAGATTACGGTTGTTGACCCTTATACGGTAACCGTCACAGCTAATGAACCAGACTCTGCGATGGTGGCTTATATGGCCCATCCATCTGCCAGCTTTAAATCACAGAAAGAACTGCAAAAGAAGATTGATGACCCAAATTACAACTTAGATCGCAATCCAGTGGGAACAGGGCCTTACCATTTTCATGAATGGAAGAACGGACAGTATGTGAAGGTAGCTGCCTTTGCAGATTATTGGGATAAAGAAAAAACGGCAAAGCTCGCTTCCATCCTGTTCAAGCCAGTGACGGAAGCGAGTACGAGAGTCAATATGCTCAAAGCGGGTGAGGTAGATATCGTGACTAGCTTGCCGACACTTGATGCACGAAATATGGGCTCTGATCCGAGTCTGGATGTTTATTCCGGTCCGTCGCTCAACATGCTCTATGTAGGCATGAATACAAAGCTGGACAAGTATAAGGACAAGCGCGTGCGTCAGGCAATGAACTATGCGATGAACAAAGAACAGCTGATCAGCCAGGTCGCGGACGGTTTTGGCACAGCTGCCGATTCGCCGCTTTCTCCACTGGTCAAAGGGTATGCGAAACAGCAAAGCTACGACTATGACGTGGACAAGGCCAAAGCGCTTTTGAAGGAGGCCGGCTACCCGAATGGCTTTACGGCGACGCTCTGGACACGTAACTCTACGGAGTTCGTGGCTATCGCGGAAAATATCAAGATCCAGCTGCAAAACGTAGGGATCAAGGTCGAGGTGCAAGCGTATGAGAGCGGCACGCTGTTCGAGAAGCTGGATGCGGGGGAAGGAACCGATCTGTATATCGGACGATGGGGAACTGGTACAGCGGAAGCGGATTGGGGGTTGCGGCCAAATTTTGCTTCTGACCGAGTGCCGCCAAACTACAATAACTCCGGCTTCTACATGAACAAGCAAGTGGATCAGCTGCTAGACGATGCACTGAAAGCGACAAACAGCGATGCGGCTAGGCAAAAATATGACGAAGCACAAAAAGTCATTATGGACGAAGCCCCATGGATTTTCCTGTACGTCCCAGATGTGGTGATCGCGAAACAAAAAAGTGTTTCAGATGTTTCGGTTACGCTCGATACCGTTCGCCTGAATAGCGCTTATAAACAATAGAATACATCTGGCATGCTTAGTTCCTTAAAAAGAAGGTGTATGGAATGGCAAAATATATTTTTGGTCGTGTTTTGGGGATTATTCCCATTCTGATAATCGTTTCGATTCTTTCCTTTTTGTTCGTGCATCTTACTCCAGGCGACCCGATCCGCATCATGTACGGGGCGGACATGGATCTGGCAACCTACGAGAAAGTAAAAGAAAAGCTGGGCTTTAATGATCCGCTTTATGTACAATACGGGCGGTATCTCAGTCAAATTCTGTCAGGAGACTTCGGCGTCTCTTTTAAAACAAAGACAAATGTTTCAGACGAGATTGGCAGAAGGCTTCTCTACACGCTGGGTTTAACGTTTGCCAGCATGTTTTGGGCTCTGGTCATCGGTCTTATCGTCGGAATTTATTCAGCAGCAAAACGTAAGTCCCTCTGGGATCGGATAGGGATCATCTCGACCACGACGATCATCAGCATCCCTGAATTTTGGTTCGGTCTTATGCTGATGCAAGTTTTTGCTGTTAAGCTGGGCTGGCTTCCGACAAGTGGGAGCGGTACGTTCGCCCATCTTTTGCTTCCGTCTATTACTCTCGGATTTGGCGTGGCTGCCATTATTGCCCGCTTTACCCGTTCCAGTGTGCTTGAAGTATTGCAGGAGGATTTTGTTCGCACCGCTCGCGCAAAAGGGCAGAGGGAGTCAGTCATTATTTGGACGCATGTACTTCGAAATGCACTGATTCCGGTGATTACGATGACCGGGCTGCAATTTGGATTCTTGCTGGGGGGAGCCGTGGTCGTTGAGCAGGTTTTTTCTTGGCCGGGCCTTGGATCGTACTTGATCGATTCCGTCCTTGCCCGTGATTATCCAGCGATGCAGGCGCTTATTTTGCTCTTTTCCGTCCAGTTTCTGATTATCAATCTAGTGGTTGATATCAGCTATAGTCTCGTGAATCCGCAAATTCGCTACGAATAACTAGGAGGAGCAGACGTATGAAGAAGACTTACTCTCCCTTTCACTTATTTCTAAAGAAATTCAAGAAACAGACGATGGCGGTTGCAGCCCTCTGGGGATTGATCGGTATCTTCCTGGTAGGGTTTGCAGGTCCGTGGATCACTCCCTATGATCCGAATCGGCCAGTGACTAAACAGTACGTGGAAAAAGGGATCGATCGCGCCAAAGAATTGTCCGGGATGATTCAGGTTACCGGAGTGATGAGCGATGGAACGAAGCATCCTTTGTCTGATCTTTCACTGCAAAGTACGAACCGGCAGATTGCCTCTGTCACTGGTGGTGTGAATGGTTCTGTCAGCATAACGCCTATTGGGCAAGGAAGCACGACGGTGTTGATTGCAAAAGGCAATGTGGCAACACAGGTCAAGCTGGACGTATCCATGGAGGATTCTGCGCCAATCGTCAGTGGGCTGCTTTTGCGTGGTCCGACTGACAGCGTAAAAAAGGGAGACACCTTCGAGCTTGAACTGGAGGCTTGGCTTTCCAATGGTGAGAAGCTCGTTGGCTTGGAACGCATTCGCAGCAAGCTCCAGCAATTAAGAGAGACAGGCAGCTCCACTGTTCAAGAAAATAACGGTTTCTTGTCAGGCAAGAAAAAGAAAGAAGAGCTGCAGATTCAGTACGAATCAACCAACAAAGAGGTGCTGCGGGTAAGTAACAAGGGAGTGGTGACTTCGCTTGCGCAAGGAGTTGGCGAGGTGAAAGTATCGCTTGGGGTTGTGTCAACGACCGTTCCTGTTGCAGTTGAAATGGAGCTGAAAGAGCCTGTACTCGTTCAAATATTGCCAGATCAAATGCAAATCGAGCTGCAGGATAGCAGCAAGCATCAGCAGCCGTCCGTTCTTCATTGGTTCGGAACCGATCACCAGAATCGGGATATTTTTAGCCGCGTCTTGGCTGGCACACGGGAAACGTTATTCATCGGATTTGTCTCTGTTGGTATCGGAGCAGTTATCGGAACGCTGCTGGGGCTTTTGGCCGGTTATTATGGCAGGTGGATTGATTCAATCATTACGCGTCTGACGGATATACTGCTGGCGTTTCCCGGGATTCTGCTTGCGATTGCAGTCATTGCTGTGCTGGGTGCGGGGATGGCAAACATTATTTTCGCGGTAGCGGTTTTTACGGTTCCCATCTTTATCCGCATTGTCAGAGGGAGTGCCTTATCGCTCAAGCAAATGACGTATGTCGAGGCGGCAAAGTCGATTGGTGTGCAAGACTTTGTCATTATCATGCGGCATATTTTACCTGGTATGCTGCCCGTTGTCATGGTTTATTTGACGATGAGAATTGGCACAGCGATCCTGCTTGGCGCGGCTCTGAGCTTTCTCGGATTGGGTGGAGACGTTACCGCACCGGAATGGGGAGCGATGTTGAGCGCGGCCAAAGACAACAGTCGAAATTTATTTTACCCGACCTTTTTTCCCGGGATTGCCATCGTGCTGACTGTAGTCTGTTTCAATCTGTTTGGTGATGGGCTGCGAGATACGCTCGATCCCAAGCTAAAGGAGTAGGAGTAGGATGAAAAAGCCGATTTTAGAGGTCAAAGAACTACAGGTGTCTTTTGCAAAAGAAGAGCATCAGATAACGGTCGTCAATGGCGTTACTTTTGTGGTTTATTCGGGTGAAACGCTCGGGATCGTCGGTGAGTCAGGCTGTGGTAAAAGCATCACATCCCTTTCCATAATGGGCTTGATTCCGAGGCCGCCTGGACGTATTTCCGGTGGACAAATCTTGTACAACAACATGGATTTGACCCAATTGTCAGAGGAAGAGATGAGGAACGTACGGGGAAACGAGATTTCGATGATCTTCCAGGAGCCGATGACCTCCTTAAATCCTGTTTTTACGATTGGCCGGCAAATCGATGAAATTATTCTCTTGCATACATCGGCTTCAAGACAAGAAGCGAAGCAGCTGTCAATCGAGATGCTCCAGCGCGTCGGAATATCGCGCGCTGAGCAAATCTATCAAAGCTATCCGTTCGAGTTGTCCGGTGGAATGAGGCAGCGGGTAATGATCGCGATCGGAATGGTATGCCAGCCAAAGCTGCTGATCGCAGACGAGCCGACGACTGCGCTGGATGTGACGATACAGCTGCAAATTTTGGATCTCATGAAAAATTTGCAGGCAAAGGAAAACACAGCGATCATGCTGATCACCCACGATCTGGGGGTCGTCGCGGAAATGTGCGACCGTGTTTTGGTGATGTATGCAGGGGAGGTCGTAGAAGAGGCGGACGTGGATGACTTGTTCCATGATCCGAAGCATCCTTATACCACCGGCCTGTTGCTATCCATTCCTACCTCAGAGGCAAAGAAAAGCCGCTTGTACTCGATTAAGGGGCAAGTACCGCCAGCAGGGACAATTACGAGGGGCTGCCGCTTCGCCGAACGTTGTGAGCACGTCTTTGACCGCTGCTGGGAGGAAGACCCGGAGCTCGTTGTGGTCGGAGAAAATCATACATGTCGATGCTGGCTGTATGCCTAGGAGAACGGGAGGCGTTTTAGTGGAACCACTGGTAGAAGTCAAAGAGCTAAAGGTGTATTTTCCAGTCAAAAGTAAGATGCGGCAAAAAACGAATACGGTTGTGAAAGCAGTTGATGATGTCTCTTTTGCCATCAGGCAGGGGGAGACGCTTGGACTAGTTGGAGAATCCGGCTGTGGGAAATCGACCACAGGACGGGCCGTTTTACAGCTGTTCAAACCGACATCAGGTGAAATCAATTTTGCAGGAAAGCGACTGTCGACCTTAACTGCGAGTGAGATGAGGCAGCAGCGCAAGCATTTTCAAATGGTGTTCCAGGACCCGTTTTCGTCACTAAATCCGCGTTTGACGGTAAAAGAGATTCTTGATGAACCGCTAAAAGCACACAGGTTGGGTGATGCGCGGGAACGTGAGGAAAAAATTCGCCAAATCATGGAGGTTTGCGGGCTTAATCACACATATACGAATCGCTATGCCCACGAATTTTCGGGAGGTCAACGACAGCGGATCGGAATCGCACGTGCACTGATCCTACGCCCACAACTAGTGGTAGCAGATGAACCAGTGTCCGCCCTGGATGTATCGATCCAATCGCAGATACTCAATCTCATGCAGGATTTACAAGAAGAGCTCCAGCTCACCTATTTATTCATCTCTCATGATCTTGGGGTCGTGCGGCATATATGTAATCGAGTGGGTGTCATGTACTTGGGGAGAATGGCCGAGCTTGCGACGACTGAAGAATTGTACGCCAATCCGCTACACCCCTATACCCGAACATTATTATCCGCCATCCCGGTGGCTGACCCGCGATTGAGGAAGGAACGAATTATTCTGCAGGGCGACGTGCCGTCAGCTGCAAACCCGCCACAGGGCTGTGCTTTTTCGGGCAGATGTCCGAATGTGATGGAGATTTGCATGGAAAGCAGGCCACGTATGCAGCAAGTGACGGGTGAGCATCATGTGGCCTGTCATCTCTATGGATGAGGGAAAAGGAAGTACAAGATGGGAGAGAAGCTAGAAATGAACCTGGCTATTGTCAATGATTTGATCGAGGAGCGAAAAGAACAATATTTGCAGCAATTGTTTTCATTGCTCAAGCAAGAAAGCATCAGTACAACGAATGTCGGAGTACGGGAATGTGCCCAGCTGCTGAAAGAAATGATGCAGGCGAGTGGCATAGAGAGTCGCCTGATTGAAACAGAGGGACATCCTGTTGTTTATGGGGAATGGCTGAAGGCAGAGAATGCATTTACTGTTTTAATCTATGGGCATTATGACGTACAACCACCAGAACCAATCGAGGAATGGCAGTCACCACCCTTTGAACCAACCTTACGGGAAGGAAGAATTTATTGCCGAGGGGTGGGGGACAACAAAGGGCAATTGATGGCGCAGGTACTGGCGATCAAAACGTATTTGGACAGTTTTGGTGAGTTGCCAGTCAATGTGAAGCTGGTTTTTGAAGGGGAGGAAGAAAACGGCAGCCCACATCTCGCGTCGTTCGTTGAGCGACATAAAGAGCTTTTGGCGTGTGACCTAGTCTACACCTCTGATGGACCGATGCATGTTAGCGGCATACCTTCTGTCGAGCTGGGGGTCAGAGGAATTCTTGGAGTCGAACTTGTAGCCCACGGAGCCAAGTGGGATCATCATTCAGGAAATTTGGGAAATATCGCCCCCAATCCGGCATGGATGCTGATCGACCTGTTGAAAACAATGCGCGACGAGCAGGGAAGGGTGCTGATCGAAGGCTTTTACGATAACATCCGTCAGCCAACCGCCTACGAGCTTGATTTGTTTCGCAAGCTGCCCTTTGATCGACAAGAGTTGATCAAGCAGATTGGATACACAGATATTGAAGAGGATGCCGAAACCTTTTATCGGCTGCTATCGTTGGAACCTACCTTCAATATTTGTGGCTTCCATAGTGGATACGGGGGAGATGGCTCCAAAACGATCATACCGGCCAAAGCCAGCGTGAAAATGGATATACGGCTTGTTATTGATCAGGACCCGGACGACATTTACCAAAAGCTATGCAGGCATGTCAAGAAACACGCCCCAGCTGTCGAGGTATTGCATCAGGGAGACATGAGGCCATCACGGACTTCGGCTGAACTGGAAATTGTGAAAGTGGTGGTGGAGGCGGTAAAAGATGCCTATTCCATTGATCCGTTGCTAGTGCCTGGTGTCGGTGGCAGTCTGCCTGATTATGTCTGGACGCAAATTCTCGGGGTACCATCCGTGATGGTCCCGTATGCCAATGCCGATGAGGCGAACCATGCACCAAATGAGAACATGGCAGTTGAGCTGTTTTATAAAGGGATTTCGTGTACATGCCATGTACTGCATCGATTAGGAGAGTTTTCAAGGATCTAAAAATAAATCCAGTCTAAAACACGTCATGCTGTTTTAGACTGGATTTTCGTTTGGAAGAGGAGGAATAGTCGTTCCTCGATCTGTCTAGCTATTCGGGGTAGCAGTAATGCAGCCTGGTAAAGGAATTGCGCAGCTCCAGCACTTTGGCTTTGATCGCTTCGGGCTTGTCTTTTTCAGTCAGCCCGCGCACGATGAGGTCTGCGATAATTTCCATCTCGCTCTCTTTCATACCGTATCTCGTCACTTCGGTCGTTCCGATGCGCAGGCCGCTCGGATAATCCCAATCTTCCGGATTGTCGCCGGGGATCAGATTTTTGTTTGTGATGATGTTGGATTCCGCCAATTGCTTGGCAACCTTGTAGCCTCCGCCATAATCACGAACATCCAGGATGACCTGATGAGTTCTTGTGTATCCTTTATGATCGCCCAGCACGCGGATGCCGCGCTCATGAAGCGCTTTACCCAAAGCTTGTGCGTTGGCGACGATTTGAGCCATGTAGTCTTTGCCAAAAGCCAGGAATTCTGCGGCGGCGGCAGCCAGAGCGGCGACCCGGTTTACTTGGTGAGTTGCAGCCAAAGTAGGGAAAATGGCATCTGTAATCGGGATGGAAAGCTCTGGATCGTTCCAGACGATGATGCCGCTTTGCGGTCCGCTAAATGTTTTTCCAGCTGACCCTGTAATGACGCAAGCACCTTCGCGCAGTGGGTCCTGGAACTGTCCGCCGCCAATGAGTCCGAGCTGATGGGCTCCGTCGAAGAAAATTTTGCCGCCCCATTCCGAGACGATCGCAGACATTTCTTTCAGCGGGAAAGGAAACAGTGTCATGGAAGCACCGAGAGTGACCAATTTGGGGCGAACCTGTCTGGCTACCTTGGCGAATTCCTCCAGGTCGACCGTCAGCTCGATCGGGTCCATCGGCACGTCGGTAATATGTAAGCCGCGCACGCCAGCAGGGCCGTCCATGCGATTGCTGGAATGACCGCCAAATGGCTGGGAGATAGTCATGATCTTGTCGCCAGGCTGAGTCAGAGCGGAGTAGACGGTCATGTTCCCAATCATGCTGGCGACGAGGCGATGGTCAGCAAAATTTGCTTGGAAAACCTTTTTCAAGAGCTCAACACATAGGGCTTCGATTTCATCGATATACTTCGTGCCTGCAAACCATCGCTGCCGGGAGCCGATGTGTCCTTCCGCAGCGCGGGTGCCTACCTCTGACGCCAAAAGCTGGCGGACAAGCGGACTGGCTGGGGCTTCCGGAGCCAGAAGATTCAGATTCAGACATTCACTGCCGCGCCAAATCGCATTGCGGTTTACAGCATTGACGATTTCTTCTTGAATCAAACGAGGAGAAGGGCTGTTTTCTATGATTTCCCGTGCTCGTGCAAGTACAGACGTATCATGGACTTCCCCTTTAAGATCAACAGTGCTCATGCGTGTTACCCCCTACTAAATGGTTTTTTCAATCATCAGTAAGTAACCTGCCAAGACTGAGCCAGTTTTCTTCTACAAGTTCAGAAACTGTCTGACTCTGACTGCTTCTCATCGCTGCGATTATTTTTTTGTGCTGGTCAAAGGATTCCAGACCTTCCAAAGAGCCAAAGCGAGCAAACTCAAGACGTCTGATTTTGGGTACAACCCGTTCGAGCGCGAAGTAAATTTCTTTGTTGCCAGCAGTCCGTAAAAAAACGTCGTGAAAGCCGTCATCGGCCTCGATTGCTTTGACGACATCTTTGTGTTCAAGAGCGAGCTGCAAGCTGTCGTTCCATTTCTCTAAGTCGGTGAGATCAGCCTCCTTTACTTGGGCGACTGCCAAACGTGCCGCCAATGCATGTAGGGCAGCAACAACCGGAAATGCGTGTTTCGCCTCCTCAATGTTGAGTGGTGTTACGCGTGTGAGCGAGCCAGGGATGGACTCTACCAGTCCTTCGTCCTCCAGACGCTTCAGCGCTTCGCGAACGGGCGTCCGACTTACCCCAAATTGGGAAGCCAGTTCGTTGTCGTTTAAGCGCTGTCCCGGCTCCATTTCGAGTGTGACGATGGCTGATTTGAGCGTTTGATACACTTGATCACGTAATGACAAACGGTTGATGTGTTTAATAAAGGTTGTATCCATAAAACCAATATATTGCATATTGGATGAATGGTCAATCTATTATTTTGAATAATCAAACAATTACTGCCGATTTGAAATCGTTACAAGTCCAAAAAATGAGGCGGTTCCGATGTCACTAGGACTTCGGAGACCGCCGATCATTTTAGAAGGAGAACAAATAAGCCAAGCTTACTTCAATTTTAACTGGCGAAGCGTGTTGTTAAAAGAATCCACGATCCAGATCGTATTTTGCAGGTCGACGGCTACATCGACAGGAAGATAAAACTGGGCGTTGGCGGGAGCACCGCTCTGACTGCCGAATTTTCCCGCTGTACCAGCCAACGTAGTGACCTTGCCATTGTGCAAATAGCGGATGACGTGATTTTGGCTGTCCGCAATCACGAGGCCGCCTTCTGACGTCATCGCCAAGCCTCGAGGAAATTGAAACTGTGCTTTGGCTGCATCACCGTCCGCGTAATTGCCCTCGATGTAGAGGCTGTTTGGTGCGTAGGTCAAGCTCGCATCACCAGCGACTGTTGTTACCACGTTCTGTTTCAAATCGATATAGCGGATTCGCTGGTTTCCTGTGTCACTTACATACAGGTTTCCTTTTGCATCCAGATAGAGGCTGCTTGGCTCATTAAATTTGGCGGAAGCGAGAGGGCCATCCTGGAAATCACCTGCTTGTTCATAATAGCCTGGCGATATCTCGACGAGTCGGGTAGATGGACTGTTGAGCGATGTAACGGCTCCGCTTGGTGTAATTTTGCGAATGACGTGATTGAGCGTGTCTGCTACATAGATGGTTCCGTCTTTTGCCACGGCAATATCGCTTGGCGAGTGAAAGCGTGCCTGCTGTCCTGTGCCATTTTGGTAGCCCATGATGCCATCTCCGGCAATGGTGACGACCCCTTGCGCTGTAATTTTACGAATCGAGTGATTGCCACTGTCGGCTACATACAGGTTGCCTTGCTGGTCCAAAGTGATTCCCTCAGGCGATTGTAAGAGAGACTGGTTCAAAGCGCCGTCGAAAAGCGTTCCGACTGGGAAGCCTTTTTCATCGGTAGAAATGGTCACTCCTGCGTAGGTAGAGACAACACCTTGGAACAGCTTGCGAATCAAATGACTTTTCGTATCAGATACATAAACGGTTCCATCCGAATGAATGGCGATTCCCATCGGAGTACGAAGCGATGCGGACAAAGCCGCACCGTTATCCTCTCCAAATTGACCGTTTCCAGCGATCGTAACTACCGAGGGCGCAGCAGCAGCTGTCTGTGCGACAGCTACTTCTGCATGTGCTGGTGTAATTCCCACGGTATGGACGGTCAACAAGCCTAGCGCCAGGGAAGCAATCCATACGGTCCATTTTTGTCGTTTCATATGATTTGCTCCTTTGAAATGCTTCGAAATGATGAGAAAGCTGTACGTTGGTTAGACTCGTGGAATGGTTATAGCTGTTGTTTGTCCGGAAATTAATGGACTTGCTGCATCAATAGGCCACGCCTCGATGAAAATGGTATATTCCTTATTTGTTTCTAACCCCTCAAAGGTGTGGGATAGCTCAGCCGCATCAGACGGGATTTTTTTCATGTCTATCATGTCGTCATCGAGATAGAGATAGAGACGATACTCTCCTTCGAACGTGACAGGATCCCAGGAAACTTGAATAGAGGTTGCATCTGAAGCAGTATGCAATTCGATTGCTGGTGGAGCTTCAGCATCAGTTCTGAACTCGCTTATACCTCTTGCGATCGGTTGCAGGAAGCTGTTCAATGCCTCAACCATCAAGGTGTAGCTAGTATCTGGCTCCAGACCAGACATACTAAGGACTTGGTCAGCACCGTCTTCAATCGTGTAGGCAGATTCGCTTAAAAGAGAACTGTTTCGGTAAACACGATAGGAAGCCGTATCTGTTATTTTGGACCATTTGAATGTTGCAGAGTTAGTTGAGATATCACTCTGTTCAATTGATAAATCCTCTACCTCTGGTTCTGCGTCTGTGGTAGACCCGGACGCTTCTGCGGAAACGATCAGAGTTTCAGGGAATCTCTTCCAAGCCTCAACCAAAAAAGTGTATTCTGTCCCTGGGGCTAAACCGCTGAAGATGTATTCCTTATCCGGAGAGTCGAATGGGACCCTCTTCTTTAAATCCGGAATACCTCCTTCAACCAAATAAACCCGATATTCACCGTTGTACTCACCAGGCTTAATATTCGATTCCCATGAAATCATGATGGAATTAGGTCCTGACTCTCCAACTGAAATCGAGATTTCAGGAGGAGGCGGCTGTGTTTTAAACGGAATGGAGCCTTGGCCAATCCGCTTATGGCTCGCATCCAATGCGTAAACGCGAAGAGAATAATTCGTTGCTGGTGCTAGTTCGTGCAAGTAAAGAAAACTCATCCCATCCGGGGGTGCCTCGATACTCGGATTGTCTACTAGCTCACCATTTACATACACTTCATATTCTTCTGTCCCAGCAGGCTTATTCCAAGAGAAAGAGGCCGAATCGGAAGCAAGTTCCCGAGTATCAATTGTGAAGGACCTTGCCGCTGTATTCCCGAGAGTAGGGGCAGTTGTTTTTCCACTATCAACGGGAAAATCATTTCCTATTGGCCAAGCTTCCACATAGAGAGTGTAGGATTTGTTCGGCAGCAATCCTGTAAAGCTGTATTCCAGAGGTGAGTTAGCAGTTACGGAAGCTTTGTATTCCTTTGCTTCCCCCTCACCGATATAGAGTCGGTAATGATCGCCGTTGGGTAAAGGTTCAAAGTAACGCGACCATTTAATCGTTAGGAAGTCAGCTCCTTGATCGATTACTTCTACTCCGATAGAAAAAGATGACTCTGTAGTAAAGGGGCGGGAACCCTCTGCAATTTTCTTTCCTGAATCGTTTAGAGCTTCAATTTTAACTGTGTATTTCGAATCGGGAGCAAGATCGTATAAATAGAGGTAGCTCTTTTTATCATCCCAGTTGCTTTCAACATTAAAATCTGATCTGAGCTCGCCATTCAAGTAAACGCGATAGTCCGCAGTACCCTCTGGAATACTCCACTCCAGCTCTGCCATGTCGGTACCCAGATTAGACACGGTAATCGGGAAAGTCTTGATCTCTGGAGGCTTCGGCTCTGGTGGCTTCTGCTTTTTACCGAGCTCAAATGAATTACTTTGCGCTACGTACTGCGAGCCGTTGTAAAATTTCACTGAGAAAGCTTGAAGCGGAATGGACTCCGTATCTGTTCCCAGAGTAATCGTAAGCCCGCTGTCTCCGACACGCTCTACGTGTTCAATCGGCAGTCCTGACAAAGCCGTACTTCCGGCAGGAGATACCCCGATTGCATAAGCTTCCGTTTGAATCGGCTGCGAGAGGGCAACACTGATTCGTTTGCTGTCGAGCACACTTGCTTGAGCCGTACTGAAATTCAATTGAACGGGATGCCCATCTCGCATATTGCTTTTTGCGGCGTAGGCTTCGATGCTTTGTCCTGCACCAGAGATGGACAATGCATCGCCCGGTTTGTATACGACAAAGCGACCATTTTGCTTCACATATATCGTCGCTCCTGGTGTTTCCGAGACCAGGTACACACTCGTACCAGCGTCAACGAGGCCAGGTGCAGGAGTGGAGGTAACCCCACCTGCCTGTGGTGCAGCTAAGACGCCATAAGCAGAGAAATGACTCACCTGTGCTGTGGCTATTCCGTTTGTAATAACGGTAGGAACGTATTCCCATTCCTGATCGCTGTTCTTGTGAAAAATCCCAAGCTGTTCCGGATTAGCACCTAATTGTACGGGAAACGAAATCGTTACAGGCTGAGTGATTTCAATGTTCGCGAATTCAAAATCGATGATTGGCCCTGCCACAGTCAAACCGCCGTTTGCCGGAAGGGAGGGAGAAAGATTCTCCAATGTCACCGTTGCCTTTGGTGGGAGTGTCATCGAGCCAAAATCGAGAATCGTATTTCCTTGGAAAATCATGCGTTGCTGATTTAGTGGGACAGGAACGCCGATGGGCGCAACTACTGTCAGCTTTGCTTCTACCTTTGGTCCATAACCAGCTACGCTGCCATAATAGGTGAAAGTCCCGGTCAACGTGGTATCGGCTTGCTTGTTCCAGCTTACCGCAACATTGCTTTCTTTTCCGGTGCTCATCTTTGCCTGAATAATCTGAGGCAAGGTATACGAGTTGTTCATAAGTGCTTCAGCGGATATATTCGGAATCGAGACGATGGTACCTGTGTCATCAGGGTCTTTACCGCCACCACCACTACCGCCTCCGGAGCCACCGCCACCCCCAGAGCTTCCACCGCCTCCAGAACCTGAACCAGGGCTAGTACCTGAGCCCCCAGGGGTACCAGGAGCCGATGGATTTACAGATAAGTTTTTCTCCGCTTGTTCGCGCGCTTTGTTTTTGGCTTCTTCGTTTGCTTTTGCCAGTTTGTCTTGTTGTTCCTTGATTTTGTTCAGTAGATCGCTTGGGATGTTTTTAGCCAGCTCAGCTTCACGCTGCTTTTTCTCTAGTTCCGCGAGCTTTTTCCGCTGCTCCTCCAATTCCAAACGCTTCTGTCTTTCTAATTCCTGCTGAGTGTTCCAGTCCAGAGAAGGTTTTCCGTCCAACTGAATTTTCCGTTGCAGCTCCAGGTTTGCGTCATTAATGAGTTGCTCTACTTGATCTGACGTTACTTTTCCGCTGTCAAGTGCTACTTTAAGAAGGGAGTTAACCAGCGCGTGCAAATTTTGCTGATAGCGTGCTAGATCCTCTTGGCTCGTAAGCTGAAGCTGAGTCAGAGGGTCAGTTAATTGTCCTTGCCGTAATGCTTCTAGCTGCTTGGCAATAAACTCGTCATGCTCCAGGTCCATTGCCAGCTTGGAACGAATAATTGCTTGGATGATTTCTGGAGACATCGTGTTGATCAGATCACCCGGTTGAATGACGGAAGACGCAGACGTGGGGAGAGGCACCGACTCAATCGGACGCCCCTGAAAAAACGATCCCTGCATGGCTGGATAAAGATTAAGCGTCTGGTTTTGATCTGGGTTACGGGCTGCAACTACTCCAGCCGCGACGACAATCGTGGATTTACCAGTATTCGGGTCTACGGTAACCAAAAACTGCGTACCTCTCACTCCCATGACTGCAGTAGGGGTAGAGATCGAAAACTGATCTTCCTTTTGGGTCAGCGGTTTGGCTTTAATAAAGACAGAGCCGGACCATACCTTTAAATCGGTCTGCTTGTTGCTTGCAGCCTGCTGCAGCTCGGAAATATAGACCTCGGTATTCTCGCCAACCGTAATCTCATCTTCTTTATCCGCAATCGATAACACGATACTCGATTTGGCGCTAGTTTTGATCAGATCACCGTGATTCAGACTCATGTTCTTAAACGCTTTGTATTCCTTTGTACCGCCTGCCTTTTTAACCTGTACGGTACCAGTCACACTTTCTACTTTGGCAGTACGAGAGGTTTCTGCCGCGTCGACTGTTTTCACTTCAGCAAGCAGTATGCTGCTTATCATGACCAGTACGAAAAGGCTACGCCATATCACTAGAAAACGTGTGCTTCGCAAGCTTCTGATCGTATTCACTGCTAGACTACCTCACTTTCGCAAATCTCACGACTTTTGCTCCATGTCAGGCGCTTTGACAAACCCAGAAACTTCATACAGCTTGATTCCGGTTGTCTTGCCTTTCATCATTTTTTCGCCAACGAACTGATAGTCGAAATAGTTTCTGGTTCGTTCATACGTTGTTTCCGATACCAGCACCTGATTGGCCTCGGCATTGGATTCAATACGTGCTGCGGTATTTACGTGATCGCCGATCGCTGTATAGTCGACGCGTAAAAATGAACCGATATTGCCGACTACGACTTCTCCAGTATTGATTCCGATTCCGATACTGACCTCGACCTCGTATTTTTCCATGATGTCTTTTCGCACCTGTTCCATGCCTCGCTGGATATCATAGGCTGTTTTGACCGCATGATACTCGTGGTGGGGCACATCTAATGGTGCATTGTAGAGGATCATGGCCGCATCCCCGATAAATTTGTCGATCGTTCCATGGTTTTGGAGCACTTGGTTGGTAATCATGTCAAACATCATGTTGAGAAAATCGACGACTTCCTCGGGACGCAATTTTTCCGAGAGCGGGGTAAAGCCGCGAATATCCAAAAACAGGATCGACAGCTCCTTGTTCACACCGCCAAGCGGCAACTCGACTTCGCTTTTGGCAATTTGGTTCACCAATTCCGGAGAGATGTATCGCCCGAACTGTTGGGTAATAAACTGCTTTTGCTTCGTTTCAAAATACGTTTTTACTGCAATATTCACGAAAAAGGTAGTGTATAGGGCAGCGAGTGGGTAGACCACCGATAAATAGATTAGCCTGCTATCAAATAAGATGAATTGCCCAAAAATCAATAGAATAGAGGTTCCGATCACGATCGATATACTATACAGCGGCTTCAATCGCCACGTATACCAGGTGGTAAAGAAGAACACGATCAGCATCAGAGCGAGTATCAGCAGATTGCCGACGATGGTGATTTTTTGGTCGTGGAGCAGCTGGTTGATGATATTGGCATGGGCATAAACCAGATACATATGGTTATCGACAGGTGTCGGATGTGCATCACTACCTGCGGCAGCCATTCCGATAAGTACAATCCGATCTTTAAAGGTTTCCGGAGGAACTTCTCCGTTTAGCACCATGTAAAAAGGGATGTTCATAAAGTCTTTGGTAGAGCCGTCAAATTTGATCGCCAGCTCTGTTTGCGGATGATCTGTCAAGTAATGCTTCACATCTGCACCGTACATGTCAGCTACCTGATAGGCGAGCGAGGGTATCTTTCCTTCGGGCGAATCGAGCATGAGCCAGGTCCGCCGAATTACACCATCATCGTCGAGCACAGCATTGATGTGGGCTGTTTTTGCCGCCTTGTCAATCGGTGGGACGGAGGTCAGCAGCTTCTGTCCTTTGATGAGTTGGTCTTTGGTTACGATTGTCTCTTTGCGAAAAAAGTTTTCTAGCTCCACGACAGAGGGAATGATGACATTGTCATGCTTTGCCAGCTCGGCTGCAAAGGCCTCATCGATTGCTGGGTCTTCGCTTTTTGTCCGAAATGTAATATCGAACGCAACGGCCTTTGCTTCTGACAGAGCTTCCAAAAGGGGGATATAGGTATCGCGTGGCCAAGGAAAGGTTCCGATTAGATCGAGAGACTCCTGATCAATGTCGACGACAATAATATCCTCGTGTGGGGCATGAGTCATAGACTTATTCATGTCGTAATCGTAGAAAGCGAAGTTTATCCGCTGCAACGAATCCCCAATAAAGAGAGTCAGACAAATCAGGATGACTATGAGATTTCCGATAATGGAGATGTTCCAGATGTTTTTTTTCATGAGGTCTCAACCAATCGTTCGATTTCTGCAAGATTGCAGATCAGAATTTTTTTCTTTTTGATTTGGATAAAATCTTGATTTTGCAAATCGAGCAACACTTTCGTCACCGTTTCCCTGACGGTTCCTGTCATGTCGGCAATTTGCTGATGGGTGAGCTTCAAATCGATGAGGATTCCCGTTTTTTGCATCACGCCATGCTTCTCAGTAAGTCTCAGCATCATTTTGATGATACGGGTGCGAACGTCCAATAAGGTTAAATCGGTAATCAGTTCATTAGCTTTTCGCAAACGATCGAGTGCAGTTTCCAGGATTCTCCATGATATTTTGGGGTTTTGCTCGAGTAGAGCGACGAAATCCCGGCGGGTCAAGTAGTAGACGACTGTCTTTTCCATCGTTTTGGCAGAGGCAGAACGTACCTGCTCATTTTCGAGAACAGCCATCTCACCAAAAAAATCACCATCTCGAAAGATAGCGAGGATAATGTCACGAACCTCGTCATCACGATAAATTTTGACGACGCCTGATTTAATGATGTATAACTCTTCTCCTGCTTGCCCTTCTCGGAAAATATTCGTTCCCTTTTCATATGTACGAGTAAGGAAGAGAGGAGCGAGCTTGGCTAAATCCTCATCCTCCAGATCCTGAAAAAAGGGAAAATGTCGAAGGAAATGCTGTTCAGTCATACTGATAAACGACTCCTTTTTTGCTTCAGCTGATGACCAAAGCTGCTGCGAGGACGATGAGATGAAAAATTTGATCGCACATGACCATCAGCCACTTGCTCCCATCGTCTGTGACACGCATAATTTTTCGATACCAGAGGAAAACAATTGTTCGGCGATCTAAAATCACATGAGTAACAAATACGAATAAGATCGCCCAGACAGATAAACCGCCCGGAATAAACAAATAAGCAACGAGTGAGATGACCGCTGTGTACACAAGACAATGAGCGAGTAATGGAAGCCAGCGCTGCGCCTTGTATTTGGCCATCCATTCGGTTTGAAACATATAGTCCCCTATCAAATGGGCAATGAGCAGAATGTCAAAAGCACTAAAATGATTCACTTCTCCTTGACTCCCCCCATTGGAGGGTCCATCACGCCCTCCATTATAAGTGAATCTGGTACAAAAGTAGTAAAAAATTCTGAAGCTTTGCTGAGATGTCTATCCTATTGTAACGAAAGGAGCGGGGGATTTTTGTGTTCTGGTTCACAAAACGAATAATTTCTTTCCTCCGATTATTTGATCAAGCCGATCCATTCCCAATACGGCACGCTGGCGGCGATGGCTAGGATGATGGCAAGTGCGTAGCCAACTGCAATTTTTTGACCTTGCTTGTGGCTAAAGGACTTACCCTCTGAGCTATAGTAAGCGGTTAAATAGGTCGGTGATTGATAGGTAAAAAAGAATGGGTCTGTAGCCAGCAAAATCACAAAGACGAAAATCCAAGGGTGGATGCCTGCCTGCTGTGCCAATGGAAGCAGGGCAGTCACGAGTAAGATAACAGCAGGATCGTCCCGAATAATGAGAGTGACGAGAAACGAAACGAGAATGACAACGGTCAAGAGAAGGGTAGGGCTTGTCAGAAACACGGAGAGCTTTTCACCGAGAAAGGTAGAAAGCGCGTCTGCAATGCCTAGCTCTTGAGTGGCCGTAGCAAAACTGAACGCGACTCCTAAGAACAAGAGAAAAGGCCAGTCAATTCCGTTTGAAACGGTTTGCCGGTCAAGCGCTCCACTAATCACCAAAATAGCGAAGCCGAGCAGCATAATCCATGCGCTATCGATTCCGTGCAAAGGGGCAAGAATCAGCAGGACGATACTCCCCAGTGTGGTTGAAACGGCAATGCGCTCTGCTTTCGACCATGGTCCCAGTAGCTGTAGCTGTTCATCCAGCACTTCATCTGATATCGGTCGTACTTGACGTACGTTTCGAAACATGAGCTGGAGGATGACGAGCATGATAGCCGAAAAAATAAGAAAGGCGGGCAGTGCATATAAGAACCATTGCAGCCAGTTGATCGGCTCAGAGACAGCAGCAAGTCCATATGCCATCATGTTTGTATAGGAGCCAGTCAGTACAAAAGGCGCGGTGAAGCCATAAAAAATCATGGCTGCCAGCCCAAGTCCTGCTGCGCCGCGGCTCTTGTCAGCAAACCCCATCGATTCGGACAAGGTTCGTGCAAGCGGCACTCCGAGAGATACTTTGGCAGAGGAGGATGGGATCAACGAGTTGAGCAGCATTCCTCCGGCAACGACACCCCACAATTGCCCACGATAATGTCGTGGAAATCGTTTTAACGCATTGAGAGACACGCGAAACAAAATACCAGAGCGGGTGATTACCGCAATGAACGCCATAATAAAAATCATATAAAGCCAAGTGGTTGAGGCGAATCCGGAGAGAGCAACCTCTGGTCCGACTAGTCCGCCTAGAACCCAAGCCATAGCCATCCCAAGTCCGACGATGTAATCGGGGATGATATTAACGATCCAGAGGATGACGGCAGCGACTCCGATCCCGATGAAATCCATTCCGGCGCGAGATAAGCCGCCGATGGGCTCTATGTAATGAAAGAGTATCAAGCTGATTGGAAGCAGAATAGCAGCAACCCATCCACCGAGCCTGCTTTTGTGAAACAGCCCGACCGTATTGTAGGCGCGAGTGCGACTGTGCTGCTGTGCCAATTGCTGCTTGGCTAGGTCATACTCTTTACTGCCGTCTTCACCAGCGATTCCGGTGAGCGATCTTTTGGCTTCCGCAAGCGTTAAGTATTCCATAGCTTGCTGGTGCCTGTTTAATCGGGCATGCAGCTCGGCAGCCCATTCATATGTAGTAATCCATTGCTCGGTCGTGTAGCTGGCGCCAAAATCACTCCAGGCCCGATCCAATAGTGCTAGTCCGACCTCGGGATGCTCGGCTGGCTCTCCATAGAGAATACAGCCTTTCAAAAGTTCATCCTTTTCTACAATTTTCTCTGGTGGGCAATCGGCTAGCAGCATAAATAAACGCTTTTTGCTAGCTTCCACAAGCTCAGGCAGGACATGCAGGGCGATTTGCAAAGCCTCTGTCCATCTACCGGCTACACCCAGTAGCTCGATGGCGGCATCCCAATCGTTGCTCTTTTGATAATCTTCCAGCATTTCGGCAATCCAGCGACGTTTTTCCTCATGCCCAAACCTTACCGTAGCAATTTCGGAGAGGAGACGCCGCATCCCGGGAACAAGCGTGAACCATTCCGGCTGTGCTTCTACTCGCTGGAGATACTTGTTTGCATCCGGAAATTGCTCCAAAGCTTGATCGAGCAAAATTCCAAACCGCCGCTCTGCCACGCTTGAGTGGACACGTGGAAATTCTGAGCACCATAGCAAGGCATGAGTGAGAGATACAGGTAAGGTGTCCAGCTCCAGCGCAACGGCTTGGTAGTTTTGCTCTTTGTTTACCAAAAGCTGTTTATTCGTGCTTGTCAACCGGCTGGACAATAAGCGGATAAAATAGGACGAAATGGACGGCTGCTCCTCCACGAGCTTGTCGAATGTTTCCCGATTAATGATATACAGCTCTGCATCGGTTGCCGCGATCGCAGTCGCGGAGCGGGCCTCACCGGTCAGCATCGCCATTTCCCCGAGTGTATCACCTTCACTTAGTACAGAAATCGATTGAGCTGCACCGCTTTTTTTGGCGTCGATGAATAGCTCAAGCTTGCCACTTTTGATTACATACAGATTGTCCCCGGGATCGCCCTCCGAAAACAAGATAGTGCCTACGGGAACCGTTCTTCGTTCCAATTTTCCAAGCAGCTTCGCTAGCTCCATATTGGACAACTGCTTGAACATTTCAATTCGTTGAAGCGTGGTCAAAAGTCCACCTCCCGCCTAAAAAACATAATGAGAACCATTATGCGGATTATATTACTCGCTAATATTATAATCTGATTCGAACCATTCAGCTAGAAAATCATCGTACAATTATGCTACCTGCGAATATTCAGTTTTTTAATGTGATATTGCAAGCTTTGGCGAGTGGTACCGATTTTTTCCGCTGCTTTCGTAATATTCCAGTCAGCTTGATCCAAAATCGTTCGAATAAATTGTTCTTCGTAGGGAGTGGTGACCGTTTTTAGTGGTCTGCGCTCCCTTGTGCGGCTAGAGACCCCAAGCAGGCTATTTTCCATCATATTTTCACGCAGGTAGGCAGGAAGATGGTCGATATCCAGTAGGCTCTGATCCTCGTCGGCACGAATGATCAGATTTTCAATGACATGGTGCAGCTCGCGTATGTTGCCGGGCCATTTGTATTGCAGAAAAAGCTCGTGTAGGCGTGCGGACAGACCGTGTACGTTTTTGTTTAGCTGCTTGCTGGCGAGGGTGAGGAAGTAATCAATCAAAAAGACAATATCATCCTTGCGCTCGCGAAGAGGAGGAATGATAAGACATGTGCGAGCGATGCGGTAATACAGGTCAGAGCGCAGCTTGCTTGTGGCAATCAATTCTTTTGGCGCTTCATTGGAGGCACTAATGATGGTGCAGCGTACAGGTGTCACGGCATTGGCACCAACTCTGCGAACCATGCGTTCTTCGAGGACGCGGATTAATTTTGACTGAAGTGTGATCGGCATCGAGTTGATCTCATCGAGGAAAAGCGTTCCGTCCTGGGCGTATTCAAACAGCCCCATTTGATCGGCAGCCCCCGTATAGGAGCCTTTTACCGTTCCGAAAAGAGTGCTTTCCAAAAGAGTTTCCGGAATGGCTGCGCAGTTGATCGCGACAAAAGGACTTTTGGCTCGCTTGCTGTGATTGTGAATGCTTTGGGCGAACAATTCCTTCCCAGTGCCTGTTTCTCCGACAATTAATATATCCGTGTCGTGCATGGCTACATTTTGCGCGTCTTTTATGAGTCCTTTCATGACAGAGCTGCTGCCTTTAATGCTGCCAAAAGTATAAGTTGTACCGTTGCTGGGCTGTTCCTTGCTGCCTTTGTTTTGCGTGACGATTTTGCGTTTTAATTCAATCGTTTCATGCAGCAGGTTTTTCAGCTTCGTCTCGTTGTGACTGATCGAGAATACACCAATGGTTTCTCCATTATGGATAATCGGATATGTACTGTAGGTGACGTATTGCGGGATGCCGTTAATATGCGCATGTGCCCGGTACTGTGCGATGACAGGCTGTCCACTGGTGAAGACACGTCGGTGCTCGGACATTTCTGGATTGTAATTGTAGGCCTCCCACAAGTATTTTCCGATGACATTTTCACTTTTCAGGCCTTCCAGCTTTTCCTGGGCTTTATTGTAGAGGATGATTCTCCCTTCGTGGTCACTCACAAGCACACCTTCGTTCAGCGAATCTACGATCTGTTCCAGGCAAGCGAGTCTAGCATCGGTTGAAAGCATCCATGATCACGCTCCAATTCTCATCACGCGAGTGGTTATTTTTCAGAACTTTCTAACTCATAGAATAGCAGAAGTGCTCACATCCGTCACGATTCGTAAAGAGAAGAAACTATTTGCGCAGAAAGTTTTTGCGGTGGAGGTAAATAGCGTCACAGCAAGCTTTTGACGAGAGGAACATGTGCAGAGCTGGCCAATCGCAAACGTTTTTGCGCCGAAAGGAGATTCCATGACGGGGTCTCTTTTTTGCGTGGAATTAGAAAAAGGCAGTGAAATAGGCGGTGGAGATAAATTCAGAACATTGGCACAATAAGTGCTATATCTATCAGACAACAAGGACTTACACAAAAACCTGAGGAGGAGAAACGAAATGAGCAAACCTGAAATTCTATATTCCGTAAAAGCTGGTCGAGGTTCTACCCTGCGGTGCAAAGGGTGGAGACAGGAATCGATTCTCCGCATGCTTGAGAACAACATGGAAAATGCCGAGAAGCCAGAGGAGCTGGTCATTTACGGTGGAATCGGCAAGTGCGCGAGAAACTGGGAATCGTACCATGCGATCGTGAACTCCTTGAAGGAGCTGGAGGAAGACGAGACGCTGGTCGTGCAGTCAGGGATGCCAGTAGCTGTATTCAAAACACATAAATACGCACCGACAGTCGTTATGGCAACGACCAATATCATGAAGCCATCGTGGCCCGTTTTCTACGATTTGCAGGACAAAAACCTGACGATCTTCGCTCAGTATACAGCAGCACCATGGGAGTACATTGGTACGCAAGGGGTGATCCAGGGAACGTTTGAGACGCTGTCAGCCATTGCGCGCTTGCATTACAACGATTCGCTCGTCGGAAAAATCATGCTTACGGCAGGCGCTGGCGGCATGGGCGGCAATCAGACCCGGGCGATGACGATGCACGGTGGTGTATGTATCCTCGTAGACGCAAACGAAACGATTATTCGTCGCCGCATGAGTGTAGGGTATATCGATCTGTTGGCAGATTCACTCGATCATGCTATTGAGCTGGCCAAAGAGCATGCAGCCGAGGGCAAGTCACTTGGAGTCGCTGTCGTGGGCAATGCAGCAGATGTATTTGAAGAAGCGTACGAAAAAGGCTTCATGCCTGACATTTTGACCTCGATGACGCCCGCCCATGATCCGCTTTCATACCTCCCGGCTGGCTATACGCCAGAGGAAGCAGAGGAGCTGCGCCACTCCGACCGCGACCTGTATTTGCAGCTGGCACGGAAAACGATGATTCGTGAATTGCGTGTGACCAACCAGTTTTTTGACAAAGGCGTGCACGCATTCGAGTATGGCACGAGCCTGCGCAAGGAGTGCAGGGACGCCGGAATGCCTGAGGAAGAAGCGATGAAAATTCCCGGCTTCGTCTCCGAGTACATCAGACCGCTTTTCTGCGAAGGCCGCGGACCTTTCCGCTGGACCTGCTTGTCTGGGGAGAAATCGGATTTGGAGAAGATCGACAGCATGGTGCTGGAGAAGTTCAAGGACGATTTGCTCGTCACTCGCTGGATCAAGCTGGCTCGCGAGCACATCCCGATCGAAGGCTTGCCAGCGCGCATCTGCTACCTCGGCTTTGGTCAGCGCAAGGAGTTTGCACTTGAAGTAAATGAGATGATCAAGCGCGGCGAGCTGGCTGGACCCGTGGCGTTTTCAAGAGACAATCTGGACTCGGGCTCGATCGTTAACCCTACCTTTGAATCCGAGAAAATGATGGATGGCGGCGACCTGATTTCTGACTGGCCGATGCTGAACGGGTTGTTGAACGCAGTCGGGATGTGCGATTTGATCGCGATTCAGGCGAACTACTCGATGGGCGAGGCTGTTCATACAGGCGTGACGATGATTGCCGACGGGACAGAAGATGCGCATATGCGCTTGTCCGTTTGCATGACCGTGGACTCAGGCATCGGGGTTGTACGTCACGCACAGGCAGGCTACAAAATTGCCAAGGATGTAGCCAATGGACAAGGAGAGCTGACCAAGGAAAGTATCAAAATCCCGCTCTGGTGGACACCTACAGCTACGTTCGGACCAAATGATCTCAAGGAAAAAGAAGCAGACAATACGAGTCTATCCCGTTAAAAAACGTTGCTTGGACGCTGCTGCTGATCTCGTGGCAGCGTCCCTGTCATAATTCCTTGTGTCACAGACTGCCTAGGGGGTGGAGGGTAAATGAACAAACAGGTGCAGAAAAGCCGGGCGAGTCTCATCATTCAAAACGCTACGGAGGTCGTCACCTGCCGAGGTACCGATGTCAGCTCAGTTGAGAGAATTCCGGGAGGCTGGGTCGCAATCGCAGAGGAGGAGATTATTGCGGTTGGGACCCGGGACCAGGTTGCTGCCGAGGTCGACATGGAGCATGCCGATGTGATTGATGCTTCGGGAAAAGTTGTTGCTCCCGGCTTCGTCGATTGTCATACACACCTCGTTTTTGGAGGATCACGGGTGCAGGAGTATGCAGCCAAAATGACGATAGATGATCCGTCAGAGCTGGCACGGATGGGAATTCAGACTGGGATTCAGGTTTCTGTCGAGATGACGAGAGGTGCCAGTGAAGAGCAGCTGTTTCAAACTGCCAGAGAGCGGCTGGCTAGAATGCTGCAAGCTGGAACAACAACGGTCGAAAGCAAAAGCGGCTATGGCCTGACGACGACAGATGAAATCAAGATGCTCCATGTAAATGCCAAGCTGGCAAAGATCATGCCTGTAGATATCATCAGTACGTTTCTCGGTGCGCATGGCTGGCCGGCACAACTCCCCAAAGAGGTGTACATGGGAGTTTTGCTCGATGAGATGATTCCATGGGTGAGTGGGCTTGGAATTGCTACCTATTGTGACGTCTGGTGCGATGACGGGCATTTTACCGCGCAGGAATCGGAAAAAATTTTACGGGCAGCAGCGGATGCGGGGCTTTCGCCAAAGATTCATACGGATGCGTATTCGTATGTAGGCGGCTCGGATTTGGCTGCTGAGATGGGGATGGTTTCGGCTGATCATCTGAACTACACGCCACCTGCTGTCATGCAAAAGCTGGCGAATGCCGGGGTCACGGGCGTACTGATGCCTGCTCTCGATTTTGCTGTACGTCATCCACGACCATTTGATGCGCGGGCGATGATTGATTCCGGCATGACCGTAGCACTGGCGACCAACCTGTGCCCGGGCTGCTGGACGGAATCGATGCAATTCGTGATGGCACTCGCTTGCCGTCTGTATCGGATGTCCCCGGCAGAAGCACTGCGGGCTGCAACGATTGGAGGAGCGATGGCGCTCGGGCTTGGGAAGGATCGTGGGTCGATTGAGGCTGGAAAACTGGCTGATCTGCAAATCTGGAATGTCCCGTCCTACGAGCATGTGATCTATCAGCTGGGTGGCAATGTAGTTGAGAGGGTAATCAAGCGCGGGAAGCAGGTCGTTGATCGCTCTTATCTGGAAACAGGGACAGAAAAGCTAGTCTGACAGAAAGGATGGAGGAGAAAATGAGAACCCAGTTTCAAGCGGCGGAAGCAGTGAACGGGGAACGCTTGCTGGACAGCTTCTTGCAGCTAGCCAAAATTAATGCACCCAGCGGAGATGAGAAGCCGATTGCGGATGTCCTCGTACCACTTTTGACCGAGATGGGATTTACCATTCAATTTGACGAGGCTCATAAGCAGATTGGGGGAAATTGCGGCAATTTGATCGCTTGGTGGGAAGGCACTGATCCGAATCTGCCTCCGCTTTTCCTCTCGACCCATATGGATACAGTGCTGCCTACAGCCGGACTTACTCCCGTCATAAAGGATGGCGTCATTTACTCAGACGGGACGACGATCCTTGGTGCCGATGATCGAGCAGCTTTGGCAGCCTATCTGGAAGCGATTCAGGTGATTCAGGAAACAGGAGCACCATGTGGACCGATCGAGCTGATCTTGACCGTCTACGAACAGCCCGGGTTGGTTGGAGCCAAATATTTGGATTACTCCAAGGTGAGGAGCAAGACTGGCTACATTTTTGACAGCAGCGGAGACGTTGGGCAAATCATCCTGCAAGGACCGTACAGCAGTCGGATTTGGTGGGAAATCGAGGGTAAGCAATCGCATATCGGCCTAAATCCGGAGGAAGGAATCAATGCCATCTTGATCGCAGCAGCCGCTCTTCGCGAGATGCAGCTAGGCAAAATAAGCGAGGAGACACTCGCAAATATCGGGGTGATACAGGGCGGTGAGCTGACGTCGATCATCCCGGGAATGGTCAAGGTGAGCGGTGAAGTGCGCAGCTTTACCGCCACAGGCTTGCAGGAGCAAATCGAGCATATGTGCGCAGCGTTTACAGAAGCAACGAAATCGTTTAACGGCACTGCACATGCTCGTATCGAGAAGAAATATGCCGGGTTTGCTATTCCGGAACAATCCGATTTCGTCCAATCCGCAATCCGTGCGGCAGAGAGGATCGGGGTAAAGCCTTACTTGACGAGGACGCTAGGCGGAGCGGATACGAATGTGCTCAATGAAAATGGCTTGACCTGCATTACGCTGGGACTGGGCTTTCGCAACATCCATTCTTACCAGGAGCATATCAGCATCGAGAACTTGGTGAATACGGGTAAATACGTAGCTGCGCTCATTTGTGAATGGTACGAGATGCACAAACCAAAATAAAGGGTCAGATAAGGGGGATCAAGCCGTATGAAAAAGCATGCGAAAATAAGCATCCTTTCTGCTGTTCTCGTTGCCAGTAGCACGCTCGGAGGTTGTGGAGCAGCAAGCAATCAGGCAAACAACGGAGCTACTGCTACCCAAAGCCCTGCCAGCTCATCTGAAGGCGCAACGACAAACCATGCAGAAGCTGGGGGAAAAATTTTGGTTGCGACCCAAAGCCCTCTATCTGGAGCTTCCTCTTCACTGGGCGATGCGATCAAAAGCGGTGCGGAATACGCGCTGAATCAAAAAAAGGAAGAGTTCAAAAAGCTTGGCTTTGACTTGCAATTGTATCCGCAGGACGATCAGGCTGATCCCAAAATGGGCGTAGCGAACGCAGAGATGCTGATCTCCAATCCCGAAGTGCTTGGGGTAATCGGTCATCTAAACTCCGGGGTGGCGATCGCAGCTTCTGTCAAATACGAGGAAGGCGGATTGGTCATGGTGTCGCCTGCTAACACAGCCGTGAAGCTGACCGAAGAGGGCAAAAAGACGGTGCATCGCATCGTAGCCAGGGATGACGCACAGGGACCGAAAGCTGCGATGTATGCCAAAGCGGCGTTGGGAGTAAAAAGTGTGTTTATTCTCCATGACAAAACTTCATACGGCCAAGGCTTGACCGGCGAAGTCAAAGCCCAATTTGAAAAAGACGGAATCGAGGTACTGGGTTACGAAGGCGTGACGGTCGGAGAGAAGGATTATACGGCTGTTCTTAATCAGGTGATGGCGAAAAATCCGGACATGATTTATTTCGGCGGTCACTATCCAGAGGGTGGCATTATCGTCAAGCAAGCGCGGCAAAAAAATTACAAGGGCATTTTCATGGGCGGAGACGGACTTGATTCCTCTGACATGGTGAAAATTGCGGGACCTGCCGCCGAGGGTGTCGTCTTTACCTCCATATCCGGGGATGTGACGCAGACGGAGGAAGGCAAGAAATGGGCGGAGGAATATAAAGCGGCGATGAATAAACCGCTGGAAACACTCTCGGTATACGGCTTTGACTCTACGAATCTGCTGCTGAATGCCATGGTGGAAGCGATCAAAGCAAATGGTGGCAAAAAGCCTACGAGAGAGCAGGTGCTAGAAGCGGTTCACAAGACAAAAGACTTCAAGGGCCAGTTTACAACGGTCACTTTTGATGACAAAGGGGATAACCAAAGCGCCGACGTATTTATATTCAAATACGAGAACGATAAGTCCGTATACGTAGGCAAGGTAGAGTAATCAGGACCAATGGAAAGGAATGGATGAGCCAGTGACACAAGCACAATTTGCCGAAGTAGTGGAGCTAGACGGAGAGCGATTGACGCGTGAACAGCTGCGTCAGATTGTGGAGAGGAAAGCGACGTGCGTCATATCGGAGGAGGCATGGATACGAGTACAGGAAAGTCGCAGGCGAATCGAAGAGCAGGTGGCCACAGGAAAAATCATCTATGGCGTCAATACAGGCTTTGGAAAGCTTAGTGATGTAAGCATTGATGCAGAAGACGTTGGCCTTTTGCAATTGAATCTCTTGCGGGCCGATGCGGTTGGCGTAGGAGAACCACTGCCTACACCCGTTATTCGGGCGATGCTCGTCTTGCGTGCGAATGCGCTTGCCAAAGGCTATTCCGGAATCCGTGCGGAAACCTTGCAGCTTTTGATTGATTGCCTGAACCGCGGCATTCATCCTATCGTCCCTTCCAAGGGCTCACTTGGCGCAAGTGGAGATTTGGCTCCTTTGGCTCATATGGCGTTGATTCTCGTTGGAGAAGGCTATGCGGAATACGAGGGAGAGCGTTTGCCTGGAAAAGTGGCACTGGAGCGTGCTGGACTTGCCGCAGTCAAGCTGGGTGCGAAGGAAGGCTTGGCTTTGATTAACGGGACGCAATGTATGACGGGCGTAGGAGCAATCGCGATTACGGAGGCTGAGCATCTCGGGCTGGCCGCGGATATGGCAGCTTGCCTGACGATGGAAGCGCTGCGTGGGATCATCGATGCCTTTTCGCCTGAACTGCTGGCGACTCGCCCGCACAAAGAGCTGGAGCTGGTAGCGGGACGTATTCGGACATGGCTGGGCGGCAGTCGGCGAATTACTCAGCAGGGGGAGCTGCGCGTACAGGATGCCTACTCGATTCGTTGCATTCCGCAAGTGCATGGCGCTTCCTGGCAAGCGTGGGGATATGCCGAAGATAAAATTTTGACAGAGATGAATGCAACGACTGACAACCCGATCGTGCTTGAGGATGGACGTGTTCTCTCGGGTGGGCAATTCCACGGTCAGCCGATTGCTTTGGCGATGGATTTGCTCAAAATCGCCGCTGCCGAGTGGGCCAATATTTCCGAGCGTAGAATCGAGCGACTCGTTAATCCGCAGCTGAGCGGCCTATCGCCTTTTCTCGCACCCAATCCGGGCCTTGAATGTGGATTGATGGTTGCCCAGTACGCAGCTGCCGCACTTGTTTCGGAAAATAAGGTGCTCGCCCATCCCGCCAGCGTCGATTCAATTCCGTCCTCGGCAAATCAGGAAGACCATGTCAGCATGGGGACGATTGCGGCACGTCAATCACGTGAAATCATTGCGAATGCAGCTCGTGTTATTGCGATAGAAATGATTTGCGCTTCGCAGGCGATTTATTTGCAGCAAGCAGAGGATGACCTGGCACCGCGAACACGCCAGCACCTGGAGTGGGTACGAGAAATCATCCCGCCACTTACGACGGATACAGCGATCAGTGAGCAGATTGAAATGCTTGCGCAGGCATTGCTAGCAGAAGAGATCGTGTGAATGTGTCGGAATATTTTGCGAATAATTCCGCTAAAGGGGGTATGCGTGTTGAAAAAACGGAATGGATTGTTCGCCGCCTTTTTAGGAGTGGCACTTCTCGTATCGGGATGTGCGGGGAGTAACTCTGCCAGCTCGTCAGCCGATGCGAATACAATCAAAGTGGGCTGGTTCGGACCGTTAACCGGCCCCACGGCAACAGATGGTACGCTCAGTCGGGACGCAGCCTTGCTTGCTGTTGAGCAGGTGAATGCTGCTGGAGGGATAGGCGGCAAGCAAGTTCAGCTCGTCACGGAGGATGACCAAGGCAAACCGGAAGAAGCGCTCAAAGCTGTGCAAAAATTAATCAACAGCGACAAAGTAGTGGCGCTCGTGAATGGCGCATACAGCGGACCTGCCAAAACGGTTGCTCCTAAAGTGCAAGAAGCCAAAATCCCGATGGTCGTCGCGTACGCCGTTCATCCGGACATTACCAAAGGGGGAGACTACGTCAATCGGGTGATTTATACCGGTGATATCCAGGGCAAAGCAATGGCGGATTATGCGGTGAATGACCTGAAAAAGAAAAATATTGCTGTCCTGTATGTGAACATTGACTACGGAAAGTCCATTTATGGCGCATTCAAAATCGAGGCAGAGAAGCTTGGTGCCAAAGTGGTGATCGATAAGCCGTTCAAGATGGGAGACAAGGATTTCAGCTCACTTTTAACCGCGATAAAGGCAGCGAATCCAGATGCGCTCTATGTCGTGGGATATTACAACGAGGCGGCGGCTATCGTCCAGCAGGCTAAAGAAGCGGGAATCGGTGCACAGCTATTGGGCGTGGACGGATTTGATTCTCCGAAATATTTGGAGCTGGGGAAATCAAACACGGAGGACTCTACCTTTACGACCTCGTTCTACACATCGGATCAGCGTGACATTGTCCAGAAATTTGTCAAAGACTATACGGCAAAATACAAGAGTGAGCCTGGGATGCTGGCGTCCCAAAGCTATGATGCCGCAATGGTCATTTTAGAAGGAATGAAAAAGGTGGGGACCGACAAAGAGCAGCTTGCCAAAGCGATCAACGAAACGAAAGATTTTGAGGGCACCTCAGGAAAAATAACGTTTGGAGCCGATCATGAGGTCATCAAGCCCGTCATTTTTATGACGATCAAGGATGGAAAGTTCCAATTCGTCCATTCGAAGGTATACAACTAAACCAATCTGTGAGCGATATGTGGGGAAAGAGGACTAATCGGCTGGTCCTCTTTTTGGCAATTCAATGGTTTTTACCATTTTTTAGAAAAAGGGGTGAAGCGAGGTATGCTTGCTCAACAACTGCTCAATGGTGTAGCACTAGGCTTTCATTATGTCCTGATCGCGCTTGGCCTTACGATGGTGTATGGTGTCTTGAGACTGCTCCATTTTGCGCATGGTGTGATCTACATGATCGGAGCCTTTGCAGCCATGATCGGTATTTTGTACTTGCAGCTTCCTTTTGCAGTTGCTCTGCTTTTTGCCATGGTCGTATCGGGGATTGTCGGTATGAGCATTGAGCGTTTTGCCTATCGGCCGCTGCGGGGAACGCATCCGATCACGACGCTGATCAGTGGGGTTGGTATTTCGATTTTCCTGGAAAATGTCTTTCAGGTGATGTTTACCTCCGATTCGCGCGCTTTTCCGGAAACGGGAATAACAACCTCGATCATCACGCTCACAGATTCGATCACGATTACGAACACAAAGCTGTACATCATCATCGCAGGGGTGGTTTGTCTCGGCTTGCTGTACGGTTTTCTCAAGCTGACCAAGCTGGGGATCGCGATTCAGGCGGCCGCTCAGGATATTCGCGCGGCATCGTTAATGGGGATCAACGTCAACCGAGTGGTCGCTGTCACATTTATGCTAGGCTCGGCTTTAGCTGCGGTTGCAGGGGTTCTCGTTGCCATCAATTTTAACTCGATTTCACCAACGATGGGCGCACTGCCCGGTCTGAAGGCGTTTTGTGTAGTCGTGCTGGGCGGGCTTGGCTCCATACGCGGTACCATCGTCGGCGGGTTGCTTCTAGGGATCGTTGAGTCACTTGGTGACGGCTTCATGACTGACCTCGTGATTGATAAAGACGCGATTGCGTTTGTGATCCTCATTTTGATTTTGCTGATCAGACCATCTGGGTTGTTTGGTAAGCATATTGAGAAAGTGTAGGTGATGAATCTGATGGATGACATGTTGAACCCGTACTACGTCGATATTGTCGTCTTCTTGATCATCTATCTCCTGCTGGGACTCGGCTTGAATCTGATTACGGGCTATGCGGGACAGGTATCGCTCGGGCACGCGGCCTTTTACGGCATCGGGGCCTATAGCTCTGCGATTTTGTCAGTCACGTACGGTATGAATCCGTGGGCCTCGATGGGGAGTGCTGTGGTCATTACGTTTGTTATCAGTGCGATTTTGGGTCTGCCCAGCTTACGGGTACGAGAAGATTTTTTAGCGATAACCACACTCGGGCTTGGATTGATTGCCCAATCTGTTTTTAAAAATGCGGAAATTACAGGTGGTGCTTACGGGATTGATTCGATCCCCGTTCCCTCGTTGTTTGGGGTGGAGCTGAAAAACGTAGGCTACCTGCTGCTGGTCGTCGTTGTACTGTTGGCGGGAATTTTTGTGATGCAAAAGATAACGAAATCCCGCATAGGACGGGCATGGATGACGATACGAGAGGATGAGATGGTGGCGCAGGCGATGGGCATTAACACCACCTACTACAAAGTGCTGGTGTTTGCGATAGGCGGGGCGTATGCGGGAGCGGCCGGGGCGCTTTTTGCCCACAAGGCATCGTATATCAGTGCAGAATCGTTTGGCTTCACGATCTCTGTGACCGTACTTAGCATGGTGGTGCTGGGAGGACTCGGCAGTATTCGCGGCACCCTGTTTGGTGTCGGTGTCTTGTACCTTTTGCCCGAGCTGTTTCGCTTGTTCAAGCTTGATTTTATGGAGATGCAAAACCTCGACGTGTACAAAATGATGGTCTATGGCCTGCTGATGGTGATCGTGATGCGTTACCGTCCAAAAGGCTTGTTTGGAAAGACTGGCTTTAAAAAGAATAAGAGCTACTCGCGAGGCAAGGAAGCGTCGATCAAGGGTGGTGATCAGGTTGCTTAAAATCGAAGGTATCACAAAGCGCTTCGGAGGCTTGGTTGCAGTAGATCAGGTAAGCCTGCAAGTGAACCAGGGCGAGATTTTTGGCTTGATCGGTCCAAATGGGGCAGGGAAGACAACCTTTTTTAACATCTTGACCGGGATTTACAAGCCAGATGCTGGCACCATCATGTTTGAGGAAAAGCCGATTCACGGTCTAAAGCCGTTTCGGATTGCCAAAAGCGGGATATCGCGGACGTTTCAAAACATCCGTTTATTGAAAGAAGAAACTGTTCTGGACAATGTGGCGCTGGGTATGTTCGGCAAAACGTCCAGTGGACTGTGGGCCGCCATTTTGGGGCTTCGCTCGGCAAAGGATGAAGAAGCAATTGTGCATACGGAAAGCTTGCGTCTGCTGGAGCTGGTTGGACTTGCGAACTATGAGCAGCTGGAGGCAGGAAGTCTATCCTACGGGAATCAGCGGCGTGTGGAGATAGCCAGAGCGCTCGTTGCCAAGCCAAAATTGCTGCTTTTGGATGAACCGACAGCCGGGATGAATGCAGAGGAAGTACAGGAAATGACAGCGCTTATACGAAAAATCAGGGAGAATGGGACAACTGTCATTCTGATCGAGCATAATGTGACGATGGTGACAGGGCTATGTGATCGGATCGCTGTGCTGGATCACGGGGTCAAGATTGCCGATGATTCTCCGGAAGCCGTCATTTCCAATCCTGAAGTCATCGAGGCTTACATCGGCAAGGTAGACGATGAGGGGGTGACTCATCGTGCTGCGAATTGAACAGCTGCATGTTTCCTATGGAGGGATTCAGGCGGTTCGCGATGTATCACTTGAAGTCAACGAGGGGGAAGTCGTGACGCTGATCGGCTCCAATGGGGCTGGAAAAACGACGACCTTGAATGCGATATGCGGGATTACACCTTCTCGCGGAATGATCCAATATCGGGGAGTCGACTTGCAGGGCAAAGCGACCCACAAAATCGTCCGCGAAGGCATCGTGATGGTTCCAGAGGGGAGGCGGGTTTTTCCCAAGCTGACGGTGGCAGTAAACTTACTGATGGGTGCGTACGCCAGGAAAATCTCCAAAGCATCGCTGCGAAAGGAGATGGAAGATATTTACCAGCTGTTTCCTCGGCTGGCTGAACGGGCGAACCAGATGGCGGGCACGATGAGTGGAGGGGAGCAGCAGATGCTGGCGATCGGGCGTGCACTGATGGCGAAGCCCAGCTTGCTCATACTGGATGAGCCCTCCATGGGACTGGCACCGATCGTTGTCAAAGACATATACGACACAATTCGCCGCATCAAAGGGCAGGGTATCACGATTCTATTGGTTGAACAAAACGCATTGATGGCGTTGGCCGTAGCAGACCGCGGTTACGTGCTAGAAAATGGAGAGATTCGGCTGCACGATACGGCTCAAAACCTCCGTGAGCAGGATAACGTGAAGAGGGCGTATTTGGGGAGGTAGCAAGCACGTGGAAATATCGAGCATCCTTGATGTAATCAGGATGCTCTTTAATATTGTTGTTACCATAGCAAAGCATCCCTTGATAGATAGCTTTTAAAAATTGTATGGACTAATCTTCTCTGTAGTAAAGGTCTAAACCCTTGCGTTTTTCATGCTGCAGTCCTTTGCTCTCTTCAGCGCGTGAATCTCTCGAATGAGGATACAGCCAAAGGAAATCGACCATAAGTTACTGGAAAGAGTGCGATTTTTATTACTTGAATGGGAACGCTAATTTTTACTAACAATTACATAGAAATGGTATATTATACCTATTGGATATTTTTTGTCTTTTTATAAAATTGGTATGATTTTGGAATTTCTTTTTTAGAGGTTAGACAGCCCTATGCGCTCTCACTATATCGACTTCGATCAGTTTTGCTGCGGATGATAGCAGTATCAGCCCGTTAAGTGACGGGCATCTTCCAATCCCGTGTGGCCTAAATAATAATAAGTAGGGAGGTTTATATATGAAGAAAAGAAGTGTACTTATTTGTGGGCTTGTTTTAGCTGGTGCTGTTTTCGCTGGTAGCAATCTATATGCAAGTGAAGATATAGTACAATTAAAAAAATCCAATCACCAGAAAACGCTTCATTCATTGGGAATCGAAGTAAAAACGAAAGATTTGGAAAGAATGACAACTTTGACGGATGAGAACGGGAAAAAATGGATATATAATGATTTCATCCATAGCGGGATTTTTGAAGAGGAAATGAGAAATAAATATATTGAGGACGTAGCTGGTGCGTTCATTGAAGTGCAGGACGAAATTATGCAGGAACACGCCAAAGTAGGGGATACAATTCCAGTCATACTCTTGGATGAAGATTTAAAAGAAGGCTCCTTTTCGTTTAACAGAGAAAATGGAGAAGTTCTAGTTTTCAAACTCAAATATAATGAAAATAATGGAACATGGGATTACGAAAAGGAAAAATAATACCTTCGTATGTCGCACCCGAAAAGGGTGCGATTTTCATTTTCTAAATTTACTACCTCGTCCCCCATCTCTTCTGCTTTCAGAATCAAGTGGAGGAGGGAAACGATTAATAGATCTCAGTATGAATGGATTAAGGAGCATCGGACTTGCTGCACCTAATATGCTAGATTCTAATAATAAACCGAATGACTTAAAACAGATTGAAAATGACGTTCTTAGTTAGTGGCGTCGAGACTCAACTAAAGTGCATCTTTTACGTTTGCTACGGTCGAATAGCAATTTGACTTAAAAGATAAGAACTGATTATTTCATCAAAACTGAAATGTCAGATCATTTTAAAAAATGTATTGATTTTGTCACCGAGTAGGAATATGATGTTTTCAGATAGTTAGTTAATCGTTATCGTATAACGATTAACTAAGGAGGCTGTACATGAAAAAGAAACTAGTAAAAATCACAATAAAAGACGTAGCAAAGCATGCAGGCGTATCTACTACTACGATTTCACGCTTTCTGAACGGACGCTATGAAGCGATGGGCCAGGAAACAAAGGAAAAGATTCAGAAGTCTATCGAGATGCTGGACTTCAAACCGAATCAGCTGGCACGCGGACTTCGCAACGATCGCAGTAATACAATCGGGTTTGTAGTAGCAGATATCGGCAACCCATACTCGGTCTCGGTCATCCAGGGGATGGAAGAGATATGCAGCCAGCTTGGATACAGTATCATCATCTGCAATGCAAACGAAGATCCCGAGAAGGAACGGGAAAGCCTCATGATGCTGGAATCGAAGCACATCGATGGCTTGATTATCAACTCTTCGGGCAAAAACAATGATTTACTGATGCGAATCGGATCTGCTATTCCTGTCCTTTTGATTGACCGCAAGCTGCCGGGAATGCCTTTTTCTACGGTTACGACGGACAACACACAGGGCACATTGCTCGCGATTGAGCATTTGACAGCAAGAGGCTGTGATCGTCTCCATCTCTTCATATCTGACCCGGATGGTATCAGTCCTCGGTATGAGCGTATTTATGCTTTTGAACAGTTTGCGAAAAACAACAGCAAGGTTCAGGCTTCATTGAACGTCATCGAGGAGTATTCCCAAGCATTAGTGAATGAGCATGTAAAAAAACTGGTTGAAAGCAAGCGGCCTACAGAAAAAATCGGGCTGATTGCCGGTAACGGAAAGCTCTCACTGATGGTGCTAAAAGCCATTCATCAGCTGAACTACCAGGTGCCAGAGGATTTGCTGCTGATCGGCTTCGACGATCCCGAGTGGGCGTCGATTGCGAGACCAACCTTGACCGTATTGTCTCAACCGACCTATGAAATAGGGCGCCAAGCCGCGGAGATGATGATCGCGCAAATTCAACAGGGACAAGAAGCACCACCACAGACCTTGGAGCTGATGATGCAGCTCATCCAACGAGAATCCACAGAATTCTAATTTTTTTTGGAAGTTAGTTAATCGATATACGAAAACGATTAACTAAAAAAGGGGGTGCCTCACTTGTACGAACAACTAACGACGCCAGCGGTGATCGTAGATCTGGACATCGTTGAAGCGAATCTAGCAAAAATGGCAGGCAAGCTGGCAGAGCAAGGGATCAAGCATCGGCCACACATGAAGACACACAAGTCTGTTGCGCTTGCCAAAATGCAGCTCACAGCAGGGGCCCATGGTATCACAGTAGCCAAGCTGTCAGAAGCTGAAGTGTTTGCTGCAGCGGGATTAGACAATATCTTGGTTGCCTTTCCGCTCATTGGAAAAGAAAAGCTCGATCGCTTTGCTAGACTCCACCAATCTATTGAAATCATAACCGTGGTAGACAGTATGGAGGGAGCAAAAGGGCTTTCCGAGGTAGGAATAGCGACAGGTAAGCCAGTACAAGTCCTGATTGAAGTGGATGGAGGTCTGCACCGTGGAGGAAGGCAGCCAGGGGATGAGCTCGTCTCGTTCGCATGCGAGCTGCGAGAGCTTACAGGCATACGCATCGTAGGTATCCTCTCTTACTTTGGACAAATCTATCGGGAAAAAGGCAGGGAGGCGCTCCAGTCTGTGGTCAAAAAAGAGTCAGAGCTGATTCAGAGGATTACAGACGAGCTGCAGGAAGTTGGCATTTCCTTGGCGATCATCAGCGCAGGCTCCACACCAACCTCATTATTATGTGAGGATTTGCGAGGGGTCACTGAGGTTCGAGCAGGCAATTATATATTTAATGATGTAACCGCGGTAAAGCTCGGGCTTGTGGAGGAGAAGGACTGTGCGCTGCGTGTGATCGCTACAGTAGTCAGTGTCCCGATGCCTGGGAGAGCGTCGTTTGATGCCGGTTCCAAGACATTGACGAGCGATCGCGCCCCGGATCATGATGGATACGGGATTGTAGTAGGTCATCCATCTGTACAGATCATGGCACTAAATGAAGAGCATGGGATGCTGCAATTCGATCCTGCGAGCGTTTCCTTTTCTGTGGGAGACCGTATTGAGATTATCCCGAACCATGCGTGTGTCATTCCGAATTTGAATGATTCACTTACGACGGTCAGAGGGCAGCAGGTAGTTGATACGATTCGCGTGGATGCGCGAGGCTGCAACTATTAAGAGCGTTTATACATTTATTAAAAAGGAAGTGCTTTCACATGGGAAGAATTGAGCAGCGCCTGCAAGAGCTGGGCATTACGCTACCCGAGCCGCCGCCTGTTGCAGCTATTTACGTACCGGCAGTAACGGTAGGCAATCTCGTCTATACATCAGGGAATGATTGTCGGGTCAGTGGCAAGCTGATGTTTACAGGTAAGCTGGGACAAGAGCTGACGATTGAAGAGGGACAGCTGGCTGCGAGACAAACGATGATTAATTTGCTTGCTGTACTGAAGGCTCATTTAGGCGATTTGGACAAAATCGAGCGGATTGTAAAGCTGCTAGCCTTTGTAAACAGCGCGCCTGGCTTTGCTGATCAGCCTTATGTAATCAATGGAGCTTCTGCTTTACTGGAAGAAGTATTTGGGGAACAGGGAAGACATGCGAGGTCCGCAATAGGTACGTCCGAGCTGCCGTTTCATACCCCAGTAGAGATCGAAATGATCGTTCAAATCAAAGAATAGATAATATGTTCGGAATTATAAAAAAATGAATTGACATGAGCCGTGTTCGCTAGTAGTATGATCCATAAAATGAAGCTAATGCATCAGATATCAGATTTCAGTTGGTACAAATTTCCTGCTAAATTCAACAACCACCGTGGGAGGATGACAGAATGAAGTTGCTGACCTTTCATACAGAGAGAGGCTTGCAAGTAGGGATTAAGACGGAGCGGGGAATCTTGGATATCGCCAAAGCAGCGGGTACATATCACACCGACGATCCCAGCTTACAGTCGATCGAACAGATTGTAGAGGGTGGAGTCGAGGTGCTGGAATGGCTTACCCGGCTTTTGACGCTGGCAAGCGATGCAAATGATGACGAGCTATGGCTTGCGGAAGACAGTCTGCGGCTCGGGCCATGTGTTCCGCAGCCAGGAAAAATTATCTGTGTAGGCCTCAATTATCGTAAGCACGCAGAAGAGTCCAAGCTCGCGATTCCCGAATCACCCGTACTGTTCAACAAATTCGCGAACAGCATTGCGGCCCACGAGGAAACGATTCAGCTTCCGAAAGGCACAAGCCAAGTCGATTACGAGGCGGAGCTTGCGATCGTCATCGGAAAAAAAGCGAAGCATGTTTCCAAGGAAAACGCTCTGGAATACGTATTCGGGTACTGCAATGCCAATGATCTTTCAGCGCGTGACCTGCAAAACAGGACGAGTCAATGGCTGCTCGGCAAAAGCTGTGACGGATTTTGTCCGGTGGGTCCCTACCTGGTCACCTCTGATGAAGTAGGCAACCCAAACGATCTGCGGATTCGCTCGTATGTGGGTGGCGAGGTGAGACAAGACTCCAACACTGGCGATATGATCTTCGCCTGTGACGAAATTGTCAGCTATATCTCTTCGTACATGACATTGGAACCGGGTGACATCATTTTGACGGGAACACCAGAGGGAGTCATTCTGGGGTATCCAAAGGAAAAGCAGATCTGGCTTGCGGCCGGAGACGAAGCAACGATCGAAATTGAAAAGCTCGGTCGCTTGACGAATCGTTTTCAAGACGAAGCCTGACTCACCTACAAACTCTAATTCCTACTCCCTAAGGAGGTACAAGCGAACATGAAAGCATTATCCCAAACGAGAAGCAGCTTGCCACGTTCAGGCATACGCCAAATCATGGACTACTCAGCAACGATCCCGGATGTGATCCATCTGGAAGTGGGTGAACCGAATGTAAACACACCACTCCACATTCGCGAAGCAGCATTTGCAGCCATGAACGAAGGGTTTACCCACTATACGGCAAATGCCGGATTGATCAGCCTGCGCAGCTCTATCGCAGATCACCTGAAGCGCCAATACGAAATACAGGTGAATACTGATCAGATTGTGGTCACTGCCGGAGCAGTAAATGCGCTCGTCGCAACAGTCCTGTCGCTAGTAGAATCCGGGGAAGAGGTTTTGATACCGGATCCAGGCTGGCCGAATTACGAACAGATCATTTTAAGTCAGGAATCGATTCCGAAGCGCTACAAGCTCTTGCCAGACGCAGGCTTTGTCCCAGATATCGCTGAGCTGGAGCGAGTGGTTACACCAAAAACAAAAGCGATTATCATCAACTCTCCCGGCAATCCTACAGGCGGCGTACTCAGTGAGGAGAACATAAAAGACCTTCTCGCCTTTGCTTCCAAGCATGATCTATACATCATTTCCGATGAGGTCTACGACGGGATCGTGTTCGAGGATAAGCATATCTCCCCGATGTCCTATGACACAGAGGGCAGAGTGATCAGCATCTTCGGCTTCTCCAAAAACTACGCAATGACAGGCTGGAGGGTCGGCTATGCAGTTGCTCCGCAGCAGATTGCGGCCGTTATTGCAAAAGTGTTGGAGCCGCTCGTCTCATGTGCTTCGTCTGTATCGCAAAAAGCTGCGGAAGCGGCCATCTCTTCGACGCAGGAGTTCGTTCACGAAATGCGCGAGATTTATCAGGCCAGACGTGATAGCGCTTACAGGTTGCTGGAGGAAGCTGGCATCAAGGCGTACAAGCCCAAGGGAGCTTTCTACATGATGATCGATCTCTCCGGGATAGAAACAGAGGAGGAGAATCTGGCGATTGCCTTGGTCAAAGAATCCGGGGTTGCAGTGGCTCCAGGAACCACCTTTGGATCGACGACGGCACACATGATTCGCATCTCTCTCGCGACTGAAGATTCCAAATTATTAGAAGGCGTTAAGCGGATTTGTGATTTTGTAACAAAACATAGAAAACAATAACAAAATCAAGGGGGATTCTACGATGTTTCGTAAAAAGAAAAGTGCATTACTGACTCTCATGATGTCACTCGCTCTGTTGGTTAATGCTTGCAGCTCCGAAACAAGCTCGTCGCCCACCCAAAATACGCAGAGCCGACTCGACAAAATCATCGCCTCGAAAAAAATCCGCATCGCTACTTACGCTGACAGCCCAGGCTGGAGTGTACTGAACGCTTCTGGTGAATACGAAGGCTTTGACCCAGACATTTCTCGCAAGCTCGCAGAGTCGTTGGGAGCCGAGATTGAATTCGTAACGACTGACGGAGTAAACCGCATCCCACTTCTTGAATCCGACAAAGTCGATGTAGCTATCTCTGTGTTTACACCAACAAACGAGCGCGCGAAGTCGATCAACTTTACCATTCCGTATTCCGCAGCCGGCTTGGTTCCGATGTATCCAAAAAATAAACCGATCAGCAGCTGGGATGGCGTAAAAGGAAAGAAAGTTTCTGTATCCAAAGGCTCCACGGGTGATATCGCGCTGAGCAAGTACTACCCGGAAGCACAGCTTGTTCGCTTTGATTCCACAGCAGATGCGTTTTTGGCACTGAAAACGGGCAAGGTTGATGTTTTCGTAGAAGAAGATGGCATCATTCTCGACTTGCTGAAAAAGAATCAGGAATTCGAATCGCTGCCTGGTCAACCGTTCCAATCCTCCTATATTGCGATGGGTGTGAAAAAAGGCGATCAGGAATGGCTGAACTACCTGAACCACTTTATCCGCAACCTGAACTATTCCGGTGAGGGTGCAGAATTGTACAAAAATCGATTTGGTGTAGATGCACCGAAGCTGTTGACCTACTAATCCTCTGGCAGTCCCATATAAATCGGAACGGGGGACGAGGTTCTCCCGTTCTGATCACCCTGAGAATGAGGTGATTGGTTCGTGAATTTGGTTTTCCATGATATTATCCCGTACATTCCTTTGCTGATAAGTGGTCTTGGCACGAGCTTGATGATTACGGTCATCTGTATGCTTGCCGGTACGGTGCTTGGTTTGTTTGTCGCCTTGGCCAAATCCAGCAAGATCACTCCCCTTCGCTATTTTGGGAACACGTACATTGAAATTTTTCGCAATACGCCATTGATCGTGCAGTTGTACCTGCTTTACTTCGGAATGGGGCAATTGGGACTGGATATTAGTCCACTGTGGTCTGCTTTGATCGGGATCACGATCAACAATGCTGCGTATACAGCTGAAATATTCCGTGCTGGTCTTAGCAGTGTTCCAAAAGGGCTTTATGAAGCAGGCAGCGCCCTGGGCATGAACTCAGCCCAAACCTTCCGCCATGTCATTTTACCACCCGCTTTTCGCACAGCGTTTCCAGCTTTGACAAACCAACTTGTCTTGCTGTTCTTGTTCTCTTCCGTCGCCTCCATCATTTCGCTTGAGGAACTGACGTATCAAGTGATGAATATTGAAACGCAAACATCCAGAACATTGGAAATTACATTGATTGCCACAGTGCTCTACTACGGATGCTCATCGATCTTTGTGTACCTGTCCAACGCCTTGGCAAGAAAAGTGTTCAAATGGTAAAGGGAGGATTACAATGACTCAAGATTTTGGTTGGATACATCTCGTCCCGTTATTAAATGGCGCGTGGCTGACGATCCAGCTTTGTTTCTTCTCATTGCTGATAGGTGGTGCAATCGGGATCATCGTCGGTCTCGGAGCCGCATCCAAAAACAAGCTGGCAAACGTCCTCTCTTCTCTCTATATCAGATTGGTCAGGGGAGTTCCCCTTTTGATGATCATCTTTTTGATTTACTTTGCACTTCCGATGCTCCATATCGGCATCAACTTTTCCAAAGGCTTTTCCGCTGTTGCGGCTCTCTCGATTTACGCAGGCGCTTATTTGGGCGAAATCGTCAGAGGGGGAATTCAGTCCGTACCAAAAGGACAATTCGAAGCGGCAGATGCTTTGGGGATGACTACCTTTCAAAAATTCCGGCATGTCATTATCCCACAAGCAATGAAGTTCATCATTCCGCCGGGGATCGGATTTTTCATTGCACTGATCAAGGACTCGTCGCTGGTTTCCATCATCGGCTACATTGATCTGACAAAAGCAGGAAAGGTCGTCAGCAGCCTGACCTTTAACCCGATCGCCTCTTTCCTTGCAGTTGCCGCGGTGTATTTCGTACTCTGCTTCGGACTGTCCAAGGCATCATATTACTTCGAAAAGAGATTTCTGGGCTCAACGTAGGTCTGGCCTCGTCACTTGGTAGAAAAGGCTGGTAGTGGGAAGGGAGATAATCAATGAACATTCAAGTGAAGGATTTGCATAAAAGCTACGGCAAGCTGGAGGTATTAAAAGGGATCGATTGCGAGATTAAAGAGGGAGAAGTGGTATGTGTCATCGGTCCCTCCGGCTCGGGAAAAAGCACCTTTCTGCGTTGCCTCAATTTGTTGGAGCAAATCACAAGTGGTCAGGTTTTGATTGGCCAGCATGACATCACGAATGCCAAAACGGATATCAATATGGTTCGTACCGAGGTAGGAATGGTCTTTCAGCAATTCAACCTTTTTCCGCACAAGACGGCTCTGGAAAATGTCATGCTTGCTCCCGTCATCGTAAAGCACGAGTCCAAGGAAGCAGCGCGCGCCAAAGCACTGGAATTGCTCGCAAAGGTAGGACTCAAGGAAAAGGCTGATTCCTATCCGGGGAACCTGTCCGGGGGGCAAATGCAGCGTGTAGCCATTGCGCGTGCACTGGCGATGAACCCCAAAATCATCCTGTTTGACGAGCCGACCTCAGCACTAGACCCTGAGCTGGTTGGAGAGGTCCTGAATGTTATGAAGGACCTGGCACAAGAAGGCATGACGATGGTAGTCGTGACGCATGAGATGGGCTTCGCCCGTGAAGTAGCGGACAGGGTCATTTTCATGGACCAAGGCTATATCATCGAAGAAGGAGATCCAGAAGAAATCTTCCGTGCACCTAAAAATGAACGCACGCAAGCCTTTTTGCGCAAGGTGATCTAAGGGCAGGCAGGGGGTGCCAACATGCATGCAACTGGCTTAACATGTGTCGTTTGTCATAAGGCGTATCCTCTCGCCCCCCTGTACGAGTGTGGGGAGTGCGGGGGAATCCTGAAGGTTACTTATGCGATTGCGCAAGCGGATGGCTCGAGTGCTTTGCTCCCGGTTTCCGAGCAGAATCGGATTCATTTGGGGGAAGGCAATACCAGGCTGCTATCGGCTCAACGGCTTGCGAAAAGGCTGGGCATCAAGACGCTGCTGCTCAAATGTGAATTCATGAATCCTACTGGATCTTTCAAAGATCGCCCTGTATCCATCGGGATTTCGAAGGCAGTAGAATTTGGTTTTCAGCAAGTCATTGCTGCTTCCAGTGGAAATGGAGCTGCCTCAGTCGCTGCTTATGCTGCACGTGCGGGGCTTCAAGCAATCATCCTTGTCCCAGAATCCACACCGCTTGAAAAGGTAAGGCAGACCCTCGCTTACGGAGCCAAGGTCATCCGTGTGAAAGGGCCGTACAGCAACTGTTTTTCGCTGGCGAAGCAGCTTGGTCAGAGTCAGAACATTTTTAATTTGACGACAACACTTCTGAATCCGTACACGGTGGAGGGAAACAAGCTCGTAGCCTATGAGCTGTATGAACAGATGAATGGAATGGTTCCTGATGTAATCTATGTACCGATTGGGGCCGGACCATTGCTGATTGGTATTTACAGAGGATATTTGGAGCATCACCGGTATCATCCGGGAGCAAAGCTTCCCAGAATGGCAGGAATCCAGGCAGCAGGAAATAATCCGATCGCAAAAGCGTTTGATCAGGGCGAGTCAGTGGTTCGTTCAGAGCCCAATCCACAAACGATTGCGGGCGGGATTGCAGACGGATTGGTCGGTTATGAAAAGGATGGAACCTATACACTACAGATCGCAGTGCAATCAAAAGGATTTGTGTCAGATGTATCAGACGCCCGAATATTGGAGGCGCAAATTCTGTTAGCCCAGGAGGAAGGGGTCTTTGTAGAGCCTTCTGCGGCAGCAGGCATAGCAGGACTGATGAAAAGCTTGGAGGAACAGCGAATCTCTGAAAATGATTCCGTGGTCGTTGTTTTGACTGGACACGGATTAAAGGATATGGGAAATGTCCGCGTTGCGAGGGAAGTACCTACCATTGACGATAGCATGGAGCAACTGCTGGAAGTGCTAGACAAATAGAGGGGTGGAAATGGCATGAGCAGCATCACGATAGGAATTACAGACTGTGATCATCCATCAGTGGAAATTGAACAAAATGTCATCCAGAATGCTTCTGCACAGATGGTTCTGCATGAATGCAAAACAGAGGAAGAAGTGATCCTGCACTGCGCAGATGCAGATGGCTTGCTGAACCAGTACGCTCCTCTGACACGCAATGTACTCGGCAAGCTGCCACGCTGCAAGGTCATCGTGCGATACGGTGTAGGTGTAAACAATGTAGACGTACAAGCAGCTACTGATTATGGCATTCAGATTTGCAACGTACCTGATTACGGAGTAGATGAAGTATCCGATCACGCTTTGGCACTCATGTATACACTTACGCGCAAGACGCTGCTCCTCGGCAATGCGATCCGCAAAGGAGAATGGGATTTTAGCATTTCCCGTCCGATTTTGCGATTGCGTGGACAAACAGTTGGTGTCGTCGGTCTTGGTCGAATCGGCAGTGCCTTTGCCAAAAAGGCGCACGGGGCAGGATTTCACGTAATTGGTTACGATCATCGAAACATTAGGGAGGATTCCCTTTCCTTTGTCGAGCGCGTCACGTTTGAAGACTTGCTTGAGCGCTCCGATATCATTTCGATTCACTGTCCGCTTACAGATGAGACGAAAAATTTGTTCAGTACAAAAGAGCTGCAGGCCATGAAGTCCTCCGCCTATCTCATCAATACAGCACGAGGCTCGATCATTGACGAGGCCGCACTGGATCAGGCGCTTGCCGAAGGGTGGATCGCCGGGGCAGCACTCGACGTCATGGAGTTGGAGCCGCCAAAACCAGATAATCCGCTGCTCAAGCATGAGAACTGCATCATTACTCCGCATGTCGCCTGGTATTCCGAGCAGGCATTTGATGAATTAAAGCGAAAAGCGGCGGAAGAAGCCGTGCGTGTTTTGTCAGGAGAAAAACCACATTATCCAGTGAACCAGCTATAAGAGGGATGTTCATGAATGATAAGGAGCGTACCAGGATGACTATGAAAAGCGCTGTTTACTACGGGGCAAATGACATTCGCGTAGAAGAAAAACAAGTACCGACTCCGCCAGCAGGCTGGGCATTGATAAAGGTGAGCTATACAGGGATTTGCGGAACCGATCTAAATATTTTTGTGGGCGCGCATCCACGTGCGAAGGGGCCGCTCATCATTGGTCACGAGCTTTCTGGGACATTACTTGAGGGGCATCCCACTTTGCCGGCAGGTACGCCGGTAACTGTCCGCCCGCTCTTATTTTGCGGAGAGTGCGAGCCGTGCCAGATGGGGAAAAGTCATGTGTGCAAAAACCTCCAGCTAGTAGGAATCGATTGTGATGGCTCCATGGCCCAGTATGTGGTCGCTCCGGTAGAAACGATTCATGCGCTGCCAACCAATGTGTCCCTCAAGGCAGGTGCTTTGATCGAGCCACTGGCAGTGGGTGTCCATGCGGTTCGGCAATCCGGCTTTGTTCCAGGTGATACGGCACTTGTTTTTGGTGCAGGACCGATCGGGATGTGTGTAGCCGTTTCTTTGCAGCTGCTCGGAGCTGGACGTGTAATCGTAGCGGAAACCAATCCTTTCCGTCTGCAAATGGCCAAAGATTTGGGCTTTGAAACGATTGATCCAAAGGATGGCAGAATCGTAGAACAGGTGCACATGAAAACAGAAGGGAACGGTGCAGATTTTTCCTTTGACTGCGCCGGCCATCCGTCCGTATCCGAAATCTTGACGCACGCGACGAAAATACGCGGTACGGCTGTCGTTGTTGCCGCTTATAAAAAGCCTGCACCGATCGATTTGCTGCAAGCGATGTTCAAAGAAATTACGATCAAAGGCGTCCGCGTGTATACGCCAAAAGATTTCGAAATAGCTGCACAGCTGCTCGAAAAGCCGTTTGACTTTGAAAAATTGATCACCCATGTTATGCCGCTTGAAGACGTAAAATCCGGATTTGATATGCTGCTCTCCGGCGGAAATGCCGTCAAGGTTCTGATTGCGATCGATCAGGAGGAAGAGGTCAGCAGTGGAACAGGAAGTGGAGAGCAATGACCATGTTTGATTTGAGCGGACAGGTAGCCGTCATCACAGGTGCGACTCGAGGACTCGGTCAGGCTATGGCAGTTGCTTTGGCAGAGGCAGGAGCGGATATCGCTCTGGTGCAACGAAATGCTGCGGACACTCAGACAAAAGAGTTAATAGAGACAGTCGGGAGTCGGTGCGAAATTATTTTGTGTGATCTGGCGGAAATGGAACAGGTCAAACAGGTTATGGATCAGGTTGATCGCGTATATGGAAAGGTGGACATCCTGGTCAACAACGGGGGGATACAAAGGCGTTCTCCTGCAGAGGATTTTGCGGAAGCAGACTGGGACGATGTGCTGGATGTAAACCTGAAAACGGTTTTTATTCTCTGCCAGCAAGCGGGGAGGCGAATGATCACCCAGGGGCGCGGCAAAATCATCAATATCGCGTCACTCCTATCTTTTCAGGGAGGAATGCGGGTGCCTGCCTACGCTGCAGCCAAGGGCGGTGTTGCACAATTGACGAAAGCACTCGCGAATGAGTGGGCCGCTCATGGAATTACGGTCAATGCGATTGCGCCAGGATATATGGCTACGGACATGAATGAAGCTTTGCTCAAGGATGAAACACGCAATCGCCAGATTCTCGAAAGAATTCCCACGGGGCGTTGGGGAAGGGCAGAGGATATGAAAGGAAGCGTCGTCTTTCTTGCTTCACAAGCATCCGATTATGTGAACGGTCATGTACTCGCAGTGGATGGCGGCTGGCTGGGCAGATAATGATTGCAGCACATGTTGAGGGAGGACGTGCAAGTATGGACGTAGTAACAATAGGAGAAACCATGGTTCTCCTAACTCCAGGGTCTGTTGGTCCATTGCGGTATGTAACCAAGTTTGAAAAAACAATCGGTGGTGCGGAATCCAATGTAGCTATTGCGCTAGCCAGATTAGGTCATGCGGCAGGCTGGGTCAGCAGATTGGGTGATGACGAGTTCGGTTTATACGTTCGCAATTTTATCCGGGGAGAAGGCGTCGATACCTCCCGGGTTGTATTCGATGAAAAGTATCCAACAGCTGTCTTTTTCAAAGAGCGGCAGGCAAACAATGAACCAAAAGTCTACTATTATCGCAACGGCTCGGCAGCAAGCCAACTGAGTGCCGACGATTTGGACGAGAACTATATAGCTGGGGCCAAGTTTTTACACCTTACCGGGATTACCGCAGCGCTCAGCTCTTCCTGCAGAGCGATGATGGAGCGGGCGATTGAGATTGCGAGGGCGAACCAGCTCACTGTCGTGTTTGATCCGAATATTCGTTTAAAGCTATGGTCCAAAGAAGAGGCGCGCGAAGCATTAATGGATATTGCCAGCAGATGCGACATCGTTATGCCAGGGATCGAAGAGGGAGAAATCATGACCGGGGAAACCGAGCCAGAGAAAATATCGGCACGTCTATTGGAGAATGGAGCCAAGGTAGTGGTGCTGAAGCTCGGAGAAAAAGGGGCGTTTTATGCGACGCAGGAATCGGCTGAGTACGTACCGGGATATCCTGTGCACGAGATTGTGGACCCGATTGGCGCGGGAGATGGTTTTGCAGCGGGTTTCCTGTCTGGACTGCTTCGTGGCTGGTCGCTATCAAAGGCGGTCATGCTCGGAAATCGTGTAGGTGCATTTGCCCTTTCTGTGGTAGGAGATGTGGAGGGATATCCGTTTTGGAATCGGATTGCACCCCATGATGAGAGAAAAGAAGTGCTGCGCTAAAGGGACCTATAGGAGAGGGGGAGCTATCATGCTGCCTAAAGTCATGCTTTTGAAAAGGTTGGTTGAGAGTGGTGTTATTGCTGTTGTCAGAAGGATTCCAGAGGAGCAGGTAGAACAGGTTGCCGACAGCCTCGTCGAAGGCGGGATTACAGCCCTGGAAATTACCGTTGATTCACAAGGGGCGTTCCAAACGATTGCGAAGCTGTCTGCCAAGTATAAAGGCCGCGCCATTGTCGGAGCGGGTACGGTTGTTGACAAAGTAACAGCTGGTCTGGCAATTCAAAGCGGGGCTGATTTCCTGTTTAGTCCCAGTCTGCATGAGGATGTGATTCAGACCGCACTTCGGTATGGGAAAATCGCTGTTCCCGGAGTGATGACACCGACTGAAATGATTACCGCGATAGAAGCTGGTGCCGATCTGGTCAAAATCTTTCCAGCAGCAGGTCTGGGAGTTCAGTATATAAAGGATGTCAAAGCTCCCTTCCCTCATATTCCGATCATTCCAACAGGCGGTGTTAACCTGGACAATGTCGCTTCATTCATCCAGGCCGGGGTAGCTGCAGTCGGCATCGGAGGAAATCTGTTTGACCGCGAGACACTCGAAACCGCCAACTATGCTCGGATTACGCACAATGCAAGACAGTATGTGGCAGCGATTCAGGAAGCACGCCAAACCTATGCCTACAAATAAAGCAAACGACTGGCAGACCAAGCACCCGCAACGAATTGCTTACCAATCCTAGCGGGTACTTTTTCTACATATGAAAAAAAGGAGAGAAAAAGCAGATGGCAGTCAATCCAATCAAAAGCAAATTAAAAGAAGGAAAATGTGTGTATGGTAGCTGGATCAGAATTCCCTCCCCGATCATAGTAGAGGCACTGGGGAATGTCGGATTTGATTTTTTGCATGTCGATATGGAGCATAGCTCGATTGACCTGCAAATGCTTGATTACATGGTTTTGGCGGGATATCGCCACAACATTCCACTCGCTGTCAGGACTGCTACGCAAAATCCAGCGGACCTGTACCGAATCATGGATATTGGCTATTCATCCTTTGTGTTGCCGCGAATCGAAAGCGCTGAGCAGTGTGCACATCTGTTAAAAGGAGCACGTTACACCCCAGCTGGAACGAGAGGACTCGGTGGTGCGGTGCGCACAAACGGCTGGGGCGAGATGCCTTTGGAGCAGCATTTGGCTGAGGCAGAGGACGATACCCTCATGATCATTCAGATTGAATCTGAGGAAGGCCTGAAAAACCTGGACGCTATTCTTGATGTTCCGGGCATCGATGTCGTCTATATTGGTCCACTGGATTTATCGCAGGCACTGGGCTATCCAGGGCAAATTGATCATCCGGTCGTAGCAGATACGATTGCCTCACTGATCAAGACGATACGTGCTAAAGGTATCGCTGTAGGTATTCACGCTGCAACGACCCTGCAGGCACAGACTTGGGCCGAAGCCGGAATCCAATATTTCACTGTGGCGCTGGATGTCTCATTGCTTCAATCTGCAGCGCGTACCCTGGTGGGACAATTGAAAAACACGCAGTAATCTTCGAGGAGGATCTGGCGCTCATGAAGTCTTTGGTGGATAAATCCTTGTTTCTAGGACTGGATAGCTGCACCTGGCTATACAGTGGAGCTGAGACGCCTACCTTGCGCGGAAGTCTGGATGCGGTCAACGAATATTTGCATATGAGAAGCAAGGGACCGCTCGGCAGAGAAAAAAACACCCTCGTCGAAGCAGTCTGCAAGCAAAACGTGGCAAGGCTGCTCCATGGCAGAGCAGACGATATCGCCTTGATCTCGAATACTTCAGAAGCGATTGGCATTATTGCTGGCTCAATCCCGTTTCGTCAGGGAGACAACATCATAATCAATACGCTGGAATTCCCTTCTGGTGTCTTGCCGTGGTTAGGCTTGCAGCAAAAGGGGGTGGAAGTAAGGGTCGTCGGGCATACGAATTGGCAGGTTTCTATCGAAGATATCCTCGCTCAGGTAGACAATCGAACCAGACTTGTGATGACCAGCCATGTCAGCTACATGTCTGGCAGCAGAATGGATTATCGGAGATTGTATCAGTCGCTGAAGAAGACGGATGCCTTGCTTTTGCTCGATGTCACCCAGTCTATGGGAGTCGTTCCTGTCTATCTTGAGGATACCGATTTCATCGTCTGCAGCTCCTATAAATGGCTGCTCTCTATCCATGGCGCAGGAATTCTCGCTGTGAATCAGAGTGATCGGGTCCGTGATCTCGTTTTCCGTACGCCGGGTTGGCGAAGCATCCAGGAGCAATTCGGTTCGAATCGCTTTGAAACGTATACGCTGCACGAGGATGCCCGGCGGTACGAACGGGGCTTTCCGAGCTATGCGTCACTGTATACCCTCGCTTACAGCACGGGCTTTTTAGCAGACGTAGGAATTGAAAACGTGGAGCAGCATGTACTGCGTCTGGGGGATGAATTAATCGAGCAGGTGCGCACACGAGGCTATGAGGTGATGACACCTGACGAGCCGTCCCAACGCGCAGGAAATATATCCATTGTATGCGACCAAGGCAGTATGGTAGCAGGGCGCTTGCAGCAGCAGGACGTCTACGTATGGGGTGGGGATGGGAGAGTGCGTGCTTCCATCCACCTGTTTAACGACAGCGCAGATGTGGAGAAATTCATAGAGCTACTCCCCGATCCTTCAAGCTTCAAGTAAAACGAAATGGCTATCCATGCTCGTTCAGTCGGTTGAATTTGACTGGTCACGGCATTGGATAGCCATTTGCTATTGGTCACATGAGATATATGCCCCCGATTATGGTGTAGCCGTCCCGTTTTCTTTGCGTAAGAAAACGACAGGTAAACTGATGAGGACAATCGCGATCAGTATACATAAAACAGGATAGCCAACCTCTTCTGCCAGTTTGCCGAAAAAAGGAACCAAGACTGCCAGAATGATCGTTTTCAGCATAGACGAATAAGAAAGCAGCGTACTGCGTGAATCTCCCGAGATTCGTTGATTCGTCATATTGATCAAGACAGGCTCGATGATGGAATAAAGAAAGCTGGTGAGAACCATACAGATGATCCCTGATAAATCAGGCAGGATCGGAAGCATGAGGATACTCAGAGCCATCAAGACAGTGAATGTACTGACGGTTGCTGCTTCTCCCAATCGCTTCTCCATGTGATAGGAGACGATGGAGCCAAGTATACTCATGCCTTGGATCAATATAAATACTAGACCGAGCCATTCGATCGCCATGCCTTTTTCGTGCAGGAAGGGAGAGACGAATAAAAACGTAAAGCAGAAGGCGGGAACAGCCAGGATAGCCGAATACAGCAATACATCGCGCAAGCTCTTTGCCCTCCATACCTTATATGAGGTATTTAGGAAGAAGCGGATGAGAGACTGGTTCTTTTTTGCCTCTGCTTCCTTTGTTTGCTGCGGTTCCTTGATGAAAAAGGCAACACAGCCAGCACCAAAGGAGAGAACTCCACAAACAATAAACGGAAGCCCGAGCGAGTAGGTAGCTAACCAACCGCCTATAATTCCTGCAAGCGCTGAGGCAATGCGCATGATGGCTAGTTGATAGCTCACCACTTTGGAAAAGAAATTTCCCAAACCTCGCTCTTGCAAATAATCATAGAGGAGTGCCTGGTCAGCACCAGAAAGAAAGCTCCCGCCAACACTCCATACGATTTGCAGAAAACAAATAATCGGGAACCAGTCCGTGTATGCGTAGAGCACCATAGCAGGAGCCATGACAAAGGCTCCCACCATGAGGGCACGATTGCGACCAAAGCGATCCGCTACGATTCCAGCAGGAACCTCAGCCAAAGCGGCAGCAACCCAGCCGATTCCCTCCACGATTCCAATTGTGGCCAGACTCAGGCCTCGTTCTTGCTGTAAATACAGAACATAGATGGGCATCCACAAATGAAACTTGGTGAAAAAGGAATAGATGAACAGCAAAATAACGGTTGAATCTCGCCAAGCATGATTTTTCATTCAGGAAAGCCTCATCCGACATAGTAGTCGTAGACTGACACGACCTTGAATCCGATAGATTGATAGAGTGACAAGGCATTTTGATTATCGACAGCGACCTCCAGGCTAATTCCCTCGTGCTCTCGTTGATTCAGGATTTCCACTGTCTGCGAAAGAATTTTTCTCCCGAGCCCTTTTCCTTGGAGTCCTTTTTTGACGCAAAAACCCGAGATGAATAACGCGCCATCCTCTTCGCTGACGGTAATCATCCCGACAGGCTCAGACTCATACAGAGCCAGATACGTTTGAAAGTCAGGCTCAGACAGATTGCGTGTAACCAGTGCAGTCATGAGCTCGGCTGAGTCTCCAAAGCCACTGACGCCAATCTCAACGAGTGTATGAAAATCATTGTTCGTGGCTGGGCGAAGCAGAAGACGATCATCGGTTGCCACCGGAGTTACAGGCGCCCTAGCAGTGTAATCCAGCTTGTATTCAGAGAAGTGGTACGTAGCGCCTACTCCTTCTGCAAAAGCACCCGCTTCCTTAGACTCTCGATTGCTAACGAGTAGTATTTGCGTGACCCCGCGCTTTTCGCATTCTGTTTTTGCTTGTGTGAAAAGCGTGCGGAAGATACCCTTTCTCCGATAAGCTGGATGAACCATACCACTGATCTCTACTTCTTTTGGGCTGACAATCGCATACATCCCGAGGAATCCTACGAGCGTACCGTCCTGAAAATAAAGGAAATCATTCGTTTGCTCAGGGGAACGGCTTTGCAGCATCGACACATTCAAATTGATGGACAAATCAAAGCCGTCGTGTGCCTCGCATACTTTTGCCAAATGGATAATTTGCTGCAGCCACTCTTCTGAAAGCCCTTTTGCTGCTACTAAACCTGTGTTGTTCATTGTACTCATCGTATCAACCTCCAAATGATAGTGAGAAATGGAAAAAGCCGTGGAGCTGTCAATCCCCACGGCACAGAAAGAAAAAAGCCGTAGGGATAGTCCATCCCCACGGCGGCTCGCTTAAACAAACCTGGTTTCACGACACCAAGCCTTGGACGCGTACAGCGCTGCAACAAAAAAACACGGGTTATCCCCGTGTTGTAGGCACAGCTAGGAGAACCTGCTAGATAAACTAGGAGGCTTTCACGTACGCCAGATGGGGATTTAGAATATGAGTGCATGCGGAAATAAAGCTCACGTATGTCGTTGTCATATTCCCCACCTCCAAGATTGTTGAAAAATCAATTACTCTCTAACACTATATGCGATATGTAAATTCATTACAATCCATTTTTTGCGCCTGCACGATTCATCCTCCTCCGATAGCATATGACCAGGCAGGAATCCATCTGTGTGAACGAGTATTTAATATCAATCAATTATTGAGCAAAAGGAGAGTACCCATGAATCCGATCCGTTATGAGCGCAGACAGTATACGACGGGGAACACGCCTATTGAAAAGCTGGACAGACTATCCAAGGCTTTGGGAGGACCAACCATTTCGATCAAACGTGACGACCTTTTGGGACTTACAGCAGGAGGAAACAAGACGCGGAAGCTGGAGTATCTGGTAGCGGATGCGATCAAGCAAGGTGCTGATACACTGATCACGTGTGGGGCAGTTCAGTCAAATCACTGCCGGTTGACGCTGGCTGCTGCGGTACGTGAAGGCTTGGCGTGTCAGCTCGTTTTGACCGAGCCCGAGACCGGCTACAATCCCCTCGCTAGCGGCAATCATTTGCTGTTCCATTTGCTTGGCGCCGAAAAAATCAAAGTGATTCCATCCGATGGCGATATGCTGGCAGCAATGGAAGAGCTGGCGCAAGCGTTGAAAAAGGAAGGCAGAAAAGCATATGTAATTCCAGTTGGCGGTTCCAATGAAGTGGGGTCACTCGGCTATATGGCATGTGCCGAGGAAATCGAGCAGCAGACGTGGGAGACAGGAACTCCTTTTGATTACGTCGTGACGGCGACAGGAAGCGCCGGGACGCAAGCGGGTCTGATTGCAGGATTCATGGCGAGACAGTCAAATACAAAGGTAATCGGGGTCAACGTAAGCCGTGACAGGGCGACACAGGAAGCCAAGGTGCTTGAGCTGCTCCATGCTACGGCGGAAACAGTCGGGCTGACAGGAGAGATTCTACCGTCTGCCATTCGCTGTGAAGACCAGTATGTCGGACCAGGCTACGCACTTCCTACGGATGAAATGATTGAAGCCGTACAGCTGCTCGCTCGCACGGAAGGAATCCTGCTCGATCCCGTCTATACAGGTAAAGCGATGGCAGGCTTGATCGGTATGATTCGCCAAGGACAGTTTACAAAAGAGGATCACGTCCTGTTCCTGCATACAGGGGGCTCACCTGCCTTGTATACGGCACCACATTTGTTCTTGTCTGAGAACAAATAGAATAATTTCTTAACCGGATAGCATGAAAGGAAGAGTCAGATTGGTCTGTCTCTTCCTTTTTTTCAAGCGACACACTAAAAATTCATCTATGCTTGCACGAGCAAAAACTGGTTGACCCTAGACCAGGTTGAAAATATGTCCATCGTCACATAAACGATAGCTACTTGGCAGAGGATAGCGCGATTTCGAAAGAATCCAGGATTTCTAGAAAATGCGATGCCTCTCTAAAGACATGGTCTGCAAGCAGTGGAGGGATGATGCTTTTGATTCGGCAAGCTTCAATAAGATCGCGAGCTGTTTTCTTAAAATCGCGCAACTGCCGGACCGAAACACGATTTTGATCGACAAACTGATCGAGCAGTGGCTGCGTTTGGGATTGGGGTCTCATCGAGTCAAGATCTTGAGCCTGGAATAAAAGCTGATCAAAGTCATGACTAAAATCTCGTGCCTGCTCAACGAGCTTTCTTTCTGATGGATCAAGTAAATGGTTAATAAATTTTGCGTGGTCAGCCATAATGCGCAGGAAGAATACGTTCTCATTAATCACAGCATCCGGTAGTGGATCGAGGGTACCCGTATTCAGCTGCGTCAGCCGTTTCCTGAAATAGGCTGCTTCCCTGCTCACATGATCCACTAGCAAGGGGAAGTTGTTGCCAAGAATTTTACACCGAATGATGAGGCCAAGTACATGTCGCTTAAATGCCCAAATATGACTAACTGCATTGGAAACGACCTGGTTAAACTCGTAGATCTGCTGTGGGTCGGTATCAGAAGTGAAGGCAAGTGCGCGGTTCTCGATGTCTTCGAAAATGCTGTAAAAACGATCGGCTTCGTTTATCAATTTCGTATCGTCACAATTAAATCCTAATTTTAGAAATAACGAATGCTCCTTCATGATACGAGACCAAAATCGTATCTCCTCTAATGATCTGTCAACAAATACATCTGTCATGACGTACCCCCAAATACATTCTTTGCTTCGATCATCCCACCTCCGAGAACAGCAATCGTTACTGATTTTACGGCTGGATGAACTCGATCTATTTCTATGCATTTACCCATCTTTATGTGTAAATGTTGGTTAACGAATTCCTAACGCTCCTTTACAGGCTGGACAACTGGCGGCCATGCTGGTGAAGACGTCAATGTGTATGCGTTTGGTCCAGGTAAAGAAAAGCTTTCTGGCCTAATTGATAACACGAAAAACGCAGATGTCATTTTTGAGAATTTGGGTGGAAGCAAAGGCAAAAAATAAGGGCAATGTGTGAGGCTGGCGTGATGGTGCGCCAGCTTTTTTGTTTTCTCTCCTGACGTATCTAGCAATGCCGACGGGTGGATTTATGTCAGTGCTTGTGTATACAATGTTCGTATCACTAGACGCAGAGGTTGGATAGACAATGTTTAAAATTGGAGTGGTTGGCCCAAAGAAATCGGTAGAGAGAATTCTTGCGGTGGCAAAGGAATTTGATCAAGGAATGAACTTTATTCCATACCCATACACAGAGACAAAAGAGACAGAAAAAATTGTACGGGAAAATGACCAGTATGTAGATCACTGGCTTTTTTCCGGACCGATTCCGTACATGGTTGCCAAAAATGCCATGGGTACAGACAAGCGGATGGAGTATATTTACGCTACGGAATCGAGCATTTACAAAGGCTTTTTGGAAATGGTCTACAGCCAGCGCAAGCTCATCGATCGTGTCAGTATCGATATGCTGCTGTCAACGACCTACATGGAGGATTCGCTGCGGACGATCAACATTTCGGTTAGTAATTTGTACATGAAGACGTTTGACGCGTCGATCGACCCCAATGAGCTGCTAGATTTTCATATGGAGCTTTGGAACGAGAAAAAGACAGATGGAGCCATGACTTGTTATCCGACCGTCTATCAGGCACTGGTAGAGGCCGGGATTCCAGCCTATTGGATCTCACCTAGTGAAATGGAGATCCACCAAACGGTGAGAGTCTTTGTGGAAAAGGTCAGAACCTCGTACTTTAAAGACACGCAGATCGGCATCGAGATGATCGAGGTAGAGCAATTTGACCGGATTAAAGAAGGGGCAAAGACGCCTTATCATTGGCAGTATCTCGAGCTGCGGATCAAGGAAGCGCTGATCAAGCTGTGCGAGCAATTGGATGGGTCCCTTCTGGAGCAAGGAAATGGCAGGTACGTCATCTTCAGCTCGCGTGGAACGATCGAGCGCGAAATTCCGATTTTACAAGAGACAATAGCGTATTTGGCGAAGGAAGCCGATACGACCGTTGCAGTAGGAATCGGGTTTGGCGAGACGGCGTTTGCAGCAGAAATGAATGCACACCGTGCTTTGCGCCAGTCCAAAGAAAAAGCGACGAGAGATATCGTCATGGTTCAGGATGACGGCACCATCGTCGAATGGGTAGGGCAGGAGGAAGAGCTGGTCTACTCCTATCGGGCCGATGATTCGGAGATTCTGGAAAAGCTGAAAAAGGGAAACATTAGCGTCAAGACGTACAAAAAGCTGGACGCCTTGCTGCAAAAAATGGGTTGGGTAGATTTTACAACGAAGGATTTGGCAAAGTACCTTCAGATGAGTGAGCGAAATGCGCAAAGAATCGTAGCGGATTTGTGTGCGGTAGAGCTGGCGGAGTGCTCGGGTGAGGAGTCCCAAGCGACACGTGGCAGACCTAGCAAGCTGTATAGACTGTTGTAGGCATCCTATATGGGGTGCTTTTTTTCTGCAAAAAAACGTCCCGAACACACAAAAAAATAGATTGATAATAGTCTCAAAATTTCGTACAGTATTAATTGCGACATGTCGTTAATTATGCGGTAAATAAAAAGTAGGTAATCTGCTTGTCGCTTTTTTGGCGGAGATTAGCATGAAGTTGGATGAATGCGCTTTCGTCAAAAATTAAGAGAAAAGCATGGAAAGCAACCAGAAGGAGGTATCCACAGTTATGGTATCAGCGCGCACGAGAAACTGGATTTTGGCTTTACTCTTTTTAGGCTGGGCATTAGGAAACCTGGACCGCTATGTGATGAACTACGCCGTACTCGCGATCACGGAAGACTTGCAGCTTAGCGCTTCATCCACGGGACTATTGCTCAGCAGCTTTTTCGCAGGCTATGCGCTCATGCAAATGCCAGGGGGCTGGCTGGCAGACCGATTCGGCTCACGAAAAGTACTTATTGCATCCGTTGTCATGTGGTCTATTTTTACAGCGTTAACCGGAGCGGCGTGGTCACTGGCTTCTATGGTAATCATTCGCTTCCTGTTCGGAATTGGTGAAGGCGGATTCCAGCCAGCGAGCTCGAAAATCATTGCGCAAGCGTATCCACGGGAAGAGCGCTCACGAGCAATGTCTGTCATGCTCTCCTCTGGTGCAATCGTGGGACTGTTCGTTCCGATTTTGTCCGCTGCTCTGATCAACACCATTGGCTGGCGCACCATGTTCGTCATTATTGGGGCGATCGGGGCTGTGATTGCGGTTTTGTACTGGCGCTATATCAAGCTGCCAAAGGAAGAAGAAGCCGCCTCAAACTCCGAAGCAGCTTCCACGTCCAACGAAAAGAAGAGCTCTGTTGCCTTGCTGTTTAAAACGCCATTATTGTGGAATCTCTTAATCGCCTATTTCAGTATTTACGCAGTGAACTGGGGGCTGGCTACTTGGCTACCAACCTACCTCGTCAAGGTGCGTGGTCTGGATCTTGTGTCTCTGGGCTGGCTGCAAATGATCCCGGGTATCGCAACGTTAGTCGGAGTGTATGCGAGCGGCTACGTGCTGGACAAGCTGCCACAGGGACGAGAAAAAACAATGGGCAGCCTCGCCTGCGTTTTGGTAGCGATCCTGCTGTATCTGATGTTTAACGCTTCCAGTGTAGCGATGTTCATTACGTATCAAACGATCGTGACTCTGTTCATTTCCTTTGTCATCATTCTCTTGCCCTCTGTTGTCCTGAAAAACCTGCCTGCTTCGGTGACAGGTACAGGCATGGGCATTGTAAATACAGGCGGACAGCTCGCCGGCTTCATCACACCGTTGGCGATTGGCTTTATCGTTGATGCATTCAATGGTTCGTTTGCTGCAGCGTTTTGGATGCTGATTGTATTTGCAGTCATTTGCATTGCGGCACTTCTGACGATGAACTATGAAAAAGGTGAGCTACTTAGAAAGGAGCGTACAGCATGAACAAGCAAGAAATCATTTCACAATTAATCGAGCAAAAACGGGATACGTTTATTACTGTTAGCGATAAAATTTGGGAAACACCGGAGATTTACTTTGAAGAGCATCAGTCCGCAGGGTATTTGTGTCAGGCGCTGGAGGCAGAAGGCTTTCAGGTGGAAAAGGGGATTGCAGGACTGGAAACTGGGTTTGTCGCCAGCTTTGGCACGGGTAAGCCAATAGTTGCGATTTTGGGAGAGTACGATGCCTTGACCGGATTGAGCCAGAAAAAAGGCATGGTTACGAACGATCCGATCATTTCCGGGGGACACGGACATGGCTGCGGGCATAATTTGCTCGGTGCTGGGGCATTGGCAGCAGCCGTTGCGATCAAGGATTATATGCATCAAACAGGACTTAAAGGGACAGTGAAATATTTTGGCTGTCCCGCAGAAGAAGCCGGCTCTGGAAAAGCGTATTTGGCACGTGCAGGCTTGTTTGAAGACGTTGATTTTGCACTCTCGTGGCATCCTGCGACGACGCCAGGCATCATGAATATCAGCTCGCTCGCCAACTACTCCGTTCGCTTCCAGTTCCATGGAAAAAGCGCTCACGCTGCAGCGGCTCCACATCTCGGACGAAGCGCACTGGATGCCGTCGAGCTGATGAACGTCGGGGTCAACTACATGCGGGAGCACATGATTTCCGAAGCGCGTATCCATTATGCGATTACCAATACGGGCGGAATCTCGCCAAACGTTGTGCAGCCATATGCAGAGGTCGTTTACTTGATTCGTGCACCGAAAAAGCAGCAAGTGAAGGAGCTGTATGAAAGAGTATACGACATTGCCAGAGGAGCAGCCCTGATGACGGGCACCACGATGGAAACGGTCTTTGAAGGAACCGCGTCCAACCTCGTGCCAAACACAGTACTCGCCAAGGTGATGCACAAAAATCTGGTGGCAGTAGGTGTTCCTGCGTATGACGAGGAGGATCAGCATTTTGCGAAAAAGATTCAGGAGTCGCTGTCAGCAGAAGACCTGCGTGCCGCACTTGCCGGGGTCGACAAGGAAACGGCAAAGCAGCTAAAAGACAAGGCGATAGCCGATATCATCGGGCCGCTTCCAGCGTATGAGTTTACACTGTCTGGCTCAACAGATGTCGGAGACGTAAGCTGGGTCGTACCGACGATGCAGTGCATGACGACATGCTGGGCGCTCGGAACCCCTTTCCATACGTGGCAGGTCGTATCGCAAGGTGCGATGCCGATTGCTCACAAAGGGATGCTGCAAGCTGGAAAAGTGATGGCTTCTACCGCGATTGAGGCGATGGAAAATCCGGAGATAATCGAACAGGCAAAAGCGGAGTGGCAGGAGCGCCTGGAAGGGGAAGCATACACTTCCTTGATTCCAGACGACATACATCCACCGAAAAAGGCATAGTAGCCTTCAGGGGTTGGAGCATCCTCGATGATATGCAAGAGAGATATTTTGGTCAGCATGAAGGGAAGAGTGGAAATGCAGGGGGTTCAGCACACATCGGGGAAAATTCAGGAGACGACCACAAAGCAAAGTCAGGTGCAAACTGACTTGGAGAGATGGGTGGAGCGGTTTCGTGGAGATGCAAGTAAGGGTAAATGCGCTGCGTACATTCCTGCTCTGGCAAAAGCGAATCCAGAACAGTTAGGAATTTGCGTCATTGGTCAAGACGGAAAAAAACTGACAGCGGGTAATTGGGAGGCAGCCTTTACTTTGCAAAGCATTTCAAAGGTGATCAGCTTCATCGCTGTCTGCATGCATCACGGAATACTGCATGTGCTGGATAAAGTGGATGTTGAGCCTACTGGGGATGCGTTTGACTCTATGATTCGCTTGGAGATGCACAAGCCAGGCAGACCCTTTAATCCGATGATCAATGCTGGAGCGATTACGGTCTCTTCCCTGCTGCAAGGCCATTCGACGCAGGAAAAATTCGATTCTCTGACGTCTATTATCGAGAGCATGACAGGACGGAGGCATCAAATCAACGAGGAAGTGTACGAGTCCGAGTGGAAGACAGCCCATCGAAATCGTGCCCTCGCACATTATTTGACCGCGACGGGCTTCCTTGGCTGCCCAGCGGAAGAAGCACTGGAGGTATACATCCGCCAATGCTCCATAGAGGTGACGACAGAAGATATCGCGATGATCGGGCTTGTTTTAGCCCATGACGGCTACCATCCGCTTCGCCAGCAGCAGCTTTTCTCCAAAGAAATAGCGCGACTGACGAAAGCGCTGATGGTAACCTGCGGGATGTACAATGCTTCTGGCAATTTCGCCGCCTTTGTCGGAGTGCCAGCCAAGAGCGGAGTATCTGGCGGGATTATGGCTGCCGTCCCTCCAAGAGGAAGAAAGGGAGAGACGCCATTTGGCGATGGCTGCGGAATTGGTGTTTACGGCCCCGCTATTGACCAGTACGGAAACAGTGTGGCCGGAACAGCGCTGCTAGGGCAGATTGCTCGCGATTGGGACCTTTCGATTTACTAAACAATCAAGCTGTCAAGGCATAAGCAACAAGAACTCGCCAAGAGGATGGCGAGTTTTTTGTTCACACTACATAAAGATGAGTACAGCAGAGAACAGAAGCATGAAGAAAGCGTTGATTGCCATGATTGGCTTGTGCCCAGCCCGGAACAGATGGGCATGAATCGCACCGAGCATTAAGATGATAAACAAGACTGCGACATACTTCATAAGAGCCGGCGCCCAAAAGGCAGCGAGCATTCCGATTGCTCCGAGGAGCTCTAACGAAGCGATGACATCCATAAACCAGAACGGGTACCGATACTCGTTCCAATGCTGGACCATCGATTTGCTGCGGGAAAATTTCAAGCTCGCTGAAAAGGTAAACATGCCAAACAAAATAACTTGAAAAATGGCTGTAAGGATACTCAAGCTATGCACTCCTTTCAATAGAAAGCCCATCGTTCTGCTTTCCAGACATAGTATAATGGAACAAAGCACGCCGAATATGTAGGGCAGACTACACTGGGAGAGGCAGGGGCACTTGGGTGGACAAGAGCAAGTTTTTATCGCGGGTCGATTTGTTTCAAAAGCTGAGCAAAGAGGAGCTCATACAGATCGAGCCGATTACACCGATGAACACAATCAAAAAAGGAACCATCATTGCTTCCCCCCAGCATGGCGGGAAGCTCTTGTATTTGGTCAAGTCAGGAATGGTCCGTTTATATAAGCTGTCAGAGGGCGGAAAAGAGCTGACCGTAGACTTGTTGGGTGTCGGTCACATATTCGGGGAAATCGGGTCCTTCACAATCAGCTCCGAAAACATGTATGCCGAGGCGTGGGAGGACTGCGTCATCTGTACGATTAACAAGCCGCAGTTTGAACAGCTGATGCGGGAAAAGCCGGAGCTGGCCCTGCATTTTATCGAGATTATCTCGACACGCCTGAAAGAGGTTGAAGAGATGATGGAGCATATGGCATACGGGAGCGTGCGAAAAAGATTGCTCTTTTTGCTGCACAAGCTCTCGGAAAAGTTCGGCTCGGGTACAAATCAGGAATGGATTGAGCTGGAGGTGAAGCTGACGCATCAGGAGCTGGCAAGCATGATGGGTAGCATCCGTGAAACTGTCTCCGAGCAGTTAACCGAGCTTGCAGCAGAGGGTATCGTCAGTAAGGAAGGACTGCGCAAACCTCTTCGTGTTCATCCCGAACGATTGAAAATGGCATGGGAAGTATGCAGATAGTTTTCTTATAACGGTGAGGAAAAATCGATGCTATAACGTAAAAGCATCAAGGAAAAGGGAGAGAACGATATGCTGGATGTCGCTGCTTGCGGGGAGCTATTAATTGACTTTACCCCTACGCCACATGCGGAAAAAGGAAAAATCGCTTTTGAGCAAAACCCCGGAGGTGCACCGGCGAATGTACTGACTGCATTATCGCGTTTAGGCAAAAGGACTTCTTTTATCGGGGCTGTGGGGAACGATGCTTTTGGTCAGTTTTTGAAGCAGACCTTGCTCGACTTGAACATTGGGGTAACGAGTCTGATCATGACAAGCGAAGCTCCGACCACGCTTGCCTTTGTACATATTAACGAACATGCCGATCGTTCCTTTCATTTTTATCGCAATCCGGGAGCAGATACGCTGCTGCGTGATACAGACATCGATGCGGAGCTGGTTGCTAGGGCAAGTCTCTTTCATTTTGGCTCCCTCTCGCTGACGCATGAGCCTGCGAGAGCAGCAACGAGAAAAGCAGTGGAGATTGCGAAAAACAACCAGCGCCTCGTTTCGTTTGATCCAAATTATCGAGCATCTCTGTGGGACGATGAAGATGAAGCGAAAAGAATCATTCTGTCTGGGATCAGCCAAGCAAATATCGTCAAGCTGTCCGAAGAAGAGGTTGCTTTTTTGACGCCCACTGGTAACGTGAATGAAGCTACAGATTGGTTGATTCAGGAGTATGGAAACCAGCTCATTCTGGTGACGCTCGGGGCAAAAGGCTGCTTTTATCGCACGCAAAATCACAGTGGAATTGTCCGTGGCTTCAAGATTGATGCAGTTGATACGACTGGTGCGGGGGATGCTTTTTTCGGCGGCATGCTGTATCAAATTTTGGAGGCAAAAGAAGACATCGCGACACTCTCACAGACAGAGCTGGAACAAATGATTCGCTTTGCCAATGCCGTCGGCGCACTTGCCACGACGAAGACAGGAGCCATTCCCGCCATGCCGACACTGGAAGAAGTGGAGAGGTTCATAGAGCAAAATACACGATAATAAGAGAGCCTGGAGCGTTTTCTCCTGTTTCCTTCTCCACACAAAAGCAGGACAATTGAGCAGGGCTAGTAGTATGATAATTCCGCATTTTCCCGAGTACCTCTGCTATACTAAAGGAAGAAAGTTACTTGATGGGGGAAGTAGGTATTCATCATGATTTTTCTTGAAGTCATTTTGCCTGTGTTACTGATTTTTCTCAGCGGTTATATTTTGCAGCGCATCTTCAAGCTTGATCTCAAGCCGATTTCGACGCTAGCGATCTACATTTTGACGACGGCTCTGGTTTTCCGCACCTTTTACAAAACGCAGCTCGATTTGCAGCTGTTCTACATCGTCGTCATTTCCATGCTGCTTTTGGGGGCATTGATCCTCATCACACAGCTGACTGCGCGCTTCTTTCACTACGATAAACAGCAGGAAAGCGCGTTGATGCTGTCGACTGCCTTTATGAACAGCGGGAATTACGGGACGCCAATCATCCTCTTTGCCTATGGAGATGCCGGATTTGTCTATGCTGTACAGATTATGGTTTTTCATTCGATCATCATGGGCGTCTTCGGCGTGTATTTTGCTTCCAGAGGTGGAGGCGGAGTCGCTACAGCAGTCAAAGCGATTTTCAAGCAGCCGTCCAACTATGCTGTCGTGCTTGCGATTCTGCTTCAGCAACTGAATGTGGTCATTCCGGAGAGCTACTACCAAGCGATCGATCTCGTAGCGCAGGCGGCTATTCCCGTCATCATGCTCATTCTTGGAATGCAGCTGGCGAATGTGTCATCGCGTACCTTTGAGTGGCAGGGGCTTAGCGCAGCAAGTGTGATCCGTTTGGTTGCCTCACCGATCTTGGCGTATGTGATTTGCCTGTTCTTCCCGATCGATCCGCTTTTGCAAAAAGTATTAATTATTTTAGCTGCGATGCCTTCTGCTGCGACAACCGCAATTTATGCGATTCAGTTTAATATGCGTCCACAGTTTGTTTCCAGCAGTGTGCTCGTGACGACAGTGATGAGCGTTGGGACATTAACTTTTTTGCTAAACCTTTTGCACTAAAGAGAGTGTGACCAGGGAACATAATATGGAGATTATTAGCAACCAATTGGCTAGCATGCGGAAGGATATGGGAGTATTCATACGAATAGGACCGGTCATTACGGTTAACTGGCTCTGACCACGTAAGAACGGTTGATATCACGAATTTTCAAAATTGTTGTTATGCTAAGTAAATGATAAGCTATTTGTATCGCAATAATTTCATATCGGGCCTAGTTCCGTGACAAACGGAAACGGGGGAACCACTCTTGGGGTTAATTCTGTGCATTCAGAAGGGATGCTACCTGCCATCCTACCCGTCAGCTAAAGCAGATATTGCATACATTTCGTTGCACTCGCTTATTTTGCGTGCGATTTGACTGTTGCTCTTTCCTGAGCGCAGGCTCGCATGTAATCAAGCTTATTTATCTATATATGTATGTACGAGATCAGTCGACTCATTTGCTTTCGTCCCGGATGGCCTCCAGACGCGAGCGGTGTGTCGACTTTTTTCTGTTCATAAATCACTTTCGAGAAAAGAAGAGGTGTTGCGAATGATTGCCTTTCACAACGTGGCAAAGAGCATCGGGGATGTGTCCATTATCAAAGGAATGGATCTTCAAATCGAAGCAGGGGAACTGTTTGTTCTGATCGGACCCAGCGGTTGTGGAAAGACTACGACGATGAAAATGATTAATCGCTTGATCGAGCCTTCTGCTGGGAGAATTGACATCAACGGGGCTGATATTTCCAAAGCCGATCCGGTGGAGCTGCGCCGCAATATCGGGTATGTCATTCAGCAGATTGGGCTATTTCCCCATATGACCATTGGGCAAAACGTTGCCTTGGTGCCGAAGCTGAAAAAGATGGAAAAAGCGCAGTACGAGAAAAATGTAGATGAGCTGCTAGACATGGTAGGGCTTGATCCAAAGGTGTTCAAGGACCGCTATCCAGCCGAGCTGAGCGGAGGGCAGCAGCAGCGTGTGGGTGTCATTCGGGCGATGGCGGCTGATCCGCCAATTATTTTGATGGATGAACCGTTCAGCGCACTCGATCCGATCAGCAGAGAGCAGCTGCAGGATGAGCTTGTCCGGCTGCAGCGAACGATCAAAAAAACGATCGTGTTTGTGACACATGACATGGATGAGGCGATCAAAATTGCGGATCGCATCTGCATCATGAATAACGGCTCTGTCGTGCAGCTGGATACACCGAACCGTTTGCTCCAGCGGCCTGCCAATGAATTTGTAGCCGATTTTATCGGTGTGAAGCGTCTGCGCAAGGTGCAGGAGCTGCCCGGGCAAGGTTCCAAAAAAGCGACGCTTCCACCACGATGGAGTATTTCGTAATAGCGGGGTGAGACGATGAGTGATTTCTTTCAATTCGTAACAGAAAGACATGAACAAATTTTGTCCCTGACTTGGGAGCATACCTATATTTCTTTCATCGCTGTCATCGCAGGCTTTTTGATTGCTGTTCCACTCGGCATTGTGTTGACTCGAACAGAAAAGCTGAACAAATACGTGATTGGGTTCGTAAACATTTTGCAGACGATCCCGAGTCTGGCGCTCCTGGGCCTTATGATTCCCTTGCTCGGAATTGGGGTCATTCCTGCCATAGTTGCCTTGTTCCTCTATTCTCTACTGCCTATGCTGCGCAACACGTTCACAGGCATTCGAGAGGTGGACCCAGCTCTAAAAGAAGCAGCGAGAGGAATGGGCATGACGAGCCTGCAAATCTTGTTCAAGGTTGAGCTGCCTATGGCTCTTTCGATTATCATGGGTGGATTTCGCACGGCTACGATTTTTACGATTAGCTGGGCTACACTAGCTGCTGTTATTGGCGGCGGCGGATTAGGCTATCTTGTCTTTACAGGTCTCGGAGTGGCAAATGACAGCATGCTGTTGACTGGAGCAATAGCGACTGCTTTGCTCGCAACTGTCGCTGATTTTATTACACAGAAAATTCAGAAATTATGTACGCCAAAAGGCTTGAGAAGCAAGCGGGCAAATTAAGGGGGAAGCACACAAAATGAGATATAGATGGATGAGTAGCATCATTATGGTAGTGATTACCGCATTACTCGTAGCAGGCTGCGGCGGTGGAGGGAACGTAGTCAAAATTGGGCATCAGGCTACTTCGGAGCAGACGATTATCGCACAAATGCTGAAGCAGCTGATTGAGGCGAATTCCGACATCAAGACGGAGCTGGTCGGTGGCCTCGGAGGAACGCCGGTCGTGCTCAAGGCGATGCAGAACAACGACATCCAGATTTCTGCGATTCGCTACGTTGGGACAGATCTTACCAGCAGTCTGGGTTTAAATGAGTTCAGTAAAGACCCACAGGAAGCATTTGATCTGGTTAAAAACGGGGTGGCGGAAAAGTTTGACCAGCTGTGGTTCCCATCCTATGGCTTTGATAATACGTATATTTTTACCGTTCGCAAGGATGTTGCTGAGAAGTACAATCTGAAAAAAATTTCCGACCTCACAGCACATGCAAAAGACATGAACATGGCGTCTGACGCACCGTGGCTGGAGAGAACGAACGACGGTTATCCAGCCTTCAAAAAAGAATACGGCTTTGAGTTCGGGAAAACAACGCCAATGGACATCGGGTTGGTTTACAAGGCCGTCGATAAAGGAGATGTGGATATCGTCCTCGCTTATTCTACAGATTCACGCCTGAAAGAGTACAACCTCGTGACGCTGGAAGACGACAAGCACTTTTTCCCACCGTATGGTGCATCGCCAGTCGTTCGCAACGATACGTTGAAACAGTATCCGCAGCTGGAAGAGCTTATCAACAAATTGACTGGAAAAATAGATACGCAAACGATGACCGCCTTAAACTATCAAGCCGACATCGAAAAGCTTGATCCAGCAGATATCGCCAAAAAGTTTCTGGTAGAGCAAGGCTTGATCAAGGAATAAAGGAGGTGCTGGCTTTGGAATTGTTTGTTGGGACGATCGGCTATATGGCGAAGTACTGGACGCAAATTTTGGAGCTGACGGGAGAGCATCTCTACATGAGTGTCAGCGCGATTTTGATCGCGATCCTTGCAGGCGTGCCGCTGGCGGTATTCATGACGCGAAATCGAACAGTGGCTACGGTCATCCAGACGATTATCAACATCATCCAAACGATCCCGTCTCTGTCGCTTCTACTCATCATCATGATCTTTTTGGGCTTGGGGTACAGTACAGCGATTGTCGCACTTGCGTTGTACGCTCTCTTGCCGATCATTCAAAATACGTATGCAGGACTGGAAAATGTGGACAAGAATTTGGTTGAAGCAGGAACAGGGATGGGGATGACCCCGATGCAGCTGTTAACGAAAGTGAAGCTTCCGCTGGCTCTACCGATCATTTTGGCAGGAGTTCGAGTTGCGTCTGTCGTCTCCATCGGTGCTGCCACGATTGCCACGTTTGTCGGAGCTGGCGGCCTGGGTGAGATGATCATGCGTGGAATCTCTACAACTGACGATCAAAAGATTTTGGCAGGGGCTATTCCAGCAGCGCTCCTGGTTATTCTGGTCGATATGCTGCTCGGTCTGATTGAGAAAAAGGCTGGCTATCGCATGCATACTGTGAAGACGCAAAAATAAGCAACAGCCATGTTTAAGGCTTGAGCGAAGTGAACATAAGGAGGGGTCTCATGATCCAAAAGCTCGTTTGTTTGGGGGACAGTCTGACGGAAGGCTTCGGTGTGAAAAAAGTGGCGGCATGGCCTGCTTTGCTGCAAACCGAGCTTGGCATAGAGGTTGTAAACAAAGGAATTTCCGGCGATACAACGGCGGGTATGCTGGGGCGATATTACCCTGATGTTATCATGCAAAACCCTTCTCATGTACTGATCATGGGTGGAGGCAACGACATGTGGTGGAATGTGCCGATTAATGTGATGCTGGCCAACGTTTACGCTATGGTCAAACAAGCGCTGCATTATCAAATTACCCCGATCATCGGGATATCGAGTGCGGGCTTTAACCATCAGAATATTGATGCAAACACCGTTTGGGAGCCCATCGGCGGCTACGAAAAGCTGCGGGAATCAGGAACAATCTATGCCATCGAGCTTAAAAAGATGGCGCAAACGAATGGATGGATGCTTGTCAGTCTGCAAGACCTTTTCCTGAATGCGGAAGGGAAGGTAGACCACAGCTTTTACGAGGGTACTGACGGCTTACATCCCAATGAAAAAGGGCATAAGAGAATTGCCCAGGCAATAGCTGAGAGCCTGATGAAGCAAGCAGCGGTAACGAGCTGATACATCGTGCTCATAACAAAAGGAAAGGTCTGATCACTGAGATCAGGCTTTTTTTGTTCAGAAATCTTCTGAAGGCTAGGCAGTGACCCCTAGCGGGAGGAAAGCCATTCAAAACGAAACAGTTTTCATTTAAACTAGTAAGATACAAGCACGTAAGCGGAGAATGATGCGGTACAGGAGGCGAACCCTATTATGAATTCTGTGGAAGACATGGCACAGCGCGATCCTATATGGTAACTTTTTTCTGAATGTTCCATCAACACTGGCGTAACCGGGTTTCTAACGAAATAAAAAGGAGGCTTACATGAGCAAATTAGCAGGGAAGGTAGCAATCGTTACAGGAGCGGGACGAGGGATTGGAGCGGCAACAGCTAAACGGCTGGCAAGTGATGGAGCCAAAGTCGGGGTGTTTGATCTGAAAGAGGAGTTTACTGCGGAGACGGTTTCCGAGATTCAGGCAGCAGGAGGAGAAGCCATCGGTCTCGCATGTGATGTTGCAGATGCATCTCAGGTTGAAAGCGCCGTTACATCGCTTGTGAATCACTTTGGTGGTCTGGACATTTTGGTGAACAATGCAGGGGTCATTCGGGATAATTTGCTGTTCAAAATGTCTGAGGATGATTGGGACACGGTGATGGACATTCATTTGAAAGGCAGCTTTTTAATGAGCCGCAGTGTCCAAAAGCATATGGTTTCGCAGCGCTATGGGAAAATCGTGAATCTTTCGAGCATATCTGCTCTGGGGAGTCGTGGTCAGGCGAACTATTCAGCAGCCAAGGCAGGCTTGCAAGGCTTTACCAAGACGCTTGCGATTGAGCTTGGTCCCTTCAACATAAATGTGAATGCAATTGCTCCGGGGTTTATCGCCACAGATATGACCAAGGAGACCGCCAGACGAATCGGTGTCAGCTTTGAGGAATTTGAAAAGGAAAGTGCTGCCCAGATTCCTTTGCGCAGAGCTGGAAAGCCGGAGGATATCGCAAATGTTGTCTCGTTTTTGGTGAATGAGGAAGCAAGCTATGTGTCCGGTCAAATCATTTATGTCAGCGGGGGACCAACAGTCTGACCATCTAGTGGATCATGAAGGGCATGTTCTAGTGAAGAAAGCTCTCCAGCTTCTTGGGTCACTGGCCAGGAGGTCATCCCTGCACGGTTCCATGGATGTGCCCCAAAGAGCTTCGCGTCTTTCTCCTTTTTTCAAGTCAGCTTGGTTGTTCCACTCGCTTGTTTTGGGGCACGCCCTTGTTAAATTGCACTTAACAGCTGCTTTTGTAATTTATTGTCGAATGATTATCCTTGTTGACGAATTGATAATCTTTTATTCTGAGTAAGGCATAATTTGTAAAAGAGTGGCCCGAAAGAATCATTTTGGTGCCATTCTTTCTTTTTTTTCGACAGTCGATATTGCTGGAAATGCTATGGAGAGGGGAAAGCTTGTGAGGAAGTTCCTGTTTATTATTGTATGTATGATGTACTGTTTTTTACTGGTTGCTTGTTCAAATTCAGCAAGTAAACCGGAAAACAGAATCCTTGGTCACTGGATTGAAAAGTCGAAAGATCCTGATATTCCGGATACCCATTATTTTATTGCAAAGGACATTGTTACATGGGTAGGGGAAGGGAAAAATAGTGAAATTAAATATGAAATCGTGGAAACAAAGCCTGAAAATAATTGGATAAAAATCAAGTACGATGCCGGCGGTGGATTGAGAGAGTTTCATTTCCCGCCGTATAGTGAACAAAGCCAAACGGAAAGTGTAAAAACAAGCTTTGAAATGAATAACTTTTTAACAGGTGAACCTGTAGTTGGAGAATCTACCTGGGAGTATGCAGATAATAAACAAAAGCCTGATGATCCAGAAATGGCTGCTGCCTTGGTAGATCAGTTATATAGCACGAAAGAAACAGTAAATATTTCACTAACGGAAATGAAAAAGCAGCTAGGAACTGATTTTTACAATTTTACCTGGAACGAGGAAGCTATTACTCCTAATACAAAAGTGATTTCAGCTCGGGACCTAGATGGATTGCTTTCTGTTAAAGCCATTACGTATAATCAACAGCTAAAGAAGGTTTCATTAACTTATTATCAAAAAAACGATTCGAAGGCAGCCATGAAGAGTATGATTGGATTTATTGCCTTCCTACAAACTGCTATGCCTGATGTGTATTATGAAGAGCATTTGCAATGGATCACGAAATCGTTCAAACAAGTTCAGGAAGTGGAAGGGAAAGCAGGGCACGTTAGTTACAAAGGGCAGCACTATGATTGGAAATATGATGATGAGCTGAAAGCAATTGAACTAAGTGTAATTCATGATAAATCAAAAACAGAGGATGAAAAATCCGGAATACCGACATTCCCTCTTACTCCCTATCAAGGGATCGGGATTACACGTAGTGTATTTGAGTTATTTGATAAAGACGTAGAGTATACACTAACGGATGGGAGTCCATATATAAGGCGGAAAATGATATTTTTGAAAGAAAAGGATGAAAAAGGAAGACCAGTCATGACAGGAAAAACGGCACGTAATGATGTAATTCTCACTGTGACTGGGCGGGATGATAATGTGAAATCAGCCAAGATGCAGATACATAAAAAGGTGTCTGAGCTAGATCTTGATATATATTTTGACAGGATGTGGAAAATAGCTTCTTTTTACAATAGCACGATTAAAGAGCGTCCAATTCCTGATAAATATACAAAGTGGTACGAGCAAGCATTTGAGGAATTACTAGAGAAGAACACAACCCAAGAAGCTGTAGTTGGAGATAATATTGTAACGTTGTCATATGAAGAACCTTATTATGAGTTTCAGATATTCATCAATTTAAACAAAGAGTAACACCTATTCTAAAACGATCTTGATTCTCACGATTAGTGAGATCAAGATTGTTTTTTTTATGCGTAGCCCCCCACTGGATTATATACGAATAATTATGCACTCAAGCATGGCTCATAAGATTCACTTAAAAAGCTGACGGAATCCCCGATGCAAGTGTTCCAAGAATCTGCAGCGTTTTCTCCTTTTTCCTCCCCACCACAGCCGCTCGACCTGCCACCACCACAAATCATCTATACCTTATAGAAATGTCTGATAATCAAAATTTTCTAAAAAATGATAGTGTATTCGTAAATAAATCAATCCTTATCTCAGGGGGCGAGCAATATGGGTAGAGGGACAACTATCAAAAAAATGCTGACAATGGCAACGGCTATATCCATGTCAGCATCACTTTTGGCCGGATGTGGAGCGAATACGGCTGCACCCGGAGCAGGGACGGGCACAGATGCGCCAGCCAAGCCGCTAGACGCGACAACAGACCTGCAGCCGAAAAAAGGTGGCACGCTCACTATTGCTATTAAGGACGAGCCCGATCAGCTGGACATTCAGAAAACGGGGATGGCAGTTGCGAATCAAATCGCAGGGAATCTCGGAGGCGGGCTGGTTACGCAAGATCCGGAGACATTGGAGTTTAAGCCGTATCTGGCTGAGAGCTGGACGGTCTCCGAGGATGGGAAGACTTGGAATTTCGTCATTCGTTCCGGGGTGAAGTTCCACGATGGGACACCTCTGACAGCCAAATCGTTCGCAGACACCTATCAACGTGCGCTGAATCCAGAAACAGCGGCAAAGGTAGCAGGAAGCAACTTATCCGAGGTAGCGTCCGTAGAAGCACCGGACGACAAGACACTCATCCTGAAATTAAAGCAGCCCTTTGCGCCCTTATTGCAATATTTGAGTGATCCGGGCTGGCTACAGCCACTATCAATGGAAGCGATCAAAAAAGCAGGAGACAAATACGGACGTCAGCCCGTCGGGATTGGTCCGTGGAAATTTGAGAGCTGGGAAAATGGTCAAAGCATCTCGTTTGTCCGCAATGAAGATTACGCGTGGGCTGATCCGATTGCCAAAAACCAGGGGCCAGCCTACCCGGACAAGCTCATTTATAAATTCATCAATGAAAATCAGACGATGCTGGCTGCATTGGAAAGCGGCTCAATCGATATCGCCAGCAAAATCGAAGCGAAGGATGTCAAGAAATACAAGGATAATCCGCAATACGAGGTTAAGGAAATGCTGCGCAACGGTCTTGGCCTATATGTGATGATGAACACACGCAGACCAGTCTTCACAGAGCTGGAAGTGAGACAAGCGCTGAACAAGGCAATCAACAAAGAAGCGATCATGAAAGCGGTGATTCAAGGAGAAGGCGTTGCTGCTTATGGACCGTTGCCTCCATCTTTGTTTGGCTACGATGAAGCTGTGCAGGAATACGGCTACAAATATCAGGCGGACGAGGCGCGGGCACTATTGGAAAAGGCAGGGTATACGAAAAACGCACAAGGCTTTTATGAAAAGGACGGCAAGCCGCTCAAGCTGGAGATTTTGGCGCAAACGGGTACATGGGCACAGGCGGCGCAAATCATTCAAGCGATGCTCAAGGATATTGGTGTGGAACTGAAAATCGTCACACTGGAATGGGGTGCGCTCGTGGATACTGCGACAAAAGGAAACTATGACATGACACTGATGGGCTACACGCTCAATGACCCGGATGTTCTCTACCTGTTCCTGCATTCCAGTCAAATAGCGAACGGTCTGAACTTCAGTGCGGTAAAAGACGACAAGCTAGACGAACTGTTGGTCAAGGGAAGAACGACCGTAGACAGTGTCGCACGCAAGGAAGTTTACAAGGAAGTTCAAAAGTACGTCGTGGAACAAGCGTGGTGGATTCCCATATACACAGAAAAACAATTCAACGTCGTACGTAAGCCGGTCGAAGGTGTACGCGTTCATCCATTGCGTGGGCTGATGTATCAGGATAGCTGGGTGAATCAATAATGAAGCAATTTATTATCCAACGCCTCGGTACAGGTTTGATTGTACTCATCGGCATTTCGATCTTTTCCTTTGCGCTGATTCATCTCATTCCGGGTGATCCGATTCGCATCATGCTGGGAGAAAATGCGACAGCTGAGCAAGTACAGGCGCTTCGTGAGCAATTGGGACTGAACAGGCCGCTGCTTACACAATATTTTCACTATGCGGCGGGAGTGCTACAAGGGGATTTGGGGACGTCCTTCAAAACTGGACGTCCCGTCCTCACAGAGATTTTGGAGCGCTTTCCAGCTACCGTCAAGCTGGCAGCAAGCGGAATGCTACTAGCAATCATTATTGGTATTACGATGGGAATCATCGCAGCTAGATTCAAAGACACCTTCCTTGATTTTTCAGCTATGAGTCTCGCTACATTAGGTGTTTCGATTCCGAGCTTTTGGCTGGGCATCCTGCTGATCATGTTGTTTACAGTCAAGCTGGGGTGGCTTCCGATTGCTGGAGGAATCGGACTAAAGGATATTGTGCTGCCGGCAGTCACGCTTGGCGTCCTGGCCTCGACGGTCATCAGTCGATTGACACGCGCCGGGATGGTAGAGGTGCTTTCCTTTGACTACATACGCACCGCTCGTGCCAAAGGGCTAGGAGAGGGGGCAGTCCTTTTCATCCATGCGTTTCGCAACGCGATGATTCCGGTAGTGACGATCGTGGGATTGCAGATCGCATCATTACTGGGAGGAACCGTGATCATTGAGCGTGTTTTTGACTGGCCGGGTCTGGGCTCGCTCGCGATCGGTGCGATTGCCTCCCGTGATTTCCCACTTGTTCAGGGCATCATTTTGTTCATCGGGGTTATCTTTGTCCTGATCAATATATTGGTCGATATTTTGTACAGCTTCATTGATCCGCGTATCGAAGTCGGTCAGCCAAAGGAGGGGACGTAAGATGAGTCAAGCAACGCCTGCCCTGCCTTCGATTCCTCCGGCACCCTCGCAAAAAGAAACGGGCAAGACGACGTGGATTCGCGAAGATAGCTTGCTCGAAAAGCTCTGGCGCAATCGGAAGGCACGTTACAGCTTGGGGATTTTGCTCATCGTGATTGCGGTCGGGATTGTTGGACCGTGGCTGGCACCGCATGATCCGACGCAACCATTTTATGAAGCATTGCTGAGCGGTCCCACATCGGATCACATGCTCGGTACCGATTCGATTGGGCGTGATGTCTTGTCCAGGCTTCTGCATGGAGCGAGGGTAACGCTCATGGTCGCGGTTATGGCTGTATCGATCACATTCTTTACCGGTACCTTTATCGGAGTAACCAGCGCATTTGTCGGGGGAATGGTTGATCAGGTGCTGATGCGGATCATGGATATTTTGCTGGCGATTCCGAATATCATCATGGCGATGGCGATTGTGGCGATTCTAGGACCAAGCCTGACGAATGCGATGATTGCAGTCGGTATTGCCGGAATTCCCAAATACGCTAGACTAACTCGCGGCGCGACGCTGTCTGTCAAGGCATCGGGTTATGTGGAAGCAAGTCGAGCTGTAGGAACGTCTGGGGCCGGAATTCTTCTGTTTCAGATCATGCCCAATATCATGAGTCCACTTCTTGTGTATACGACATTGCAAATCGGAATTGCCATCCTGGATACAGCTGCCCTCAGCTTTATTGGACTGGGAGCACAACCCCCCACGCCAGAATGGGGGACGATGCTCAGCGAAGGAAAAGAGTATATTCATGATGCCTGGTGGCTGGCAACCTTTCCAGGCTTGGCCATTACGGTCGTCGTTTTCACCGTCAATATTTTAGGGGATGCCCTGCGGGACATTTTTGACCCGAAATCAGCTTAAATACTTTTTGTCAGCGGCAGCTTGCGATCCATGGCTTTGACTGCGTGAATAAAAAACTCGACGAGATCGCGGTTTGCCTCACGCAAGCAAATGATTTCAATTTTGCGCGTGAGCTGTGCGAGGGGCTTGGGGGAAATCTCATGGAGAAGCCCGTTTGCCAGCTCCTCCTGCATGCACAGCTGTGGCAAAAAGCTGATTCCTACTCCACGCATCACCATCTTTTTGGCAGCCTCAAAATTGTCAACCTCCATCATAATGTGAGGATGAATCTGATTCCGATGATAATGCCGCTGCACCATCAGCCACTCCATCGTACCGTGTGCAAGGACGATATGCGGTTCCCGTCCCACCATCGACCAATTTAGCTTGCCTGGTGGCAAGGTGGTGAATGGATGGTGGGGAGGGACGACAAGCCGCAGCGTATCTGTATGCAAATGATAAGAATCAATCAGCGGATGTGAAACGGTACGAACGAGACCGAAGTCTGCTTCCTTACTCAAGACTTTTTCCATGACGTAGGCAGAGGACCCGACAAGAATTCGCAAATTGACACCAGGGTATTTTTCTCGATAAATAGGAAGAATTTCTGGGAGAATATGGGTCGACATAAGCAGTGTGCAGCCGATGGTTAGATTTTTTGCGGAGACGGGTTGTGCGCAGAGCGTAGTAGAAATTTCTTGGTAGGCTTGCAGTATTTTTTGTGCGTACGGGAGAAATTGCTTCCCGCGCTCGGTCAGGGTAATTTGCTTTCCATCCCGATGAAACAAGGGGCCTTCTAGTTCCCGTTCCAGTGATTGAATTCTCGCAGTGACCGAAGGCTGGGTCAAATAAAGCGCTTCAGCTGCCTTGTTGAAACTACCAAGCTGGAATGCATAAAGAAATGCCTCAATATTATCCATATTCATGACAAGAACCCCTTTCAGAATAGTTTGATATTTTGTTTCGGCGTAAAGTATAACACAATGGAGCATACGTGAATGCGGATAGGAGGAACCAGATGGAGGGGAAACCGCCGGTTCTATCAGTAAAAGGCTTGACCACGCAATTTATCGGCAGAAAAAATACGTCTGTGACGGTCGTAGACGGCGTTGATTTACTCGTGAAAAAAGGAGAGACCCTGGGAATTGTCGGCGAATCCGGGTGTGGAAAAAGCGTGACCTCTCTCTCAATCATGCGATTGCTAGGGAAAAACGGAAGAGTAGTTAGCGGGCAGGTCGAATTTGAGGGGAAAGATTTACTCACCCTCGAAGAAAAAGAGATGCGCAAAATCCGTGGCAATCGGCTAGCGATGATTTTTCAGGAGCCGATGACCTCACTCAATCCGGTGCTTACGATTGGCAGACAAATCGGAGAAGTGCTTCAGCTGCATACACCACTAGGGTGGGAGGAACGAAAAAAACGGACGATCGAGCTGATCGCCCAGGTTGGCATCCCTCGTGCGCAGGATATATTCGGAGAGTATCCGCATCGCTTGTCCGGAGGGATGAGACAGCGAGTGATGATCGCGATGGCGATGGCATGTCATCCGCAGCTATTGATCGCGGATGAGCCGACCACTGCTCTGGATGTGACGATCCAGGCGCAGATGCTTACCTTGATTCGTGATATGCGCGCAAAGGCAGGGATGTCTGTCATGCTCATTACTCATGATCTGGGTGTGGTAGCGGAGATGTGCGATCGGGTACTCGTCATGTACGCTGGGCAGGTTATCGAGTCGGCCGATGTACGTACGCTACTCCGCCATCCGAAGCATCCGTATACGATGGGACTGATCCAGGCCGTTCCCCATAATGCGAGAGGAAAGAAGCGTTTGTACGCCATTTCCGGCAATGTGCCTTCTCCCGGAGAGTGGCCACAGGGCTGTCGATTTGCGCCCCGATGCCAGGAAGCGAAACCGATCTGCCACACGCAAAATCCGCCACTTTTAAAGATGAAGGATGGCTCGGAGTGCAGATGCTGGCTGCATGAACCGATTGCGACAGAAGAAGCAGCGGAAGGGAGGGACGCAATTTGAGCAAGCCTATCCTGGAGGTAAAAGGGCTAAAAAAGCATTTCGCTGCAAAAAGCGGATGGTTACAGCCGACATCCTTTGTACAAGCCGTGAATGGGATCAACCTGACGGTGTACGAAGGGGAGACGCTTAGCATCGTCGGAGAATCAGGCTGCGGCAAATCGACGACAGGTCGTTGTCTGCTTCGTCTTTTGGAACCAACAGCAGGAGAGGTATGGTTTCGCGGGCAGGATCTGACCAAGCTGACTGGAAAACAAATGCGCAAGATGAGAAGCCAATTGCAGATCGTCTTTCAGGACCCTTTTGCCACCTTAAACCCGAAGCGGACGATCCAAAGCATTTTGGAGGAGCCACTGATCGCCCAGCAGGTAGAGAAAGCGAAAAGAGCTGAATTAATAGAAGAGACGATTCGGATTGTTGGTCTGAATCCCTCTCATCTCAAGCGGTATCCACACCAATTTTCGGGAGGACAAAGGCAGCGGATCGGGATTGCTCGTGCGCTCATGCTGCGCCCGCAGCTCATAGTGGCTGACGAGCCTGTTTCCGCACTTGACGTGTCCATTCAGTCGCAGATTTTGAATTTGCTGCAGGACCTTCAGGAGCAGTTTGGCATGACGTATATTTTCATCTCCCATGACTTGGGCGTAGTCGAGCACATCTCGGATCGGGTAGCCGTCATGTATTTGGGTGAAATCGTCGAGCTTGCTGCAAAAGAAGAGATTTTTCGCAATCCGCTGCACCCTTACACGAAAGCACTCATTTCCGCGATCCCAATTTCAGATCCTGACGAAAAAAGAGAAAGAATCTTGTTACAGGGTGACTTGCCCTCACCAGCCAATCCGCCAAAAGGCTGCCGGTTTCATCCGCGCTGTCATGCTTGCATGGATATATGCAGATCAGAGGAGCCAAAAGAAACGATAGTGAATGGGCAGATGGTGAAATGTCATCTCTATCATTCCTAAAAGGAGAGAAAGCGTATGTATGCCCGAATCAATGGAACACGTATATTTTTTGATGTCGAAGGAGTGGGGTGGGTACCGGATGGACCGATCCTGCGGAAAAAGCCAACCTGCTTTGTGTTGCATGGAGGACCTGGCGGCGATCATACGGGGTACAAGCCTGGCTTGTCTCCTCTTTCTGAGATTATGCAGCTTGTCTACATCGACAACAGGGGAAGCGGTCGTTCTGCTGTAGGACCCAGCGAATCGTATTCACTTGAAAATAATGTGGAAGACATCGAGGCCTTGCGTGAGTACTTGGGGCTGGAGAAAATCGTTCTGCACGGTCATTCGTATGGTGGGATGGTGGCGCAGGCTTATGCTTTGCGCTACCCGCAGAATGTCGCAGGTTTGTTGCTTCTAACCACATCCCCCAGTCATGAGTTTATCGAAAAGGCAAAAAGAATTGTTGAAGAAAAAGGTACACCCGAAATGAAGGCAATCGCTAAAGTATTATGGGAAGGTGCCTTTTCCTCCAAAGAAGAACTGACTCTTTTTTATGAGCTGATGGCGCCGTTGTACTCGACGACGCACAATGCAGCACCGACAGAGGCAGAACGGCAATTCGCTCAGGATGCCCGTGCCCGCGCCAATAGATCCTATCAAGCGCTGAATGAAGGCTTTGGCGGATTTCTGCGAACGTTTGACTTGCGTGAGCAGCTGCCCTCGATTCAAGCACCAACTCTCGTGATGGGAGCGCGCCATGACTGGATTACGCCTGTGGAGGATTCAGAAGAAATTGCTGGGCTGATCCCGCAAAGCGAGCTGGTCATTTTTGAACAGAGCAGTCATAGTGTGGTCAAGGATGAGCATGCGCACTACATTTCTATCGTAAAAGACTTTGTGCTGCGCCGGATTCACGAAACGGCAGAACAGCCAGTGTAGTATCCATTCGAATACGTAGAGCAGTAGGGGGCAGAAACAAAAGAGTTGTTTTTGACCTCTGCTGCTATTCAAAGACTCGTAGCATCCCGAAAAAGGGGTGTTTATTTTTTGAAAATTAAAAATTGATTGAAACACACTCTTTATTGCAATAAAATGTCACTAAAGAAAAATTCCAAAATACATCCAAAAATAGCTTGGCCTGAGGAGGACGCATATGCAGAATATTTCAGAGCTCTATCAAACGTCAGATATTCTCAAAAAGGCGAGTGTTGCAAAAGAACAGATCATTGCCTGGAGGCGTGATTTCCACTTGCATCCAGAGCTAGGGTATGAGGAAACACGAACCTCGCAAATCGTGGCTGCGCATTTAAGAAGTCTGGGGCTGGAAGTAAAAACGGGTGTCGGGCGCACAGGCGTAGTAGGAATTCTCCGGGGAAAAGAGCCGGGACCAACCATCGGGTTACGCGCCGATATGGACGCTTTGCCCATCCACGATCAAAAGACTGTCGCCTATCGCTCAGGCATAGACGGGAAGATGCACGCCTGCGGTCATGATGCTCATACAAGCATTTTGATGGGAGCAGCGACATTTTTAACGGAGCACTATCGTCCGGAAAAAGGGAATGTTGCCTTTGTGTTTCAACCGGCTGAGGAGGGACTCGCAGGAGCCAAAGCCATGATCGAGGATGGTCTGTTGCGCGACTTTGGCATTCAGGCGATGGCAGGACTGCATGTATATCCTGGTTTGAAGCCAGGGCAGGTAACGGTAGCACGCGGGGTTTCATGTGCTGCTTCAGACAGGCTGAAGATTAAAGTGATTGGTCGCGGAGGTCATGCAGCACATCCCCATCAGACGGTTGATTCGGTGACGGTGACAGCCGAGGTGATTTCGGCACTCCAGCACATCGCCAGCCGCCAGGTAGATCCGCTAGACTCCGTGGTCATTACCATCGGCAAAATTGTCGGGGGAACGGCGAGCAATGTCATTGCAGCAGAGGTGGAGCTGTCTGGCACAGTCCGAACGCTCAATCCTGCTCTGCGGGAACAGATGCCAAAACGTATCGAGACCGTTGTAAAAGGCGTAACAGAGGCATTCGGTGCCACCTATGAGCTGGAATACGGATTTGGTTATCCTTCCATTATCAATGACGATCAGCTGGTTGACCTTTTGCTTTCCACCTCTGATCACGTGCTGGGTGAATCCAAATATGAGCTGGTCAAACCGTCGATGGGCGGTGAGGACTTTTCATACTACACCCACCATGTTCCCGGAGTATTTTTCCGTCTCGGTACAGGTAATGAAGCCAAAAATGCGACATATCCACTGCATCACCCGATGTTTGACATCGATGAGGATGCTTTGCCCATCGGTGTCGCTATGCTATCAGCCTTTGCACTGCGCTATTTAGGAAGTCATGGCTTATGACGACGCCAGGGATTGATCCATCGATGGAAAAAGCCACACAGGGGATTGTCTCGGTTTCTCATCCGCTCGCTGCCGAGGCAGGCATCAAAATTTTGCAGCAGGGAGGAAATGCCGTTGACGCAGCGGCAGCCATCCAGTTTTCGCTGAACGTTGCTGAGCCGTATATGTCAGGGATCGGTGGCGGCGGGTATATGATGATTTATCTGAAAGATCAGAATAAAATTATTGCCCTTGATGGACGGGAAACAGCGGGGATGAACGCCAATCCCGATTTTCATCTGGATGAGGATGGCAAGCCGCTCTCGTTTTTCGAGTTTACAACCAGCGGAGATGCGCCTGGCACACCAGGTCTCTTGCGTCTTTTAGAAACATCCCTGCAAAAATACGGCACCATGGAGCTCGCAGATGTGCTAGATTCAGCGATTGAGCAGGCCGAGAAGGGCATTGACGTCAATTGGGCAACAGAGAGGTATACCGCCAATGAAGTTCGGCGCATTCAAAAGTATGAGGCGACTGAACAGGTCTTCATGCCAGGAAATGAGCCAATCCGCGAAGGCGATCGCTTGGTGCAGCCTGACTTGGCAAAAGCCTTGCGTTTGATCAAGGCGCACGGGGCGAAGGTGCTGTACGAGGGAGAAGTAGGGGAAGCTCTCGTCGCAGAAGTGCAAAAGCATGGCGGGAGATTGACGATGGCGGATTTGCGTGCCTATACGGTGAAAGAAGCAGAGCCGATCCGTGCTCCGTATCGCGGCTATGAAATTGTTTCGATGGGCCCCTCCAGCTCCGGTGGGATCACCATGATTCAGATGCTGAAGCTTTTGGAGCCGTACGATTTGCAAAGCATGGGGCATCTGTCCGCAGACTACTTGCATCATTTGCTGGAGGCGATGCATCTGTCCTACGCAGATCGGGCCAAGCATATGGCGGACGAGGATTTTTGCCCTGTTCCAAAGGCAGGTCTCCTGCATCCTGAATACTTGTCCGAGCGCACCAGGCTGATCAACCCGGAGACCGCAACCAAGCAGGTTGAGCCAGGCGAGCCGTGGGTATATGAAGCAGATACGAGCAGGCGACCAGCTGCCACAGAGAGTGGCGGGCGCGACGAAACGATGACCCAAACGACCCATTTTTCTGTCATTGATCGATGGGGCAATATGGTTTCGTTTACTTCATCGATTGGCTCTGTCTATGGCTCAGGAATGATGGTACCTGGCTATGGATTTTTGCTTGGAAATCATGGGGTGGCTTTTCAAACCGAAGCAGGGAGTGTCAATCAGATCGAGCCTGGAAAAAGAGGCCTGAGCAGCATGGCTCCTACGTTTGTTTTAAAGGACAACGAGCCTTTCATGGCACTCGGCTCACCAGGCGCGACGACGATCATTGCTTCCGTAGCTCAAGTGATTTTGGGCGTCATCGACTTTGGCTTGCCGATTCAGCAGGCGATTCTCGCGCCGCGTGTATATTCCAGTACCTATCCGAAAGTGGAGTGGGAGTATGGGTTTGAACCGGATGTTCTGCGGGCCTTGGTGGCAAAAGGACATGCCTTGGAGAGGGCACCCCAGCCATACATTGGCGATGTCCATGCAGTTTTGTACGATGCTGCGACCAAAAGCATGTACGGGGGAACCGACGATACACGCGAAGGAACCGTACTGGGTGTCGATGGCGTCCGCTTTACGATCAGCAAGCCACCGGAACAGCCGCAGATGGAAAAAGATCTGCTAGATCTGCTGGGCAGTGGTACACCCGACAATTCGGGAGATCCTGCTACCCAAGGCTACTATAAATACGATCAAGAGAGCATCACCCGATAATCGTATCGAGGGGGAAAATCATGAAAAAAGTTGCGTCGTTGATCTTATCGTTCGCGTTGCTATTGCCTGCGTTGGCAGGATGCGGAGGAAGCCCGGCAGCGAATACGGGCAATTCCGAACAAGGACAGGCTAAGACCGAAAAAGGGACAGAAGGCGCCAACCTGGAAGTCGTCTTCAACGCAAAGTCAGAGCCTCCGAGTCTCGATCCGGTAAAGTCCACAGATATCCAGTCATTTTGGATCATCAACCATATGTTTGAAGGGCTGTACTGGAAAGACCAGAAGGGAGAGCCCGTTCTCGCTGCTGCCAAGGACGTGAAAATTTCCGAGGATGGAAAAACATATACCTTTATCCTGCAAGACAATGGCAAATGGTCAAATGGAGACCCTGTTACGAGTGATGATTTTGTTTATTCCTTTCTCCAGCATCTCGATCCAAAGGTCGGCTCCACGACTGCATACCGACTTTATTACATTAAAGGAGCAGAGGAGTTCAACAAGGGGACTGGCAAGATAGAGGATGTCGGGGTCAAGGCAGTGGATGCGAAAACATTGGAGATCAACCTGGTAGCGCCAACCAGCTTTTTCCCGAAGCTGCTGGCTACCCAGTACTACGTTCCGATCCACAAAAAAACGGCGGAAGCCAATCCAAGCTGGGCGGCAGATGCCAGCTCGTATGTGACCAATGGGCCGTACAAAATGACCTCGTGGAAGCATGATTCTGAGATCGTCATCGAGAAAAACGAGCATTATTGGAATAAGCAGGACGTCTCGATGCAAAAGGTTACCTGGAAAATGGTCAGCGATGCAACGACGTATTATCAAATGTTCAAGGGTGGACAGCTCGATGTGGTTTCTGATTTGACTGCGGATATATTAGCGAGTGAAAAGCAAAATCCTGGTCTGGAGACGAAATCCTTGTTTGGGACCTACATGTATTTGTTCAACGTGAGCAAGCCGCCGTTTACCAATCAAAAAGTGCGTCAGGCGTTTGCTTTGGCTATTGATCGTAAGCTGATTACAGAGGCGGTGACAAGAGCCGGAGAAATTCCTGCCTACGCGATGGTGCCGCCAGGAGCGAGCACGCCGTCCGGTGGAGACTTCCGTGCCGAAAAACCGGAATACGTAACCTACAATCCAGAGGAAGCAAAGCGCTTGCTGGAGGAAGGAATGAAGGAGGAGGGCTGGACGACCTTCCCTGAAACGACACTGCTCTACAATACGTCTGATGCCAACAAGCAGGTCGCACAGGTGGTACAAGAGATGATCAAAAAAAATCTGGGTGTGGACCTTCGTCTGGAAAACCAGGAGCTGAAAATGCAGCTCGCCAACCTCAAGCAGAAAAACTATCAGATGGCGCGCGGCTCCTGGACTCCTGCTGTCGATGATCCTGTATTTTCACTGGATCGATATTCAGGCGATGCTGCCGGAGACACTGCCTGGGTAAATGACGAGTACGTGAAGCTGAAGGCTGCGGCAACGGTAGAGCCAGACGCAAACAAGCGCAACGAAATGCTTCATCAGGCGGAAGAAATGCTGATGAACGACATGCCGTTCATTCCTGTATATTTTCCATCTCAAAACTATCTAGTTCAGCCTGGCTTAAAAGGACTGAGCTATCCGTTAGGACTGTATCCGATTGCTCGCTGGGCTACACGAGAGTAAATGAGTGTTTCACGACCACGGCTATCTGTACGCAAAGGTAATTTGTCTTTGTACAGATAGCCGTTTTTTCAATTAAGAAACGAGGCGGCATTATTTTTTCGCACGAGGAGACTGCCATTTGCGGTAGATCATATAAGCGATTCCGATAAAGCTGGCGTATACGAGAACGGTTATGATGGTCCGGCGAACATCCGTAAATACTTGATCTCCTAAAAAAGAATAAACGAGCATGGTCGGAATTTTTCCGATAGCTGTAGCGAGAGCAAATGAGAGGACGGAAATCATGCTGATGGCAGAATAAATGGTAATGGCAGGAGAAGGAATGATAGGGATGAGGCGTGCAAAAAGAACAGCCATGAACGCATTCCGTTCAAAAACGCTGGTAAAGCGATCTAATTGCTGAAAACGCGCCAAAAATTCTCGCCCCTTCTTTTGGTAGCCGTATCGTACATATAGAAACATCAGGAGCGCCGAGCCAAGTGATCCCGTCCAATTTATGAATGCACCCCAAAAAGGGCCGTATTTTGCGCCCATGATTCCTGCGAAAAGACCAAAAGGAATAACAGGAAATAACCCGATAAACACAGACAAGGGAAACATAAACGGCAGGAGGGTCATATCCTGATTGGTTAACCATGACATGATGCGACTACTGTTAAAAAATCCGAAGATCAGAACTAGAACGTAGATACAAAGCAGTATTCGTGTCTTCATGAGCCCCTCCTTTCCTCTTCATTCATTCTGTTCTATTTCCGCCATTCTATATACGACTGTTATTTTGTTGTTCTAATTATCTGTATCTTATCATTGCTCTGTGATCTGACTTATCATAAATCTATGAGATCCCTGCTATGTCAACAAGCCTTGGTTTGTATTATCTTTGGTACAAAGGGGAGAGGATCATCATGGAAAAAGTAAACATCGCGCAGCATTTTTCAAAGTTACAGGAGACATGGAGCTCCGCAGTCGTAGGTGAGCTCAATGACGCTGCGATCAAGCTGGAGAAGCTTCAAGGTGAATTTGCCTGGCAACAGAACGATCAGAAGGACGAGCTGTTCTTCATCGTTCAGGGAAGATTGCTGATGATGTACCATGAGCGTAATATATGGGTAGAAGCAGGCGAGTTTATTGTGGTGCCAAAAGGTGTCGCATACAAGCTCTTTATCCCAAATGGGGTCTGTCATGTACTGACGATCGAGCCTCAAGAAGCGGTTGCTCTCAAGATCTGTTCATGAAGCATTTACCCAGACAGGAATACCTTCCTTGCTGGAATAAAACGATTATAGACAGCTGTCATGGTCAGGTCATTTCATGATCCTGAATTTTGACGGCTTTTTTGTTATATGAAAAAATGATTGACTAATCCACCATTTTGTTATGTAAATAGAAAAGGATGGCTCCAACTCTTTTTGAGGTGATGAATGTTGGATGATGGAGTTTATGTGCTGATAAAAAAGGGAGATCCCGAGCAGCTGCAAAAACGGAAATTCCTCCATAAAGATGAAAGCACGATTGGACGCAGAGGAAACCAATTGAAGCCAGACATTGAGTTTTCGAGTCCGTATGTGTCCAGAAAGCATGCCGTGATCCGTAAGTTTGGTCAACAATATACGATTTCTGATTTGCAGAGCAAGCATGGAACAGAGGTCAACGGAGTTGCGGTCCATCAGACCCCCCACCCTTTGTTTCATGGCGATGTGATAAGTCTTGCAAAAGGTGTGGTTGAGCTGATCTTCTTTGCCGAAGGAAGCGAGATGGATGTAACGAGAGAGTTTTCATTCCCGTTAACATCAAAGGCTGATCCAAAAGCAGCGGCAGCGGGTCTTGTGATCAATCTTGAACGCAGAGAAATCCGCCTGGATGGAAATCGCATCTATTTAACCGGAAAAGACATGGACCTGCTCATGCTGCTGTACCAGCGCGCCAATCAGGCGGTCAGCTATGAGGAAATCATGGTGCTAATTTGGCCGGAGCGGCTCGTAGGTACGGATAAAAATGTGCCAGATGTCGGTCGTACAGAGATAAATGCACTCGTGTACCGTTTGCGCAAACGGCTAGGCAGATATGGGGAAAAAGTAACGACAATCCCCCGTTACGGCTATATGTGGGAGGAATAAAGCAGTGCCAGTCATGGACTCAAAAATAAAGTCTTAGACTGGCACTGTCTTTATTCAACTATCGCGCACGTTCGGTGAATGAATCAGAAGCCCATGTATTCATTTTCGGATTAAAAAATCATCCAATGCTTGCTCCAAAGTAGCTTTGGCAATCACTCTTTCCTCAAACGCCAAACCACTGCGAATAATCTGCTTTACGATCTCCGGGCGTAATCCTGTTACGACCGTTTTACATCCCATCATGCTCATTCCATTGATTAAATTTGTGATGTGCTTCAAGATGGGTAGTTCCATATGGAGCACCCCGGATAAATCAATAATTAAGGTATCGATCCTAGACGAGCCAATATGAGAAAGAACCTTATCCTCCAATGTCTCCATGCGATACTCATCCATTTTACCGATTAACGGCAAGATGCATACCGACGGAGTTACTGGGATAATCGGAACAAGTAAATCTTCGACCAATTCTCTTTGGGATTGGATTAATCTATCTTTATAATCTGAATAACTCACAAAGAAATGATTAAGGAATTGATCTACGAGATTATTAATTTTTTTTCTCAAGTCTGTAGAATTCCTCTCTATCAATTGCTGTTCCATTTAATCGATCAAAATTATATAAGAAGTCCCACAGAACTCTGCGAACGGTTTGAATCCATTCTAATTTAAAGGCGAGAGATAGTGAATATTTCGCCCAGGCAATCCCTTCCTGTTTGGCAAAGGAGATCATTTCGTGCTCTCGTCCCTCGACGACATAGAGAACAAGTTTATAGGCGTTTGATAGGAGATCAATGTTACCTACTCTTAAAATATCATCTATTTTATCCTTCACGGTCACTGCTTCATGTAATAAACGATTCTCAAATTTTGGCTTGTTTTCTTTTAAAAATACTGTAAAATCATACCCTTCTAAATATTCCAAGTCCAAAACGTTCACTCCAATTATTTTGTTCGGATTATCCATATGTATTTTAATAATGAACTTAGTACCTTGATTTTCTGAGCTTTCAACATTCACGATGGCATTGTGACTTTTAAAAACAGAAAAAACTTGAGTTAAGCCCATCCCAGTCCCTTCCGTTTTCGTTGTATAGAAAGGTGTTCCAAGCATTCGCAGCTTATCTTTGGGTATCCCAATCCCTGTGTCTTCAATTGAAATGACCACATTTTCTTCCTCTACGTAATGATCAACAGTTATGGTTCCTTTGTCTGGTATGGCTTCAAATGCATTCTTCAATAAATTAAAAAGGGCTTTTTTTATTTGATTTTTTTTCCCATAGACCATGGCGTTTACATCCCGAAAATTACTCTGGATGTTCACCCGATATAATTGATCTTGAAAAAGTGTAAATAGACCTTCTAGTTCGGCAGCCGGTTTAATGAGTTGATGGGGTTCGTCATCTAAATCCGGTTTTGAAACATGCAGTAATCCTTCAATGGTTGACAGTGCATTATTCAATTCGGCTTGAGCAATGTTTAAATAACCTTCATTATGTTCTTCCTTCAACAATTGCAAAAAACCCTTTACTGCTGTTAACGGATTCTTCACTTCATGAGCAATTCCTGCGGCAATTTGTCCTACTGCTGCCAGCTGATTCAGATGAAAATCATTTGCTTCTGTAGGGTGCTTCATTTCCTCAGTTGCCATCTTCTCATTCTCCTTTCACCCTGATTTACTTGCTACTATACTTTTTTCGATTGAGATATACCTTTTCCCTTTTCCTAATTGCCACTACTGCCTGTCTCCTTCCAACGGGGAATTATCAGACACTTATCATCGTTCTATGACGATTGTCTCATGATTCTATGAGCTTTCTTCCATATATTATCTTTCCCGTCTGTATTATCTTGTTGAAGGGAGGGAGACGGTCCTAGTGAAAAAGACGTGGGTAATTTTTTGGAGTGTCTTTGTGGTAGTCCTCTGTGGATTTGGCTTTCTTTTCTGGGACATGTGGAAGGAAGGTCCTATGTCAGAAGGCGAGCGGGCAAAGGCAGCATTCACCGCATATTCGACAAAATGGAAAAATCAGGAGTTTGCTGACATGTACGAGCAGCTCTCGCTGGAAACAAAAGCGAGCATGACCAAAGAAGCATTCATTTCGCGCTATCAAAAAATTTATGAAGGTATAGAAGCGCAGGACATTCGCGTAGAGCCGTTGTACAACGGAGAGGTTACGCCAGGGGAAGACGGCAAGATCAGCTTCCATTACCGGCTGCAGATGGGTACGTTTGTCGAACCGATTTCCTTTACAGGTAAAGCGACTCTGGTCAATGAAACGCAAAATGATAAAAAAGATTGGTACATAAATTGGAACCCGACCTTCCTTTTTCCTGACATGCGGGAAGGGGATAAGGTGAGGGCGAGCACCCTTGCTCCAAAAAGAGGAGAAATCCTGGATCGGGCAGGACGAAGATTAGCGACAAGCCGCGTCGTGGTTGATATCGGGATTCATCCGGGGGAATGGAACGAGAGCTCTCAGGCAGGGAAGAATCAGGTGAGCAAGCTGCTGCAAATTCCGAGTGCCGACTTAACGTCGATCGTTTCGGCGAATGCGGCAAAATCATTCATCCGGATTGCTACGCTGATGGAGGACGATCAGCGCATCCAGACGCTCGGAGCAACTAAAGGGATCAAGCTGCAAAAAAAGCAAGTCAGATACTACCCGTATAAAGAAGCAATGGCACACCTCATTGGCTATGTGGGGGTCATGAGTGCTGAGGAATATGAAAAACGAAAAGAGCAGGGCTATCGCAGCTCAGACATGATTGGGAAAACGGGGCTGGAGCAGCTCTACGAGGAACAGCTGCGCGGCTCGGCAGGTGGACGTATTGCGATTACAACCTCTGACGGCACGGAGAAAAAGGTATTGGCTGTACGCTCCGCCAAAGACGGCGAGCCGCTGACACTGACGATCGATGCCGAGGTCCAAAAAACGATTTTTAACGAGCTTGCAGGGGAGGCGGGAACAGCCGCAGCTATCTCCCCAAAGACAGGAGAAATATTGGCTCTGGCAAGTTCACCCTCGTTTGATCCAAATGCTTTTGTAACCGGGATGTCGTCCAAGGAATGGAAGCAGATTAACGAGAATCCGCAAAAGCCTCTGCTGAATCGCTTTGCTCGAGGGTTTGCACCGGGGTCGACTTTCAAACCGATTACAGCAGCGATCGGGCTAGAGACGAATACGATTTCCCCACAGGATACGATAAACGTCAAAGGCTTGCACTGGCAAAAGGATGCTTCCTGGGGCAATTACGAAGTCACGCGTGTCAGTGATTACGGAGCGCCTGTTGATTTGAGAAAAGCACTGGTCTATTCCGATAACATCTATTTTGCCCGTGCAGCGCTTGCCATCGGTGAGGAGCAGTTAATACAAAAAGGGCAATTGCTCGGCTTTAACGAAGCAATACCAATTCCATTCCCGATCGACAAATCCAAGCTGTACAATACCGAAATGAAAAATGAGATTCAACTGGCTGACTCGGGATATGGACAGGGAGAAGTGACGATGACGCCTCTTCATTTGGCGCTGGTCTACAGTGCTTTTGTAAACGACGGAAGCATGATCTACCCATCCCTGGTGCAGGGAGAGAAAAAAGAGCAATACTGGAAAAGTGACGTGATCCCTGTGGAGGTCGCCGGAGCGGTAAAACAAAACCTGCTCAGCGTGATGGAAGACCCGAAAGGTACGGGACGAGGGGCGAGAGTGCCTGGTATTCGTCTGGCGGCTAAAACAGGTACTGCCGAGCTGAAGCAGAAAAAAGGCGAGCTGGGAAAAGAAAACGGCTGGTACGCTGCATTTGATGCAGATGATTCACGCCTTCTGGTGACGATGATGATCGAAGACGTGAGAGGCAGAGGCGGCAGCCATGTGCTCGATGCGCGGATCAAGCGAATTTTTTCAAAGGTATTAAAAGAAGGCGAGCTTGCCTTGTCGGCATCATAGATAGGCAGTGCAAAAAACACATCCTTTATACGAAAAACCCCGTTCAATAAAAACGGGGTCTTTATGCTGGATAATAGATGACCATGCTTAATCGAATCAAAGCCTCACCGGCATTGTGATACGTATGGGGCCTGTCTGCCTTGAAGCGGATCGAGTCACCGCTTTTCACTGTAAATTCATTGTCCTGTACACGTAAGGTCAATTCCCCTGCAAAAACGGTAATGAACTCTTCTGTTCCCTCTCTGTGCGCATCCGCGGTCAGCAAGCCGCCCTGATCAATCTCGACAGCGTACATTTCAAAGCGCCGATCATCCTCGAATGGAAAGGTAGGGAATACACGGTATTTTCCGTTGTCTTCCGTTAACGGCTGGATTTCGTTTTGCAACACCACTTTTGTATCCGGCTGTTGGTATTTGATGAGCGAAGAGAAAGACATTTTTAATCCATTAGCGATTTTCCAGATGGTTGTAATGGTAGGGCTGGATTCTCCCCTTTCAATTTGACCGATCATTGTTTTGCTTACTCCGGTTAATTCTGCAACCCGTTCCAGACTAAGCTTCTTGCTTTCCTGAAACGATTTCAAGTTTTTAGCAATGATGAGATGGATTTCCTCCATAAAACACCCACTCCTTTCTGTACGATATAACGATCGGAATGTACAATAAAAAGCATATCGTTATAACGATCAATATATACATTATAACGCACAAATCGAAGGAGGTCCGTATATGCCTGTCTTATCATTTTTTCTATATATTTTTGTGACTAGCTTTACGCCTGGTCCCAATAATATTATGGCAATGACCTTTGCGAACAAACATGGACTCAGAAAGACGACTCGTTTTTGTTTGGGCGTAGGTGCGGGTTTCTTTGTCATCATGCTGTTAAGCAGCTTTTTTAATGTGATGCTCCAAAGCTTTATCCCGAAAATTGAGTTTGTCATGACGATTCTAGGCGCAGTATACATGGTGTATTTGGCAATCAAAATCGTTACCAGTAAAAATGGCAAGGACAGCGAGAATGACAAGAACAACTCTTTTTTGGCGGGCATGCTTCTGCAATTCGTCAATCCAAAAGGGATTTTGTACGGCATAACCGCTATTTCGACCTTTATTCTGCCCTATCACAGCTCCAGCATCAGTCTATTCTTTTTTTCCGTATTGCTAGCTTTTGTCGGTTTTATGAGTACGTTCTGTTGGAGCATGTTTGGTTCCGTCCTGCAAACGTTCTTGTCCCGTTATAGAAGCCAGTTTAATGTAATCATGTCCTTGCTGCTGGTTTATAGCGCCGTCTCGATTCTCACAGAGTTATGGTAGCTCTTTTGTGTGACTGAGTATGTTGATGAGCTTGCCAAAAGGGTCCCGGACAAAAAAGCGCCGTACTCCCCAAGACTCGTCTGCCGGACCGTATTCGATGGAAAACCCTGCACTTTTCATGCGCTCAAATGCTGTATCCAAGTCATCAACTTCAATCGATAGATCAGGGGTCTGGGTGTTCGAGCCACCCTGGGAAGCAAAGCTAATTTGCACACTCATTTCTTCCTGATTTCCGTAGGTTGTGATCCAGCCATGATCCATCAACACATGCAGACCGAGCACATCCTGATAGAAGACTTTGGCTGCGGCGATATTTTGGGTATCGATGTTGGAAACGATTCGAGTGACCTTCATTGCAGACCCTCCTTTTTTTGGATATGAAATCTTCTATTCATTGTATAGGAAGACTTTTCCTCCCCACAACTGGGCGAACATGCTTTTGGCCGTCTGTTATTGTTTTTAAGACCTTTTATCAAAAAAAATTTATTGAAATTCGTTACAAATCGCACGCTCTTACGTCATTATCCATGAAAAGGAAAAGGCTACACACATACAACAGAGATGGATGGGAGAGTTTGCAGGATGAAAAAATCAATGGTGCTCGGAATGGTACTTGTCTTAAGTTTGACGACTTATTCGTTGACACCACTGGCAGAGCAGCCAAGCGTCGCGCTTGCGGGGGAAAACAAAACAGCGAGTGCAAGCTCACTACAAGAGCAGCTGAGAATGCTGGAAGCGAGCATCGTACCCCAAACGGCGGAAGAGACCGTCCAGCTGTGGGCCAAAGCGGTTCAAATGAGAAGCGGCGCTTTGCAGTATGCTCTTTTCACAGAACAAGCAAAAATGGGAGCAAAACAGTCTTTTGAAAGCTTTCACTGGGTTACAGGCGCATCCAGTCCATGGGTGGAGGACTATAGAATCGTCAGCGGACCTGAGACTGCAAAGGATAAATACGAGGTCGAATTCGAGCTGATGACGTCAACAGGCAAGTATGGGACAGATCGTGCGGTTGTAGGCGTAGCAAAAGTCGGCAACCAGTGGTTTATTCAAAGCGTGGCTCCTGCCTCAGAGAAGTCCGTTGGGATCTGGAATACGCCTGAGTCGATTAACGAGCCTGCTATGGAAAAAAACTTCATCACGATGAAAGCGTACAATAGCACCATCGGCTACCGTATTTTTTTGCCTCAGACCGTCATGGACAAAATAAAAATCGAGCAATCCACTTGCAAAAACGAAGAAGGAAACCCGCCTTGCGTCCATTTCTCCTACAAGGACGCTGTGGCTAAAACAGAAGTGCCACTTGGGACAGTCATTCGTTTGAGCAAAGAGCAAGAAAAGCTCCCTTACTACCAAGAGCACCCTTTTATCAAAAAGATCGGGGAAAACAAGCAGGGGACCTTTTACGCGATGTACCCGAGTGAGCATTCTTATGCAGGAAAAGAAGATTCCGCTGAAGGGAAAGAGTGGCTGAAGGTGCTGGAGGCTTTGCAATCGAGGATCGGCAAGTCGATTCCAACGAGTGAAAAATAAATCGATTTGTATGTAAATAGGATGACGATAAACCTGTTAGTTTGCTACGGAAATTTTGTTAACATATCGAAAGAATGGGGGAATTACTGTGGATCTTACAGAATTTCAAGGTTGGGTAAAAGAATACTATGAAACAAGAGGTTGGTCTAAGCTTGATATCTTTATGCGTATTGGATTTCTCGCAGAAGAAACGGGCGAGGTAGCGAGAGCGATCAGAGCCTTAGAAATAGGAAGAGATCGCCCGGATGAAATTGTTGGGACAGCAGAAGAATTGAAACAAGAGCTAGTGGGAGAGCTTGGCGATGTTCTTGGTAATATTATTGTAATTGCCAACAAGTACGATATCCCACTCGAGGATATTTTCCATTCTCACAGAACAAAATTGTTGGAGCGTTATTCTAATCAGGTTTAAAAATATGCGAAAAAACTCACCATGTGGTGAGTTTTTTCAATGATAGCGATACTTACTTATGATGATCTATCCGTTTGTACTAAGAGCCAACAAGCATTTTAGGTTGTCATCAATAAATTTATTATCAGCACTGTTGATTCCGCGACCGGCAAAATGGCCCCAGATCGACTCGATAGGTTTAAAAAGAGCATTAGGTATTAACTTAGCCTCGTATTTGTTATCGTCTGCCGAGCAAAAGAGATCCGTGCTCCCTGGCATGACGTAGGCAAGCGCTTTAATACTTTTGAGTGCTGTATCGAAATCTCCGTCATAGGAGGGGTTTGCACTAATATTTGCATGTTGTCCTGTCCATAACATGGCCAGGACATTGTGCGGATCCATCTTCATAAAGCTATCTTCCCAGACGCCAGCCATAAAATCTGTTAATGTGTCAAATCCCAGCTCACGATAAAGTTCCTCTCTGTAAAACGCCTGCGATACGCCCCATCCTGCATAGACACGGCCAACAGCGCGCATGTCTGCAGAAGTCAACTGGTTTAGTTTACTTGAATCGAAGCGGACCGCAGCCATGAGCGGAGCTCTCATACCGTCCAAAACCACATACGTTTGGGGCCATGTCTTTGCAACTCCGGCGAAGGGTGCAATTCTTTCCACCATGTCGGGATAACTTGCCCCCCACTGGAATGCTTGAATGCCCCCCATTGACCATCCTACTACGAGAGCGATCTTTTGAATGCAGAATTTTTCGGTCACCAGCCGATGCTGTAATTTAACGTTGTCATAGATGGTTACCTGCGGAAAATTTGCCCGGTCGAATGGGGGAGGCGTGTTACTTGGAGACGATGATAATCCATTACCCAGCAGATTTGGTACGATAATGAAATATTTCTGCGGATCTAATGCCATCCCGTTTCCAATCAACCATTCATTCTGAACATGCTGGTCGCCAAAACCAGTTGGATAGACGATGACATTATCTTTCTTTTCATTTAATCTTCCATAAGTCTTATAAGCAAGAAAAGCGCTAGGTAATGTGACTCCTGATTGCAATGTTACGTCACCCAAATTAAAAATATCATAATCCATCGTATAGTCGCTCTCCCTTCAAAATGAAACCGTACATTAAGGTTGTAATTCTTGTTGCTAGTATAGATCTGTGATAGTCTCAGTAAAAGTGAATGAAATTCAAAGGTATATTCAATAATTTTGAAGGTAAGGGGGATCGTACGATGGAATTGCGCCAACTGAATACGTTCCGCACGGTTGCATCAACTTTAAATTTCAGTCGGGCTGCGGAAGTGCTGAACTACGTACCCTCCAACGTTACGATGCAAATAAAAGCATTGGAGGATGAGCTTGGTGTTCGTCTCTTTGACCGCTTAGGCAAGCAGCTCGTTCTAACAACCGCGGGTAAACGCTTTTTAACTCATATCCAAAGTATTCTAGATAAATTGGACGAAGCTCGCAGCGTCGTTCATGACAATGACAATTTAAGCGGCACCTTAACCATAAGTGCTAACGAGGTTCTTTGTGCCTATCGGCTTCCAGTTGTCTTTCACCTATTTCGTTCGCGCCATCCGGGAGTTCGTCTCATCTTCCGCTCCATTCCAAATGAACAACTCAAGCAAACGCTCTTCGAGGGAACCGCGGATGTCGTCTTTATGTTGGACGAGCCCATTCGCTCGAGCGCTCTTGCAGTGGAGCCGTTGGTAGAAGAAACGTTCCGCTTTTTCGCCGCTCCAGACCACCCACTTTCAAAACTAACTGTACTGCAGCTGGAAGATTTTCACGGACAAGTGTTCCTGACGAATGAAAAGGGTTGTCCCTATCGAACCATGTTTGACCGACAATTTGAGAAAAAGGGCATTGATAGTATTACGTATTTAGAGTTTCAAAATGCCGAAGCCATTAAACAATGTGCAATTACGGGAATCGGTATTGCCTTTCTTCCTGAAATGACAACGAAAGCGGAAGTGAAACGGGGCGAACTTGTTGCTCTTCCATGGCAAATTCCGGACTTGCACGTGTATACACAGATGTTATGGCATAAAGACAAGTGGCTTTCACCAATCATGTTATCTTTCATAGAAGCAGCAAGGGAGGTTATGGCTATAGAGGGGGAAAATATATCCGTCTAGCTTTCTCCTGGGCGGGCATCGTTCTGTCTGATGATAATAGTGTTTTTAGACGTGAATCGTTGATCTTACAACGTTCTCCGATTGATCCCAAGCGGGTGGACTTGCGCTGACGGAGCGATATTTTGAAAATTACACCGGTTATTCAGTCCCATGTGGATCATGGCATGGCTACGATAATACGATGTGTTCGATAGTTAAATGAGACAGTCAAAAAAATATTCAAATATCTAGTGATAGAGAAGACCGGAGCTCCTTGTACCATTTGGGGTTCCGGTCTAATATTTTTTCTTCACTGAACAAATATTTTGTTTTCCAAATGTTTCAAACTTGATAATAGCTTTTTGATGTTAACATAGTGGGGGAACGGATAGGAGGATTATCATGTTCTTTAGGAGCAGACCAAAAAAGATTGAAATTCAACCCGTATGGGATATCACGGATGAATTTAAAGACTATGAAGTAATCCATATCTCACTGGGGCCAGACTCGGAGATTTGCTGTCTGGGGACAAACAAAAACCCAGAGAGAATCGACGGGATGTTTGTGCCAGCAGTAACGGAAACCAAGCATCAAGACAAGATAGTTTTATCCAAGGGGAATTCAAGGAATACAGTCATTTTGAATGATCAGACAGGAAACTATCATTTTATCCAGCCACTCGGTGACGACAAGATCTTGGTGGTTGCCTCCCGCTGCAATAGATATAAAGATGGTACGCATGATCTGAATGGAAAAGTTATGTCCTATGACGGAGCCCTTGTTCGGGAATTTTTGCTGGGCGATGGCATTCAGGATGTGGCTGTAACCAAAAATGGACAAATATGGACCAGTTATTTTGATGAAGGTGTTTTTGGAAACTATGGCTGGGATGAACCTGTAGGCTCTTCTGGATTGCTTGCCTGGGATGAAAATGGAGAAAGAATTTACACCTACACCGGTGAAGCGGGCTTTATCAGTGATTGCTACGCGATTAACGTCCCAGATGATAATGACGTCTGGTTTTATTTCTACACGGAATTTGAACTTGTCCACCTCACGAAAGACAGCATGACTACATACCAAACCAATATGGATGGGTCCGATGGGTTTGTAGTATATAACAACTATGTTTTGTTTAGAGGCGGGTATGGGAATCGTGATACATACACGTTATACGAAAGAAGAGCGAATCATACATTGAAAAAGATACGAGAAATAATCTTTACAGCCGGGGGAGTCGGAATAAAAGCAACCGCACTGGATTGCAGAGGCGAACATCTTCTTTTGCTGGATAACAAGAAAATCTACCAGATTGCGCTTAGTGAAATCCTGGGAAAGCTATAACGGTTGCCAAAGAGAACCTATTTAAAAATATGATCAATTTCGTTGATTTCTTCTTCTGTCAGGTGGACATCTAATGTTTTTAAATTATCCAGTACTTGCTCTGCTCTTTGTGCTCCTGGAATGACAACATCAATTGAATCATGTGTTAGATACCAAGAAAGGACTATATGAGCAACTTCAGCATTTTTTTTATTTGCAATTTTACGGAGCTGCTCTACCTTCTCTAGATTTTTTTTAAATGTATCGCCCTGGAAGTGAGGCATATCTTTGCGTAGATCATTGAATGTCGTATCCTTATTGTACTTACCGGCAAGCAAGCCTGATGCTAGTGGAAAGTATGGAATAAACGAGATATCATTCTCTGTCGTATATGGAAAGAATTCTTGTTCCGCTTCACGCTGCAGCAAATTGTAGTGTCCCTGTAATACATCGACATAACCATCCTTATTTGCTTCTTTCAATTGTTCAAGTGAGAAGTTGGAAACGCCAATTGCTCGAATCTTACCTTCGTCCTTTAGCTGTTTTAAGACTCCAACCGCCTCATCTTTTGGTGTATCCTGATCTGGAGCATGAATATAAAATAAATCTATGTAATCTGTTTGTAGCCTTTTCAAACTATCTTCGACGGCTTGTTTTAAATAGGCAGGCGAATTATCCATGGTAACTTTATTGCCGACAAGTGTAAGGCCACCTTTTGTTGCAAGGATGAGTTCATGACGCCCTCCTGCTGCACTTATCACTTCACCTATTAGCTCCTCTGAACGTCCTGTTCCATAAAAAAACGCTGTATCTAAAAAATTCACTCCATGGTTGAGCGCAGCCCGCACCAAATCTTTTCCTATTTCTTCATTTAAATGAGGATAAATATTGTGGCCACCTACAGCGCTTGTTCCAAGTCCGATTGGATTGACAACTAAATCTGTTTTACCAAGTCGTGTTTGTTTCGTCATTCTCTTCAACTTCCTCTCATTTTTAAGCTTGGGTAGTATTTACATCATAATTCATTACGTTACGTAAGGTTCAAGCACAAAATGGGTTTTTTGAATATTTGCATAAATTGATGTTTCACTAAAAATGCTCTTTGTTTTATTATTGTTACGATCAAAATCAACGTGCAAGTTTCCCAAGACATGATAAAAAAATATGATGATATTTCCAAGACAAGGGGTGAATGCATGACACTTGTTCGTTTGGCTACGTTTGAGGATGTACCGCAACTTGTTCAAATGCGTTGGGACTTCTCAGAAGAGGATTATACGAATCATACAGTGACATTTGAGGAATTTCACCAGGATTGTAGTGGATTCTTGGAAAAAGCGATCAAAAGCGGAGATTGGTATATTTGGATTGCAGAAGTTGATGGAAGTCTTGTCTCGCATATGTATCTGCAATTAATACATAAAGTTCCCAGGCCAGGGAAAACCCCAGATCCATATTACGGCTATGTTACCAATGTTTACACTCGCCCTGCCTTTAGAAACCAAGGTATCGGATCAAAAATTCATCGTGCAATGGAAAAATGGTCAAAAGAGAATGAAGTCGAGTTTCTTATACTTTGGCCAAGTAGCGACAGCGTACAGTTTTATTCAAGAAATGGCTTTTCTCGATGTGAAGAAGCCATGGAAAAGCACTGGGATTGAGCAGGTATTTGATTACTGCATTAAACTTCAATAGTTCCACAGTCCGAACATAAAGGCAGCCTTCACGAAGTGCTGCCGTTTTATCAACGGGCTGGTTAGTTGAAGAAGATTGAATTTTAATACATTTTTAAGTAAATATGTTTAAGGATGTGAAGAGATGAAAAAAAATATATTTATGCTACTCCTTACTCTTATACTTTCGGGTTGTCTTGGAATGGAAAATGGAAAAACAGAAGCATCGATTGACGAAGTAGAGGCAATCACAATTGATAAAGGGACTATAACAATTGGCAAAACTGAAAATGAACTGATATTGAATGAAGAAGGATATGAAGCAATACCTCTGTTAGAAGATGCTAAACAACTACCGTCTATTGTAGCAAGCCCTAACGAAACAGCTACTATTCATATTGACAATGATCCAAACGTTTCGGTTTATCTTTGGGATAAGAATGTACCATTAAAATTAAATAGTTTCTCAATTCCATATGAAACGGGGCTTTATGTTTACAATATCGAAGCCAAATGGCCAACGAAAAAAGCAAATTTTATTGCTGTAATTAAAGTTCCGTATGAATTTAAGCGAGTTCAACGTGAAAAGGAACCTGATGATCCAAATGCATGGATTTCGTCGCCGAATGGTGAAAAACAAGTGATGATTGAAGGGCTTGGAGAATTTGAAGCGAATGGAACAATTGTATTGAAAGAGTTTGCCAGTAATACAATCGAGAATATTGATTTTAATCATGGTTTTCAATGGACAGCTAAGAAAATTGCATGGTATGACAATGATTCGGTTTTAACGACGATTGGGTTTGTGCATGGTACGGTAACTCGTGGAGGTAATCTCTATCACCTCAATTTAACAACACTTGAGCTCACTCCGATTCTGGAGCTCCCTGTTAAGGAAGAAGTAGCAGATTTTTCAATAGAAGGTAATCTACTAACCTATGAAGTACACGTTTATGAAGATGACGACATGATCAAAGGGTATATGGAAACTCGAACTTTGGAACGATCAACGATAGAAGAAAAAGTAAGTAGAAAAAATTGAAAGAGTTAGTTTAGACAGAAAAAAGGTTTTGCTGGTCTGGCCCGGACTGAGCACATTAGCAATTCTTGAGAGACCGGGCCTGCTTATGGATGATTATTGGGGGGAGTTCGTGATCGACTGAATCTTAAGCTGACCGAGACCAAAGCTTTCGGCTCCGGCGTCGTGGTGCTCCGCTACACGCCCGTTCGTTAACTGCTTGGTTGATCACCAAGGCTTTTGCGCTGCAGGTATGGCTAGCTAACGAGGAACATTAGTTCAACAAGACAGCGGCAGTCTATGACTCTATTTTCTCATTAAGGCCCTAACGGACAGATTACGCTCGTTGACCCCAAGTATGGTAAGAAAAATGCACCCTCGCGAGGTGCTTAAGCTGACACTGGGGTAAAGCATGCGTGCCGAATGGAATGATTTCGGTCAATGTAAGTGTAAGGCTATCACAACAATAGCTCCATGGCTGCGCGTTCTTTATCCGCAATCTCGAGCAACAGCTTAGACGCATTCACGAGCTCTTGGTGCTCACCTGTTCTTCCTGCATGGTCGATTGAAGCAGAGACGCTAACCCACATTGGAGCGATTTCTGTAAACATACAGTGGGCTTGTTCGATTCTCGGGTCCTCCAGCCGATCAGCACATTCTCTCAAATAATCCCTATACAGATTCCGAAATAAAGCGCCACCGGTTCCTGCCCGCTCCATTAGCGTCGCGGTAAGACATAAATCATGTTCAAAATTGTTGCTGCGAGAAGGCCACTTCAAGATTTCATTGCTCATTTTAACAATGCCTTTATTGCCAATATTCCGAATAGTCGGGTTCAGATAGTCATGCGCATTCATGGTCAAGGATTCGCGTATAGCAGAAACAAGCGGAAGCAATGCGTCGTTTGGCTCGATCGTAAAGGAACGATTCCGGGAGCTCATGGGTCCCTTCGCATTTCTGGCAGCGGCCAAGCTTGTCAAACGCGTCTTCACAAGTCCACCCTGTTGTCTGGTGTCCGCCATGTAGGCGTATTCGTCATCTATACCGTAAAGTACCGCATAGTGACCGGCGAAGTGCACTTTGTTCTTAAAATAATCCAAGTAATAGGCATCTAATTTAAGCCCAACCGGAATGCCGTGTTCGATGCTGCTTCGGACGTTCTGCCACGCCTTATTGACGGACGAGGTTTCTTGATATCTGACGTTCAAGCCGAGGCGTTCGGCGAGATAAGCGGTCAGTTTATCCGGTTTTACCCTTCCTCCGATGAAGGGGAAGTCCATTCCCTTCGAATCCCAGTATATGAATCCAAGCCCTTGCCCGAGTCCGAACAACATCGGCTCAGACAGGCGGACTCCCGCATATTGCATTAAATTGCCCATGGCGGTTGTTTCGCAATGGTCGCCTTGATAAGGAATGAAACCTTCAATAAATTTGGCCATGTCTAGTTTCCTCCTCCAATAATTCATGTATTAACCGGCTAACGAACGCTTGCTCGCTCTCGATTAAGCTGAATGGATGCAAGAACAACGCCCTTACGTTCAGCGGCAAGCTAGCTCCGCCTTGTGATTCGTACTTCTGTCTTATTTTTATCGAGGCTTGTCCAAGAAAATCCAGTCGTTTCCGTAAAGCAATGACGGCCTCCTCCTTCCCGATATGGGGCAAAGCGGCCAAACCGAGATCGAAGCGGTTGTCACGTTCCCGTGTAGACGACAGACTATCGAGAATTTCATTTTTCAGCTTGCGTATACCCACTTCGGTGAGGGCAAACCGGGTCGGCGTTGGCCCCTTGCCGGATTTATCGTCAGATGTCTCAGGTGAGATCCATCCTTTATCGCTAAGTTTCTTCAATCCTGCATATATCGAAGTTGTACCGATATTCGCCCATTCTTTATAACTTCGCTGCTCGACTAACTTCATAATATCGTATCCGGAAGCTTGATTATGTTCCGCGATCATTTGCAGGAGCATGAATTCGACATTCGATAATGTACGCATAGAGAGACTCCTTATCTTGAATATTTCATATATGAAATATAACATAGGTGTAATAAAAATACGATCACCGAATCTGCTAGAAAACTACAGCTTGAGAATGTTCAAATCAGGAACAGACGAACTACCGAGTGTACGGGTCTTGAGGCGGCACTTGAGATCGCGGCATCGACCGATCATGCCGATCTTTTTTTGTACCTAGGTGATCAACACTACCTTAACAATTGATAAGGCAAAGGGAAATTGTATGTTATGCTGTAGATAGTTTCGCGGGCTTGTGTCGAAATTCCTTGAAGAAATGTTTCAAATAAGGTAACCAGCATGGCAATATCGTTATAATCGGGCACGCGTGGGATGATGTAATCCCTCGATAAACCAGTGGTATAATAAAAATTGTGCAAAAAACCGAATAAAGCCGTGATAAAACGGGGAAGGGATAGATAAAGAACTGGGAAAAATCATATCCATCAATCCTTTCGGCTAAAGTAAATCTATTTCAACAAGGAGTGAACACCATGCAAACAATCAAAGGTAAAGTGGCGTTAATTACAGGAGCAGGACGTGGAATTGGACGTGCAACAGCAGCAGCTTTTGCACGAGAAGGTATTCACGTAGGTCTCGTTGGACGTACGCTTGAAAATTTACAACGAGTAGCAGAGGAACTTAAACAGTATGATGTGAAGGTAGCAATCGCTGCGGCAAATGTATCGGATTTAGACTCTATCACTACAGCGGTTGAATCAATTCGTGGACAACTGGGTGCAATCGATATTTTAGTAAACAATGCCGGCATTTCAAAATTCGGCAACTTCATGGACTTAACGCCTGAAGAATGGACAAATATTATCGATGTCAATGTAAAAGGTGTGTACTACACAACACGTGCGGTATTACCGGAAATGATAGAGCGCAAAACAGGTGACATCATTAATATCTCATCAACAGCTGGTCAAAAAGGTGCACCAGTTACAAGTGCATACTCGGCTTCAAAAGCTGCAGTTATCGGATTAAGTGAGTCATTAATGCTTGAAGTGCGGAAGCAAAATATTCGTGTTACAACATTAACGCCAAGTACGGTTGCAACAGATATGGCTGTTGAACTCAACTTAACAGACGGTAATCCGGATAAAGTGATGCAAGCAGAGGATTTAGCTGACTTAATGGTTGCAGGACTAAAACTTCATCCGCGTGTTTTATTAAAACATGCTGGACTTTGGTCAACCAACCCTTAATAAAAATATTTGAAACATCAAGACGCTATCCTATGTATTTTGGATGGCGTCTTCCTTTTTATAGAATAAAAAAGCTCTAATGGGGGTGCAACCAACTGAACAGATTAAACTAAGCTATCATGAGATATCACTTTCTCTTCAAATATGGGTTCGATAGAGGAACAAGCACAAATAGAGGCTGCCGGTATTAACACCGGCAGCCTTCGCTAAACTAATGGACAGTAACCTTTCGATACGCAAGAACTATACCTACCAATTTATGGGTATGCATTTTACACTTATTTGGACATCGTTTTCGTATAAAATTGCCATTAAAGAACTTTGTAACGGCACGGGAAATAAGGGGGAGCATTATATGTACGAATTGCAACAGGAGGCTTTTTATAAAGTAAAACCACTACTTGACGGTGGTTATCTACATCCAGAAATTCTTTCAATTATCGAAGGTAATAATCCTGGTTGGATATTTGCTGATCAAAGTGCACAACCAAGGAGCGCTTTAGTATGGAGTAAAGGCATTCAAGGCTTTTATCTAATTGGTGACCATACCAATCAAGAATTTATCAATACGTTGGATGGTTTTATTTCCAGTAGCATTGCACCGCGGATGAGAGAGCTTAGTTTGGACCATTTTGAAGTTTCAGGTCACCACAATAATTGGGATATGGAATCAATTTTCGCCTCTAGGAACCTTCATCAATTTGAACAAATGGTATTCAAGTTATTTCATAAGCCTTTTGTGTCAAGCGCTAAGGGGTTAAAAATAATCAATCTAAAATTAGATGAATGGGAGAATCAAGAGTTAATTAATTTAGAATTTTTGAAAGAGCATATTCATCTATTTTGGTCAACGAAAGATGACTTTTTGCAAAGGGGATACGGCTTTGCTGCAGTGGAAGGATTGGAAATCATTGGTCTGAGTTATTCTAGTTTTGTTACAGAGGACACGCATGCAATCGGAATTGAAACCCTCCCTCATTATCAGAATAAGGGAGTAGGAACTCATCTAGCAACTTTACTAGTGGAGGATATACTTACAAATAGCTTTACTCCTTACTGGGATTGTTCATTGGATAATAAAGCGTCAAAAAAATTGGCACAACGACTGGGATTCCAGCAGGTTCATCAATACAAGTGCAATAGCTTTTCAGTATAAGCCAGGTAACTGATAAGGGGGCTTAATAAAATAGTGAGAGTGCACTGTCCTTGTTGCGGCTATTTTACTTTCGGTAGCAAAGAAGAGGCTCTTTTTGAAATCTGTGAAGTATGTTTTTGGCAGTATGACGAAGTGGCTCATGATATGCCTGAAATAAACATCGGCGCAAACCATATATCGTTGAACCAAGCAAGGGAGAATTACAGGGATTTCGGGGCATGTGAGAGAAATTTTAAAGATTCGGTTAGAGAACCGTACAAAGAAGAGTATCCCGAAAATAATTTACCTCGGGAGTAAAAGAGTAACGACTGTGTTGCACTGACGGGTTCGATAGTGGTGCAACCATAAATAGAGGCTGCTGGTGTTAATACCGGCAGCCTTTTGCCAAACTAAAGGGCAGTTTACCTATAAGAATCTTTAGCTTATTTTCTATAGTATGGCCTCTTTGGATAATGAGGCATGTACCCCGTTTATACCATTGACTAGCTGCGTTATACGCAAATCAACAAGAAGGCTTGACAAATTTAACGCCTCTTTACGCTCAAAAGCATACAATTCCTGCATCCAATCAAGCATTCCCTCTAAGGCAATCATCGCTGCTTCATGTACATCTTCATGGAATCCAAAGGTAATTCTCTTTAGGGGAGTTTCTGCTCTTGGGAATGATAAACATTGATCTATGACAGAGAAGGTTAGATCGACTAACTGCATTGGGCATTCGAGAGCTGGACTGGATACCTCTCCATCACCTTGAACAGCATGACCGTCACCAACTGAAAAAAGGCCACCTTCTACTGCTATGGGTAAGTATAAAATACTGCCAGGTACAAGTTCTTTACAATCAATATTCCCTCCACAGAACCGCGGAGGGTAAGTGGAGTGTATCCCTTCCTCATTTGGAGGCATGCCCATAATACCCATAAAGGGCTTGAGCTGTATTTTATGCCCTTTGTTACTAATCCCTAAATGGTTAGAAGAATCTAGCTCCCACATCAAAAAATACTCTGGTCCCTCGTGAAGACCCAATCTTTTGTTAATAGTATTCGGGAATCCACCTCCGCTACTCCAGCCCCAATTGCCGGTCTTAATATCGTTAATATGAATAGCCAAGGTTTTTCCTTCTTTTGCTCCATTAATGTAGATAGGACCGATCAAGGCATGGCCGCTGTCTTGTGGATGATCTCTTTCACAAAATTTCTCTCTTACACCGTCTAATTGAAATGGACCAGTATTCCACCCGGCGTCAATAGTCTCAAAGCGAACGGTGTCACCCGAATTGATTGATAGTATTGGGGTGAACTCCTTTGAAAAAGAACCGTGGAGAGTTGAACGATCTGGGTGAATAAAAAACTCAGCCATATAGACACCTCCTAATTTGTATCCTATATTATTATATAACAGGGTATTTATGGTAAACGCGCTGAGGTTGTGATTACTTTTCGAAATATTGAGCTAACGGGTATCGATAGTGAAATAAGGTGGGCTGCATCCGGCAGTCCTTTTTGCTCCGCGAAAGGGCAGTTTAACGGAGAAGATCAATTGTTATTAAAAGTAAAAAAAGAGGGTGTCGAATATCTGGAAGTCCTTAACGATATGGTTTATTTTGTTTACTTTTGTTTTTTCTCTCCCGAATGATGGGTTTGCATGTTCTTGTGACATTCCTGATACTGCGCAAGAAAGTGTTCAGTTATCAGATCATGCATTTGTTGGTAAGGTTATTAGTATTCAGCAAGAGCGAACGACAGATGCTTTTCATACGAACATCCAGTTTAAAGTGCAAGATGCTTTAAAAAATGTTGATACAGAGGTTCTGACTCTAAAAGATGATCTTGGTTCTTGTGGCATTCAATTTAAAGAGGGATCAACTTATATTGTTTATGCTAACTATGGAACCGACATTGAACAAACTAAGGAATATCTAAAAGCCAGTTCTTGTTTGGGAACGACTAACATATATACAGCAATCTATGATCTTTACGAATTAAAAGCGTGGAAATCATTATCAAAATTAATATCTACGATCATCTTGATAGTCTCTGTAACTCTATTGATAATTGTTGGTGTTAAACAGAGGAGTAAAAAAAGAAAACTGGTGTAGATCATTACTGCACTAACGGGAAACGATAATTGAACAACAACAGCGGCAGTCTAAGACTTTATTTATCAAGTCTTGTTCTGTCGCTGCATTATTTATTGGACCCAGTCTAAAACTTTATTTTCACAGAACACCTTTATTAAATATTCCATGGTTAGCCTACTCTTAATCCGCTGATTGAACCACCGAATGCCGTGGTGCCATACTAGACAATACAAACACGGTAATGATGGCGATGAGTACGCCGAGTACCCCGAACCAGGTAATGGATGCCAAAGAAATACGGTTAACGATCAGCCCACCGATTCCTGCGCCGACAGCCATGGCAAGCTGCATCATGGAACTGTTCAAGCTCAGCATGACGCCCGATGATTCAGGAACAAGCGAAACCAGGTTAAATTGCTGCGCGGGAGCGGATGACCAAGCGGAAAAAGACCAGAGGATCAAAATGGCGAATACAGCAATAACCGACTGTCCGACTAAGGATAGCAAAATTAACGAAATGACGTGAAGCACCATCCCTGATACGAGCGTGTATTTGATGCCCCGTTTATCCGCATTGTAGCCGCCGACTTTCGAGCCAATCAAACTAGCAACGCCGAATACGAAAAGAGCTGCGCTAATCAATGATTCATTTAAATGAGTCACCTCTAACAGAAAAGGAGATAAGTAAGTATAGGCGAGGGAATATCCTCCTAGCCAGAAAAAAGTAATCGCTAAAGCAACCAAAACCTGAGGCTTTTTTAACAGCGCAAATTGTTTGATCAAAGGGACAGGCTTGTCGCCTTGCATGCGGGGTATAACCGCAGCAATGACAAGCATGGCCAGGCCCCCGACAATTGCGATTGCCAGAAATACCGCTTCCCAGCCAAAAGCGGAGGCTACCATTCTGCCGAGCGGGACGCCGATGATGAGCGATGCGGTAATGCCCATGGTGACGTTGGCAATGGCGCTGGCCTGCTTACCTGGCGGAGCGATTTTGGCAGCGATGCTGAGCGAGTTAACTGTGACCACCCCGGCGCCTAACGCCGTAACGATTCTAGCGGCAATGAAGAAACCGAAGCCGGACAATATAAATGTGAGCAGATTTGCGGCAATAAAGAGGCCCAGCGAATAAAGTAGGAGCTTACGTCTGTCCATCTTGGCCGTTAGTGCCATCAAAATAGGCGTGCCGACCGCATAGGCCAGTGAATAAACCGTAATGAGCTGGCCGGCTGCCGCAACGCTTGTTCCCAACGTTTCTGCGATTCGGTCTAATATCCCGGAAATGATGTAATTGGATGTTCCAACTAAAAAGCTGATCAAGGCTAGAACGTATACTTTCTTCATAATTCACTCTCCTGTTTTGTTTCAATGCAACACCTGTTGCTTGAACAACGCGTGTTGTATTTGTATGCTACAATAACAACCGAATGGTAAACAATCATCAATAAGCATAAACCGTTGTATAGACAACACCATTTCTATAATGTCGTTTTACAGGGGAGATCTTAACCATGACAATTAAAAAGAATGAAGCTGACCCTCGCGTGATACGTACACGGCGACTCCTTCAAGACGCTTTTGCTTCATTAATTCAAGAAAAAGACTTTGAATCGATAACCGTTAGGGATATTGCAGAGAGGGCTACTGTTAACAGGGCGACTTTTTATGCGCACTTTGTAGATAAATTTGAAATTCTTGAGGCCAGACTAATGGAATCATTTATGACAATCATAAATCGTAGAATAAGCAGTCACGAAGTATTAAATGAAGAAACAATTCAGAGTATTTTTCTGGGGGTATGCGAATTTCACGAGGGTCTAAGCACTATGTGCAAAAGAAGAAATACATCGCTTGTACCTGTATTCGAAATTCAAATAAAGGGAAAAATTCAAGCGATACTTCTTTCCTTTATAGACAAAGACAAGAGGCTAGCGACTCCAAACGCGCAATTCTTAATAAATACTGCTTCTATCATGTTAAGTTGGGGGATTTATGGGGCGGCTTACGTTTGGAACAATGAGGGGCGTCTAATAAGTGCGGAATCATTCGTTAAACAGACTATGCCCTTAGTGATGAACGGAGCCAAAGAACTGCTGGAATAGGACCTGTCGCTATTGCTCTGCCCTGCCCCAAATCTCATGATCATCCTTCCCGGTATCGTTAGTGGAATACCCAGAGAGCAAGATGCTACCGCAGCTGCTCCTTGTTTTATTGAAATAACGGGCAAGATATTTTAAACACTTAATTCAACATTTTGAAAATCCATTTGGTGATATGTTGAATTTTTTTGAGGAATTAGAAAAGAGAAAAATACTTATGCATATTCACGGTGTTGAATACAGAAAGATTCTTCAGAATGAATAATAATTATCAGGATTTCTGACCTTCAGCCGTATCGTAGAGCGAAAAGAAAGATCCAGGATATCATAGAAAAGAAATAGTAACTGTTTCGATAGAGTAGCTTCGCGCAAATACCAAACTCTCCCTGTAATGTGACGATTTGAATAAAGGCTAGTTTGCATTATGGGCATAAAGATGACTTCTGAATTTCATCAGGGGTCATCTTTTTTATAACAAGGAGTCGTTCTTATGATGAAAACATTTTTATCCATAGGTGATTGTACATTTTTTACTCCAGTGTTCTTGATGAAGGGTAGAACATAAACGTGTTGCTATTTTACGATTTAATAAGATTACATTCCGTATTGTAAAAGAGCAGTCATTCATTTTTCCAATGATAACGTATATGTTTAAGTCATGAAGCAGAAGTACAAATGCGTTTTATTAAAGGAAAACAATAGTAAAAAAACTAGGAAAGGTATTTAATGCGAAAGCCGTTAACAACCGGCTGCCTTTTCTACGCTAACGGGCAGTTTAGCGCAATCTTTATTTGGGAATTATGTGAGGGGGAAATTATCTGATGTGGTAAAATATTACAGATAGATAACAGTAGGGGGGAGAACCGTGAGAGAATCAATTGAGAATTTTAATGATGTGCTTATCATGCTTGACGAATTACTGAAGGAGCAATCTCATTTTAGTTGGTACGCATTTTATTCTGACAGAGTGAGGCAAGTTCCCTTTTTCTTAAATGTTCCTGATGAAAATTTAGTTGAATATTTAGATAACAAAATCTTGCAACCCGGAAAAGCGCTCGACTTGGGGTGCGGCCCTGGACGAAATGCGATTTATCTCGCAAAGCAAGGCTGGGAAGTCGATGCAGTAGATATTTCCCCCGAAGCAATTAAATGGGCACGAGAACGTGCTGACGAAGTAAATATTAAAGTCAAATTTATTCTAAATGACTTATTTGAATTAGATATCAAAGAATCAGCATACGATTTGGTTTATGATTCAGGTTGTTTTCATTATGTACCACCACATCGAAGAATGACCTACCTAGAAATATTGAACCATGCGTTAAAGCCAAATGGTGCCTTTGCCATTACTTGTTTTAAAGTTGGTGGAAAAGTCGGTGGCTCTGACTTGTCCGACTGGGAGGTTTATAGACAGAAGACTCTTAAGGGCGGTTTGGGTTATACAAACGATAGATTATCGTGTAATTTCGGTGAGTACAGCGTCATTGAACTTCGTGATATGCTTGATATTGAACAACCAAATTCAGTTTTCGGTACCTCAGGGTTATTGACAGGTCTGTTTAAAAAAATGATTCGTTGCGCTAACGGGTTCGATAGTGGAACAAGCACAAATAGAGGCTGCCAGTATTAACAACGGTAGCCTTCGCTAAACTAACGGGCAGGATGATGTAGCAACTTGTAGAATTCTACTTTTATAAGAAAAGCGGTAGAATACTAACTCGTCTACTGAAAGGAAGCGTGAAGATGAAAGGAAATTTGTTCGAGGAACACTATAGTTAGCTTGAAAACAGGATTACAGAGGCATTTTTGAAGGTGTTGAAACATGCTACTCCTGATCTAATCGATGCATTTCTTAAGTTTATACATATTAAAGGCACATTTAGTGATTATATTATCGAATTTCAGACAACAAGCGATATCCAGTTAAGTACAGATGTCGCAGTATTGGTTGGGATTGCAGAGTCGACAGTGGTTGTTGAGAGAGGTCAGCAAGAGGTAGCTGATGACAATGAGGATGAAGAGAGGGAGGGTATACCTGACGGGTTCCTTTATGCTCGTAACGGCTCCCTGTCCGTCCTGTTTGAGATGAAGCGTGGTGGAGGGAAGTTGTACCGCCCACAATTGGAGGCTCATAAGAAGAAGTTTCTGGGAGTTTATTCGGGGGGTGTAAGAGAAGAGCTTGTCACTTGGAAATCTGTTTTAGGTTTCTTTACCGAGCAGAGAAAGAAGTATGATGATATACATCGGAACGCATTGTTGCTGGACTCTTTTTTAGAGTTTTGCAAGATATATATGGTGGGTGAGAATACAACTGAGGTTCCTTATGACAGGCATCTTGCACTTTTTAGCGGAAGAACCTTTGAGGTAGTAAATACCTTAAGCAATTATGCATTGTCTCTAATGAATGGGGTAACCCCGCATGTTTCTTTTGCTCTAGAGTATAAGTATCCTGCAGACGCCTTTCCATTTTTTGCGATATGCCACAAAACGAAAAGGGTGATTTTCAAGCCAAAGGGACCTTATGGTTTACATATTGATCTTTTGGTCGCGAAATTATTCGGCAGAAATATGCAGACACGTCATGATAACATGGCGAATGAATCTTTTGTTCATGTAGATTGGATTCAAACAGATGATCAGATCAATTTTTTAAAAGAAATGATCGTATATTCCTTTAACTGTAAGTATCAAAATATTAATCCCATGCCCTCCGAGTTCATAAGGAAATATGATATTACGAAAGCCGATTACGAAAACAGCAGGTTAGGCAGAGAAGAGCAATCATTTTTCCATAAAGGAAGATATCAGCGAAAAGTGGAGAGTGAGCGGGAAAAAATATTGTCCGTACTCGACTGAATCCGAATCGGCGGTGGTTAATATTCAACTTCGGGGAACGGTTGGATCTGTTAGATGATGTGTTGGAGTTGCATTAAAGTAACGGGTTCGTTAGTTGAATACAATAGCGGCAGTCTAAGACTTTTATTATCAAGGTCTTAAACTACCGCTTTTTCTTTTATAGGAACAGTCTAAAACATTATTATCATCAGACATCCGGGCGCTTACTTTTTTTGTTCAAGCGAAAATCTTCGCCGTTCCGTGTCACAGAATCTTTGGCTCGGTCGTTATAAGTATGTTGGATAAAACAACAGGCTTCATTTATATCTATTCGCCCAGCAGATACGGGCTAAAATCCAGGAGGAAACTCATGAAAATTGTAGTGATCGGCGGCAGCGGACTTATCGGCAAAGGACTCGTACAGAACCTGAACAATCTCGGTCATGAAGTGGTGGCGGCTTCCCCGTCCCTGGGCGTGAACTCGGTAACGGGCGAAGGGCTGGCTGGGGCGCTGGCCGGTTCGCAAGTCGTCGTCGACGTCACCAACTCTCCTTCGTTCGAAGAGCAAGCGGTGCTGACATTCTTCGAGACGTCGACCAAGAATCTGCTGGCCGAGGCGGCAAACGCGGGCGTGCAGCACTACATTGCCCTGTCGATTGTCGGCACGGACCGGCCGCCCGGAAACGCTTATTTCAACGCCAAGGTCGCCCAAGAGAAGCTGATCCAAGCGTCATCGATTCCTTATACGATCGTCAGAGCGACGCAGTTCTTCGAATTTGCCGGCACTATCGCCTATACGGCGACGGAAGGCCAAACCGTCCGTTTGCCGTCCACCGCCATGCAGCCGATCGCGGCCACAGATGTGAGCGCGGCTTTGTCCGATTACGTGCTGGCGGAGCCTGTGAACGGAATTGTCGACCTGGCCGGACCCGAGAAGATCGGGATGGATGAGTTCGTCCGTCAATCCTTGAAGGCGGCTGGGGATAATCGCGAGGTCGTCACGGACAACGAAGCAGGCTACTTCGGCGGGCAAGTGGACGATAACGCGCTCGTTCCTGCGGACGACAGCAACGCGCGTATTGCGCCGACCCGTTTGGCGGATTGGCTCGCACGCTCCTGATTGCAATATCTGGTAGACATATAGTTTGGAGTAATACTTGTTTTATTGCTACTATTCCGTTTGTCTTTTCCTATCCATATAGTGATGGTCCGAATTCTGGTCCTTTGAATGCATGGGAACTTGTTCGAATAATTGCTTTCGACTCATGGGCATTGTTTTAATAAGTGGACTGGTCTTGTTGATAGCTTCAATCTTGGGGTTAAGGGGAAAGATTTTAAATCAATGAGAGTCATTACGCTAACGGGGTCGATAGCTGAATAAACTAGGCCAATCTAACACTTTATTTTTGTGTTTTGACTGGCCTTTTTGTATTTTATGAGACTGCCTTTTCGCAGAACAGCTGCCATCTGTCCGTTTTGTTGAAGTGGACGAGCCGGAAGGCTAAGACCGGGGCGGGCTGGGATCGACGGAGGTAAAGTGGACGCATTCACCGTTTTTTGTCGACATAGACAGTTTGTGCACTCTTCGGAACAATGAAGAGTCCAAGCGCTTCCTTCTTGCCGCTTATAAGGGACGGAAAGCTTGTAATATGAATAATCGGCATAGGAATCTAACCATTCCTGCAATTGGTTTCGCGATCAAGGTCACATGTAATCTGAAACGAAACATTAAGCATCCTCTCCTCTTCTTCAAGGGGAATAGGGGATATAACACGAATGATGGTCATAGTTTCCACCTAGGAGATTTTCTAGGTTGGTAATACATTCCCCGGAACTATGTAATTCCCTGTCGGCAATAGCTATTACTACCCGGAAACGGAGCACCCTACTTTGAAATGTGTACTTGGTTTCCAACTTGTTTTCAACCAGTTTTCAATTTATCGAAGATGATCGAATGGGATTGGGAGTTTAAGTGGTATCAACCATATATAAGGTAAAATGGTAAAATAGGGTTGTCGACTCCAAAAAAAAGGGGGTCGACTTTTTTTGTCGAATGTCGAAAGGGGGTACCACAAAAATGTAGTACTGTTACGGTCACTTCCGCACCACTAGAATGGGATTATATCGAACAATGGAAAAAGCGGGGGATCGTCATGCAAACGCGACGTGTCAAAATACTCGGCACCGGAAAATATGTGCCCCGTCGAATCGTGACGGATGAAGAAATGGATGCGCGCCTAGGGACACCGCCTGGCTGGGTCCGCAAAACGACGGATGTTGTCGCGCGCCATTTTGCAGGGGATGGGGAGACCGCATCGTATATGGGAGCGCGAGCAGCGGCAGATGCTCTTGCAGCAGCGGGAATACGTACCTCGGACATCGATTGTATCGTATGTACGAGCGGGACGAAAGAACAGGCACTGCCCAGCACGGCCTCCTTCATCCAGAAAGCGCTCGGGGAAGAGATGTCTGGTGTTCCTTCATTTGATATTGATGCGACATGTCTCAGCTTCCTCACCGGTCTAGATGTGATGTCTTATATGGTAGATGCAGGGCGTTACCGTTATGTGCTGCTTGTGTCGACCGAGATCGCTTCAGTCGGACTGAACTGGAATGAGAAAGAAAGCGCCGGATTGTTTGGAGACGGTGCGGCTGCCGTCGTCATTGGCCCGTCCGAGAGAGAAGACGCTTCTCATATCATAGGCGCTTTGATTCGAACATACAGCAAAGGGGCGAGGCTGTCGGAAATACGCGGCGGCGGCACGCGCATACATCCGCGCGAGCATAATGCGCAGACGGAAACAGATTTTTTATTTCATATGGATGGGCAGGCGATTTTCAAAATGGCTTCGAAGCTTCTTCCTGGCTTTGTGGAAGAACTGCTGGCACCGACTGGAACTCGAATGGGCGATTTTAAAGCGGTCATACCGCATCAAGGAAGCGCAATGGCCATGCGGCTCCTGCGGAAAAAGCTCGGAATATCCGAAGAGCAGCTGATATATATTACCCCGAATCATGGCAACACGATTGCCGCATCGATTCCAATGGGACTTCATGAGGCGGTACGCCAGAGAAAGGTGCAGCGCGGGGACAGGGTACTGCTGATCGGTACGGCGGCCGGATTATCGCTCGGAGGGATGATCCTTGATTATTGAAGACGCCATTGCTAAGAGGCGATCAACGATCATGCTCACGGGGGGAAGGGCACCTGTCACTCTCGACCTGGCGCGTTCCTTTCATAACGCCGGTCACCGGGTACTCGTTGCAGAGAGTGCGCGCTATCACGTTTGCCGCGTTTCACGGGCGGTAGAGCGAAATTTCCTCGTTCCCGCTCCGAATACAGATACAGAGGCTTTTTTGCAAGACCTGGAATCGATCGTGACGAGCGAGCAGGTCGATGTTCTCATTCCGACTTGCGAGGAAATTTTTTTTGTAGCCAAAGGGCTGGATCGGTTACGCCGGCACTGCAAAGTATGGACGCCTCCCATCGAACAGTTAGGAGAGCTGCATGACAAGTGGAGGTTTGTTTTGTTAGCGAGACGGCACGGATTGACGGTGCCGCGATCTGAGCTCATTTCCACGCATGAGGAGTGGCTAACGCTTGCAGCGAAGGAACGACTGGGCGAATGCCTCGTATTGAAGCCAGCGTATTCGCGATTTGCATCGCGTGTTCTGTTTCTGTCCCGAGAGGATCACCCGGATAAAAGAAGGCGGTTTTTGGCAAATAACATGAATGCTGTGACACCACAGACGCCGTGGGTAGCGCAACAACGCATTTATGGTCGAGATATTTGTACCTATAGCGTCGCTTTTGAAGGAGAATTGATCGCACATACAGCTTATCCGAGCCGTTACCGGATCGGTCAGGGCGCTTCCGTTTATTTTGAGCCTATCGAACACGAGAGCTCTCGAGAGTGGGTCCGCAAGTTTGTCAAGGCGACGCAATTCACTGGACAAATCGCATTCGATTTTATCGAAGAGGAAGGTGGCGGACTGTTTGCCCTGGAGTGCAATCCGAGGGCAACGAGCGGTGTACATTTGTTTGGTGCGAGTGGCGGCCTAGTGCAAGCGTTTCTGCAACCGAACGCGCTGCAAAAATCAGGCACCGTTCTGACCCCCAAGATGTCAAGCAGGGCCATGTTGGCTGCACCAATGTTTGCGGCAGGTTTTCGAAGCATTCGCAACTTTCGCGAGCTTGGCGCTTGGAGCCGAGCTTTTCGTATAGCCCGTGACGTCGTGTATAACCCGATGGACATGCGACCTGTTGCTGAGCAACTGCGGGTTCTGGCCGAAGCATGGCGGACAAGCAGAAAGCATGGCATTTCACTTGTTGAAGCAACAACGATCGATATCGAATGGAATGGTGATGCATGACCAACGCATTGGTAACAGGAGCTACCAGGTTTTGGACAACATGCCTTCTTGCGATTAAGTCAAATGGGATGGAACGTAGGCGGCATGCGTACGGATTCCTCCTCGCGCAAATCCGTTTGGACGAATCGGATGCCTTGCTCCTGAAGCACGGAGCGGATCGACTCGCTTCGTCCCATCATGCTGTGGACGTTGAAGGTACAAGACACGTCGTCGACGGGTGCCGAAAGCAAAATGTGCTGAGGCTCATTCATATTTCAACGCCGAGCATCTATTTCGACTATCGAGACCGGGGAGGTATCAGCGAATCGGAACCGCTTCCAGTAAAGCAGGTTATCGCTTATGCCGCAACCAAGTTGCTGGAGCTGCGGCAACCAGGTATTGGAGAAGAGGAGGTTAGGTATGTGGTGCTATCGCATTTTCATGCCGATCATCCGGCGGGGCTGCGCGACTTTCCTAATGCTCGCATCCTGTATAAGCGGGATGCGCATACAGCGATCAAAGATCTTGGTTTGCTTGCCTCAGTCAAAGCTGGCTGTCTGCCTGGTCTGCTGCCGGACGATTTCGAGGAACGATCCGCATTCATTGATGAGACTCCAATGCGCAGGCTACCTGGGATTTTCCGTTCGTGATGGGTTATGATCTGTTGGGAGACGGTAGCTTGATCGCGGTTGACCTGTCAGGGCATGCTGCGGGGCAGATCGGATTGTTTTTGATGTCGGCTACAGGCGAGTACTTCTTATGCGCGGATGCGGTCTGGTCAAGCCGCGCTTATCGAGAACGGCGCAAGCCGCACGCGGCAGCCGTGCTGATCATGGATGATCGTGGTCAGTATGCTGATACTTTTGAACGGTTGTGCTTTCTGCATCAGCAATATCCTCAGATTCGAATCATACCGAGTCATTGTAAGGAAGAACTCTTACAGGAGATAGGAGAGAAGGAATCATGAACGGACTTATCATACTCCTAAAGCATTACATACAGACCAGGTTCGGGGGAAGATGGGCCGATCGTACGGCGTTCGAGCGCTGGCAGGAACGCCAGGTACTCCGCCAGCTTCGATTCGTCATGACTCATTCTCCCTTTTATCGGGAGCTATGGGGGGATATCCCGCTGGAGCAATGGAGACGGTTCCCGATTATCGACAAAAAAGTTATGATGGATCACTTTGATCACCTAAATACAGCAGGTATCCGAAAAGACGAGGCGATAGCGGTCGCGCTTGAAGCGGAGAATACGCGCAATTTCCAGCCGCGAATCGGAAACATAAGCGTCGGCCTGTCGTCAGGAACGTCCGGTAACCGCGGTCTATTTCTCGTCAGCGATCGCGAGCAAGCAGCCTGGGCTGGCACGATGCTGGCGAAGCTGTTGCCTGGACCACTGTGGAGACCGGAGAAGGTAGCCTTTTTTCTGAGGGCGAACAGCAATCTGTACGAATCCGTGCGCAGCGGTAAGCTGCAGTTCGAATATTTCGATCTACTAGAACCGATCGAGAGGCATGTGGAGCGGCTGGAAGTTTATCAGCCTGGCATATGGGCCGCGCCTCCATCTTTACTCCGTCTGCTGGCCGAGGAAAAACGGGTAGGTCGGTTGAGAGCGTTCCCGCATCGAATCATTTCTGTTGCGGAAGTACTGGAGCCGCTCGATGCTCGTATAATTCAAGAGACGTTCGGCTTGCCGCTTCACCAAGTATACCAATGTACGGAAGGCTTTCTCGCTAGCACATGTCGGCACGGAACACTGCATTTGAATGAGGATGTGGTTCATATTGAAAAGGAATACGTTCAAGGGGAGAATGGCAAACGCAAATTCGTACCAATCGTGACCGATTTCTCTCGCTCTACGCAGCCGATTATTCGTTATCGATTGAACGATCTACTAACGGAAGCCGAGTCGGCCTGTCCGTGCGGCTCTGTCTTTACCGCGATCAAGCAGATCGAGGGCCGTTGCGACGATATCTTTTATATGTTGAGCGAAACGGATGGGGGACTTACTCCGGTTTTCCCGGATTATATTACACGCGCCATCCTTGCCGCTTCCCCTGTGATTGAAGAGTACCGGGCCCTTCAGATCGATGTGGAGAAAGTAGTGATTGAGCTTCAAGTCGCCGCCGGTTTCGCTCGGGAAGAGGTCGAGTGGCAAGTATCGACATCGATGGAGTTGCTGATGCGCAGGTTACACTGCCGCATCCCGAATCTCACATTTGCTCCTTATTCGTTTCAACCGGGACTTCGCAAGCTTCGACGCGTAGAAAGGAGATGGCAGATTGAGCAATCACATCTCCCTCTATGATCAAAGTAATCTCGAGCGCATCGATTGGCCGGATACCGAGGACGGCCGGTACGCGAAAGCTTATTTGGAGCCGCTTCTGCGCGAAGGGACCGACAGATTCATGCGCAACGTGAGAACGAGGATGCTCGTTTTGCGGACGGAGGATCTGGTTCTTCCTGTTACTGTAAACGATGATGATTACGACAATTCGTATGTTTGTTCTCCCTATACGCATTATATTCGCTATGCCAAACGGGAATTGGAGTTATTGAACCGCCCGCTAATGGAGAAAAGCTTGTCTGCAATTCTGGATGTCCTTGGCTATTTTATGAAAAGTTCGCAACTCAATCAGGTTGTCCATGTAAACAATTGGCTATTGTCAACGAACCTGTACCCCCGATTATCGGAAGGACAGCTTGCGGCCATTGTGAATACGGTGCGGGAAGCATTTCCCGAGCATGCAATCGTGCTGCGTTCCCTTAGTTCTTCTCTTCATCCGGCAATGATTGCAACCTTGCAAGCGAATGGCTGCAAACTGGTGCCAAGCCGGCAGATATATTTATACCAATCGAATGATCCAGCTTTCGGAAACGCAAAATCGCGCTGGCTATTGAAGCGGGATTACGAGCTGCTGGCGAAGAACGGGTATGAGTTTGTTTCGCCGTCGGACATAACAGACACGGACGTGCCCCGAATAGCAGAATTGTACGCGATGCTCTATTTGGATAAGTACTCCTACGACAACCCACAGTTCGATACAGCGTTTATCCGCTTAGCCAAGCAAACCGGCGTGCTGACCTTGTACGGGCTGCGCAAAGAGGGGCGATTGGATGCTGTTATGGGTTTTTTCAACCGCAATGGGGTCATGACGACTCCGCTTTTCGGCTATGATACGTCGCAGCCGGCTTCGGTTGGGCTGTACCGTATGCTGTCTGCTTGCCTGATCCGGCAAGCCCGTGAGATGGGAGATTTACTCCATGAGAGCGCAGGAGCTGCCCAATTCAAACGAAACCGCGGAGCGATTGCCGATATCGAATATTCCGCGGTATTTGACAGTCATTTGCCGCTTGGAAGAAGATGGTGTTGGACGCTTTTGGAGCATCTGCTGAACGGTATTGGCGTTCCGATCATGCGCAAATACAAGCTATAAACAGATAGATTAAAAGGAGGAAAGGGTGCGGATCATGTCGCGAAGAGAGCAACAACTACCATCTCCTTCAGGAGAGAGGATCGCCCTCATTACGGGCACATCAAGCGGTTTCGGCATGCTGTCAGCTGTCGAGCTGGCGCGTAAGCAATACCGCGTCGTTGCGACGATGCGGGATACGGAACGGGCCATCGAGCTGCGCAAACGAGCCGAACAAGCAGGGGTATCGGAGCGACTGGACTATCTCAGCTTGGACGTGACATCTACTCGAGACATCGAGCAGGTCGTTGCGGAGACGCTTCGCATGCATGGCCATATCGATGTGCTTATCAATAATGCCGGGTTCGCTGTTGGCGGGTTCGTCGAGGAGGTACCGATGGAAGATTGGAGGCGGCAGATGGAGACGAACTTTTTCGGACTCGTTGCGATGACCCGAAGCGTCATTCCTGTCATGCGGAAACAACAAAGTGGTCTGATCGTGAATATCGGCAGCATCAGCGGACGAATCGGGTTTCCCGGCTACGCGCCGTACGCCGCCTCCAAGTTTGCTATAGAAGGGTTTAGCGAGAGTCTGCGTCATGAACTGGCTCCGTTTGGCATCCGCGTCGTGCTAGTAGAACCTGGCGCCTATCGGACACCAATCTGGCAAAAAGGGTTAGCAAATATTCCTTGCGACGCAGACTCCCCCTACAAACACAGACTCGAGGCGATTATGCGATATTCGCGCCGTGCGTCTGAACATGCCCCCGATCCGCAGCAAGTAGCAGAGCTGATCGGGAGAATCGCAAGCACGCCATCGCCACGTCTGCGCTACCCAATTGGGCAAGGATCGCTTCTCGCGATATGGGGAAAGGCATTGCTTCCCTGGAAGTGGTTCGAGCACCTGATTGAGCGGGGAACGCGTTGATCATTCTTTCAAACACACCAAAGAAAGTTTGCTTCAGCGGACTTTTATTATACTTACTTTTGGATGAAAATAATGTAATAGACTGGGAATATTTACCAGTGACAGTGTCAGACCCGAAAATAAAGTCTTAGACTGCAACTGCCTTTATTCAACTATTGATAAGAGACAGCCCGGTGTACGAAGAGTCATGTCCGCTGAATCGGGTAAAAGGCTGGCTATTATGCGTCGCGGCGGCTTATTCGTTTTATTAAGTTAACGGGTAGTTTACTGCAACATTCTATAATTTGTAACGTCCTAATTTATGGGTTACAAGTTATGAAATACAAAGTGAGTGAGAAGATGTACGAGAAAAGGTTTCATCATTTAAGTGCGACAGCGAGGCACTAAACACGTTGGAAGGTGCGAGTTTAGAGCAAGCCTTTCCTATGATTTTGGTTGGCTCTGTTTTGATGGATGGAGATATTAGCCATAGAAGGAGCGGATTAAGTGCTCTCGCTGCAGATTGAACACGAAAGAGCTTCGATCTAAAGAAGAACGGTGAATCAAATGATACACCTGTTGGAAGCCAATTATTACTCTCTTTGAAGAGTACTTTGGAGAAAAGGAATAATGGTAACTACTTTTTATTATTTGTTTCAAGCAGAAATTAATATTATTGATTAAACTAGCGAAGAAGTGAAAAGTAGTGTAAACGAACACACGGTTCGAAATCAATGACCGGTTACCCAACGGCAATCCGATGTGACAAGAAAGGCGGCAATATTCGACCGCGTCGGATCAACATCTCGATTCAGAAACTTAATTTCCCACAAAAAAACCATGAACTGTTAGAATCGCTTTTTGATTCCATTATTGGATATGAAACAAAGGTAGGAGGAAAAGATTTTAAATGGGAAACCGGACATTCCTGAGCGTTACAAATGCCGATACAGCATTTTACCGCGCTGGTCGCCTCGAGGTTGCTGGAAGCCCGTGACCGCGGTCGGACGCATGCTTTCGTCGACGCGCTGCCGACTTCCGCGCCGATCCTGCGCAAACAAGGGTTTCAGTTCGTGACGCGGACGCGTCCGTTCGTGTTGGAGCAACCGCCGAAGTGAGCGGAACTTTGTTGTGCTAACGGGATCGATAGCTCAAAATCACGATCTGGATAGGAACTCCATATCGTGATTTTGTCTTTACTTGTTTGAGGAAGCGTGTTCACTCCATAGACCGAGTTATTCTATACGGAGCCGTTAACATCTTATTTTAGTAGTAGCTCGTCGCTGCACTCCACCCATATACTTGAATTAGCGTATTCAGCAGAACTTTAATCTAATTACAGCGAATAAAATGGGAAAATAGCGAAGGTTGACTGGAGGGGAAGGGATGAAAGCGATCGTATATGAGCGGTACGGGCCGCCAAATGTACTGCAGCTTCGGGATGTCGCCAAGCCGGTACCGAAGGACGACGAGATATTGATTAAAGTCTATGCTGCAACTGTCGCCGCGGGAGATTGGCGCTTACGAAAGGCAGACCCCTTCCTGGCGCGGCTGTTCAATGGTCTGTGGAGGCCGAAGCGAATCAAGATTCTCGGATTCGAATTAGCGGGCGTGGTCGAATCAACGGGCAGTGGCGTTACTCGGTTTAAACCGGGGGATGCCGTCTATGCTGCCAGCGGAATGGGCTTCGGCGCGTATGCCGAATACAGATGCCTACCTGAGAACGGCAGCGTCACGCTGAAGCCGACAAACATGACGTTCGAGGAGGCGGCAGCGGTTCCGGTCGGTGCCTATACTGCCTTGCAATTTCTCCGAAAGGGCAATATCGAGCGCAACAAACGCGTACTCGTCTACGGAGCATCCGGCAGTGTTGGGACGTATGCGGTGCAGCTCGCCAAGCATTTCGGAGCGGAAGTGACCGGGGTATGCAGCACATCGAATCTGGATTTGGTAAGATCGCTGGGCGCCGACCGAGTCATCGATTATTCAGAAGAGAACTTCGCGGATGACGGTACGATCTACGATATCATTTTCGATACGGTTGGAAAGAGTCCGTTCATGGCTTGCGTCGAGCGTCTGACACCGAACGGCTTATACCTGCGAGCAGTCCATTTTAGCCCTCTGCCGGTCGTTCTCGGGTTATGGGTCAACTTGACGAGCGGTAAGAAGGTGATCGGTGGAACAATGAGGGAAAACGCGGAAGACTTGAGGTATCTTAAGGAGCTGATCGAGGCCGGCAAGCTGCGTTCGATCATCGACCGCGTTTATCCGCTGGAGCAAGCGGCGGAGGCCCACCACTATGTGGAGCAGGGCCACAAGAAAGGCAACGTGGTGTTAACCGTCCAACAAGGTTTATCGGATTCGCTTCTTTATCCTTGAAAAGTTAGAATTAATACGTTTCGAAATCGAAAGACGAAGACTCCTTGTGCGTTTAGCTAACGGGATCGATAGCGATAAGCGGTTGCTTCGGCAGCCGTTTTATTATTTATTCCGCTAACAGCAGTTGGTACCACTGTTGATTGGCTTGAAAAGATTCCGCCAATGACTTTTGAGAATACCATATATATCTCTCAGCTCAGAAAAATTTACGATTGAACTTACGGAGTTCAATAACGCAAAAAATAGGACGAAATCCTCTTTTACGTCATGTATCAATAATTGGTAAAATTGGCATATGAAATAGCAAGAGAGTAGCATGATGCTTGTACGTCTTCGGGGTTCATTAAAAACCAGTAAAGAGAACGGAATGCAGTTTAGTATGTGTAGCCAAAGGTGAAGTTGGATGGTTGACATGCAGTATATATACGATCTTGAGGCAGAGATGGATGTAATGAAGCTGCTGCAAGCTGTTTCTGATAAGGGAATTACGGACGCTGAATGGCATTTAATAATGGCTTCGGTTAGTTTTAATTTACAACTTTACGCCGAGGCAGTAAAACATGCTGAACAAGCAAATACTATCGTAGCCGGCTGTGCTGATGATATGCTTGCGCTGTACTCACAATATGACTAGTAGAAATGCTTCTGAAATAACTTTCATGTTAAACTATGCTCTAACCCATTTTCCCTCGAGACGGAACCCGAATTTAAGAGATACGCAAAAATATTTTTACTTGAGTCTAGAACGTTGGGAACGACAGGTATCATTGTTGCTCCGCAATCGGCAGTATTTTGTTACGCTAACAGGTTCGATAGTTTAGTAAAAAGAGGTATTCAGGAACGGTTTTTTGTTCCTAAATACCTCTTTGATTTTCTTGTTAGATTTCTAAGTACATTTTGTTTCACTTGTTAGTTTTTACTGGCGTCCCTAATCCGACATGCTGATCGTAAATGTCATAAACAGCCCTAGCAATATTGGCAGCCGATCGGCCACCATAGCCACCTTCAGGAACGACAACGGCGACAGCCAACTTCGGATTTTCCAAAGGTGCGAAAGAAATCAGCACGCCATTTGTGATGCGGGCATACCTTGACCATTTTTCCTTCGTTTCCCCTGTCTTTTTGTCAACGTAAGGGGTTGGTGTATAAATATCTTGCTCCGAGGTTCCTGTTTTCGCTGCGATTTTGTACGGAAATCCTGCAAACGCGTTAATGGCTGTTCCACCTGGTTGTGTTACTAGATACATTCCGTTATGGACGATGTTCCAATAAAGGTCCGGAAGATCGATCGTATTCATTACCTTTGGAGTATAGGCTTGTACCACATTTCCTTTGCTGTCCTTAATTTGTTCCACGATTTGCGGTTGCATCCTTACGCCTTTGTTCGCTAAAGTGGCTGCATATTGAGCAAGCTGCATGGTAGTTAAACGGACTTGCTGGCCGAAAGATGACTGGACCATCGCAGCAAGTGGGCCATAATCTTTATTCATCACAAGGTAGTCTTCCTTGCCTTTATTCTCACTCGGCAAATCTATACCTGTTTGGACGCCTAAGCCAAAAGCGTGGTAGTAGTTTTGCATGATATTTACTGCTTCTTTGCCGTATTTGCTTGACATTAACTCCCCAATTCGAGCCATGTAGGTGTTAGAAGACTTTTGCAAAGACTTTTGTGGAGTGAGTACTCCATAGTTATGATGCTGGTCGTTATTGATAGTGTCAGTTCCCCGACCGTAGTGGTAGGCTCCAGGATCATTCCAACTATCATATGGGCTAATAACATTCTCAGCCATGCCCATAAGCACTGTAATGGGCTTTACGACAGATCCTGCCGGTACGATCGATTGAGGATGTTTGTAATTCTCTGCTTCGGCTTCTTTCCCTGTCTTCGGTCTAACATCATACGGGGCTTCTTTTATCGTGCCGTTTGTTACTGAGTATTTGATTTGATCATAGGTGTCGCTATCAAGACCTTTCGACCATACATTGGGATCGTATTCTGGATAGCTAACCATCGCTACAATTTTCCCTGTTTTCACTTCCATTGCAACGACATAAGCGCCTTTTGCATGTGATGCCTTGTCTACCTTTTGCCTCAAACTTGGCATGAAATTCTTGATGAAATCGCGAATCTCCAGTTGGACATCTTCATCGATAGTGAGGTACAGATCGTTTCCTTTTGTAGGGGCCTTCTCTTCTACCATTTTGATGATGGTCTGGTCAGACGTAACTTCATATTTTTGGTATCCGTTCTCTCCCCGTAACTGTTCTTCATAGCTTCTTTCTACACCGTCAAGTCCAACCATTTGATTGGGCAGATAGTGGTCCTTCTGTTGAAGATAAAAATCCGAACCCAGATTCTCCGCCACATGATAGGGGCGAACATAGCCGATGGCTTGAACAGCGACTTCTTTTGGATCATAGACGCGTATAGGTTTTGTTATGACTGAAACGCCAGGCAAATCACTCAAATGCTCCTCTAGATAGGCGATTTCCTTTTGAGACAGATCATATTTGAGATCTTTTTCAGTTAACTTTGGAGAAAGACGCATCGTTCTTTCCATTTTCCCGTTCTTCAGCTCATAACCAACATCCATTTTTTTTAACAAAGAGGCTTTAGTAGTTCCTGCTAGTGCCTTTTCCAATTTCGTTGCCAGATTTAAATAATCGTTACCCGTCATGTCATCGAGCTCATGAAAGACGGCTGTGAAGGAAGCACGGTTGTTCACAATCATTTTTCCGTTCTTGTCGTAGATATTTCCACGAATAGCAGTGATTGGTGTCTCTTTGTAATTTTGTTTGCTGGCCAATTTCACATAGTTTTGTCCATCAGCAATTTGAATGTGTGCTAGGCGAAGGACCATGGCGGAAAATATCAGGAAGACGAGTATAAATATGATGTTCAAACGCTTCACGTTCTTAGGTTGCTGCTGTTCCTCTGCTTGATTCATGACAACGATTTTCTTCCTCATTAACGCCCCTTCTCCTTTCTCTCAATCTCATCTTATAGTTCATTCTCTTTTGAGTGATGCATCGAAAACTACCGCTATTTACTGTATACAACATTATGTTTTATTGAAATAGTTATTCGCGTAATCTTATGCTTACATTTTTGTCCAGTGATTCTTCCGATTTCACGAAATAAATTATTGGGGCGATCCAACTTATTTTCGTTTCTGCTACATGCATGAATCAAGTAAACACTGTTTCTCTAGACTCACTCAAATTTCATCCAGTACAATATGTCAGCGTGTTGTTTCGTAAGTAGGGAGGAAAGGTCATATGCAATACTCATCATCATTGCTCGCATTATGGATTAGTTTAATAAGTAATGTGGTATTGACTGTGATAAAGGTTGTTGTTGGATTTTTATTCAATAGTCAAGTCCTCATTGCTGATGGTATTCATAATGCTGGCGATGTGATTGCTACATTTGCTGCTTTGACATCGTCTATGGTTTCCAAAAAGCCGGCGGATAAAGACCATCCATATGGTCACGGTAAAGCAGAGGTTATTGCTTCTGGTATTGTGGCGATTATATTAGCCTTAGCCGCATTATTTATGGTCTATAAGTCGATAGAAGCCTTATTCGAACCAGCAGTGGAAGCTAGTATCATAGCATTGGCAGCTGCAATTATATCTTTAATATGGAAACAAGGCCTGTACGTCTATTGTATAAGGCTTGGTAGAGAACAAAATAGTAAATGCCTGATAGCAACCGCAAACGATCACCTAGCGGATGTGTACGCTTCTATTGCTGCTGTAATAGGGATTGGAGTAGCATTAATTGGGGATCGCTACGATTTACCATATACCCAATACGGAGATCCTTTAGCCGGATTGATCGTTTCCTATTTCGTTATGAAGTTGGCCTATGAAATGGGGGAGGAGTCGATTGGAGTATTAATGGAGAAAAGCTTACCTGCTGAGAAGTTGAATCAGCTTGAGAACATTGTCCGGGCAATTCCACAAGTAAAAAGAATTGACCGGATTCGAGCAAGAGAACATGGGCATTATGTGATCGTGGACGTAAGAGTTAGCATTTCAAATGATTTAACGATTAAAGAGGGTCACGATATTAGCAGAATTATAAAGGGCTCTATTATGAGTGAAATGAAAGAGGTTGAAGAGGTATTGATTCATTTAAATCCTTGGTATGAATCGTAAATTGTGGGTATTGTTTGAAAGCGAGAACTTTCATTTGTTTTTAGGCTGAGACATGTGTCTCAGCCTTTTTGACTCTTCTTAGGGTTTGCTATTTTGCTGCCTTTTTGAATAAATCAATGGCGTCAGGAAGGGAGTCCGGAGGCGAGAAGCGGGCTCTTCATATTTTCAGAGCACACATAGTGACGCTGGGACCTCAAGAAGGGCTTAAGAGGTAACAACTACCCTATGTTTTTATGGCGAAACAGGTTTACCACTTGAACGAGATGGTTATCGTAGAGTGTGTTATCTAACGAATCATTCAAGGAGGTTTTTTACATGAGTGTCAAACTTGCAATTGTGTATTACAGCTCCACCGGAACTAACTATCAATTAGCTCAATGGGCTGCGGAAGGGGCAAAGGAAGCCGGCGCGGAAGTGAAAATCTTTAAGGTGCAAGAATTGGCATCTCAAGCAGTGATTGATAAGAATCCAGCTTGGAAAGCCCATGTGGAAGCCACAAACGATATTCCGGTTATTACACCGGATGACATCGTTGAAGCTGATGCCATTATTTTCAGTACGCCTACACGTTTCGGAAACATTGCCGCCCAAATGAAACAATTTTTAGATACAACAGGTGGAATCTGGTTCCATGGAAAGACGGTTAATAAAGTGGTAAGTGCAATGACCTCTGCTCAAAACGCTCACGGTGGTCAAGAAGCGACTATCCTTAACTTATACACCTCTATGTATCACTGGGGGGCAATCGTGGTTGCTCCAGGATATACTGATGCTTCCTTGTTTGCTGCCGGAGGGAATCCGTATGGTACAAGTGTATCTGTTGATCAAAACAATCAAATTGTTGGAGATAAGGAAGCTTATCAAAATGCTGTTAAACATCAAGCCAAGCGTGTGGTTACGGTAGCTGAATGGGTTAAAAAAGGAATGCAATAAATTTTTATGCATTGTTGGAAAACCACAGTTTTTACTGTGGTTTTCCTTATAAGGAAATACCAACACTACCACTGTTGAAGGTCAACTGGACAAATTATGCCCCTCACCAGAAATAATTTGCAATCATATTTATAATGAGCCCTCAGCCATGCCAGCAAATCTGGAAGCTCTTTTTGTGATAATACTTTCTTTAATGCAATGGCTTAAAAGAATGATCGAATGTTTAGTCGAATAAAGTGGTAACGTATTTTGAATAGGAAAACGGAATGTCTAAAGACACCAATTCACCATTAATCGTTGTTGATGACGTGCCTTTCGCTGTTTGGAGCACAGAGACAGTGAGTGGGGTATCAACGATTTAAATTCAGTAGAAATACGGGAGTATGGGTATCAGCCCTGACGGATGCGTTTCGGGAAAATGGCTTTCATCAAAATCAAAGAACGGGACCATGTTTCTGAGAAACCATCTAAGGAGGCTTCTGAACAATGCGTGAACAGTTCCTCAACTATTGGGTAAAACCACTGCCAAAAATGGAATTCACATCATTATTAGCGCGTCTTAGCGGAAACCATACCATAACGCTCACCACCATTGCCTTACTCAGTACTCTAGCGACTCTATTCCAACTAGCGGGAGGCTTTATACCGGGACCAGGATACTTGATCAGTCCTCTTTCTACGGCCCCGATTGTAGTAGCGACTCTCATTTCTTTACGCTCGGGTGCAACCGCATATGCACTTGCCATCATGTTATTGCTACTCATTCAACCGAGTGAACTATTCGTCTTTCCGTTTACAACAGGACCGCTTGGGCTTGCATTGGGCTTCAGCATTGTGCACTTCAAAAATCGGATTCAGGTTGTCTTGTTTTCCACTGCCGCGTTATGGGCTGGGATAGCACTGGTGTTATACGTCTTCCGCTTTCGTCTGCTCGGTCCGTCGGTTACAGAAACCTTTCATATCGACACGATCATGTATATATTTATTTTTTGTTTGCTTTATAGCGGAATATGGACGGAAATTATCCTACGGTTATTATCAAGATTAAGAATGTATATTCGTTGATTGTAAGACAAAGGTGGTCGGATGGCAGGTGGCATTCAAAGACCCTACTCATTATTCAACTTTGGCGTGTGAGCTCCAGTAAATGCGGTATCATCAAATTGTTAGGTTTATCTAGTTTGGACATGCCTCGTAATTGACGCTGGGGCAAGAAAGCCTGAGATAATCAGGCTTTTTTTGTTATCACCGGACCATACCCCTCAGGTCTGTTTTCTCCCTTCCCGAGGTCATGGTGTCACCAGGAGGAGTGATAAAAGGATACGTGAAGGCCAAGGAAACATCATGCTGTATAGAGATAACAAAGTTTTAGATTGGGGCCTTTTAATCAGTGGGCAGAATACTTCTAATATTGTGTTAAAATAAAAATGGACATTTCTTCGTTCAACTTCAGAAGGGGCAGGCCTTGGTTACGTTGGAAACCGGAAATTGGAGGGCGTTATTGAAATGGCTAAACTGATCTACCCTATTAACGTATCTTTGGACGGTTACATGGAGGACGAGAGCGGCAATATCGAGTGGTCGATCTCCGATGACGAGGTGTTTGCGTTCTGGACTGAATTCCAGCGGCCGATTGGCACCTACCTATACGGGCGTGGAATGTACGAGTCGATGGTGTACTGGGAAACGGCGAGCGCCAAAAAAGGCGATCATCCAGAGGTAATGCGGGAATTCGCGCAGATCTGGCGAGATGCTGAAAAGATCGTGTATTCCCGGACGCTTCATGCTTCAAGCGCCAGGACTAGGATCGAACGCGAATTCGATCCTGATGCGATTCGTAGGCTGAAAGAGTCTTCAGAAGCCGACATTACGATTGGCGGCCCCGAGCTTGCTGGGCAGGCAATGAGCGCGGGACTGATCGACGAGTGTCATTTGCTTGTTAATCCGATCGTCTTGGGTGGAGGCAAGCGAGCATTGCAGGACAACCTCCGCATGCGGCTCGAGCTGATCGGTGAACGCTGCTTCCGAAGCGGCGTTGTTCATCTTCACTACCGCGTGATCGTCTGACCGCGAAACTAGAGTGAAATTCAGGAGATACGCTTTTGAGCTTACTAAAATCAAGTGAAATTATGAAAGCCGGAAGTTATGAGCGTCTTCCATTTTTAAACTAACAGGTACGATAGCCCAATAAGATAAAGAACAGTCTACAACTTTTTAATAATGATGAAAACCCGTCTCCTATTAAAACAGGGACGGGTTAGCTATTTCAAGCAATAGATATTTGAGTGGCCTACTTGAATAATAGTGATTCTTATTAAGTGGTTTAATTTGCCCAATTGTCTCTGATCATGAAAGGTAATCATTTAGCCTATTAATTAATTTTGGATGGTGGAGTAAGCCCGTCAGGACCTTGAAATCTTCTCAAAACCTCATTTGCTATCCGTATACCGTTTACAATTGCATCAAAATCAATGTTTATGTTAGGGAGCGACAAAAGTGACTTTTTCTTTGGTCTACCTTGTGTTTTTGCCCATTCTTGATAATACTGGTCCAACTTTACAGGATTTTTTTGCAATCTTTTTATTGAGATCTTTTTTATCTTGAGCCAATCCATAAATTCAGGTGTATAATGGTTACTTTTTTTAATTGATTGTTTACCCAAAATTTCAACCTCACCTCAATTCGTAAATGAAAAATGCAAAGGGGGAAAATCTACTCAATCTCCCTTTGCATTTTTTCTCCTCACAAACTCTCTATTAATTAATCACAATCACATCCGACAATTACCAACAAAACGAAAAGCACTAGGATCAGAGCAAAGTCATCAAAGCCATTAAAGATACCCAATTCCAATCCCCCCTTTCCATAGTCTTACAATATGTGCTTTACTCATTTTTGCCTGTATCATCACCCAAAAAGTAAAAAGATAAAAAGGAATTAAAGTTGGACTCCTTTGGAAATGTCGGAAAAAATAAAAAGGACTCAAGCATTGCCTGTACCCTTTTTGTTTCACGGAAAGTTCAAGGGGCTTTTCCCCACATCCTACACCTGATTCCAAGGTTGTCTAGGTGACTGATAATTGGTTAAAAGCAAGAAGGTATTTGTTCTGCTATGAAGAATAAATTTCCCAAGAATAACGACGAAGGAGAGTAGCGGATGGAAAAGTTGATCGAGGAGTTCAGCCAAGCCTATGCGCTGCTGCGTATTCATCACAGCTAGTGGCATGTAATTCCATTTTCGAAATAACAATAGAGAACGATGAAAAAATGGAGGAAAGAAGATGAGCCTTAGATTGGAAACAGATCGATTAGTAATCCGACACTTTGAACAATCTGATGCCAAAATGGTTCATGGATTAGCAGGGAGCGAGGAAGTAGCACGCACAACTCTTTCCATTCCTCACCCTTATCCAGAGGGAGCGGCAGAGGAATGGATTGAATCCACTCTTCGCGCTACCGAAAAGGGAGAAAGCTATACGTTTGCTATTGTGAAAAAAGAAGCCGAAGAACTGATGGGATGCATGAGCTTACTTGTTTCAAAAAGTCATAAGCGTGCTGAGCTTGGTTATTGGTTTGGTCATCCTTATTGGGGGAAGGGATTCGCAACAGAAGCTGCTCGGAGAATCGTTGCATTTGGATTTGAAGAGCTGGGATTAAATCGTATATTCGCAATGGCGATGACAAAAAATACAGCCTCTTATAAGGTCATGAGAAAAGTCGGGATGAAACATGAGGGTACCTTCCCACAGCATGTACTGAAGTGGGGAAGCTTTGAAGATATAGAGTTCTATGGAATAACCAGAGCTGATTATGAAAAGAACCTGCAAGCTAACACAATATGAGTTGCTAATGAAAAGTGGCAGTTTGGAACGGCATGATTCATGTTCCCAAGCTGCCACTTTTTTTGTTTAAACATGATCATTGTAATAACTGGAGACCCAAGAAAGAGAAGCCAAGAGAGCAAGCGTAGGATTGAGCGACGTGAAGTGGTAAAACAGTCAGAAATAGCGCAATGCCGACGAAAATGGATATAAGCGAATGTTGATATGGTTTCGCGAAGTTTCGTACAATAAAAATAAATACGTAAGACTCAAAATGAAGAGGGGATAGGATATTGTTAACCATGAATTTGTTGCTGATTGCTTTTCTGATTTTAGCCACTGCTTTTTTTGTGGCAACTGAATTTGCAATTGTCAAACTCCGGCCGAGTCGTGTAGACCAGATGGTCATGGAAGGAAGAAAAAACGCTCTGGCTGTTCAGAAAGTAATTAGTAACTTGGATGGCTACTTGTCCGCATGTCAATTGGGGATCACCTTGACCGCTATTGGCCTCGGTGTATTGGGTAAACCTACAATTGAAACGATTCTGACCCCTGTGCTGGAACCATTTTTGCCTGAACAAGTCGTCGCCATTTTGTCATTTCTGATTGCGTACTCGATCGTGACCTTTTTGCATGTGGTCGTGGGCGAGCTGGCTCCGAAAACAGTAGCGATTCAAAAAGCAGAAGGCGTCAGCTTGCTTTGTGCGAAACCGATTATCTGGTTTTATAAATTGATGTACCCCGGGATCTGGCTGCTTAACGGCTCTGCTGCTCTGCTAGTCCGTTCTTTTGGGATGAAGCCGACAAAAGAGCATGAGGAAAGCCACTCGGAGGAAGAGCTGCGCATCATTCTGGCGGAAAGCTATGAGAGCGGTAAAATCAATAAATCGGAATACGGATATGTGAGCAATATTTTTGCCTTTGATGAGCTGCTCGCTCGCGAAATTATGGTGCCGCGAACCGATATGGTCTGTTTGCATCAGGAATTTTCCTTGGAGCAAAATATGCGGATTATAAAAGAGGAGCAGTATACACGTTTCCCCATCGTTTCACAAAACAAAGACCATATTGTTGGGATGATTCATACCAAAGAGTTCTTTTTGAAGTATGCCGACGATCCGAATTTAGAGCTTTCCCAGCTCATTCGACCGTTTCTGACGGTTTCAGAGGCGACACCTGTTAAGGATCTGCTGAAGAAAATGCAAAAGCAAGGAACACATATTGCGATTTTGCTGGATGAGTATGGCGGTACTTCCGGGTTGGTAACCATAGAGGATATTTTGGAGGAAATTGTAGGTGAAATCCGTGATGAATTTGATGCGGATGAAAAAGCGGAGATCGAGATTATGGAAGAAAACAGCCATGTGATTGTGGACGGAAAGGTACTGCTTTCGGAAGTAAATGATTTGCTTGATGCGAGTATCGATGAAGAACAGCTGGATACGATCGGGGGCTGGCTGTACAGTCAAAATCCATCCCTCAAGGAAGGGATTGGGTGGCGTCACGAAAGCCTCGTGTTCACCATTCGTAAGAAAGATAAGCATCGCATACGTAAAATAGAAATTAAGAAAATCGAGCATCAGCCAGAACAGGAGCTGCTGCAAGTAAACTAAACAAAGCAATGTCCAAACGTGTGCGGGTTCTTCGGCCGGTAAGCTCTGTTGAACCCGACACGTTTTTTTCTTGCAATCTCGGCTCCGTCAAAAGGCTAGAGCAGTCAGACGCTCAAATGCCTCATTGCCATTCGTATCGCCGGAATCGAGATAATTTACTTGCTGTCCACAGCTTGCAGGAAGTCCCGAACCACTTTTACATACTCATCCGTCTCTTCCAAATAGCCGAGATGGGAGCTTTTTTCGAATATATGAAGCTTGGCGCCTGGCACTAGTGACTGGTAATAGCTAGTCGAGTCGGGAGCGGCTTCGTCATAGCGGCCACAGACAAAGAGCGAAGGAATATCAATCTGATTCAGCTTTGGTGTGTAATCAAAGGTCTTGAGATTGCCAGTCGGGCAAAACTCCGAAGGTCCCCACATCGTCATGTAAACATCCTTGTTTGCTTTTTTCCGGCTTTCGGTCATGATCGCTGGCAGCGGATCGAGACGGCACACATGCCGGCTGTAGTATTCCTTCATGGCGTCCTGATACTCTTTGGAATCGGTAGTACCTTGCTTCTCATGATGCTCGATCGTTTGTTGAACAGCTTCAGGCAATTTTGCGATCAGCTCATCGGCGTCTTTTTTCCATAGCTTGCTACTTAGGCATGGGCTGGAGAAGATGACGCTTTGTACACCAGCAGGCTTGGTGTCAATCAAATAAGCAGCGGCAAGCATCGTTCCCCACGAATGACCGAGGATGTGAACCTCATCTAGGTCGAGAGCCTTTCTCACAGAGGCCAATTCTTCAACAAAGCGCTCCGTTTTCCACAAGGAAGCATCAGTCGGCCGCTCCGAATTCCCCGACCCGAGCTGATCGTAAAAAATGACAGGTCTGTCCTCACCCAGTACATGGAGCGCTTCCTTTAGCGGATCATGCGTATTCCCAGGCCCCCCATGAAGCACGATCAACGGTGTCTTTTCCCCATCGCCGACACGACTGTACCAAACTCTGCCTCCAGGAACCTCTATGTACCCATCCGTTTGCTTCATGCCCGTCGCCTCCACTTCGTAATTTTTACATTAAAAAATTTTTGATTCCTTACACTATACCATTTCTGGTAAATTTGCACTTTCTCTTGATTTTTATGCTCTAAAAAAGCGCGAGTGATGCCAACAGCTTGCGAGAGGAAAAAGGAGAAAAAGCAAAGGTCTTTGGGACATCAACCGAGTCGTAATGAAAAAAGCGAAAACAAGCTTTTAAGCGTCCACTCTGAACCACATCCTGATTGGGCCACTTTGGACGCGGTTTTCGCTTTTTTCATGGAGACGGGCACCACACGCATCCAGCAGGGGGCCCAAGAACCTGCCGCTTTTTCTCCTTTTTCCTCTCCACCACAAACCACTCGCAGCGCCCCCTCCAATTTTACACTTTTTTTAGAATTGGTTTAGAGCGTGTTTACACCTCCCCTCTACCATTGTTTATAGAGAAAGTGAAAGCAGTCACTTTCCAACAAACAGGAGGGATAAAATATGCGAAAAAAATGGCTCGCTGTTGCACTTGCAGTAGGACTGAGTGGCGCTTTGGTTTGGGGTATGGGAATATCCGCAAGTGCGGAAAACAGAGGACTTGATGTGTATAAATCAGCGCTGGGTCAAACGAAGGAAGCGCAGAGCTTGACCGCTCATACAAAGGTAGAGCTGACAGATAACGGCACGAAGCTGCTCACGGTCGAAGGCGTTGCCAAGGTCAATCACGATGGGAATGCGGCTAGTGTGGATGCTACCTACACAGATGCAGCCAGGACAGGCAGCTTTCAAGCCTTTCGTGAACAGGATCAGGTTATTTTTAAGAAAGGGGATAGTGACGTTTATCGCGTCATGGAGACAGCTGCTTGGGGACACAAATCTGATAAGCGCACAGAGGACGGACCTCCAGCCTTTGTGAAGCAGCTATTTCCAGCGCTGCTTGGGGATATGAATAAATGGACGACAGTCGAGGAGCTGCCGGATGGCGGCAAGCAGGTTGCGCTTGAGCTGTCTGAGCAGGAGATGCCTGCGTTTGTAAAAGCAATCGCACCGACTGTCTACGCAAAAGTCTTAGAACGCAGCGAGGAGAAGGAGAAATCTTCTGCGGAACAGGGCATGGTGGTAAAACTCCCGAATCTGCAAAAGGATGTTCAGGTAGATGAGATTACCCTGCATGCTACAATCGATAAAAATAATTTGATTGAAGAGCAAACTGCTGAAATACACGTATCTGGTGTAGACGCATCCGGTGAAGCGCACAAGCTTCTCCTATCTCTGGATGTTCGCTTGTCTGATCTTGCTGCCACGACACCTGATCATATCGATCTCGCAGACAAGCAGGTAGAAAAGATTTCGCGTGAGGATATGAAAGGCAGATGGGGCAAAAAAGGCTGGGGAGACCATGTCTCTCAATAGGTCTGCTAGGTTCCCTGTAGTATAATATCACCATCCATAGACAGCGACGGGAGGATTACCCATGTCGATTAAAACCAGGCTCTTGCTATCCTATATCGCCATGATTGTCGTTCCCGTCGTCTGCTTCGGGTTGGTGGCAGCATGGCTGGCTCCTTCTTTTTGGGGAGATCAATTTCCTTCTGGAAAAGAATCGCGAAAGCCCGTCTTCCGGGAAACATTGACCAAGCGAGATGAGCTGTTCGCGGGCATTACCTTCATTGCCAGCTACGACGCAGACAGACTTTTGAAACCTGACATTTTGAATGAAACAGACGAGCAGCTTCGTTTGCTCGGGGGTGCATTGATCGTGGCAAAAAACGGTAGTGTGCTGTTTGCTTCCCCTACGATTGAGAGTGTTGACGTGCCTGCTTATATGAAGGCAGCAATGGAGGAGCGCGGCAGGAACGGATGGCAACAGTTAAATAAAGAGGGCTACTCCGTCGAGAGCCATGACTTTACTTTTGGAGATAGAAGCAGGGGGACGTTGTATTTCCTGTCTGATTCCCGTTCGATGTTTGTAACCGGTATGTACTTTTTCGCAACTATGATGCTGACTTTGCTTGTCATCGTGGCACTGACCAATGGGCTGCTGACCTACCTGGTTTCACGGAGCATTATCAAGCCGCTGTACGCACTCAAGCAAGCAGCAAACGAAATCAAGGAAGGCAATCTGGATCGCCCCGTTTTGCTGAAACGAAACGATGAGCTGGGAGAGGTGGGGGCTGCCTTTGAAGAAATGCGAGTCAGATTGTATGAATCAATCCGCCGGCAGCTTCAATATGAAGACAATCGCAAAGAGCTGATCTCCAGCATCTCTCATGATTTGAAAACGCCGATAACAGGAATCAAAGCGTGCGTCGAGGCGATGCAGGCTGGAATAACGGATACCGAGGCCAAGCGGGAAAAATATATGAGCATGATTGCTATCAAATCCGAGCAGATGGATCGCCTGATCGATGAGCTGTTTTTATTCTCTCGCCTCGATTTGAATAAGCTGCCCTTTCAAATGGAGCAAGTTGAGCTCACAAGCTACCTTTCCTCATTTATGGAAGAGCTGCGTCTCGATCCGCGGTTGGAGGGCGTGCAGTTGCCCGTTGCCTATTCCGGCAATACATCCATCCTGGTCAAGGCAGACAGGGAAAAGCTCCATAGAGTGCTGATGAATATCGTCGACAACAGCCTCAAGTACTTGGATAAGGAAGAGAAGTGGATACGGATGGAAGTATGGACGGGCGAGCAGGCAGCGACCATTTCACTGATAGATAACGGCGCAGGCATAGATCAAGAAGCGCTGCCGCACATTTTTGACCGTTTTTACCGTGCTGACCCGTCACGCAATACGTCCATGGGAGGCGGAGGCTTGGGACTTGCGATTGCCAAGCAAATGATTGAAGGTCAGGGTGGCATGATCTGGGCGGAGAGTGAACGGGGGAGCGGGACGCGCATCAGCTTTACGTTGCCCTATGAGGAGATGGCCGGAGGTGATTCGCGATGAAGCGTATTCTGATCATTGAAGACGATGCCGTTATTGCTGAGGTAGAAAAAGACTATTTGGAAGCGAGCGGCTATGTGGTCGATGTCGCTTTTTCCGGAGATACAGGCTTGAAAAAGGCATTGCAGGAGGAGTATGATCTCCTGATTTTAGACCTGATGCTGCCTGAGATAGATGGCTTTGCCATATGCAAGCAAGTACGTGAGGCCAAAAACATCCCGATCCTGCTCGTCTCTGCCAAAAAAGAGGACGTGGACAAAATTCGCGGACTGGGGCTCGGAGCGGATGATCATATCAGCAAACCGTTTAGTCTGGGTGAACTAGTTGCGAGGGTCAAGGCTCATTTGGCACGCTACGATCGGCTAGTCGCAGATAGTCAGCCGCGAATGCCTAAAGATGAAATCCGCATTCGTGGGATTCAAATCGACAAGCTGGCGAGAAAAGTGCACATCAACGGAGAAGAAGTAATGTTCACCTCAAAAGAATACGACCTGCTGTTGTTTTTGGCGACCCATCCGAATTGGGTGTTTAGTAAAACGGAGCTGTTCGAAAAGATTTGGGGGTTGGACTCACTCGGAGATATTGCGACAGTGACCGTTCATATCAGCAAGCTGCGAGAGAAAATAGAAAAGGACCCGTCCAAGCCGCAGTACATTGAAACGGTTTGGGGTGTCGGGTACCGATTTGTACTTTAGCTTTTGAAAAACAAAATAGATGAGGTGAAGCCATCATGATCAAGCTCAGCATGAATCAGAAAAAATGGCTCCTGCTCGCTCATTTGATTTTTTCTTCCATCATGTTGGGCGGTGCCGTCATCTTTCTGGTACTGAGCATCGTTGCGGCGACCTCCACAGATGCCAGTATTATTTCTGCCTGTTACCAAGCCATGCATGCCCTTTCCAAAACGAGCGTACGCGCCTCTACGATCGGGACGATTGTGACGGGAGTGCTGCTCTCTGTCTGGACGCACTGGGGGCTGTTTCGCTATTATTGGCTCATCGCAAAGGAAATTCTGACCGTATTTGCCATTGTGCTGGGGCCGATCGGGATGTACTTTTGGACATTGCCAGCCAGCAGTTCCGCCTTGCCTGAAGGGATCGGAGCGATGGAAAATTCGGCTATTCTCCTAAACAGCGGACAGCTATGGACTGGCATCATCCTGCAGATTTTGTCCCTTGCGATCATCTTCTGGCTGTCGGTGTTCAAGCCGTGGGGGAAACGAAAAGCGTAAAAAAACGTCATACACATAACGAACAACTATCTTTTGCCATCGTGCAGGAGGTAGTTTTTTTCGTCCATAATCCCTATCCCCATACAAGGGCATTTCTAGGTACAATGAATGGCAGAAACAGAAATAACGTAGGAGAAACGCACTGCTAAAGGAGAAGCAACAGATGGAAAGAAAAATAAAAGTACTCGGAACGGGGAAATATTTGCCGAAGCGACAAGTAACCGCCGCCGAGCTGGATGCACGACTAGGAGTTCCAGCGGGCTGGGTGGAGAAGAAGTCAGGAGTGAGTGTGAGGCATTATGTGACGGACGAAACGGCCGCACAGATGGGGGCGATTGCTGCCCTGCAAGCACTCGAAGCGGCAGGGCTGACGATGCATGACATCGATTGTCTGGTATGTGCAAGCGGTACCGCTCAGCAGGAGATTCCATGTACGGCTGCATTGATCCAGGAGGAGCTACAGCTTTCTCGTTCAGGCATTCCCTGCTTCGATATCAATTCCACATGTCTAAGCTTCGTGACAGCACTGGATGTGCTATCTTGCTCCATGGCACTCGGTATATACGAGCGTGTCCTGATCATTTCTACGGAAATTGCTTCGGTCGGACTGAACTGGGAGCAAAAAGAGAGCTGTGTTTTGTTTGGTGATGGAGCAGCAGCGGTTGTCATTGGTCGTACCCCGGACACAGAGACAGCGCGCATCTTTGGATCGGCGATGAAAACATACAGTGAAGGGGCGCATTATTCAGAAATCAGGGGAGGCGGAACCATGCTTCACCCGAGTCAATACGCCCAAGGAAGAGAAGCAGATTTTACATTTGATATGGACGGGCGGAAAATATTTCGACTGACATCTCAGCGAATTACAGGCTTCGTCGAGCAATTGCTTGCGGCGGTGTCTTTGAAAAAGGAGCAGCTCAAGGCTGTCATTCCCCATCAAGCGAGCGGAATGGCGATGCGGATTATGGCAAGCAAGCTCGGTTTCTCCGATCAGCAGATGGTCAATATTCTCGCTCATCACGGAAACATGATTGCGGCGTCTATCCCACTGGCACTGCATGAGGCGATTGTCCATAGGCGTATTGAAAGAGGAGACCGTGTGCTGCTCCTGGGAACATCTGCAGGCTTGTCGCTCGGAGGAGTTGTCCTTGAGTACTAGCAAGACGATTTTGCTTACGGGAGGAAGAGCTCCCGGTACGCTGGAGCTGGCGCGATTGCTCGGTGCAGCGGGACATCGGGTCATCGTGGCAGAAAGCGCGCGGCTGCATCTTTGCAGTCGCTCTCGCTTCGTCGAGCGGGCGTATCGGGTACCTTCCCCGCGCGAGCAACCAACAGACTATATTTCAGCCCTGTGCAGGATTATGGAGCAGGAGCAGGTGCATCTGTTGATTCCGACCTGTGAGGAAATTTTTTATGTCGCACAGGGCCGTGATCGTTTGCAATCCTATGGAGCGGTGTTGACAGAAGGACCGGATGTCTTGGGGTCGCTGCATGATAAATGGCTGTTTGGAAAGCTGGCGCGGGAAGCAGGCGCCACTGTCCCGAATACCGTATTGAGCTGCTCGCAGGAAGAGCTGAAGCAGGCCTTGCGAGAGGCGAGTGGACCTGTCGTGCTAAAGCCAGTCTACTCACGTTTTGCAGCACATGTCCGCATCATAGCAGATCCGCTTGCAGCAGCCATGAACCCACTTCCTGAGCCTAGTACAGAGCAGCCCTGGCTCGTCCAAGAGTTTATAGATGGTCGTCAGCTATGCAGCTATGCCGTCGCTCACGAAGGACGGTTGTCTCTATATGCGGACTATGCAACAACATATACAGCAGGGCAAGGGGCTTCTATCTATTTTGCCTATGCGAATCATCCGCGAGTAAAGGACTTTGTCAGCAGGTTTGTGGAGCGCCATCGTTTTAGCGGACAGATCGCCTTTGACCTGATTGAAAGCAGGCAGGGAGAGCTGTATGTCATTGAGTGCAATCCTCGGCTGACAAGCGGAATACATCTGTTCAGAGGGCAAAAGGAAGCGGCAAATGCCTTTTTGCAGCAGGGCAGTGAGGTGATCGTCCCTCGGGAAACAGCGCCCCCATCCATGCTGGCAATGGCGATGCTGACCTATGGACTTGGCGGCATCCGGGATTGGAGCGATCTGAAGCAGTGGGGAAGCGACTTTTTTTCCGCAAGAGATGCGCTGTATATGCCCGGTGATCCGTGGCCATATGCAGCACAGTTTGGGATGCTTGCCGATTTGGCCTGGAGCAGCATCCGGACAGGGAAGAGCATGATCGAATGCAGTACAGAGGATATTGAATGGAATGGGGAAGCGCCATCCGTAGTCGAAGGAAGCCGCTCCCGAAAAAGGATGTGAAGAAACCATGAGCAAGCGTGTACTCGTCACGGGTGGAACGGGCTTTCTCGGGCAAAAGCTGGTGCATCGGCTGCATGAAGAGGGCTATGAAGTAACGGCCTTGGGACGCGATCAGCGGATCGGAAGCGAGCTGCAGCAAAAAGGAATTCGCTTTGTCCAGAGCGATATAAGAGATAAAGAAGCGATGATTGAGGCGTGCCGGAATCAGGATGTTGTGCATCATGTGGCGGCATTTTCCTCCCCATGGGGGACTTACCGTGACATGTATGCGACCAATGTTGACGGAACCAGCCATATTATAGACGGCTGCATGAAGTATGGAATCGAGCGGCTGGTCCATGTATCGACCCCAAGCATTTATTTTGCTTTTGACGACCGAGTGGGGATTCGAGAAAATGATCCGCTGCCAAAGCGATTTGCTAATACATATACGCATACAAAATATTTGGCGGAGCGTAAGGTGGATGAGGCTTTTCAAGCAGGGCTAGGAGCGATAACGATTCGTCCGCGGGCACTGTTTGGTCCGGGAGACAATGCCATCCTGCCTCGGCTGATTCGTGCCAATGAGAAAAAATTCGTTCCGCTGATTGGCGGCGGACGTGCCGTCATGGATTTGACCTACATTGAAAATGTCGTGGACGCTCAGCTGCTCTGCATGGATTCGCCAGCAAGCACGCTGGGCCAAGCCTACAATATAACAAACGGTGAGCCAGTCACGCTCATCGATGTCTTGTCAGAGGTGTTCAGACGATTGGAAATGCCGCTGCGTGCAAAAGAGCTGCCCTATTGGCAGGCATACTCCGCAGCATGGGTGCTGGAGACTCTCTCACGTACTCTGCTTGGCAATCGCGAGCCAGTTTTGACCCGTTATTCGGTCGGAGTACTGGCGAAATCGCAGACGCTTGACATCACAAAAGCCCGCGAAGCATTGGGTTATTATCCGCGCGTCAGTATCGCAGAGGGAATCGAGGCGTTTACACAGTGGTGGAGGTTGCAGCATGAACGTTAAATTGACGCTGTTGGACACAGGGTTTTGCCGTCAGCTGGAGCTGTTTTCGCGAAAGGGAGGGCGGCTGAAAAACGTTCCGTTTCACGCCCTCGCAGGACTGATCGAGCATCCTGTCCACGGTCTTCTGCTTTTTGATACAGGCTATTCTCCGCGTTTTTTTGAGGCGACACGTACATTTCCGTACTCAATCTATGGCAAGCTCACACCTGTTGTAACGGATGAAGCTCAGGGTGTTCGGGCTCAGCTCGTCGCGCGCGGAATCGACCCTGATTTGGTAAAAGGCATCCTCATCTCCCATTTTCATGGCGATCATATCGGCGGCTTGCGCGATTTTCCGCAGGCGAAGCTCTACTGCTTCGAAAAGGCGTATGAGCGAGTCCGGGGAAAGACGGGGCTGGCCGCGCTTCGCGAAGGATTCTTGCCGGACTTGATACCAGACGATTTCGAAGAGCGTGTGACTTTTGTTGACCGGAATTCGCCTGTGCCATTATCGAAAGCGTATCAGCCTTATACGGAGGCGTACGATCTGTTTGGTGATCAAAGCTTGCTGCTCGTTGATCTGAGTGGACATGCACAAGGGCAGTTCGGGCTGCTCCTGTGCGACCATGATCATGGAGAGGTGTTTCTTTGTGCAGATGCCGCGTGGTCTAGCGTAGCTTACCGTGATCATTTGCTGCCTCATCCATTGGCGAGACTCATCATGGCGGATCAAAAGACGTATCGCGAGAACTTATACAAGCTGCATGTGCTGTCCCGTAATCGGAGCGATTTGCGGATTATGCCGACTCATTGCGAAGAGGTATGGCAGACGTGCAAAGGAGATTTTTCATGGAGATCGTAGCATTGCTTAGGCAATATATCCGGACCAAGTGGCTTGCCAGACGATTTTCCACGCGGGAGCAGCTGGAGAGCTGGCAGTCAGCACAAGTGCAGGCGATGCTGCGACGCATTTTACCCGACTCTCCTTTTTATCGCGAGCGATTGGGCGATCTTGACACTGCGGACTGGCGCAGCATGGAGCCGATTGATAAAAAGCTGATGATGGCGCATTTTGATGAGCTGAATACACGCGGGATCAAAAAGGAAGATGCGTTCCGGGTTGCCCTAAAAGCAGAGGTGACACGTGATTTTGCTCCACAGCTCGAAGGGGTTACTGTTGGCTTGTCATCGGGGACATCTGGCAATCGCGGTTTGTTTTTGGTGGGACGAGAGGAGCAGGCAAAATGGGCGGGAACGATCCTCGCCAAAGCACTTCCGGGACCGCTGTGGTCCGAGCATCGCATCGCTTTTTTCCTGCGGGCAAACAGCAATTTGTATACAGCAGTAAACAGGCGGCGCATCCGCTTCTCTTTTTTTGATCTGCAAAAGCCGCTACAGGAGCATCTGCTTACCTTGAATGAGTACCAGCCGACGGTGCTTGTTGCTCCAGCTTCTATGCTGAGGCTGTTGGCGGCGGAGCAAAGAAAGGGAGCACTGCGGATTGCACCTGCCAAAATCATTTCGGTTGCCGAGGTATTGGACCCATTAGACGAAGCGTACATACGAGATACGTTTGAACAGCTTATTCATCAAATTTACCAATGCACAGAAGGCTTGCTGGCTGTCACCTGCGCCCATGGCACCCTGCATGTGAACGAAGATTTGATTGTCATGGAAAAAGAGTATCTGGATGAGCAAAAAGAACGCTTTTTCCCAATTTTGACGGATTTTTCACGTGTGACGCAGCCGATCATCCGCTACAGGCTTAATGATATTTTGACCGAGAAGCACTCGCCCTGTCCATGTGGCTCTGTCTTTACGGCATTGGAAAAGATCGAGGGCAGAGCCGATGATCTCTTTTGGTTTCGAGGGGAAAAGGGAGAGCTCCTCGTATCGGTGTTTCCCGATTTCATCCGCCGGGCTGTCATTTCTACATCTGATGCGATTGAGGAATATACCGTGCGACAGCTCAGTCCGTGCAAGCTGGAGGTAGCGCTTCGGCTGAGGGATGGCGACTCGCCATTCATTGAGGAGCAGGTGCGCAGCAGTCTTGAGGCAATCATCCGGGAGCATCAGGGAGAAGTGCCGGTGATCACCTTTACGCCATATGAGCTGCAGCTAGGCACGAAAAAATTAAGACGGGTTGAGAGGATGTTTACGCCAGATGAGCAGCAGGAAGACGATCGCTGTCCATGATCATACCACGCTAGGCGACATTCGCTGGGAACAGCTGCGGGACGGAGAGTACGCACGCAGCTATTTAGAGCCGTTGATGACTTCTGACCCAAAGCGCTATGTCCAAAATGTCCAGACACGGGTGCTGGCACTAGCCATTGATGCTCGAATCATGCCGCTGACCATAAATGAGGGGGAGTATGACAACTCCTATGTTTGCTCTCCATATACGCATTATGTGACCTATGCCAAGGAGGAGCTGGATATGCTCGGCTCCCCTATATGGAAGGGCTTGTTTTTACCGCTCCTGTCAGGGCTGGGAGGGTGGATGAAAGCGAGCCAAAGCAATCGGATGGTCATCGTCAACAACTGGCTCCTGTCGACGAATTTATACCATGAGATGACAGCAGAGGATGCAGAGCAGATTACCGAGTATTGTGTGGAGCGTTTTCCAGATCATATTATTGCGTTTCGCTCTGTTTGCCGCAAGCTTTGTCCTGATTTCTACGCTGGTCTGCGCCGGGCAGGCTACATCCTGATTCCCAGTCGTTACGTGTATTTGTTTCATCCCGATTGGCCTGCCCAAGGAAAGTGGCGCGTCCGCAATACGCTGGGGCGAGATCGGCAATTGCTTGCGCGCTCGGGATATCGCATCCTGTCTCACGAAGAGCTGGGCGAAGAGCACGCCGAGCGAATCGTTGCGTTGTACAACGCTTTGTACCTGGATAAATATTCGCAGCATAACCCGCAGTTTACGACGGAGTTCATCCGGCTGGCGATGAAAAAAAAGACGCTGACCCTCATCGGATTGGAAAAGGAGGGGAGCATGGACGGCATACTCGGCTATTTTCAGCGAAATGGTGTGATGACTACGCCCCTTTTTGGCTACGATACGTCCTTGCCCAAACAGACAGGCTTGTATCGGATGCTGTCCAGTCTCCTCGTCAGGGAAGCGGAGCGCCAAGGAATCCTGCTTCATCAGAGTGCTGGTGTCGGTGCCTTCAAAGCCGACAGAGGAGCGGTTGGCGAGCCGGAATATACGGCTGTGTACGTCAACCATTTGCCTAAGTATCGTCGTGGAATATGGCAGGTCATGACTTTCCTGCTGGAGAAAATCGGCATCAGGATGGTAGAGAAGTACAAATTATAGCGATTTCCCACACTTCGGTTACTGTCGAAATATCTCTCATGTACACTACGTGTAGCATCTAGTCGCTAGAAATGGGGGAAGCAACAACATGAATCCGGTTTTATTCGGTATTTTGGTCGTCATTACGACTTCGCTGATGGGCTCATCCTTTGCTGTCGGAAAAATCGGGCTGACTTACTTCTCGCCGCTGCTCCTGGTGGGACTTCGTTTTACCCTAGCAGGTTTGTTGATGGCCATCTGGGTATGGAAAAAGCCGTTGCCAAAATCGCTCCAGGATTGGGGCAAAATAGGTCTGATCGGATTTTTGCAGACCGCAGCGGTGATGGGCTGTATCTTTTTGAGCCTACGTACGATTACGGCAGGGGAGTCATCCATTTTGACCTTTATGAACCCGCTGCTGGTGGTTATCTGGGGAACGCTGTTTTTGGGTGTATCTTATCGTTTCTCACAATGGGCGGGCGTGCTGATTGGAATCTTCGGAGTCTTTATTACGCTTGGCTTTCATCTGCAATGGGAGACAGGGACGCTTTTTGGCATAGGGTCTGCTGTATCGTGGTCGATCGCTACGGTTTTGATCAAAAAGTGGGGAGTCCGCTTCAATGTGTGGGTGATGACAGCGTATCAAATGCTGTTTGGGGGCATCCTGTTGCTCCTGATGGGCGTGACCTTGGAGACACCAAAGCTGATCATTACGCCTACATCTATCGTCATCGTGCTATGGCTTGCTGTCATGGCGTCAATCGTGCAATTTGCCACCTGGTTCTTTTTACTCAATCAAGGCGATCCAGGCAGGACGAGTGCCTTTTTGTTCCTGGCTCCGTTTTTTGGGGTACTGTCAGGCTGGGTGCTTCTGTATGAGGTTGTCAAATGGCATGTGTATGCGGGAGGATTGCTTATTTTCGCAGGAATTTTCCTCGTCAACTGGACGTTTGCCCCAAGTGGGAGATTGCAGCAGTCAAAAAGAGAGAGCGCATAGGACAACGGGAAGTGACTCTTTTATAAGAGCTGCTTCCCGTCTTCTATTTGCAGGCCGAATTCGTTGAAAAGTCCGGTTGAGCCGTCTGGTGTGATCCGAACCGCCCTACCGCCTGGCAGACGCTCGATCCAGCCTAACTCAAACAACCGTTTGGTCAACGCGGCTCCGAGACTTCCCGCGAGATGGTGACGCCGCTCGCTCCAGTCCAGACATTGTCTTGCAAAACGTCGTTTGCTTTTGGGCTTGCCCTCAACCTCTACGCCGAGTGCCAGCAGCTTTTGCTTGCCTGATTCGTTCAGTACATAATCCTGTCCGGATGCCTCGATCAGCTGCAGTTCAATCATTTTTTGCGTCAACGCAACGCCGATTACACCCGCCAGATGGTCATAGCACGTTCTGGCGAAGCGCATAGCCCGTAATTGATCGGATTCCCGCAAGGAACGAACGGGCTTTGGGGTAGCAATCGTGAGCAAAGCCTCTAATGCATGAGCGACTTCAGCACTAGCCAGTCGATAATAACGGTGTCGGCCGTGAGATTCGCTGACGAGCAGACCGCCCTCGACGAGCTTGGACAGATGAGTGCTTGCTGTTTGTGGTGTCACACGGGCTGCACGTGCCAATTCGCTGGCAGGCAAGGCTTTTCCGCTTAACAGGCTGACGAGGATCGAGACGCGAGACGGCTCTCCGATTAAAGAGGCGATCTCCACGATATTTGGACTGGTATTCAACCGCTTGTCCCCCTTTTTTGCTCTCTCACTCATTATATACCACTTACAAAAATCAGTAGTAGGTCTATCGTTCTGGCGTCATTCATACATAAATAGGTACATCTGACGAATCATTATGGAAATGCTCTACCATTTTGGAAAAACCAACCATAGTCTAGTAGAATAAGTTCAGGAAGGGTGAATCTCTATCTACTGAAAGGAAGAGGTCCTATAGATGAGAATCGCAGTAACCGTCAAAAGTATTGGTAAACGCAAGAATGCTTTAAGCCGCATTCCTGTTGAGCTTGCACAAACACCTCAGACACTGAGGGAATTGATAGAAGTGTTAGTAGAGTGGAACATTCGTGGATTAGTAGAAAAGCAGCAAAACATCTCGATTGTACCGTATTTGACAGAGGGAGAGGTCAAAGAGCGGGCGGAGAATGGAAAAGTAGGCTTCGACGCGGTTTACAACGACACTATTCCTGATGTTCAAAAATCGCTAGACACGGCAATTCAGGCTTTTGAAGACGGATTATACCGCGTATTTATTTCAGACGAGGAAGCAGAAGCATTAGAGACTCCGCTCTTGTTGAAGGACGAGGATGAGGTCGTATTGATTCGTTTCACAATGCTGGCTGGAGGCTTATGGTGAGAGGAGCAATGAGATGAATAAAGAGGATCAAACTAAGCAAAGTCGGGAAATTCTGCAGGAAAAAGCAGAGGGCATGGCAAAAGAGCTTCAGCCTCTTGCGCATTTGTTGATCGGAATGAGTGAAACGGGGCACATCGATGCCGAAGTGATGGAGCAGTGTAAACATGCCCTCATAGAAATGGCGGCTGGTGAGAAAGACCGTTTATTTGAGCCACTCGTTTATTTACTGGAGCAACTGGCAAACAAAGAACAGGCAGATGTGCTTCGCTACATCATCAAGCATGCCACGGAGTATCCATACGCGCAGGGATACTACCGACGACCGTTCCGAACGACAGAGGCTGCCCTGCATATGGAACGGATCATCCAAAGAACAGCGGCTCTACTGCTTATGGACAGAAAGCAATTCAAGCTGGTGGACTATTTAAGCGAAGCAGATTATGCCCCAGGGAGGGAATATTACCTCAAGGTGGCAATCGGAGACCTCATCGGCTATGAGCTGGACCGTGGCAATGAGCAGGTACGGACAGCCCTGACGAACATCATTTACGGAGACAATCAGACTGCACTCTTATCCCACGAGATGATCAAGGGTATTTTCCTAAGCCATCAGGAAGACATGTACCAGATGGTTGGGGAGCTGCTTAAAGCTGCCAGGCTGCAAGAGGGCCTGCGTCAGAGCATCGTAGAGCGGATGGACGAGGGGACGCTATCGGCAAATCTGCATATCCTCAAGCTGATCATCGATGAAGGGTATATTCGCTACAGCTCCGTGGTGCGCGCATTGGGCGTCTGGACAGGTATGAATCTGGAGGCAGCCAATCAGCGTGTGGCCGGTCTGTTGATCGAGCAGGTGTATCGGGCATTGACAGAGGATGAGCTGCGCGTGCAATGGCAGGACAGCAGTAATGCCAATGAGATCTTTATCGCACTCTGGGCAAGTGCCGTCTATGAGGAAAGAGACTTGTACGAGAGCATCGAACGTTTGATGAAACAAGGACAGCGTCACCAGAAAATCGTTGCCCAATACGTACTTGTCAACAGCCAAAACCGCGAGCTGCGGATGCGTCTTGCCAGAGAGCAGCTCGATGTGACCGATCCGGAGCTGCAATTTTGGGTGCTGACCAATTACTGCTACAACTACTTTCCGATCTGGCGTAGGCCTGGAGCGGCAGCGGACGAACCGACGATTCGGTTCGACCGTATGGAAGCGCTGGAGGACAAGAACGCGCGTATCCAAGACTTCCAGAAGTTGCTCGCGATGTTTGACAATATGGCTAAAGAGTACTCTTCCCCATCAAAAGCGCTCGATTTTGTCCATGTCCAGTACACCTCTGATTTGCCTGTCCAAAAGATGCTTTATTTGACAGCCTACGATATGGACGAGGGCTTCATTGAACAGCTGATCTCCCGCAAGGAAAGGCTAAGCCCTGACCAACGCGGAGCTTTATTGTCCCACTTTATGACTAACAAGAACAATCCGGTGCTACGCGCATTTATTCTGGAGAGCCTGACAGATAAAAGTATGAAAAACCGTGAGCATGCGCTGGAGCAATTAAAGGAAACAGTGCTCGCTGATGACGAGCTAAGCCAAATGGAGGAATTGCTGAAGCTGAAGACCGGATCGCTGCGTCAGAGCACGATCGGAGTCTTGCTGCTGCAGCCGGAAGAGAGTGTGGCGGCTTCCCTAACACGATTGCTTCAGGCAGGAAATGAGCTGCAACGGCTAGGTGGACTAGAAGTGCTGGTTGAGATCGGGAAAGACACTGAGCGCCAAGAGCAATTGACTCGCTTGCAGCCTTTGACAGCGTTGATCAAGAAACCGACAGCCAAAGAACAGGCAATCCTGGACAGTCTGGGGCAAAAGAGCGGGACAAGCAAAGAAGAGGGCTTCGGCCTGTTTGATCCTGCGGCTACAGAACCATGGCTGTTGGAAAAGAAGGATGTCGGGGAGTTTTCGCTGCAAAAGGACGTGTTTACCCTTACGCCGGAGAGGGCGAAGAAATTTTTACAGGGCTTGGATGAGCTCGTCCATAAGCATCGCGATGTGGAATATGTATCCGAATACTACTCCGGTTACAAGGATACGCTTCTGATTGGCGTGAATCTGAGAGAGACAAGGAACTTTTATAACGGGGAAGATGAGGAGGAAGCAGTCCCCTATTTGGAGCGCTTCCCGTTGCACGAAGAGTGGCGTGCGTATTTGGAGCAGAACCAGCCTACGTCTCATGAACTGATGCAGCTGTACTTTTACACGGTACTGAAATCATTCGATTATACGCTCGACCATTTTTATAGTGCCTTCTCGGATGAAATGGATTACTCTGAACTCCGAAAGCACAAGCTTTTGGAAGGCACGCGCAAAGCGTATATCGAAAAGGTATATCCGCTTTCGGTGCTTGTAGAAATTCAGGACGTGTTCAAGGAATTGACCTACACTGATCAGGTTAGTCAATTAGTTCGGGCCTTCTACTTGGACAGTGATAAAAAAGAAACGTTTGCGATTACGAATATGGCAACAATCAAGCTGATTCAGGAAACGGAAGCATGGGATGCCAAGCAAAGGAGGGGCGTATTTGAGCTGGTGACACGGCCTTGGCTTGGTATGACGCGTAACCGTGTCCATGATGATGAGTCATTCCAAGCCTATTATCACACAGCCTTTGCCTTTGATCAGATGATCGATACAACGCGCCAAAGCTCATCGATTTCGCTGGAGGAAAGATTGCGTGCCTTTGAAAATGGCATCATCGGAGATAACGAGCTGTATAAAGCGCTGCTTGGCAGCTTTGACAGCCGTAGCTATTTGTGGAGTCTGACCTCTGGACACAATGGCAAGCTACAGGAGAGTCCAAAGGTAATCGCGATTCGGAATACTGTAGTGGATCGCATCGTCAGCATCGAGCTGACTCGAGGGGATCTGCCTACAGAAGTGACAACGTTTGTGACCAGGGTCCTGCGTATTGAAGGAATGGAATATTGGGTGCGTATTTTGGCGGGGCTTGACCGGGATGCATTCGTACGCGGATACATATCCAGCTACGATGAAAACCTGACGAAAAAGGAAGCCTTCAGTCATCTGCTGAAAAATTGCCATCCACGTGCTGGCGAAGATGCCGCAATGCTGAGCAAGCTGCTCAAGGAGCATAAAGGAATCACGGAGAAGCGCCTGCTTGAGGCTGCGATGTACGCACCTCAGTGGATCGAAATTGTTGCAGAGCATTTGGGCTGGGAAGGCTTGCGCAGTGCAGCCTGGTATTTCCACGCCCATATTAACGAGAGCTTCTCTGCCGAAAAAGAGACAGTCGTCGCTCACTATTCTCCTATCACACCGAATGATTTCAACGATGGAGCATTTGATATCGGCTGGTTCCAGGAGGCGTATCAGACCCTCGGGGAAAAACGCTTCAAGCTGCTGTATGAGTGTGCCAAGTACATTTCCGCAGGTGCCAACCATCGCCGTTCGCAGCTGTTTGCGGATGCGACACTGGGTAAGCTGGAGCTGGAAGAAATGAGGACGTCTGCCGCTGAGAAGCGAAACAAGGATCATTTGCTTAGCTATAGCTTGATTCCGCTGAGCAAAGAGCGGGAACAGGATCTACGGACGCGCTACGATTTTATTCAGCAGTTCCTTTTACAAAGCAAGAAATTTGGTGCGCAGCGCAGAGCAAGTGAAGGCATCGCTTCGCATATCGCCTTGGACAATCTGGCACGCAATGCCGGGTACAGAGATGTCACGCGTCTGAAATGGGATATGGAAGCACGCAAGGTAGATGAGATGAAAGCATACTTCGAGCCGCATTTGCTGGACGAAGAGACGACTGTGCAGCTAGTTGTTGACGATGAGGGGCAAGCGGAGATCAAGATAAGCCGCAAGGGCAAAGAGCTCAAGTCTGTTCCAGCGAAGTACAAAAAGGATGAGTATATCCTTTCATTAAAAGAAATGAAGTCGGAGCTTACCGAGCAGTACCGCAGGGCGCGCCAAGAGCTGGAGCGCTCCATGACAACAGGCAATTCTTTTACCGGCAAGGAATTGGCAGGCTTGGACGGCAATCCGGTCATTCGTCCGATGCTCCGTTCTCTGGTCTTCAAGTTTGGGGATCATTTGGGGTACTATGAGGGAGAAATCGAATCGCTCCGTGACTCATCAGGCAAGCTTGTCGGTTTGACGGACGAGGATGAGGTGCAGATTGCCCATCCCGTGCATCTGTACAAGAGTGGGCAGTGGAGTACGTTCCAGCGTGACCTGTTCGACAGAGAGCTGCGCCAGCCATTCAAGCAGGTGTTTCGCGAGCTGTACGTACCAAATGCTGATGAGCTTGCACATGCGACCCATTCCCGCCGCTATGCGGGTTATCAGGTTCAACCGAAAAAGACAGTGGCTCTCCTGAAAGGCAGACAATGGACCGTCAGCTATGAGGAAGGCTTGCAAAAAGTGTTTTATGCAGAAAATCTGATTGCGAGTCTGTATGCTATGGCCGATTGGTTCTCTCCGTCTGATACGGAAGCGCCTACCCTTGAGGTCATTTCGTTCAAGGATCGTACGACCTACCAAAGCGTAGGACTGGATCAAGTGCCACCCGTCTTGTTCTCCGAGGTGATGAGAGACGTAGATCTTGTCGTGAGCGTTGCTCATGTCGGTGGGGTAGACCCAGAGGCGAGCTTGACGACGATCGAGATGCGTCATGCGATCGTTCAAGAATCGCTGCGTCTGTTGAAGCTGAAAAATGTAAGACTGGACGGAAATTACGCGCGTGTAGATGGAAGCCTTGGAGAGTTTGCCGTGCATTTGGGTAGCGGAATGGTTTATAAGCAGGCAACGGGTGCTCTGCATATTATTCCGGTTCATTCGCAGCATCGGGGACGCATCTTCCTGCCGTTCCTCGACGAAGATCCGAAAACCGCAGAGATTTTATCCAAAATCGTCATGCTGGCGGAGGATACGAAAATCAAGGACCCACAAATATTGATGCAGCTGCAAAGCTAGAGTAGCTGGATAAACGAATCCCCTCTGCGTTTGGGAAGGAAAACATTTTTCCAAGACGATAGAGGGGATTTTTTATTAGACGAAAGGAGCTTGTAGTTGATGAAAGATATAAATCACGTAAATATACCGAAAGAAGCGATTCAAGCAGTAAAAGTTGTAGAAGAGTTACTTGATAGAACGGCAGTGGGCGTATACTTATTCGGCTCTACAGTAGCGGGTGGCTTGCGTATTAACAGTGATGTAGATGTTCTGGTGGTTGTGAATCATCGTTTATCTGAAGGAACCCGAAGAAAACTAACAGATCGACTAATGGCTATATCAGGAAAGATAGGGAATACAGCTTCTGTGCGACCACTTGAATTCACGGTGATAAACCATGGGGATGTTGTCCCTTGGTGTTTTCCTCCCAAAAATGAATATATCTATGGTGAGTGGCTGAGGGATGATTTTGAGAAAGGACGAGTTCCGGAACCAGCCTATGATCCTGATTTGGCAATTGTTTTAGCACAAGTCAGAAAGAATAGCATTTCTCTTTTTGGCCCGCACGCTTCTGCTTTACTTGACCCCGTACCGATGACAGATATTCGCAGAGCGATTATGGAGTCTTTGCCAGGATTAATAGAGGGTACTCATGGAGATGAACGTAACGTGATTTTAACTCTTGCCCGAATGTGGTTAACGGTGGCGGTTGGTGAGATCGCTCCAAAAGATGTGGCTGCAAAATGGGCTATCCCTCAGTTACCTGCTGAGCATGCGGCTTTACTCGACATAGCTAGAAGAGCCTATCGAGGAGAGTGTGTTGATAACTGGGAAGGAAAGGAGCCCGAGGTGACAGCACTCGTCAACCATATGAAAAACGCAATAGAGTCTTATTTTGGTGATCAATAACTTAGATAAAAGGAATCCCCTAGATGTGTTTGTCTAGGGGGATGAATTCACTAACTGTTGGTATTTCCATCATGTAAATGGATTGCACGAGAACGCTGGGGGCTTGTCTTGCGGAAAAGACGGAAAATGTATCCGCACAAACCGCCTATGAAAGCGGGGAGCAGCCAGCCTAAGCCTACATCGTACAAGGGAAGGTACTGCGTGAAATAATTTTCTATGACAGCGATGTGCACTTCAGCCGCCTTCAGTCCATCAAACAAACTGATGATAAAGGTGAAAAGCAAGCTTCCTTGGTACACCTCGGGCCAACCACGAAATGCTTTGTGTAGAAATGTTAAGAATAGTAGTGATATAGCAATGGGGTACATCGTCATTAAGATAGGAACGGAAACCTTGATCAGCTGCGTTAATCCGATATTTGCAACAAGTGTACTGAAAACCGATAAAATAACGGCAAATTTTTTGTAAGAAATAGCCGGAAACAATAAATGGAAGAAGGAAGAGCAAGCTGTTATGAGCCCTACACTTGTGGTCAAACACGCCACTGTAATCATAAAGCCTAATAAAATGGCACCATAGGAACCGAAATAATAATTCGAAACCTTCGCTAAAACCTCGGCTCCATTTTCTAAATGGCCCAATTTCTCCACACTTGAAGCACCCATATAAGAAAGAGCCGAATAAAAAAGAACGAGGAGCGTGCCGGCGATCATCGTCGCCTTTGCACATGTGGCCAAAATCTGTTTTTTGGTCGTAATTCCTTTTTCTTTGATGGCATTCACGATAATGATTCCGAAAACAAAAGCTACGAGAGCATCCAGAGTTAAATAACCTTCTTGAAAGCCTTTGAAAAATACATGTTGCATGTAATCCTCAGTCGGGGGTTGGAAAGCTCCAATGGGACGAATCACTGCTGTTAGGACAATAAATCCGATAAAAGTCAATTTGATTGGGGTGAGGATTTTTCCGACCACATTGATGATTTTTACAGGATTGAGAGATAAGAGACATGCAGTGGCAAAAAACAGGATAGTGAAAAGAATGAGTGGGATGGAGCCTGTCTCGCCAGATAGGAATGGCTTGACCCCAATCTCAAAAGATACATTGCCGGACCTAGGGATAGCAAAAAATGGACCGATCGCCAAATAAAGAACAACCGTGAATACCATACCAAATAAAGGGTGAACACGATTAGCTAACGATCGTAAGTCGTCTTTGCCAGAAAAAACAAAAGCGGTGATCGCTAAAAGTGGCAATCCCACGCCGGTAACTAAAAAGCCTGCATTGGCTAGCCATACATTGGTTCCTGCCAACTGACCCAGCATAGGTGGAAAAATCAGATTACCGGCTCCAAAAAACAATGCAAACAACATGAATCCTATAATGACGACAAAAGAAAACGGCGTTTTTTGTGACATAAAAATCCCCCTATCAGCCTAAACCTCGAAGTCATGAGATACTGTTCGGCTAACTGCAAAAAATTCAAATTTTACTGTCAATGAACATACTGCGTTCAGAACAACGACACTCATTATAGTTCCTTTATTGAAAGATTACAATTTCAGTATTTAGGAGACAGACCACTTCTAGGGAACCAAGTGGATCAAAAGCAGGTAGTGGAAAATCAAAAAAGAACCTGGACAAATTCACCAGGTTCTTCGATATTGCACATAAAAAGACACAATGATACAATCAATTTACGACTGTTCTTAATTACACGGTCATAAGTATTGCATCTTACACTTTAAGTGTACCATGCCGGTAACCTCATGTCAAATGTTATTTCTCAATTTAATGGTTAGGAGAGATGTTGAGTGGGTTCTTTGGTACTCGGTTTTCATGAAATGGAAAAAACACAGCTTTCGCTTGTAGGCGGAAAAGGGTTAAATCTAGGGGAATTATCAAAAATGGAAGGGATACAAGTACCAGAAGGATTTTGTGTTACAACAACGGGATATCAAAAAGCCATCGAACAAAACGAAACGTACCACTCTTTAGTGGAGCGACTCACCACACTAAAAGTAGAAGATCGAGATCAAATTGCTGAAATCAGCAGGAAGATTCGGCAAAACATTATCGAAGCAGAAATTCCTTCTGATGTTGCGCGCGCAGTTACTCACTATCTCTCCCAGTTTGGAGAGGAACATGCTTATGCAGTGCGTTCTAGTGCGACTGCTGAAGATTTGCCACATGCCTCATTTGCAGGTCAGCAAGACACCTATTTAAATATCATTGGCAAAGAAGCAATCCTGCAGCATATCAGCAAATGCTGGGCTTCTCTATTTACGGATCGAGCGGTAATTTACCGTATGCAAAATGGATTTGACCACAGACATGTTTATCTATCTGTTATCGTGCAAAGAATGGTTTTCCCACAAGCCTCAGGAATTTTATTTACAGCTGATCCCATTACCTCCAACCGGAAGCTGCTATCCATCGACGCCAGTTTTGGACTTGGAGAAGCACTGGTTTCTGGGTTGGTATCTCCTGATACTTATAAAGTACAGGAAGGGCAAATCGTCGAGAAGAGGGTAGCAACCAAAAAGCTGGCTATTTATGGAGGAAAGGAAGGCGGAACGAAGACACAGCAGCTCGATCCTGATCAGCAAAAGACACAAACCCTCACGGAACAACAAATCCTACAACTAGAACGTATCGGAAGACAGATCGAAGCTTATTTTGGTTGCCCGCAAGATATCGAATGGTGTTTGGACCATGATACTTTTTATATTGTCCAGAGTCGTCCAATCACGACTTTATACCCCATCCCTGAAGCGAATGATCAGGAAAATCACGTTTACATTTCTGTTGGTCACCAACAAATGATGACTGATCCGATAAAACCACTGGGATTGTCTTTTTTCCTGTTAGTAACTCCCGCACCCATGCGCAGGGCTGGTGGAAGGTTGTTTGTTGATGTCACACCTATGCTTGCTTCACCTGACAGCAGAGAAGCGATAGTCAATATGCTCGGGCAATCCGAGCCGCTCATGAAAGATGCACTCATGACTGTAATCGGGCGTGGAAATTTTATACAACCGTTATCCAATGATAAAAATACACCGAGTCCTGGTAAAAGCAGTAAAGGTATGCCTTTTGCGGGATTGCAAGCACAAATCGAAAGCGATCCGACAATCGTTTCTGATTTGATAAAGAGGACTCAAACTTCTGTCGACGAGGTAAAGCATAACATTGTAACGAAATCTGGATTGGATTTGTTTGATTTTATCCTGGAAGATATTCAGCAATTAAAGAAGATATTATTTGACCCACAAAGCTCGAGTGTGATTATGGCAGCTATGGATGCTTCATCATGGATCAATGAAAACATGATGAAGTGGTTGGGTGAAAAAAATGCAGCAGATACGCTTTCGCAATCTGTGCCAAACAATATTACTTCAGAGATGGGACTAGCGCTATTGGATGTCGCAGATGTGATTCGCCCATATCCACAGGTAATTGATTATTTACAACACGTAAAAGATGATAACTTTTTAGATGAACTGATCAAGTTTGAGGGTGGACAGGAAGCTAGGGACGCTATTTGTGATTATTTGGGAAAATACGGAATGAGATGTACTGGAGAAATCGATATAACAAGAACGCGTTGGAGCGAAAAACCAATTACACTGGTCCCCATAATTCTTGGTAATATCAAAAACTTTGAGACTTATGCCAGCAAGTGGAAATTTGAGCAAGGGCGACAGGAAGCATTGAATAAAGAACAAGAGCTATTAGAGCGATTGAAGCAATTACCCGATGGTGAACAAAAAGCCAAAGAAACAAAACGAATGATCGACCTGATCCGGAATTTCAGCGGCTTTAGGGAATATCCGAAATACGGCATGATTAGTCGCTACTTCGTTTATAAGCAGGCTTTGCTGAAAGAAGCCGATCGACTCGTTCAAGCGGGCGTTATCCATGAAAAAGAAGATGTATACTATCTCAATTTTGACGAGCTTCACGAAGTCGTACGCACAAACAAACTTGATTATCAGATTATTAACAAACGGAAGGACGATTATAAGTTTTTTGAGAAACTAACGCCACCACGCGTAATTACGTCTGATGGTGAAATCATTGCAGGTGAGTACAAACGAGAAAATCTGCCTGCCGATGCGATTGTAGGTCTAGCAGTTTCTTCCGGAGTTGTTGAGGGGCGTGCACGCGTCATCTTAAACATGGTAGATGCTGATCTCGAAGACGGAGATATATTAGTTACCACCTTTACTGACCCTAGCTGGACACCATTGTTTGTATCCATAAAAGGACTGATCACCGAGGTTGGTGGACTGATGACCCATGGAGCAGTTATCGCACGTGAATATGGCTTGCCAGCAGTTGTCGGGGTGGAGAATGCTACCAAGCTGATAAAAGATGGGCAGCGAATTCGCGTGCATGGAACAGAAGGGTATATCGAAATACTTTGAGCGCAGAAAGAATAAATTCCCATTGATGAATGGGAGCAGAAGTTGAACAACAGCAGCAGTAGTCTAAGACTGTATGATTAAAGTCTTATACTACTGCTTTTTTACTTGAAGCAGTCCGATTTAGTTGCCTGTAACAACGTCTCCTTGGACCGGATTCAAATTATTTTCCCATTGCACACGAATGGATTTGCTAGTGAACAAATCACTGCCATCAGAGACTTGATAATGAAGATGCGGTTCACTTGAATTGCCCGAGTTGCCGCCCAGACCAATCTTATCCCCTTTGGCGACGCGATCACCAGTCTTGACGGTAACGGACCCTTCCTTTAAATGAGCCAAATAACTGAATTCCCCGTTTCCATGATCGATGACAACGAGATTGCCAGTGGGTTGAGCTTCGTTCATAACCCCGACTGGTACGTTGTCCTTCACGTCGTTTATGGTATGGACGACTGTCCCTGCTTCAGGTGCAAGAATTTCTTGCCCAAACATGTAATAGCTCTCGTTTTTCTTGGAATCACCCTTGTAGGAGTAACCGTCCTTTATCTGAATCAGATCATACGCGTAGCGCTGACTTTGGATTGCGTAATGATAGTTTGCGAAAACATTTTGACCTCCCCAAAAGACGTGCCAGTCTCCTTTGAAAGGAGCACGGTAGGTAAGCTTGGTTAAAGCTTTGTCCTGTTCAACAAAGCTCTCAAGCGGATTGAAGCGAAGGCCAGTAATCTCGCCCTTCTCGTTCATCATGGCTACCAGCCCAAACTTACCGTCTTGATCGACCCATGTTTCATAGGTGCTGCCATTTAAGTAGAGCTTTGAATTCGGATTCCATGACTTGACTCTAGCCTGTGAGTTTTTTACGGCATCATGGAATTGTTTCTTTGATAATTCCTTTTTAAAATCAGCGCTTGTCTGATCGTAGATTCGGTCGTATTCTCCAGCAAGCAAAGTCTGCCCGATTTCCTCGGATTTGACTTTCTCCGTACTCGCTCCTGATGTTGTTTGCGATCCTGTAGAGGTAGTAGTGACGCTTGTTTGCTCGTAGTTATTCCAGCAGCCCGCCAATAGCAATGTGAAGGCACTCATTATGATCCAGGTTTTTTTCATAAGTCGCTATCATCCTTTCCGCAATATACCTTTATCATAAAGTACCAGTCTTATGGCATCTGAAACGCGGCCTTACTCTCGTCTTAAATATAAAGAGGAAGAATTAAGACTCCGTTAAGGTTCATGATGATCCGAAGAGGGAGGAGAATGGTAAAATAAAGGGAGACTGCTAAACGTAGAGAGGAGAACCTGTCGTGAATGATGCCTCGATCCTTCTCGTGGACGATGAACAAGCGATTCTTCACTTGCTGGAGACCGTACTGCGTAAAGAAGGTTTTCAATACATCGACAAAGTGACATCGTCCGAAGAGGCGCTCATTGCCTGTGAACAAAATGCCTATGACCTGATTGTTCTCGATGTCACCCTGCCTGTCATGAGCGGTATAGAGGCTTGTCCATTTATCCGCAGGCTAACGGATGCCCCCATTCTTTTTTTGAGTGCGAGGACGACTGACTTTGACAAGCTGACGGGATTTGCGGTAGGCGGAGATGACTATGTCACCAAACCGTTTAACCCGATGGAAATCGTCGCCCGAATCAAATCCTTGCTCAGGCGTTCACAGAAATCGACCATGCCTTTACCAACCCCATCCTATGGCATCCTGAATTTTGGCCGTTTTCAGATCAACGAAGCGGCTGCTGAGCTTTATGTGGAGGGGGTGCCTGTCCCGTGCCCTTCGCTTGTCTTTTCGCTGCTGCTATTTTTTTGTAAAAACCCGAATCGGATTTTTTCCAAAAGTGAGCTGTACGAAAGAGTATGGGGTGAGCATAGCCTTCGGGACGACAATACGATCATGGTCCATATTCACCGGATTCGCGAGCGTATTGAGCCTGATCCGGCACAGCCCGAGTATTTGGTGAACGTGAGGGGACTCGGATACAAGCTGGTGAAGAAGGAATATATGCATGAATATTAAAAGCAGGCTTGCCCTGCACCTGATTGCCTGGCTCGTCATCGTTGGACTCATCCTGTCACTTCTTGCGGGTATAACACTCGTTTGGACCATGAACCAATTGACGCGAATCGAAGCAACACGACAATTTGAGAGCGCAGGCTTATATCAATTGATTCAAACCATCCAGGCAAAAGGAGATTCTCTGGAATTCGATCCTGAGCTGCTCGCTTTAGTTCGTGAAAATGGAGGGTGGCTGCAGCGGATTGATGAAAAGGGGCGTGTGACAGACTCGTTCTATACTCCCGAGGATGTGCCGCTTCAGTACGGGCCAGGCGAGTTAACCGCGTATTGGCTGGGCAAAACGCCCTTTCCTTACCACATGTATTTGTGGATTCAAGAGAAGAACGGCGTATTGCACACCTTGATCTACGGACTTGAAAACCGTGACGACGAATCCATTCAGAAGCTGATCAATCAGGCAACGGTAAAAGACAAGGAAATTATCCTGACAGAAGAGATGAATCAACAGCTAAAAGAAAATAATGCCTGGATGCAGCTTTTGGACGAAAAAGGGAAAGAGCTGGCAACATTCAATAAACCGGCTGGCGCCATTACGGATTACTCTGTGCAGGATTTGGCGCTTCGCTCTGTTTACCCGGATCGGTACGCTACGAGATTGATCTCTCATTATGATGAAGAGACAAAGCAGACGTGGCTGCTCAGCTATCCGATGTCGGGAGCAAGACCTGGTGCCTCGCCGTGGTGGACACCTGAAATCGAGGTGCTGGCGATTGGCATAGGAATGTTGATGCTGGTGGCTATGCTTGTGTTTGTCATAACTTCTTATTGGTTCGGTCAACGATTAGGAGCGCCGATCGCACACATATTGAAATGGTTACGATTTTTACGGTTGGGAAGGTATGAGGAGCCTACCGATTCGAGTGGTCTTCCACGCAGCAGGGATCACAAGGGCAATAGAAGAAGCAAGTACCGCATCTACCAAGATGTGATCGATTCCATGGAATCCTTATCACAGACCTTGCATCTCAATGAACGGCTGCAGGAGGAAACGGAGCGGATGAGAGAAGAATGGATTGCGGGAGTGTCTCACGATCTGAAAACGCCTTTGTCCTCCATAAAAGGCTATGCACATATTTTGGACAACAAAGACTACAATTGGACTTCTGAGGAAGTGCGATCCTTTGCGAAAATCATTTTGGAAAAATCGTCTTATATGGACGACCTCATCAACGATCTTACCTTGACGTATCTGCTGCGAAACGGTCAAGTTGCTCCTTCTGTAGAGCGGGTGGAGTTGAATGAGTATGTAGCCGAAGCGATTGCTGAGGCAGCGAATCATCCGATGTACCCCGAAGAGTGTATCCGTTTTGTTCCGGCTGATTGCTCCGTACATTTACTCATCTACAAGCCGTGGTTCCAGCGAATCGTGGACAACCTCATCGCCAATGCACTGCTTCACAATGAAAACGGGACGACCATCACTGTTACGGTACAGGCAGTGAAGCCATCGACTATTATTCTTACGTTTGCGGATAACGGAAAAGGGATGTCCGAGGAAACAACAGCCCGCCTCTTTGAACGGTATTTCCGCGGAACGAATACGGAGATGCGTACAGAAGGATCGGGGCTCGGCATGGCGGTGACTAAAGCGTTAGTCGAGGCACTTGGTGGACAGATCACCGTCAGTAGTTCACTAGGGCAAGGGACGACTATTTCTCTCATATGGGAGGAGGCTCCTTTGCCGAAGCTGCCACAACCAAACCAATGAAAAACCTTTATTGAGGCTCGATTTTTTCAGGCTACGATAAAGGTTTTCTTTTTTTAGATTTTGGCTAATCATATAGCAAGGAGTAAGAAACCATAATGTCGAAAAAGACTGTCACCTGATCGAAAAATGGAAGAGGAGTGTTCCCTGATGGCAAAAAGTGAACTGAATCCCAAGGTTGATGAATTTTTAAGTAAAGCGAAAAAGTGGAAGGAGGAATTTGAAAAGCTGAGAAGTATTGTTCTTGACTGTGATCTGACTGAAGAATTCAAATGGATGCATCCTTGCTACACATATGAGCAAAAGAACATCGTTTTAATTCATGGATTTAAAGAGTATTGTGCGCTTCTATTTCACAAGGGCGCCTTGTTAAAGGACGCCCATGGAATCCTCATTCAACAAACGGAGAACGTACAGGCGGGGCGCCAGATTCGGTTCACCAATGTTCAGGAAATAGTGGAAATGGAAGCCATCTTGAAAGCCTATATTCATGAGGCCATTGAAGTTGAAAAAGCTGGTACGGAAGTGGATTTTAAGAAGACGACGGAATACACAATTCCGGAAGAGCTGCAAAATAAATTTGATGAAATCCCTGCATTGAAAACTGCCTTTGAAGCATTGACGCCGGGGCGACAAAGAGCGTACCTTCTTCATTTTTCTGCACCCAAGCAATCCAAAACACGAGAGTCAAGGATTGAAAAAAGTATGCAGCAAATTCTCAATGGCAAGGGATTAAATGAGTAAGAGCAGGCTGTCTATCGCCTAGATCTTAAATTGCTTGATCAAGTCTTGCAGCTCTTCTGCCATTTGTGACAAGGAGGCAGCAGAGGACGAGATTTCTTCCATCGACGCAAGCTGCTGCTCGGCGGCAGCAGATACATTCTGCGAACCAAAAGCAGATGCTTCGGCTGTTTTGGCAATGACTTCAATGGATTGGACAACCTGTTCTGCACCAACGGTCATATGCTGCGTGGAGAGTGTCACCTCTTGAATCTGGCTCTTCACGTTCCGCGTGCCTGCTAAAATCTCATGGAAGGATTGTCCTGCAAGATTGACTACCTCGATACCTTCGGCCACCTCCGAAGTTGTCGTCTCCATGGCGCGGATAGCAGAGCTGGTGTCGAGCTGGATAGCAGCAATCAACTCTTTGATCTGCTGTGTTGATTGAGCGGATTGCTCTGCCAAAATGCGAACCTCATTGGCGACTACGGCAAAACCTCTGCCATGCTCCCCTGCTCTGGCTGCCTCGATAGCTGCATTTAGCGCGAGAAGATTCGTCTGCTCTGCAATCGAGGTGATGACCTCGACGATTTTGCTAATGTCTGCAGAACGCTTGCCAAGTGACTTGATGGAATCCGCGAGTCCGTGGACGGTACTGCTGATCGACTGCATTTGTGCAATAGCAGTTGTGACGGCTTCATTTCCGCCTGTAATACTTTGCGAGGCATTTTCGACAGACAGAGATACCTGCTCAGTGCTTACAGCAATCTGCTGCAAGCGAGCGGACATGTCGTTCATCGTGCGGGAGGTCTCGACGACCGAGCGTGATTGTTCTTCGGTTCCAATCGCGACCTCTTGAATCGTTACCGCAATTTGCTCTGTCGCTTTGCTCGTTTGCTCCGAGCTTGCCGTCAATTGCTCCGCAGTGGATGCTACATGCTCCGAGCTTACGCTGACGCGAGTGAGAAGCTGGCGCAAACTGTCTGTCATCATGTTCACATTTTCACCGAGCTGACCGATCTCGTCGCGGCTTTTCCAGACGATTTTTTCTCCGGTCAAATCACCAGCAGCAACCTTTTTCACGAGGGCAGCCATGGACACTAACGGTTTGGAAATATACCCGGAGGCAAACCAGGTGAGGATAAAGCCGCAAACTAAAAAAATACTTAAAACGATAAGCAGGTCCTGCAATACGCTTTCAGCCGGCTTGTTAAAATCCTCCATGTAGCTGCTTGCGACAATGATCCAGCCCCAGTGCGGGTCTTGCTCAGAGTATGCGACCTTGGGAAACATCTGGTCCGGGATGCCGACCTTTTCCCATTGATAGTATGTAAAGCCCCCACCGCTCCTCCCCGCTTTAATTATTTCTTGATTAAAGAAGACACCGTCTGCATCTTTATTTTCCCATTGGTTCTTGCCTTCGCTGTCAGGGGAAGCAAGGATGTTTCCTTTTTCATCCATGACGAACATATAGCCACTTTCGCCATTATCAATGTTTTTGTTTATCGGCCGGGAACCATCAGCTTGCTTGGGGCCGAGAATATGGCTCTTGATTTGCTCCTCTGCCTCATCCTTGGTTATCCTTCCTTCTGTTACATATCGCTGCAAAGTATCAATCATTTCAATCGTCATGTTTACATTGTTCTTTAAAGCCCGTGCACCCAAATCATTTAAGTTTGTACTGGATGAATAATAGCCCTGAAATCCAACGATCAGACTGGGAAGTACCAATAAGAGTAAGCAAATGATGACCAGCTTTGAGCGCACAGACCGCAGTCCTGTGTACTTTGTTTTTTTCACGATAAAACCACCCCTTATCTCTGTATCTATACATGTTTCTTTTTATATATCGACAAAAAAAGGAGGCAAAAATAGAGAGAAACGCTCGACACTTCGGGTGCAGTCGGCATAGGGAAAGCCAAGTCTTCGAAGGAAATACATGGTATGATAGGGGAGAAAAGAGTATTTTCGGATGGAGGCTGACCGATGAAATTCATCGACAATCAAGGAATTACCGATCCGCGCATCAATCTGGCAATCGAAGAGTACGCTCTCAAAAATTTGCCTGATCACGATGATTACTTGCTGTTTTATATTAATGAACCGTCCATTATCATAGGGAAAAACCAAAATACGATTGAAGAGATTAATGCCAGCTATGTGGAGGAAAACAACATTCACATCGTTCGCAGACTTTCCGGTGGCGGGGCTGTTTATCACGATCTAGGGAATCTCAACTTCAGCTTTATTACGAATGACGATGGCCAGTCCTTTCATAACTTCCGCAAGTTTACCGAGCCAGTTGTCCAAGCCTTGAAAAAATTAGGCGTAGAGGCAGAGCTGACAGGCCGCAACGACATTCAAGTAGGCGAACGCAAAATTTCCGGTAACGCTCAGTATTCGACCAAGGGCCGCATGTTTAGCCATGGTACACTGCTGTTCAACTCGGAAATGGAAAATGTGGTATCTGCTCTCAAAGTAAACGCAGAAAAAATCCAGTCCAAAGGAATCAAGTCGATTCGCAGCCGAGTTGCCAACATCGCGGAGTTTTTGGAGCAAGAGATGACCATTGAGGAATTCCGTTTGGCGATTCTTCACTCCATTTTTGATGGCGGGGAAGTCGAGGAGTACAAGCTCACAGCCAGCGATTGGGACAACATTCACGAGCTATCCCGTTCCCGTTATCAGAGCTGGGATTGGAACTACGGCAAATCGCCGAAAAGCAATTACCGTCAGTCCAAACGCTTTGATATTGGTACGGTCGAAGTCCAATTGGATATTGAAAAAGGAAGAATCAAGGAAGCCAAGATTTACGGGGACTTCTTTGGGGTAAGAGATGTAGCCGAGCTGGAGGAGCTGCTGAAAGATACGCCGTATGATCGGTCATCTGTCAGCGCACTTTTAGCCGATGTAAATATTCAGGAGTTTTTCGGAAACCTGGATCGAGAGTCGTTTGTCACCCTGTTGATTGGATAAATCGGATAAATACGAGTTGATCCGAATGGAAAGCGATTGACAGCCAATGATTGGTGGTGCTACGATACATTTAATTGCCGAGTAAATTGGTGTGAATTAAATGATTTGGTCGCCGACCGGATAACTGGAGGCACGGTTTTGTCTTATGATACGACTGTGCCTCTTTTGTTTTCGATAGGCAGAAAAAAATAGAACTACAAACGAAGGGAGATTCATTCATCATGGCTAAAATTGTGATTGTTTCAGGGAATCCAACCAAGACGTCCAGACTTGACATCATACTTGGAGTAGTAGAAAAGCAGTTGAAAGACGCAAACGTAGAGATAGAGTGGATTCGCGTGCGCGATTTGCCAGCAGAGGATTTGCTTCATGCGAAATTTGACAGTGAGCCGATCATCCGAGCAAATGCACTTATTGAGCAAGCCGACGGAGTCGTGATCGCTACTCCTGTCTATAAAGCATCGTATACGGGTGTACTCAAAGCCTATTTAGACCTGCTCCCACAAAAAGGTCTGGAAGGCAAGCTGGTCCTGCCGCTGGCGATCGGGGGAACGATTGCGCACCTGCTGGCAATCGATTACGCGCTGAAGCCGTTACTGACGGCGCTTGGTGTAAGACACATACTCGCCGGCGCATTTGTACAGGATACACAGGTGAAAAAGAACGAGGACGGCTCAGGTGAGCTCGATGCCGAAGCAGCACGCCGCGTGCAGGAATCGACAGGGCAGTTCATACAAGAGCTAAACTGGCAAGTGACGAAGAAACAAGGCAATTAGCAAAAGCAGATTGTAAAATAGAGATGTGAAAAAGGATGCGTTGACAGCAGGTACTTGTACCCGCCAGCTCATCCTTTTGGCCTTCATTCTTTTTTTCGATCAAGAAACAGGAGAACAAAGAGAAAAATACTGAGGGCAAGGAAAAAAACAACATACCCATTTGTCACGAGGGAGGGTAGCTCTGGCTCAGACGGAAAGCTTCCTGTTTTTGCTTGCATCTGACCGATCCAGGAATAGTATGCAATCGCTCTCTCTGCCGTATAGATGATTCCGCTCGCAAGGAACATAACGACGGCCAAAATGAGATAGAGGCTCGATTTCATTTGATAACACTCCATTTCCAAATGTATACAACAAAGCGTAACATAGATAGGCATGCGAAAAAAGCAGCATCATTTCCATGAAGTATGCAGGGAAAGCGCCTGGGTCACTATGGTACTAGGGAAAAAGATGATCCAGTAAATGTGCTCGCTTGGCAGGAAAATGAAGCCAGAAGCGAAATGAGTACAGGAAGTCAAGTGAAAGCAATCGAGAAGAAAGCAGGGAACAGCAAATGTCAGCACCGTACAAAAAAGTTTTTTGGGCAGCCGGCTTCGGCTGGATGTTTGATGCCATGGATGTTGCACTTTTATCATTTATTATGGTAGCACTCAGACAGGAATGGGGATTGTCGGGGGAAGAAGCAGGGTTACTCGGGACAGGAAATCTGGTTGGAATGGCGCTAGGGGCGTTTATTGGCGGGTTTTTGGCGGACCGGATTGGACGCAAGCCGATCTTCTTACTCACGCTTTTGCTGTTTGGGGCTGCGAGTCTCGCCAGCGCTTTTGCTACCGGCTTTTTGTCCATGTTACTATTCCGGTTCTTGATGGGGCTCGGACTCGGGGCAGAGCTGCCAGTGGCTTCGACGCTGGTCAATGAATTTGCACCACCAGAAAAGCGGGGCCGTACCGTCGTGCTTCTGGAAAGCTTTTGGGCAGTGGGATGGATTGCGGCAGCAGTCATTTCCTACTTTATCATTCCGGACTACGGCTGGCGCATTGCCGTGATCATCGGGGCTTTGCCTATCGTGTACGCACTGTTTGCGCGCAAAAGCATACCGGAGTCGCCGAAGTTTCAACCAAGAGCAGAGAGGGTTCCACTGAAAAAAATCTGGACCGCTCATCAAAAGGAAACATTGACGCTGTGGGTGGTTTGGTTTGCGATTACCTTTTCCTACTACGGCATGTTTCTGTGGATGCCATCTGTACTTGTCGACAAAGGGTTTACGATGATCAAAAGCTTTCAGTACGTTTTGATCATGACCTTAGCACAGCTTCCCGGGTATTTCGCTGCTGCCTACCTCGTAGAAAAGTGGGGAAGGAAAAGTACGCTGGCGACATTTTTATTCATGACCGGGATTATGGCGTATGCATTTGGTCAAAGTAGTGGAACAACTGGGCTTTTGGTCACAGGAGCCCTGCTATCCTTCTTTAATCTGGGAGCTTGGGGAGCACTCTACGCCTATACGCCGGAAAACTATCCGACACCGCTTCGGGCTACAGGCTCAGGCTTCGCCTCCGGAGTGGGGCGCATTGGCAGTATTATCGCGCCTTATCTCGTCGGCTACTTCTCAGCCCTTCACTACAGCTACACGTTCATTTTTGGCATGTTTACCGTTGTTCTTATTACGGGCACCATCGTGCTTTTAGTAATCGGAAAAGAAACAAAAGGGGTAGAGGTCACCACTGCCAGCTAAAGGTAAAGACTGATGGTAGCCGAGGCGACCTCAATGATTTTATCCCGCAGCGGGGCAGGCTCTATCACCTTGATTTGTGCGCCATAGCCAAGCACAAGCTCACACGCTGATTCAAGCGTATGGAATTCTACCTCAGCTTCGATCCAGTCGTTTTCGATAGATTGGGTCGAAGCTATTTTTACATAACGTTCAGCTGCGAGACGATCCATGGCCTGCTCACGTACCCAAATGCGAGCAGGGTAGCGGGGGAGAGCTGCTTTGAAGTCCTGTGTTGACTGCTCCCAAAAGGAAGCAAGCTCAAAGCTCTCGGGCCTGACAAACGACTCCTCCAGCATCTGCACAGAGATGAAGCGTGAGATGCGGTACGTGCGCAAATCCTCCTCGACTTGTGCGACCAAATACCAGATACTCCTCTTGGCAACCAGTCCAAGTGGGTGAATCAGCCGCTCCACTTCCGTACCGCTGCGATTGTAGCGAATAAGCAGCTTTCGTTCCTGCCAGACCGCTTCTTGGATCAAAGTCAAATAAGGAAAGGTTTCATCTGATTGGTGCCAGCCAGCCCCGTCAATATGGAGCCGCTCCCGGACGTTATCTGCGCTTTGCTGAACCGTTTTTGGCAAGGCAGATTCCAGCTTCGACAAGGCATCGTCAAAGCTCTCATCCATCCCCAGATCGCGCAGCAGCGTAGTAGGAGAGGCAAGCAGCAGCGACAACAGCTCATCCGTTTTCAAGCCAGTCAGGTTGCTTCTATAGCCATGGGACAACGACCATCCCCCACCTGCACCTCGCTCCGCATAAACAGGTACTCCTGCCCCGCTCAAAGCCTCCATATCGCGATGAATCGTTCGCTCCGATACCTCCAGCTTCTCTGCAAGCTCTTTTGATGTCAGACGTTCATGATTTTGCAAAAGCAGCAAAATAGATAGCAGCCGATCTGCCCGCAATAGACTCCCTCCTTATAAAAAAATGCCGACCATTGCTTTCTTTATTTATCCTATCGTACCGAATATGACAACAGTTGTCATATTTACTTTTGTAGACTGAATCCAGGGCTAGTAATCAAAGAGAAAGAGGTGCTTTTTTATGAAGCCATTGCAAGGAAAAGTAGCGCTGGTTGCAGGCGGTACGCGAGGAGCTGGACGAGGAATCGCGGTAGGACTTGGAGAAGCGGGAGCGACTGTGTACGTAACTGGACGAAGCACAAGAGGGCAAATGTCCGACATGGCACGTAAGGAAACGATTGAGGAAACAGCCGAGCTGGTTACAGCAGCAGGTGGACACGGGATTGCGGTTCGCGTCGACCATACACAGCCGGAAGAAGTGAAAGCGCTGTTTGAGCGAGTGAAGCAGGAACAGAACGGGCAGCTGGATTTACTGGTCAATGATATTTGGGGCGGAGATGGGTTGATGGAATGGGAGAAACCATTTTGGGAGCAAGATCTGGCTTCGGGCATATTGATGCAGGAGAGAGCGGTGCATACGCATTTGATTACGAGTCATTACGGCGTGCCGCTCATGCTGGAGAGAAAAAAAGGACTGATCATAGAGATCACCGACGGCATTGATTATCGGTACCGAGGCAATCTCTACTACAGTCTCGCAAAAATCTCGACAATCCATCTTGCACAGGCGATGGCACAAGAGTTGCGTCCGCATGGCATTACAGCCGTAGCTTTGACTCCAGGCTTCCTTCGCTCCGAAGCGATGCTCGATCATTTTGGCGTGACCGAATCTACGTGGAGAGATGCGGTGGGGATCGATCCGAACTTTATCGTATCGGAAACTCCTTATTACATCGGTCAGGCTGTCGTGGCTCTCGCAACAGATCCTGCGATTCCAGACAAGTCAGGAAAGACGCTGAGCACATGGGGGCTTTCTGACGAATACGGCTTTACGGACCGAGATGGAAGCAGACCGCATTGGGGTCGCTATGCTGAGGAGCAAGGCTTCTATCGCTCGGACGAAGCTTGAGAAACTCCTTTTTTGGCAAGCCATTTGCGCAGATCGCCATTCAAAATCATATTTGTGACAACACCGGCAATCAGTCCCCAAAAGGCAGCGCCGATTCCGCCGATGGAGATGCCAGAGATCGTGACGAGGAAGGTGACGAGCGCACTTTCCCGATCTCTCGGCTCCGTCATCGCCTGCGCTAGACTGGAGCTGAGGGAAGCAAACAATGCCAGACCGGCAATGACCGCAATCAGCTCTTTTGGCATTGCAGAGAAAACAGAGGCAATCGTGACGCCGAACATTCCGAATACGAGATAAAAGGCGCCACAAGCAATTCCTGAAATATACCGTTTGGTGTGATCAGGATGCGCTTCCTTGCCCGTGCAGATCGCAGCGGTAATTGCGGCCAGATTGATGCCGTGTGCGCCAAAGGGTGCGAGCAGCAACGAAGCAAGACCGGTGGTTGCGACAAGCGGACTGGCTGGCGTATCATAGCCGTCTGCTTTCAGCACCCCGATACCAGGAGCATTTTGTGAAGCCATCGTAACGATGCACAGAGGAATCCCTAATCCAATAATGGCATCGAGTGAAAAGCTGGGCATCGTGAAAATCGGATTGACCAAAGCGATGTGCACCCCATCCAGATGCAAACGGCCGAGTCCAAAGGCGACGACCAAACCTACCAGAAGCGTCAGCACAACCGCATAACGCGGAGACCAGCGCTTGGCAAATAAATAGCAAAAAATCATCGGCAATGCCAAGGCGGGGAGATGCTGCATCGAGACGAACACCTCGACACCAAAAGAAAGCAAAATACCTGCCAGCATGGCGGTTGTAATCGATTGTGGCACGTACTTCATAAGCGTAGAAAAGAGTCCGGAAACTCCTAGCACCGTAATGACAACCGCAGAAAAAATATAGGCGCCAATCGCATCTGCGTACGGGTAGACGGTCAGACTGGAGACAAGCAGCACAGCACCTGGTGTAGACCAAGCCGTGATTACAGGCGTTTTGAACCAAATGCTTAAAATAATGGCAGTCAGTCCACTCCCGATTGAAATCGCCCATATCCAGGAGGAAAGCAAGCCATCGCTTAGTCCAGCTCCTTTGGCTGCCTGGAATACGATCAGTAATGGACCGGCATAAGAAACCATGGTAGCAATAAGTCCGACGATAATAGCTGAAACAGATGCATCAGCTGGAATGCTTTTTAATGATGAGATCGACCAATGATGTTTTTGTGGTGCCACAATGCGTAAAGCCTCCTACCTGAGGGCAGCGTCAGCCTCCCCCTTTTTCGTTTAAAATGTAGCGGATGGTTCGTTTCGTGATGTTCAGCTTTTTGCTCAGTAGCTGTCTGTCTCCCTTTGTCTCGGTCAAGCCCTGCTCGATAATCGATCGTCCGATTTCGCCTTCGAGCATTTTGATGCGCTTGATTAAATACTCAAAGTCAAAACCTTCAATCGATTTCACGTTGCGTGTAATCGACTCTACAAACCGCGCACACTCCTGATCAATGGCGTTCTCCACACCACTATAAGTAGCAGAGTGGCTTGTTTGTCGTTTTCCTTTTTCGCGAATGGTTGCCGGCAAATGCTCCGAGCGCAGCACTTGGCATTCGTGCAGGGCGAGAGTCTGATTGAGCACGTTGATGAGCTGGCGAACGTTGCCCGGCCAGTGGTAGGACTGGAGCAGCTCCATCGCCTCTGAAGTGATTTCGCATGGCGTACCACTGCGTTTTTCCAAATAAGTATGGGCAATGGCAGGGATATCCATGGCCCGCTCCCGCAACGGAGGGATAGACAGCTTGATTCCTTCCAGGCGGTACAACAAATCACTGCGAAAACGATTCATTTCCACCTCGTGCTCAAGGTCACGGTTAGTGGCAGAAATAAAACGGATATTGCTTTGTCCGACCTGCTCACCGCCCACCCGCATGAATTCTCCCGTTTCCAGCGTACGCAGCAGCTTGACCTGAATCGTATGGGGGGCTTCGCCAATTTCGTCGAGAAACAGCGTGCCATTGTGGGCCAGCTCGAACAAGCCTTTGCGTGCCTTGATCGCTCCGGTGAAGGCTCCTTTTTCGTAGCCGAACAGCTCACTTTCCAAAAGAGATTCCGGGACAGCTCCACAGTTAAACGCGACAAAAGGCTGCTGTGAGCGATTGCTTGCGCCGTGCAAAAACCGCGCCATCAGCTCCTTGCCTGTTCCTGTTTCGCCTTCTACGAGTACGTGTATTGCCTTTTTTGCCAATTTTTTGGCGATTACGGTTACTTTGGCCATCGGACTCTCTGGTGAATACACAATACCATATTGTGCAGCTTCTTGGGATAGTTCATCTGCTTTCTGGAAAGAAGACTCCAGTACAGCGTCGATGACCTGCTCCAGACTATCGAGATCGTCAAATGGCTTTTCCAAATAGTCCCTGGCTCCCCATTGCATCGCCGTTACTGCTGACTTGATCGTGCTGTAGCCCGTCATGATCAGCACCTCGCAGGAAGGAAACACCGCTTTGATTCGCTTGAGCAGCTCAAGTCCGTTTGAATCGGGCAATTTCAGATCGACGAGTGCAGCATGAAAGGGCTCGCGCTGATTTTGCAAGAGGCGCTCCACGTCCTTGCCTGAATTGGCTACGATGACGTCGCAGTTTTTTTGCCGTAGGAAATAGGTAAAAAAAGTGGTGACCTCTGTTTCGTCATCAATGATCAGCATCCGTTTCTTTTCCATGGATACCCTCCTCCTCTGCTAATTGTGGCAAAAGCAGTGTAAACAGGCTGTAGGACCCCTCGACACTATCGGCAAAAAGCCTCCCTCCGTGGGCTTCCGCGATTCCCAGGCTGACGGAGAGCCCAAGTCCTGTTCCCTTTGTCTGCTCCTTGGTGGAATAAAAGGGTTGGAATATTTGCTGGAGCAGCTCAGGCGCAATTCCCGATCCATTATCGTGCACAGACAGCCCCACATAAAGACGTCCCTCTTCCTCCAGCTGGAAAGAGCGGATTGTAATTTGCGGGTCCTCCTTTTCAGCGAGAGCGTCTCTGGCATTGAGCAGCAGATTGATCACAATCTGCTCGATTTGATGACGGCTCCCGTGAAAGAGCAGGGGAGGATGTGCCATTTCCCGATTGACGGTGAGTCCAGATACAGACAGCTGGTAGCCGATCAGACCCAGCACGTCCTCAACCACCTCGTCAATGGAGATGGTAGCGAATAAGTACTCTTCCTGTCTGGAAAAGGTGAGCAAGTTCTGGATGATCTTTTTGCAGCGGACCCCGCACTGGTAAATGTCCTTCATCAAAGGAGCGGAGGGAGTAGCAGTCATTTCGCGCATGAGCAATTGCGCATTGCCCAAAATCGCGGTTAACGGACTGTTTAGCTCATGCGCGATTCCTGCTGCCATTTCGCCAATCGCCGCCATTTTAGCAGACTGAATGAGCTGGGCCTCGATCTTGATCTTTTCACTCACATCCTGAAACAGCAGGCTGTTCTCCACAGCTACACCTACGTGGCTGGCAATAAGCTGGAACAAATCAGTCTCATCCCGGTCTGTTTGCCGCTCCTCCCGATGAAAAAGGGTCAAAAAGCCGAATGTCTGGTTCAACTGGCTGCGCAGCGGAACGGAGGTAGCATAATGCTCTGGCAGCACTTCCCGCAGATCGAGATGGTATTGCTCAATCAGGAGAGGGGCCTCTCCCAGCACAGATTTGGTCAAGGTATGGCACTGCCAGCTATCTCCCGTCCGTTTGGCCAAATATGAGGACAGGATGCCCCCTTTGACGATGGTAAGGGCGAAGTGCTCAAACAACAAAATTCGGGAGAGCTGTGCTGCAATATAAATACTGGTTTGTGGCCAGGTCGCATTGATTTGGATTTGGGTTAATTGGTTGATGACGGCAAGCTGCTTGTTCTTCTTTTTCATCTCCTCGACTAGATAGATCAGCTCGCTGTAGTAGCTTTTTCGGGAGGATTGGATACCCGTCAGCTTTTCCAGAAGCTCCTGTTTGTTTTGCATGATTGACCTCCTCTAAAGAACAACTCCTACAGGGCTTGGCGGAAGAGAGCGGCGACATCCTGCACACTCATATCGCGCGGATTGGTTGCCATGCACACATCATGTAAGGCATGAGCACTCAGTAAATCAATCTGCTCGGGGTGGAGTCCGATGGCCGACAGGGTTTCGGGAACACCCAGATCTCTCGCCAGTTCCTTTACAGCCTTTAGCGTCAAGCGTGATGCGTCGTGTGCGCTCAGCCCTGACGTGTTTTCGCCCAGACATTCGGCGATTTGACGATATTTTTCGGGTGTAGCGATGTAGTTGTATTCGAGTACATAAGGAAGCAGGATGGCGTTGACCTCTCCGTGCGGGGCGTCGAGGAAGCCGCCAAGCTGGTGGGACATGGCGTGCACAGCACCGAGAATCGCATTGGAAAAGGCGATGCCTGCCTGAAGACTGGCCATGGCCATCGCTTGCTTCGCTTCTGCGTTATATTGACTGGCAGCCGAGGGGCGCAGATGCTTGGCAATGAGCCGCATGGCCTGAAGTGAGTGCACCTCCGTCAGCGGTGTCGCAGCGAGCGAAATATACGATTCAATAGCATGTGTCAGGACATCCATGCCAGTATTGGCTGTCAGTTCTTTATCTTTTGTCATGAGTGTTTGCGGGTCGATGATGGCGATATCAGGAATGAGCGACTTGGAGATAATCGCCATTTTTACTTTGCGGGCGCTGTCTACAATGATCGAAAACTGCGAGACCTCGGAGCCGGAGCCGGCGGTGGTCGGCACCATCACCATAGGGGGGAGAGGATGAATGATGTTGTCGACGCCTTCGTACTGCACGATGCTTCCTTCATTCGTTGCGAGGAGAGCAATCGCTTTTGCAGCATCGATCGAGCTGCCTCCGCCAACACCGAGAATTGCGTTGCATTCCATAGCTCGATATTCTGCAATCCCGGCGTGAATTTCGTAGTCTTTCGGATTCGCGGTTACGTTTGTCCACAGATGATACTCCAGGTTTTGCTGCTTCAAATAGGAAATAATGCGCTCTGTCCAGCCAGCGTTTACGACCCCAAGATCACTGACGAGAAAGACACGGGTCGCACCCAATCTGCGCAGACTTTCCCCGATTTGGGCAATAGACTGGTTTCCAAAAATGATTTCCGGTGTCATGAATTTGGATATTTGCATGCTTCTTCCCCCTTTTTCCGCTATTAAAATAATACCGCAGAGTAGAGGAATTTCCCTTTTTCAGCCAAAAGGTCGGCAAACGGGCCGTTTTTTTGGCTCATTAGGCCGAAAGTTTGGCCAGGTAAAGACCTGCTTTGGAGAGAAAGCCTTGCTAAATAAAGCGCTTACAGTTGGCACGCTGCTTGCTACTAGAAAGAGACAGATTACCTATCCATGAGTGAAAAGAGGAGGAAGAGTAAAATGAAAGCAGCGATTGTTAACGAGTTCCATCAAAAGCTTGAGGTAAAGGAAGTAGCCGTTCCTGAGGTCGGACACGGTGAGGTTCTCGTGAAAATCAAAACTTGCGGTGTCTGCCATACGGATCTGCATGCAGCACATGGGGACTGGCCTGTGAAGCCAAAGCTCCCGCTCATTCCTGGTCATGAAGGTGTAGGTGTGGTTGAAAAGCTGGGGAAAGGCGTAACCTCTCTGAAGCTGGGCGACCGCGTAGGGATTCCATGGCTGTTCTCAGCTTGCGGAGAGTGTGATTATTGCTTGACTGGCTGGGAAACGCTGTGCAAGCAGCAGCTGAACGGAGGGTACTCCGCAGATGGTGCCTATGCGGAATACTGCGTGGCTCCGGCAGCATATGTGGCACGAATTCCAGATGAGCTCGGAGATGTGGAAGCGGCTCCGATCCTTTGCGCAGGGGTAACGACTTACAAGGCACTGAAGGTAGCGAATGTAAAGCCGGGCGAATGGGTAGCTATTTATGGAATCGGTGGTCTGGGTCACGTAGCGCTGCAATATGCCAAGGCGATGGGCTACAACGTAGTAGCTGTCGACATTCACCAGGAAAAACTGGAGCTGGCAAAAGAGCTGGGAGCAGACGTAACGATCAATGGCAGCGAGGTAGACCCAGTGCAAGCGATCGAAGAGCAGGTGGGTGGTGTACATGGGGCAATCAGTGTTGCCGTCACTAAAAAAGCGTTTGAGCAGGCGTACAAGTCAGTAAGACGCGGCGGTTCGCTCGTGGTCGTCGGACTGCCAAATGCTGAGCTGCCTATTCCGATTTTTGATACCGTATTGAACGGCGTAACAGTAAAAGGCTCCATCGTAGGTACACGCAAGGACATGCAGGAAGCACTGGAATTTGCTGCTCGCGGCAAAGTGCGTGCGATCATCGAAACACAGCCGCTGGATCAGATCAACGAGGTATTGGAGCGTTTGGAAAAAGGTCAAATCAACGGTCGTGTCGTTTTGACCATGGAATAGTAGAGTTATAAGTAGCAAGAGGCTGTCGATCAAATCGGCAGCTTTTTTCTTTCACATAGGTCTAGTTCAATGAAAATAAACGAATCGCTAGAACAATCAAACTTTTTTAACGTGTAAGAAAATTTAAGTGCCACGCCGTGCGAAAGCATCATTGCTTAAATTTTCTGGAACGCATAAAACAAACCGCTAAAACGCGGTCGCTCCTCCTTGAAAAATCCTCGATGAAAGTTTTTTTATAGCGTTTTGTCGCAATCTTGCCTATAATGCTCCGTAAGTGAAAAAAATGCATGGAAGGAAGGAAAATAACATGTTGATTCGCTTAGCCGTCATCACTCCAGAGGATTTTGCACCGCTAATTACGGAGTGTGCAGAGGAGCTTACCAATATCCTGTATACGACCTATTACTACGGTAACCCGATGGAATGCGATCAACTGATAGAGCAGATCCAGGATTGCGATGTTTTGCTGTTTGCAGGACCGCTGCCGTATTATTTCTTTGCCAAGCGCGCCACGAGTCAAAAGAAGATTCCAGCTGTCTACATTCCATCTGATGAGTACACGCTCACGTTAAATCTTGGGCTTATTTTGTTAAACAGAGAGGAAGGGCTGAAATCTCTCTCCGTAGATATCCCGAAGCTGGCGTATTTGCAGCAGGCAGTGGATGAATGGCAATTAGACGCTTCGGGCTGGTTCGTGAGGGACTATAGCCAAATTATAGATGGCGAAGGAACAAGCTTTGACCCAGAAGAGCTGATTTCATTTCACCGGGAAAATTATGAAAGCGGACGTGCAAATCTCGTCTTAACCAGTGTGGATTATGTTCATACGCAATTGCGTGACGCCGGGATTCCGTGTGTCAATCTGATTGTGCCAAAGAAAAGCATCAGAGAAACAGTGGCGAAGGCTGCACATCTCGGTCAGCTTATGATTAGCGAAAATGCACAAATTGCTGTGGGGCTGGCAGCGATTAATCAAGTCACTGATGACTCTGGAACCGGTATAAAACCAGATGCAGGAATTATGCTCCAGCAAATGCTGTTAGAGCTGGGCAAGGAAACAGATGCGTCTATTCAGCAGTTGGGCTTGGACCAGTTTATTATTTACGGGACCAGAGGCAGTATCGAACAAATGACTGGTGACTTTACCCACATGCCCGCGATCGGTAATATGGAGCAATTATTCAATGTCACGATCAGCATGGGATTCGGATTCGGTTTGACGGCAAAAGAAGCCGAGGCAAACGCAAGGATCGGATTATTCCATGCCCGCAAAAAGCCTGCAAGCAGCAGCGCTTTTTTGGTGACCAATGAAAAAGAAGTAATTGGACCACTAGATGCTAACTCACGAGCCTTCCATTTGAAAAGCGACAATCGCGACATTTTGCAGGTGGCAGACCAGACAGGACTCAGTGTCGCCACGATTACCAAGCTTTCTTCGTTTATTAATCTGCGCCGTGACAATCGCTTTACGGCGACTGATCTGGCTGAATACTTACAGTTCAGCAGAAGAAGCGCAGAGCGCATGCTAAAAAAATTGATGGAAAAAGGCTTTGTCGAGACGGTAGGGGAAGAGCAGCCTTATCAGCAGGGAAGACCTCGTGCCGTTTATCGCATCAATTTTTAGAATATTCCCTTGACTAAAACTCTGAATCTTTGTATATTTATTCACAATTAACGACGTGATAACGACTATTGTCGGTAATAAAAAAAGGATGGTTTGCCATGGCTTCTAGAGTGCCTCACGTTTTTCAGCTATCAATAAACAGCAAGGGGATAGGGTAGTGAAAATTACGTCAGTAACCGTAACGGGGATCAAGCTTCCACTCATTCGTCCATTCATCGTCGCTTATGAAACCTACTACGATATGCCAACTCTTTTGATCAAAATCGAAACGGATGCTGGTATTACAGGGTACGGGGAAGCTACACCGGATCAGCATGTAACAGGGGAAACGTGGGAGAGCACATACAGTATGCTCGTCCATCATCTGGCACCGAGTGTGATCGGAGAGAACCCTTTTCATATCGAACGAATCCATGAAAAAATGGCGGAGCTGGTGTACGGTTCTCCTTCTGCTAAAGCTGGAATTGACATCGCTTGCTATGACATCATGGGCAAGGTAGCTGGTCAGCCGATTTATAATCTGATCGGTGGTCGCTACCATGAAGAGCTGTCTGCACCGTACGTAGTGAGCATACTGGAGCCAGAGGCTATGGCCAAAGAGGCAGCAGATGCGCTCGCCCAAGGCTACCATACAATTAAAATCAAGGTTGGAACCGATCCGATCATCGATGTAGAGCGTATCCGTGCCGTGCGAAAAGCGATTGGCAGCCTAGTCCAATTGCGGGTGGATGCCAACCAGGGCTGGCGCAATCGCGCTACGAGCATGTGGGTACTTGATCAGGTGAAGGATTGCAACATCGACTGGATTGAGCAGCCTGTCGTCGCGGATGATATTACCGCACTTGCGGAGGTACGGCGTCAAACCACGATTCCGGTGATGATTGACGAAGGCGTGCATGGTGATCGTGAAATTCGGGAAACCATCGTCAAGCAGGCTGCAGACAAGCTGAACATCAAGCTGATGAAATGCGGCGGGATTTACCCGGCGACAAGACTGGTAGCACAAGCAGAAATGGCGGGCATGCAGTGCCAAGTAGGGTCAATGGTAGAATCAGCGATCGCAACAGCGGCAGGTGCACATCTGTGTACCGCCAAAAAAGCGATCATCTCCAACGAGCTCGTCGGACCGCTTATGTTCTCTCGTGATGTAGCGGTCATGCCGTTTGAAGAAAAGGTCATCAAGCTGACAGAGCGTCCTGGACTTGGTTTGGAAGTAGATGAACAGGTAGTCGCAGAGCTTGCACAGATGTCGACAGTGATTGTATAAGAAACGAAATCATAGAAAAGGTAAAGCGTCGACGGCGGGCGCTTTACCTTTTTTGAGCGAATAATTCATTTGTAGTACTCGTTTAATAGATGAGGGAGTGCCTCGCTGTTTTCATCCGTTCCTGTTTCCTGAAAATCTGGGCCACATTTGCTAGTGGTAACCTTCAGGCTGGTGTAGCTAATATTGATTTCATCAGGCGTGCCTATGTTTGTGGAGTAACCCCCCGTGCCATTGATCCGCAGACATTCACTTGGAATCTGCGTGCGTTGCCCCTTTTGATCGACATAGTAATACTTGTCAGTCACCAACCCGTAATCCATCTCAGGTGTAGAAGTGGCGAAGTAGCCCTTGTCATTGATGATATGCAGGTCAAAGTCGCCTTCCTTGGTCAGTGGCGGGGCATTTTTTACATTATAGTAGGCATAGACGGTCCCTTCGTAGCCTTCGGGAATGAGATAGATGTCATTCGTAGGACCTTGCTGGGTGCATCCACTGACAGCTAGCAAACTAGCTGATAAAAGTAGAAGGGTTACTACTCCAGTTGATCGTTGTTTTACTTCCAGCATTCTTCGTTTCTCCTCATCTACTAATTCGTAATAAAATTCAAATCAAAGTTAAACGAGGTCTTGTTCACTTGTGTGACTTGGTTTGTATTCTCATCATATTCCATAATAACGACTCTCGTTTCAGCGTCATCTCGCTTCTCTACTATAGCAAAGCGATTTTTATCTATCTGCGTCACAGAAGAATTCGAGGGAACCGGAATCGTGGGAAACGATGGCATATTGATCGGGGGAGCGTTGAGGCTTGCTGCTGGTTTGTTGGCAATAAAGAATAAACAGAGAAGAATCCCAGCAAGTAGAATCGTTTGAATCTTTTCTTTCCATTTCATGTTTTTACCAGCCTTTCTGTAGCATTGTCTCTGATGGTACCATAAAAAGGATGCGGGGAAAAATAGCTGAAGCCGACGACAAAAAAACGCGGGTGCTGCCGCGTTTTTTCTGTACAACCCCATTTTTATCAAATCAAGACCTCAAGCAACCGAGTGTGTAGGCTCTGCATCGCTTTTAACAGCCTTTCTCGTAAAAGCACTTACCGTTAGTGTCACAATCACATTGATCGTAAAGGCGATGATTCCGATATCAAAATCCTTAAAGGCTTGCGGCATCGCTGGAAAAAGATCAGCCATCGAGGCATTGCTCAGCGTTGTATACAGGACGGCAGCAAGACCCGCGATAATTCCGCAGAATGCACCTTGAACCGTGACCGGATTTTTCTTCCACAGGCTGAAAAAGAGAGCAGGGAAGAGCTGTGTCACCAAACTGTAGCCCATGATCAGGAGTGTGACAATCGTATTTCCGCCATTAAAGGTAAAGTAGAGGGCAGCGATTGCGACAACCGGAACCAGATAACGTGTCAAGCGGGCTAGACTGGCATCTGTTGTTTCCGGCCTCCATATTTTATAGACGTTTTTGGACAGGATCGTTGCCGCTACGTTGAGCATCATCGAGCTCGGTACGAGAGCAGCGAGGATACCGGCTGCACCAATCACACCGACAAACCACGGATCAAATGTAGCCTTGGAGAGCTTGAACATCGCCAAATCAGTATCTGAGCCTTTGAGTCCTGGCACCTGGAAGATTGCAGCAAAGCCGATGAAGATAACGAAGACGAGAACGATTTGATACATCGGCATCAAAATCGCATTGCGGCGCAGCGCCCTGCCGCTTTTGGCAGCGTATGCGGCACTAAACGTATGCGGCCACATATAGGACCCGAGCGACCACAAAATGAGAGTAGACACAAACCAGTACGTCGAGAGACCGCTTTCAGGAAGAACCAGAAAACCAGGATTCGCTTGATCAATCGACTTGAACATTTCCACGAAACCGCCGTGATAGTGTAGCGGCAAATAAAAGCCCATGAAGATGACGACACCGAGAATCAGAAAATCCTTGAGTACCGCAGTCCAGGCGGCGCCGTGAATTCCGGAGAGCATGACGTAGACGGTGACCGTAAGCACACCGATCCAGATCGCAGCAGAGGGAGAGATTGTCCCGTACGATGCTTCGGAAACGATGATTCCCAGCCCTTTCAGCTGAAGGACGAGATAAGGAATCATGGAGATGACCCCGACGATCGCTACTAAAACGCCTAAAGCAGTACTATTGTATTTGCTTGCAAAAAAGTCAGATTGAGAGAGCAGATTTTTCTCTTTGGCATACTTCCAGATGGGAGGCAGGAGCCAATAGGACAAGACGAAGTAGGCGGCATTGAAGATATAGAAGGCAGGCGCACCGGCGGCATACGTGAAACCGCTTGCACCAAGGAAGGTAAAAGTAGTAAACGCCTCACCAGCCATTAAGAGAAAGACGAGCATGGAGCCTAGACCACGGTTTCCTACAGACCATTGCTCCAGTGTCATTTCCTTTCCTTTTCGAGCGCGGAGTGCCAAATAAATCGATAAAGCCATAAATGCGGTAATGATGAGCAGAGCAGAGTTCATTCGTCATCGCCTCCTTGGTTGGCAGGGTCGAGCTTGTAGACAATCCACATGAAAACCGAAGTTAAAACAAGCCAGAGCACCATCCAGAACAGGATGAACGGCATACCGAGAACATACGGCTCGACCTTGTTGATGACGAGAAGGGAGAAAAAGACAGGAATGATGCTGAGCAGATACAGCCATTTTTTCATGAAAAGCCCTCCTTATGTTTCAAACTGCTGTATCAATTCAAGAAATAAGCGGATGGCGGTCGGGATTGCCTCTTCATCGATATCAAATTGGGGATGATGATGAGGATACATGCTTTTTTCTCCCCCCATCCCGACGAAAAGATAGACGCCAGGCTTTTTCTCCAAGTAATATGAGAAGTCTTCGGAGCCCATCATCGGCCCGATCGGTAAAAGCATTTCTGAACCAAAGCTGCTCGTGATGACCTGACTGGCGTACCTGGCGAGCTGTTTGTCGTTGATGACAGGCGGGGCACCCCAGCCGAATTCTACTGAGCCTTTGGCTAAATAACTGGCACAGATTCCCTCTACCATGCGGGTCATTTCTTTTACGATCATGGCTCGCGTTTCATGGGACAACGTTCGGATCGTTCCGCCAATCGTTGCTTCATGAGGGATGACATTGTAGGCTATGCCTGCCTCCATTTTGCCCACTGAGATGACAGCTGGTTCGAGAGGATCTAGCCGTCTGCTTACGATTGATTGAAGGGCAAAAATAATATGGCTCGCAATATAGGTAGGATCGACCGTTTCGTGCGGCATGGAGCCATGGCCGCCCTTTCCTTCAATCCGGATCGTAAAATCATCAGCGGCGGACATGGTAGCGCCTTCACAAACGCCGATCTTTCCAAGTGGAAGGGTTTGCATAAGATGTAACCCAAAAACGACATCTGCAGTGTCGACAGCTCCTTGCTGGACGAGTGCTTGAGCGCCGCTCGGCAACGCTTCCTCTGATGATTGAAAAAGAAAGAGGATGTTATGCTTGCATAAATGACGATGCTCGGAAAGCCATTTGGCGACAGCGAGAAGAACCGCAGTATGTCCATCATGGCCACACATATGGGCAACGCCAGGGACCTTGGACTGATAGCTTTTTTCTCCTTGCTCCATGATGGGGAGGGCATCTATATCGGCACGCAGCGCGATTGTTTTTGCCCCACACGTCCCTTTTAAATAACCGACAATGTTTGGGGGCTGGTAGTTCAGTACGTCAATGTGAAGCTCCTCGAGGCAGCGTTTGATGTACGCGCACGTTTCGAATTCCTGACCGGATAATTCCGGATATTGGTGCAGATGACGCCGATGGGCAATGGCCCAATTCGTTAAATCCTGTGATACAATCGTTTGCATAGCTAAGCCTCCTGTGCTGAAGAAAACCAGATGGAATATTTTGACAAATAATATTATTTTCATTTTTCTGTTCTTGATGTGCTTTAGTGTAAACAGTAGAGGTAACTTGAGGTCAATAGACGATTCTGGTGTATTTTTTCAAAAACATAGAGTTAGCTCCAGTTTTTTGATTGAGATGACAGATGGAGGATATCAGCATGAAAATAGGGGCGTTTGCGAAGCAGTTTGATGTCTCGATTGATACCGTTCGTTACTATATTGATTTGGGGCTCCTCGTACCGGTGAAACAAAAGACACAATATGAAATGGACCAGACATGCGTAGAGGATATGACCTTTATTACAGAGCTGAAGAAGCTGCATTTTTCCTTGCAGGAAATTCACAAAATTCTGTCCTACAAGCGAATCACTCATTTTCGCGAAGAAAACGACATTCATTATTTTGTAAACCTGCTGACAGAGAAAAAAGCCAAGCTGGCGGAAGAGCTAAACCAGATCGCCCAAACCATCCAGCGAATTGACCAGCTCATCGAAGAAACCTCGAAATCACAGGTGCAGGAAGCGGGAAAAGGGATGCCGCTGTCGTTTATGTCGTATCTATACTGTCCGAGCTGCCGGGTGCCGCTCAAGATGACGGATGCTTCCATTCAACAGACCAGTGTGTACGATGGAGTGCTCACATGTCCTTGCGGCTATCAGGCAGAGCTATTCGAAGGCATTTTGATTACGGACAACGTCACTACCTCTCCTTACCACTCTTGCATTTATGATGAGGAGATCATCAAAGAATGGAGTCCGAATTTTATCAGCTTGACGGAAAAAAGCTGTCTGTCCACGTATAAAGAATTGTCCAGGCACGATTTGAAACACAAGCTGATTGTGGAAACGAATGTGGATATTTTCGTTTCCATGACCAAGTATTTGCCGCTGCTCGGCGAGGAAGTAAACTATGTATTTTGCGGACATTCATTAGAAATGATGAAACGGCTGAAAAAACGGGTCGAGTATTCCTGCCCGAATGCGACTGTTCTGTATATCGTAAACAGCGATCTGCAGCTGCCGCTTCGTCCGCAATCTATTGATTATTTCGTAGACAGCTTTTCCTTCAATCAATTTTCACTCTTGAACAAAAGACTGCCGTGCGAGATTCTCGCGCCATACCTGCATGGAGATTCCAGGATTTTGGGAACGTATATGTTCTTTGCACCCGCCTCCAAGTCGTTGAAAAAGATTAAAGAGATGTATCCTGATCCACATCCGAAAGCTTACGCGCTAGGTTATTTGGAGGAAAATATGGATGGCCTGGATGCCAAGCGTTTTCAAAAAGAACATGTTGGGCAAACGGATAACCCTGGCAGCTATTTCATCTATCATGTAGAGCAGGAAATGGCTCATTTGTACGCTTACCAATACGCTTATAAGGAGCGAGGCTGAGCAAACCACAAAGAAGAAAAAGTGTCCACGGCCCGGACAGTTAATGTTTGCGAACTGTCTTTATACAAGAAAAAATAGACACCTCGTTTCTTGCCAAAGCCATAGATAACAAGGGGTCTGTAGGCTGGTATCCGAATTGCATCATGAAATCGTGTTCGCCAATCCAAGAAGCACCGCTAACGGCTTGGTTGATGAGGATTTTACCGAAAGGAGAGAATGGCATGGACATTCGGGATGTAGTTGCCATTGTGACTGGTGGAGCCTCCGGATTGGGAGCCGCCACTGCGAGAAATGTGGTAGAGCATGGAGGAAGAGTAGCCATTCTTGATCTGGCGGAGGAAGCTGGCAGGGGATTGGCGCAGGAGCTGGGACGTGATCATGCGCTGTTTATCCAGACAGATGTAACGAGTGAAGCGAGCGTCCGGGAAGCGATTGATCGAGCAACCGGAGCATTCGGAACGATTCATGCCGCGATCAACTGTGCAGGGGTCGATCTTGCGCAAAAGACACTTTCAAGAAACGGTCCGCATCATTTGGATGCCTTCACGAAAGTAATTTCAGTCAATCTGATTGGTACGTTCAACGTGATTCGTTTAGCAGTGGAGCAGATGGCAGGGAATGAGCCTACCAAAAACGGAGAGCGAGGCGTTGTCATCAACACAGCTTCGGTAGCTGCATTTGACGGCCAGGTCGGTCAGACAGCTTATAGCGCATCAAAGGGCGGGATTGTCGGTATGACACTTCCTTTGGCTCGCGATTTGGCTCCTTATGGCATCAGGGTTATGACGATTGCGCCGGGATTGTTTGATACTCCGTTATTTGATAAGCTTCCTCGCTCGGTAAAAGAGTCACTGGGAGCAACGGTTCCTTTTCCGCCACGGCTAGGTGATCCGCGAGAATTCGCAATGCTCGTCACTACGATCATCCAAAATTCGATGCTGAATGGGGAAACAATCCGGCTGGACGGAGCGATTCGGATGCAGCCGAAATAACCATAGATCATAGATGGATCATATTTGCGAGTGATAGAAAAAGAGTCCTGCTTTTTTAGCGGACTCTTTTTTTAGCGATTCTAGTGATCAGGAAGTACTTCCTTTTCAACCAAAGCGATATCCTGGGCTTTTAACACAGCCTGTGTACGATTGGTCACCCCAAGCTTCCCGTATATTCGATGCAGGTAAACCTTGACTGTCCCGACTGTATTTCGCAGCTCCTCAGCAATTTGCTTGTTGGATGCACCTTGGGCCAGCATAGACAAGATGAGCATTTCCTTCCCTGTCAAAGGTTCGATTAAAGGGGAAGGGATCTCGATCACTTTGCTTGGTTCTTTTTTGGGACATAAGGAAAGCAATTTCTTCACATAGGCTGGCGAAACAATCGGTGTGAGCTTGTTTACCCTTCTCTTACTGCGTTCCTTGTAGGCTGTGAGCAAGTGAGACATGGCAACTCCATGGTCGATAAAGCTGCGCGTATATTGGTTCGCTTCCCCGATTACGAGCGCCTCATGCAAAGACAGCAGTGCCTCTGGCTTTTTTCCAAGCTGCTGCAATGCCAGTGCTTGCATGACCGCAATGTCCACCTGGCTGGTCAGCAGTCCTTCTCGTTTTGCAGCAGGTCTCAGCTTATTCAAAATTTGCAGGGCTTCGTGCTCCTGATTTTTTTGAAGCTGCAAATGAACGTAGGTAAGCAGCTCCAGCTCTTTGTGGATCGTGGGTTGTTCTAAAAAAGAAAGAGGCAGTGCTGCGAGCTCCGACTCAGCCTGTGAAATATCCCCTTCCTGCAAAGCAATCCGCACAAGAAAGGCGCGCAACGAGGAAAGCCAGTGGGAGGCAGACCAGTGCTGGATTGTATCGAGAGCATCTTCGATGATGGCGCGCGCAGCTTGCGTATTTCTCTGGACGAGCTTGATTTTTGCCAGTGTCAACGAATAAGGCACGAAAAGTCCAGCAATTCGCTCGCGGCGAGAGGTCGGCTCTACCTGACCTAACAGCTTGAGGCTGTCCTCTAGTTGATTGCGCTCGTAGTACCCTTCTGCCATCGCCTGGATGACGTACAGATTGATCAACGATTCCTGCCAGCCTTGAGCGGAAATGATCTCGCTGAAACGCTTGCCGACACTCTCCGTTTGAGCGGAAATCATCCCTTTTAGACCAAATGAGGTGCGTCTGATAAATGGCTCCGTCGTATTGAAATTAAAGTGATAAAATAGCGGGTCCTCTGGCAAGGTTTGATCCAGCTGAGAGGAGCTGGCCACCCAGCTATCGAAGTCGCCTGTGGCAAAAGCGAGATTGGCTTTGACGAATAACAGGCCGCTGAAAAACTTGAGCTGTTCTTCGGAAACGTCCATGGCTGCACATTGCTTGTCCAGACGGATGAGCGCTTCTTTTGCCCGATTGGTTTTTCCGCACGTAATCAAAATAAAGGCGTGAAGTAATGAAAGAACCGGGGGCAGCATGTCACTCGGCTGGGGAAAGCTGTCCAACCAGCGCAAGAGTGTGGCAAACTCCCCAAGCTGGATCAGTGTAGAGATATGCTGCTCCAGGAAGTGTGCAGCAAGCTGGTAATCCGTTGCTGCAAGTGCATGATCGATCGCCTCTTCATACAAGCCTCGTCCAGCAAAGGACTCGCTTGCGACCCGGTGAAGCTCCAGCGATTTTTTCGAATCAAGCTGGTATAGCTGGTTGCGCAGGAAGTCTGTAAACAAATGATGATACCGATACCAGCTTTGATAATCATCCAGTGGAACCAGGAAAATATTTTGGGCGTGCAGCTGGTTCAGCATTTGCTGACTATTCGGTTGCCCGGTGAGTGCATCGCAAACTTGTGCATCCATCCGCGACAAAATGCACGTTTGCAGCAAAAAGCGCTGTGTATCGAGTGGGAGTCTCAGCCATACCTCATGCAGCAAATACTCCGAAATGTTGCGATGAGAACCGGTAAAGCTTTGGAAAAACTGATCTGGTTGTGCTGTATTGGCAAGCGAGATGGCAGCCAGTTGTAGTCCTGCTACCCATCCTTCTGTACGCGTCTGCAGCTGATCCATTTGCTGTGAGGACAGGGGGAGCTTATGGACCTCACGATAAAAGGAATTTGTCTCCTCCTGCGTAAAAAGGAGCTGCGTTGCGTCCAGCAGGTATGCTTCGTGACGCAAGCTCCATTTTGAGGTGGAAAATGGGAGCTTGCTGCGACTGGCGATATAGAGATGAACGTTACTTGGCGCGTATTCGATAAAATAGCTAAGACTCGCATGAACCATGTCTTCGGTCAGCGTATGATAATCGTCGAGAATGATGACTACATGCTGGTCGATGGAAGACAACTCATTGAGGAGGGAGTCAATGAAAGTGTAGATAGAGGTGTGCGAGGTAGCTTTTATGGAAGGCTCCATCCGTTCTGCAAGCTGGGGATGTACGGAGCCTGATAATGAAAAGACGATATATCGCCAAAAACGAATTAAGTCATTATCCATCTCGTCGAGAGACAACCATGAGGCAATGGATCTGTGCCGATGTGCCCACTGAGTGAGCAGGGTTGTTTTTCCGTATCCAGCGGGTGCAAGCAAAGTGGTCAGTCTGCCTTCCAATCCACGCTCCAGTAGTTCAAGCAGCTTCTCCCTGGCAATTCGATGGGATTGGAACGACGGCAAGGCCGTTTTTGTCCTTAGCATAATGGAATGCTCAAAGCGATCCATGGTTCCTCCTTTCGCTTATGCATCTTCAGTCATATGACCCCATTATACTTGTTTTCTTGCAACGTTCGACATATGAAAGGCAGAAATATAAAAAATTGAGACTATATTTTTGATGTTTGGCGATCCTTGCGCAAATTCCGCTATTTTTCTTTTAGCCGTCGGTTTAACGCGTAAAATTTCCTTTGCGTAAAAGACAGGCTTCAACAGGCTTTACGCTCGTTGCCCACTAGAATGATGGCTAACTAGAGGGAACGAGAGAGGTGCAGGAAAATCGGACGCATTCACCGGATAGTAATCAATGTGACAGTAAGCATGCTTTTGGTTGCGATGAGCACAGCCCCTATATCGGTTCGGGCAGACAGCGGTACACAAGGAGAAAAGGCAGAGGGAGATGAGGCGATAGAGGTAGCGTTTGTAGGCGATATGATCTTGGATAAAAGCGTGGGGGTACAAATCGCGAAAAACGGTGTGGATTATCCGTTTGCAAGGACCAAGGAATTTCTCAAGCAGGCTGACTTGACTATCGGCAATCTGGAAACGCCTGTCAGCACGAGAGGCAAGCCTGAGAAAAAAGAGTTTACGTACCGTGCGAGGCCCGAGACGTTAAAAGGGCTGGTGAATGCAGGCTTCGATGTCGTCAATCTCGCAAACAACCATAGCCTCGACTACGGGATGGACGCTTTGTTTGACACGATGCAGCATTTGCGAAATGAGAAGATCGGTTATGTCGGGGCAGGAAGAAACGAAGCAGAGGCATTCGCTCCTTACCTGCAAACGATCAAGGGCAAGCGTGTTGCTGTCATTGGCCTCAGCCATGTCCTGCCCAATCGCCAGTGGTTTGCGGGCAAAGACAAGCCTGGCTTGGCCCACGCCTACTCATACGAGCCGATGCTGACCTATGTAAAGAAAGCGGTGGAGCAGTCAGACATTACGATAGCAGTCATGCACTGGAATTTGGAATACAAGGATATGCCGGAAGCCTATGCCCGCGAGCTGGCACGAAAGCTAATCGACAATGGAGTAGACGCGATCATAGGCTCGCACAGCCACTCAATCATGGGTGTCGAATTTTACAAGAATGTCCCCATCTACTATAGTGTTGGCAATTTCGTCTTCACGACCTCTTACAATCCAAAGGGGAGGGAAGCGATGATGGTAGGATTGACATTTACCAAAGAGGGAACCAAAAGTCGAGTGATTCCAGTCAAAATTGCCAATGGTCAGCCGACCCCGATGGATGCAACCAATAAACAGAGGATCATCGACAAGCTGAACCGAATCTCATATGAAGCGGTTGTAGATCTGACAGGACAGGTTACTCCAAAGAAAAAAGAATGAATGCCATCATCGAATGAAAGGTGGAAAAACATGGTCACAGGCGAAAAAAGAGGCATTTTTTTAATTACAGGCGTCATGGCTTCCGGGAAGTCTACAGTTGCGCAGCTTCTGGCCGAAAAATTTGAAAAGGGTGTACACGTCAGGGGAGACATTTTTAGGAGAATGATTGTAAGCGGACGAGAAGAAATGCTGCCGGATTCTAACGAAGAAGCAATCAGACAGCTGCGATTGCGCTACCAAATAGCGGCACAAACCGCAGACGCTTACTTTGAGGCAGGGTTCAACGTGGTGTTGCAGGACGTTATTCTCGGTCCTATGCTTCAGGAAATAGTTGAATTAATTCGCAGCCGACCATTGCATGTGATCGTGCTGACGCCGTCACAAGAGGCTGTAGCAAACAGAGAAGCTGCCAGACCCAAAAAGGGCTATGGATTGTGGACGATAGCCGAGCTCGACCGTCAGTTGCGAGAAGAAACGCCAAAGCTGGGCATGTGGCTGGATACAACCGCCGACTCCGCAGCAGAAACAGTGGAGCAGATTTGGCAGAGCGCATGGACAAATGCTCGCGTTTGATGGTGCTGACTGTGTGTTTAAACCTGGCTCCGCCAAAGGACATGGCGAAGTCAGGTTTTTTATTCTTATCAGGATGCCTGTTCAGCTGCCAGCCATTCTGCGCATCATTTCTCTCCGTATAAAGCCATATTGCTCGTAAAGACCATGTGCATCCCGTGTTGCGAGCGTCATGTTGGTACGGCTTATCGACGGATGATCCACAACAATCTCCATCAGCCACTTACCAAGTCCAATCCCCCGATGGGCAGGATCGATGTACACGTCACATACCCAGGAAAAGGTAGCGTAATCACTTACTACCCGGACGAAGCCCGCTTGTCCGTTTTCGGCATACAGTCCAAAGCACAAAGAGTTTTCGATTCCTTTGAGAATCATCTCTTTGGAGCGTTCGGCAGCCCAATAGGTCGTTTGCAGCCATTTACAAATCTGTTCTTTGTCGAGCAGCTGCTTGTCATCACGAATGAAATAAGGTAATGAAGCGTGCTTCCATTCCATCTGTATCCCTCCGTTTTCTCTTTACTCCTATGCTTATGATTCACTATACTGAAGGCACAGTCAGAGATAAACGGAGAAAAAGAACATCTGTACCCACACAGATGGAAGGCTGGTGAGAGCGATGGAAAACAAATACGAAGTCGTGAAAAGCCGCATCAAAGAGCAGCTGCTTGCAAACAAAATAAAGCCGGGCGAGAAGCTGCCGTCGATACGAGCAGCCTCAGAGCAATGGGCATGCAGTGTCAATACAGCAATACGTGCTTACCAGGAGCTGGAAAAAGAGCATTTGATATACTCGGTGCCCAAAAGCGGGTACTACGCCGTGCTGCGTTCGGCAAGCAGCATGCAGTCGACGGTGGAGCGGATTGACTTTTCTGCCGCGAGTCCAGATCCGCAGGTCATGCCGTACAAAGATTTTCAGCATTGTCTCAACCGAGCGATTGAATTGTATGAAGACCAGCTGTTCAGCTACTCCGATCCGCAGGGCTTTTTCTCGCTGCGCAGGGAGCTGGAAAGTCATTTGGCGAGCTCTCAAGTATTTGCCTCGCCATCACAAATAAGCGTTGTTTCTGGTGGGCAGCAAGCTCTCCATCTGCTTGCCGCAATGCCATTTCCAAATGGAAAAAATGCAGTTTTGGTAGAGCAGCCTACCTTTCATGGAATGCTCCGCTGCCTGGAGCTGTTCGGAGTGACGACGCTCGGCATTGAGCGAGGGGCAGACGGAATCGACTTGGATGAATTGGAGCGGCACTTTCGCAACAACCAGATTAAATTCTTTTATACGATTCCACGTTTTCATAATCCGCTCGGAGTTTCCTTTACCCAGACGCAAAAAAGGGAAATAGCGAGACTTGCGGAGCGCTATGATGTGTATATTTTGGAGGACGATTACTTGGCCGATATGGAGGTCACTGCAAAGGCCGATCCGATCTACAGCTACGATCAGTCAGGTCATGTGATTTACGTCAAAAGCTTTTCCAAAATCATGCTCCCAGGACTTCGACTGGCCACAGTTGTTTTGCCCGCTTCTTTAATGGAGACCTTTCGTATGTTTAAAGCATCGTGTGATTCCAGCACGTCGGTTTTGTCACAGGCGGCTCTTGAGCTATATCTGAAGTGTGGCATGTATGAGCATCATTCTGCGATGGTACGCGACCACTATCAGGCACGGATGCAAGCCTTGAGTGATGCCTGCAAGCGCCACCTGTCTCCGGCGTTTCGAACTGAAATCGTCAAAGGGGGCATTTTCTCCAGAATCCTACTCCCGGACTCGATCAATCCAAATGACCTAATAGCTGGGCTTCACCACCAAAATGTACGGATTACTTCGACTGATCAAAACTACCTGCGTACGTTTACTCGGGACAATGGTGTGCGTGTCAGCATTATACAGACCGATGAAGATCAGATCGAAAAAGGCATTCGCCTATTGTCAGAGACTGCTGCTTCGATTGAAGACAAGCAGAAGAAAGACGGCTATTGGCGCGTGATCGATTGGACGTGAAAAACTGCACGCCAGGCATTGACGACGAGTGGAAGAGTATGGTAATTTGTATATATCAAAGTAAGTTAATCGGAATTTATGCAATAAGCTGATCGGACCACCGAAGGCTCCTGTGAAAAAGACAACCAAGTCTTTTTCACAGGAGCCTTTTTGATTGAATCATCCCAAGTGTTTTCATTGACAAACTGGGATTTCAGGAGGTATTATTAGAAAAACAAAACATACTAAGCGGGTAGGAATAATATAGATTGCTTTTATTATGTGAAAGGGAGGCTGGACCTTATGCCAAAGAAACCAGAGGTAGTAGATGATTTGCTTTTGGAACGAATCGCAAGGGCTTTGGAAACCTTGGAATATGGCTCCATACATATCGTGGTGCACGATTCACAGGTGGTCCAGATTGAGCGGACAGAAAAATACAGACTCCCTGCTGAAAAGGTAGAGACCAAGTACAACCAGCTTCGCGCTAGCAAATAAGCATAGAAATCAAAAGGAAAAGATCAAGCAAAAAACAATCGCTGGGATAAGAAGAGAGGAGGATTTAATAATGGCAGGCGTTTTAGTAGTTGGAGGAGATCGATTAGGGGATATTGAAAGCATGCTGCAGGATAAAGGATATCGCAATGTCTACCACGTATCCGGACGGAAAAAATCCGATGTAAAGGCGACCATCCCTTCGGACACAGAGCTTGTTCTCGTCTTTATCAACTTTGTCAGCCATAGCTTGAGCAAAAACATTAAGAAGCTGGCGAAACAGCAGCATGTCCCGATTGTTTTTTGCAGACGTTCCTGTGATGCTATCGCTATGTCCGAACCAGCCATTAGCTAAAAGAAAGGGGCTTTCGCTGTTGCAAAAGGCTCCCCAGCATATTCTTGAATGAATAGAGGTATTCAATGGAGAATACCTCTATTTGCTGTTTCCAAAGCAATCAGTAGAAAAATGTCGGATAAGCTCGAGGAAAACTATTCATCGGTGAATAGGTGATGAGAGATAAGTGTTGATAGATATGGATGGCACGAAATTTGCAGAATATTTTACTGAATCAGAAATTGTGGATGTAGGGGGTCCATCATGAAACGACGAATTGCCATTATGAGTACGTTTGTTCTGCTTACGGGCTTGTTTGCCGGCTGTAGCAACGGCAATCAGGCAAATCAGGCAGCACCAACACAAACGCCAGAGCAGTCATCAACGGAATCCGCACCTGCAACAAATCAAGTCTTGCGTATGAATGCAGCTGAACCGGAAACGCTCGATTCGGGATTGTCCAATGACGTTATTTCTGGTGCTTTCATTCGTTCGCTTTACGATTCTCTCGTCCGACTGGATAAGGACGGCAAGCCCGTAAACTCCGTAGCATCCGATATTCAAATCTCAGAGGACAAGCTCGTGTATACGTTCAAATTGCGAGATAGCAAATGGAGCAACGGTGATCCCGTTACAGCAGGTGACTTTGCCTTCGCCTGGATGCGCGCGCTCGATCCAAAAACAGCGAGCGGCTCGGCATACAAATACTATGCGATTAAAAATGCGAGATCGTACTTCGAGGGAAAGGCACAGGCACAGGATGTCGGAATCAAGGTAGTGGATGACAAAACACTGGAGGTCACACTGGAAAATCCGACTCCGTATTTCCTCACGCTCGCAACCTTCTACTATCCGGTCAATCAAAAAGTGGTAGAGTCAAATCCTGATTGGGCGAAAAAACCGGAGACGATCGTCACGAACGGACCGTTCAAGATTGTGAAATGGGAGCATAAAAACAAGATTGAGCTGGCGAAAAATGAGAACTATTGGGATCAAGAAGTAGTCAAGCTGAGTGAAATCCAGTTTTCCATGATTGAGGATACCAATACGGAGCTTGAACTGTTCAACAGCGGTGAGCTGGATTGGGCAGGTGGACCGATCAGCGGCTTGCCCGCAGATGCGATCGGACCATTGCGGGATGAAGGCAAGCTGAAGACCATGGAGCGTGCAACCAGCTACTACCTGCTGTTCCAGACAGAAAAACCGCCATTTACGAATGCCAAGATTCGCAAAGCATTTGCGTACGCGATCAATCGCAAAGACATCGCTGAAAATATCGGACAGGCGGGTCAAACACCGCTGATGGGCTTTGTGCCGCTCTCCGCTTCCTTAAAACCGGATGGATACTTCAAGGATAATGATACTCTGGCGGCGAAACAATTATTGGAAGAAGGCATGAAGGAATTGGGAATTACCCAATTGCCGGAAATCACGTATCTTTTCAACACCTCCGATCTCAACAAAAAGATCGCCGAAGCTCTGCAAGCACAATGGAAACAGGCATTGGGTGTAGACGTCAAGCTGACGAACAAGGAATTGAAGGTCATGTTTGACGATCAGGAGCACGGCAAGTACATGATTTCCCGGACAGGCTGGACAGGCGATTACAACGATTCCGTCAATTTCCTGGAGCTGATGATGGAGAAATACAGCTCGAAAAACTCGACCTTCTGGGGCAACGAGAAGTATGTAGAGCTGGTGAAAAAAGCGTATGCCGAGCCAGATGAAGCAAAGCGCAATCAGTATCTGATGGACGCGGAAGAAATCCTGATGGAGGAAATGCCGGTAACAGGCGTATACAGCAGCGTCAATTCATGGGTACAAAATGACAAGGTAAAAGGCATCACTGTGGACCCTCTGGGCTATATCGACTTCAAATGGGGGTACATAGAACAATAGAGTAGACCGAAATGGCCGACACTTTTTCGTGTTGGCCGTTTCGCGACTAAAAAAGGAGGCATTTGGCATGGGATGGCAACAGGCGTTGGAGGAAGTGCTGACAGATTCGCCGGGTGTATTCGGAGTAGCGGCTGCACACTTGGAGACAGGGAAATCTGCAGGCAATTTGGATGATCAGCTGTTTCAATTAGCAAGCGCATTCAAGATTCCGATCATGGTTACGCTGATGCGCGAAGTGGAAGCTGGCAAGCTGCGCTTGGATCAGCGCGTTACGTTAAAACGCGACGAGCGGGTGCCAGGCTCGGGAGTACTGCAGGAGCTGGATGCAGGCGCCACATTGACGGTAAAGGACCTGGCGACGCTGATGACCATTGTCAGCGACAACTATGCGACAGACCTCGTGCTTGAGCTGATTGGCGGCATCGAGCAGGTAACGGCACATATGCACGAGCTGGGACTAAAAGACATTCATTTGCGCCACACATGCTGGCAGCTGCTCAATCACTGTGTCGGCATGAACGAGCCAGCACCGTCTGCAGCAGGCTTTGATGAGTACGAGCGCAGAGAAGACACAGGTGAGTATGAAATCATTCTCGATGTATCACAGCCGACTCTGGAAAACAACGTAGCCACGCCTGCTGATCTGAACCGTTTGCTCATCATGATCGCCCAAAAAGAAATTCTCACTCCTGCTTCCTGTGATTTGATGCTCGATATTTTGCGCCGTCAGCAATACAACAGCCGTTTGCCATTCCTCCTGCCGGAAGGAACCAAGGTCGCGCATAAAACAGGGACAGTCAATGCAGTGGTAAACGATGCAGGGATCATCTATTTGCCTAACGGAAAGGGCATGATAGCCATCACCGTTTTATCACGGGGTATTACCGAGAAGAGTGCCGCAGAATTGACAATAGCACGTGTGGCAAGAGCGATCTACGATCAGGCGATGGGGGATGAATAAGGTGGAGGCATGGATTCAGGAGTTTGAAGCCTATGCGGAAAAGCTGCTAGACGAGGCAAAAGCGCCTGGTGCAGCGATTGGCGTCGCCCGTGACGGGAAAATGCTGTACAGCAAGACGTTCGGCTATCGCGATCAGGAACAGGAGCTGCCAATTTCGATGGATACGGTGTTTGGCATTGCGTCTCTCACCAAGTCGTTTACCTGCGTGGCGATTATGCAGCTGCAAGAGGCAGGGAAGCTGTCGGTTCATGATCCCGTCACGAAGTATTTGCCAGAGTTTCAAGCAGGCGGGGCAGAGCTGACAAGTCAAATGACGATTCATCACTTCATGACGCATACCCCGGGAATGGCACCAATGCCGTTTTTGGACGGGGCGATGAAGCGCAGTATGGAACAAGACCCTGCGATTGTCGGAACAGAGGCAGAAGCAGAATTGCAAGGTCTCCCGTATCTGGACACTTACGAACAGGTCATGGAGGCAATTGCAGGGTATGAGGGCAAACCGCTCGGTGCTCCGGGAACTGCCTTTAGCTACAACAATGACGCTTATGGACTTCTGGGCACCATCATCGAGCGAGTAAGCGGGCAGTCGTATGAGTCTTATGTGACGGAGCATATTTTGCAGCCGCTCGGCATGAGTCGGACCGTGTTTGACATAGCCGATCTGGATGATCAGGAAGACGTTACCGTGCTGTATACAAACAAAAAAACCGATGGCGAAAATCAAGTGATCGCTGCCCCCTTCTGGCATGATGCTCCTGCGATGCGGGCCGCAGGCTTTCTTAAATCGACCGTCCATGATTTACTCGCTTACCTGGAAGTATTTCGGACAGGAGGAGAAAACAGCGAGGCGCCCATCTTGTCAAAAGCGAGCGTCAGTCAAATGCTCACCCCCTTCGCCAGATGTGACGGCTATCGCTCGTACGGTTACGGCTTGATGGTGTCTCCCGCTTTCCCGGATGGAAAGCTGATCGAGCATGGCGGTTCGTTAAAAGGGATCAGCTCTCATCTCTTTGCGATTCCGGAGACCGGCTTGACTGGGGTTGTTTTGATTAACCTTGACGGCGTAGCAGTACGTGAGCTGATCGCAGGCTTGCTCAATACGATAGCTTCGAGACCAGTAGCAGTCCCGCCTTACCCTGTGCCACAGTACGAGCTAGCGGACGAGCAGCTGACCGAGTACGAAGGACGCTATGAATCTAGTGAATGGATGAAAGCAGTGATTGAAAGGCGCGAGGGCGCACTGCAGATCGAAGTGGATGGTCTCTCTTATCCGCTTATCCCTGTCGCTCCAGATAGCTTTCTGTTCAAAAGAAGAGACTCTCATGTCTGGATTGATTTTTTCCGTTCGCCGGAAGGTCAGATTGAGCGAATGAGCTATGCCCTGCGACAATTAACCAAACAGGAGCCATTCGAAGAGTCTTCGAAATAATCACGCCATTTTGCAAAAAGGACAATTCGTTTTTCTAGCGAATTGTTCTTTTGTTTGTTGGCAAAAACTGGCGAGATAGAAGGTAAAATGGGAGACGAAAAAGATGGATTGGGAAGCATGTAAACGCGAGTGGTTAAGTACGCTGCTCTCGGTGAAGGAAAAGATCGTGGAATTGCATATGAGAGAAATGCTGGAGTTTGGCGAGCCGATTTCACGCTATTACCGGAAGTATCAAAGGCAGCAGCAAATGGGGATTCAAGGTATGCTGACGGAAGCATTTCAACAGCTTTTTTCCGCAGAAAAAGAATATGAGCAGTATGTGCAGGCGCTATCTGCCGAAGCGTACATCTGGGGCGAGAGATGGGCGCATGAAAATATCCCCAAGGAAGTGCTGCTGGAGGTCTTGTTCAATCTCCGAGAAAATGCATTCAATGAGGTCAGCCGCTGCTGTGAGGCGAGTCAGGTTAAGGAAGCGCTGCTTTCCCGGTTGTACCATATTTTGAACGTACGCTATCATCATACAATTCGCGGGTACCTGGCGAGCAAGGATCAAATGATCAGTCATTTACACCAGCAAAAAATGGGCGTCATGGGACAAATGGCCGCCGGAATGGCACATGAGATTCGCAATCCGCTTGCTGCTTTTCACGGCTTTTTGCAATTGATGAATCAAAGTGTAGAAAACACCTCCGAAGAGATGAATCGAGAGCAGTTTGCGAAGTATATTCAAATTTGCCAGCATGAGGTGCAGTCTCTGGAAAAGCTTGTTACCAGCTTTTTGATTCTCGCACGAAAAAACGAACATCTACAGAAACGAAACGAGGCGGTTGCGCTCAGACCGCTTCTCGAGCATGTTCACGTTCTGGCCAGGCACTATGTGATAGAAAAGGATGTATTTCTCACCTTTCACTATGATGAGGGGACGAATCTGGTATGGGCGATTCCGTCACATGTAGAGCAAATTTGTTTGAATTTGATAAAAAATGCGCTGGATGCAGTCGGTACGTATGGGAGGGTGGTGGTTTCTACAGGCTTTCAGCCACAGGAATCGCATGTGACCGTGACGATTGAAGATAACGGCTGTGGCATCTCCCAGCAGCGATTGAAGCATCTGTTTGAACCGTTTTACACAACCAAGGAAAAAGGTACGGGAATCGGGCTATCCGTCTGCAAAAAGCTGATTGAGGAGATGGACGGAAAAATTATCGTGGAATCCAAAGAAGGAATTGGAACCAAGGTGGAAATTCGCTTGACCGCCGTTACATTTACCGCACCTAATCCAGAATCCGGACATGCCCCAGGCTGAGCATGTCCGGATTTTTTATTTATAACCACTGCTTGAGCAAAAGGCAGGGTGTAGTCATAATTTCAAAAAAATTAATTGTGTTCAAAAAAATTGTTGAAGAAACAATTTCAAAAGTAGTATGGTGATGATAGCGAAAGAAAATCAGAAATGATCAACGAGGTGATCTGATGTCCAGAGTCGAAAAGCGTTTGGCAGAATTGGGCTATACACTGCCGCCTGCACCGCCAACGATGGCTAGCTACGTGCCATGTGTTCAAACAGGTAACGTCCTATACACATCAGGAGCAGGCTGTTACGTCAATGGCAGTCCGATGTATGTGGGAAGACTAGGATCTGATGTGACCATCGAGCAAGGCTATGAGGCCGCCAAAGTGACGGTCCTCAATTTGCTGGCAATTTTGAAGAACGAGATCGGCGATTTGGACAGAATTACACGCATTGTCAAGCTGTTTGCCCTAGTGAGTAGCGAACCGGACTTTTATGAGCAGCCCACCGTCATCAACGGAGCATCTGACTTTCTGATCGAAATATTCGGCGAGGCTGGCAAGCATGCGCGAGCAGCAGCTGGCACCTCCGTACTGCCTTTTAACAATCCGATTGAAATTGAGTTAGTCGTAGAAATCAGCGCAGCAACCAACTAGAGAAAAGCGAGGCTTATTCATGGAGAGAACTATTCACCCCATCCTGGCGAGCTACATTCCGGTGGTAGAGGGATTGGCGAAAACATTTGGCAGCCATTGTGAAATCGTTCTGCACGATCTGAGGGATATTACTTCCTCGATCATTGCCATACACAACGGACACATAAGCGGCAGAGAGATCGGGTCTCCTGTTACCAATCGGGCACTGAAAGCACTGCGAACAGCCATGGTTACCAAGGAAGACTATGACCTCAACTATCGCAACGATACGATCAAAGGAAAACAGATCAAATCCAGCTCAATTTATATCAAGGACGAACACGGGCAAGTGATCGGCAGTCTGTGCGTCAATATTGACATGACTCATTTGGCGATTGCGCAATCTGTTTTAAGCGACATGCTGGCCATTTCGGACAAGCGTGAATCTGATAAAACAGAAGAAAGCTTTCCACCTACCGTGTCCGACCTGATGGAGCAGATGGTAGAAGATTGCCTGCGCAAAACAGGAAAGCCGATTGCGCTCATGCAAAAGGAAGAAAAAATTCAGTTCATTCATGAGCTTGATGAAATGGGGCTCTTTTTGATTAAAGGCGCTGTGCAGCATGTGGCAGACCTCCTCGATGTAACCAAATTCACCATCTACAACTATCTGGATAAAAAATAAGGGAGTTGGGCGAGTGTGGCAGAAGTGACCAGAGAGCAGGCGCGAGCCTTTCATGACGGTATTCATGTATTGGACGGGCACTTTGATCTGCTGACAGACGTAGAAATTCAGCGCGGCTATGGCAAAACAAAAATGATAGAAACCGAGTACTTGCCCCGCTTTAAAGAAGGTGGAGTCCATTCCCTCGTAGCGGCTGTTTTTGTCGATGATGCGTATATCCCGGAAATGGGCTTGCGTAAAGCGCTGAATCAGGTAAGTGCACTGCACGCAGAAGCGGCGGAGTCACCAGAGCATATCATGATTGCCAAAAGTCTCGAAGACATTCACCGGGCCAAGCAAGGAAAGAAGGTTTCGTTCATTCTTTCTCTGGAAGGCGCGGAGCCGCTCTACAACGACCTCAGTCTGCTACGCATCTTTTATGAACTGGGTGTGCGAATGATGGGTCTGGTCTGGAGCCGGCGCAATTTTGTGGGGGATGGCAGCTTCTTTGCTCCCGTACGTGAAGGCAAAAAGGGCGGAATTACAGACTTTGGCGTGCGGCTCATCGAAGAAGCGGAGGGCTTAGGGATCGTCATCGACGTCAGTCATTTGAATGATGAGGGCTTCTGGGATGTGATGGAGCTCGCTAAAAAACCAGTGATCGCCTCGCATTCGAATTGCCGCAGCCTGGTGCCGACGATGCGCAATCTGACAGATGAGCAGATCAAGGCGATTGCAAATCAGGATGGTTTAATCGGATTGAATTCATTCAGTATGTTTACTGCTGCTACATCAGCTGAAGCAACTCTCGAGCGCTTGATTGATCATGTCGATCACATGAAAAAGCTCGTAGGCACGCGCTACATCGGGATCGGGCTCGATCTGTGCGATGACTTGACCAAGTACCTTTCGCCAGACAAGCTCGCCAGGGCGAAGGAAATACCTTTTGATGTGGTAAAAGGACACGGTGCACTCCCACAGATTACCCATGAGCTGATGAAGCGGGGATACAAAGACGACGAAATCGAGGGCATCCTCGGCAAAAACTATTTGCGGGTGTATGAGGAAGTATGGAAATAGTCCAAATAGACAGGGGGATGTACATAGATGGATCACAGACAACAGAACGGATCAATTTTTGGCTATTATCAATCGGGTATTCATATTGCGGACATTCGCTTCTCGGACACAGGAGTATGGCATCGCCCTACAGGATGGGAAGCAGGGGAAAAGCTGACAAGTGACTTCACTCAGCTTTTGGCGGGGAATACGGGCTATGAGCTGCCTGTCAACGAGTTCAATGACCGCTTGGCAGAATGGAATGGTCTCAGTTGGTCAACTGCGGACGTCATCTTTCCACCGGGTGGCGGGCATTATCAGCGGCATGAGCGTATAGAGGGCTTCGTCGATGGCGAGACAGAGCCGAAAGAGGCGTGGGTGTTTGCAGTACGCGAGTCAGCCCAACCGATCGATTTGGTCATCTGCGAGAATGAGGTCATCGCCTTTGTACTGACGGGAAGAGGGGACAGTGCGATTCTGGTCAAGTCAGGCTGGGAAGACCTGACTCCGCTGAAGCTGTGGCAGGACCCGCTCTTGTCACAGGCTCGTTATGGAATCAAGCATTTGGGCAGACACGACGTCGCGATGAAAGATGGCGTCAAGCTTGCGACAGAGGTATGGATACCGGCAGGCTTGCAGCCAGGGGAGAAGGTACCAGCTATCTTGATGCGCACGCCGTATGGCCGGATGGATGCGATTTTTCGGCGACTGCCTTTTGTAGCCCGTGGCTATGCGCTAATCATGCAGGATACACGCGGGCGTGAAGACTCTGAGGGCGAATGGATTCCACTCGTACATGAGCGCAGCGATGGGGATGACACACTGACATGGATCGCCAGCCAGGAATGGTCAGACGGCGCAGTCGGTATGCTCGGTGGCTCATACGTCGGCTATGTCCAGTGGGCAGCGGCAGCGAGCGGTAATCCGCATCTGAAGGCGATTTTCAGCTACGTGACTGTCGGGACTCCAAACGTAGACATTCCGCGAAAAGGTGGCACGATCCTCACCGGACTGTCCTGGATTTTCATGATGGCAGAGAAGCGCCGCGACGTATCTGCATTGAGCCGTGACGATTGGAGCGAGGTGTTAAAAGTGCGTCCAATCAAAGAAATCCCGCAAAAGGTCCTTGGCAAAGAAATTCCGTTCTGGACGAAGTGGATGGAGCATCCGGATGGAGACGATTTCTGGGCACAATCCGATTGGAAAAGGCACGCCGATCAGGTGAAGGTTCCGTCCTTTTTAGTCTCTGGCTGGTATGATGACAACGGCATGGGTACCAGTGAGTCGTGGGAGGTCATATCCAAGCAGCTCCCTGACCATGCGCATATGATTCTCGGACCCTGGTATCACAAAGCGAATACGACGAGAGAGATTCACCATGTTCCGTTTGGCAACAATGCGATCCGCTATGACCTCGACGTGACACAGCTGCGCTGGTTTGACCGTTATCTCAAAGGGATCGAAAACGGCATCGATCAAAAGCCGCGGGTCGAATATTACATGGTTGGACAAAACGAGTGGAAAACATCACCTTCCTGGCCGCCACAGGATGCGGTTTATACCAACTTTTATTTGAGCAGCAATGGCACGGCAAATACGAGCTCGGGAGACGGTGTTTTGACCACTGCCGTACCGCAGGAACAACCGACGGATTCGTATGTATTCGATCCGCAGGATGCAGCGCCTTATCTGCTCGATCTGTCTGAAAATGAAAACAGCGTGCCAGAAAATTACTCTGAAGTAGAAAAGCGCACTGATATACTCGTGTACACCTCCGAGCCTTTGGAAGAAGAAGTAGTGATTGCGGGTGAAATATCCGCCGTCCTGTATGCGGCAAGCTCGGCAAGAGACACTGACTGGCTGGTGCGGCTCAGCGATGTAGACGAGGAGGGCAACTCCATTCGCCTGTCAGATGGCATCATTTGCGCTCGCTACCGGCATTCTTTTAGCGAGCCACAGCTTCTTGAGCCAGGCCAAATCGAGCGCTACGAAATCCGCATGACCAAAATCGCCAACGTCTTTCAAAAAGGGCATCGCATTCGCGTCTGCATCACATCAGGAGCGGAGAACTTCTGTTTCCCGAATCCAAACACGGGCAATGATTTGGCGACGGATACAGAATTGGTGGTTGCCCAACAAACGGTCTACCATGATGAGCAGTACCCGAGTCATATCAGACTTCCTTTACTGCTTAAAAAAGATTGAATACAACTGCCTGATTGATCAGGACGAAGAAATGGCTGCTCTTGCTTGCAGCCATTTTTTGGTTTTGTTTTCCTCTTTATTTTGATTTCCACAGCCACTCCCGGCATAATAGAGCTATTACGTTCAGGATGTGATTAGACATTGCAAATCATCGTATTTGACCTTGAGACGACATTGACTCATCAAAAAGATAAAATACCGGAAATTATTGAAATTGGAGCGGCGAAGGTCATGCCAGGAAAAAATGGCGTCGAGGTTGACACCTTTCAGCGCTATACGTTTCCTGCTATTGAGCGCCGGATCACAGAGCGTACGCGCAAGTTTATCGGGCTGGATAAAGAAAACATGCCTACCTTTATCCCATTTCGCAAAGCATTCGCTTCGTTTATGGAGTGGATTGGAGAAGACCCGGATTACTATTTGTGCACGTGGGGAAAAGACGACAAGCGCTTGATGATCGAGCATTGCGCGCGCTTTGGACTCGATTTTTCCTGGCTACGCAATTATAACGATATCCAGCCGCCGATCAGCATGCTGCTCGCAGACCGCAAGCAGATGAGCTTAAAGGAAGCGATCGATACAGCAGGAATCGTTCAGGAGGGCAGACTGCACTCGGCGTTAGTTGACGCCATTCATACAGCACATTTGCTGATCAAATTCAATAAGACTGTCCATCTCGTCTCTAATACACCGGAAGAGAACTACAACATGTCCAGCTCGCTTTATATTACTTGCCGTTCTTGTAAAAAAAGCAAATACTATACCGCTTTTGGCAGAAAAAGCAGAAGATGCGAAGCGTGCCTTGCACATCGCAAGCAAATGGAGCAAAAGGCGTTGGAGGCAGCTGCTGCCGAGCAAAGCCAGTAAAGAAAGCATCTAATCAGGATGGGAGAGAGAAAAAGGGGGCGCACCATGATTCGGGAAATGCAGGCTTCAGATACGGAGCCGCTAGTAAAAATGATTGGCAACGGCATCGCGTGGAGAGCAGAGGAAATTGCTGCGATGCTGAAAAATGCGAAGGGCTACGTTTATGAAAAGGCGGGACAACTTCAGGCTTGTGCCATATATGATCTGACGTCGTTCGGAGAAGAGGGAACGGCAGAAATCCATCTGTACACACATCCAGACAGCCGCAAGCAGGGCATCGGTTCTCAGTTGTTTGATAAGCTCTGGGGTGATTTGCTGGACAAAAAACCAGCAGCAGCTGCGACTACCTATCGAATTGATGAACAGAGTAGCTGCGATTTTTTTACTAAGCGCGGATTTGCTTCGATCTGGGGCCATCATTACATGAAGCATAATGGCAGCATCGGTCCAGAGCCTCAGCTTGTCGTACGCAAATTTACCGAACAGGACCTGGAATTGTACATCCAGTCTCAAAGTGACGCCTATTATGAGGTGCGAAAAGGCATAGACCTAAAGCCATACCGGTTGACAGAATACCAAGAGGCAACGATGGCTTCCTGGAAGCAATGGATTTTAAACGACATGCGCGAAGATATTTATATGTTCTATCATCAAGACGAATTTGTCGGGTCTTTGATTTTGACGCCTCATGGAGAAGTGTATGATGTGTTTGTCGACCCCCGGCATCAGGGAAAAGGCTTTGGCAAACAACTCATCCACTTTTTCGTGAACCGTACGCTGGAAAAAGGCTTGCAGCCGCATCTGATTACAGGCACGCACAATCAACCTGCGATCAGCTTGTATGAAGGGACAGGCTTTCATATTTACCAGACGACTGAGACAGGCAAACGAGTTCTTGCATAAGAGGGAGAAATACCCAAACAAAAAAATGCCGCGGGCACATGACCCAAGCGGCATTTTTCATATTAGACACCAAGTAATAGCAAGATAATCGATGTCAGACTGAAGCAGACACTGATCAGACAGAGAAACGCAACGACTTGCTTTTGGTTGAGTCCCATCCGCAGCAAACGGTAGTGAACCTGGCTGGCATCAGCTTGATAGATTGGTTTTCCTTGCATTGCGCGTTTTGTTACGACAAACAGGTTATCAAAGATCGGCACTCCCAAAGCCAAAATCGGGATGAACAAGGATAGAACCGTTGCCTGCTTGAAAGCCCCGTCCAGCGCGATAACCGCGAGAATAAAGCCGAGAAAGGTCGCTCCGGCATCTCCCATGAAAATCTTGGCGGGCGGTTTATTATAGCGCAGGTAAGCCAGCGCTACACCGATCAGACTAATGGCCATGATGGCAGAAGTGCTCTGCCCTTTGGCAAGTGCCACAACAAACAGCGTTCCTGCTGAGATAGCGGACAATCCACCAGCCAATCCATCCATGCCATCAGAGAAATTGATGACGGTTGTGACTCCGAAGATCCACAGGATCGTCAGGATGAATTGCAGCCATACTGGAAGCAGAATGTACTCGCCGCTGAGTGGGTTGTAAAAGCCCGAAAAGGTAATTCCCGACATATAGACGATGATCGCAGCCGATATGTGAACAATCAGCTTGGGGAGCGCAGAAAAATCCTTGCCCTGCGTCTTGTACCAGTCATCAATCGTCCCAATGATGAGCAGGAGCAGAGAGCCTACCAAAACGGCAACGGTTTGCCCAGGCGATTCTTTGGAAAAGAGCAGAAACGACGCTGCAAATCCAATGAATATCGCATAGCTAGCCGTTAACGGGATGGGCTCCCGATGTATTTTTCGTTCTACGTCTTTACGAGGCTTGTCCACAAAATCAAGTCGAAATGCCAGCTTGCCAAGCGGCGGGATCAACACGAGAACAATGCAAAACGACAGCAAAAAAGATAGAGCATATGTAATCGTAACCATCTCCTAGAATGAGAGAGCTGTATTTCACAAGTCTATTATAGGCAGTATTCCAAATTTTGTCGACTCTTGTAATCAGTCAAGGGAGGTACCAGAAAAAATTGGTACTTATGGCACGCGAGACAAAAAAATATAATCCCTTCTAGGGGGGATCGTGATGGAGTATATGGCTTTATGGTTTATCTTGGGCATTATTTTTATGATTACTTTGATCACGTCTGGATTCAGATTATGGATGAAAGCAGTCGTAATTTGTTATTATCTCGTGCTTTCTTATATTTTTATTTCGCGGAAAGAAGAAATCTATCAGGCTTACCACACACTGCCTGTACCCGAGCAATATTGGGATACAAATTATGAGTGGGTATGGTTTATGCTTGGCTTTTATTTTGTGCCTTTCCTTTTCATTCTACTAATCAACTATTATCAATGGTTCAAAAAGGCAGAGGGAATCAAGCGAAAATTCTGGGTCGCACTGACCATTATGCCTGCTGGTATCGTGTATTTCTGTATGGTCATCATTTTTGGCATGTACGGATATCGCCCTTAAAAGACGAAGAATAATTACGTGAGATAAATTTTACATATGATGTTATAAAACCTAACACAAAGTGCGTGCGCTTTTTCCTCATCTCCTTTATAGTGAAAAGAAGAGCAAGAATATTTGTGCAGGCTGGAGGAGAGGGATATGATCATGGGAACATCGTTTCTTTATCGGGAAGTAGCACAGCTTGGTGCGGATGAACTGGATCAGCTCTCGCAGCTTCTGGTGGATGTTGTAGGCGAAGGAGCTTCCATTGGTTTTCTTCCGCCATTGCCGTACGCAGAAGCGCGGGCGTACTGGACAAAAGTCTTGGAGAAAAATGTGAAAATGTGGGTTGCCGAGCGTGATGGCGTGATCGTAGGTACAATCCAGCTGCATCTGGCGACCAAACCGAACAGCTTGCACCGGGCAGAAATTGCAAAGCTGATGGTGCATCCATCTGTGGGTCGCCAAGGGATCGGGCGTGCTTTGCTGCTCATGGCGGAGGCTCGGGCGCGTGTAGAAGATCGCAGTCTGCTCATTTTGGATACACGTGAGGGCGATCATTCCAATCGACTGTATCAATCAATGGGCTATCAGGAAGCGGGACGAATCCCGCAGTATGTCACATCGGCAGACGGCAGTCTGCATACCACGGTTATTTACTACAAAATATTGCACTAGCGTTACGGGTAAAGAGGCGGAGAAAAGTCATCTGGAAAATATCCGCTTCTTCTTTGTTTCTTGACATACCGACTGACGGTTTGTATAGTGGTGATAATACCAAATTCGACCCGTGTTTATAGGAGGAGACTATGCAAGCCATCCACCAAAACCCCAGCTTTCAGCTGCTCCTAGCTTCAACAGAGGAGCTCATTCTGGAAAAGGGGTGCCAACAAACGACACTGCAAGATATTATGAAGCGTTCTGGCTTGTCCAAAGGCGCCATTTACCATTATGTAAAAAGTAAAGATGAGCTGATGGGCCTTTTACTGCAGAAACGCTTTGAAAGTATCGGCCAGCGTTTTTATCAGACGGTGAGAGAAGGGGGGCAGGAGCTTTCGTCCGGTCTGGAGGCCATTTCTAAAGGGCTGAGCCATATTCACGATTCACGTGATGTTACGAATCTCATCCTGATTTATTTGCTAAGCAAACGAGAAGATCCGATTATTGGCGCCATGCTGGCCAGGCTGCATGAAGAGAGCATCAAGGCATCCGTGGAATGGATTCAGGTGGGGCAAAAAGCGGGCGTGATCCCGGAGAGTCTCGATGCCGAAAAAACAGCGATATTGTTTTCCGTCATCACCTACGGAATTCGCGTCAATACGCAGATCGCGCCAGATTCCAAAATCCTTTCCGTAGAAGAGGTATACAAAATGATGTTTGAAATCCTATCCAGAGGCTAAGGGAAGGAATGATGGGAGCATGTTCTTTTTTTCGCTCTTTAAGATTGTGCACATTGTTGCGGGATTCACGGCCTTGCTTGTTTTTTGGATTCCAATCGTCACGAAAAAGGGAGGAAAAGCTCATCTGCGCTCGGGCTGGGTGTACGTCATAGCGATGGGCGCTGTAGCGGTTTCTGCTTTGTTTATGGGAATCTGGCGAATTGGTTTTGATCCTGCTAAAACAGCGGATTCTGAAGCCTTTGCCTGGTTCTTGATTTTCATCTCTATTTTAAGCGCGGCAACGGCGTGGTATGGAGTCCGGGTGCTGCGGTTTAAAAACCGCAAGGCAGCCCATCGTCAGATCGTAGATGTGATGTTTCCTGCGCTGCTGGTCGGCTCGGGAGTAGCAATGTCGGTTTACGGTGCTGTGACTCAGTTTCCTCTGCTTACGTGGTTTCCGCTGGTTGGCATTTTTCTGGGAGGCAGTCAGCTGATCTATTGGCTGCGAGCCCCGCGATCTAGAATGCACTGGTGGTTTGAACACATGGGCGGCATGCTCGGGTGCTGTATTGCAACGATTACGGCTTTTACCGTTTTTGGAGCTCCACGTCTGCTCAGCATCAGCTCGGTTCATCCGCTTGTCTGGTTTATTCCGACAATCGTGCTTGTGCCAGTGATTGTTGGTTTTTCTCGATACTACCGCAAAAAGTTTGCGATTTCGAAAAGCCTGTGAGGAGTGACTGTGGCCATTTTTGTTCCGGCAGGTAACTCGGAGGTGGCTCGTAGCTTCTGAAAGTACATCTGTTTGATGAAGCAGAGGTGCAAGCTGTCTTAAAGGATGGCTTGCTTTTTTCGTTTAGCTAAAGGATGATGGAGTTGGAAGGATTTGGGTTGTGATTCTCTGTAAAAAGGAAGTGAATGCTGTGAACTTTGCAAAAGTAACGCTCCAAACAAGCGTGCTGGAAGAAATGATTTCGTTTTATCAGCATGTCCTGAACATGCCTCTTCGAGAGCGGACACAGCACTCCTTTACCGTTGTCGTCGGGAGGACGCTGCTTACTTTTGAGCATTCGAGCGAGAAGCCTTTTTATCACTTTGCACTGGGTATTGCGGAATCGGTGTTTGATGAGTATGCCGGGGTGATCAAGGAGCGTGCAACGATCCTGCCAAGCAAGGATGGGGAAGAGATCATGCGCTCTGTTACATGGAAAGGAAAGCAGCTGTATTTCGAAGATCCGGATCAGAACATTTTGGAAATCCTTGCGTTCCCTACCCATCCAGCTGCAACTTGGCTGTGCGTTCAAGAGGTCGGAATGCCTGTTCGGGAGGTAGCTGCATTTGCTGAGCGTCTGTCTATGCTTGAAAATGAATTCTCTCCCGAGTCAGCCAGCTTCCGCTTTTACGGCGATCAAGAAGGCGTGCTTGTGCTCGTGAAAGAACAACGTCCCTGGTATCCAACGGATCGGGGAGCCTCTCTCCATTCGATTGATGTAGAGCTGGTTTCCGCAACTGGCAGGGTAATTGATTTTGCAGTAGAGCAGCTTCCTTATCGAATCGTTTTCTAAGGGGTGTGAGCGTGACGATATTGTCCGTTTCGTGTGGTACCCTGTATGGCAACTCCTTTCGAATGTTGCTCGATCAGTGGAAAGGCGCTTCATCCGCTAGAAAGCGAAGATGTGGTGTCAGATGAATGGCAGTAGTCGAGGAAATAAGAGCAGTAAAATCGTGATAGGGCTGGAGTCCATAAAAGGGCTTCGGCTTTTATTGTTTTGTAGAAAAAGGTGTTGTTTCCGTAATGAAGTAGTTAGCATTTTTCTGTACTTTTGTTTATTGATCTTTGTTTTTCGTTCCTTTGTCTTCATGTCATCCCTTAAAAAAGATAGACCGACAGCCCGAAGCTAGTGAGAGGAAACCGGGGAAAAAAGCGAAGATCTTTGGGGCGTCAACCGAGGTGTAATGGAAAAAGGGAAACACGATTTTAAGCGTCCACCCATGAGAGACTTCACGAAACTACTACTTTTGGACGCGGTTTCCCTTTTTCCATGAAGCCGGACAGTGACACCTCCAAGCAGGCGACCCAAGAATCTGGAGCGTTTTCTCCGGTTTCCTCTCCTCCACAATAATCCCGACCTACGGTCTTGTTCCCCCCTCCCTTCACAATTCATTAACGAAATATTTAAACAAAAATAGTTGTATGCCTATGTTTTTACAAAATATAATAAAGTAACAACGGTCAACAAACAACAAGAAGTGGAGAAGAAATCTTGTTTAGAAAAAAAGAAACCACAAATTTTTGGGAGGTGCTCAGCGTGAACAAAAAGAAATGGTTAGAGAAACGCTCTTTATTTGCAGCAACAACAGGAGTATTGCTCGTAGCTAGTGTGATGGCAGGATGTTCAAGCAATTCAACAGGAACAGGCAGTGAAAAACCACAAGAAACCAACAACCAACAAGCAGCTCCATCGACACCTGCACCAGAACTAACTTTGGCTGATATCGAGAAGAAAGCAAAAGAAGAAGGAACAGTCGTCAGTGTAGGGATGCCAGATTCCTGGGCGAACTGGTTGGGCACGTGGAAGGATTTAGAAACGAAATACGGCCTGAAGCATACGGACACAGATATGAGCAGCTCCGAGGAAATTGCCAAGTTTGAAGCGGAGAAAAACAATCCGACCGCAGATATTGGTGACGTTGGAATCTCCTTTGGACCGATTGCTGTAGAAAAAGGAGTAACTCAGCCTTATAAAACGTCGTATTGGGACGAGATTCCTGAATGGGCAAAAGACAAGGATGGACACTGGATCGTAGGCTATCAGGGAGCAATCTCTGTCATGGCAAACAAGCAGCTGGTGAAAAACCCGCCAAAATCGTGGGACGATATTAAAAATGGCGACTACAAAGTAGCAATCGGGGATGTGACGAAAGCAGCGCAATCACAAATGACGGTTTTGGCTGCTGCACTGGCTCACGGTGGCGATGAAACCAACATCCAGCCAGGAATCGACTTTTTCGCAGACCTGGCGAAACAAGGACGCCTTTCCCTGGGGGAAATGAACCTGGCGACGATTGAAAAAGGGGAAGTCACTGTTGCGATGCTGTGGGACTTTAATGCGCTGTCTTACCGCGACCAGATTGACGCCTCCCGTTTTGAAGTAAATATTCCAAGTGGCGGTACCGTTGTCAGCGGATATGCGACGATCATTAATAAATACGCTCCGCATCCTCATGCGGCTATGCTGGCGCGTGAATACATCTTGAGTGACGCTGGTCAAATCAATTTGGCGAAAGGCTATGCTCGTCCGATTCGCGAAAGTGTGAAGCTGCCAGAAGAAGTAGCAAAAAAGATGATTCCTGCTGATCAATACAAGGATGCAAAGCCAATCAAGGATCAAAAGGCGTGGGATGAAACCGCCAAAAAAATTCCGCAAATGTGGGAAGAGCAAGTCCTGATCCATGCCAAATAATAGGGGGTACTCAGCATGGCAATGAACAAGGTAATCGTGGTCGTTGTAGACGGTATGCAGTATCAGGCGGCAGTCACCCAAATGGGGTATATCAATCATCTCGTAGAAGTAGGCAGGGCAGCTCGGTACTTGGTTAAATCCGAGCTGCCGAGTCTCTCCCGTCCTTTGTATGAAGTCTTGTTAACGGGTACGCCTAGCTCTGTAAACGGGATTACATCGAATCAAGTCGTTCGCCTTTCCCATCAAAAAAGCATCTTTCATTTGACCAAGGAGCATGGACTCCGCAATGCAGCAGCGGCTTATTACTGGGTAAGCGAGCTGTACAATCGCGCACCGTTTCATTATGTCGAGGATCGCTTCCAAAATGACGAGGAGAAAGCCATTCAGCATGGCTGCTTCTACTTTGAAGACAGCTATCCTGATTCCCACCTCTTGCTCGATGGGGAGTCGCTGCGACGCAAGGTAGACCCTGATTTCCTCTACATTCATTCGATGGGCGTAGACAATGCAGGGCATTTGTTTGGCTCTGACTCCAAGCAATACCGAGGCTCAGTCATTGCCGTAGATACGATTTTGGCACAGCTTTTGCCAGTCTGGATGGACGAAGGCTACCAGATCATCGTGACCTCGGATCATGGCATGAATCCCGATGGCAACCACGGCGGAACAGGAGATGATGAGCGCAACGTGCCACTTTATGGCATTGGCTCTGCGTTCACCCCAGGTGTATACGGTGAGGCTATACCGCAATTGTCGGTAGCTCCACTTATTTGCCAGCTACTCGGAATTCCAGCGTCTGAAGCGATGATCAAGCACTCGTTCCCAGGCGTTCAAGGCTAGACGAATTGGAGGGGTTCACCTGAATATTCGAAAAAGCCACAAGTGGCTGTTGTTGTCCTTGCTGCCGTTTGCCTTTCTTGTCCTCTGTTTTGAATTATTGCCGCTTCTCGTCATGGTTCTAGAAAGCTTCCGGGGTGATGGTGGAGTAGGCTGGGGCCTTGATCAATACACCAAGGCGCTGACGAGCAAATACTATTTGCTTGGCCTTAAAAACAGCTTTTTCATTTCGTTGTGTGCGAGTGCGGTGGGAATTGTGGTTGCCCTGTTTGCAGCTTACTCGATTACACGCTTTTCCCAGCGCGCACGTGATTTTTTGTTAATGCTGTCCAATATGACCTCGAACTTTTCGGGGGTTCCGCTTGCTTTTGCCTACATCATCATTTTGGGGAGCAACGGATTGTTCACACTTTTGTTCAAGCAATTGGGCTGGACGACGCTGGCCTCCATTGACTTATTCAGCTGGTTTGGGCTGGTATGTGTCTACGTTTACTTTCAAATTCCACTGGCGATTTTGCTCTTGTATCCGACTTATTACGGAATTCATCAGCAATGGAGAGAATCAGCTGCCCTGCTCGGAGCATCCACGGTCCAGTTTTGGCGCTACATTGGGCTTCCGGTTATTCTGCCAGGAGTCGTAGGAACGTTCAGTATATTGTTTGCCAACGCGATGGGAGCTTATGCGACAGCCTATGCCCTGGTCGGAGGCAACTACAACCTGATTGCCATTCGGATCGGTTCACTCGTAGCAGGTGACGTCGCTGCCAGACCAGAGCTCGCAGGCGCTCTGGCCGTCATTTTGGCGATCACGATGGTGACGGCTATGCTGATCAATGAATGGATGATGCGACGTGTCAGGAGGGAGCTCGGATGAAGCTTAACAAAGTATTCCATGCTTCTCTGATCACAATCGTCATGATCTACTTGTTTATCCCTCTGGTCGCGACTTTCTTGTATTCGATATCGACGGACTGGTATCGGACGATTTTGCCAGAGGGCTATACGCTTTCGTGGTACAAGGAGCTGTTTACCGATCCACGCTTTTTAGACGCGATGCAGCGAACGCTGTTGGTTTGCTTTTTCGCGATTTGCATTAGCGTGACTGTGATGGTGCCGACCATTTTTATCGTGACGGTGTACTTCTCGCGCTGGGAGCGGACACTACAAGGCTTGGTCATGCTTCCATATGCGATACCTGGAGTCGTAGCAGCAGTCGGATTGATCAAACTGTACTCGTCTGGACCGATTGTGCTGTCGGGCAGCATTTGGATATTGATCGGTGCCTACTTTGTTATCGTGCTTCCTTACATGTACCAGGGAATTCGCAACAGCATGCGCACCATCGATGCGATCAAGCTCGTGGAGGCAGCAGAGCTATTGGGTGCAAGCCGGATGCAGGCGTTTTGGAAGGTTATCTTTCCCAACATTTTGACAGGGATTATCGTTTCGACGCTGCTGTCATTCTCCACGCTGTTTGGCGAGTTTGTGCTCGCAAACCTGTTAGTCGGAGGGCATTACGAAACGATGCAGATCTACTTGATTCGCCGGATGTCGGAGAGCGGACATCTCACTAGTGCCATTGTCGTCACCTACTTTATCCTGCTGTTTGCTTTGTCAGGTATAGTGATGCGAATCGGCAAATCGTCGTCCAAGGAGGGAAGCAGATGAGCTATGTACAGATTGATCGCTTGAGTAAACGGTTCAAGGAGACCACTGTGTTGAACCAGGTTTCCCTCTCGATTGAAAAGGGCGAATTGATTACGCTGCTCGGTCCGAGCGGATGCGGCAAAAGCACGCTTCTTCGCTGTATCGCCGGTTTGACAGAGGTAGAGGACGGGGGCAAAATCGTCGTAGGGGACACAAACATCACGCAGCTTGCGCCAAAGGACAGGGAAGTCGGCATGGTGTTTCAATCCTATGCGTTGTTCCCCAATATGAATGTATACGGCAACATTTGTTTTGGGCTGAAAATGAAAGGCGTGAAGAAAGAGGAATACAAGGAGCGAGTGGAGCGAATTATTGATCTGGTTGATCTGCGCGGTCGTGAGAATTCGTATCCACATCAGCTCTCAGGTGGTCAGCAGCAGCGCGTAGCTTTGGCGCGTTCGCTTGTCGTCGAGCCCAAAATCCTGCTGCTGGACGAGCCGCTTAGTGCGCTGGATGCCAAAATTCGCAAGAGCCTGCAAACCGAAATCAGGCGGATTCAGCAGGAGCTCTCGATCACAACGGTATTCGTTACTCATGACCAGGAAGAGGCGTTGACCGTATCTGACCGCATTTTCGTAATGGATCATGGCAACATCGTACAGATCGGTACTCCGAAAGAGATTTACGCTCATCCTGCAAGTGAGTTTGTTGCCCGCTTTATCGGCAACTACAATGTACTGAAGCGAGCGGAGATGGTACAGCTGGTTGGAGAAATAGCGATGGCGGGTGACGCTTTTGCCATTCGACCTGAGGTCATTTCTCTCGTACCACCTGGCAATGAGGCATCCGCACAGTCAAAAAACGGCTGGTCTATTGAGAGTGTTGTTCGCAGCATGACGTTAAAAGGAAACGTCATTCGTTATGAAGTAGAGGCAAAGCATCAAAAAATGCAAGTGGATGTGCTCAATACGTCTGACAATCACTGGATTCGCTTAGGTACACCGGTGTTTATGCGGATTCCGGCTGAAGAGTGCATCCCGTTACAATAAGGGAGCGTATGGAATGTCCATCTCGGCTGAAGAAAGAAAAAAAGCCATCATCGAGGAACTGAATCTGTATGGAAAGGTAAAGGTGCTCTCTCTCGCTGAGCGGCTGGAAGTATCGAGTGAAACGATTCGCCGCGATCTGGATGCATTAGAGCAGGTAGGCAGATTAAAGCGAGTTTACGGTGGAGCAGTAAAGGAGAATTACGCAGAAGGAGAGCCGCCCTATCATCAAAGACAGGACATCAATCTTGCAGCCAAGCGGGCGATTGGACAGCATGCTGCTGAGCTGTTAGCTGATGGGGAGACCGTCGTGATTGACACAGGGACGACCATGCTGGAATTTGCCCGCATGATTCAGGGGCGCAAGCGTCTTACTGTGCTGACGAATTCACTGCCCGTAGCCTCACTGCTTTCGGAAGCACTCAATCAGCATGTATTCACAGGCAAAGTCATCCTGCTCGGGGGAGAAGTGAACACCGAGCAGCAATCGATCAGTGGCCCGTTGTGCGAGAAAATGCTGGAAACCTTCCATGTTGACAAGGCATTTATTTCAGTAGGTGGGATCTCCCTATCATCCGGGATCAGTGATTATGACATTAATGAGTCCATGATCTCCAAAACGATGGCACGGGTATCCAAAGCTGTTTTTGTCTTGGCGGACCAGAGCAAAATCGGCGTGCAGGCTTTTTGCAAAATCATTTCGCTGGATGCAGTCGATGTCATTATTTCCGACCATGAAAAGCCAGCGTCCTGGGAAAGCGAATTGGAGAGAAAAGGAGTAACCTGGATGACGGTTGACACAAGGGAGGGGAAAGCGTGAAAGTAGATTATCACGTACATCTGGAGGAAGGCCCGTATTCCTTGCGCTGGTGGAATCGCACGGCAGATGCACTGCTTCGTTTTCGCCAGCCTGCACGGGACAGACACACACGAGAGTGGATGGAAGAGCTCGCATCCTGGATGCATGAGCGGATCAACCGAGGAGCATACTCACGTGAATGGCTCGATCTGTATCGTGCTCGCGCCAAAGAGCTGGGGCTCTCCCATGTGGGAATTGTGGATCATCTCTACCGCTTTAAGGAATTCAAGCCTTACTTCGAACAGCATATGCATCTAGAGGACGATGAGCTGGGACGCATGCAGCGCATCTGGCTGGATCAGGTTTGCACCGACTCGATTGAAGAGTTTGTCGACTTTATTTTGAAGCAGCAGCCGATCTGGGAAGCAGATGGAGTTGCACTAAAACTGGGGATGGAGGCTGATTATTTTTCGGGTGGCAAGGAAGTGCTTGCCCCCATGATTGATCGCTACCCGTGGGACCATGTGATTGGTTCCGTCCATTTTGTAAACGGCTGGGGTTTTGACAATCCCGAAACAAAAGAGCGGTTTGAGGGCATTGATTTGCTTGCCCTATACGAACAGAAATTTCAAGTGGTGGAGGAAGCAATTGCATCTGGATTGTTTAACTTCGTGGCACACTTGGACAATTTGAAGGTGTTTGGCTACCGTCCTTCTGAACAAGAGCTTTTTCCGCATTACCAGCGTATCGCCCAGCTGTTAAAACAGCATGGGATAGCAACAGAAATTAATACGGGACTGTATTATCGTTATCCCGTCAAGGAAATGTGCCCGAGCTACAGCTTCCTGCAAATTTTGCGCGAGTATGACGTGCCAATCACCACTTCCTCTGACTCACATTTTCCCGACGATTTAGGCAGCTACTTGGACGAGGCACGAGAAACCCTGCTTCAAGCAGGCTACCATGAAATCGCAACATTTGAAAAACGAAAGCGAATATCCGTCGAGCTGTTGGACAGAAAATAAAAAAACTGCCTGAGTCTGATTGATGAAGACTCGGCAGTTTTTTGGTTTACGAAAGGATCGCGTGAAGCATCAGGTCTCCTGTCATATGAGCGATCATTGCGTATTCAAGCCCTTTTTTCCAATAAAGCCAACCAAACAGAATACCAGCAAGTGAATTCAAAAGAATTGCGCGAATGACAAGCAGCGACGTCAGCTCGCCAAAAGCCTGGATCGTTGCAGGGAGATGGCCCAAGCCGAAGAGCACGCTCGTGAGTATAATCGCTACGATGAACATCCAGCTGCTCGTTTTTTTGCCAAACAGGCGATAAAATAACCAAACGAACAAGGTCATAAGCCCCAAACGCAGCAGCAATTCTTCCACAATGCCCCCATAAAAAATGGTCGTAAGTCCGAGCCAGCGAGAAGACACAGGAGCCTGAGCCTGAAGCTGTGCAAGCTGAGGGATGCTTGGTACAAAGAAAAGCCGATCGAGAGAAGAGATAGCCAAGGAGACGATGATGCCTCCCAAAATGGCAAGGATCACAGTACGCTTTGCAAAGCCTTCGTGCTTTTGGCGGTATGCCCAGCCTTTCCAGAGATTTAGCTGCAAACCGACTGAGGAGGATAGGCGAATCCCAAGATAGCTCAAAAGCAAGGTGATGAGCGCTGTTTGAATGGCTGAGCTAAGAAAAAGAACGGCTGGATGGACGGGAGCCGCTTCAGGAAGCGGTATGATTTGCAGCTGATATGGAATCATGATCAAGCTAGCCAGAAAGGAAATCACGGCGAAAATGAATGCCAGGCGAAAAGGTCTTTCTTTCATCTCATACTCCCCCCTTTTTCCATACTTTTCGTACGACTAGCAAATATACGAGCAGTGGAGTCGGGATACTCGTTAATCCCCATAACCCCCAAAGCCACGGAAAACGGCTTCTTTTTTTCGCATCCAAAAACAGCCAGGTACCTTGAATGGCAGCAAGACTCAATAAAGTGAAAAGCAGCCACAGTGGAACATCATGGGGTTGTGTCATGGTTACCTACCCACCTTTTAGCAAGGATGAAAACAAATGCGAGAAAGGACAGTCCTTGAACAAGGAAGTAAATAATCAGCGCTTGAGATTGGATGAAGTAAAACATGGAGAGCACGACAAGAGCAACAGACCAAAAAGCGAGCAGCTCATAGCGAATGCGTTTTTTTGTGCGTTTGGTTGTTTCCGAAACGATGCTCTGGAAAAAAGCAGGGTCGGGAGTGGCGGATGGAAAGAGCTCATCCAGCTCATCTAGACCCTCTCGCATCTTCTGATACAACTGGTCGTTGTCTTCATCCAGATGTTTGTTCATCGTCCAACCATTCCTTTCTCAATTGATTGCTGGCATGATGCACGCGGGACTTGACCGTTCCTTCGCGAATATGCAGAATGTCCGCGATCTCCGTATAGGTGTAACCGTAATAATGCTTCAAAATAAGCGGAATGCGATACTCCTCCGATAATGTCAGGAGAACCTCAAGGAACTCAGGCCAGTCTCGATTCATATTGCCCGCGGCCCATTTCATTTTGGATAGGGCTTTTTGTTTTTCAGTCCATCTTTTTTCCGTGTCTTTCTTACGTAGAAAATCGATATAAAGGCGGGAACCGATTGTAATGAGCCAGCTGGAAAAAGCAGATCGGCCATCATAAGAAGTGATTTTCTCGATCGCTTTGATCAAGGCCTCTTGTGTCAAATCCTCGGCCAAGTACGGATTTACCGTGATTTTAAGCAGATAGCTTTTTAAAAAGGCGTAATGCTTTTGCAATAGCTCAGACAATGCCTGCTGGTTTCCTTTTTGGGCTTGTTTGATCAGGTCGCGTTCATCCATAGACGATGGAGCTCCTCTCGACGCATTCAACCTTATTACGATTAGCTTACCTCAATCGTTCACTTAGGCTTGTAATATTTTTTACGAAAAAAGATTTGAAATGTTTAGACAATTGAATATATAATAAAAACAAAAAACAACTAAAAAACGGGAAAACAAACTAATTGATGTGGAATTGGTGTTGTCTTAACCGGAAGGCAGCTTGGAAGGGGAGAATGGATTAGAAACAAAAGGGGGAGGGTTCTGGATGAAAAAATGGGTTAGCACGATCGTAGTGGGTGTACTGTCAGTAGGGCTTTTAGCAGGATGTGGACAATCATCTGGCTCCACAGGCGGTAAGGCAGGCTCGTCCGAACTGACAGTATACACAGCTTTGGAGGATGATCAGCTCAAGGCGTATGTGGGAGCTTTTAACCAAGCGCATCCCGAGATCAAGCTGAACATCGTCAGGGATTCAACAGGTGTTATCGTAGCCAAGCTTATTGCTGAAAAAGACAATCCACAAGCAGATGTAGTGTGGGGAACAGCGGCAACTGAGCTATTGGGAGCAGAGTTCCAAGGTGTGCTGGAAGGCTATACGCCCAAAGGAATTGAACGAATCTCGCCTGAATTCAAGGACTCCAAGGACCCGGCACATTGGGTGGGCATTGATGCTTTTGAGACCGCATTTGTCGTGAATACGAAGGAGTTGGAAAAACGCAATCTTCCTATCCCGCAATCTTACGCTGATTTGATCAAGCCTGAGTATAAAGGGCTGATCGTCATGCCGAATCCTTCTTCATCTGGAACAGGCTTCTTCACAGTCGCAGCATGGAAAGAGCTGTACGGTGATCAGGAAGCGTGGAATTACATGGATAAGCTTCATGAAAATATTGCGCTTTATACGCACTCCGGTTCCAAGCCGGCAAAAATGGCAGCGGCTGGCGAATATCCAATCGGCATCTCATTCGGCTACCGGGGCATTACGGAAAAGAAAAAGGGTGCTCCACTTGAAGTCATCTTCCCTCCCGAAGGCGCAGGCTGGGATGTAGAAGCAAATGCCCTCGTGAAAAAAGCGCAGATCAAGCCGGAAGCAAAAGTATTCCTTGATTTGGCCATCTCGGACGAGGCGATGAAGGAATACAACAAAAACTTTGCCATTATTACCGTAGACAGCAAGAGTGCCACACTCCCTGAAGGTTATACGAAGGACCCCAGATCGCAGCTCATCCACAATGACTTGACCCAAACAGCAAAAGATCGCCCGGGAATCTTGGCTGAGTGGGACAAACGCTACAGTACGAAAAGTGAGCCGAAGAGCTAGATGCGGGTGACGATCCAAAGCAAACTACACGAAAAAGGGAGAAGGGAGGAGCGTATGACAAAGCCATATCTGAGCATCCAAGGTGTGCGAAAAACATTTGGCAAGTTTGTTGCCCTCACATCAATCGATATCGATATCCAAAAGAATGAATTCATTTGCCTCTTAGGACCAAGCGGATGCGGAAAAACGACATTGCTTCGAATCCTAGCGGGATTGGAACAGCCATCGAGCGGAAAAATTTTAGTGAATGATCGGGACATTACGGTTCTTCCGCCAGCCAAACGTAATTTTGGGATGATGTTTCAGTCGTACGCCCTTTTCCCTAATTTGACGGCAGCGCAAAATATCGCATATGGCCTGCAATCCAAAAAGATGTCCAAAAAAGAAATTGAGGAGAAAGTGCGGGAGGTACTGGTGCTGATTGACCTGGAGCACATCCGCGATAAATACCCATCTCAGCTGTCAGGAGGGCAGCAGCAGCGTGTTGCCTTGGCGCGTGCCATCGCTCTGTCGCCAGACTTCCTGCTTTTGGATGAGCCTTTATCTGCTCTGGATGCCAAAGTGCGACTCAAGCTGCGCCGGGAGCTGCGAATTTTGCACGAGAAAATCGGGATTACGACCATTATGGTAACCCACGATCAGGAAGAAGCGCTGACGATGGCAGACCGCATCGTTGTCATGAACAATGCGGAGGTGGTGCAGGTAGGCACTCCGCAGGAGATTTATGAAAAGCCGAACAGTCCGTTTGTTGCCGACTTTATCGGAGCGATCAACTTTTTGGAAGAATCTGTGTTTACGGGAAACAAAGTAGGTCAGGATCGGTTGTATGCCATTCGCCCGGAAAATATTCATCTGATGGACCCGGCGGCAGAATACAGCATGAAGGCAGTCGTACAGGACATGGAGTTTCGCGGATCGTTTTATCGCGTGAGCTTGCAGCTCCTCAATCAGAATAAAGGACTTTTGCCCCAATTCGTTACCATTGATCTGTCTGTACAGCAAACACATCGGTTGGGTCTTGCACGTGAGAAGCAGGTTGCTTTTGAAATGCCACTCGAAAACCTGATCTCGTTTGACCAGGCTGCCGTGACGAAGAAGACGGGGAGTGGTTAAGATGAGCACTCGAACCGTTCGACAAAAGATGGGCAAGGACGAGTGGCTGCAAAAGATCTTGATTGCAAGTATTGTGATTGTCCTGTTTGTAAGTGTTCTTTTGCCGCTGGGGGATTTATTCAGCAAAGCTTTTATCAATGAGATGGGCGAGTATATCGGCCTAGCCAATTTCGTCAAATATTTCGCTACTCCTGCTCTGGTCCAATCGTTCTCCAACACGATGTACGTATCAGGAGTGACGACGATTCTTTCCGTGACACTGGCCTTTCTATACGCTTTTGCTCTGACGCGGACGGATATGCGAGGGAAAGTATTTTTCCGCTATGTAGCCCTGTTGCCGCTGTTTGCACCTACGATGATGCACGGGATTGCACTGACGTACTTGTTTGGTAATCAAGGAATTATCACGACCGGATTTTTTGGACTTTTCCCCAGTTTTGACATGGAGCTTTACGGTCCACTGGGGATTATCCTCTCCGAGATGTTTTATACGTTTCCACAGGCGTATCTCATCATGGCAGTATCCCTCGCGTTTGCTGACTACAATCTGTACGAAGCAGCAGAAACCATGGGGGCAGGCAAGCTTCGAAAGTTTTTGACAGTGACGCTGCCTAATGTGAAATACGGTCTGATCAGCGCGATTTTTGTCTGCTTTACGTTGAGCTTTACCGACTTCGGAGCACCAAAGGTAGTAGGTGGACAATTCAACGTACTTGCGACCGATATTTACAAGCAGGTGATCGGGCAGCAAAACACGACGATGGGAGCGACTGTCGGGATCATCCTGATTATTCCGGCGATCCTCGCCTTCATTGTGGATCGAATTGTAGAGAGGAAGCAAAACTCCTCGGTGAATGCCAAATCGACGCCGTACAAAATTACACCACAGCGCGGACGGGATGTTTCCTTCTTTATCTACTGCTCGCTCATTACCGTCTCGATCTTTTTGATGCTGGGGACAGTGATCTTCGCGTCTCTGGTCAAGGTTTGGCCGTATGATTTGACGATATCATTCACGCATTACGACTTTTCCAAGGTAGCCGGCGAAGGGATGCAGCCATTCTGGAACAGCTTGCTCGTCGCCTTTTACAGTGCGGTGGTTGGAACGATTGTGACGTTCATCAATGCGTATTTGCTTGAGAAAACAAGGTTTATGAAAGGGCTGCGGCAAATCGGCTATTTTCTCTCCATCCTGCCGCTCGCTCTGCCGGGATTGGTAATCGGTCTTGCCTACATCTTTTTCTTCAATCATCCTGACAACCCGTTGAACTGGATGTACGGGACGATTCTCATCCTGATTCTGGCTAACCTGATCCATTTTTACGCCGTTCCGTTTATTACCGCTACTACTGCGCTGAAAAAACTGGACAAGGAATTCGAGCTTGCTTCGGAGTCGATGGGTGTTCCGTTCTACATCACCTTTTGGAAGGTGACGGTACCGATGTCACTGCCGGCGATCTTGGAAATTGCCGTCTATTACTTCATTAACTCCATGGTAACCATCTCTGCTGTCGTCTTCCTCTATTCAGCCGACTTCAAGCTAGCATCCGTATCAATCGTCAATATGGATGATGCAGGAGATGTCGCACCAGCTGCAGCGATGTCCGTCCTGATCGTTTTGACCAACGTGCTGGTACGGATCTTCTATGAAGTCGGAACGAATAAGCTGAGGACAAAAACACAGAGATGGCAAAAACGATGATAAGCATGAAGAAAAAGGTGGGAGAGAGCATGATTCAAGCAGTGATTTTTGACTGGGCCGGCACAACCGTTGACTATGGATGCTTTGCGCCACTGGATGTGTTTTTGGAGGTATTCAAAAAGCGGGGGATCGAGGTTACCCACGCAGAAGCACGTGAGCCGATGGGGATGCTCAAGTGGGATCACATCGACACGATGCTGAAAATGGAGCGCATCCAAGAGCTGTGGAGAGCTAAATACGGCAGGCTCCCGGAGAAAAAGGACGTCGATATGCTGTACGCCGACTTCGAGCCGATGCTGTTCTCCATTTTGAAAAACTACGTGACACCGATTCCTGGTGTGCTGGAGCTGGTGGCGCGGCTGCGAGCTGCCGGAATCAAGATTGGCTCGACAACGGGGTACACGGCGGAGATGATGGCCGTCGTGGCTCCCGCTGCCAAGAAGCTCGGCTATTGGCCTGATTCGCTGGTAACTCCGAGCGAAATGCCCGCAGGCCGTCCCCTGCCGTGGATGTGCTACCAAAATGCGATCAATCTGGATGTTCATCCGATGAAGCACATCATTAAAGTAGGGGATACGACAAGCGATGTAAAAGAAGGGGTAGCAGCAGGCACATGGGCAGTCGGCGTAATCAAAGGTGGCAGTGAGCTGGGTATGACCGAGAAAGAGGTGCTGGAGTGTGATCCTGACGAGCTGGCAGATCGAATGGAGGTCGTAACAAAACGATTCAAAGCGGCAGGAGCCGATTATGTGATCGATACGATTGGTGAGCTGGATTCACTGATTCCCAAAATCAACCTGCGCCTCGCGCAAAAGGAGAGATAACCATGAACCTCACACAATTGCCTGATAATCCGTACTTGCTCTTGACTCCTGGCCCACTGTCGACATCAAAAGGAGTAAAGGCCGCCATGCTGCGCGACTGGTGCACATGGGATAACGAATATAACGATTTGGTTCAAAGTCTTCGCGCAAAGCTGGTCAGTCTGGGTGGGCGCAACCATGATGATTATACGACCGTACTCATGCAAGGAAGCGGTACATTCTCTGTAGAGTCTGTCATCGGCTCGGTCGTACCAGAAGACGGCAAGCTGGTTGTATTGACGAACGGTGCCTATGGAAATCGTATCGCCCAAATCGCTAAGGTGCTCAAGGTCAATACGGTAGTGGTTGACTTCGGGGAAGTCGGACAGGCGGAATCAGAAAAGCTGCGCGAGGTGCTGGAGGGCGACCCGGAGATTACGCATGTTGCTGTCGTTCACTGCGAGACGACCACAGGGATGCTCAATCCTATCGAAAAGATCGGAAAAGTAGTCAAATCGTTTGGCAAGGTATACATCGTGGATGCGATGAGCAGCTTCGGGGGCGTCGCGATTGATGTGGCCGATTTGCAGATTGACTATTTGGTCAGCAGCGCGAATAAATGCATCCAGGGCGTTCCGGGCTTTGGCTTCATTCTCGCTAAAACTGAGGAGCTAAAAAAATGCAAAGGGCAAGCACGCTCGCTCTCGCTCGACTTGTACGACCAATGGGAAACGATGGAGAAGCATAACGGAAAGTGGCGCTTCACCTCTCCAACCCATGTAGTGCGTGCATTTTACCAAGCCATGCTGGAGCTTGAAGAAGAAGGCGGCATCGAAAAACGGCAGGTTCGCTACCGCGAGAATCAGCGCATATTGGTAGAGGGCATGGAAGCGATCGGTTTTCGCGCACTGCTGCCGAAGGAATGGCAGTCCCCGATCATTACGTCCTTTTACTTTCCAGAAAGCCCACAGTTTACGTTTGCAGCGTTTTACGAGCGGCTGAAAAAAGAAGGCTTCGTGCTGTATCCGGGGAAAATTTCACACGCAGACACATTTCGAATCGGCAATATCGGGGAGGTCTACCCGCATGATATGAAAAATCTGGTGCAGGCCATTGAGAAAAATATTTTCTGGTAAAGCGGCAGGAGGACTTCAGTTATGTCATTAGTGGGGGAAGAACGCAAAGACGCGATTATGAACCTGCTGAATTACGCCGGTAAAGTCAGGACCAACGAGCTGGTAGAAAAATTGCAGGTGTCCTCGGAGACAATCAGACGATATTTGGAGGAGCTGGAAAATGAAAATCAGCTCAAGCGTGTATATGGCGGTGCTATCAAGATCAATTACGAAAGGGAGGAGCCCTCTCATCTGATGCGAGAGGTTTCCCACGCAGAGGAGAAGAAGCGAATTGGGCGTGCTGCTGCTAGTCTCGTACAGGACAACGATGTCTTGGTCATCGACGATGGAACAACGACTCTGCACATGCTCCCATTTTTGATGAATCGCAAAAATTTAAAGCTCATCACCATCTCAGTGCCTGCGCTGAATTTATTGATGGAGTACCACAACAAGGAGCTTTTTACAGGGGAGATATATTTCATTGGAGGGAAGGTTCAATCCAAGCATTTTCGCACGGCAGGTACGCTGGCTGAAAACATGATGCAAAGCTTTTTTGTCGACAAGGCGTTCATTTCGATTGACGGCATCTTAGCTCAGCACGGTATTTCCAGCTACGATTGCGAAAAAGCGATGATCGCGAAACGAATCATTGAAAATTCCAAGGAAAACATCGTTTTGACGGATCACTCCAAAATAGGTATCAGCACCTTTTACAAGGTGGCTGATTTAAAAGAGATCGATACCGTAATCAGCGATGTGGCTGCGCCGAAGGAATGGGAAAGTGAGCTGGAAGCCAAGGGCGTTAATTGGTTAGTAGCGGACTAAAAGCAGGGGCAGGAAGCAGATGCTCTTCATTTTTTGAACCAAAACACAACCAATATCAACTAAAAAAAATTAAAAACAAATAATTAACTTGAAATTAGTTGTCGTTAGCAGTATTTTCTGATTATCGAATCTATTTTTAGCAGATCGAAATGCGAATGCGAGGAAAGGGTGAAATCCAGATGCTAGAAAACGGATACGCCTTGGGGATGATTGAAACTGTGGGCTTTCCCGCCCTTGTTGCAGCGACAGACGCGGCAGCCAAAGCCGCCGATGTCCGCTGCGTGACCTACCAGGGAGCGGATGCGGGGATTGTCACCATCTACATCGTAGGAGATGTTGCCTCAGTTACAGCAGCAGTAGCGGTAGGAGAGGCGGAAGCAAGGCGAGTGGGTCAGCTTCGTCACTCCAGAGTCATTCCCCGTCCTGATCGAAGTGTGATGCAGATGGTTTTGCAGCAGTTGGAAAAAGAAAAGTCCAAGCAGGCTTCTTCCAAGCCAGTCGGCAAAGCAGCAGGAGATAAGCAGAAAAATGCGCAGAGTACACCAACAACCACAACACAAGCAATCAAGGAGGAGTAGTCATGGGTGATGCACTCGGAATGGTCGAAACAAAAGGACTGATCGGTGCTGTAGAGGCTGCCGATGCGATGGTCAAGGCAGCGAATGTAAAGCTGGTCGGCAAGGTGCATGTAGGGGGCGGTCTGGTAACGGTCATGGTTCGAGGAGATGTAGGAGCGGTGAAGGCATCTACAGATGCAGGAGCCGCTGCAGCGGAAAAGGTGGGAGAGCTGGTTTCTGTCCATGTCATTCCACGTCCGCATTCCGATATTGAGCTGATTTTGCCTAAGCTGGAGTAGTTAGAGTGAATTTGCCTTCTCACATGAAACGGATCCGTAAACGGCTGAAGAGAGGTGACGGTATATCGTGATGCTAGACGTAGATTTGCAATCTGTCCAGGAAGCAAGACAATATGTGCTCACTGCCAAGGAAGCGCAGAAACGACTGCAAGGCATGTCGCAAAGTCAAATCGATCAAATCGTGCAAAGCATGGCCGAGGCGGCAAAAGCAGAGGCAGGTCGCTTGGCAGCATTGGCCGTTGAAGAAACAGGCTACGGGAGGGTAGCTGATAAAACCGTAAAGAATCTGTTTGCAGCACACGATGTGTATCAGGCAATAAAAGAGCTGAAGACGGTGGGGATCATTCGCCGAGACGAACAAAACAAGGTGTGGGAGGTTGCACAGCCGGTAGGTGTCATTGCGGGAATTGTGCCATCAACCAATCCTACCTCAACGGTTATTTTCAAGGCGTTGATTAGTGTAAAAGCGGGGAATGCCATTGTTTTCAGTCCACATCCGCAAGCGGCGAGGTGTACAAAAGAAGCAGCCAAAATCATGCAGACAGCCGCAGAGCGCGCAGGTGCTCCGGCAGGACTGATCTCTTGCATTACGCAGCCGACGGTCGAAGCCTCCAAAGAGCTGATGGGACACGGGTGCACGGATGTGATTCTGGCAACTGGCGGAACCGCGATGGTAAAAGCAGCCTACAGCAGTGGCAAGCCCGCTTTTGGCGTAGGTCCGGGCAATGTCCCCGTTTACATGCATGCCAGTGCAGATATTCCAACAGCGATACGCCAAATTATGCAAAGCAAAACGTTTGATTATGGAACGATCTGTGCTTCTGAGCAGGCACTTGTCGTCGATAAGACGATCAAACGCAAGGTTGTGGCTGAGCTGAAACGTCAAGGAGCCTACTTCCTGGACGATCATGAGACAAAACGTGTGGCTGCCATCATCATGAAGAATGGCGGACTGAATCCCGCTATCGTCGGGAAATCACCACAAGCGATTGCTGAGCAGGCGGGCATCCTGGTGCCAGAGGACGCCAAGCTTTTGATGGCAGAGGAAACCGGTATCGGACGAGATTTCCCGTTTTCGATTGAAAAGCTGGCTCCAATCTTGACGCTCTATACAGTCACCGATAGCCAGGAGGCGAGCCATATTTGCAACAAGCTGCTGGAATTTGGCGGCCTGGGTCATACACTCGGCATTCATTGTCAGGATGCACAGATGATCGAATCGTTCGTTGTTGACAAGCCGGCCTCGCGGATTGTGGTCAACACAGGGACGACTTTTGGCGGAATCGGAGCAACTACCGGCATCTTGCCGTCGCTTACGCTTGGGTGTGGCTCGTTTGGCAACAATGTGACTTCAGATAATATCGGGCCACAGCACTTGATGAATATCAAGCGTGTCGCCTTTGGGCTGCGAGAAATGAAGCTGGAGGCGGCAGATCATACGGCTCCGGTTGTGACAACTGCTCCAGCAGCTCCTGCAATCAGCAGAGATGAAATCGCAGAAATTATTAAAAGCGTGCTTTTGGAACTGCAAACTTCCAATCGCTAAGGAGGCATAAAGGATGGCAGGAGAATGGGCAGCACTCGGCATGGTGGAAACAAAGGGCTTGATCGGTGCAGTGGAAGCAGCTGACGCTATGGTAAAAGCAGCAAACGTCAAGCTGATCGGGAAGGTACATGTAGGCGGCGGGCTCGTGACCGTCATGGTCCGCGGTGACGTTGGTGCGGTCAAAGCATCGACGGATGCAGGCGCAGAAGCAGCGCAAAAGGTGGGGGAGCTGAAATCTGTGCATGTCATTCCGCGACCCCATTCTGATATCGAGCTGATCCTTCCGAAGTTGGAAGGGTAAAACACTAGCTTATGGCCGTCATTACAGAAACCGCATTGCGGGCCATGCTGCGAACAGGGGTCCCCAATCCCTTTCTGGTTCGTGCAGAGGACAAATTTACCCCGGCTGCAACCGATTTTTTAAAGGGGAGAGGGATTCGCATAGAAGTGTTGGAAGCGGACGGTGTTTTTTCTGACGGAGAAGAGGATGGGGCTGGGCAGACCATTCCGGTAGGGGTTTCTAATCGCCATATCCATTTGGCGCCAGAGGATGTAGAAAAGCTGTTTGGCGCAGGCTACAATCTGACTCCACTGCGTCCACTCTCCCAGCCTGGGCAGTTTGCCGCGACAGAAACAGTCACCTTGCTAGGACCAAAAGGCTTGATAAAAGGTGTGCGGATTTTGGGTCCGGCACGGGGAGTAAGCCAGGTGGAGATCTCCAGGTCGGATGGCTTCTCGCTCGGGATTCATCCGCCAGTCAGGATGTCGGGCTCTTTGGAGGGGACCCCAGGTATTACGCTGATTGGTCCAGACGGATGCGTCGTTCTGGAGGCAGGTGTCATCGTGGCCAAAAGCCATGTGCACATGTCTGATGCGGATGCCAGGGCCTTTCACGTCCAGGAGGGCGACAGCCTGATGCTGCAATCCATCGGGGAAAGGACCATTATTTTCCCGGATGTGACTGTGCGGGTCAGCCCGCGGTATGCGCTGGATTTTCATATGGATCTCGATGAGGCCAATGCGGCAAGTCTCAAAACAGGTGACCAGGTACGCTTGTTTGGGAAAAATGGCATGCCTATTTCCTCGGCAGGGAGGTGATAGAATGGACGTCAGGCAAATGATAGAATCGATTACGCGGGAAATTTTGCAGTCGATGAAGCCAGACGCGGTGCAGGATAAACAGGAAAAATGGTTGTATATCTTTTGTGACAGCAAGGCGCATGAATCGTTTGAGGACCAGTTTATTGCCTTGCAAAATAACGGGATCTGCCATGACCTTTTATTTCTGGACGGGGAAACGTCCTCGTGGCTCGGGATGCATCGCATCGAATGTGGAGGGGCTGGCAAGATCATCACTGCGGATGAATACGCTCCTGTTCCTTTGGAGGCGCCCAAAGAGTATGACGGCGTCATCATTCCGGAAATCGATTTGGATAACGCAGCCCGCATAGCAGCAGGTCTGAAAGGTACAATCAAGGCGGAGATCGTCTTTTCAGCACTTGTGCTAGGAAAACCTGTCCTCGTAAGTAGGGATGTACCGGGAATCAAGCGAGCCGACCGGCGAACGCTAAAAAAATTAACACTTCCGAAGCCGTATCAGCAGCTCTTCTTGCAGCATGTTCAAGTCATGAAGGAGCTGGGAGTAGAGTTCTACCCGCAAAAAGAGCTTGCTGATGCTGTCATACGCAAGAGCAGGGCAAAAAAGCAGCAAGAGACAACGGGCTCGTCGGGTGGAGTCGTGGGGGCGCAACCAGCCCAAACAGCCAAGCTTCTGACTGCTGAGTGGGTCAAAGCGCAAGCAGAATTCCCGGATGCGGGGCTTGTCCTGCGACAGGGAACCATTCTCTCTCCGCTGGCAAAGGATATGCTGAAGGAAAAAGGAATCGCGATCCACTACGAACGGTAAAGGGGGAGCGCCATGTTTTTGGGAAAAGTGATCGGCAGTGTCTGGTCCACACAAAAAGAGGATGGCATGGAGAATCTAAAGCTGTTGGTTGTCCAGCCGATTGACTGGAACGAAAAGGAAGGTGGACACACGGTGATTGCAGCAGACCGCATCGGGGCGGGCTTTGGCGAAAAGGTCATCGTTTCGAGCGGCACTCCTGCGCGGATCATTTTTCACAACAAGATGGTCCCCATCGACGCCGTCATCGTTGGGATCGTGGATTCTTATGAAGTAACTCAAGAAGAATAGACAGGCTGTAGGTGTGGTCGATTTAGACTGCACCTTTTGCCATTTATAAAAAGAGAGCTGGGAGAGTATGTCCACCACCATTTTACTGATTCTGTTATTTGCAGCGGTATGCCATGCGATTTGGAATGCCCTGTCCAAGAAGATCGAGGAGCGAGACGCCTTTTTTACCCTGATTTTAGGGGCATCAGTCATTTTGTACTTTCCACTTGCCGTGTACCTGTGGCAGACCTCCTCGTTTCCGCCGGGTGCGATCAAATGGCTGTTGCTTAGCACTTGCTCGGAGGTTTTGTATTTTGTAGCTTTGGGTAAGGCTTATCAGACGAATAATTTGAGCTATGCGTATCCGATTTTGCGCGGTACAGCTCCTATTGTGACTACAATTATAAGCACACTGTTCATCGGCACGGCGATTGCCTGGACTGGATTTGTTGGCATTTTAGTCATTGTAGCGGGTGTTGTCTTCATGAATCAGCGCACCTTTTCGTTTCGAGAGCTCAGTCATATCGTCAAGGATTGGGGCAATATGAAGTGGGTGTTTTTAGCGGGGAGCTTCTCAGCGTGCAGCAGCATAGTCGATGGCATGGGAGCATCCATGATGTCGGGTCTGCTGTTCAAATATTTCGTGTTCTTCGGAATGTTTGCAGGAAAGTGGATGATTGACCGCAGAGCAGAGATAAAGGTATCTTACGTTGCGCTGCTCAAACGCTATCCGTGGCATACATTGGCGGGGGGACTCTTCGTCTTCGTTTCCAATTCTCTGGCTGTGTACGCCATGCAAACAACGCCGGTTACCTATGTCGCCTCTGTGCGAGAAATCAGCATCGTGTTTGCGACCATTATTGGGGTAATCTGGCTCAAGGAAAAGGTCGGGGTCGTCAAATGGGTGTCGATCGGGATGATTTTGTGTGGGGTCGTGATTAATAAACTGAGTTAGTCGAGGAAGATCAGCAAATGGGATTTGATAGCCCCAATAAGAAGCGGTAGTCTAGGACATTATTTTTCGTCCTAGGTTACCGCTGTTTACTAGGCGGAAAGCCGTTTCAACCCTGTTTCGTTTCTCATACGATACAAGAATACAGGGGAGGTGAGCTTCTATGGCAAATAACCGAACGCTTTGTGAGCAATTTTCAAAGATACTAAGGGGCAGGCCAAGTTTTGCTGGCGGAAAATGCGTAGCAACCATAAGCCGAGATGAAATAAAAGCAATTATTTTAGGGAAAAGATTTCGAGTAACGTCTTCTTTTTCATTCGAATCCGTAAATAGGAAAACAGGCAGAGAACTTTGTCTGGCGCGAGCAGCATTCTTGCAAAAAGAAGTGAATCGATTTATTTCGGTAATAAGAAAACAAGGGATAAAGGTGTCCTCTGTTCGTAACGAATGGCTCTTGGATCAACCGCGATTGATCTATATAAATATAGAAGCTGTTGATCGACCTCTCGCTTTTGCCAGAAAAGTCAGGCGAGCTTTGGATGCGATAGGCCGCTTCGCTTATAAACCGGAAGGACCCGTAAGCGTACAGCATTACGAGTTCTTCCGGTTTTTTTGCATGTCAGGATAGACCGAGTACCAGTGCCAGCAAGACTGCTGATACGCCTCCTGCAAGTGAGCCTGTAACATTGACGGCATCGTTGTTCCAGCCGGAGCGGCCACGTATCCGCATGGCTGGCATTCCACAATGACGGGCTTGCTCGATTTCACGCCCGCAGATACCACAGCGGTACATTTGCTGCCAAGTCGCACCGATCCAGGAATCGGCAAGCGACCCAATAATGCCTGCCATTCCCGCTATTCCAATCCATGCTGCTGGTCTGAGTGACGTCGCGACCGCATCTGGTGCTGAGTGGTTGGACACCGAGAGCAGCAGCCACGCTACGGCACCGATAAAAAGGCCCCCTGCCAGCGATGCGCCCATTCCGAGACCAGAGACTCCTCCGGACGTGCCAGGCTGAACGCGCTGACCCGTTTTGATTGATCTCGGCGGAGTCCGACTCAAGCCGCCGATTTCCGTTGCCCAGGTATCGGCTGTGACTGCGGCCATAACACCGAGGAAGGCGTACCACCAAAGCGGATATGGAAACGCCCAATTTATCGTACATAACAGCAGTCCCAGTCCACCGTTCGCGAGAACCTGGCCTGCATCGCGCCTCCCGGTTTTCTCATAACCACTCTCTGCCTCTTCCTTTGCATGCTTTTTCCACTTGGACAATAGACTCGACGAGATAAAAAAGGCGATGAGGGAGCCAAACCAGACCGCGCTTCCGAGCGCGTACATCACTGTGCCCAGTATCATCGCCGCTAAAAAACCGGAGCCGGACAGCGACCGCTTTATATATGCCGCCCCGGCAATACCGGTACTGCAGGCAAGACCTATTAACCACTCCACCGTGCTTTGCCCCCTTTACTTGGACCTATTATATCGCAATTAAATAGGCTTTCGAAAAAGATTAAGCTGTGCTCAATAGGATGTTGGCTTATCTGAGCTTCTATGAAAATGATGAAAGTATAATTATGGATTTTTGTGATACAATTGAAAATGAAATGAAACTTTTGGAAAATTGTTCACTTCTAGAGGAAAGGAAATGACTATCTATGACACAGCTAAGTACACTGTCCCCAAAGCATTCTGGCGACAAAGGTATGGAATATAACCTTTTTACATTGAAAGAGCATCCTGAAATGGCTAGTGATTTTGACGCAATGAATGAGGCGGGCTGGCCAACGTTTATGCTATATGATGAAGTGGCGATCCAGTATTATTCTCAGGTGGTAGAGATCTTCCCACAATTCCAATTTTGTATCGCAGATGAAAACGGGACTGTAATGGCTTGCTGCAATTCTGTACCGTTTTATTGGGATGGTACAGCGGAGGGACTGCCAGCCGGTTGGGATCATGTATTTATGAAGAGCATAGAGGATTATCATCAGGGCCGAGTGCCAAACACGGTATCAGCTCTTGCTATCGTGATTCATCCCTCTTATCGTGGGAAGGGAATCAGCGGAATTATGCTAGACGCATTAAAAGGTTTAGTGAAAAGTCACTCGATCGAACAGCTGGTTGCACCGGTAAGACCTTCTTCGAAATCGCAATACCCGTTGATTCCCATGGACAAATACGTGCATTGGGAAAATGACAAAGGAGATTCATTTGATCCATGGATACGGACTCACTTGCGAGCTGGGGCTAGAATAGTCAAGCTTGCTCCAGAATCTATGAAAATTAACGGAACGGTTGCAGACTGGGAAAGCTGGACAAATATGAAGTTTCCTGAGTCAGGGACTTATATTGTGCCAGGTGCACTGGTTCCCGTTACCATCGATGTGGAGAAGAATGAAGGGCGTTATGTTGAACCCAATGTTTGGATACAGCATTTCATTTAATTAGAAGATCAGTAGGGCGCTAGTCTGCAATCACTTGGATTGCTTGACTAGCGCCTATTATTATCGGTTTGAATACAGGATGCCTGTACCTTCGAGAAATAGAGCTCTTGACTTTACACTTAACTGGAGAGTGTACAATCTAAACGACAAAATCAGAAGGGAAGGTAAAAACAATGTTTAAAATCAGCGAATTCTCCAAGCTGAGCCGTATTCCACTGCAAACTCTACGTTACTACGATCAGATCGGACTCTTAAAGCCGGCCAAGACCGACGAATCGAGCGGTTATCGGTACTACTCTGCGGAACAACTGCTCAAGATCAATCGAATTGTGATTTTTAAGGAATTGGGATTCACATTGCAGCAAATCTCGGAGCTATTTCAAGAAGATATATCAGCTGAACAGATTCGCGGTATGCTGAAGCTCAAAGAGAGTGAGATCGAGCGTCAGCTAAATACCGAACTCGCAAAGCTTTCCCGGATAAAAGAACGAATGCAGCTGGTGGAAAGTGAGGGGAAGATGGATAAAGAACAAGAAATCGTTGTGAAGCGCGTTGAAGTCATGCACATGGTTACTTACGCTTCAACGGGCACGGTTGATGATATCCCAAAGCTTTTCGATATCTTCGATTGTCTGCTTGATAGCCGAATCCGATCTGCCTTATCCGGTCCGCGAACGGTGTTATGGAACGTATCCGGCAGCTCGGCCAATGAGTTTGAGCTTGAGGCCGGTTATGTCGTGAAATCAGAAGCCCTCAGGCTGCCAGAGCATCTTCATTTTCGTACTCTGCCCTCGGTGACGATGGCCACGATGTTATTCCGTTCGGATTCGATATATTCAGAGACGGCATGCGTAAACCTTGCTGAATGGATTGAGCAGCAAGGTTTACGAATACGGGGCGACCATTCCAATAGAGAATTCTATGTTCCGCTACCTGGAAATCCGGGTGTTAATCTCATCGAAATCCAAATTCCAATTGAAGATAATGAGGAAGAATGATGAACAATAAATGGGTCGTGTATTCGCTTGCACTGGCAGTGTTTTTAATTGGGACGATTGAATATATCATAAGCGGAATTCTTCCTATCGCAGCAGCAGATCTTGGGATTACGACATCTACTGCCGGGACGCTCGTCACGGCGTTTGCACTTGCCGCAGCGATTGGCTCCCCCATTGTGGTCGCCACAACCATCCAGGTGGACCGAAGAAAAATACTGTTTATCATGCTCGGTATTTTTATTTTAAGCAGCATCCTGGTCTATTTTAGTCCCACGTTTGAGATGATGCTTATGGCTCGAATTATCCAGGGGCTCAGCGGAGGGGCAGCCACGGTCATTGCAATGGCCGTCGCAACGCGTTTGGTCGAAGAACGGAGTCGAGGTCGTGCGATCGGCACTATTTTAATGGGATTAAGCAGTTCACTTGTTCTAGGCGTACCAGTCGGCACATTATTAAGCGAAGCGCTAGGGTGGAGAACCTTATTTGTTATCGTTGGATTGCTGACGGTAATCCCGCTGCTTGTGGTCTACTTCAGAGTCCCTTCTATTACTGAGCAGAGAGCTATTACGCTCGGAATGCAGCTGTCGATATTGAAAGATAAAAAGATTATGCTGGCGGTTGGCATTACGCTTTTCTATATAGGAGGATACTCTGCACTGTTTACGTATATTTCGCCATTCTTGCAATCAAATGCCGAACTGTCTGCGGCGGCGCTTTCCGGCATTCTGCTGCTTTCAGGAATTTGCAGTTTTGCCGGCTCCAAAATCGGGGGAGTCGCAGCGGATACGAAAGGGCCCAAGTTCACAATCTATGCCGGACTGTCCCTCCAAGCTGGAACCCTGTTGCTGCTGACCTGGTTAGGCGGCTTGATCTACGCTGTTATTCCGTTAATCATGATATGGATGGCGGCCACATGGATAACCTCCCCGGCACAGCAGTTATATTTGGTTACCTTGGTGCCCCAGTCACCGGATATTGCTTTAAGCGTGAATACTTCGTTTATCCAATTTGGCTTCGCCATTGGCTCGGGAATAGGGGGATTGATGATCAGCAGCTCATCAATAGACAATCTCGGCTGGGCAGGATTTTCCTTGGTTGTGCTGGCGCTACTACTAGCAGCGTGGTTGTTCGCTTACGATAAAAAAACTGGACACACAGCGAGTAACAAAGACAGCGAAAACCGAAAATTCTGTACCGATTAATAATTCTCCAATAACTCTCTCGGTAAGCGTCCAATACCCCTTTTCAGGAATGCGGCAGTCTAGAGCTTTATTTACTCTTTCTAGACTGCTGCAATAGCCTCAAGAATTGCGTGGAACTTACACCCTAAACCTAAATCACCTGAATTTGTAACGTGAGCCCTATAGAAGCATCATGCAATAATGATTTGGATGTAAGATAGTTAATGAGGAGGTGAGAGAGATGGACAAGTTTATCTATAAAAAGTCTGCAGGTGTTACTGCGCTATCAGCGAGTATGACTGATTTTACGTATAAAAAGCACTCTCATAAAGAGTATGCATTAGGTGTTACGCTTCGTGGTATTCAAGAGTATAACCTGGATGGTAGTTTACAGCTATCTTATCAAAATGGGGTTATGCTTTTTAATCCAGAGCAGACTCATGACGGAATGGCGCATGATGAGACAGGTCTTGATTATGTTATGGTATATATTGATCCACAATTGTTTTTAGAGATTAGTGAGCAAAAAGAATGTGGTTTTAGTGATTTAACCCATTTGAATAAACACTTTAAAAGAGTATATGGAACAACGGCATTTGAATATATGTTACATGTAAATGCGGGTTTTAAGACCAGTGTTTACCTATGATACTATTATTTGTGAAGGACATCTATTGCAGCAGCTTTTTATGTGATGTATGTGAGGAGGTTTTTTATGTTCCGTAATAAAAAATATTGGCGTTTACTCCCTCCTTTTTTGGTAATTGCAATAATATTGGCAATTTGGTTACCACCTAAGCTAAAACCGATTGCAGTTCTTGTCATATTAGTTTTTTGGGCAGTATATTACCTGCCGAAAAGGCGGGGATAATAGAAACATCTAGTGCATGTGTTTCAATGAGATAAGAAGGAAGATATTGATCGCCATTTAGTAAAGAACGTTAAGCTAGCCATTCGGTCGCATAGAAAAAGTCGTTTTCCCTGCATGCGGAAAACGACTTTTTCTTCTGTCTTATGACAAGTGTAAAGCTATTTATCTAGCCACTTGCACCGATTCATCCTCCGTATCGAGCAGCGTAATTTCCTCATGCATGAAAATTCCTCGTTTTTCCAGTTCCGCAAACACCTCTGCCGGTTCGAATGCTTCCTCAGGAATGAGCACTCCCGTCTTTTTCACCATGCCTTTGGCGATCATCTCTGTCGCGACAGCCATCGGAATCCCTACATTTCGTGTGTACGCCCGCAGCTTTTCCCAGCCTTCCACCGATCCATCAGACGCTGGGTGAGTATGATAGAGGACATGCTGTACGCGTCGGCCGTCCTTGGTACCGATCACCTCGACATGCAAGGAATAGCCATACAGCTCCGTTTCCTGTCCCTCAGTTGAATGGAATAAGTATTCACTGATGCAATCTAGCACACCAATCTCTTTGTCATTCACAGTAATTTTGTTATTTCGCATGAAGCCCCAATCGTAGAGGGCACGTACGAGCTGCATGTTTTTGGCTGGCCACGTTCCGCGCACCTCAATCAGCCCAACGCCTTTGTCAGCGAGCGCTGTCGCCAACGTTTTCGTTTCTGCGTGCGGAATAATGTATTGGATTGTTTTTCCGTATGGTTCTGGCAATTGGATTTCACGCGGTCTGGCAAAAGGAGGAACCTGAACGAACTCACCGTTTTCATAAACGACACGACCAGGCAGGAGGGGATCATATTCATACGTAGTTGTTTCCGTAATGGAACGGGAAAAAGCGATCGGACGAAAAGCGCCGTGGCTGACGCGAACGGACTCGACTGTATCCAGTTGATTGGCGGCATGCATAGCCATCATTTGTGTTACTCCAGGAGTCATACCAAAGCCGGGGACGCAGGTCTTGCCGTTTTTCTTGAAAATCTCGTCAGATGCTTCTTCAGCACCAAAGCCGTTTAAGTTGATTCCGTGGCAGCCTGCTTCCGCGATGCAAGCCGTAGAAAGTCCGTTTAACGTAATAGTCGTTCCATCCATGACAATATCATAGCCACGCATTTTGTTTACCGTATCCTCGTGGTCACGCACGTTTATCTGGACGAAATCAACACGCGGATCGTTCAGCGCTTCGACGATTTTTCTGCCTTCCTCCTCATTAAAATCAGCTACCGTAATCTTTTCAAAGCTGGAGTACTGCACCAAATCAAGAATAGACTCCCGGCAAATTCTACCTGCACCGCCCAAGCAAAGAACTTTCATACGTATTCCTCCTGAGAATAGAGTTTTATTTTCTGAATATTTGCTCTGTACGATTTTGAGTATAACATAGCGCTTGTGTTTTGTGTTGTTTTTGTTTGATGTTTTTTGTGTGTTTTATTTGTTTATCATTTCTTTTGTTTTATTAACAAAGAAACACACAAAAATAACAACAAAATAAACTCATAACAAATTAAAACAATATAAACAATACGAAAGGTGGTATAATAGATATAAAATTATGAATATTTTAATTTTTAAAGGGGTGGTCGGAAATAAAGCGCCTATCAAACATTCAACGTAGTGAAAGTGTCCTTGTTTCGGCCTTTGGAGGGTAGTAGCTTCACCCGTACAACAGGTCTATTTTACGCATTCGCACATATCATTTCTCTATCGCTAAAAGAGGGTGAATCACATGGAATCTCTGCAGTTACTTTATGAACAGCATGTCATCATGAATCTGGAGATGTATTTGCGCGTGGTCATTAGCGCAGTATTAGGGATGTTCATTGGCTGGGACCGCTCACACAGAAACAAGCCAGCCGGGTTAAAGACATATATGTATGTCTCAGTGGCTTGCACGTTGATTACGCTTGTTTCGATATACAGCACAAAGCTGTACAGCTCCCCGAATAGCGGGACGATGATGGACCCGATGCGTTTGGCTGCACAGATTGTTACAGGCCTGGGCTTTTTGGGAGCAGGGGTCATTCTGAAGGATGGCTTGCAGGTAAAAGGGCTGACGTCTGCTGCTATGATCTTTTTCGCTGGGGGCATCGGGATTGGGATCGGGGCGGGATTTTATGGTATCGTCATTTTCTCTGTGATCGTGGCATTTGCGCTGGCCCGCGTCAGTCAGCGCTTCGAGGATGTCCAGCAGAGGCGGTCAGACAGTAGTGAAAAAACGAGTGCGGTCAAAAAACAAGAGGTTGGATAGCAGGGAAAAAGCGGTGTGAGCATAGGCTCAGCGCCGCTTTTTTTGTTCGATTGGCTGTGCTGGAGAGCAAAGCCGTTGTCTGTACTCTTTAGGTGTAACGCCATAGCTTTGCAAAAAGACCTTGGCAAAATACTTCGGGTCGGTATACCCGATTTGGTAGCCGACCTCATATTGTTTTAGCTCCGTGTTTTTCAACAATTCACAAGCTCGTTCCATGCGCAGCCGCGTCAAATGATTGACGAACGTATCACCGATTACCGACTTGAAAATCTGTCCAAAGTAATGGGAGGTCAAGTGAACCTGGTCAGCTACGTCTTTCAAGGAGATTGGTCTGCCCAGATTGGCAGAAATATAAGATATGGCGCGCTCGACGATTGTCTCATGGTAGGTTTTGGGCATTTCTTCTACAGGCTCCTGAGGCTGCGGGACAAGCTGGTCTACCGTGGCGAATAGCTCGTCAGTATCAATCGGCTTTAGAATGTAGCCTTTTGCCTGATAGGAGAGAGCTGTCTTGGCATAGGCAAACTCCTCGTAGCCACTGATGATGATGACATCGATTTGCGAGGAGCGTTGATGGATTTGACGCAGCAGCTCCAGTCCGTCCATATCAGGCATGCGAATGTCGGTGATGACTAAATCCACCTCCGTTTTGTCCAGCCACGCAAGTGCTTCTCTTCCGTTCGAAGCGGTTCCAATCACTTCGATATTTCTGTCGGACCATTCCTCCAAGGAGCTGAGACTATCGGTAATCAACCACTCATCATCCACAATCAGCAGCTTTCTCTTCTGCATTTTGTTCCCTCCTTGGAAGTTTAAAGGTGACGGTCATACCCTGACCAGGCTCACTTGACAGCTGAATGCCATAGGCGGTGCCAAAATGATAGCGAAGCCGTGACTGTACATTGCACATCCCGACTTTTTTGCCGTACTTGGTCAGCTGTTCGGCTTGATGCTCCACGTGCTCGCGCAGCTCTTGCAGGGCTTGTGGCTCCATTCCCGTGCCGTTGTCACTTACCTGCAAATAGACATCCTCTCCCGCAAGCCATCCAGTTATCGCGATATTCCCTTCTGCGCTGCGAGATTCCAGCCCGTGCAAGATCGCATTTTCTACAATCGGCTGCAAGATCCATTTCACTGTATAGAGCCGCCGGATTTCTTCGTCGATTTCAATCGAGTAGGTGAGTGATCGGGGGAAGCGATGTTTGTGAAGCTCGATATAATGTCCGACATAATCCAGCTCCTGGTTAATCGGGATCATTTCGTCAAACGTACTGATCGATAGACGCATCAACCTTCCGAGATGAACGATCATTTTGCTGATTTGCGATTCTTTATGCTTGCGGGCAAGGCTGTTGATAGATTCAAGTGTGTTGAACAGAAAATGGGGATTGATTTGGGATTGCAGGGCGGCCATCTCGGCTCGCCGCTTTTGATTTTGCTCCTCATAAATCTGCCGCAGGAGCTCCTCGATTTTATGCACCATCTGATTAAAGCCTCTGCTCAGCTCACCGATTTCATCCTTGCTCGTAATCGCAATTTGCTGAAAGTCACCACGTCCTGCTTTTTTCATCAATCGCTGCAAGGAACGGACAGGAGTGGAGATGCGATGCGAGATGAACAATGAGGCTAGCAAACAAAACACAATGCTTGGAACGACTATCCAGTAAATAGAGTCGTGTATGTATTGGATCGGCTGGTAGAGCTTTTTTTCCTCGAAATAGCCAGTCAGTGTCCAGCCTGTTTCCTGATTAAACAAAGTGACGAGCTGGTAGCTTTCGTCATTTGGCGTTACGATGCGGTCAGAGTGTGTGACGGTCGGAATTTCAGCCTGAGTGAAAGGAGTCTGCGTATCCGGATACAACACTTGTCCTTTGTCGTTCGTAATTAATAGTCCTGCTTCGAGATTGGAAGAAGAATCCTTTTTAAAATAATTGCTCGGAAACAAATCGGCCAAAATACTTTGCTTGAAATCGATCATGAGCACGCCTTTTGCCTTGGCATCTATGCTCGAAATTCTTTTTACATAAGAAAAAACGAAGGAGTCTGCGTCCAGGTAGCTGTAGGGGCGCTGGTGCAGGGAAGTCAGGAGCGGCTTTTCAGAGAGCTTGTTTAGCTTTGGCATCCAATCCGCTGTATAAAACTGGAGATTCTCTCGATTGATGCCATAACCGTAGTGATAGACATAGCTGCGATCACTGATCAGTGTCATCCCGACGTTTTCGGGTCGGATCAGCTGGATGCTGTCAAAGGATTGATCCAGAGGGAGAAAAGAGCGGAGGAACTCATTGTCATCCTTGCTTTTTAAAAATTGGGATACGGCTGAGCTGCGAGAAACGATTTCGCCCATGCGATTCAAATCATTGAAAAAAATGCCGAGCACCTTTGCGTTCTGTTCCAGGATGGATGAGGTATCCTGACTCAGCTGCTTGTTCAAAAGAGAGGAGACATTATAGTTGGTGAGGATTCCTGCCATAGAGAGCGGAAGAATGGACAACAGCAAGAAGGAAAGGAACAGCTTGAAAAAAATGGAGTGCACAAAACCCACAGATGACACCTCCTTTGATCCACTTTTTTTTCACCTTTTCCTACGTTTTGTCTCATTGTCTAAATACTATAAATCATCTAAATTTTAAGTCAACAGGAACGTACAAACTTCGTAAGGGGGTATAGGGATGCACAGAACAAACGTTGTACGCTTCATGCTATGGGTGACGATGCTTGCGCTTTTTATCGCAGGCTGTCAGTCTCCTGCCGGCTCCGGAGGTAGTGCAAGCAGTGAACCAGTCAAAGAGAAGCCAGCTGCCTCTGAAAACAAGCAAGGCGATGTACTCAAGCTGCTGATTCCGAGCTTTAACAATGAGACGGAGAAGCGTCAGTGGGACAAGGTCGTAAAGAAATTTGAGGAAATGAATCCTGGCGTGAAAATTGATCTGGCAACGGGTGACACGAATACGGAATCAGGCAAGCTGACCACCATGCTGCAATCGGGTGTAACGCCGCCAGCTGCGATTTTGATGAACGCCGGCCCCGGACGTGTTCGTATTTTGTCCGATGTGGATCTGATCAAGCCGTTGAATGACTGGTACACGCAAAACGGATGGAAAGACAAGCTTCGTCCCTTTGCCTACGACCTGATCTCCGGAAATGACAATTTGTATGAGCTGCCTCATACGATGGACGCAGTCTCGGTTTATTACAACAAGGACTTGTTTGAGCAAAATGGAATCGGGGTTCCGACTACAGCAGAAGAGTTTGTAAATGCCATGAAAAAGCTGCACGGCAAACAGATTACACCGATCATCGTTGGGGGGCGAACGCCGATCACAGTAGGAACCCTGTTCTCGCTCATCCTGCAATCCAGTGCGGGCAAGGATGCGGTAGCCGATCTGATCTACAGCGAGGCAAAGTGGAATGATCCCAAGTACGTGAAGGCGGCAGAGACCATGGCTGACTGGGCGAATCAAGGATATATCGGAAAAGAGTCCGTTTCGCTCAATCTCACAGACGCCAAATTCGCGATGCTCAATAAAAAGGCAGGCATGTTCATTTCCACGACACACATCATCTCGGATGTAGTGGACCAAAAGCTGGAGGGAAGCGTCGGTTCATTCACGATTCCTTCTTTAATCGATACGAGTAAAACAAACCCGACAGGCGGACTTGGTTACACATGGGTAGTTCCAGCGAAGACAACGCAAACTGAGCTGGTAGAAAAGTGGATGAATTACATCGTATCCGAAGACTATGCCAAAGTCGTGCTAGGCGATCCGACGTATAACCTGATCCTTGCTTCCAAAGCGGCGATGAGTATTAAACCGGCAGGAAGCTTGCTGGCAGAAGCAATGAGCTCCATCGAGAAGGAATCAGGCTACAATCCCAGTGTGTTCATCGGCAGCGAGGCAAAGCAGGCGTATTATCAAAACCTGACAGGCTTGATTGGCGGTCTTGTGAAGCCCAAGGACGCGATGGACAATATCGCGGCGGCGGCGGAAAAGGACGTTGCTGCCGGATACAAGCTGTCGAGGAAATCCAATTAGCTTTCTTGGAAGGAGGGGGTTGGAATGAACGCAGTAAACCCATCACCACTGGAAAGTGTGTTGGAAGTAAGAAGGACCTATTCTATCGAGCGGTGGAAGCAAACACTGAAGCGATGGATCGTCATCCTCTCATTTCTTTCTCCCGCGCTGATTTTATACGGAATGTTCATGCTCTACCCGATGTTCAATGCGATCCTCCTCAGCTTCTTTGACTGGAACGGCTCAGCACTGACGATGAATTTTGTCGGCATGGACAATTACGTAAATCTGGCGGGTGACACGGTCTTTCTCGCTTCACTCGGACACAACATTTTGTGGGTGGTGCTCAGTCTTCTGTTGGTCGTCGTACCTACGCTGGTGCTCGCTATATTGATTGGACAGGTGAAAAAAGGAAAGCTCTTTTTTCGCGCAGGCTTTTATCTCCCGTCTGTATTGTCACTAGCGGTAGTCGGTGTACTGTGGGCGAAAATCTACGATCCGGTCATGGGTCCAATCAATGTGTTTCTAGAAAAAATCGGTTGGACCTCGCTCGCGCATAACTGGCTGGGAGAAGAATGGACAGTGCTGCCAGCTCTCGTCATTACAGGTACATGGGCCTTTTACGGATTTTACATGGTTCTGTACTTGGCTGGCCTGCAAAATATCGATTACACCGTCTACGAGGCTGCGGACATAGATGGTGCAGGGCCGATCCGCAAATTTTGGTCCATTACTGTACCGAGTCTTCGCAACACGATGAACGTCGTGATTAGCATGGTAGTCGTCCACGCTTTCAAAGGCTTTGCCCTGATCTGGGTCATGACTCAGGGCGGACCGTTTTACAAGAGTGAAGTGGTATCGACCTATGTATACAAATCGGCATTCAGTATGAACAAGGTCAGCTACGCTACAGCAGGCGGTGTCGTGTTGGGAGTGATTGTCATCTCACTGACGCTTCTGTTCAACTATTGGCGAGATCGGAGGGAGTAATCGATGCGAGCACAGACCAATTCAATAGGAAAATCGCAGATGATGCTCTGGGTCTTCCTGCTTCTCCTGCTTACGATCATCGTCACACCGATACTGTGGGTAATTCTCGGAAGCTTCAAAACAGCATTCGAAATTGCCAACTCACCGTTTGCTCTGCCGACTTCATGGAGCTTTGACAATCTCATTTCGGCCTGGCAGCTCGGCAATTTCCAGACGTATTTTTGGAACAGCGCCTTTATTACGATTGTCGGGATGATCATTGTATTTCTGGTCGCATGTCCTGCGGGCTACGCTTTTGCCCACATGAATTTTCGCGGCAGTCAGTTCTTGTTCTATCTCTTTTTGCTAGGGATGGCATTACCGGTTCAAGCCATTATTATCCCGGTGTTTTATCAGCTGAAATCGCTTGGATTAGTGGATACTTTGTCAGGTGTCACGCTCGTATCAGTCAGCTTGGCGCTGCCGTTCTCGATTTTTTTGATGCGCAACACGTTCAAGGACATCCCGAAGGAGCTGCGTGAGTCGGCCTTCGTGGACGGTGCAGGAGAATGGAAAACGTATTTGCGCATCATGCTGCCGCTCGCAAAACCGGGTGTGGTTGCGCTCTTGGTCTTCACGTTCATGAACATTTGGAATGATTTTTTATTGCCGCTTGTCCTCTTGATCTCGGATCACAACTACACAATTCCGCTTGGCCTCTTGGCTTTTCAGGGAGACAGCGGGGCCAACTACGGACTCATTTTTGCCGGCACGTTAATCAGCATGGTTCCCAGTATTGCTGTTTATGTGATTTTCCAACGCCAGTTCGTTGAGGGAATGTCAGCGGGCTCGGATAAATAACCCAAAAAGAAGGAGTGCATGAAAATGGCAACGATTACAGACCTGAATCAGGAGAAGCACCTTTTACCGATGGAATGGGGAGCGATTCAATGGCTGTGCGGACAAGAGATTGATCCGCAGGCGGAGATGACGTTTGGAATGGTGTATATCAATGCGGGAGAGTCCAATCCCCGGCATGTACACCCGAATTGCGAGGAAGTGATCTTCGTTTTGTCAGGTGAGTGTGATCATACACTCGGCGATGAAACCTTTCATTTGAAGCCAGGGATGATGCTGCGAATTCCGAGAAATGTACCGCATAACGCGACAGTGACGAGCTGGGAGCCGTGCCGCATGATTATCGCGTATTCCGCACCGGATCGGCAGACGATCGGAGAATAAAGAAAGGGGGGCAGTGTGATGAGCGCAATCAAATTCAATTATGAGTATGACCGAAAAATTAGAGCAGGCTTTATCGGATGTGGTGCCCATGCTTTTCGGAACGTGTATCCTACCTTCGATTATGCGCCCATTGATTTGGTCGCTGTATGTGATTTAAATGCCGAGCGTGCGGAAATTTATCGCCAGCGCTTTGGGGCAGAGCATATGTATACCGATTATCGGGAAATGATTCAGCGGGAAAAGCTGGATGCCGTCTTCGTCGTATTGAATTTTGACAAGGAAGGACGTCCCCTGTATCCCAAAATCGTGCCTGATCTGTTGCGGGCCGGGTTGCCTGTCTGGATGGAAAAGCCGGCTGCCTATACAGCCGAAGAGGTCGAGCAAATGCTGGAGGTGGAAGCCAAATCGGGTCAATTCGTCCTCGTGGCAAACAAGCGCTATTTTTATCCGACCTTTGTGCGGGCAAAGCAAATCATTGAGCGGGAAGCTTTTGGACAGCCGGTTTCCATCAATGGCCGTTATCAGCTTACGCTTAGTCCGTACCAGGAGGACATCGCCACACGGACAGGACTGCACTGGTTTTTAGACATTTGCCATCCGATGTCAGGCATTCATTTCTTAATGGGCGAGGTCAAAGAAATGTGCTTCATCGATCATCAGCCCAGTGGAAACGTACAGGCGCTATTGCAATTCAAATCGGGTGCAATCGGCAATTTGCAGCTATCCTCAACACAGGCAGATACGAGTCCGCTGGAGCGCTTTGAAGTGATTGGCAACAAGCACAACCTCGTCATCGACAACGCGATGCGGCTCATTTACTACAAGGGCTCCAAAGGCAGCGGCGAATACGGAAAGACGCCTATCTACATAGGAGACGACCCAACGGAAGGACCAATCCTGTGGGAGCCGGAGTTTTCACTCGGGCAGGTTTACAATAAAAATCTGTTCCTGCAGGGAATGGTCCAGAGTGTGAACCACTTCGCCAACGCAGTGCTGGAAGGCAAAAAGATCGAGCGCTCCACTCTGCATGATTCCTGGCATTTGACCAAAATTTTTGATGCCTTCAAAAAGCGTTCTGGACAATGGATTTCCATCCAATAATCAGGCTTTAACGAAAGGGGATCTTCGCATGAAATTCAGCGTCTTTACCGACATGTTGGGCACGGAGTCGTTTGAGGAGTCACTGCAATTGGCGGTGGAGCTGGGATTTTCCTATGTGGATGTCAGAGCCAAGCTGGACGGGGATACGATCGATACGATCAGTATGGAAAAGGCACAGGCGTGCAAGCAAAAGCTGGATCAATACAAGCTCCAGGTGGCCAGTGTGAGCTCATGGGCAGTGAATACATGCACATTCTCCGGTCCGCCGAAGTACGACAATTACGACGAGGCCCATCATACTGCGATGCATGAGGTGCTTGGGCGATTGTTCGATCTAGCAGATATTTTCGATGCCCCTTATGTGCGAGTCTACTCCCTTTATCGACAGGAAGACTTCCACACACTAAGCGAAGAAGAGCGAGAAGAGCAATATCGCCATAATGCGAGCATTATGCGGAGACACGCTGAACACGCCTTGCAGCGAAATAAATATATAGTCGTGGAAAATGAGCCGCCGACCTTGACCAGCAATGCGGAGGAATTAGGCAAGCTGGTTGCATACGCCAACCATCCGCAGCTCAAGATCAATTGGGATATCATCAACGGATGGCGTGCCCAAGAATATCCAACGGTGGAATCGTATAAGCATGTGAAAGGGCATGTGTGGCAAACACATCTCAAGGGTGCTTCCCGTCTCTCCAACTCGATTTCGGAGCATAATCCGCATGGAAGTTTTGGAAATTTCGCAATTGCCGGACAAGATGATTATGACCACAAGCCAGTCATCCAGGCGATTGCCAAATACGATCCCCAGGCGGTAATGACGATCGACACCCATTATCCGTCCTTTTATAAGCAGGATCAGATCGGTGAGGTGGAAGCGGTTAGACGTACGAAAGCATTTTTCGAGTCTTTGATACCAAAAGGGGGCTGCTCATGACTAAAAAAGCGGTACTGATTGGATCGTTGGATACAAAAGGTGCTGAATTTCGATTTGTGAGGGATGCGGTGGAATCTCTCGGCGTGCAGACGCTCGTCATTGACACTGGTGTTTTGGATGAGCCTGTTTTCGCCCCAGACATTACACGGGATGAGGTGGCGCTCGCGGGCGGGATGACGATTGAAGAATTGCAGGAACAGCGTGATCGGGGTACTGCCGTCAGGATTATGACAAAAGGGGCGGAGGAGGTAGTGCGCCGTCTGGTTGACGAAGGTATCGTCGGAGCAATTTTCGGGATGGGGGGAACAGCTGGAACAACGGTAGGGGCGGCAGCGATGAGAGCAGTGCCGATCGGAATTCCGAAATTGCTTGTATCGACGGTAGCTTCAGGAAATACGAGACCGTATGTGGGCGAAAAGGATGTCATGATGATGTACTCAGTCGTTGACATCGCCGGGTTAAATAAGCTCTCGTCGCGTATTTTGCGCAATGCCGCTTATGCGATTGCGGGAATGGTTGACGGAACGAGTCAGGAAAAGACCCAGCACGAAGAAAAACCGATGATCGCAGCCACGATGTTTGGAGTAACAACTCCATGCGTGACAAAAGTAAGAGAGATGCTTGAACAAGAAGGCTATGATGTCCTCGTCTTTCACGCCACTGGCACAGGTGGCATGGCGATGGAGGAGCTGGTCCGAGCTGGCTTTTTCGTGGCAGTCGCTGACATTACGACTACCGAATTGGCAGATGAGCTTGTGGGCGGCATTTTTAGTGCGGGCCCAAATCGTTTGCAGGCTGCTGGTCTTGCTGGAATTCCGCAAGTCATATCGGTTGGCGCGTTGGACATGGTGAATTTTGGCCCGCCAGAAACAGTGCCACCGCAATTTGCGGATCGTCGGTTTTACCAGCACAATCCGACCACCACGCTCATGAGGACGACCGTGGAGGAAAACCGGCAGCTTGGGAAAATATTGGCTGAGAGACTCAACCAAAGCAAAGCACCGACTGTCTTGGTCTTCCCAAAAGGCGGCGTCTCCCTTCTCGACAAGGCTTCGCAAGCTTTTGAAGGAATAGAGGAACGAAAAGCGTTGTACGATGCGATCAAGCTGCACCTGCGCAAGGACATTCCGTTTTTGGAGACAGACGAGGATATTAATGATCCGGCAGTTTCAGAAATGATCGGGAACCAGCTGCTTGCCTTCGTTACCAAAGAAAAAGGAGGAGTGGATCATGTCCATCCGTAGAAGCGAAATTTTGCAAAGACTGCGTAATCAGGTAGCTGATAATCGAATTATCGTAGGTGCAGGAGCTGGAACCGGCCTGTCTGCCAAATGTGCAGAAGAAGGCGGAGCCGATTTGATCATCATTTACAATTCAGGAAGATATCGAATGGCAGGAAGAGGCTCATTGGCTGGTCTGATGCCGTATGGAGATGCGAATCAGATCGTGGTGGAAATGGGAGGAGAGGTGCTGCCGATCGTGAAGGACACTCCTGTACTCGCCGGTGTGTGCGGGACAGACCCGTTTCGGCTTATGCCTGTGTATTTGAAGCAGCTCAAGGAAATGGGCTTTTCCGGCGTACAAAACTTCCCAACGGTGGGGCTGTGTGATGGCATGTTCAGACAGAACCTGGAAGAGACGGGGATGGGATATGATTTAGAAGTGGAAATGATTCGCAAAGCCCATGAGCTGGATCTTTTGACTACTCCTTACGTATTTAATGAAGAAGATGCGATGAAGATGGCTGATGCAGGCGCGGATGTGCTGGTTGCGCACGTTGGCTTGACGACAAAAGGAACGATTGGAGCCCAGACTGCACTCACACTGGAAGAATCAGTCGATCTGGTACAGCGCATTCATGATGCAGGAAAGTCTGTAAACCCGGACATTTTGGTCATTTGCCACGGCGGTCCCATCTCAGAATCAGAGGATGTCGAGTACGTCCTTTCCAAAACAAAAGGAGTCGTAGGGTTCTTCGGTGCTTCGAGTATCGAGCGATTGCCTACAGAAAAAGCGATTACAGAGCAGGTTCGTTCTTTCAAAGGCGTAAAGTCAGAGGTGTGATGCCTTACGATGTTCATAAAGGACGCAAGATGCGAGGTCATTTGATCTCGCATCTTTTTTATTTTGCAGCAATTTCCTCAATGGGTCTTTATTCCGTAGTCTTTTAGAACTATGCTAAAGAGAGCAAATCATCGTTCAAACAGGGAGGGGCAGGCGGAAATGCAGCAGCAGCCAATGATCAAGCAAACAATCATTTTCGCCTTTCTGATAGCCTACATGCTAACCTTTGTTGCCAGGGCAATGGCTTACGTCGAGCAGCCAGTCGCCAGGCAAGGCGTTATCGATTTGCGCGCGGTGAACTGGGACGAGCAGCAGTCCGTATCTTTAAATGGCGAGTGGACTTTTTATTGGAACCAGCTGCAGACCCCTGCCACCATACGAGAACAGGCACCATCCGCTCAGTCTAGCTACAAGCAAGTCCCGTCTACCTGGAAGGACGGGGCGGTCATTTATCAATCTTACCCCAATCATGGCTACGCTACCTATCGTCTCCTGCTTCAACTGCGAGAGGAAGATGTACATAAACGCTTTGCGATCTACATGCCGAGTGTCGCTACTGCCTATCAATTATGGATCAATGGCGAGCTGATGGAGAAGAACGGCGTTGTTGGCACGAGCAGAGAGCAGATGGTCCCCAAAAATTATACCAAGCTCATCCCTTTTCAATCTGATCGATCCCAAGTAGAGTTGGTTGTCCAAGTCTCGAATTTCGTTCAGCGAAAAGGAGGCTTGTGGGAGTCTATCACACTCGGACCCGTTGAAGAAATCATGCTGGAGCGCGATACAAAGGTTCTCTATGAAAGTTTGATTGCCAGCTGCTTGTTTCTGATGGGAATCTATCATTTTGTATTGTACTTGGCGAGAAAAAGAGAGAAATCAAGTCTCTACTTTTCTGGTATGAGTATCGGTATCAGTATCCGGCTTCTTTTTTTGGGCGAGACACTCGCTGTACGCTATTTCCCGCAAATTCCGTGGGAGATCGGGGTCAAGCTGGAGTACCTTTGCGCCTCGGCATGTATGATGTTTCTCTCTTTGTTCGTTCATTCACAATACCCTCTTGAGTTCAATCGAACGATCCGTAACTGGCTAATTAAGCTCGGTAGTGTGCTCGTTCTCTTTGTCACGGTTACTCCTGCCTGGATATTCACCGAAGCGATTCTGATTAAAGAAATCTACTTATTGCTCTGCTATTGCTATGTGCTGTACGTCTATGTGCACGCAGTGATTCGAAAAAGGCATGGCTCCCTGCTAAACGGGTTCGGCTTGATGCTCCTTTTTGTTGCCTCGATAAACGAAATTTTGTTCTACGCAAACTTGTCTACCTTTGAAAATGGCGTAGCATTTAGTGTACTCGTCTTTTTGTTTACCCAAATGATCAATCTGTCTATGGCGTTTGCCAGATCATTCGATCAGGTTGAGAGGCTGTCGGAAGAACTGCGAAAGACCAACGAATCACTGGAGCAAAAAGTACAACAGCGAACACAAGCACTGGAAGGAAAAAACAAGGAGCTGCAAATGATGCAGGAGTCGCGGCGCAGACTGCTTTCCAATATTGCCCATGAGCTGGGGACTCCGCTCACTTCGATCCAGGGCTTTATAAAGGCAATGATCGATGGTGTCGTGAAGCCGAATGATCCGAAGTACCTGAACATTCTCTATGAAAAAACAATATATTTGCATCAGATTATCAAGGACTTGTTCGAGCTCTCCAAAATAGAATCACGACAAATTCATTTCCATTTTCAGCCGATTCCGCTCATCTCCTATTTTCACAATCTGTATGAAAAGCATCTGCTAGATATGGAAAAAAAGGACCTGCATTTTGTCTGGGAGCTGGGCACGAGGATCGTTCCTGATGATAGGCTATGTATCATTGCTGATCCGCTTCGTGTCGAGCAGGTAGTGGTCAACCTGCTGACGAACGCGCAACGATATACGCCTACGGGAGGAACGATCAGTCTGAGGATAGACTCGGAGCTGGGACCAGATGGGACTGGAAGAGCCTTCGTGGAAGTAAGGGACACGGGACTGGGAATCGACGCGGAAAATCTTCCTTTTATCTTCGAACGATTTTTCAAAGTAAGCGATGCACGTAAAGCTAGAGCAGGAGGCGGAGTTGGGCTCGGACTGACTATTTCTAAAGAAATCATCCAATATCATCAGGGAGACATTTGGGTAGAAAGCACTTTAGGAGCAGGAAGTACATTTTCGTTTTCTTTGCCAGTCAAGCGAATGCAAACAACTACAGAGCCCATAGAGGAAGGGAGGGTACGGTAAATGGAAACCGCTATGATATTACTGGTAGAGGATGACGAGATGATCAGGGAGCTGGTGCGGCTTTATTTGGAAGCGAATCATTTTGGGGTGTGGGGAGGCTGAGAGTATTCGCGAGGCCATAGCTACTCTACATCAAAAGCAGCCCGATCTGATTGTTCTTGATATTTTATTGCCGGACGGCTCTGGTCTGGAGCTGTGCCAGTCCTTGCGAGAATCAGGCAGTGAAATCCCCGTTCTTTTTTTGACCTGCAAGGATGATTCAGAAGATATGATTGCCGGGCTGGATTTGGGTGGGGATGATTATATGACCAAGCCCTTTGATCCGAATATCTTGGTTTCCCGAATCAAGGCAATTTTGCGCAGACAAGGTGTTCAGGATAAAAAGGACAGTGCCAAGAGTACACGGGAGGAGCTGATTGAGCGGCTTACAAAACGGGAAATTGAAATGCTGACGCTGATCAAGGCGGGGTATACAAACCAGGAAATCGCTCTGCACTTTCAAATCTCCATCGGCACAGTCAAAGGCTATAATAATCAGCTATTCGGAAAGCTAGGGGCAAAAAATCGCACCCACGCGATCATGCTCGCCAGTGAAATTGGCCTATTGCGCGGCTCCTGATGCCATTTCCATGCGACCTTGCAAAAAAGCTTCATTCGATTCGCTCCTTTGATAATCCTCTGACAATCAAAAGCTAAGCTGTATACAAACGTATAAAAGGAGCGAATGGACATGAGAGATGAGCGGCTCGGAAAGATTGCTGACAATTTGGTCTCGTACAGCTTGGATGTTCAAGCAGGCGAGCATATCATGATCATGGTGGTGGACGAAGGGGAGCTGCTGGCTGCAGAATTAGTAAAAAAGCTGTACGCCAAAGGGGCATTTCCTCATCTTCGTTTTGTAAGGCCAAAGGTACAGCGTGAATGGATGAAGGGGCTGTCAGATGACCAGCTTGCCCAAATGGTTCAGTGGGAGCAAGAGATGTGGAACGGCATCCACGGGTATATCGGCATTCATGGGGAGACGAACGACAGCGAGATGAAAGATGTGCCGGAAGAAAAGAATCGCCTGTATGCGCAGTATTTCCACTCGATCGCTCGGCGTGTGGACAACGACATAAAAGGGATTCGTATCAATTATCCCACGGCAGCATTAGCCCAAAAGGCGAAAATGCCTACAGAGGAGTTTGAGGACTTTTATTTCGAGGTTTGCTCGCTCGATTATCGCAAAATGTCGATCGCATGTGAACCACTTTATCAGCTCATGGACCAAACAGAACATGTACGTATCACAGGTCCGGGTACAGAGCTTCAGTTTTCCATCAAAGGAATCGGTACACAATTAGCAGTCGGCAAGCGGAATATGCCTGATGGTGAAGTGTATACGTCCCCAGTACGAGATTCAATCAATGGGACGATCAGCTATAACGTCGCCAGTCAGTATAAAGGCACGACGTTTGATAATATTAAGCTCACTTTCCGTGAAGGGAAGATTGTGGAAGCGACGGCTAATCATACAGCCAAATTAAATGAGATATTGGATACGGACGAGGGGGCACGCTACATCGGTGAATTTGCAATTGCATTTCATCCATCTATTTTGCATCCGATGGGCGACACTTTGTTTGATGAAAAAATTGCTGGCAGCTTCCATCTCACACCGGGTCAAGCTTATAACAGAGCAGATAATGGAAATCGAAGTACGATTCATTGGGATTTGATCAATATTCAGCGGCCCGATTATGGCGGCGGTGAAATTTGGTTCGATGATGTGCTGATCAGAAAGGACGGATTGTTTGTTCATCCGGCGCTTCTGGGATTAAATCCGCAGCAGCTTCTTCGCTAAAAAAGGAGCAGGGGAGGGCAAAAGTGCCCTCCCTTATTTTTATTTGAACACGAAAACACCCGCGGTTATGATAAAATGCCCATTACCTTGTTCATTTCCCTAACTATTGCCAGCCGCTATCGCGAATTCTATGCATTTGTGCAAAATGACTATGCGAAATTGCATAGATGTTATTCTCTCGTGATATGTGTCTTTAAATGGTATAGCTAAGTAGCCAAGTTTGGGGAGTTGCTTATGTAAGAATGCATAATTTGCTCGACTTGCCAAAGGCGATTATTGTTCCCGGAAGAACCCGTAACAGCCGGAAAATACGGGAATTCAATGAAAACAAACAGGTTGGAGGACAAGCTGGCACGGTATGTGCTCTAGTGATAGGCAGCGTTCATGAAAGCGCTTTGATATAGAGGGAATGGCCAACATAGGATATAGGGGGCAGATGGATGAATGCCGTTGTAAAAAAAGTATGGGGTTATCGCCATGTTGTTTTAGTCGTTTTGTGGCTGTTGTACATCATCAATTATTTTGATCGGATGGCAGTCTTGACGTTTCTTCCGTTTATTCAGAAAGATCTGGATTTGACTCCGGTTGAGCTCGGACAGCTTGCTTCTGTCTTTTTCTTCGCTTATTCCTTGGCACAAGTGACGGCAGGATTTCTCGCGGATAAGATTGGTCCGAAGAAAGTCATGAACATTGCCATCATCGTCTTTACGGCGATAACAGCTCTGACTGGAGTGGTCAAAACATTCGGTCAATTCCTGGCGCTGCGTATCGGCTTAGGACTTGGAGAAGGTCATCATTTTGCCCCTGCATGCCGGACAATCAACAACTGGTTTCCTATGGCTGAGCGTGGGCGGTCTGTATCGTTTTTTGCAACCTCCTGGGCAGTTGCACCGGCAATCGTACCTGTACTCGTCACTTCGCTGTCCTTTTATTTTTTCGGTGGAGAGTGGAGACCGGTCTTTTACGTACTCGCGGTACCTGGGGTCATCGGGATTTTTGCTCTCTGGTATTTCATCACGAATACGCCAAAAGAAATGCTGGATAAAGGACGCCTTGACCAAACGGAGTATGAACACATCACGAGCGGAGAAGCTGCCGAGCAAGCCGCAGAAGCTGCTTCTGACAAGGGAGCGAAAAAGAAAAACATCGGCATCTTTTTGAAGGACGGATACTTCTACGTGTACACCCTGCTTCTGTTCTGTCAACTGGCTGTGTATTGGGGAACGACGACTTGGCTCACGACTTTCCTGGTGAAGCAGCATGGACTTGATTTGAAGCAAATGGGTTTTTTCGCCTCCGTTCCGTATATCGTAGCCTTTTTTGCCATGATGATGGGTGGCTGGCTCATGGATAAAGTCATGCATCGGATGAAGCCGGTCGCGATTATCGCCTATTTGGGATGTATCCCGGTTCTCTGGATGCTGGGAGCAGTGGAAAAGGGACAGACTGGCATGCTTTTGACAGCCTTGTTGTTGGTCGGTTTCTTCATCAATCTGAATTTCGGGACAGTGTATGCGTACGTTCAAAAGCGTTATCCGCAAGAGGTAGTGGGAAGTGCTACAGGACTGTCCAACGGGATCGGTCAGATGGGATCATTCGTCTCTCCGCTCGTTGCTGGATACTTGGTTAAGGTAGGGGCAGACGGCTCCCAGGACTTTAGCAATGTGTTTGTCTTTTTTGCTATTGCAGCCGCAGTCGCAGCACTGTGCGCTATCATTTTAAAAGAGCAAAAGGTGAAGGGGAGTGCCGAGGCCCTAGCAGATGACAAGCAGGCAGTGATCTAACAAAAGAAACGTGCAGACAGAAAGAGAGTGGATAATCATGAAAGCAGTTATGACAAACCCGAGAGTGCAAAAAGCGATGGAGCTCATTCACGAACAGGAGGCAATCGATTTTTTGCGTGACTTGATTGCGATCAATAGCGTCAATCCTCCGGGAGCAGAAGCGGCAGTGGCGGAGGCGATTCAAAGCCATTTGGCGCGTGCTGGATTGAGAGCAGAGGTAGATGAGGTGCTACCAGGGCGTAGCAATGTTTTGGCGGAGCTGACAGGCGTGGCTGCTGAAAAGAAAGACCAGCGTGTGCTCGTTTTTAGCGGGCATCTGGATACGGTACCGACAGGCAATATCCCATGGAAGCACGATCCATTCGGCGGCGAGCGTGTGGGAAACAAGCTGTACGGCAGAGGAACGACCGATATGAAGGGCGGCGTAGCAGCGATGGTGCTCGCGATGGAGTATTTGCATCGTGCGGGGATCAAGCTGCAGGGAACGCTTCGGTTTGCAGGAACCGCAGGAGAAGAAGTGGATTGTTTGGGGGCAAAAGCGGTTGCTGCCAGAGGACAAGTAGATGATGCCACCGCAATGGTCATCTCAGAGCCTAGCTCCAATCGTCCCTTCATCGCTCACAAGGGGGCACTTTGGCTGGATATCGTCACCTATGGCAAGACGGCACATGGCTCTATGCCGGAGCAAGGCGTAAATGCGATTACAGCGATGGCTCGATTTATCCATGAGCTGGATTCCTATTCGTTCACATATGAGCATCACGCTTTGCTAGGAAGTCCGACGATGAATGTCGGGGTCATCCAGGGCGGAGTCAAAACGAACGTGGTTCCTGATCAATGCACATTGATGCTTGATATTCGTACCGTTCCCGGGCAAGTGCACGCAACGATACTGGATGAATTGAAGCAGCTTCTGGCGAGCGTCTGCGAGCCGCTTGGAGCACAATGCGAGATTCGGGTGACCAATGATTTGCCGGCAGTAACGACGGACGCACAGGACCCCTTCATCGCCCTTTCACAGGAGACGATGCAGCATCTGTGGGGAACCGAGGAGCCGGTTAGTGGTGTGAACTATTATACAGATGGATCTATCTACGGGCCGCATTTACAAGTGCCGATTCTCATATGTGGACCGGGAGAACCGACACTTGCGCACCAGCCGGATGAATGGATTGACACTGAGCGTTATCTGGATTCGATTCGCTTCTATCTCACACTGGCTGCTGCTTATTTAGGTGTAGAGGAACAGTAGTTTGAAACAGAAAGAAAATTGAAAAAAATAGACATTGCCTCTATAATGAATCCAATACAATCGCATTTTATCTAAAAAAATAGGTTCCTCCCGTAACAGGCAGCAAGACGTTATGGGGGGATTTTCAACGTATAGACCAAGAGAGGGTGGAGCCTATGACATCTTTGGATTTCTTGAATGAATCTTTTGCCTTCTGCTTACAGTCAGATTGGGAAGAAGCGGCACGCCAGATGAGCACGGATGCGCTTTTTATCATGGACAAAAACCAGTCTGTTACTGGCGTCGTTATGCGGGAGTGTCCCGAGGATCTGCGGTCAGTGGGAGTGTGTGCCTTAGAAGAGATCGAGATACGAGAAGCGGAGTGGGATCGATACGATCAGTGGGCATTGGTAAATTCCCAGGGACAGATAGTGGGCTGGGTCAAAACAACAGAGCTGTACCGCCATTTCTTTCGTATATACAAAGAAAAACAGGCTAACTATTCACTGGAGCTGGAGGCTGTTTTTAATACGAGCTATGATATGTTTTACATTTCGGATGGAGAAGGAATTACGCAACGGGTTAGCAGATCGTCCGAGCGACTTTACGGCTACAGTCCCGAAGATTTGGTCGGCAAAAGCATTTATGATTTGGAACGCTCTGGTGTGTTTCAGCCGTCCATTACAAGGCTCGTGCTAGAGCGAAATGAAAAAGTACAGGTGATTCAATCCACGCGGATGGGTGGCAGATTGATGGTGATGGGAACTCCGGTGAAGGACGAGCATGGCAACATCGTGCGCGTTATCAACTTCAGTCGTGACATTACGGAGGAAAAACGACTGCAGGAGGAGCTGGAAAACGCGCGCGGGCTTCTGGAGGGCTACCGGCAGGAGCTGCGCAAATGGAGTCAGCTGACGGAGCAGGATGGAGCCTTTATCACCAAAAGCGAACAAATCAGGCAAGTAGTCATCCTGGCAGGAAAGCTGGCAGAAGTCGACTCTACTGTCCTGATTTTGGGAGAATCAGGGGTAGGAAAAGAGGTAGTCGCTTCATATATTCACAACAACAGTCAGCGCAAGGAAAAGCCGTTCATCAAAATCAACTGCTCGGCCATTCCCGAGCATTTGCTAGAGTCAGAGCTGTTCGGTTATGAAAAAGGTGCATTTACAGGAGCGACCAAGGAGGGTAAGCCAGGGCTTTTTGAGCTGGCGAATGAAGGCACGCTGGTTCTTGACGAAATTGGCGAGCTGCCCTTGAGTTTGCAAGTAAAACTATTGCGTGTACTGCAGGAACACGAATTTGTCCGAATCGGAGGGACCAAACCGATCAAGATTGATGTGCGGATCATCGCGGCAACCAACCGAAATCTCCAGGAGGAGACGAGACTCGGACGCTTCCGTGAGGATTTGTATTATCGGCTGAATGTCGTACCAGTCAATATCCCTCCTTTGCGCGAGCGAACCGATGATATATTGCCCTTGCTGTTATTTTTCAAAGACAAGTTCAATCGAAAGTATAAAAAGACAAAAACCTTTTCACAGGAAGCATTGGAATGCTTGCAGGCGTACAAATGGCCAGGAAATGTACGTGAGCTGCAAAACATCGTCGAGCGATTAATCGTCATTACGGATCAGGATGTGATAGAGGTCGCTCATTTGCCAGAAATCGTGCATCCAATGCAGCATGCTCACTCCAGGCTGAGTGTCACGGAAATCATTCCGTTAAAAGAGGCTATTTCCATGCTGGAAAATCAATTGCTGACGATGGCACGGGATAAATACAAAACGACGACGAGAATGGCAGAGGTATTGAAAGTAGATCAATCGACTATCAGCCGAAAGCTAGGGAGGATCAAGTAGCATAAATCTTTCCAATTGTGCGAGAATGAGCGGGGAGGAATTTAGATACACTAACGAGAAGTATATGACGGATGAAAAAGAGTGAAATGATTGGAGTGGTTATCTTGTCATTGAAGGCAGAAAATACAGTCATCGGATTTGTTGGAACTGGCGTTATGGGAAAAAGCATGGCGTCCCATTTTCTGAATGCTGGTTACCAGGTGCTGGTATATACGCGTACAAAGGAAAAGGCCGAAGACTTGCTCGCACGCGGTGCGGTTTGGAAAGAGCGTATTTCCGATCTGGCAGCGTCATCGAATGTCATCATTACGATGGTCGGCTATCCAAGTGATGTAGAAGAGGTGTACCTAGGAGCAGAGGGAATCGTATCCCATGCAAAGCCAGGTACTTTCTTATTAGATATGACCACATCCAAGCCGTCCCTTGCGAAAAAGATTTACGAGGAAGCAAAGAACAAATCGTTGTATTCGCTGGATGCGCCAGTTTCCGGTGGCGATGTAGGAGCGCGCGAGGCCAGGCTGACCATCATGGTAGGTGGCGATCAGGAAGCGTTTGACAGCGTAGAGCCACTGCTGCAAATTATGGGAAAAAACGTCGTTCTCCAAGGTGGTCCAGGAGCGGGGCAGCATACCAAAATGTGCAATCAGATCTGTATTGCAACGAATATGATCGGTGTGTGTGAAGCCATTGCCTATGCGAAAAAAGCTGGGCTAGATCCTACCAGAGTGCTGACAAGCATCGAGGCAGGAGCAGCAGGCAGCTGGTCTTTATCCAATCTGGCGCCGCGCATGATTGCTGGTAATTACGCTCCAGGCTTTTATATCAAGCATTTTATCAAGGACATGGGCATTGCTTTGGAAGCAGCGAAAGAAATGGGCCTTTTGACTCCAGGGCTGGAGCTGTCCAAATCACTGTATGAGGAGCTCGCTGACAAAGGCGAGCAAGACAGCGGTACGCAAGCGCTGATCAAATGGTTCGAGGGAACATTGGAACAATAAGGAAATTGGCCTCCTTTATCGGTACATTCGATAGAGGAGGCTTTTTATTTGCGGATTTCAAAAAGGATTGACTTGTCAGTTAATTCGCTATAGAATTTCACTTAATTAACGCTCATTAAGTAAATGGGCGCTAGCAGATAAAGGGGGTATCTATGACCACGAGAGACAAAATCAAGGCAGTCGCCATGACCCATTTTGCAAAAGGAGGGTATGAGGGCACACCTTTGTCAGCTATCACAAAAGAAGTGGGGGTTACGACCCCGGCGGTTTATGCCTTCTTTGGCAGCAAGGAAGAGCTGTTTTTATCGATTTTCGAGGACGTTTTGAAGAATCACTATCACTCTGTCAAAGAAGCAATTGAGGAAGCGAAAAGCGGTACGGTGGAGCAAAGGCTGTACCAAATATTGCGGGGGGCCTTCACCTACCACGTGAGCCACGAAGAGGAAACCATTTTTTACAAGCGTGCCATGATGTTTCCCCCAGCTCCTCTGGAGGACAAGCTCAAGGAACGATTTGGTGAAACAGAGGGGATGCTGACAGGCGAGATCCTCACGTTGCTGACCGAGGGCATAGAAACAGGTGTTATCGATGATCGCCCCATCGAAGACTTGCTGGATGGATTTTTGTGTCTGATGGACGGATTGTTTTTACAAATGTTCTACTATGACGAGAAAAAGTACGAACAAAAGCTGCACAATATATGGAAGCTGTTCTGGAGTGGGATCGCAGGATCGTAAAAAGCTCCTTACATCGTAATGAAAAAGAGCGACCGCGATATAGCCGTACGCGATTCAGAAAAAAAGACAGATACAACTCAGGGGGTTATTAGCATGGAAGAGGCGAACAACACGAAAAATGACTACGAACGCGAACCGGTCCCGCTCTCTCTGCGCAAAGGGTGGATTCCGCTCAGTCTCGTCTGGATTGCGATCGGCATTGATATTTCCTCGATGCTACTGGGAGCACAGCTTGGCGGCGGCATGGATTTTGGGGATGCGATTGGGGCTGTCATGCTCGGCTCACTGCTTCTAGGGATAATGGGGGCAATCTGCGCGTATATCGGGGCTGCCACTGGGTTATCAACAGCAATGATTACGCGTTATGCGTTTGGTGAATATGGAGCAAGATTGATTTCTGCGATCATCGGCCTCTCTCTTTTAGGGTGGTTCGGTGTGCAGGCAGGCTTCTTTGCTCAGAATGTTCAGACTGCTCTGGATTCGGTACTAGGCATCAAGCTGGATGATTCCATACTTTCGGTCATTGGTGGATTGCTGATGATGTCTACCGCCATTTATGGTTACCGGGCTCTGGAGAGACTCAGCTCCTGGGCTGTTCCACTCATGGTGCTGCTGATCGGAGTTTCCATCTTCTTGACCCTTCGTGCGCATCCGCTCGCAGAAATATCCCAGATGGGCGTAAATGGGGAGCCCATGTCCTTTGGGATGGCGGTGTCTCTGGTCATCGGTATTTTTGTTGTCGGGACGATCATTACTCCTGACGTTTCCAGATGGGCACGGACGCGAAAGGATGCGGTTCTCGCTTCGTTCTTTGGTTTTTTTATCGGTAACAGCTTCATGATCGTAGTGGCTATCATCTTGTCCAAAGCGATGGGAACCAGTGATCTGACGACGATTTTTCTCGCGCTCGGTCTGGGGATTCCGGCAATTCTCGTCATCACGCTGGCACAGTGGACGACCAATACGAGTAATTTGTACTCCTCCTCGCTTGGCTTTGCTGTCGTTTTCAGCAAGGTTCCAAAGACACTGATTACCGTGGTAGCAGGGCTGCTTGCGACTGCTCTGGCGTATATGGGAATTTATGACCGCTTTATTACCTTCCTGTCGTTCATCACGATGCTGATTGCGCCGGTTGGGGGAATTTGCATCGCGGAGTATTACGTAGTCAACCGCGCGGCCTTTGCTTTTGAAAAAGGACACAAGCAGCTTATCGCCCGTTCCCTGGTATCATGGCTTCTTGCCTCCTTCATTGCGTATTGCACCACAGCAGCTCCTGATGGTCTCAGCTTGTTCCATTTGACTACCGTTCCTGCTCTGGATGGCTTTTTGAGTGGTGTACTGTTCCAGATCGTACTCGGCAAGGTCCTTGCTAAAAGGGAAGCAGCAAATCAGGCAGCGTAGGCGACATTTTGAGTAGAAAGGAAGATTCGAATCGATGAGATATATTGACGCACAAGCGATTGAAGATATTGCAGCGGGTGCTGCCGTCCTCGGTACTGGAGGAGGGGGAGACCCGTATATCGGCAAGATGATGGCCTTGCAGGCGATTGAAAAATACGGTCCAATCCCGCTCTTGACGCTCGATGAGCTGGAGGATGACGTTCTGGTCGTGCCTTCCAGCATGATTGGCGCACCGACTGTCATGGTTGAAAAGGTTCCAGCCGAGGGAATGGTTACCCAGGCGCTTAATCTGATTGAGCAGGCATTGGGCAAAAAGGTAGCGGCGACGATGCCGATCGAGGTAGGAGGAGTGAATTCGATTATTCCTCTCGTGGTCGCAGCAGAAAAAGGCATACCTGTCATTGACGCGGACGCGATGGGCAGAGCTTTTCCTGAGGCGCAAATGGTCACCTTTTACCTCGATGGACTCCCGGCTGCACCTACAGCGATGACCGATGAACGAGGCAACGGTGTAGTCATGTATCCGGTAGACGGAGTCATGTCAGAGCGATTGGCACGCAGCGTAACGATTCAGATGGGTGGCTCTGCTTCCATGTGCGACTATCCGCTTTCAGGCAAGCAAGTAAAGCAAAGTGCGATTCCCGGTACACTGACACTGGCGCAGGAGATTGGTGCCCTGCTTCGCACCGCACGCAGTCAGGAAACAAGCCCGGTGCGGATGCTCATGGACAAGCTAGGTGGCTTCGAGCTGTTTACAGGCAAGACCGTTGATATTAGCCGCCGCACGGAAAGCGGCTTTACGAAGGGCCAGGCTACCTTTGATGGAATCGATGACTATCGGGAGCGCAGAATGACGCTAGGCTTTCAAAACGAGCATCTGGTCGCATTGGAAAATGGCCAGCCGCTCGCTACAACACCTGACCTGCTCGCTGTTCTGGACAAGGAGACGGGCATGCCGATTACGACAGAAGGCTTGAAATACGGTACGCGTGTATCTGTTGTGGCTATCCCGTGCCATCCCAAATGGCGCACGGAAAAAGGCATCGAGACGGTAGGACCTCGTTATTTCGGGTACGATTTTGATTATGTGCCTGTTGAGCAGCTAGTGAGAAAGAGAGGGGAACAGGCATGAGCTACCGGATCGGGATTGACGTAGGAGGCACCAATACGGATGCTGTCCTGCTGGATGAACAGTTAAAAGTTGTATACGAGGTGAAGTCGCCAACGACAGCAGATGTCAGCTCTGGCATTTATGAAGCCCTCAGACGGGTTGTGCAGGACAGCGGCGTAAATCCGGGAGAAGTGCGTTACGCCATGCTCGGTACGACACATTGCACCAATGCAATTGTTGAGCGAAAGCGGCTGAATCGGGTAGGCATGATCCGCGTAGGAAAACCGGCGACGACTGCGGTTCGTCCGATGATGGGCTGGCCCGAAGACCTGCGAGCAGCGGTAGGGGAAAACTGGCATATCGTCTCTGGCGGGTATGAGTATGATGGACGCACGATCGTACCGCTAGACGAAGAGGAGATCCGACAAATATGCCGAGGCATGAAGGGCACTATCGAAACAGTGGCGATCTCAGGTGTTTTCTCTCCGGCAAACGCCGACCAAGAAAAGCGAACAGCAGAAATTGTACGCGAGGAGCTGGGGGACGCAATCTCCATCTCTTTATCGCATGAAATCGGCAGCATCGGGCTGTTGGAGCGGGAAAACGCGACGATTCTGAATGCCGCTCTCATTCAAACGGCAAAAATGGTTGCAGAAGGCTTCAGAGAAGCACTGCGTAATAACGGAATTGAAAATGCTGGCATTTACTTTGGTCAAAATGATGGAACCTTGATGTCTCTGGAATACGCCATGCGCTATCCGATCTTGACCATTGCTTGCGGTCCTACGAATTCCATACGCGGAGCGGCACACCTGTCAGGACGTAAAGATGGGCTGGTCGTAGATGTGGGAGGAACGACTACAGATATCGGTGTTCTGGTGAATGGCTTTCCGCGCCAATCTTCTCTCGCTGTTGATATTGGAGGAATCCGTACCAACTTCCGGATGCCTGACATTCTCTCGGTAGCGATCGGGGGAGGTACAATCGTCCGCCATGAAGGAGATACCATCAAGCTCGGACCTGACAGCGTTGGCTACCAATTGCATAACCGTGCCCTGATCGTCGGTGGAGACACGATGACAGCGACAGACGTAGCGGTCATGATAGGGCGATTCCAGTGGTCAGGAGCAAAACTGGACGGGCTCGATCGCGCGTTCTGCGAAAAAGTCGATGAAAAGCTGGTTGCGGATGTGGAGGATGCCATCGACCGGATGAAAACGAGTCCTACTCCCGTTCCCGTCATTCTCGTAGGCGGCGGAAGTGTACTGCTTCCCGATCAAATGAAAGGGGTATCTGAGGTAATCCGCCCCGAGCATTTTGGAGCGGCAAACGCGATTGGTGCTGCGCTTGGACAAGTGAGCGGTCAGCTTGAAAAGATTTATGCTCTGGACGAGATGACGCGCGAAGAAGCGCTCGAAGACGCAAGGAACGGAGCCGTTCGCGAGGCAATTGCAGCAGGAGCAGATGCGGATTCCATTGAGATTGTCCATCTGGAGGACATCCCCCTGGCGTATTTGCCTGGAAATGCGATTTTGATTCGAGTCAAGGCGGCAGGAGTGCTTGCGGCATAAAGTCCTTTTATGCTGCTGGATATAGGAAATGAGAAAAAGGTTGTCGATTAGTCGACAGCCTTTTTTGCGATCTCCGGCACTGGGAAGCATATGAAAGCAAAAAAGCTTTTCTGGCAGCGGCATCATTTCATGCTCGCTGTACCAGAAAAGCTTGTATATACGTAAAAGCCTGACTTATTGCGTAGTTACTGCTTTCGGAAGAGGCTGCCCCATCTTTTTCACTTCAAGAATGTCCAACAGGAAGACGAACGAAGGGATTCCGACGATCAGACCCCAGACCCCAAAGAAATGCTCGGAGAAGATTAGAACCACGAACGTATAGAAGATCGGCAGATGTGTTTTGGATGCCATCAGTCTCGGATTGAGTACGTACGCCTCTAGTGCGTGAATCAGAGCAATGAAGATGAGCAGGTACACAACCGTATGCAGTCCACCGATACTAAATGCGATGGCACTGAGTGGAATCAGCGAGATCACCACACCAGCGACAGGGATGAGACCCAGTACGAAAATCAAGAGAGCCAGACCGATCAGATTCGGGAAGCCCATGATCCAGAGGGCGATGGTCGTGAGTATCGAGTTAATCAACGCAATCAGTAATTGAGTTTCAATCACTTTTCCAAACGTCGTGATAAACTTTTTGCTGAAGTACTCAATCTCTGTATACAGCCAGGAGAGCTTGCTTCCCCGGAACTGAGCAGTGAATGCGATGACATTGTCCTTTCCTAAAAGGAAGAACAGGCTTAGAATTAGGGCTAAAAACAGATTGAATCCCCAATTCTTTACGACCGTCAGAAAATCAAGACTGCTTTTCACGAGACCTTGCATATCCAGTTTTTCCAATGCAGGCATCAAGTACTGCATAAACTCATTATCCTGCTGATTCCGAAAGACGTGCTCAATGACATGAATCAGTTGGGCGCTCTGATGGATGAGGGAAGGGAATACTTTTGCCCCTCCTACAACCAGCAAGGCTGTAAGCACAACATATTGCGTGACGAGAACAAGCTTTGGACTGATTGGAACAACTTTATGAATCAGCTTGGTGACATGAAAATGCAACCGATCCATTAAAAAGGTAACCAGGAAGGTCAAAAGTACGACATTTATCATGCTTCCCAGAGAATAGAGCAGCAAGCAGAATAATGCTAGAATCCCAAAGCGTCTGACATCTGGTTTTTTCAGGAAGGTGAGCAGATTCATGGGAACATCCTTTCCAATTTAAAACGTTCTATTCTATTAAAACAGATTACAATACTCTTGTGTACTTCTTGTGTCCTTTTCCCGCATTCCCCATCTTTTAATCCAAAAAATGGGCAAAACACACAAAAGACACAGCGATCATCTATACTGATGGCGCAGGATTTTCTCCTGAGTGAGAAAGTTGAGCCGAAGGGGGACATCAACAGATGAAACGACAAGTGCTCCTGATTGAAGATGAAAGCCGCATTCGCGAAATCGTTGCTGACTATTTCGAGCGGGAGCAATGGATCGTATATGAAGCTGAAAATGGTAGACAAGCAATCGAGATGCTAGAATCGCTAAGGGTCGATCTGATTATCCTCGACATCCTCATGCCGGAAATGGACGGCTGGGCTGTGTGCAAGTACGTCCGCGCCAGATCCGATGTGCCCATCATCATGCTGACTGCGAAATCAGAGGATGACGATAAAATGCTCGGCTTTGAGCTAGGGGCAGATGATTATGTCACCAAGCCATTCAGCCCGAAAGTGCTCGTTGCCCGAGCCAACACCCTCATGAAGCGGGTGGAGGGAACTGTGGGCAAAGCCGATCATCTGCTGTGCTTTGGCCACGTGGTGATCAACAAACGGGCACGCCGTATGGAAATCATGGGAGAAGAAATTGATCTCACCCCTAAAGAATATGAACTGCTTGTATACCTGATCAAAAACGCCGGAATCGTGCTTTCTCGTGAAACGATTATGGATCACGTGTGGGGCTTCGATTACTTTGGTGATTTGAGGGTCGTTGATACCCATATCAAGAAGCTTCGCAGCAAGCTAGGCGGCGAAGCACGTCACATCCGAACGGTAATTAAGGCTGGCTATACCTTCGAGGAAGAACGATGAAGCGGCGGGGGGTAACAGTCAAGCTGTTCGCTATCACCTCATCGCTTTTCCTGTTGTTATATACGATCATTATGCTCGGTCAGTTACTTTTTTTTGAACAATTTTATCAATCGAAGAAATTGGGAGATCTGGAAAAAAAGCTAAAGACGTTTTCGGAGCACTACGTCTCGAAGCAATGGGATGACGAAAGCATGGCAAACGAAGTGTCTTTGTTTATCAGCCGCAATAAAGCGCAAATTGCCATCGTCAGCACAGACGGGAAGGTTAAGGTCGATAACCCATTTGGCATCGTCATCCGCAATAAAGCGGGGGAAAAAGTGAAAATCTCCCTGTCTATGTTTCCTGATGTCTATCGAAAGGATTTAATTAATGCGAATTTGCATATAGGTGATCACATCGAGGCGGTGGGCGTCTTTGAGGAAGGCATTCCACAGACCCTGTTTTATCCCTTGGTAATCCACAAGTCAGGTGAAAAGCCAATCGGCAGCTTGAAATCGGGTGGAACGGCAGAGCCGCTGGAGCGGTTATCTGGCGAAATAACAGGAATGCTGCTACCTTCGCCAAATCAATGGAACTCACGTCAAGGAATCCTGTTTCTCGTGATCAAAGACTGGTTCCCACTAACGGAAGCACGCAAAGCAAATCTGGAGAGCGGCAAAGTGATTGAGGAGGAATGGGTAGAGCCGTGGAGCGGAGTCCGCAGCCTCGTCGTGATTCAACCAGCGATGAAGGATGGCCACGTAACGGATCTCATTATCGCATCGACATCGCTTCAGCAAATTAGTGAGGCAAACGACGCCCTGCGCTTGTTTTACATCTATATTGGAATCGGAGGATTTGCTCTGATTCTCTTGCTGTCTCTCATCTTTTCCAAAGTGGTTTCGAAGCCGCTGCTTTCTTTGAACAAAAGCGCTTTGCAGATGGCCAAGCTGGACTTTTCCGTAAAATCGCCGATTATGAGAAACGATGAATTCGGCAGTCTGGCGAGAAGCTTAAATACGATGGCGGAAAAGCTCGATATGACCTTGAAGGAATTGCAGCAAGCAAATGAGCAGCTCCGCGCAGAAATGGACCAGAAAAAGCGGATGGAGCTGATTCAGAAGGAGTTTGTATCCAATGTTTCGCATGAACTGAAAACACCGATTAGCATCGTCAAAAGCTTTGCCGAAGGATTAAAGGATGGCGTCGGGGAGAACAAGCACGATCGATATATCGAGGTTATTTTGGATGAAACCGAGAAGATGGAAGACCTCGTCAGAGATATGCTGGAGCTGACGAAGCTGGAATCGAAAACGATCAAGCTGAAAAAAAGCTCTTTCTTTGTCAGTGAGCTGATGGAAGAAGTCGTAGATAAGCTGCTGCTCCATTTTAATGAAAAGAATTTGCAGGTTGTTACGATTTTGGCGAATGAGGAGGCTCTCTACGCCGATCAGGTCAAAATTGAGCAGATTCTGTTTAATATTTTGGTCAACGCGATTCGGCATGCGCGTGTCGGCAGTGAGATTACGGTACGCATCGAAGGAAGAGATAATCGCGATTTATCCGTGGCGATTGAAAATGAAGGAGAGCATATTCCTGAGGATCAGCTTGACCATATTTGGGATCGCTTTTATCGGATCGAGCGCTCACGCAACCGCAAGACTGGGGGAACGGGTCTCGGACTTGCCATCGTCAAGCATATCGTAGAATTGCACGAGGGTACGTACGGTGTGCGCAATACAGAGCGAGGGGTTACTTTTTTCTTTGTGCTGCCATGTCACATGCAAACGTAAATAGCGCTGGAAACAGCCAAACCAGGCGTAACACCACTGCACATGACTGGGGGGTTACGCCTTTTGTGTACGATCTTCTAGTGGACGGGCCAGTATTGCTGTACCAAAAGATAGAAGACGACAGCCAAAACTGCTGTAGAGACTAGACATAGAATGAGCGTAACCAACGAGATTTGGCTAAGCTTGTAAGCTACCAGGAAAAAAATCGTAAACGCAATATAGGCAATAAGCGTAGTTTCTTCTAAATAAGCCACATTTGTCACCTCGCCATCTATCATAGCCGATTTCTGCCTGCAAGATCAAAAGATTTGCTAGAGAAGAATGCTATAGAAAATCAGTTAAAATATGGTAAGTTAAACGAGAGTGAACCATTTTTGCAAAGACCGTATGTAAGAGAAGGAGAGAGATAAGCATGGGGTTAACCATATCAAATGTAGCAAAGACAGAAGACAAGCAGTATGTCCGTAACAAATTGATTGCGTATAATTACGCGAACTTTCCCGCTGAACTAAAAGACATGTATGAAGAAGTAAACCTTTTTGTAAAAGATGCAGCGGGTCAAACCTATGGCGGGCTTGTAGGCGAGATATGCTGGAACTGGCTGGAGGTTCACTATTTGATTGTTGATGAAAGCGTGCGAGGACAAGGCTACGGCAAAAAGCTGCTCGCGGCGGCAGAAGACATCGCGAGAGAAAAAGGCTGCGATTTTATCAAGCTGGATACGCTTAGCTTTCAGGCGATCGATTTTTATAAAAAGCATGCTTACGAAGTATACGGTGTGATTGAAAACGCAGGTGGGCACACGCACTATTATTTGAAGAAGAATCTGTAGAGGAAGCGAAACGTCTGAAGGAGACAAATATAAATTGTTGCCGCCTACATGATTTGATAAAATAGTAAATATTGGATAATTAGGGATAGAGGGGAAATCAATTGGAAAAGAAAATGAAAGTGGCAACGAATCTTTTCCTCGCGGCTGGTGTGCTGGCATCTTCTGCGGGTATTGTTCATGCGGCAGAAGTAAAGCCGCAGACTTCCACAACAGCATCTGAAAAACGCCTGCTCCGGCTAAATATGCCAGATGGTATATATACGGCTGATCCTGCACTGGCGGAGGACGCAAGCTCGATCGCTCTTGTAAGAGCGACCTTTGATGGCTTGACGCGAGTGGGACCCGATGGAAAAATCCAGCTCTCTGTGGCGCAAAAGATAGATGTATCCGATGATCTGAAAACGTACACGATTTACTTGCGGGATACAAAATGGAGCAATGGTGATCCTGTTACCGCTGGTGATTTCGAATACGCTTGGAAGCGAATGCTTGATCCCGAAAAGGGGAGTAATTATGCCTACATGCTGTATTACCTTCAAAATGCTGAAAAAGCGAACTTTGGAACACTCGGCTTGGACAAGGTCGGCGTCACTGCGGTCGATGCGAAAACGTTGAAAGTAACCTTGGAGCAGCCTGCCCCTTTTTTTACGGAATTGCTAACACTTCCTAGCTACTATCCTGTGAACAAAAAAGTAGTAGAGGCAAACCCGTTATGGGCAGAAAACGCTTCTACACATGTAGGAAATGGACCTTTTACGATTGAGTCGTGGACACGACAGGAAAAACTAGTCCTAGTAAAAAACAAGCATTATTGGGATCATGCGGCAGTCAAGCTGGATAAGCTGGAATTCACCATGATTCGCGGTGAGAATGAGGAGCTTACTCTGTTTGAGGAGGGCAAGCTGGATTGGGCGGGAGCTCCTCTCAATGCTTTGCCAGTGGAAGCAAAGTCAGCGTTGAAGCAAAAAGGCTTACTGCAGAAACAACCGATTGCAGGCGTATATTGGTACAAATTTAATACGGAGCAGCAGCCATTTACCAATGTAAAGATTCGGAGGGCTTTTGCTTATGCCATCAATCGGCAGGAGCTGGTAGACAGCGTGCTAGATTCGGTTCAATATCCGGCAATGGGACTCGTTCCGTTAACAACGTCGCTTAAAAAGGAAGGATACTTCAAAGACAATGACAAAGAGACGGCCAAAAAGCTGCTTGCAGAAGGGATGAAGGAGCTGGGTCTGACAAAGCTACCACCCATTTCTCTTTCCTTTAACCAATCGGATGCCCATCGAGTCATTGCGGAAACGATCCAAAAGCAATGGAAAGACTCTCTTGGCGTAGATGTGGCTTTGGAGGACAAAGAGTGGAAGGTCCATTTAGACGATATGCGCGATGGACATTACCAAATCGGTCGTATGGGCTGGGTAGGCGATCTTAATGATCCGATCAATTACTTGGAGCTATTCAAGGACAAGTATGGAGATTTAAATGATACCTACTGGGCCAACAGCAAGTATCAGGAGCTGCTGAACCAATCAGCAACAGAAAAAGACCCTGAAAAACGCAAGCAATTGCTGGCAGCTGCAGAAGCCATCATCATGGATGAAATGCCAGTGGTTCCAATCTATTTCTTTACCAATCAGTGGGTACAAAAGAAAGAGCTAAAAGGCGTAGTAATGGACGGCCTCGGGAATATCGACTACAAATGGGCTCATAAAGAATAAAAAGAGAAGCTCCTTCTGATCAAAGAAGGGGCTTCTCTTGCGTGTGCGCCCAGCATGGGCGTTATCTCTAGGGTTAAAGTCCCGAATGGTGAAGGCAGTAGTAACCATTAGCCTAAGACAAGGGTGTCCACCGTGAGGTGGAATCTGAAGGAAGTTGGCGGCAAACCTC
>NZ_BEXF01000002.1 GCF_002897295.1 Brevibacillus reuszeri
AGCAGCATGAGTCTCTTTACCATACAAATAGCGAAGAACTGCTGATAATTTATCTTTTGCAGTAAACTTAGACAAAAAAACTGCACCTCCAACTGTTAGGTGTGTCTAACAATTGGGGTGCAATTCATGTCAGGCTGCTTGTATTATTGGATCGGCATCCAGCTTACTTTCCATATGCGCTTTTTGTTATGGATCATGCGGTATCCTAATTTTTTTCGGTTATCTTTGAACTTTATCCAGACGATACCTTCCGTTTTATCGGTCCACTGGTACTCCAGGGTATCCGTTTGCTCCCGAAGCATTTGCACATGTCTCATGGTGTTTTCTGCACCGATCGGATCATTTTTCACGTCGCTTAAAAATTGTTCCAGAGTCGGCTTCTCGTATTCCTCATCCTGGATGTGCAAGGCGTATTGCATCTCGAGGTCTCCGTCTTGCTGCGCTCTTATATACATTTTCAGGATTTGTTCTATCGTCATATCGCGTAAAATCTCGTCATTTTTCTTATCCATGTAGCTGAAATATATCTGTTCCTCTTCGGGAGTCAGGTCCAGTATCGATGGGGTCGGTTGCGATTCGAATATTCTGCTTTCCGAGACAGTTCCGTTGCTGTTCATTTTGTATAAAAAAAGATCTTTCCCCTGTGGATAAATCAAAGAATACCAAAGGAGCTTTTTGTCCACCCAGCCAATATTTACGGAAATGCCTGTGTCCCTATTTAGCAATCCTTCCTCGTCAATCATAATCATAGATTTCGGTGATGGCACATAGCCCATTTTGCTGAAAAGAGAGTACTCCCAATATTCATCTGCTCCATCATCCCCGCTCCCACCGTTTTCACTTGCTACATGGTCTGGTGTCGAGAGCAGCTCTGTTACTCGGTCCTGCGGCAGATCAATGTGCAGCACGCTTTTCAATTCCTGTACTTTTTGCATAATCGCTTGGTCAGATGGAATAGCAACAGGTGGGACGGAGGTTGCCTGACCACCACCACCGACTGCTTCGTTTTGTTTGAAAAAAGGAGCAGCCCCGACAAAGAGCATGACAATGGCAACAGCCGCGCATACCGTGTAAGCGAGATAGGGACGTTTCTTGTTGCGACTGGCATTCATTTTCTGGCGAATTCGCTGCTCCAGCTTCGTCGTATCTTGTATGTCACGCAGCAGCGTTTGGTCCGCTGTTTCTTTAAATTCCTCCAGCATTTTCTCCAGCTTCACCATGCTCCCTCCTTCTCCAGCCGTTCCTTCAGTTTTTGACGAGCGCGATGCAGCTTGGTGTATACCGCACCTGTCGAAATGCCCAGAATGTCTGCTACTTCTTCTGCGGACAGCTCTTCGTAGTAGTGAAGAATAATGAGCTGCCGATAACTGCTCGGCAATTCCATCACAATTCGCGCGAAACGAATACGATGATCTGACTGAATCACAGCCGACTCGGTGCCCTCTACGATTCCTGCATCCACTTCCGGTTTATAAAACAAATTGCGAAAAGACCACGAGCGCACATGCTTCTTCGCTTCATTCACAGCAATTCGGTAGATCCAGGTCTGCATCGAGCTCTCCTCACGAAAGCTGCCCAAGTTTTTGTATGCTTTCAGGAAAACTTCCTGCGTGATATCTTCAGCGCTGCTCCGGTCTTTGACGATCAGATAGACGAGCCGAAAAACCTTTTTCAGATAGGCCTGCATCACTTCTTCAAATAGCGCTTCCTTCGTTTTGTCCAACTGATTTTGTGCCAGTTCCAGCCCTCTCACTCCCCTCCAATCTTTTTGATCCAGCAGCGCAGCATTTCTTACACTTTTTAAGCAAAGAAAAGAAAAATCCCTACCTTTGCGAAAACGGTAGGGATCGAGCATACATACACAGTTAAATCGCGTCAGCCAAAATTTCCGCCACGTCGCGTGTTTTTACGTGATCTTCCTGCTCTTTGGTTTTGATTCCATCGTTCATCATCGTCAAGCAGTATGGGCACGCACTCGCGATCGCTGTCGGGTTGACCTCCAGAGCCTGCTCGGTGCGCGTCACGTTGACACGAGAGCCCTCATGCTCCTCCATCCACATAAGTCCGCCACCGGCACCACAGCACATGCTGTCACAGCCGCTGCGCTTCATTTCCACGACCTCTACCCCAGGAATGGCTTCCAGAATTACGCGTGGCTTGTCGTAGATTTCGTTGTAGCGTCCGAGATAGCAGGAGTCATGGTACGTAATGCGCTCCTTCACTTCCTTGTTCGGCTTCAGACGGCCTTCCTTTACCCACTGTGCCAGCAGCTCAGAGTGATGATATACCTCAGCTGTTAGCCCGAATTCCGGATACTCGTTTTTGAACGTATTGTACGCATGCGGGTCACACGTCACAATCTTCTTAACCTCGTAGCCTTCGAACAGAGCGATGTTCTCTTGCGCCAGCTGCTGGAACAAGAATTCGTTTCCGATGCGTCGTGCTGTATCGCCGGAGTTCTTTTCTTCGTTGCCGAGAATGGCAAATTTGACACCTGCTTCGTGCATCAATTTGACGAAGGCTTGGGAGATTTTTTGACTACGCAGGTCAAAAGAGCCCATGGAGCCGACCCAGAACAAATACTCGAATTCTTCTGCTTGCTTGACCGTCGGCACTTCATATTGTCCGTTCAAGCCTTCAATCCATTTCGTACGGTCTTTGCGGTTAATTCCCCATGGATTGCCTTGGCGCTCGATATTGTTCAAGGCACGCTGTGCTTCTTGCGGCATGCTGCCTTCTGTCATGACCAGATAACGGCGCATGTCGATAATTTTGTCTACGTGCTCATTCATAACCGGGCATTGGTCTTCACAGTTGCGACAGGTCGTACAAGCCCATAGCTCCTGCTCAGTGATGACATCCCCGATCAGGTTTTTATCATAAATCGTTGCAGTCGCACCCTCGGCAGTCGCAGCTACCTCAGAGGATTGGAAAGCGATCTGGTTTGCTGTTGTTTGTGCAAAAGCAAAGCTCGGCATCCACGGTGTACGCGAAGTAACTGCAGCGCCTTTTTCGGTCAGGTGATCGCGCATTTTCGTGATCAAATCCATCGGGGAAAGCATCTTTCCTGTTCCAGAAGCCGGGCACATATTCGTGCAACGACCGCACTCCACACAAGCGTACAGGTCAATCAGCTGTGTTTGCGTAAAGTCCTCGATCTTGCCAACGCCAAACACCTCTTGCGTCTCATCCTCAAAATTAATGCTGGAGAGCTTGCCTGGCGGGTCGAGCTTTTTAAACCAGACGTTGACCGGGGCAAACAGCAAGTGAGCGTGCTTGGACTGCGGAACGTAAACAGCGAAGCCCAACAAAATAATCAGATGCAGCCACCAAAAAACGTAAAAGAGAGCAGCAGCGGCTGTCGTGCCTACGCCGAGCACTGCGAACAACATCGCAAATAAAGACGAAATCGGTGCAAAGCCAGAAGCTTCATGACCGAGCCAGATTTGCTCAAAAGCGAGAGAGAGAAGAACAGTCGCCATCAGAGAGGAGATGAGTAAAAGGACAATTCCTGATTTGAATCCCCGCTTCAGACGCCCCAGCTTTTCAATATAGCGGCGGTAAAACGCATAGCCAACTGCGGCAAGAATTAAAAATGTCGTGATTTCCTGCATGACACTGAAGTATTTGTGAGCGCTCCCAAATGGAAGCTCAAAGCCTTTTGAGAGTCCTTTGATGATCAGCTCGATTGCACCAAACTGTAAAAGGATAAAGCCATAAAACATGACGACGTGCATGACGCCGCTCTTTTTGTCTTTTAACAGCTTTTTGTGGAAAATGACGTTGTCCAGCATCAAATTGATACGTGCGCCAAAGTCATCCTTCACATCCGGCTTTTTCCCCAGCTTGATGAACAAGTACCGGCTGTACACAACATGTCCTGCCAAATACAGCCCGTAAGCCAGAACCAGGAAAAAAGCAATGAGATTAATTAGTGCCAGCATCTTTCTTCTCCCCCTCATTGCGAGTTGTCTTTAGTAGTTATCTTATCAGAATCGAGGATGAAAATGAATGACTATTCAGTCTGTAAAACTTATTTATTTGAAAAATGAAACAAAACTGAACGATCGCTCACTTTTACCGTAACTTGATATTATCACACAAAACTCTGATCAACCATCCTCAATCAAGAGTTGGAAAAATTCAGACAAGAATACCCAGGTCGCAGCCAGGCTACGTCATGACTTTTCATGGTGCAAAAAAGCAGCCACCACATGCGTGGCAGCTGCTTCATCGTATTATTTTCCAGATGCTTCTTTTGAAGCGGCATCTGTCTCTTCCTTTTTCGTTTTTTGCTCCAGACGAACGTCTGCCAAGGATTTAACCTTGGTTGCCTTGATCCGTTTGTTGCGTGGCAGATCAGTAGGCTCCAGATTGTCTGCTTCGTCCTGCATGAGAGCTGCGATACCGACTGCTTTTCCTTTTGCTGCTTTGCAGTATTCGCAGTTTTCCTCATCATGCTCATGATATTGCTTCGGCTCTGGATACGAGGTGATAACACCCTCGAAGTTGCGCAGAACCACTTTATCCGACGCTTGGGAAATGATGTAGTTCGGGCTGACCGGAATTTTTCCGCCGCCGTGTGGAGCATCGACAACGAAAGTCGGTACTGCATAGCCAGAAGTATGGCCGCGCAGGTGTTCCATGATTTCGATCCCTTTGCTGACTGGAGCGCGGAAGTGACCGATACCCTCAGACAGGTCGCATTGGTAAATGTAGTATGGACGCACGCGGATTTTCACCAAATCCTGCACGAGCTTTTTCATCGTATTCGCGCAATCGTTGATACCAGCCAAAATAACAGCCTGGTTTCCGAGCGGCACGCCAGCGTTTGCCAGCATTTCGCAAGCTTGCTTCGCTTCTGGTGTAATTTCTTTTGGATGGTTGAAGTGTGTATTGAGCCACACTGGATGATACTTTTTCAAGATGTTGCACAGATTTTCTGTAATGCGCTGCGGGAATACAACCGGTGCACGCGTACCGATACGGATAATTTCTACGTGCGGGATGTCACGCAGGCTGCTGATGATGTATTCCAGGATGCGGTCGTTGATCAGCAGACCGTCGCCACCAGAGAGCAAAACGTCGCGCACTTCTGGTCTGCTGCGGATGTAATCGATACAGGCATCGAGCTGTTTCTTTGGCACACCCATGCCGATCTGACCGGAGAAGCGGCGGCGCGTGCAGTAGCGGCAATACATGGAGCATTGGTTTGTCACCAGGAACAGGACACGGTCTGGATAGCGATGAGTCAGTCCAGGTACCGGTGAATCGGTATCTTCATGCAGCGGATCTTCCATGTCGTATTTCGTACGAACCATTTCGGAGGACAAAGGTACAGACTGCATACGAACTGGATCAGTCGGATCGTCTGGGTCCATCAGGTTAGCGTAGTAAGGCGTAATATTCAAAGGAATGGTTTGCGTGGAAATGCGCACGCCCTCTTCCTCTTCCGGAGTCAGGTTAATTACCTGCTTCAGGTCATCAACCGTTTTGATGGTGTGGGTCAATTGCCACATCCAGTCATTCCATTGTTCATCCGTTACATCCTTCCAAAGCTCAACCGAGCGCCAATCACGTTTTGTTGCTACCGTCATCTGCGTCACATCTCCTCTCATCAGTAGTGAAGCTCATGCGTTTCACTCGCCAAGAAAGAGATGCAAGGGTCGTGCCAACCAAATCTAAAGATTTAGAAAATAAGGAATAGAGCGTTTTGTAAGCGTATCTTCCTCTTAGTCATCGATTTGTTCTGCCGAATTTTCGGCATTCAACAGGGTGGAATCATCCGCTGTGACAGCTTGTATTGCAGTGTCTGCCTCGGGATGCCGAGCAGCTTTGCGGCGCGGAGCACATTGCCATCAGTCGCTTTCATGGCGCTGTTGATCATTCGTTCCTCTAGTTCCCGCATGATATCGGGCAAGGTTCGTCCATCGCTAGCCTCAAGCAAGGCAGATAAGTCCGTCATTGGTTGATCTTCAGACTCGCCTGTCATATTGCGGTCTAATACATGTGGCGGTAGATGCTCAAGCTCGATGGTATCTGCCTCTACCATATTCATCGCGGCTTCCACGACATGCTCCAGCTCGCGGACATTACCCGGCCAGTCGTAGCTTGCGAACAAGCGCGCTACCTCCTTGCTGGTCCCACACACATTCATACCGAATTGCCCGTTAAACTTCTCCAAAAAATGCCTCACTAACAGGTCGATATCTTCTTTGCGCTCTCGCAAAGGCGGCAATTCAAAGGATACGACGTTAATCCGATAATACAGGTCAGTCCGCATCAAGCCTCGCTGAACAAGCATTTGCGGGGCTTCATTGACCGCAGCGATCACACGCACATCCACCCTCGTCGATTTACTGCCGCCGATCCGCCTGATTTGTCCATCCTGCAATACACGCAGCAGCTTTGCCTGCAAATCCAGCGGCATACTGTTTAGCTCATCTAAAAACAAGGTGCCGCCATCCGCCAATTCAAACAAACCCGGACGATCATCCGCTCCTGTAAAGCTCCCCTTGGTCGTACCGAACAGCAAGCTCTCCAAAAGTGAGGCAGGCAGCGCCGCACAGTTTTGTGCAATAAATGGCATCGTGCTGCGTGCAGAAGCATGGTGAATTGATTGAACGAATAGCTCTTTACCTGTTCCCGTTTCCCCGTAAATGAGGACAGGGGAGGTCGTACGTGCTGCGCGGCGTGCCCGTTCTTTCAAGTGCTTCATTTTTTCACTACTCGTTAAAATATCTTCAAAATGGAACGATACCTCATCCACCGTACGCTTCGTTCGCTTTGGTTTGCTGATTTTTGCCTGCAAATCCACCAATCGCTCCGACAGCGCTTTTAGCTTACCGATATCCTTGGCTACCTCGACCGCACCGACCAGTCTCTTTCCTACGCGCACCGGGAGTGTTGTATTGATCGTCTCTACACGCATGCCCTTCCAGTTTTTGTATACCTGTGTCTGGTTGTAAATGGATTCTCCGCTTTCAATCACTCGAAGTAAGGTGCTAGATTCACGATCCAAGGAAGGAAAAACCTCCAGAAGAGGCTTTCCCAACACTTCGTCTGACGTTAATCCGTCCAGCTTGGCTGCGACATGATTGTAAAAAATCGTTATCCCGTCAGCGTCGACCACATGAATTCCTTCGTCAATAGCCCCCAGTATCGCCTGTAACATTTCAACCGTATCTGACAACGGCATCCCGGCATTCTCTCCTCTCATCCATGCTGCCAAAAAACCATCACTATGCCGAATATTCGGCAAACTCCACATTTTTATCAAAACATCCGCTATCTATATCGCCCAACCTGGATCGCTAGCATAACGGTATACATTAGATGCCCCAATACCCATATCAAAAAGGCAAGCCATGTCATCGGCGTATTGCTCAGCAAACTGAACGGCAAGAAGGCAACGGCAAAGCCAAGCATCCAAAAGCCAAGATATTTGAATGAACCTGCCCCCCGATCCCGCGGATAAAAGTGCATCAGAAAAAAGGCAATGATGACACTAATCAGGAGATGAATCAACAGCTCTACAATAGATGGCAGGTTTTCCATGCCAGGTACATAGCTGACGTCGATTAGCACGGGAAACGTTTGTGTATCAAACAATCCGTCACCCAGCGCCAAGAACGCTGCCAATCCCAGACCCGCGATAAGTCCGTTTACGAGTATAAACATCCGACAAAATCCCCCTTCCACATCCAGCCGCGAGTACTCCTATTGTACGTGTAAAAAACCGCCCTTGCCAAGGGCGGCTTATTTTCCTAGCTCTATGCGCAGCTCATGCTCACCGGTGTATTGCTCGTTCATCCATAGCTGATACGCGATTTCTATCAACACAGGCAATTCATTTTCATACTGGACGCGCAGCTTGTTCGTATGCGTCTCCATGGTAAAAGGGCCATAGGGACTTTGATACAAGGACTGCGTACTTGCCCCTTTTTCAAACTGCTGTCTGGTAGAAACTCCGCCTTGGCGAATCAATGTTATTGTTTTATTCGACAACTTTATCGTAGTACTGACCTCGCCCGCACCTTCCATTTGCTCCTTGTATGTGATGTACCAGGACGCTGCCTTTTGTACACGTTTGCCCTCGTAATGATGGGTGAACTCGTCCCAGCTTCCGTCCACGAGGTGTTTGGCTGTCAGTTTGATTTGTACATCTTGCATTTCCGTCTCCACACTCCACTTTCTGTAATACCGTAAGCAGCAATATATCCGTTCATTGTACGATCATCGCTGTTCACTTGCAACCGCAGCCTGCGCTTCTGCATCCGAGAGCAAATATTTCATCGTTGCGGCTACGCCCAATGCAGCAAGTAGAAGCAAGCCGGCCAAAACTAGATATCCTGTACCTGCACCCGTGTAGTCGATCATAACAGTAAACAATCCGATTAAAATCAAGCGCATCATCATCCCGATCGAATTGAAAAAGCTCATAACCCGTCCCATAAACTGCTTGGGCACGACCGTCATATAAAGGGATTGGCGAATCAGTCTGACCGACGCATTACACCAGCCGTAGACCATGTAAGCCGCAATCAGTGCCCATCCATATGGCAAGGCAACCATCGCGATCATGATGATGGCAAACAGCAATGTATTGCCGATCATTGCTGACAATTGTCCCATTTTTCGCACGACGAGTGAGACCAAAATGCCCGCTCCTACAGCTCCCAGCGCATACGCCATTTCCCCAAGAGAAAAGGTTGATACATCCGCCTTGAGAGTCTGGCTGACGTATACCGGCTTAAGCAAATTGCTGGCCATAACCGCGATAAACGGCATCAAGGCTGAAATCCCAAAAATGAGGAAGCCTTTCTTTTCCTGAATGTACCGCCAGCTTTGTACGAGTTGTCCCACCCAGGATACGCCTTGATTCAGCTTAGCTTCCCGCTCCAGTGTAAATGTGTATTTCATCGTAGACAAAAGACAGAAGGCAAACAGGTACGTGAGCGCATTAAACAAGATGACCACATGAAGTCCGTAGGTGCTGAGCAAAATCCCGGAACCGGCCCCTGCCAGTACCGTAGCAGTCTGTCCCTCAATCTCTAACAGGCTGTTGATGTCGTTGTAATGCTTTGGCGCAAAGGTCTCCTGCACCAGAGCCGACTGGGCCGGGTAGTGAATTTGATACATAAAGGTCGTGACGAGATAAATCACGATCAGCATCCACTCCGCGTAATCTCCGAAAAATCCCCAGATGGCGAGTGAACACAGCACACTAAATCCGATCAGATTTTCGACTAGCAGCATTTTTTTACGGGAAAAACGATCAATTAGGGTGCCAATATAAGGTCCAATAAAAAACATTAAAACCGCTGAAGTAAACATGGTGGAGCCAAGAAGCTGTGCTGAACCTGTTGTTTCGACGAGATACCAGGCAATACCAATCATCGTCATACCTTGACCAAAACCTGAAAAGAGATTCGAGAAGAACAGCTTTCGAAATTGGACGTGAGCAAAAACCTCTCTCATAATCAAACAACTCCCCCGGATACCTGAAAAACATTTGGAAACATTTTCTTATATAAGATTCTACCCTCTTTTATATACTTTGTAAACAAAAATGTTTATTTAATTATTTAAAAAACCCCCGGTTTCTATACAAAAACCGGAGGATCTATTCACATCACAATTATTTTACAAAGCTGAGGAGCAGCTCGCGCACGATTTTGGATGCAACGATCTGTGTCATTTCACTGTGATCGTAAACCGGCGCAACCTCCACCAAATCACAGCCAATGACATTTGCACCATTGTTAGCCATGAAATGAATGGTATCGAGCAGCTCACGAGAGGTGATGCCGCCCGCTTCCGTTGTTCCTGTACCTGGTGCATGTGCAGGGTCCAATACATCGATGTCGATCGACAAGTAAATTGGGCGATTGCCGATTGTCGGCAGCACCTGCTTCACTGGCTCCAGCACATCGTATTTGTACAGGTGCATGTTTTCTTTAGCCCACTCGAATTCTTCTCTCATTCCGCTGCGAATCCCGAACGAGTAGACATTCTTTCCACCAATCAGGTTGCACACCTTTTTGATTGGCGTGGAGTGGGAATATTGGTATCCCTCGTAGTTGTCACGCAGGTCAGTATGCGCGTCAAAGTGGAATACAACCATATCCTTGTATTTTTCATAAACCGCTTGGAATACAGGCCAGGAAACGAGATGCTCCCCGCCAAGACCCAGTGGAAATTTACCGTCCTCAAGAACCTTTGCCACGAATGTACGGATCGCATCCAGGCTGCCTTCGACGTTTCCAAAAGGAAGTGGAATATCACCAGCATCAAAATACTTGATGTCTTCCAAGAGCCTGTCCAAATACGGGCTGTATTCTTCCAGTCCAATAGATACTTCACGGATACGAGTCGGGCCAAAACGGGACCCTGGACGAAAGCTTACTGTCCAGTCCATAGGCATGCCATAAATAACAGCCTGGCTTTCTTCGTAGTTCCCGTGACTACGGATGAAGACATTACCGGAATATGCTTCGTCAAAACGCATGTTCACTCGTCCTCCTCCAACTAGTCGCGAGTCAGCTCAGCCACAAAGTTTGGCAGCTTGAATGCTGCGTGGTGAACTTCCGCATTGTAGTATTTTGTGTTCAAATTTTTGATTTTGGTTGCATCTACTTCCAATGGATCGTACTGTTTGGAAGCAATTGTGAAGCTCCACAGTCCGGATGGATAAGTAGGGATGCTGCAAGTGTACAGACGAGTAACCGGGAAAATCGATTTCAAGTCTTTGAATACGCGCTTGATCAGCTCACGATTGAACCAAGGAGATTCTGTTTGTGCTACCATGATTCCGTCTGGTTTCAGGGCGTCATGGATGCCTTGATAGAATCCTTTTTCGAACAGACCTACTGCTGGTCCTACTGGCTCAGTAGAGTCAACCATGATTACATCATATTCACCTTTGTGATCATGGATATGTTTAATACCATCAATTACCTGTACATCGACACGCGGGTTGCCAGTCAATGCACTTGCAATCTCAGGGAAATATTTTTTGCAGGATTCAATTACGCCACCGTCGATTTCAGCCAAAACCGCTTTTTCCACGGATGCATGCTTCACGATTTCACGGATCGCACCGCCATCGCCGCCACCTACTACCAGAACCTTTTTCGGATTCGGGTGAGTATTGAGCGCAATGTGAGAAATCATCTCGTGGTAAACAAACTCGTCGACATCAGTGGTCATAACCATGCCATCGAGTACTAACATGCGACCAAACTGCTTGGTAGTAATGACATCGATTTGTTGAAACTCGGATTTTTCACTGTATAGGGTATCCGTAATTTTCGTTGTAATGCCGTGATTTTCCGTTTGTTTTTCGGTGTACCACAATTCCATATTCATGGTTATGTAACCTCCTTCAAGTAACCGCATGAAAATACCATATAACAAGAAAATTATAGATGCTGTCTAACAAAAAGCAAGGGTTTTTTTATTCACTCATCTTCTTTGCAGCGGCAAGTTTATCCAGCCAGCAAGTGACCCATACTAAAGTTAACCTGTGTCTTAGTATGTCCCGATTTGGAGATTCAATCGGTTGAAAGGAGGGGTAGGCACATATGGAAGTAATTCGGGAGGCTCCGTTGCTCCGTTATCTACGCTGGGCCAAGAAATTTGTAAAATTTTTCATACTCAGCCTATTATGCTTATCATTTGCTATTTTGCTGTTAATTTTGTACCTGCGTTCACAGCCGCTACCAGAAACATTTGTCAAACAGACGACGACCATCTACGCCTCCAACGGCGATGTTCTGGACACCATGCACCGTGGTGAAAATCGCATATTGGTCCCGATTCAAGAAATCTCACCTGCGCTCATTGACGCAACGATTGCCATCGAGGATCGTTCTTTTAGGGAGCATTACGGCTTTGACTGGAAGCGTTTAGCTATGGCTGCCTACGTCGATGTCATCAATATGGACATGCGCCAAGGCGCGAGTACCATTACGCAGCAGCTCGCCCGCAACCTCTATTTGAGCCTAGACAAAACATGGGAGCGAAAAATCAAAGAAGCGCTTCTGTCCATTCAGCTTGAGCTCAATTACAGCAAAGATGAAATTCTTGAGATGTATATGAACCAGATTTATTACGGGCATTCCGCTTATGGTGCTCAGGCAGCCGCACAAACGTATTTTGGCAAAAACGCCAAGGACTTGTCGATTGCTGAAAGCGCGATGTTAGCTGGCATCCCTAAGGGACCGACCTACTATTCACCCTTTAACGATTTTGAACGGGCAAAATCACGTCAAAAGCTTATTCTTGATGCTATGGAGAGAGACGGGATGATCTCTTCCAAGCAGGCTGATCAGGCTTTTGCTGAGCCCATCAAGCTCAAAACGAGAACGAATGAAAATATGGCAGAGCAAGCGCCTTATTTCCGTGATTACATAGCCAGCCTCGTGAAAAATAAATACGGCATCGACGAGGAGCTGTTTATTCACGGCGGGCTCAAAATCCGTACGACGCTAGACCCTGTCATGCAAAAGAAGGCAGAAGAAATCGTTACCTCCGTTTTGCCTAAGGATTCGCCGAATCTGCAAGCTGCCTTAATTGCGATGGACCCCGCTACGGGCTACATCAAAGCCATGGTCGGCGGACGAGATTATAAAACGAGTCAGTATAATCGCGTACTGGGCAAAAGACAGCCAGGCTCGTCATTTAAGCCCATCATGTATTTAGCTGCCTTGCAAAACGGCTATACACCTTTGACTTTGATGAAAAGTGAACCGACAGTGTTTACCTACGATAACAATAAGCAGTACATTCCGAGCAATTTTGGCGGTAGATATGCTCACGACATGATCAACATGCGTGAAGCCATCAAAACATCGGACAATATTTACGCTGTCAAAACGATCGATTTTTTGGGGCCGCAAAAGGTCGTGGATGAAGCAAAAAATCTGGGGATTACAAGCAATTTGCAAGCCGTCCCCTCGCTTGCTCTGGGAACGTCTCCGGTCTCTCCTTTGGAGCTGAATGCAGCTTATGCCGCTATCGTCAACAAGGGTGAAGCCGTCAAGCCCATTGCCATTACCTCCATCGAGGACAATCAAGGTAATATTTTGATTGAGGAAAAGCCGGAAAAAACCCAGGTAGCTGATCCTGTCGCCTCTGCCCTTTTGGTAAACATGATGCAAAGCGTATTTGAAAGAGGCGGCACCGGTTTTCGTGTTGCCAATGAAATCAATCGTCCGGTCGCAGGAAAAACAGGGTCTACAGATTATGACGCCTGGCTTAGTGGCTTCACCCCACAGCTCGTTTCCACGGTATGGGTTGGCTACGACAAAAACCAAAAAGTGGATGACGTAAAAGAAGGCTATCTATCCAAGAAAATCTGGGCACAGTTCATGGAGGGCGCTTTAAAGGGACAGCCACCCGCACTCTTTGACATGCCTGCTGGAGTCGTTTCTGTGTACATCGATGCTCATTCAGGAAAGCTGGCAACAGAGCATTGTCCGACACCTCAATTGTTCTATTTCGCAAGCGGTACTGAACCCCAGGAATACTGCACGGATCACTTGCCAGCGAATGAAGCCCCCACCCCTTTAAAGCCACCGGATTCTTCTACCTTCTGGCAAAGAATGGGCAGTTGGTGGAAACCATCAGATTAAAAAAGGAAAGGGACATGCGCAGCAGGCACGTCCCTTTTCCATGATGAAGTAAAGCTTATACGATTTTATTGTAACGACTGCGTCTCTCCACCGCCAATGACGCCATCGCCATCAGCAAAAACATGATCGTTGACGATACTGATCAGCCCTGCTTTGTCCAATTGCTCCAGCACTTCAAACAAGCTTTCCCTTTTTCCGGCAGGAAGCTTGCGAATAAAGTTGTTGATTTCGACAGGTGTTACGTGCGAGCGGAAATGGACGCCGCCGTACTTGGCAAAATGATCGTTATCGGCTTCCTGTGCACGGGGATCTTCGTTCAATGGGTACCGCCCCTTCCGTCAAACAGTTTGGTTATAGCCCCATTAGTTTTTACGGTGAGCACAGAAAGCATGACCTGAAAAAATAGCCTAAGTAACCGTTTACATTTAAAGGGTCCAATGAACGCAAACAGGGAAAGAGTGACGGCTCTTTCCCTGTTTGTTGACCCAGTGTACATGTACACAGATATGAAAACAAGTTTACCTGACTTCAATACTGGTAACAATTGATTTCACCATTTGTTCACATACCGTTCACTATTTCCAAGTTTAGGACAGAATTTGCTTTAATTCCTCACTTGAATTCTCATACATAGCAGCATTATTTTCGATCAAAAGCTTTTTAAGAGCAGCCTTTTCTTTTTCGCCGAGATCAGACAGCATGATGCGGCGTTTCATGGAATAATCCATACGATTCACATGGTCAGCCAAAATTTTGTAGCCTCGACGCGCTTCGCGATCAACCTCCATATAGCATGCTGTTGCCCCAGCGTAATAAGGACCTGCTTCATTACGGTCAACAGTAACCCAAACGAGCCAGTACGGCTTTCCATTTGGTACTTCTTCCTTGTTCATCGTCCATTTGATGCCTTTTTCTACTGTACTTTTGGCATGCAGAGCACCCATGTCAATATAAGCTTCATCACCGTCGATAATGACGGAAGAAACTGCATTCAGGTCCAAAACCCCTTGACCAAATCCGCCATGTACATCAGTCTTGCCGCTCATGATCGTAAAGCCGCCTTTTTTATTATCAAAAATATCCATGTTATACACCCTCCAGACAAAAATTCTCCTTTCTATATTCTACTCGCAATCCTACAGCGACGCAATTTTCCCATGTGCCCAGTTATTCTTCTGTGGGCTGCTGGTCGCCTTTTTTCCGGTAATGAACCCAGATTTTATCGAAAATCCATAAGAGAAACGTCAACAGCAAGGCCGAATGGATTGCCATCAGTGCTTTCACAAGTAATAAAGCCCCAAACATCGTATTGGACGGAACGACAATCATGTAATAGAGAAAGCTGATCGCAAAAGTGACTCCTAGCGTAATCCAAAATCGAAATCCTAAAACAGCCCGTAAATAACCGCCAACCAATAAACCGATAATCGGTCCTCCTAGCTCGATTGAATATACAAACGGCCCCAAAAACAGCCAAACAAACAGATTGTCCATGGTTCATTTTCCCCTCTTGATCACGTCGCTTCTTCAGGTACTACTTCTTCCAGGCCATGCTCGTCCAGCATATATTGTCTGCCTGTGTCTTGATAGGCTCTGGAATCTTCTGACGAAAAACGGTTGATGAGATAACGCGGCGCTGGCTTGTCCGCTTGTGGTACAGGTAATTCAAACTCCACCTCTTCCTCATCCAGAACGCGGATCACCACAATATGATTGTGATATTCGATTGACAGGTCCTCCCATATTTCTTTTTCCTTTGGATCAAGCGTCATCGTCCGCCCCGATTTCGAGAATGTTATTTGTGGGAATTCCCGATTCTCCCGAGAAATCACGTAATATAGATATTTTGCTCTCTTGGCAGCAGTATTTCTGAGACCTGGCTGCACCTTTTCCTCCCCTTTCAAAAGCTGTGTGACTTGCTCAATCACTTCAGGGATAGTCGGCAGCTTGGCATGCTCTCCTGCCACGTAATATCGTTTTTTGATATCCTTTTGCGCATAGTTGGCACTAATGTAAGGTACGGTCCCGTCTCCCAGTCCTGTATCGTAATAAGGAGCCCACTCGTTGTGATAGGCGTCGAACCAATAGCCTAAAAAAGTCGGTTGACCTGTTCCGATAATGGAGTACTGCGGAACATTGATTGTTTTGTTCTCCCATTTTTCATGCAGCGCACCTCCCTGCTTAACAAGAGGGGCATAGCTTAGCTGAACCTTTTTGTCCTGCAAAAATTCATCATACGTATAAAGGTCATTTCGATTCTTTTTCAAGAAGCTCACCGTCTCAAAATACCTTTTGGAGGGCAGTAGCTCATATACGGCTGGCGCATACTCGGAAATGATTTTTCCTGTTTCCTCATCCATCCACGGAATCGAAAAATTATACCCGAAGCGAATAGCTTGGTAAGCCCTCGGTGAGCCTAAAAATGGAGTTCCCATGTAGACGATTCGGTTTACCTTGGACTGATACGAGATATTGGACAACAAAGTCTCCCGAACCAATAATCCGCCCATGCTGTGTACGACCAAATGCACCTGGCGTGCTCCAGACCTTTGCAGAGCCAGATCGATTTTTTCCTTTAAATAAGTAGAATTTTTTGTGCTGCTATACCGCCAATCATATGGCATGGCAAATAGTGAACGATGCTTTTTATATCCTGTTTTTTCTAGCTTCTTTACCATGCTGTAGTATTGCTCGGTCATATTTCGTACAGGATCAAGCGGGGAATATGACAAATATTCGATAGCACTAAACCCTTCATCGGCACGCTCTGGATAAATGGTTACTCCCGGCTCTCTCGGTTTCACATCTACACTGTTTGGCCTGATTGGCTCAAGCGATAGTAAGCGGCGATGCTTTGGATCTTTGATTCCTACCAAGCTGTCTCCCAGTCCCAGCCAAATTTCTGTTGTTTTTCCCCCTTCTTCTGCTTCCAGACGTGAGCCTCCAATTCCCGGAATCAAGATGACTGGTATCGTCTTGGCTATTGCGGTGAGCTTGTACGAATTGGGTGTAAAACCGGAGCGTTTGCTCGCCATCACTTTTATAAAGTACGTACCCGGATTCGTATTGAAAATGATCTGCTCATTTGCGTTCTTTGGCTTTTCTGACTTGGCTACTTCTTTTCCAGACTCATCCAGCAGGTACAGATCAATATCCATCCCCTCTGGCATATCCTTGAGGTCGATAAAAACGGTCGATGCCAAGCTAAATGAAAAGCGATAAAAATCAACATCCGTCCGGTTATGAAGATTGCCTATCAGTGAAGCACTGTAATCTGCCGGCAATTCATAGGCTGTTTTGATGGTGTTGTTTGGTTCGTATTCGTCTACCTTTCCATCTTGCTGATCAGCTAGTACATCCGCACGTATGACATAGTAAAAGTCTTTGTGAAACGAATCACCGTTTCCACTTACCTTCACGTAGTACCATTTGTTTTTTTCTATCGCAATCGCTTCTACACTTTCATCACTGTTTCCGTTCTTTTCCGATCGGCCAAGTTCTTCCTGAACTTCGTTATATACATACAAATTGTAATCCTGGCCAAGCGGAATTTCCCGGAGTGATACATTCATCTGGCCGTCTTTTGTTGCTTTGATCTTCCACATGTCTACATCGGCGGGCTTTGCGATCTTGCCACGGCCGTCCTTTCCATCAAACAGCCAGTCTGCTTTTCCAAACGTATCGTTTGGCTCCAATTCAAAGATCACAGCCCTGCTCCGCAAAGCAGCTTCATTGGACTTATCCTCAACCGTAAAGTCATCGTAGAAGTCATCCGCCCATTCCTGTATGGAATCTTGTTGTTCGGTTTCCGCTGACTCCTCAACGTTTTCATCAGAATCGGGCTCTGTCTCTGCTTCTGCGTCCTCGTTTGCAAACAGTTCTATTTTTTTCGCTTTTTTCGCCGCTTTTTTATCCCACGATTCTTCCCTGATTTCCAAGCCCTCGTCGCTTAGATTCACGGTATCAGGTACGTGTAGCTGCCAATCATTAATTGGCTTCTTTTTGGAAGGAAGACGTAATTGAACGGTCATGGAACCTGAAGCAGATGGACTGACTGCGACAGACAGCTGTGACTCCTCTCGAAACGTCTGAGATTTTTCCTCACCGTTCTGAATCACCGTAAGCATGATTTTCGGCTCTGTGCTAGTAAGCGCAGCCTGTATTCGCAGCTCGCCATCCTCCAGCCATGCCCAAGCTTCTTCAATAATTGGATGATTATTTTTGGCCCAAGCAAATGGAGTCGTACTTCCCCAGCATAAAACGAGCATGAGTACAAGCAGCACCGCCCGCTTGATTGTGTATCCCACAAAAAAACCCCCTCTTCCTTTTACTCCCTTCACAGTAGGAAAAGACAGATAGGGGGTGCAAACATATTTACTGGGTCGTATGATTCCGTATTCCTTGGCGCTCCCAAGCGTTTGCAATGATGCGGAAAGGTATGCGGTAATCGCTTAGCTCGTGACCTTTTCCAGCACTTTTATTGGTATAGGGAAAGCCTTTATTCACGTCAAAACGAAAATGCACCTGGTAGTAGACTGCATAGCTTGCATCCTTTTTAAAACCGTGCTGCTTGTCACCCATCAGTGGAATATCTACTCCCTGTTCTCTTGTCCCCAGCTTTGATGCTGTGTAGGTTGGCCCCTTCCACAGCTGCGGTGACATCGCACGCAGAGACAGCAAGGATTGCAGCGAGGTTTGTCTCAAGCCCGACTCCGATATCCATGCCTGTGCAGATGTAATAACCGGATATTGGTTACTCACTGGATGACGATGACGTGACTGCAGTTCGATTTGCGCTAAAATTCTTTCCCCGGCGTAGAAATCATTGGGCTGACTATTTGGATAGCGATCCCTGGAGTGGTACTCCTTCCATTCTTCTGTATGAAGAATCGTGCCTGTCGCATTTGGCTCAAATACTTCGAATGGCCGCTCTCCCCCTTTTACCGTGATCGTGTAGCGACCTGCCATCGTCTTAGAGACTTGATTTGGCTCGCACGTCTTATTCTCTTCTTCATCTGTTGTACACATCTCATACGACAGATCGAAGCGAATGCTGTAGTTCATTGTGATAACAAATCCGTTGATCTCTGCTTTATATTTTTCAGATTGCAAGACTTGCCGCCAGGTCGTTTGCGTCGGCACAATCGTTCCTGTGTACAAGTAGTCACCGCCTGTAGATGTACTGCTGACCTGCCATTGCTGTGGGGTACCTGGTCCACTCACACGCAAATCAAGGGACGTCGGAGCATACACAGCCATGCTTTTTGCATCTGCAATCCAGCCAGGCGTTGCTGTGACTGAAACATTTTCGATATTCTCTCCGCTTGCGGACTGTTCCAATAGCGCCTTGTAGTCTGTGATGCTCTTGTTGATTTCCTGTTGCGCTCTTTGAAAGCCCTCGTTAATTTTCGTCTGGTCAATCGCCACACGAATTTTGGCTGGTTCTCTTTCCCATACTCCATCTACATTGACCTGCAGCTTTTGGAGCTGCCTGTTATCGGAATCGTAAATTTCTAATCCGATTTCTCCGCCATCCATATCACCGCCAGGGCCTTCAGGATTGGGAGTTATGGGTGGCTTTGGATCTGGCGGCTTGGGATCTCCCCCTCCAATAACCTTAACAGGCCAAAGCGCGCGGTTATCTGGCCAAATGGTTTCGTTGTCCGGCAAATTCTTGGAAGGATTAATATTCGCAATGAAGTGCTCAGATTTTTGCGGGTAACGGGTCGGAACGGTAATCTTTCGCACTTCTCCAGGCTTAAAATCATTTACATCCAGTACGGTTTCTTTGTCAGAGCTTTCCCAACGTACCGCCAGCTTCGTACTATGGCTGAGCTTGCCGTCATTTTTCACATCGAATGTGATCGTAGCCTCGGTTCCTGGCTCTTGTGGATCATTTGGAGTAATCGTAAAGCTCTGTTTTAGGATTAGTAGATTTTCTCCTTCAAGCGGGGACTTTCCGATTTTGACAAAGAAAAATCCAGAGCACTCCTCTTGATCAGATATCTCTACCATATACAAGCCTTCTAGCAAGCGGTCACTATCCTTATCCTTTGGAAAGGTAACCCAGTGGCTGTTCTGTCTATTTCTACTCGCAGCGAGATTTTCCCCATTTCGCTTCCACGACCACTTCTGCGTATCGGGATCGAACCAATTTACGATAAAATGTGAGTCCGCAGACGTGAACACTTTAAACCTGTACCCACCTTGGTAGTCAGCGTCTGAAAGCTCGATTGTTTCCCCTCGTTTGATCTCCTTGGACCACTTTTGGTCGGTCGTGGAGATTTCCATGCCAACGAGCAGATTGTAGCACTTGCGGTCTGACTTGACGGTAAAAGCGATTCGCTCGATACAGCCTTTATCAGACTCAAACTCTAGCAAGACCTCACCAAAGCCCTCTGCTATATCTGCTGGCAGGATTAAATCAAACTGTTCATTCGCTGCCAGTTTGCTAGTTAGCGCTGTTCTTTTGCTGCCATCGATCAAATACCACGTCCCAGGGGCATTGGCAGAAAAGCGCATGTTCGTATCATAGCTGTCCGCATTTAGCATCGAGAAAAATGAAAAGTAGACATCCCAGTACAAGGTTGACGGCTTGCCCCCAGGATGTTGAAAAACCTCGTCGCCTGTTGGCGAAAATGGATTCGGAGGGGTGCCGTAAACTTTGGCTTTTAGTTGGTTTTGATCAGAGATTTCGCAGACAGCATTTTTGACCTTTATCGTGATCTCCCAATTACATTCTGGTCGATCAGCCCAATCCGTCGCTGAAAGGTTCAGCTTGAGCTTGTAGGTTTTCCCCCGCTCAAAAATGACATCTTCTGAGCTTCTGCCGTCCCCCCAGGGCAGGGTAAGCTTTTCTGAGTTATAGGGTCGCCACCTATTTCTGTCATCGTACTCTCCGGGTAGCGTGACCACCTTGCCGTTTGGTTTGGTCACATCCCATCGCAGCAGCGCAGGCCCACTTTCACCGTATTTGTCTGTATATTTGGCGCGAAAATACAGCTGGTCCGTTGCAAAGATTTCTATCGTTTCTCCATTGCGGACGGATGAATTTGAGAGAGTAATGATTGGACATTTATCTTCACCACCCTTGTTACTAACGGTGAAGAATTTTTCCCAGCATTCTGTTCCATCGTCTGATGTATACACCACTTTGTATGTCCCAGAAGCACCGACACTGCTAGTCCCGATTTTTCTATCGCCTTTGCTGCTGGACATGACCACGCCATCCATTTTGAACGTTCCAGGCTTTTTGGCAAAAATCGTGATCGTTGCGTTTTTTTCGACGGAGATGCTGCTTCCGCTTGCGATGGCAGTGTAGTTTTTAACGTCTTTGTCACCGTCTACGTTGATGTCCATTTTTGTTTTGGAGCTGTCTATTGTGCATGATGGACCCGGTTCAGGCTCAGGATCGGGATCAGGTGGAGGCACATCGCCAACTTTAAAGGGTACCTTATAAGGTACCCCTGTTCCGCCCGGTGAAGGGGCGTTCTGGCTATTTCGATCGTGGAGATCTGTTATTAGGAGACGTGCTTCGTAGTTGCCGGGTTTGGTAGGTACATATTGTTGGCCAGACACTTCAATATGAAAAGGATTACCTGTACCACCTTTTGAGTAATCCCCTTTGGCAATTGCTGAATGTGATTTAATTTCTTCGGTAAATGCAAATTCTGATTTGCCAGTATCCACATTGTAAATGTAATAGTTAAGAATTTTCAGTCCTCTGTTGTAAATGCTGTAGTCTTCTGCCCAAAAGTTGATAGATACAGTATCGCCTACTTGATATTGAGTCTTGCTTCCAATGCCTATTCCCCCTTTGGGTTGGGGAGTTGTTTCGAAGTTGACTATAACTTTAAATTTCTCATTAGGTTCACTCGTTGAAATGGGGACCATAGAATGAGGCAGTCCACTACCTCCAGACATTTCAGCTACTTGAGCCAAGAGATAGCCCATATAGACAAAGCTGTCATTCCTATCCACTACTGAAAACCCATTTAAACCGTTTGTATAAGTGATAAATGCGGGGTTTCCGTTAAACGTCGATGCCCATGAACGAGCTTCATTAAGATCTACAACGGCATATCCATTGTTTGCAGATGTTGAATTTATAGAGTAATTTAGTACTTCACCGAATGCTTTTCCATTCACTTGTACATTAGCTACAGAAACATTCAACTCTTTTGACTCATCCACTTCTCCTAAGCCAACAAATTTATGTCTTGTACTATTTACGACCCTCTGATCCCTATCTAAATAACCTGGTTTAACATTATCAGGAATAGTTACAGCTTGAGCTGAGAAATTAGAAAGCAATCCTTCTAAAAAGAGGATTGCTACCAATATCAAGGGTATTATTTTTTTTACCAACTTCACTCTTCACCACCGTATACTTTTATATTTTAGGTCTTCTGGAAGATTGGCATACTGGTTATATACTAGTGGCACCGCTTCGCCTTTTCTAACAATCCTAATGATCATCTCACTGTAATTACTAATATTTAATGAGAATTTACCAACCTTCTCATAATCCTGTACCTTTTGGCCATAAAAGTTTATGTTCAAAGAATACTTTCCGTTATTTGGAATAAACCCAGTTAGTACACCTTTAGATAAAGTAAGGCTTTGATGGAATTGATTAAATATTATTTCAGCATCTTGAATTCCGATATAATCCTCATGCAGCTTTCTTAAACTTGATGCGGCATCACCACGGGTTACTAGAGTTTTACTATCAAATTTATTGGTAAGCACACCATTTGGAAAGTGGCCTGTCTTTGGTACAATCCACCCTGAACTCACCGTATATTGGATGTAAGAGTGATTTTTGAACAGCTCAGAGTCTTTCCTAGTCCGTGATTTCCGCACACTCTCCCATGCATTAATAACCAAAAACGCAGCTTCCTCCCGCGTCAAAACCTTATTCGGCTCTACCGCAACATCCTTTAATATCCCATCCTTCACCGCTCGCTCATAGTACGTCTTCGCCCAATGACCAGCAGGAAAATCCTTGATCGCTACGCCTTCTTTTAATCCCTTTACTTGCACTAACCCCACAACCAAATCAGCCTGCGTAATCGTTTGATCCGGTCGAAAATTCCCATCAGGGAACAACCACATCAATTGGTTTTTCACTGCATATTCAATATCCGCCTTGTGCACATGGTTTTGATAGTCCTTAACCGCTTGATTCGCCTGTGCTGCAAAAACGAAAGCTGATTCTCCCACACCGCCAATAGCTACTGTAGCCGTCGCCAATAATAGAGCCAGAAAAAACGATTTCCTTTTCACAATGAAACACCTTCCTACTCAGGTTCTATCATTTCGAAATGAACGGTGTCATCTGGTTCATCACTCGTCCAACGTTCCTTTTCAAATATTTTACCTATATTACCCATTTTTAGAAAGAGATTCATTTGTGTTTCTTTGTAAAAAATCCCGCAGCGTCTTTTCAGGCACATCGCCTTCCAGCTTGTCTTTGACTTGCCCTTTTTCCACGATAAAAATAGTGGGCGTAGCCTCCGCTCCCAAATTCATTGCCTCATCCAGCTCCTGCTTTTTGTTAATATCTAATCGATCAATCATTTCCTCTGGGTACTCCTGCATGACCTTCTCAAAAGTCGGTCCAAAGCTCGTGCAATATCCACAACTATCGCTATATACATAAACAATTTTTAATTCAGGTGTACTCGATGCACTCCAAGCCGTTACCGCTGTAAGCAGCAACACGCCGACAAGTGTCAGCCACAGCCATACTTGCTTGATTCCCACGACTTCTTCCTCCTGTCGCTTGTAGTTTCTCACCCATATAGTCCGCTTCAGTTTCTTCTATGTAATTGTCAAGGAGCAATGCTCGTATTATGCCTGCTCTACCTGAGACAAAAAAAGTCAGCCTATTCAAATGGCTGACATGTCTACATTATTGCTTTTTACGATCACTTGATTCTTCATCATTTGTTTTTTCTTTTTGGATCAAACCTTCTGCTGTAGCTTGAAAAAATTCATCTTCTTCCTCTTCTATCGCAATCGCATTGCTCTGATCAACGTCTTTGATGGCATAAAGCTTGATACCTTCCTCCAAATAATTGGAGACAATGACTGTTCCCGACGCTGTACCTTCTTCTCCTTCAAACTCATACTTCTTTTCTACTGCCCCTATTTGTTTTCCAATAAGATGCTTCGCTACTTTATCTTCATCACTATTTTGGATGATATAAACACGGTTCTCGATTTTGACATAACGATAGGGCCAGCTAGCCGTTTCATTTGTGTTCTCGTGCCTGCTAGTAGTAGCACTATTGACTGTAGTGCAGCCTGAGAGCAGAAGCAAAGCAGTGAAAAAAGTTCCTGTTCCTGCCAACCACGCCATTTTTCCTTTGCCCCAAATATGTCGCATCCCACATCACCCCCACTTTGTAAACAAAAAAAAGACGTACCCCAACTCTTACAAGTTCGTACGCCGTGCTGGTTATCCTATGCAGTTCAATGGATGGTTACATCAGGTTCGTGCCGTCTTCCTTCATCAATGCACGCAATTCCTCAACAAATGCCTGACCCTTCTGGATTTCTTCCTCGGTATAACGCTGTTTGCTTTTGAAGGTGAAGATCTTGCCCTTCATCTCTTCATACGGCAAATGGTTAAAATACAGGATGGTTGAGACAAGCTCCAGAAAACGGGAATTTTCCTCGTTCATTCGCAAAATGGCACGCTCGCCGAGGCCAAAGTCCACTTCATGGAAGCGGAGAAAATCACGTCCGGTTTCGTTCAGCTTGTAACGATACATATGAATCGCGCCCTTGCTCTCCATCTGCTCATCCAGAAGCCCCATGTTGCACAGCTCGTCCACGCGGAGTGTCAGTTCCTCCGAGTATGGTCCATACATATGAAACTCGTAGCGCTCATCGAAATCCATCTCCAGATGTTTCCCTATGTACACCATTTTCTGCAGTTTTTTCCGCCCGCTCACTTCGCCGACAATCTCAATCAGGCGAATAATTTTGGCGTGACGATTAAGCATCTTCCATCACTCCCAGACGTTCTCGAATCTTCCGGGAGAGTTCCCCCGGCAAAGCCATGACTTTATCCAATGGAAAGTACAATTTGTAGTCAAATCGCCGCTTTCCGCTAATGGCCTGTACAATCTCAGACTTCTGTGAAAGCTCAACAAGCTCGCCAGACGGCATTTGGAGCATAATCGGAATCCGCTCCTCTTCTTCGCCGGCACGGTAAAAATCATACGGAAGATCGGAGGTTGTGTCTACCTCCAAATAATACATAGGGTCAATTCCCGCAGCTTGGAATTCTTTTTTCAGCTCTGCCAGCAAGCGGAAATCCCTTGGATTATATTCGACGTATTTGAAGAGATTCCTGTCCAGAAAACGCGAGCACAAATCTTTCAATATCGGATCATTTTCTTTGCGCCACATCTGCATGTAAAAGAGAATAATCGATTCATCGAGCGCCAAATAGTCCGCCAGCTCTACCTTGTCCTGCAAAAAGGGCAGAAGCATGATCGGCTGCTGAATGAAAGGGTAGCCTTGCGAGAATAGCAGCTTTGCTCGTTGAAAAATTTTGCAAAGCACGACCTCTGCACTGCGCGTCACTGGATGGAAATAAACCTGCCAATACATTTGGTAGCGAGACATGATGTAGTCCTCAACCGCATGCATGCCGCTGAATTTAAAGACAATCCCGTCCTCTTGCGGGCGCATGACACGCAAGATCCGCTCAATCTCGAAATTTCCGTAGTTGACTCCGGTATAGTAGGCATCGCGCAGCAAGTAATCCATCCGATCTGCATCCAGCTGGCTAGATATTAAGCTGACGATCAGCTTGTTGTCGTAGGTTTTATTAATCACTTCGGCAAGCTTCTTCGGGAAGTCATCATCAAAACGGCGCAGAATCCGATTGATGTGAGTATCACCAAGCAAAATAGCTCGCGTCCAGTCCTCATGATGGTACTTGAACACCTTTTCAAATGAATGGGAAAACGGCCCATGCCCCACATCATGAAGCAAGGCTGCACATAAGCATAAGAGCTTTTCCTCATATGTCAATTGAATTCTACCTTCAAATGTATCCAAAATTCTGCGCATCAGCTCATATACGCCGAGTGAATGGTTAAAACGGCTATGCTCGCCACCGTGAAAGGTAAAAAAACTGGTGCCCAGTTGCTTGATTCGGCGCAGCCTTTGAAATTCTGCTGAATTGATCAAATCCCAAATAAACTTATCGCGTACATGAACATAACGGTGAACTGGGTCTTTGAATACTTTTTCTTCATGAAGCAGTTGTGGCTGTTGCATCCTGGACACTCCCTTCCTATGTTCCGTTCTCTCTCTATTTTTCAATCTGGTAATTTGCCTATATCATACCATACGTTCAGAAAATCTTCAGACTCTGAAATAAATCTGAAGAAACCGAAAACACCATAGACCATTATCTGGATTAATAGGAGTATATAGGAAAATACACATAAAACGCGAGGTCATTTTGCATGTGGAAACATATCCTTCGTTACGTGTCTGTGAATCCTATTCTGTTCACCGTGCTATCTGTACTTCTATTGCTGCCCCTCATCGCTACCTGGGGGCAATTTATCACCAGTGGTTTTTTGTCTGAATCCATCAAGGTCTCTCTTTTATTTTGGCCACAATCGACTTGGAGCTTTTTTGTGCAAACACCCGGTTGGCTGATATTTGGGGCATTCACTTTGCTGTTTTGGCAGGGATATACTCACTCATCCGTCGCAAAAAGCTAGGAGTGGCATTCCTCTTCGTTTTGGTTGGATTTTTGCTGGCAAAAACCTGTGGCTTCGTTTTCCAAACAATAACTGGATGGATTCCCACGAATCAAATGGACCCAAACGCATTAGTAGGCAAAGCCAATTTGCTCATTTTTGCTACGTGGCACAATCCAGTTTGGGAGGAGCTTGTCTTTCGCGGAATCCCTCTTGCTTTTCTGCTGCTTGTCTATCGCAAGACACCTTTTCCTACAGGAGCTATTTGGTTCTATTTGCTCATACCTTCGATTGTTTTTGCCATTTATCATGTTCCCGGGCATGGGATGGGAACACTACTTGAGTCGTTCCTCATTGGTATTCTATGGGCTTTGGCGGCATTGCGATGGGGATTGATAGCTCCGATCATTCTGCACATTTTTGCAGATGCCATGCAGGTTCCGACGTTAGCCAAAATGAAAAATATGCCCTTAGCCGAAATCCCCTGGCTTGTGAATCATAGCGGAGTGTTGAATACAGTCTGGTCGCTGTCTATTCTGCTCCTGCTGTTGCTGCTCCCGATCCTTTTTCTCTTGGGCTGGCGCAAATCCAAACGCCTCTAAAAAGAAAAAACAACCGTCCAAGGCGCATAATCCTCGGACGTTTGTCGCTATTTTTTTGCTGAATCTAGTGCATCTCCGCCTCCGGACCATACAAATCCGGCCGCTTTGCTGCCTTTTTCGCCAGCTTCTTGATTTTGCGCTGGGTCAATACCGTATAGAAAGCCGGTACAACAATCAAAGTCAACAGCGTGGAGAACAAGAGGCCAGAAATAATCGTGACAGCCAGCGGCTTGAACAGGACATCCCCTGAGATCGCAAGTGGCATCAAGCCAGCCACCGCCGTCATTGAGGTCAAAAGAATCGGCCGCAGCCGCGCCTCCCCTGCTTGTATCACCGCTTGCTTCAGTTCAACTCCTGCGTGACGCGCCTCTTCGATAAACTCGATAAAGACGATTCCGTTTCGCACGACAATTCCAGATAGCGAGATGACTCCCATCATCGTCATAAACCCGAGTGGTGTTTGGGTGACAAACAAGCCAATCAAGCTACCCGCTACAGCAAGATAAACGGTACTCATGACAAGCACAGGAATCGATAGAGAATAAAACTGCATTGCGATCAAAATCAATATCAGGAACACAACGAGAATCGACAGTTTCCCCATATCGATGAAAATATCGGTCTGCTCGGAGGTTTCCCCGCCGATTTCAAAGCGATATCCTTCTGGCAGAGACATGCCAGACAGCATCGGCGTTATTTCTGCCATCACTTCCGTAGCCGTCCGTCCTTTTACATCACTTGTGATCGTCACTGTACGAGACAGATTGCGATGCGGAATCGATTGCGTGCTAAAGGTCGGCTTTACTTCTGCCAGCTGAGAAAGCGGGATCAGCTCTCCCCGGGCATTGGCAATACTGAGTCTTTGGAACAAAAGTGACGGTTCTTCATCGCCTTTTTGCAAAAACAGCTTCATGTCTACCAAGTCACTGCCCGTGTCAAATTCACTGACGGTAAGTCCTTCGCTAACCAGACGAATTGTCTGGGACAAATCCGTATAGTTCAAGAGCTTTTGCTCCATCAGCCCTTTGTTTACAACAAACTCCAGTGTATGACGCTCTACACCAAAATCATCCTGGACGTCGGAGGTACCCGCTAAATTGGCGACCTTGTCTTTGACTTGTGCCGACAGGGAGCGTAGTGTCTCGATATCATCCCCATAGAGACGAATGACCACCGGCTTGCCGACAGGAGGACCCGCCTCCAATTGCTTTGGTATAATCGTTGCCTCTGGATACATTTTTTTAAATTCTTCTGCCCATGGCTCGATGATGTTTTCGATTGTCGTTTCCTTTTTGTTATAGCGGATGACAAGCTGCCCTGCAGTAATGCCGCTGCCAGCTGCCGTATCTCCGCCAAACATCTTTGGAGCACTACCGCCACTGTAGGCTGCTACAGTTTCAATAGCTGGCTGCTTCAAAATCCAATCCGAGACACCCGTCACGACTCGATCTGTTTCCTCCAGGCTGCTGCCAACCGGAACCCGTACATCGACGAGAAATTGCGGACGATCATCGACCGGGAACAGCTCGACGGGGGTAAGTGGAATCAAGCCGTATGCCGCGGTTCCGATCATAACACCAACCATCCCTGCCAGAAGCGGACGTTTTAAAATACGCGGCATCAAGCGTCCTGCATACCACGTCGTCAGCTGCGTCAATTGTTTCCCGAGCAAACCAGCTGGCTTGCGATACCCTTCTACTCCTGCCTTGCGCCTCTGCTCATACCATTGGCGGAAAATCGGAATAATCGTCAAGGACATGATCATGGACGCCAGCATTGTCAGGGAGATAATCGCAGGAACAGGGCGAATAAACTGACCTACGTTTCCATTCAGAAACATGAGCGGAGCGAACGAAGCAATCGTTGCCAAAGTCGCCGTAATAATTGAAATCGAAACTTCTTTGGCACCGTTCACAGCTGCTTTTAAAGGCTTCTCCCCGAGAACGGACAGGCGGCGCTCGATATTGTCATTGACTACTACCGCGTCATCTACCAAAATCCCTAGAACAATGATCAGCGAGACGATCGAAATCATATTCAAGGAAATGCCCAAGGATGGCAGGAACAAAAGACCAACCGCAAGCGAAATCGGAATCGCGAGTGCTACGACAAACGACGTGATCAGGTTCAACCCTAAAGTACAAACCAGTAAAACGGCAAAGACCGCTACAATCATTTCCCGGGTAAGATCGCTAAACAGATCATCGACCCGTTCATTTTGACTGTAAATCGAATGTCTTTCTGCCCAAACTGGCAATGATTTATCCAGTGTGAGCATCATTTCGTCCAGTCGTTTTTGCAGAGAGGGCACGTCACTTCCTGTCTCTGCATTCACACTGAGAGTAATGGCCGGTTTTCCGTTAAAGTAGGAATTGAATTTTACGGTTTCTGTCGTCATCTCAACCGATCCGATGTCCTTTAAATAAATCGGGAAGCCCTCTTTGGAACGAGAGATAATGACCTGATTCAATTCTTCTACGTTTTCGTTTTCTGCCAGCTTCAACTGATAGGTGCGCTTATCGGTAGTCAAATCTCCGAGTGGGATTTTTTCATTTTCTTTTTTGACAGCCATCATTACCTGGCCCCAAGTAATCCCATACTGACTCAGCTTTTGCGTGTCTACCTCGATCCGCACTTCTTGCTCTGGCAAGCCTTCAACCAGGACGTCCGCCACATTTGGCAAGGTACGCAGCTGGTCTTTCCACGATTTGATCATCGTCCGCATACTGTACAGCTCTTCCCTCGTGTCTGCTGTGACAGCAAAGCTTTGAACAAAGGTACGATTCAAATCGTCATTAATAATCGGCTGTTTGGCGTCTGCTGGCAGGTCCGCCTCTGCATCCTTTACCTTTTTACGCAGCTCATCCCATTTTTGCTTCGGGTCCACATCGCCTTTGGTCTCCACCATTATCGAGGACACCCCGAGAGATGAGGTGGACGCAATGTAATTCAAGCCTTGCAGCTCGTTTATTTTTTCTTCCAGCTTTTTCGTTACCGTCTGCTCTACCTTTTCCGGAGAAGCCCCAGGGTAGATGGTCGTCACGATCGCCATATTGACAATGATATCGGGTGACTCTTGCTTCGGCAGCTGGAAAAAGCTCATAAAACCGACAAGCACAACCATCGTAAAGAACAGCAAAGTAATTTTGCGCTTGCGGACGATGTACTCGATCACGGTTGTGTACCTCCTGCCGTCTCGATTGGGTCACCGTCAAACAGACGGTCAACACCTTTGACGATCAGTTGGTCTCCCTCTTTCAAGCCGTTTTTGATCTCCAGCATGTCATTTGTAATCTGACCGATCTCAACTTTCGTTTTGACTGCCTTGCCATCTAGATTGATAAAAACATGTGCATCATCCTTGCCTCTGCTGATAACAGCCTCAACCGGAACGTAAATGCCGACTTGCCCCTGAACCGTCTTGGTTGCTTTTACTACCTGACCTGCAAACCAATCGTGCTTGGGATTCGCAATCTGCACCTCAACACCGATTGTTCCCGTGCTTTGGTTTGTCGCCGGGAAGATTTTCATTACCTTTCCTTCGCGCTTTTGTCCATACAGATCTAGAGAGACGACCTCTCCTTCTTTCCACATGGAAATTTCGCGGTCAGGTACTGGCAGAACGACCTTTAACGTGTCAATATTGCCTACCTGGTAAACAGGCGTTCCCGAGCCGACGAGCGAGCCTGTAGAGGAAAGCTTGGAAATGATCGTACCGTTAATCGGAGAGCGCAGCTGTGTCTTGGCCAAGGAGCTGGCTGCCACTTCTTGTGCAATCACCGCCTGATTGTAAGTCGCACGGCTCAAATCCTTGTCTTCGGTACGTGCTCCCTGCGTCACAAGCGAGTACGCCTGCTGGGCATTTTCCAAGTCCTTTTGCGATAAGGTCAAGCCATTCTGAGCACTTTCGAAATCGCTTTTGGAAATCGCCTTTTCCTGATAAAGCTGTTCGATGCGCTTAAAATCATCCTGCATTTTCTGATACGCAATCGTCGCTTTTTCCACCAGTAATCGAGCCTGTGTAATTTCCTGCTCCCGCGCTCCGTTGTTTACCTTGCTAAGATTGGCTGCGCTCTGCTGTACAGCGGCACTGCTCGAGGCAACCTGAAGGGAATAATCCTGCGCATTGACTCTGGCGAGTACATCTCCTGCTTTAACCGTATCCCCTTCATTTCGGCTCAGCTCCACGATCCGCCCGCCAACTTCAAAAGAGACCATAGCCTCCTCTAAAGGTGCAAGCGTCCCGGACAGCTCTGAAATAGCCGTAGCTTGCTGCTTTTTCACGGAGTCCAACACCACGTGCTTAACTTCCTTGACCGGCTGCGCTGCTGGTTGTTGTCCACTACATGCTGTAGTCGTTACGATCCCAAGCATCATTACAGAAACAAGCCATTTCCTCTTCATGACTTCCCCCGCTCCTATGTATCACTGTTTTGTTATTTCTGGCAGTTAATGCCTTGCAATAAAATGTCTGAAGCGTTTTCGAACAGCTTTTCCTCTTCGATGTCCAAATCAACATTTACCCGGTATTTGGCCATAAAGGCGTAGAAGAAGGTGGAGATAAACATCAGGGCAGCTGTACAAGGATCACCCTTTGGCAAATGCCCTTGTTCCTCGAATTCCTTTAGCTTGTTGCACAAAACCTCGACTGCCGTTACTGGAAGACTGCTAAACAGCTTGATGACCTCTGGTTGATTATCCGCTTCAATCATGCAAATCATCAAAATTTCCTTTCGATCCACCAACAAATTGAAATAGGTTCTCGCATAATTTACTAGCAATTGCTTGATATCGGCATACTCGCCCTTAATTCCTTGCTCCAGCTGTTGCCGTACATCCAGGATATCTTTTAAGAGCTCTTCCAGAATCGCAACCTTGGTTTTAAAATGGCGAAAAATCGTAACTTCATTGACCCCTGCGAGCTCCGAAATTTTGCGTGTAGCCGCTCCTTTGTAGCCTTTTTGGGCCATTAATTGCCGTGCAGCTGACAATATTTTCTCTCGCGTCTCCTGTTCCTCTGCCTTTCCCCCCAGTGACGGATCGATCGGTGGGTGTTCCATGACGCACCTCCTATGCATGCAAGTAGTTACTGTCATTTCAATATTTTCCAACGCCATTATATATCGCTCATGCATGCATGTAAATACTTGCATGCGCTTCCAATCCAAATATTTTTTTAGGCTCATTTTACCCAAAAGAAAAAAGCCTGAACTTAAACTCTCAGGCTCTTTCAACTCAGCGTCACTATCTGCGCATTTGTTCTTTAATCTGGGAGGTCGGATCGTAACGGAGGTCTGTTGCGTATTCAACCAGATCAATCTCACAGCCAGGACCGATGACGACGTTGTTTCCGCGAACAACCTTTGCTCGTGTATATTCCAAATAGATTTCATCACCTTCGACCGTATCTACCGAGAGCGTATTGTTAAAAATGTGCTTCAGCAGTTTATTGAGCGTACTGCTCCCAGCCTTGCGTACCTCGATATGCTCCCCACCGATTTCTCTTGCCTCACACCCCCCGTGCAGATGCACTTCAATGCGTCCTGCATTCAAAAGCCCGCCGATAGAAAAAGCACCTTTACCGTGAAACACTTCTGCCTCACAATCTCCAGTCGTTTTTAAAAACCCGCGCACCTTGATTTCTTCACCAGTCAAGCTTCCGTTTACTTTGGCACTGCCATCCACTCGCAGCTTCGTAAAATCGACATCGCCATTGATATCTACCTGACCGTAGACTTCGAGCGTGTCCATCTCTACCTTGCCGCTAATCGAAGCATTGCCTTCCACTTTCCCAAATGAGGAGAGCACATCGCCAGAAATCGTGACATGTCCTGCGCAGCGCAACTCATTACATTCCACATTGCCCGTGATCTTGCCGAAGCCTTGCACATTGACCAGATTGTATACTCCTCCCGAAGTGTTTGTGGAGCCTTGTATGATCAGATCAGGTCGATTTTCCTGTTGCATAAATCATGCCTCCTATTATCTACGAAATTTTTGCTTTCAGCTCTTCTATGCATAAGGCGAGATTCAGTCGCTTCACTACTTTTACACCGCTGTCGAAATACAGGTCTGTTGAGCTGGATACGAGTACAAAAGTAGAGATCCCCATTTTTCTCACAAAAATGAGCTCGCATGGTTTTCCCTCTAGCTTGGGATAATGGCTGACCAAAGCTTGCAGCAATCCTGCGCCCTCGTCCAAGCTTATCTCCCCGGTCACCAGCAAACGCTCAAGAACATAAGCGTACAAGATTTGCTGAAAAGTGTATGTCTCTGACTCTCCTTGCTGACGAACGAAAAGCTCTAGCGAGGTCTTTGAAACAATGTTACGTTCTAATAATTCTACAGAAGTAAGCTTGGCGCCAGCCAGATTCGGAGAAAACATGTCTGCTAGCTCATCTAGGGATAAGCCATCTTTCATGTTGATGATCTTGTCGATCCGGTCGAGGATTTGCTCCCGGGGGAAAAAGGTTTCTTGACCAGTGAAGGTTGCCCGGCGAATAAACCAGTCCTCTGGAATCAGATTTTTCCTTTTCCAACGATACAATTGACCGTAAGAGATCCCGGTAAGCTCCAGCAGCTCCTTTTTCGAAATGACATTCGGGTCCATGTAAAGCACCTCCAAAAACAATGTAACATAACACTGTTACGTTATCAAGAGCACTCATGGAATGAAAAACAAAAAAGGACTCCCGCGGAAGTCCTTTCTTGATCTGACTTATTGAAATTCAGCCTGTATCAATCGTTTCATATCCACTGGCAAAGGGGCATGAACTGCAATCTCTTCTTTGAGGATAGGATGCTCGAAGCGAAGTGACGACGCATGCAATGCCTGCCTGCGCATGAGTCCCCGAGCCGCGCCATACATCGTATCACCAGCGAGTGGATGGCCCAAATCTGCAAAATGCACCCGGATTTGATGAGTACGTCCCGTCTCTAACCACACACGAACGAGGCTCATCTGCGAGGAACGTTTGGTTACCTCGTAATGCGTAACAGCGTGATCGCCCGTATCTGCGACCCTACGCTTTGTCGGGTGTCTTGGGTCTCTGCCAATCGGAGCATCGATTGTACCCGCTTCATCTTTCACAGCTCCATTGACGATAGCGAGATATTCCCGGTGAATACCGCCCTCGCGGAGCAAACGGTCTGCTAGTTGATGCCCATAGCTGCTCTTTGCTAGCAGGATCGCACCCGACGTTTCTTTGTCCAGGCGATGAACGGGGTGAGGATTCAGCTGCACTCCTTTTGCCAAGAAAAGGTCTGCCAGCACATGAACTAGCGTACCGCTTTGTTCTTGCTTGATCGGATGTACCATCATGCCTGCCGGTTTGTTTACGATCAGCAGATGGTCGTCTTCGTACAGAATTTCGATAGGGGGAATGTTCTCTGGTGTAGCGCTTCTTTCTGCTGCGACTGGCCCCTTCTCTTGCAGAGGCTGTCTATCCACTACCCGTACAGCTATTTGATCACCTGTTTTGACCTGTCGCTGCAGGAATGGCTGCTTTCGATTAAGCAGAATCCCTTTGCTTCTCGTCAGGCGCTGCATCATGCGGCCGGAAACATTCAGCTTTTGCCGGACGATTTGCTCGACCTTCATCCCTGCGTCTTCTTCTGTGACGGTATATTCCATCCAATTTTTGCTGCTCACGTATGATCCCTCTGTTCCATGCTTTTTTCCTATTGTAGCAAAAGCAGCCGGTCATGTCTTTTTTAGAGCTCGTGCTTAGAGTGTCGCTTCCCAACGTGCAATTTCCTCACGAACCCGTGGTGCTACCTCTGTTCCGAGGAGTCGAATCGCGTTCATGACGTCATCATGTGGCATCGTGCCTACTGGTACATGCAGCATAAAGCGTGTAATTCCTACCTGCTTGCGTAGGTGGATGATCTTCTGGGCAACCGTTTCCGGGTCACCTACGTACAGAGCGCCCTCAAAGCTGCGAGCCGCATCAAAGGTGGAGCGGTCATAATGACCCCAGCCGCGTTCTTTCCCAAGAACGTTCATGACCTGCTGCGTGGAAGGGAAAAATTTATCTGCTGCTGTCTGCGTATCCTCTGCCACAAAGCCGTGAGAGTGAGACGCTACAGTCAGCTTAGACACATCATGACCAGCCTGGGCTGCTGCCCGCTTATACAGCTCGACAAGCGGCGCAAACTGGACCGGACGCCCCCCGATAATGGCAAGAACGAGCGGCAGTCCCAAAAGCCCTGCACGAATGGCCGATTGTGTATTCCCTCCACTGCCGATCCATACTGGCAACGGATCTTGCACCGGACGCGGATAGACACCCAGATTTTGAATAGCAGGTCGATGTCCGCCTCTCCATGTCACTTTTTCGGAAGCGCGTATTTTGAGCAGCAGCTCCAGCTTCTCGTCGAACAGCTCATCGTAATCCTGCAAATCGTACCCAAACAGCGGGAACGATTCAATAAAAGAGCCTCTGCCCGCCATAATTTCAGCCCGACCATTTGAAATGGCATCAAGCGTTGCAAAGTCTTGGAATACACGCACAGGATCAGCTGAGGAAAGCACGGTAACTGCACTTGTCAGCCGTATCCGTTTTGTCTGTGATGCAGCTGCAGCCAGTACGATCGCTGGAGATGATGCCGCATAATCCTTGCGATGGTGTTCACCGACCCCAAATACATCCAGTCCGACCTGGTCAGCCAGTACAATCTCCTCTACCACCTCACGCAAGCGCTGTGCATGACTTATGACCTCGCCGGTATGAACGTCCGGTGTCGTTTCTACAAATGTGCTCAAACCAATTTCCACTGGCACTTCCTCCTCTTTGTTGTCTTATTCTCTTAACGAGAGCGGACAGTTATTCTAGATCGCAAAGTAATTATCTCTATTTTAAGACTCTCAATTTCAAATTTCAAGCTCTAGGCTGCTTTACCTGACAGTTGTTCTTGTGGAGGGTACAAAAAAGGGGCATTTCCTTCGTCTTCTACCGACGATAGGACTGCCCCGATTCGTTTTTCTTTTTTGACTCTTAGCCCTTCAGGTTTTCCGGGTTCAAGCCTTGCAGCTCTGGCAAAACGAACAGACCGTCTTTGCGGATCAGTACATCATCAAACCAGATTTCGCCGCCACCGTACTCTGGACGCTGAATGTTAACCATATCCCAGTGGATTTGGCTACGGTTTGTGTTATCCGCATTTTCATAAGCGCGGCCAGGTGTGAAGTGGAAGCTTCCTGCGATTTTTTCGTCAAATAAAATGTCATTCATCGGATGTAGGATGTATGGATGTACGCCAATGGCAAACTCCCCGATATAGCGCGCTCCCTCATCCGTATCAAAGATTTGATTCAGCTTTTCTGTATTATTGGACGTCGCTTCGATAATTTTACCGTTTTCAAATGTCAGGCTGACGTTTTCAAATTTGGTACCCATGTAGCTTGTCGCTGTATTATACGTAATTTTGCCGTTAACCGAGTCGCGTACAGGTGCCGTAAAAATTTCCCCGTCCGGAATGTTGCGCAGCCCAGAGCAGATGACATTGGGAATATCTTTGATCGAGAAGGTCAGGTCTGTGCCCGGTCCAACCAATCGAACCTTATCCGTACGGTCCATCAGCTCTTTCAATGGCAAAAAGGCTTCATGCATTTTTTTGTAATCAAGGGAGCAGACATCAAAGTAAAAATCTTCAAATGCTTCAGAGGACATGTTCGCGCTTTGTGCCATCGCTGCGGTTGGATAGTTGAGCAGTGTCCAGCGAACATTGGAAATCAAATAATCATTTAGCTCCTGCACCACGCTTTGATGGGCGCGGCGACGCTCTACTGGAACATCCGACATCTCACTGTCATTGGCAGGCCCGTTGATAACGATAAGCGTATCCAAGTCCTTGTACATCGGCTCTTCCCATTTCACCAGATGCTCTGCACGCGCCTCGCTTGCTCCAAGCATCAGCTCACGGTTGATTGCTGGGTCGATAATTCGGACGAACGGATAAGCTCCCAGTGCATATGCCTGCTTCACAAGTTCCTTTGCCAACGCGTGACCTTCTCCGCGAACCTCGATCAACAGCGTTTCTTTTTCCTTCAAGCGAACCGAGTGGCTGAGCAGGTTTTCTGCCAGCTTGATGATTCGTGTATCCAACATACAATCTCCCCCGTCCCCAAATTGTTCAATATGTAAGCAAAGCTCCATCATGGTCAGTTCATGCAGTTTATAAAAAATATTTTACCGAATAGACTGACCTTTTTCAATTAGCGATTGAATTTGCATTGCCGTATCATTCAAGTCGGTTGCATCCAATTGATATTGAATTTCTTTGACATAATCATTCTGTTTATTTCCATAACGAGGATCGTAGTAATAGACCAGAAGCGAGGCAATCGCAGAGCGATAATCCTTTGCCCGTAGTGCCTCTCGCAGTAAGGCTGCCTGTTCTGTAGGCATTCGTCTCGCAATCGATGCATACGCGAGCTCTACCTTTTCTGCAAAATCGGATCGCCAGGAATAAGGAGTGACGTACTCGTCATAAATTCGTTGTACGCGCACCTCGAGAGGGGCTGTCAGTTGGATATGCACGGCTTGCTCCTTTGCCTGCATTAAAAAAGACGGCAAAATGGCATTTCCGATTCGTTTGCTCTCCGCTTCCATAACAAAAAAAGGAGCATCCTTGTATTTGCGCAGCGTTTCAAACAAGCGGGCATCAAACATCTTCTGATTAGCCGGCTTGCCTTTGCCGATATGCCCAAACACCGAGCCGCGATGACCTGCCATCCGCTCCAGATCAATGACTGGCACACCTTTGTTCTCCAGCCTTGCGAGTAGTTCTGTTTTTCCTACCCCCGTCATCCCATGCAATAAATAGACGGGTACTTGCAGCTCGTATGGCTCAATCGTTTCCAGCACATGCTGACGATAAGCCCGATAACCTCCCTGAAGACGTCTTACCCGCAAGCCGGAAAACGTTGCAAAGGTCGCCATCGCTCTGCTCCGCATTCCCCCGCGCCAGCAAAAAATCGTTGGCGGCTCTCCCTGCTCTTCTCCTCGCTGACGGATGGCCTGCATCAACGCATCCATTTTCGGGGAAACGATTTGCATGCCTAACCATTGGGCTGCAGCTTGTCCCTCCTGTTTGTACATCGTACCTACCTGGGCACGCTCCGAATCGCTAAACAGAGGGATATTGACGGCTCCGGGAATCGACTCCCGAGCAAATTCGCCAGGCGACCGGACATCTATTACATTCCCGTATCCTTTTACCAGCAGCTCTTCCACTGTTATCTCTTGCAATGTTTTGTCACCCTAACTTCTGTTATGCTAGATTTATTAATTTTACCATTATTCCTCAAACGGTAGGAGGTCATAACATGTCAGAGTCGATCAAGCTTACATCACTTACCACCAAAGGAGGCTGCGGCTGCAAGATTAGCCCAGAGGCCTTGTCCGCTGTCTTGAAAAAGCTTCCCGCTCCATCGGTACGCGATCCGCGCCTGCTAGTAGGAGTAGAGACCTCTGATGACGCTGGCGTCTTTCAATTGACGGAGGATCTGGCGATTGTGCAGACACTCGACTTTTTTACCCCGATTGTGGATGACCCTTATTGGTTTGGCCAGATCGCAGCTGCAAATGCAATCAGTGATGTTTTTGCAATGGGCGGCAAGCCAGTCACCGTGCTCAATATCGTCGGCTTTCCTATCTCCAAGCTGGACCCCTCTATCCTGACAGAAATCTTGCGAGGAGCAGCTGATAAAGTTGCAGAGGCTGGCGCCGTACTAGTTGGCGGTCACTCGATTGACGATCCTGAGCCAAAATTCGGGCTCTCTGTCACGGGCACCATCCACCCTTCCCGCGTTCTTACTAATGCGACAGCTAAGCCAGGAGATGTGCTCATTTTAACCAAGCCCATTGGCGTAGGCATTCAAACGACCGCGATCAAGCGCGATGCTTTGTCTGCTGAGCAAACGGAGCGAGTCATGACTGTGATGGCAACATTAAACAAGTATGCAGCAGAATGCATGGAGGCTTACCCGGTCAATGCATGTACGGATGTGACCGGCTTTGGGCTAATGGGTCATTCTCTCGAAATGGCAGAAGGCAGCAAGGTAGGTATCCGGATTTATGCGGATCAGATTCCGATCTTGCCTGGTACACGTGAGCTGGCAGAGCAAGGCATCATTCCCGGAGGAAGCAAGTCCAATTATCGCTGGGTCGCCGATCGCGTACGTTTTCCTGAGGAAATGGAGGAGCTTGATCGCATGATTTTATGCGACGCCATTACTTCGGGGGGACTTTTGATCAGCTTGCCTGCTGAAGAAGGCTATCGTCTGCTTGAGGAGCTTCATACACGCGGCATTAGCTGGGCAAAAGTCATTGGGGAAGTGGTAGCAGAGCACCCAGGAACGATTTCCGTCGTTTCCAAAAAACGGTGAAAATTTTTCTTGCAATTATTCTGTCATCTAGAGTATCCTAGTCAACAAGAGTTTATCTGTGAAAAAATTTTGAAGGACGGGAGTGTTGGTTCATGGTAATTGCTGTAGTTCTCTGCGCTTAGGTAGGGCCTTTTGTGAGGGGCTCTGCCTCTTACAACCCTATCGAAAGCTAGAAGCTGCAGGTTGCCTGAACCGCTTCCGTCTTTTCCCGATATGATGTGGGCGCCAGTTTTACGGGGTGTTGTCGGTTTTTTGTACCAAGAATCGCTTGGACATAGACCGTTTCTTTCGTTCTCCCGTTTTCCCGGCTATTTTCCCACCCTTTTCTATCGTTAGGTAAAGCGCAAGCGGAAGAGCATCGTCTCTCTCCCGTTTGCGCTTTTTTTATAGAGCATGAGCACGGCACCTGTCGGCGAAGAACCAAAATACGAATGGAGGAATACTTGTCATGCATTGGCGTTCATGGGATCTCAATTTAAAAGTACGTCTTTTCGGCGAATTGATCACCCATACTTTCTTTTGGATGTACTTTCCCTTTATGGCGCTCTACTTCAGCGATACATTCGGCAAAGACGTTGCTGGTCTCCTCCTGATGGTGCCACCGCTGCTCGGAATGCTTTCCAACCTGTTTGGCGGCTATCTCTCGGATAAAGTCGGGCGCAGATTCACGATGCTCCTGTCCTTATCGATGTCGACTGTGATGTTTGCCATATTTGCATTTTCCACCTCACCTTTGATGGACTATTTTGCTTTCATTGGAATCGGTATCGCGGGTGCCTTATACTGGCCTGCCAGCTCTGCGATGGTGGCGGATTTGACGACAGAAGAAGACCGCCGCATGGTTTTTGCTACGTTTTACACGGCGATGAACATCGGGGTAGTAGCAGGGCCTGTCCTGGGATCGTTTTTCTTTGTTCATTATCGCTTTGAATTATTGCTCGTCTGTACCATCATTGAATTCCTGTATTTATTCGCCATCTTCTTTTTAATCAAGGAAACCTTGCCTGAAGAAGTACGCCGTGAAAAAGCCAAGGAACGTTTTTCCCTGACTCAGCAATTCAAAAGCTATTCTGTCATTTTCCGCGATAAGGTTTTTGCCCTCTACATTCTCGCGGGAATATTGGTCGCGATCGGCTTTATGCAGCTTGATATATACATGGCCTTATACGTAAAAGAGCACGTCATGTCTCAGCCGTTGTTTTCCTGGGGCGATTGGAGCTTCTCTATCGGGGGAACGAGTGCGTTTGGCTGGCTCATGGGACTGAATGGTCTCTTGGTTGTCCTGTTTACATTGCCTGTTACGCAGTGGTTCCAGCATTGGAGCGACCGCAATAGCCTGGTGGTTTCATCTGTTCTGTACGGCTTCGGGATGTTCCTGATGGCCTTTACGACAAACATCTGGTTTTTGTTCGGCTGTATGGCAATTTTAACGCTTGGCGAGCTGATTCGTACCCCGGTTGCTCAAAGCTTTATTAGCAAATACTCGCCTGAAGATGCGCGCGGGCAATACATGGGAGCCTCGTCCCTGCAATTTTCGATTGGACGGTTCATTGCTCCGATGACAATCGGCTTATCGCAATGGCTATCTCCTCTTGGTGTGTTCGGGATCATTCTGGGCATCTCCCTACTCAGTGCGTATTTGTACATCATTTTGTTCCGCATGATACCCGCTCAGCAAGAAGGTTAATCTCTGACCTAGCAGGCCGGCCCTATAATAGGGGTCGGCTTTTTGGTACTAGAAAACTAAACCTAGCATAAAGTGAATACTAGCAGGCTGAATGATTTGCTAGGAGGTTTTCTCATGAACCAGCTACAGGCGTTTGCTACTTTCAGTCAATCAGGAGAGCACGTATACCGTACATCCACCTATATCCAATGGGGCACCAGCCCGCGTTCACTAGGCAGCTGCCTCTTGTTAAACCCCGGCTCGGCAACCCTTTTCCGGGAAAGACCAGCGCCTAATCACTCTATCATGGGCCAGATTACGCTCGATCCTACTATGCAGCAGCTGGTCAAGCTGGTCACAGAAATCTATCAAACTCACTCGCTGGATGGCAGGTTCACGATCTACAATTTGTTTGCGCTGCAAAACCCTCGATCCTCTGAGGCGATACCCGCTTTTGAAAGGCTCGTTGCGAGCGGAGTGGTCACTATCGAAGAACAGCTGATACCGACCCAAGAGCTACAGCAGCATCCGTGGATTTTACTCGGGTGGGGCTGCCTCACAAAAGCATCGTGGAAATCCCTCCCCCTGCTCAAACAAGCGTGGCTGCAACAAATTGCTGCGTCCGGCATCCCCTTTTTCGGAAAAAAATGCTCCAATGGCACAGACTACTATCATCCTTGCCCACAGCTGTACGCTACCCGCGATGCAATTTTACGGTATTTGGTCAATGAACATGCACTTTCTGTATTAAAGCAAGACAATGCTTCTTTTCGTTGATAAAAGAACACGGCTTGCCCGAGGCTACTCGGGTTTTCTTTTATTTGGAAAAACAAACCTTGAACAGGAACGTATGTTCTGATAAGATGGAATCATTAGATAGAGATTCCTTCATTACGGATAGAGAGAAACCTCGAACGGATGTGAGCGAAATGTCTGAGCAAATAAAAGCACCTCTGGTCAAGATTCAACCCTGGTCAGAAACAGATCTTCCCTTGCTGCAGCTTTTGAATGCCCCGGAGATGACAGAGCACTTGGGAGGACCTGAGACGGAGGAACAGATTGTCGCCCGGCACAGACGATATGTCGACACCTCTGGAAAAGAGACCGGTTGTATGTTCAGTGTCATCCTGCTGCCAGAGGCAATCTCCGTTGGCAGTGTCGGTTATTGGGACCGCATCTGGCAAGGCGAAACCGTATACGAGATTGGCTGGAGCATCCTGCCCGCCTTTCAGGGAAAAGGTATTGCTTCGGTAGCTGTAACAGAAATCATCACCCGTTGCCGTGCTGAGCAAAAACACAAATCCATCCATGCCTTTCCATCTGTTAACAATCCTGCCTCGAACGCGATTTGCCTCAAGCTGAGCTTTACGCTTGTCAACGAATGCGACTTTGAATATCCACCAGGAAGCATCATGAGATGCAACGATTGGCGCCTGGAGCTTGCCCCAGAGAGGTAGCCATGCAATCGATCGGGTAGGCTCTGCACAAAAAAAAGAGCCTGCTTCCCAATTAGGGAAAACAAGCTCTGCTCCACGCTTTTCAAAACGAGCTAAGGCATCTCATTGGCTTCAAAATAGTCATCCCGGTCAAAACGACCGCGCATCCATTTATACGTATCGTCATAAATAGCGCGCATGACCGAGTCTTTGCTATTCGCTGCCTCAATCAACGTCTTGGAGCCGTAATAGTATGCATGCACATTATTTTTATCCATTCCCAGCTTACGGGCTGCCACCAGCTGGTTGTAGTAAATCTGATAAAACTTCGGATCTTTGTACATCCGCTCGTCCCCTTCAATCTCTACACCCATGCCGTACTTGCTGACAACCTCAAGCACACCCTCGATACGATCGAGGCCAACTGGCTTGTCATTATAATAATTCGGCTGCAGGAAGGCATAGTCGAAATACAGGGACTTCCACTCTTCAACACCTGGCGCACCGAAATACGGAATCCAGTAAAAACGGAGCGCGTTGTCATGCACCATGCTAGCGGTACTGCGGATCAGCTCGCGTTCCTTCGGTGCACTATCATCGATAAGCTCGTGGAACCAGTAAATGCCCTCCAGCTTGAGGTACGCATAGCCTTCTTTGTTCCAACGCTTTTGCAGCTCCTGGAAGTACCATTCCAGAGCCTGCTTGCGATTCAAGTATGCCTGCTCCTCGCCAATCGTCGCAGCGTTGAACGAGAGCGACGGTTTATCCGGCGCCATTTTACCAAAATTAGTTTGATTGGCATTCGGATATGGCAGAGCGAGAACGACATTTTCCTGTGTTGGCGTCGTATACAGGGTTCCACGCAAACGATTGTACTCGCGCATCGCCTTGTTCAAGGCATCCAGCTGCTTGCCTGATCCAAACAGATCGTTCATGTAGCTTTGCCAGCCGTCCTTGGTGACAGGCATGTTTTGATAAGGTAAAAAGAGGATCGTGTCGAACATCTGATCACGCATGTAGCCATCCGCTGTTCGGTAGCCTACCATCGGCAAAAAGTCTTCCTTGGACCAGGTGCCGCGATCTCCGTATGACCCCGAATAAGCCAGAAGCATATTTTCTACGCGATTGCCTGCCTTTTTATCTTCCATCATCTGTGTTGGGCTTGGCGGTGGCAGTAAAACCGGTCCGCCTTCCCAATGATTGCTTGATTTTGCCCATACCTCAAGTTGACGGGCGAAAGTAAATACTTTTACCGGGAACGATACGCGTACATAACGGGTTTCTACATCAGGTAGCATTACGGTTAGCGTACGTTCTACAATCTTGGTTTCTGACTGAGCTACATCATGCAGAGATCTCCCAGCATAAGACCACGCCTTACCATCACGTGATACTTCTACATCCATGTACTCAGGCATTGTAATCCCTGATGATTTCTGATGCTTGAACGTCAGCGTGACCTTCTCCAACGGTTTTGCCTCAGCCAAAGCAACTGTCACCTTGCGTCCAAACTGACGGTTATACCCGGTCCAATCCTGAGAAGGGGTAACCAAACCACCTACAGGGCCAGGATATTGCTTTTCAATTTCACGGAAATAGGAGTCCGGCTGTCCAAATGTGTCCACTGACGTAAAGCTGCCAGGCGCCACGTTGATTAGCTCTTCCTGCTCTGCTGGCTCTGACGGCTCTCCTGGTTCTGACGGTTCAACAGGCTCAGATGGGTCCTTTGTCTCTTTGTCAGCTGCTGGGGTACTCTTCGTCTCGCTGCCCTCAGCTGTAGGCTTGCCAGCCTCGGTTGCTGGAGTAGGCGTTGTTGTAGCGGAGTCAGCTTTGACCTCGCCAACACCCGCTACTGGAGCAAGTGGCTTGTCCGCGGTTTTGATTTCTACAGGAACCGTCACGGTTTTGTAGCCCATGGTGACGGTGATGTTTCCTTTTCCTGGTGTAGGGCCGGCAACGAACGTACCATCCGCCAAAATTGTTCCGAGCTCTGGACGATCAAAAGCAAAAATCGGTGTAAAAGGAAGCTTGTCTCCCTGAACGCCTGTGACCTTTACCTGCTCGCTCGTTCCGGCAAAGACGCTCAAAGCCTGCGTATTCAAAGCAAAATTTGCCTGCTCTGCCTGCTGGTATCGCGCGTCCAATATACGTTCCGCGATGACCGCTGCATCGGCGCGTGTCACGATACCATTCGGATTAAACTTTCCACCGTTTCCCTGCATCCAGCGTTGATTGCTGACATCGCTGATTGCCTCTTTGGCGTAAGACGCGATCTCGTCCTCATCACTGTAGGAAACGTCACTTGTTGCCGGTGCTTTTTTTACGGCCCCCGCTTTCATCAAGCGAGAAAGCATGACAGCCAGCTCTTGCCGGGTTAATGGATCGGTAGAACCGAGTGTTTGATCGCTTCGACCATTCATTACCTTCATCTCACTGAGACCATATACATAAGTCGCATAAGGGCTTTCCAAAGGCACGTCATCAAATCGGGCTTCCTGCACACTATGCGGCTGCAGACCCATTACCTTTGTTAACAATACCGCGATATCTTGACGAGAGATGCTATTCTGCGGGTTAAATCGGTCATTACCCTGACCACTGATCAGATGAAGCGAAACCAGTCTGTTCACTGCATTGCGGGCGTAGCTGTTCTCGATATCGGAAAAAGCTAATGCCTCATTCACTGGCTTCGCCGTTTCTTCCACCTGCTTTTCTTGCCCGTCTGTGGCAGATACAAGCGGTGCGGTCTGGACAAGCAAAGTAGATAATGCCAAACAAGCTGCCAGCACCCTACTTCCAAATCGTTTCTTACTCATTGCTAATTTCTCCTCCAAAATGCCCTGCTTTCTCTTACTCGTTTACTTCGTTTGGGGAAGCCAATGGCTGGCGCGGCGGTTTTGGTCCAAAAAACTGATAGTAATCTACTTTCATGTTCCCGTTGTAAAGCTTGCGTTTTTTGCTTGCCGTACGCCCAAAGTGCTCTTCAAACAGCTCGTCTGAGGTAATGATGTAAAACGACCACGTATCCATCGCAGCAAACGTCTTACCCATTTCACCATACATGCGGCTTACCTGCTTCCACTCACCCAGTCGCTCACCATATGGAGGGTTACAGATTAAGTAGCCGTACTTTCGCTTCGTCCTCACATCGCGAACGTCCATGCGCTGGAAGTGAATCAAATCCTCGACGCCTGCTTCAGTGGCATTCAGACGTGCGATTTTTAAGATTTCATCGTCCATATCCGTACCGATTATCTCCAGCTTTTGATCGTAGCGGGCAAGATCGTGTGTTTCCGCGCGCGCTTCACGCCATGCTGTTTTCGGGATGACCGGCCAGCTCTCAGACACAAACTCCCTGTTCATCCCCGGTGCAATGTTTTGTCCGATGAGTGCTGCCTCGATCGGGATTGTCCCGGAACCACAGAATGGGTCCATGAATACCCGATCCGGTTTCCAGCGAGACAGCATGATCAGCGCTGCTGCCATCGTTTCCTTTAGCGGAGCGGTACCAATCAGCTCGCGGTACCCCCGTTTGTGCAAGCCAGGTCCGGACGTATCAATCGTCAAGGTTGCTACATCCTTGAGAAGAGCCACCTCGATTTTGTACAAAGGTCCCTGCTCCTCGAACCAATCCGTTTTGTACGTCTTTTTCAAGCTTTCTACTACTGCTTTTTTCACGATGGCTTGGCAATCAGATATGCTGTACAACGTGGACTTTACCGATTTGCCTTCCACGGGAAATGCTGCGTCTTCGGTAATCCAATCCGCCCAAGGCAGAGCCTTTGTCTTTTCAAACAGCTCGTCAAAGGTGGTCGCTTTGAACTCCCCAATCTTTAGACGCACGCGATCGGCAGTTCGTAACCATAAATTTGTACGCGGTATAGCAGAAATATCTGCAGTGAATGTAACCTTTCCATTTTCCACCTGAACAGGTCCATAGCCAAGAGCTTTTACTTCTTCAGCTACAACCGATTCCAATCCAAAAGTCGCCGTAGCGATCAATTCCACTTTTTGCATTATACGATCTCCTGTCCGTACCAAAATGCTTTGGGTCATACCCTTATACTATATTACCCGATTTGGGCGTGGGGTTGGTAATCTTGTCTATTTTAGAAACCTAAGAGAGCGAATCGATAGGCGACATCGGAGCCTAGCTGCACAACCAGGTAAAATGGAAAGGCCCTGTCCCCCTAACATGGAGAGCAGAGCCGGATGGCGTTTAAACGAACTGGAAACCCTATGTAAAAACACTACTGGGGAGGAAAACCATGCCCGAATTACCTGAAATGGAGACATACCGCCGCTTGCTGCAGGAACGCGTCGTTGGACGCACGATAACAGCCACCCTCGTACAACGAGAAAAGACGATTAATCTTGACCCGGCACAATTTGACCAGATCTTAGTTGGGAATCGGATCACACTCGTAGATCGCTGTGCGAAGCACTTGTTGTTCCATTTGGAAAGCGGACATATATTGCTGCTCCATCTGATGCTAGGCGGGTTTCTTTATTATGGTACGGTAGACGACAAGCTGGGACGAACTGCGCAAGTGACGCTGTCGTTTGGCCAGCCCATCCTATATTTCCACGGACTGCGCCTCGGCTATCTTCACTTGCTCACAGCCGGGCAGCTGGATGAGCGTCTTGACTCACTTGGTCCTGAGCCGTTGGATGCGGCCTTTACGCTTTCACGCTTCACCGAGCTACTCGAAGACAAAAGAGGCATCCTCAAAACGACGCTCGTTGACCAGCATTGGCTCTCGGGCATTGGAAATTGCTATTCCGACGAAATTTGCTTTGACGCCCAAATCCTGCCGACCAGACGCATCCCAGAGCTTACCCAAGAGGAGATCAAGCGTCTCTATTTCTCCATGCAAAAGGTTCTAAAAGAAGCAATTCAATACGGCGGCTATATGGAGCCACCTCTTTATCGTGACGATCACTTGACTGGTGGCTTCAATGACCGCTGCCGAGTGTACGACCGCGGGGGTGAGCCTTGCCTGCGTTGTGGACAGCCTATCATCCAAAGCAAGCTATCCTCGCGAAAGGTTTTCGCCTGTATCAACTGCCAGCACTAGATGACTGCCTCTTTTTCCATCTGTTTGCTCATGTATACCTGCTCCGTGCCGGACGAGGCAAAGCCCGCTTCTGCCAATAGCTCGAACAGCATTTCGTCAGAGGCTCGCAAATTGAACGTAGTCCGGCGACACGCCACTTCATTTGGGGCGTACAAGTAAGCCAGTGCAGTACGCAATATGTCTTTGGCATCGGCATGCGCTGGCTGCGCTGCACATTGTCGCAGGACAATCGCATTCAGCTTGCCCTCTTCGCTTAGCACGATTTTATACATCGCGTAGCCAACCGCCTGCCCCTCTTGATCCTCTACAATCAGAGCCTGGGCATCCCGTAAGCTTTGCCACTGATTTTGCCACGGCACATCTGAACGATAAAACGGCAATCCCGCTACCTCCTGCACGAGTGCTGCTCTCACCTGATAACGTCCATCTGCCTCTGTACCAAAAGCATGCTCATGAAGTGCATCTAACCGTTCCCAAAAGAGCAGACGATCCTCGAGCTTATATCCGAGCTGATCATACAGTGCGATGGCTTTTTCATTTTGACTGAGCGCCTCCAGAGTCGCTACATCTACTCCTGCTTCCCGGTAACGGTCGAGCGTCGCCTGAATCAGCAATCGTCCAACTCCCTTTCGTCGGTATTCAGTCGCCACGCCTGTCCCGCCGTTCCACGCCACTTTTTGGTTCCCGATCGTTCTCAGGCCACTAGCCACTAAACCTACTGGCTCTGCCCCATCAAAAGCGACTACTGACAAAGAAAGAACATAGCCCTCTGCCCCCAGGCGTTGGACGAGGCTCTCCTCCGTCATGGTAACGGGTAGAAAATAGCCCTCAAACCCTCTGTTCCACGCCTTCGTTACTTCTGCAAAGGTACATTCGCTCATCGACTTGATGGTAATCATAGTATCACCTTCCAATCTTTTGATAAAAATATTTTAATCGTTAAAAACTAAAAATTCAATCTTCCAAGAAGATTCCTTCGTGAACTTCTCAGTTGTGAGCAACTTCCGCTCCCCAACTGTCCCTTGTACGCCCTACATGATAAGATAGAAAAAATGATTACCCGGGAGGTACTATGCGCAAACAGCTTACGGTCGGTTCGCTCCTGCCTACTCGTCCATCCGTTCAAACAGCGAGTCCTGTTCCCGCATCCAAGGAGCCGGTACCCCAAACCCAAACCGCTTTTACCCGGTCAACTCCTCCTGTACGCCCTGGTAAAACGGATCTTAATCAGGTACAGGTCAAACAAAAAGGGCAGTCGTTCTCTGTTCGGTACGCTCCCTGTCAAACCCTTCTAGCCGCAGCCCTCGCGCAAGGCCAGAATATCGCCTACAAATGTCAGCAAGGCTCTTGCGGTAAATGCAGCGTGCAGGTGCTCCACGGAGACTTTTTGCTTGATGCTCCAGGAGTTCAGGAAAAAACAACGCTTGATAAAAAACTGGCTTCTGGCTATCGTCTCGCGTGCCAGAGCACATTTCGATCTACGAGAAGAATGTAAAAGGTGGCAGCAGCAATGAAACCTACACGAATCCTCTTGTTCGCTGGAGGCAATCTGGGAAGCTGGGCGCTTCGTGATATACAAAAAGATGACTGGTTAGTTGGTGTAGACCGGGGCTCCCTGTTTCTCGTCCGCAACGGTTTGACCCCGCATCTCTCCATCGGTGATTTTGATTCTGTCTCCGCTGAAGAAATGTCGGAAATCGAACGCCACAGTGAAGCTGTATCCTCCTGTGATCCCGTAATGAAGGATTTAACTGATACGGAAATGGCACTCACTTGGGCGATCGAGCAGCATCCTGAAGAAATTGTTCTCATCGGAGTTCTTGGCACTCGATTTGACCACACGCTAGCAAACGTTCATCTATTACAAAAAGGACTACAAGCACAAATCGACTGCCGCATAGTCGATGAGAAGAACGAAATCCGGCTGATTGACCGTGAGTGCACTATCGTTTCCGATCATTTTGCCAATGTCTCACTTCTGCCGCTCACTCCAGAGGTGACAGGCATTACCTTGACCGGTTTTTTATACCCGTTGGATAACGCCACCCTGCGTATTGGCGATACACTCGGCATCAGCAATGTCCTCTCTGCGGAAAAGGGCACGATCCAGATCAAATCCGGCAAGCTGCTCGTTATGAAAAGCAAAGACTAAGAAAAGATGGCTAAAAAGGATCTCTACGAACGACGAGAGATCCTTTTCCTATGTGTAAGTCTATATCCGTGCTTGTCAGCTTACTCCTCGACCTGAAGCGGCAGCTGCCAGTCAATTTCTGTGATGCCTTTGGAGCGCAAAAACTCGTTCGTCCGCGAAAATGGACGACTGCCAAAAAAGCCGCGGTTTGCCGAAAATGGACTTGGATGTGGTGACGCAATAATAAAATGCTTTGTCGTATCAATGAACGAAGCCTTTTCCTGGGCGTGCTTGCCCCACAGGATAAAAACGAGTGGCGTCTCACGTTCGTTCAATAGTGTAATTACCCGATCGGTAAACGTCTCCCATCCTAGACCCTTATGCGAGTTAGGATTGCCGCTCCGTACCGTCAATACAGTGTTTAGCATCATGACACCTTGCTCTGCCCAATGCGTCAAATAGCCATGCTCAGGAATCGTGCAGTTCAAATCACTCTGCAGCTCCTTGTAAATGTTTTGCAAAGAAGGTGGTGGCTTGATTCCCGGTTTGACCGAAAAGCTGAGACCATGTGCTTGCCCTGGCCCGTGGTAAGGATCTTGTCCCAAAATAACAACCTTGGCCTGCTCATAGCCTGTCAAATGCAATGCGGTAAAAATGTGATACATATCTGGATAGATCGTATGGGTTTGATACTCCTCTTTTAACGCTTGGCGCAGCTCTAAATAATATGGTTTTTCAAATTCCTCTGCCAATACAGGCGCCCAATCATTTTCCAATATGGCCATATTCCCTCACCTTGTCCATTTTGTCTTATCTCCTACCTTATCACAAAGCCGCACATCCCTAAACCAGGATTGTGTCCTGCAAGAAGTAGGACTTTCTGCTGTTGGATCCTAGCTTTTCTCCAAAGAATAGTCATAGCTTCCTAGTACCCTTGGTTGATAGCCCCCTTTGTCGATTTTTGACATAATATTTTCTGGGAAGATATAGAATAAGAAACGGGAGAGAGGTTTTTCTTTCAACGTGAAATGGGACCTGAAATCATTTATGGGGGGCATCATAGTAGGTTCGGTGCTATTTTCTGGTATCGCTATCGCTGCTCCAGCTTATCCAGATGTAACCGAAGGAATCAAGACGCCATTTACCTACTACTTTGATGGTGTACCGAAATCGCCATCTACCGAAGTAAAAGGCATTATGTACAAAAATTCTGTCTATGTACCTATTCGTTTCGTGGCAGAAAATTTGAACAAGCCTGTGATTTACGATCAAAAAACGAAGTCGATTTATATTGGAAAGCTGCCAGTCGCGAAGATGTATTCCAAGATGGAAGCGGTTGAGCTGGTCAAAAAGAAATTGGCAGGCAGCCTCACACCTGCACATGTTGTTGAGTACGATCATGATGACGAAAAAGGTCACTATGTCATTCAGGTGTACCAAACGATCGTGAACAATTTTCAATCTGGTGACAGCTACACTAGTACGTATGGCTGGTTTGTTGTAAATCCGAATACAGGTGAGATTAAGTCTTTACTCTAATCACGCACTTATTCTTCTTTGATTCATGAGCAGCGGCTGCTAGGGGCCGCTGCTTTTTATATTCCAATATACAGGCGAATTCAGTTGACAATGATAATCCATCTCACTACTATGAATAGGATGGTATCCACTAGAAAAAGAGGTGTATCGTTCATGCTGATGGAAATGAAAACGATCGTTGTTCAGGAAGGGTTTGCCGACAACATCATTAAAAAATTCAGTGATCCAGGCGTAGTCGAGGAAGCTCCCGGATTTGTAGATTTGAGCATCATGGTACAAAAAGCACGTAAAGGCGAAGAAGAAGTCGTGGTTATGATTCGTTGGGAATCCAAAGAAATGTGGAAGCAGTGGGAGCTTAGCGATCCGCACCTGGAGGGACACAGACAGTCACGGGGAAAACCGCGTCCTGATTACATCATCAGCTCCAAAAGCGGTCATTACGAGCTGAAAGCTGTTAAAGAGCCTCGTCCCATTTAAGCCCTCTGCCGAGATCTCTTTCGTTCAAAGAAAATAGCTGCAGGATAGGATGCGTAAAAAGCTCCTAGACTGCAGCTGTTGTTTGTTCATGATTCTACATTCTTGTTCTTCACCCTGTTATGAACAGTAAAAGATACCTTCGTCCCCGAGCCTGGCGTACTTGTAATATGCAGCCCTGTTCCAAAGTGTCGTTTTAATCGTTGATCCGTATTCCTTAATCCTACTCCTGATCTGCTATCAGCATTTCTTTCCCCTGTTCGCTGCAGCTGGTCTTCGTCCATTCCTACCCCGTCGTCTTCCACTGATATCTCTGCATGTTTTTCATAGACTGAAACCCTGATATGAATCTTTCCCCCACTTGTACGCTTCATTATGCCGTGTCTGATCGCATTTTCAACCAAAGGCTGGATCGTAAGAAATGGGATTTTTAATTCCTTGTAGTCGTCATCTATCTCCCAAACTACCTGGAGTCTTTCTTCGAATCGGACCTTTTCAATATACAGATACGAACGCACCAAGCTTAGCTCGTCTTCAATCGGAACAAACGCATCCATATTTTGAAACTCGAATTTATTCCTCAAATAATTACTGAATTCATCAAGTAAATTACGCATCTTATCCAAATCGATTTCACTTAAAGCGACGACAGCTTGTAAGGCGTTGAATAAAAAATGAGGCTGAATTTGCGCTTGTAGCCAAGCGGCTTCTAATCGTAATTGCTTGCGAACAACTTGTTTGATCGTAGTGAGCACATCAATCCGCGACCTTATTTCGATTGCTTCCACTGGCTTGGTCACATAATCGTTTGCTCCAGCTAAAAAGCCGCTTTGAATATCCTTTGGTTGGCTTCTCGCGGTAAGGAGCAGAATCGGTAGCTCTGTAAGTGTAAACCGTGTACGAATGATACGTGTCAGCTCATAGCCAGACATCTGTGGCATCATAATATCAGAGATGACGAGATCCCATTCCTTCGTATCCAGTATAGCCAGTGCTTCTTTGCCGCTCGTGACCATTGTTAGGTCAAATTCGTCTGATGGCAGTATGGCTTCGAGCACTTGCAGGTTGACAGGATCATCATCTACTATTAAAATCCGCGGGCGATCGCGATTTTCTATTAACGTTTTTTGTTCCACTGCTGATGTGATTGCTACTTCTTTCAAACCGCTCTGCACTGGCATCGGTTGCAAGGCTATCCTTTCAAATTGGGTAGAAGCATCTTGTTCTTCTTCCTCTGCTTTCCTATCTGCTAGTGCTAACGAAAATTGAAATTCTGAGCCTTTCCCCAAAACCGAGGATACCTCTAAGCTACCTCCATGAAGCTCAACAAGTTGTTTGCTAATACTTAAACCTAGCCCAAATCCACCTTCTATCATGGTCTCACTAGAGCTGGCTTGCTCATAGGGACGGAACAGGCGCTTCAGCATGTCCTCGTCTATTCCAACTCCGGTGTCTGCAATCACAATAAAAGCTCTTCCATCTGTTGCAAAAGCTCGAATCGTAATTTTCCCTTCATTTGTGAATTTCACAGCATTATGAACGAGATTGAAAACGATCTGTATGACCCTATTCTCATCCGCAAGCACTGGAGGAAAATCCTCAGAAATCTCATTTACAATCTCAACAGGCTTCACATCCGTGTAAAATCGCAGCAAATCAAGTACTCCGGTCACGATCGGCTGAATCAAAGTGACTTTTTTCTGTAAACGCGGATTGCCTTCCTGTAAGCTCATTACATCGATCAAATCATTTAAAATCAATGTTAGCCGGCGTCCGACAGATAAAACCGTTTCCAGCTCCTTGATACTCCGATCCTGTAGCAAGTGCCGTTCCCTTTTTAAAACAGACTGTGACATGTTCAGAATGCCGTGGAGCGGATTTTTGAATTCATGGGAAGTATTCGCCAAAAATTGATCCTTATGGTCATTCATCCTTTGCAAGGTAGCAGCAAGTGTCTTTGTGTTCGCATGCATTTTAAAATAATCATGAAACCATACAGACGCAAAACTCCCCATCGCAATAATCAGATCAAAAGGATAGTGGACAAAACTCAAACCACTTTCTCTCCAGATGATGGACCAAAGTAAATGGTGACTTATCGCAACAATAGAAAAAAGCAGTAAAAGATGGCTCTTTAGATCCTTCATTACTTTTTTTAAGATGGTAATAATCGTAATCACTACGGAGATACTCACCAGCAGGAAATACACGGGAAAGAGCATAATCACCTGATAGGGAGCTAAAAACAGCGTAATGCCGGCCGTTCCTAAATTCATTGCAGCATAATAGGTATGTATCCTTCTCCAATAAGGTAGTTCACGATGCTCCGTACATTCCAGCAAAGCATAGGCTCCGATAATGAGAGCAGCATTTGCTAACCGAAAATCCCAATTATAGCCGATGTAAAATAGCTGATGGAACAGCTTCTCATCATTACTTAATACATTCGTAAGTGTTACGCAGAGTGTCAGCAAAGAAAAATAGAGCAGCTTCTTTTCCCTATTTCCTAGTAAATACAAAATAAGCGCATAGACAGAATGCATGAGAAAGATGACAGCTGCCAGAAGCTGCATAGAAACAGAGACCTTCATTTCCTTTGCAATCGCTTCCTCTGAGCCAAATTTAATCGAGCGAACGATGCCGCTGCCTCGACTATCTATATAATTGGCCGCCTGAATCACCAGCTCAATTACGCCGTTTTCGTCTGCTGTAAAGGTTGTCGAATAAGGCAGGTTCTTTGCCAAATATTCATCCTGCGTTGTTCCTACCCGCCCTGATTTAGCAAGCAAACGACCATTTACATATAATTCTGATGCTGTGCGCACGCTCGGTACACGAATACTATAATTGAGGTCATTTTCTGGATTTACATAGAGTCGCAAGCGATAGGAACCAAACCCGTATGGAGTTGGCTTTTCAAGAGACAACGCTTCATTCCATCCTCCGGGTACTTGGATCAGCTTTGGAGCATTCTCGCTTGATTCCTTTTGCCGCCTGCCACCATCCATCAGCCATTGCGAGGGATAAAACTCCCATTCTCCATCGAGCAGAAAGATGTCTCCCTCACCTGCATTCCAATCACGCAAATCGAGTTGCCCATTCTTAATAACCGCCTGTTTTTGATCACGAAATAATTCCATCCACAACATGCGCGAGCTAGATAAAATGACTACGAGTAACCCCAGCAATAATAGAATATGGCTCTTTTTCATTTGGAATTTTGGCGAATTATTGGCCAAAAAGTTCTCCTCTCAAATTCTAATTCCCTAAAATATACAACAGTTACAGTTGCAAGGGAACGTAAAAACGGACTACTAGGGATAATTTACTGCATGATTTTGGAAGATTACCCTGTCATATGGTCAAAAGCAAACAAGCCACACCTCGGCTTAGACCGAAGTATGGCTTGCGTTTTACACCAATCCGTATTTTTCCATCTTCCTGTAAAGCGTCGAAAGACTGATTTGCAGCTTCTCTGCAATCGCTGCCTTGTCCTGACCCAAGTATGGATCAGCAAAGCACTGCTCCAAAATCGATTTTTCGTACGCATACATCCGCTGCTCTAGCCCTTGGACCTGTGCCTCTTCGCACCCCTCATCTATTCCAGGCCGACAGTCCAGATGAAGATATTCTGGCAAATCCTCACTCGTAATCGTCGCTTCATCAGACATATTGACCATATATTCCACTGCATTTTCCAATTGGCGAATGTTTCCCGGCCATGCGTACGCACAAAGCCGCTTGGACAGTAGTGCATCCAGCTCCAGCCCGCCCTTTTGCAGCAAAGTGCGATACCGATATAGAAAATGATGCAAATATAGCGGGATATCCTCCCTGCGCTCACGCAACGGCTTCAACCGAAGCGGGATGACATTCAGGCGGTAATACAAATCCTCGCGAAATGTGCCTTCTCGTACCATGCTCTCCAAATCGCGATGAGTAGCAGCAATCACGCGTACATCAATATCCAGCGTTTTGATGCCCCCTACCCGGTCGACGGTCTTTTCCTGGAGAACACGCAGCAGCTTAGGCTGTAGGGACAGCGGAATATCCCCTACTTCATCCAAAAAAATCGTTCCTTTGTGTGCGAGCTCAAACTTTCCCGGCTTTCCTTCACGCCTGGAGCCCGTAAAAGCCCCGCCCTCATACCCAAACAATTCGCTTTCCAGCAGTGTTTCAGGGATCGCCGCACAGTTGATGGCAACAAACGGATACCGGCTGCGCTGACCTTCACTGTGAATCGCCTTTGCCAACAGCTCCTTGCCCGTTCCGCTTTCACCGCGAATGAGGACGGTCGATATGCTGTTGGTGATCTTTTTGGCCTTGGCAATCACATCGCGCAGTCCTGTCTCCGCTCCGATTAGCTGAGCAAAATAAACCGGATTCGCAGTTGCGGGAGGCATCTCTTCCTGTATATTACAGCCTTTTTCGAGCTCTGCATCCAGCTCCAGCAGCTTGTGCTCAATAAGTGAGCTCGTATGCTGCAAAAAAGGCATCCATTTTTCCGAGTTATGAAGCATGCTTTCTTTTTGCTCAGGAGAAAAAGCAATAATCCCGATCACTCCGACCGTTTTCTCGCGCTTGTGTACGGGAAAGCCGATCGTCGCCAGTTCCCGGCATTGCTGCAAAAACTTGCAGTTCATGCATTGAGACTCATCCTTTTTCATATCGAAAATCATACCCGGCTGCCCGGTTTGCAAAATCATGCGAAAGAACGAGCCCTCCGGAGCAGGCAAGCCAATCAAATCCTGATAGTAGCCGGTTCCACTGACGCGAATCCCCTGCTCATCGAGGATGGTGACGTCCAATCCCAGCACTTTGGAAATATTGTCTGCGTACGATTGAATGAATCCCTCAATCCGGGAAAATTGTGTCATGACATATCCTCCTGCGCCACGTTCCTTACTCCCTGTTCGCTGTTGCCATCATCGGGATAACAGCAAGCGCCTGCCCTAAATCCGCGATAATGTCTTGTGCATCCTCCAAGCCTGTTGAAAAACGAATCAAGCCATCCGTAATGTTAAACTTCAATCTCTCCTCTGTCGGGATCGAAGCATGTGTCATAGAGGCTGGATGCTGCACAAGCGTTTCGGGGTCTCCTAAACTAAACGATATCATAGCCAGACGTAGGGCGTTAATGAAAGATTTGGCTGCCTCATAACCACCCTTCACCTCAAAGGAGACAATTCCTCCCATTCCCCCCATTTGCCGCTTGGCCAGCTCGTGCTGCGGATGGGATGCAAGTCCAGGGTAGTACACATGAGAAATCGCTGGATGACTTTCTAAAAAGCGCGCCACTGCCTCGGCATTTTGACAATGCTGTCTGACACGGAGCCCCAGAGTCTTTAGTCCGCGCAGGATTAAAAAAGCATCCCAAGCGTTGAGATTCTGCCCTAAATCTCCCATGATGTGCTTGCGCATGAACTGGATGTGCTCGTTCTTTCCTACAATAAATCCCGCAATTACGTCACCATGCCCATTAATGTATTTGGTGGCGCTGTGTACCACTACGTCAGCTCCAAGCTCCAGTGGACGCTGCAAATATGGCGTCATAAAGGTATTGTCTACGATGACCCGGATGTCATGTTTATGTGCGAGCTTGGACAGAGCTGCAATATCAAGCACAGTCAAGCAAGGGTTGGAAGGCGTCTCGATATAGAGCACCTTGGTATTCGGCAGAAAAGCGCGTTCGACCGCTTGTAAGTCCGTACAATCCACGAAATCGGCAGAAATGCCGTAGCGCGGGGCAAGCGAGGTCAAAAACTTGTAGCTGCCTCCGTATACATCACGCGTGCATACGACATGATCGCCGTTCTGCAAAAAGGCAAGCATCGCTCCCGAAATAGCTGCCATACCGCTGCTCACGCCAAGCGCGGCCTCCCCGTTTTCCAAAGCTGCTATCTTTTCTTCCAATGTCGCGATGGTTGGATTCCCGTATCTTCCGTAGTACGTGCCTTCCCTCTCTCCCGCTACGCAAGCAGCTGCTGAATCGGCATCAGGAAAAGCATAGGCAACTGCTGGGACAACTGCTGATACGACTGCCCCCGTTTTTGGACATGGAGTCTGTGCAGTATGAATAATGGCGGTATCTATTCTCCAAGCTTCGTTTCTCATCGTCGTCTCTCCCTTGCTCTCGGCTCTTTGTTTATTGCTCTAGCAAGGAGCGTGCCAGCTCAAAAAGCCAGTCGCACCGCGAAAATGTCCCCTGCTTTTCAGAAGCTTTTCGCAAGGATGCGAATTTTTTACATGTAAACACCGAAAAAAGCCGTCGGATTGCCCTACGACTTTTTTCATTCTTGCGAGAGATTTTTGCAGCTTGGCGAAACGTTACACGAGCATTCCGCCACCGCTTTGTCTGTACTTCAAAATACCTTCTGCAGCGCGGTAAGAGAGCGCACCCATTGTTCCGGTTGGATTGTATCCGCTATTGTGCGGGAAAGCAGATGCCCCTACTACGAATACATTTTCCGCATCCCACATTTGCAAGTAGTTATTGACCGCAGAGGTATCCGGTGACGTGCCCATGATGACGCCGCCAGTATTATGTGTCGACTGGTACGGCGTAATATCATAGGGTCCGAGCTTGCGATTGATTTCAAGCTTTTCGGCTGCACCCATCTCCTTGACGATCTCCCCACACCTGTCTGCACAATAAGCAGCCAGCTGTCTGTCTTGCTCCTCAAAGTCAAATGTAATCCGCATCAATGGATCTCCAAACGCATCCTTGTAGGTTGGGTCGAGATCGAGGAAGTGATGGCGATAAGGCATGCAAGCGCCTTGTGCCCCTACGGACAAAATCCGGTTTGCGTACTTGATCGAGGCAGCTTTAAACTCTTTTCCCCAGCTTGGCGTACCCTCTGGAACCTTATTGTTGGCAATCGGGCGCTGGCCAGTTTGGGATAAGCTAATGTTTGCCCCGTGAATAAAATTCAAGTCCTTGTGATCAAAGTTGTCTCCGTTGAAATCATCCAGGCAAATTCCGAGTGCGCCTGCCCCTGCATAGTTATTAAACTCCTTGTTGTCAAAAAAACCGACTGCGCCGCCTCGGATGACCTGATAGGCGTAGTTTTTGCCGATAACACCTTTACCTGTAGCCGGATCATACGGCTTACCCAAGTTGGACATGAGCAAAAGACGTGTGTTGTTGAATACGTAGCTGGTCATTACGACGATATCAGCAGGCTGCTCGATTTCTTCACCCGTAGTGACATCTGTGTACAGCACACCTGTCGCCTTTTTCCCAGTATGTAAGATGCGCCGAACATGTGAATGCGTGCGAATTTCAAATTTCCCTGTCTTTTTGGCTACGGGTATGACGGTTACGACAGGATCTGCCTTTGCTCCGTATTCACAGCCAAACCGTTCACAATAGCCGCAATACTGGCAAGCCGCCCGCGCTACGCCATCTGGATTGGTATAGGCCTGCGACAGATTGGCAGATGGCATCATGTACGGATGCAGACTCTTCTTTTTGGTTGCTTCGGCAAACATTTTCATGCTCGGTGTGCTTTTCATCGGCGGAGTCGGGTATGGACTAGAGCGTTTGCCACCCAATGGGTTCTCCTCGCCAGCAATCCCTGCCATTTTTTCAAATTTGTCAAAGTACGGCTCCAGTTGATCGTACGTAATACCCCAGTCCTGAATTGTCATGCCGTCAGGAATTTTCTTTTCCCCGTAGCGCTCCACCGTTTTGCTGCGAATCTCGAAGTCGTAGGGCAAAAAACGGAAGGTCTGACCGTTCCAGTGCACGCCTGATCCGCCTAGCCCCGTTCCAAACAGGAAGGAACCATACGAGCGCATCGGGAGTGCGCGGACGCTTGTCTTACTGCGAAACGTAATGGTTTCCTTAGACAAATCCTGCATCATTTCATAGCGCAGTGCGTAGCGTAGCTCATCATGCACCATAAAGTAGTCCTCGGTTTTACGCTCCTTGCCACGCTCCAATCCAACGACCGTCAATCCCTGTTTTGTTAGCTCGGAGGCAATAATACCGCCTCCCCAGCCAACACCTACTATCACTACGTCCACTTTGGGCAATTTTTTCGCCATGACTATCGTATCCCCTTATTAATGTTGATGATCTCGCAAACTCAAAGGTGCCATTTTGACGAACTCGTCCTTTTCGATCACCTGTGTATAGGCCATCTGGTTGCCGGGGTAATTTTTCATTTTCCAACCATCCATATTCTTGTTTCCACCGTACAGCGGGTCGGAGTAAACTCCTTCCAGCGTGCTGGCACGAAGCATTTTAAAAAATGCACTCGCGGAGATCGTGGTCAGCTTCACTTCATCGGTTTCAAATGCTTTTAATACCGCATCTTGCTGTTCTGCCGCCAGCTCATGGAACCGTTTTTGCTGTGTACTGTTGCTGTAGTTGTTCAATTCCTGAATGCCAATATCAAAGATTTCTCTTCGTTTTAAGCGCCCCTGATACCCTTGTGTTGCCTCTCCGGGAAAAAAGGGTCCTTGCATGTAGTCACGAGCGTTGAAGCCCCAATCACCTGCTAGCTGGTGATCAATGAAATAGGCAGCCCCAAGTGTTTTTGCTCCCGGTCCGATTTCATCCTCAGGAAAAATTCGTTCGCAGGCAGCCTCAACCACCTTGAACTGTTCTGGAGAAAAGTACATCAGTGCCTGATTGTAATCAGCAGTTGGAGCCGGTGTCGCCCCTGGCTGTTGTGGTGCTGCCGGTTTACGAAGCAGACTACCAGCCACACCTCCCACGACCAGACCGCCCAACACCATTCCGGTGTTTTTCAAGAAGTTTCTCCGTGATACTGGTTGCTCATGTCTTTCGTTAGATTGTGCCAACACTACCACCTCCAGTTTTCATCTATCCTTTGTTTTGCGCTTTTTTTCGACAGACTAACCGCATTTTCTAGAAATTTTCCCAACAAGCTCCAAGCATACGGTTCTGACGTTCGACAAAGGATAGTTCTAGGTGGAAAGAAAATCTTGGAGGGATACCATGAAACTCGGAAAATGGATGGGTACTACAGGACTCGGTCTCGCTCTTCTCGTAACAGCCTGCACGAACCAGGCAGCGCCAGCGCCCCAGCACCCTGCACGTACACAGACAATGCACCCTGCTGCACATGGAGATACCGTCATTCCTAGTGTGGATCGCGACAAGAAGCTGACAACCAATTCACATGGCACCACTTACAGTGGCATGGGACACGGTTTATACAGCTCGATGGGCAGCTCGCATTTGCATACTGGTGGTCCATCGACCAAGCTCGAGGCTCAGTTGAACGCAGCAGGCGTACACGGTGTACAAGCTCTGATCGTCAATGATGTCATTTTCCTCACGCCATCGACAGCTAAAAGTCAATCCATCAACCAAATGGACCCGATGCAAGCCCATCTCATCAGTAACTTTGCAGGCAGCTCAAATCGAGGCCACGAGCCTTCGGATGGAACTCCTGGAGCCCCCGGGGCAGGTCATGGTACAGCTGGCACACTCGGAACAAGTGACCAGGGCGCTACCTTTACTCAAGCAAAGGCACAGGTAGAGCGTATGTATGGCACGGATGCCGAAGTACATGTGGTTACCTCCAAAAGAGGAATAGACGCTTTGGAAAAGGTTAAGAAGGACATGCGAGCAAAGAAGCATGACAAGACGACTGCTGCCGAATTGGACAAGCTATTCCGTGAAGCCAAGCGCTAATCGTTCCATGCCTTCTGTACAAAAAAAGGGACAAGCATCGAAGCTTGTCCCTCATTTGTTTAGAAATCGAATTATTTCTTCCAGCGTCTCGTGTGGATTTGTCATCATGAGCAAATGCTGCGAACCGGAGATGGTTTTTACTTTTGCCTGTGGAACTGCTGCTCGATACCTAGCAGCTGCATCTTGGTAAAACCTCCGCTCCTCCTCGTCTGGCAAAAGCATTTCGTCAGCAAGCAGCAATAACACAGGGCAAGTCAATTGCCTGAAAAGCTGCTCTGTGCTATGTGCCGTATATTCGTGAAAATAGGCCGCAAACGCCGCTTTCGGCAGTCGATACCGATAGCTGTCTTCCTCTGTTTGCACTAACTCTTCTTTCATCCAGCCAGCCGGCATCCAGTGTGCGCTGTATCGGTCAGCAAATTGATGCTCCGCATTCTCGACAGAAGCAAACCGGGTTGCATCCAATCTGGAAACCACACTGTCCAAATCAAACCCTGGTACCTCTCCCAAGGAATAATAGCCCCCGTCCAGCAAAATCAGACTGGAAACGCGGTGCGGCTCACGAACAGCCAGCATCTGTGCCGGAACCGCTGCAAACGAGGCAGCGACTACCGTAGCCTGTTCCAGCTTTTCTGCATCCAGTAAGCAAACGAGATCGTTTACGATTTGCTCGAACGTAAACGGCTCCACCGCAACAGAACCACCATGCCCGCGCAGATCCACAGCAATTACCCGGTATTTCGTTGAGAGCTCAGGAATGATCCCGGCAAAAAGCTGTTTCGTATTGCGAATCGCGTGTAGCAGTAAAAGGGCCGGAGCATCAGGCGCCCCGACCACTCCGTATTCGAGAATACCCGATCCTATTTGTAACCGTTTGATACGTTCAAACATGTTTTGATTCATCCTTCTCTCTCCTTTTAGATGCGTCCGGGGATCAATACTCCGAGATGATCAGGGTGAATGCGCGCAAAATAGAAGAGAGCCGCAAACAAGGCAAATCCTATAAGCAACGTCATGACTTCTGAGGCACGCCAGCGTTTGCTCCGATAGAAGCGATGCTGGGGATTCCGCATGCGAAAGCCTTTGGCATCCAGCGCATTGGCGATCAAAGGCACTCTTTTGAGCGAGCTGAAGATGAGTGGAACCATGAGAAAGCTATACTTCTTGATGCGTTCTGGAACACTCCCCTCATTCGGTGTCATTCCCCGCACCATTTGCGCTTCCCGAATGGTTGCCAGATCATTTTTTACGAGCGGAATAAAACGAAAAATGAGTGAGAGTAAAAAACTCACGGAAAAAGGAACGCCAATCCCCCGAAGCCCCATCGCAATATCTCGCGGAGAAGTTGTGAATAGGTAGTACATCGAGAGCAGCGCCACATTTGCAAGACGAAGCCCCATCCCCATCGCCCAAAGCACGCCGACATCCGTAATTTGCAGCGGATAGTGAATGACAGGGATTTCACTGCTCCAATAAGGCGTTCCTATATTGGTAAATGGCATCCAGGTAATCGTCGCAAAAAGAGCTCCAATCCCTCCAACAAGCATGTATGCCTTGACCAGAGATCGTTTCCAGCCTAGCTTGGCGATCAGCGCCAGGTTGAACACCCAAACCACGACGAGTGCCCGAGGGTCTTGGAACAAAAACGGGAGCAAGCCCAGTAACAGAAATACAAGCAAAGCAAAGCTGGGATGGGCATTTTTCATGTTAGTCTCCCGCCCCTGTCAGCATTCTTTTCATCGCGGCATATGTCAGCGGGATCGGATCAGCCAAGCCGGACGTTTTCCCAAACCGATAGATGGCAGGCGGTTCCACCTGTGCAGAAGCCAGTATTTGCGGCTCTGCAAATACCTGTGCCGGGCTGCCATCGCAGACGGCCTTTCCGTGCTGCATGACAATGACGCGCTGTGCGTACTCTGCAACAAGACGCATATCATGGGTAATGACGAGTATCGTATGACCCGATTCATGCAATCGTCGAACGAGCTCCATCATCTCCTGCATCCCCCGGTAATCAAGCCCGGTAGTCGGCTCATCCAATACGATGACATCAGGGCGCATGGCAAGAATCGACGCTACCGCAATTTTTTGACGAGTGCCCTTGCTGGTGAAATACGGCTCCGCATCTCCCATGTGAGCCAGACCGACAGCCGACAGCGCCTCATTTACTACCTGTTCGATTTCTGCAGCGGACAGTCCCATGTTTTTTGGCCCGAATGATACCTCGGCCTTTACCGTCTGGTGGAATATTTGATGGTCCGGGTTTTGATAGCAATAGGCGACCGTTTTTGATAATTGGGCGACTGATCGATCCTTTGTGTCTTCCCCATTAACCGTTACCACACCTTTTGTCGGCTTGTACAAGCCGTTGCAATGCTTGGCCAAGGTCGTTTTCCCCGAACCGTTCCCGCCAATGATCACGATAAATTCGCCTCGCCCAATCGTCAGTGAGACTCCTTTTAGGACTGGCGTTTCCTTTTCATATCCGTACCACACATCTTCAAAAGCAATGACGGTACTCACCAGCTTCCCTCCCTAACCAATTGCGCTTCCCGATAGAGTCGTGACAGCTCCTCTATATCCAGCGGCAAAACGTCGGGCACCTCTGGCAGAACGCCTGCCTCACGCAGCATGAAATAGAGACGAATAACCTCTGGCACAAAAATACCGTGGGTATCCAGTATGTCGACCTGTGAAAAGAACTCCCTTACAGGCAAATCCAGTACGATTCTACCTTCCGCCACCAAAATCATTCTGTCGCAAAAGGAAGCCAGCTCCTCTGTGGCATGCGAAGACACAACAATGGCCATCTCGTTTTCCTGCTTCAAGCGCTGGACGAGGGAAAATACTTCCCGTGCACCCAATGGGTCGAGCTCAGAGGTCGGCTCGTCCAGTAGCAAGACCTGTGGCGCATGAGACAATGCGGACGCGATGGCAACACGCTGCTTTTCCCCGCCAGACAGCTCAAATGGAGAGCGTTCAGCAAAGCCCTGCAAGCCTACCAGCTCCAGGACCTCACCAATGCGATGCTCGATTTGTGCATCTGTATATCCGACATTCTCTAGCGAAAAAGCCAGTTCTTCTTCTACAGTAAGACCGATAAACTGTGTTTCCGGGTCCTGAAAGACAATGCCGAGCTCCGCATGCGTCTTTCTTTCCCCGACAAAATGACCTGCGTAGTTGGCCGGGATCAAGCCGGATAAAGTCAACAAAAGTGTCGTTTTCCCCGCCGCAGCAGGTCCAACAACGCCCACTACCTCTCCTGGATACAGGTCGAGATTCACATTTGCCAAAGAAGGAGCTGCGGTGTCTTCATATTGCCAATGTACCTCCCTGGCTTGCAGCAGCGGTTCTTTTTTCACTAGAGCACCCTGCTTTCATTTCCCAGATAGCTATATTCCTGAAGTGGACGTCCACGGTATAGACCCGAACGCTTTACAAAAGGATAGAGCAGCTTCAACAGGATCGGACCGAGAATGGCAGTAGAAATCGCCTGGTTTAAAAATACCGTCGGAATGAACATCGCAGCAATAGCCATCGGTGTTAGACCAAGCGCAACGTTAATGAGAATCGCGCATGCAACAACCGCGGAGCTGATAATCACTACGAATAAATAGTATTGAATCAGACTGCGTTTCGTTTTCAAAGCAGGGTGACTGACTGCTAAAAAGCCGATAAATCCACCTATAAAGTTAGAGATAAATCCGACAATAACCGCATGTGGCGGGGCACTTCCCGTCAACAGATCGCTCACCATATTCCCAAAGGCGAGTCCAATGCATCCTGGCAGACCAAAGAGCATGCCAAACACCGGCTGCAGAGCGTTAGCCGGCCGGATCGGAACGGATGGAATCAGCTTGATATTCGCAAGCATAATGATCGCAACCGCATATAAAGCTGCTGTGACGACGATCAGTACATAATCAACCGTCGTCCATTTGCGACGGAAGAGTGAAGTAACCATGAGAAAAGTCCTCCTTTAATGGAATCTAGTAAAGTTTGGAATATTCCTGTAGCCAGTTTACCTTCTCTTCTGGGGGACGTCTAGCCGGGACTCGCTCGGGCGGGGCTTTTTGAGGAGAGGAAAAGGGAGAAAATGCTGTGGCTCGTAGAGACACCTGCATGGGGGCATCTCTGGACGGCTCCATTGCAAAAGCGAGACCCGCGCCCAAAGCAGTGCGTCGCTCTGGCGGGGCCTTTAGAGGAGAGGAAAAGGGAGAAAATGCCTGTGGCTCGTAGAGACACCTGCATGGGGGCATCTCTGGACGGCTCCATTGCAAAAGCGAGACCCGCGCCCAAAGCAGTATGTTCACGGAGGCTGGTTCAAGGTGGGCGCTAAAGGCAGGTCTCGCTTTTTCCATTGCGCCTTGGTAGGTGTCTCTAAGGCCTTCGCATTTTCTCCCTTTTCCTCTCACGAGCTGCTCCCGTTTTTCGCTCCTTTGTCAGGTGTGGGTAGCTCAGGATGTATACTACGTAAAAAAGAGACAAAACATTACCTAATATATTGGTAATCGTTCTGTCTCTTTGATTGCTATTTTTCAGGAGCTATTTATTAAATAACTTTACTCATCAAACCTCATCAGGTCTAATCTCGCACCTCTGATTTTCACCAAATAAAGTAAATAGATGAGTCCGACGAAGCTCCACAGGATTCCTAGAATCATAGATTTGATATCCAGACTGATCCACATAAAGCTGATGAAGGCTACACCAATGAGCGGAGACAATACGTAGCTCCACCACTCTGTCATCCGCAGTCGTTTTTGTTTGCGTATATAGTAGGCGATGACGCTGAGGTTTACGAAGCTAAAGGCGATCAGGGCTCCGAAGTTGATAAAGGAGGTCGCTGTCAGTAAATCCAGGAACAGAGCAGCAAACATCAAAGCACCGACGAGAAGAACGTTGAGCAGTGGTGTCTTTAGCTTTGGATGTACGTATCCGAACCATTTTCTTGGCAAAAAGCCGTCGCGCCCCATGGCGAAAAGCAGTCGTGTGACGCTCGTTACCGATACCAGCCCGGAAGCCAGGGTGGACGATAAAGCAGCAGCCAGAAACACTAATTGAAAAATGGAGCCGCCGATGTGAAGGGCAATTTCTGCAGAGGCAGCTTCTGGGTCAGATAGGACGGATACATCCGGGAACAACGCCTGCATGAAATACGAAGCCGTAATAAACAGCGCTCCCCCTGCCATCGCTACCAACAAAATTCCCCGGGGAATCGTCTTTTTGGCATCAACTGTCTCCTCTGTCAAAGTAGTAACAGCATCAAAGCCGAGGAACGAGAAGCACAGAATCGATGCACCGGAAAACAAGGCCGCAACAGTCAGTTCAGGTGAAAAGAACGGGCGGATGGCAAAGACTTGTCCGATTCCGTCTCCAGTGGCTAGCCCACGAATTGCCAATCCTGCAAAGAGTACGACAACTGCTATTTGAAAAAGCACGAGAAACGAGTTGATCGATGCTGTAACCGTTACACGAAAAACGTTAAGAGTAGTAATCAGAACAATAAATCCAATAATCCACCATGTTGTCGGTACCTCTGGAAAAACAGACGACAGGTAAACACCCGTCAATAACGCATTAATCATGGGTAAAAACAAATAATCGAGCAGCGAAGCCCACCCTACCATAAAGCCAGCGTAAGGATGAATCGTCTGCTGTGTGTACGTGTATGCGGTCCCAGCAGAAGGAAATATGCGGACCATTTTCCCGTAGCTAGACGCTGTAAACAAAATCGCCAGAAGCGTCACTGCGTAGGCAGCCGGAACAAATCCACCCGTTTCTTCGGATACAATACCAAACGTATCAAAAACGGCCATTGGCGCCATATAGCCCAAGCCGATTACAACAATATGCCACAGCTTCAAGCTGCGTGTAAGCTCTGCTCTCCCGTTCACTACCTGTCCTCCTTCTATTTATGACATGAATAATTATACACGCCCCCGAAAAAAGTTACATCACGAAAAAACGCTGCTGAGCACAGTCTCCTGTGCATGGGCAGCGTTCGTTGCTTCTCTCTTCATTTAAGCTTTTGGCAGTTCAAACGAGCTTTTCAGTGAAACGATCCGGTTAAAGACAAGCTTGTCTTTTGTTGTATCCTTAGGATCGACGTTGAAGTAGCCGTGACGGAAAAATTGATACTTGTCTTGCGGCTGGGTACTTTTCATGTTTTGTTCCACAAAGCCTTGCAGCACTTCCAAGGAATTCGGGTTGATATTGTCCAGGAATGTACCTTCTGTTTCCTCACCATCCATAATCAATGGCTCGTACAGACGGAATTCAGCCGGAACGGCATCGGACGCATTTACCCAGTGAATCGTACCTTTTACTTTACGACCAGTAAATCCGCTTCCGCTCTTTGTTTCAGGGTCGTACGTGCAGTGAATCTCGATAACGTTGCCGTCAGCGTCCTTCACTACATCATTGCATTTGATGAAGTACGCATTTTTCAGGCGCACTTCATTTCCCGGAAAGAGGCGGAAATATTTGTTTGGCGGATTCTCCATAAAGTCATCCTGCTCGATGTAAATTTCACGGGAAAACGGAATTTCGCGGTTACCCATTTCAGGATTTTCCGGGTTGATTTCCGCATCCAGCATCTCCACTTGTCCTTCTGGATAGTTGGTAATGACGACTTTTAGCGGGTTTAAGACGGCCATCGTACGCGGCGCCTTTAGCTTCAAGTCTTCACGAATAAAATGCTCCAGCATCTTTTCATCGACGATGCTGTTGCTGCGTGCTACCCCTACCTCACGGGCAAACGTACGAATTGCTTCCGGTGTGAAGCCACGACGGCGGAAGCCTGCAATGGTCGGCATACGTGGGTCATCCCAGCCATCTACTACATTCTCGTCTACAAGCAGCTTGAGCTTGCGTTTGCTCATTACTGTATTGGTCAGGTTCAGACGAGCGAATTCGTACTGACGCGGCACATGCTCCATCTCACACTCGCTCACTACCCAGTCATACAATGGACGGTGATCTTCAAACTCCAGTGAGCAAAGCGAGTGAGTGACTCCCTCGATCGCATCCTCCAGCGGATGAGCAAAATCGTACATCGGGTAGATACACCATTTGTCACCCGTATTATGATGATGCGCATGTGAAATTCGGTACAATACCGGATCACGCATGTTGAAGTTCGGAGAGGTCATGTCGATTTTCGCACGCAACACTTTTTCCCCGTCCTTGAATTCCCCTTGACGCATCCGAGCAAACAAATCCAGGTTTTCCTCTACTGAGCGGTTTCGGAATGGACTGTCAACGCCAGGCTCTGTCAACGTTCCGCGCAATTTGCGCATCTCTTCTGCAGGAAGATCGTCAACATACGCTTTTCCCTTTTTAATCAGCAGCACGGCACGGTTGTACATCTCTTCGAAGTAGTCCGATGCAAAAAATAGTCCGTCCCATTCAAACCCAAGCCATTGCACGTCGCGCTTGATCGCTTCTACGTACTCTGTGTCTTCTTTTACCGGGTTGGTATCGTCAAAACGCAGATTGGCTTTACCAGAAAACTCATGTGCGAGCTCAAAATTGAGAATGATCGCTTTGGCATGTCCAATATGAAGATACCCGTTCGGCTCTGGGGGAAAGCGGGTAATGATTTCCTTTACTTTTCCCTCTTGCAAGTCATCGACCACAATATTGCGGATAAAATTGGATGACGCTACCTTGTTTTCCAATGAAATCAACCTTTCACTTCACCTTTACATTCCATAATACTGATTCTACTCTCAGAGTTCAACAAAATCGGGCCGTCATCCGGCCCGTAGGTTCCTGCAATCCTGTTATTTTCGCCAATGCGGATCGCAATAAAGATGGACAAGAGAATCGAGAGAGCGTCCCTTCTCGGTAATTTCCCGAATGGCTGCCTGATGCTCAGGGAGAATCAAATGCTTTAACGGCTGTTCAACCTGGTTAAATCGCTGGAAGGCTGCTGCCGCAATTTCATCCCACTGCGGATAATAACGGAGCAAATCATCCGGCATGACACGCGAACGACTCGTGCCCTCTTCTGGCAAGCAGTCGAATGGTTCATCGAGATTCAGCGTTCCATAATCATCCGTCAGCTCTTCCCCTGGATAAATATCACGTGCTGCCAGCTCCAGATCGTACATGGTCGCCACACATGTGGCATAAAAGCTGTGGTTCACGTACCGAGATTTATCCCAGCACAGAATGTACTTCCCGTACTGGTTTCTGAACGAATATTTTTGCACATCCTGCTTTCGTAATGGGTCCAGTTTTTCCACAAAGGAAGGGTCTAATACCTGATCCAAATCATCCATGGCCCATACGATCGTTCCTTTGGGAATAAATTTTGTCGCGAACACACCGTACCCGATCTCGTCGTTGATATAGCGCAGTTCTGTATCGGGATGCATCATGGTTTTGTTTCACTCCTTGGCACTGTCGCCTTTTTATTATCATAAGCAGTTCGGCCAAAAGTGGTGTGCGTTTGTAACCGTTATCCGTCTTCCTTTTTAGACTGGTGTCATCAATTTAGGCTGTTGTAAAATATATCCATATCACTCATTCAGCAAAGGAGGTCCCATTGCCATGATGTCTCCTACCACTCCTATTCAAAGCCCGTATTTCACCCTGGAACAGGTGGCTGACGGTGTCTATGCTGCCATTGCTAAAAATGGTGCTGGGGCGATGAGCAACGCCGGAATCATTGATCTTGGCGAACAGACACTCGTTTTCGATACCATGTACACACTTCAGGCGGGACAAGCCTTGCTCGATGCAGCCCATCAGCTATTTGGCCGCCCCGTTTCGATGGTTGCTAACTCTCACTTTCATATGGATCATGTTGGCGCCAACCAATTGTTCAAAGACGCTGCGATCCTCTCTACCAAAACAACTCGCACCCTCATGATTGAGCGTAGCAAGCAGTTCCTCGAATTCGCCCGCTCCAATCCCGGATATCCTGAATCAGTGAAGCAAAGACTCGAGCAGGAAACGGACGAACAGAAGCAGCAAGAGCTATCCGATCAACTAGGCGATCTCCTCACCATGGATGCTTCTCTATCTTCTGTCGTTCCTACTCCTCCTACGATTACGTTTGACGGCTCTCTCACTCTGCATGGCAGTAAACGAACCGCTATATTCATAGCAATGGGAAATGGGCACAGTGCCTGTGATTCTGTCCTCTATTTGCCAGACGATGAAGTGATGTTTGCAGCCGACCTTTTATTTGTAAAAAGCCACCCCAGTGTCCAGAGCGGCAATGTAGTGGAATGGATTGAGATTTTGGAGAACTTGTGTGAGCAGTCCTTTCATACCGTAGTGCCTGGACATGGCCCTGTAGGAGAAAAGAAGGATATTGCTCTCTTCCGGCAATACTTACTAGACTTATCAGAACGTACAAAAACATTTGCATCGCTGGAGCAAATTCTAGGAGCTTCGATTCCCGAGCTGTACCGGAAGTGGACTGTTCCAAGCCTTTACGAACGCAACCTTCAGCACTTGTTCCATCAGCTATCCACTACATTATGACCTAGGTAATTAACTAAACATTCCATTTTTTCCACATTAAAAATTTTTTTCTTATTTACCCCAACGGATAAATGGTCTATATTTATTGCTAATAGGAGTTGTAGGAACTTTTTCCCACAACAAACGAATCAGAATTTTGATAATCAACCATTGATATCGAATCGGCAAACCCGGGGAAATCCGGTGACGCAAAGCTACAGGGGCTACCCTCGCAACAGCGAGCATGCTTGCCAGCTACCGAAATATTGATGTAGGACAAGACCAATGATCCTATATCATTGGTCTTTTTTTGCGCCCAAATTGTCTAAAATTGTCCATATTTGTCTTTTTATTACATCACAATCAAAGGAGGTGAGGCTAGACAAACGCAGACGAGTTTTTTGGGAATTACCATTTTACGAATCAGAAGGGGGTTTCATCGGAATGTCTCTCTGGAAAAAACTATCAGCCATAGCCTTGACTGGTGTAATTGGACTCTCGACACTCTCGCCAGTACAAGCAGCTAACCGCCCAACATCCATGTCACCAAATGCAATGGTAACTACACCACACTATCTTGCTACTGCTGCCGCACTCAAAACATTAGAAGATGGCGGAAACGCAGTGGATGCAGCGATTACTGCCGCTTCTACGCTGGCTGTTGTCTATCCTCATTACACCACTATCGGTGGAGATAACTTCTGGCTCATTTACAATGCCAAAACAAAAGAACTGAAAGCATTGAACGGTAGCGGTCGCGCGGGTGAAAAGGCGACGATCGAATATTACACGGGCAAAGGCTATGAAAAAATTCCTTCTCGTGGCTACGAATCAGCAAACACCGTGCCTGGCGTAGTTTCAGGCTGGTGGGAAGCTTACAACTACGCTCATAAAAACATGGGCAACAACAAGCTCTCTTGGAGCAGGCTGCTTGAGCCAGCCATTGGCTACGCAGAAAACGGATACCCTGTTTCTCCAAACCAGGTGTACTGGACCAAGCAAGCTACTGATCCAACAGACAATGATCTGAAAAATCTTCAACGCTTTGATGAATTCCGCAAAATCTTCCTGAAGCCAAACGGTGATTCGTACCAGCCAGGCGAACTTCTCAAGCAAAAGGATCTAGCCAAAACCTTGCAAATCATCGCGAAAAAAGGGGCTGACGGATTCTATAAAGGAGAGGTCGCTCAAAAGATCGTGGCAGATATGCAGAAAAATGGTGGCCTGCTCACGTTGAAAGATTTTGAAAAGCACACCTCCACTTGGGCAGATCCGATTACTGTCGACTACCGTGGTTACAAAGCGTACAATGTGCCGCCTAACTCCCAAGGTATGGCATCGCTCTCTATCTTGAACGTATTGAACAATTTTGACCTGAAGAGCATGGGTGAAGGAACACCTGATTACTACCACACCATTGTTGAAGCGACCAAGCAAGCCTTTGCTGACCGTGACAAATGGTTGACAGACCCTGCATTTGTAGATATTCCTGTAAACGATCTGTTGTCCAAGCAACACGGAAAAGACATGGCTGCACTTATCGATATGAAGCAAGCTGCCAAAGCTGTTGAGCCACTCGATCCAAAAGGTGACACAACATGGTTTGGTATCGTAGACAAGGATGGCAATGCAGTATCTATCATTCAAAGCCATTATTTTGACTGGGGCTCTGGTATCGTAGCAAAAGATACAGGCGTTCTTCTGCAAAACCGCGGCAGCTATTTCTCTTTGGACAAAAATCACATCAACCATCTGGAACCAGGCAAGCGCACGTTCCACACAATCAACCCTGCCATGCTGTTTAAAGGGGACAAGCCGTATCTTCTCTATGGAACACAAGGTGGCGAAGGTCAGCCGCAAACACAAGCAGCCCTTGTAACGCGGATCATTGACTTCGGCTTTAGTGTACAAGACGCGATTGAAGCACCTAGATGGCTTCATGGACGCAACTGGGGATCATCCTCCAACAATTTGAAAGTAGAAAGCCGTATTCCTCAAGAAGTTCTCGACGAGCTGGTAAAGCGCGGTCATCCAGTCGAAAAATTGGAGGCAGCGTACACCGATGCGATGGGACAATCCGGCGCTATTCTCATCGACCCACAAACCAACGTGAAGTTTGGCGGTGCCGACCCACGCGGTGAAGGCGCAGCGATGGGCTATTAATTGCTAGTCAGACTGCTGAGCTGTCCTCAGCAGTCTACCTTTGTATCTTTCATACTGTTAGCAACACATACCAACTGGGGATAGAAGAGAGGAAAACCGATGTTTTTGTTCAACAAACTCAAACGAAAAATGATCTTTTGGTTTCTCCTGGTATCCATCATTCCACTCGTCGGCACGACATTTTTTATCAGCAGCAGCTTTTCGACGATCCTAATTGAAAAACAAAAAAATTCCTTTGTAGATCTGACCAATAGTACAGCCATCGCCATGAATCAATACCTGGACCGCCGCATGACGGAGATGCAAATTCTTGCACGCACTTCAGACATTGGCTCCGATGATGCAGAAGCGAAAAACAGTTTCATTCGCAAATTCACCGAGGATATGAAGCTATACGACGGAAATACGTTTATATCCAAGGATGGAAAAGTAACAGCCGACACCTTTCCCAACAGCATCGGAATCGATCTTAGTGAGCGCCAGTTTTTCAAAGACGGCATGCAGGACAAGTCCAGCTTCTCTGATGTTTTAATCGCCAAAACAACTGGAAACCGCTCGATCATCGTCGCTTCACCCGTTACAGGGCCAAATAAAGAAAAGCTTGGTGTATTGACCGGCCTCGTCAACGTCGATGAGTTTACCTCTACCTTTTTGCAAAGCCTGAGTGTGGGCGATGGTGGATACCCCATTCTTGTCGACAACAAAAATCAAATCCAGTACCACCCCAATCAGGAGCTGATCGGAAAGCCGCTTGCAGAATCCGCACTTCCCCAAGGCTTAACCGATATTTTGGCAGCAGAAAAAACAGAAAAGGCTTCCTACCATTACACGGATGCAGGGATGGAATACGTAGTAACCTACTCCCCGATTCCAGCTACAAACTTTGGCTTGTATTTGCACATCCCGATCGCCTCCATCACAGAAGCGGTTTCAGGAGTCGAAACGCTGGCAATGGTCATCGTACTCGCGGTCGTTGTCGCCGTGAGCGCTATCGCTTACATCATCGCACAGCAAATCACACGTCCGATTGTAGAAGTGGCCAATGTCGCTAACCGTATTTCAGAGGGAGAATTGACTGTTCAGCCGCTGCAAATCCGGACCAAGGATGAAGTCGGCGCCCTTTCTCAGTCGGTCAATACGATGGTCGAAAACCTCCGAACGATTATTCAACAAGTAAATGCTACAGCTTCGGATCTCGCCTCCTCTGCTGAACAACTGTCTGTAAATGCAGAGCATACGAGCAAGGCTACGGAGCAAATCGCCACAACCATTCAGGAAGTGGCTTATGGTGCCGAAAAACAAGTGCAAAGCGTGGAAAATAGCGTAGCTGCCATGCAGGAAGTGTCCGGTGGTGCCAAGCAGGTATCAACGAATGCCCAGTACGCTGCTGATTCTGCCGTTGAGGCATCACAAATTGCCATCGAAGGCAACCAGGCACTTCAGGTCGTTGTCAGGCAAATGCATTCCATCGATGATACGGTTACCAATATTGCGGAAATCGTCAAGCGCTTGGGTAACAGCTCGCAAGAAATCGGACAAATTGTCCAAGTCATTACAGCGATCGCCGAACAAACGAATCTGTTAGCATTAAACGCTGCGATCGAGGCGGCAAGAGCTGGAGAACAAGGGCGCGGGTTTGCCGTTGTCGCAGATGAAGTGCGTAAATTGGCTGAGCAATCAGCACAATCCGCTCAGCAAATTGAAAAGCTCATCAGTGCCATTCAGCTCGAATCGAATCAAGCTGTCCTGTCCATGGAAAAAGGCACAAAAGAAGTGGCTTTGGGCTTGGAGGTTGTAAACAACGCTGGCAAATCGTTCGAGCAAATTCAGGATGCCGTTTCACAGGTAGCCAGCCAGATTCAAGAAGTAAAAACGTACTCCGTCCAAATGTCCGCTGGTACGGAGCAGGTCGTAGAATTAGTCAGCCTTATCGAGGAAGTAGCGGAAAACTCGGCTGATGGCACACAAAACGTGTCAGCCGCCACTGAAGAGCAGCTCGCCGCAATGGAAGAGGTCACTTCCTCGGCAGGCAACTTGGCGAGAATCGCCGAAGAACTACAGTCTCATGTAAGCAGGTTTAAGCTGTAAACCAAGCATTGGAAAATGGGAAAGCCGCCGGGTTGCTCTTCCCGACGGCTTTCTTCGTGTCTTCCTACGTCTACATCAATCCCAGCATCCGATCAGGATGGTTGGTGCAAATCTGCATGTCTGCATGCCATGACATCACTGTACGTATATCGTGTGGGTCATCCAGCGTCCAAGCAATAACCTTGTATCCTTTTTCCATAGCAGCAAGAGCAAGCTCACGAGTCAAATACGGATAACCCATGGAGAGAATCGTAGCTCCTGCCTCTTCCATCTGTTCCAGCATCAGGACCGGACGGCCAAGTACAATCAATCCGGTTACGACCTCTTGATCCAGCTGTCTCACCTGACGAATCAAATCATGGTCAAACGAGGTAATGTACACCTCTTGCTTCATGTCGTGTTTTTCTAAAAGCTCCAGCACCTTTTCGGCAATTCCGGGATACATATCGCTCGTAGCCTTCAATTCAATGTTTAAAGTGAGGCGACCTTTTACCGCAAGCAGTGCTTCTTCCAGAGTAGGAATCCGCTCGTTTGAAAACTCCTCCCCAAACCAGCTTCCTGCATCCAGCGCACGCAGCTCCTCCAACGTATGGTCCATAACCAGTCCACTGCCAGTCGTTGTGCGCTCCAGCGTGAAATCATGAATCAGCACAGGAACACCGTCACGTGAAAGCTGTACATCAATCTCCATTGCTGTAATACCTGGCTCAGACAATGCAAGTCGAATTGCTGCGAGTGTGTTCTCCGGGGCCTTGCCTGACCAACCGCGGTGTGCCATGCAAATGTTCATGTCTTATGCTCCTCTCTTGCTCACGATTACCTTATTTTTTCAGCAGCTTGCTGCCTTTGTCCGTTGCTGTTTGCAACGCTTCATCTACGCTAGCTTGACCGAGCATCGCACGTTGCAGTTCTTTTTGGATGACATCCTGAAGTTCCTTGTAGCCAGGTGCCATTGGACGAGGGTAGCCGTATTGCAGCTGGTCAACTGCTACCTTGAAGTTTGGTTCTTTTTCATAGAATGCTTTCATTTCAGCCGAGTCTACTGCTGCTGTCGTCACAGGCATATAACCGGAAGCAATGGACCAAGGAACCGTTTGCTCTGTATCGGTCATCCATTTCATGAATTCCCACGCTGCCTTTTTCTCGGCATCAGAGGACTTGGAAAGCATCACGAGATTCGCTCCTCCTGTTGGTGTACCAAAGTTTTTGTTTGCTGGCAGGAAGGCCGCGCCCATGTCAAATTTGGCATTTTTCTTCAATTCCGTCAAGGAACCGGTTGAGGTGAAAATCATGCCTACTTTTTGGTTCAGGAAGTCTTGCTCTGCTACATCCCATGCATTGTAGTTTTCGCCTGGAGGGTTTTTCATAATGCCTTCCTTCACCATTTTGGACCACAATTCCAGCGGCGCCTTGCCCGCTTCGTTGTTGATCGTCAGCTCTTTGCCATCCTCGCTCAGGATGCTGCCGCCGCCCTGAAATACAAGAGCTTCGTAGAACCAAATATCAACAGGCGTGGAGAATCCGTACCGGGTAATTTTATCCCCCTCCTTCTTGCTCAGCTTTTGCGAGAAGCTGACCAGCTCATCCCACGATTTCGGTCCGTTCGGATCAAGGCCAGCTTCCTTAAGCATGTCGCGGTTTATGTACAGAAGCGGTGTGGATCGGTTAAAAGGCACTGCGTACAACTTGTCTTTCCAGTAGGAGTTTTTCATCAGACCAGGAATGTATTTCTTTTCATCGCCTTGCGAATAAGGAGTCAGGTCTTCCAATACCTTCGCATCAGCGAATGCAGCGATAGAGGCGATCTCCACCATTGTTACATCCGGATTGTTTCCTGCTGCGACAGATGCCAAGACTTTAGAGTGGTTTTCCTGATAAGCCCCCTGATAAGCTGGCTTTACGATAATATCCTTATGAGTGTCATTGAACTTTTTGACCATGTCCTCAATTGTTTTGCCGCGAACGCCACCGAGTGCATACCAGAAGTCAATCTCAACGGGTCCGCTGCTGGCAGTTGCTGCCGCTGGCTGAGAAGTGCTACCTGTACCAGTCGATTGTTCTTTTCCTGTTGATCCGCAGCCTGCAAGCACTCCTGACAAGCTGAGAGCCAATGCACATAGAATGGTTCCGGTCTTTTTCATAGATTTCATGATTTGGTTTCCTCCCAAAAAGGTATGGTTTATTTGGATTGGTAGACAAACGCTTTGATAATATGGCGCTGGGCCACAAAGAAAATCACAAGAATCGGCAGAATGAGGATCATATTCCCAGCCATCATGACGTTCCACAAGGTTCCCCCATCTGACATATGCAAGCTGGAGATCCCGATGGGCAGCGTGCGGACTTCGTCGCTGTTGGTCATGATCAGTGGCCAGAAGTAATCATTCCAGTGATAAATGAAGCTGAACAATCCGAATGTAACGAGCACCGGCTTTGCCATCGGCACCATGATGGTCCACATGATTTTCCACTCTGAGGCATTGTCCAGACGCGCCGCTTCGATGACTTCGTCAGGTACCTGCATGAACGCCTGACGGAGCAGGAAAATCCCGAAAGCGCTAGCTGCATAAGGCAGGATAAGCGACCATAGCGTATTCACCAGCCCCCAGCCGCTCAATTGAACATAGATCGGCAAAAAGATCACCTGTCCAGGAATCATGAGCACAATCAGAACCAGTCCGAATAACAGGTTACGTCCGGGAAACTTGTAGCGGGCAAAGGCGTAGGCAGCAGGCACTGCGGTCAAAAATTGCAACACCAAGATTCCAACGGCAACTAGTATGCTGTTCCACGTATAGGTAAGAAACGGACCTGACTGCCACGCATGGGCAAAATTGCCCCACTCCCACGTCTCAGGCAAGAGAGTCGGGGGAAACTGCCTGACCTCTGGCATTGTTTTGAAGGCAGTCGTCGCCATCCACAAAAACGGAAATACAAACAGGATGGCCACTACCAAAAGCCCGATCCATTCCACTGTTTTGAGTGAAGCTGTACTCACTCGTTTCATGCTGCTCCTCCTTTCTTTTTTCCTGTCATCAACGGTAGTGAACACGTTTGGACATCACCAGGAAATGCACTGCCGTCAAAATGCCTACCAGAATCAAAAGAATGACAGAGGCAGCAGAAGCGAGCCCGCCGTTATAGAAATCCATCCCTTGCTGGTAAATGTAGTAGACAAGCATATTCGTACTGTTGATCGGTCCGCCCTGTGTCATGATGGCAATGGTGTCAAATGCCTGAAACGATGAGATCGTATTGATAATGAGCAAAAAGAATATGGTCGGAGACAGCATCGGCACAGTGATGCGGGTGAGTGTCCGCCACCACGGCGAGCGATCGAGTGCTGCTGCTTCGTAAATGTCACCGGGAATGCTTTGCAGCCCTGCTATGAAAATCAGTGTGTTGTAGCCTACACCTTTCCAAATGCTGACAATGATAAGTGACAAGAGTGAGCTTTTCGGGTCAGTCAACCAGGTATAAGCGGGAAGTCCTACAGCTTCCAGCGCTGCGTTCAGGAGACCGAACTGCGGGTCCATGAGCCACATCCACAGCATCGAGACCGAAACCAGCGAAATGATATGCGGGCTGAATACTGTCGCCTGAATGATGCCGTACACTTTGGCTTTGCGATTGAGCCACAACGCGAGCAAAAAGGAAATCGTCAGGCCCAGTCCTACAGTCGCGACGGTAAATATCGCGGTGTTCCCCAGCACCTGGCGGAAATCTGCGTCCACCACCAGATCACTGTAATTTTGAAACCCTACCCACTCCATTTCTTCCAGGTTAATCAGCGACCAGTCCTGAAAGCTCAAATAGATAATGGACCCAATCGGGTAAAAAAAGAACAGAATGAAACATATCATGGCAGGTGCAAGGTAAAGATACGGGCGGAGACGCGATGCGAGATCCTGCCAAGCCAGGGGCGCCCTACGCACTTCTGCTTTCACTTGGCTGGTACCCGGCAGCTCATGGGCGGTTGCCGCTTTTCGCATCAGCTCACCCCTCCTGCACGAGTCGAAACGTACTCTCTTCCATTCAGACGCCCTAGGCGCTTGCCGCTTACCCGGTCAAAGACATACATGTGCGGCCAAGCGACAGTTACGGTTACAGACGCGCCAAGCTGTCCAGAAACCTCGGTATCCGCTTTAACAATGATCCTTCCTTTTTCCGTCTCCACATGGAACAGCGTGTCCGAACCAAGTATTTCCCGGGAGACGATTTGGCCTCGCGCTACCCACATATCGTCTTCTGAAACAGGAGAGACTGTCTCTGGCAGTAACACTGCTTTTTCCGGGCGGAACCCCCACAAATGCTCGCTTTTGGCTTCTGCCGATACAATATTCATCGCTGGCGAACCGATAAATTGAGCAACAAAGAGATTATCCGGCTCCTGATACAAATCCATGGGAGCATCCACCTGCATGATGTTGCCGTCACTCATAACGACGATCTGATCGCCCATTGTCATGGCTTCCACCTGATCGTGCGTCACGTAGATAAAGGTACTTCCCAGCTGTTTATGTAGACTGGTCAGCTCTACCCGCATCTGGTTTCTCAGCTTGGCGTCCAGATTGGACAATGGCTCATCCATCAGAAACACCTTTGGCTTTTTCACCATAGCCCGGGCGAGTGCGACGCGCTGTCTTTGACCGCCTGAGAGCTGCGACGGCTTTCTTTTCAAATAAGAAGACAAGCCCACGATTTCTGCTATTTCTTCTACCAATACCTGACACTCTTTTTTGGATACTCCACGATTCCTGAGCCCGTAGGCGATATTGTCGTAAACGTTCATCGTCGGGTAGAGTGCGTAATTTTGAAAAACCATGGCTATGTCCCGCTTACCTGGCGGCAGTTGATTTACGGTTTGGTCACCGATCTGGATTTGCCCGCTAGATACGGTCTCCAGACCTGCGATCATGCGAAGTGTAGTTGATTTTCCACAACCTGAAGGCCCAACCAGAACGGTAAAGGAGCCGTCAGGAATGACCAGATCCAGACCTTTGACCACGCTTTGATTCTGAAACGTTTTTGTTACTTGCGTAAGCACCACTCGTGCCATCGATTCATCTCCCTCCCTCTGTTTTTACCGCGAGCATTTCAGTGACGAACGCCTGAAAGTTGGGGTACGTAAAATCCGGTACCGCGTACGACCATTCTTCTTTTCCGTACCATTCCAAAACAACCGCTTGAACCCCGGCACCTACAGCAGCCAGCACATCATATCGGCTGTCACCGATCATCATGGCTTCCGTCGGCTGTTTGCCTAGCTCTGCCAATGCCTTTTGTACCGGCTCAGCAGATGGTTTTCCTCTCGATACGTCATCCACAGACACAATCACATCAAACAAATGGTCAATCTCCGCCATTTCCAATCCGTCGACAGCAAATTCGCGTTGCTTGTTGGTTACAATCGCCAGTGCATATCCCGCGTCTCTCAGCTTTTCCAGGCCCTCCCGAACGTATGGGAAAAGACGTACATGCTGGGCATGATTTTGGCGAACAAAAGCGAAGTATTTTTGCAGCACTTTACTTTTGTCAGGAAGACCAGCCGCCGCGGCTACCGCTGCGAGGAAATCGTCAAAAGACTCGCCAAAACGCGCTACGAGCTCTTCTCTGCTGAAAAGTCCCGGTGCATATTCGTTCGCCGTAAACGCTACTGCATCAATGACAGCATCCCGGCTGTCCAGCAAGGTACCATCCAGATCAAATAACAACACTGTAATCATTAATGAAACTCTCCTTCCACAATGAGGGACTTCCGACCGATACTGCGGTCGCTCCATGCTGTAGCACTACCTCCATCTGTTCCCGCTTACGAAGTAAGCCTCCGGCGATAATGGGAGTATCAATCATGCTTCTGAATTCTTCGATATACTCTGGCAACAAAGCAGGCATCAGCTCTACTGCATCTGGCTGCGTATCCTGTATGGATTGAAGCCCCGACTTCAGTGAATCGCTATCTACCAAAAACAAGCGCTGAATGGTTAATAGGCCCTGCTTTTTCGCCAGCTTCACCAGTGTGTTGCGCGTGGTCACGATGCCATCTGGCTTCACATAATGTGCGAGAAAAGCAATCCCTTCCCGGTCATAGCTGATACCGCCAATTCTATCGAGATGTAGAAAAACAGGAATCTCTCTGCTTTTGAAAAAGTCCACGTAGCCTTTGATGACGCCAATGTTTCCGATCGAAAGCACAGCTGCGCTCAAATTGGCTTCAGCTGCTTTTTCCAGATGCTTCGCCTCCTTCACGGAAGCGATGAGCTTTGTCTGTGCTAGTCTGGCTCTGAATTCTGCCTGATTCATTCGGATTCGCCTCCTTATGTCCAAAACAAAAAACCCAGCGACATGACAATGCCAAAGAACTTTCGAGGAAAGTGTTTGGAAAGGCTGTCGGGGGTTTCTCCATGGCTCCAACCGAAGGATTTTTTCACTTGTTAGTTAGAATGGTACTGCAGAAGCGTTAAGGGAACATAAAGCGATTGTTAAAAAAGGGCAAAGATCGTGTAAGCGTTAATTGACGGAAATTGAGGAATGGATGTATCATTCAATCTATATTCAAATAATCAAATATTCGAAGATAAGAAGGGTTGCAGAGATGAAGTGGGCCGGGAGATTTGAGGGCTACAATCAGGAAGCATTCAAAAAGGATTGTATTTCAGGTTTCATTGTAGGGATCATCGCGATTCCATTGGGCATGGCCTTTGCCATTGCTTCAGGAGTAAAACCGGAATACGGCATTTACACTACGATTATTGCAGGCATCTTGATTTCCTTGCTTGGCGGCTCCCGCTATCAGATTGGCGGACCTACTGGTGCCTTTATTCCGATTTTGTTTGCCATCGTCATGCAGTACGGTTACGAAAACCTGCTCATCGCAGGATTCATGGCAGGTATTATGCTTGTCCTCATGGGAGTATTACGACTTGGCGGTCTGATCAAATTTATTCCCCGTCCCGTTACCATTGGATTTACAGCGGGGATTGCCGTTATTATTTTTACAGGACAGATCTCCAACTTTCTCGGTCTTCAGCAGGTCCAAAGACACGAGGATTTCCTCTCCAACATGAAAGAAATCGCCATCCATCTGGCTTCCTTCAATCTATACAGCATAGGGACCGCTTGTTTGTGCCTTGCCATTATATTGATTACCCCCCGATTTCTACGAAGCATCCCGGGTTCTCTCGTTGGACTCATCATTTCCAGTGTCGTTGCTGTCCTCTTTTTTGAAGGGAAGGTAGCTACCATTGGGTCGACTTTTGGCGATATTCCCAGTACGCTACCCAGCTTCCATTTTCCTGAAATAACTCTTGAGCGACTTCAAAAGTTACTGAGCCCAGCCCTAATCATTGCTATACTAGGAGCGATAGAGTCTTTATTGTCTGCTGTAGTGGCCGATGGTATGGCACGAGGCCGCCACAATAGCAACCGGGAACTGATTGGTCAAGGAATTGCCAACATGGTGACTCCCCTATTCGGTGGAATTCCTGCTACTGGCGCCATTGCCAGAACTGCAACCAATATTAAAAGCGGTGCCGTTTCACCTATGTCCGGAATCATTCATGGTCTGGTTGTGATGCTTGTTCTCGTCATGCTAGCACCATATGCGTCTCACATTCCTTTGGCAAGCATGGCTCCAATCCTCATGCTGGTTGCCTGGAATATGAGTGAGCGCAAGGAATTTAAGCATATTCTCCAAGCAAAAACGAGTGATTCCCTTGTCCTTTTGATCACCTTTCTTCTAACGGTTTTTACGACGCTGACCACTGCCGTAGAGGTTGGTCTGGTTCTAGCCGTCCTGTTGTTTGTCAAACGGATGCGAGATAGCCTGCAAGTAGCCAAGGTATTGCCTGATCCTAGCTCCAAGCATGAAAAAGTCATGCCTCACATGGTTACTGAGAGCCACGATTGTCCACAAATCAGTATTTATACGATTGAAGGACCGCTCTTTTTTGGCGATGCGGATCTGTTTGAAAGCTCCCTGATGAATACCATTGCGGTTCGCCCCAACACTTTGCTGCTCCGAATGGGGCATGTCCCCTTTATGGATATGACAGGTGAGGCAAATTTGGCCAAGATCGTAAGACAATGCGCTAGTCAGGACACAACGGTATTGATCTCTGGAATCCAGCCCCAGCCAAAGGACGTTTTGCAACGCACTAGGCTATATTCCCTCGTGGGTGAACAACACTTTTTTGCTCATACCGGAGAAGCCATTGAATTCGCACTGAGCCGTTTGGACGTTAACAAATGCTTAGGATGCAAGCATTTCGCATTTCGAGAATGCATGACCTTGTCCGCGCCTCAGTTGCAGGACACTCACGTTCAGAAAATGACGTAACGTCACTACTACCACTAGATCGGAGGAACCTTTCGTTGAATTTGGAGCTACAGCAATTTAAGGCAAACTTTTTCAAAGCATTAGGGCATCCTCTGCGGATTCGGATTTTAGAATTATTAGCAGAGGGCGACAAAAACGTGAATGAGCTGCAAACTCTGATCGGGAGCGAAGGCTCTGCTGTTTCCCAACAGCTTGCAGTCTTGCGCAGCAACAACATCGTTTACGGTACAAAGGATGGCAATAAAGTCACCTACTCTTTGCGCGATCCCATGATTATTGAGCTTTTAAGCGTTGCTCGGCATATTTTTAACAATCACCTGATCGATACCATCTCCATGCTCGATCGGTTCAACGAGGAATAAGCACTCAATAGAAAAGCCCAGGACTTTTTCGTCCTGGGCATACTTATTTACTCGGAAACAGCTATTACTGCATCCAGTGCTATCAATGCTTCGGCTTCGATCGCTTTTGCCATCGCATCTGTGTGAGGGTTGTACGACTCCAACAGATCCGCGTCGGCATAGCCGTCGATTGCGAGAATCGAGCCTGCCTTCATTCCGCGCAAGGCAGCGATGACAAACAGGGCGGAGTTTTCCATTTCTACTGCCAGCACGCCTGCTTTTTGGTACAGCTTGTGCGGGAATTCCACTACGCCGCTGTAGAAGACATCCAGCGTCAGGGTAATACCCTCTGCTACGTTCAAACCAGAAGCATCAGCTTTGGCTGCCTCGACAAGTGCATCAGAGACGCGGCGGTTGGCAACTGCCGGGAAGCCTGCTGGTACGAGCTGACTAGTCAGCCCATCCTGACGTACAGCCGCAGAGCTGATCACGAGGCTGCCTGGCTCGATTTCGCGTTGATACGAGCCTGCTGTTCCTACACGAATGATGTATTCTACGCCACCTTTTGCCAGCTCTTCGAAGCACACAGCTGCACCCGGCGAACCGACACCATGGCTAACAACTGCTACCTCTACGCCCTTCCATGTTCCTGCATAGCTGTGGTACTCACGATTTTCCCCGATTTGCCGCTGATTTTCGAGCTTGTAGGAAATCAGTGCCGCACGCTTAGGATCGCCGCATACGATTACTCGCTTTGGCAACTCTGCTGGATCAACCTTTAGATTCGTCAACATGTTAATCAAACTCCTTTTTCTCCCATTCATCTTCAGGGATAGGCAATGCTTCGCCTGAGAACCGCTCTTCCCGGAACGGATCTGCAATCAGATGAAAGCCGTTTTGCTCCCAGAAGCCGGGCTTATTTTCCGTTATAAACTCGATTCCCCGCAGCCACTTTACGCTTTTCCAAAAGTAAAGATGAGGCACGACCAGTCTGAGCGGCCAGCCATGCTTGTCTGTCAAAGGCTCCCCGTCAAAGGAATGCGCCAGAAGCACATCATCTCGCTCCAGATCAGCCAGCGCTACATTCGCTGTGTAGTCATTGTCACCATGCAGCATGACATAGGACGCTTGCGGGGTTACCCCGATCGCTTGCAGGAAATCGCTGAATCGCACTCCTGTAAATGCATTGTCAAAACGGGACCAGCGTGTGACGCAGTGAATGTCTCTCGTCACGGTCACCTGTGGCATGTCCATGATCTGCTCATAGGTAAGTGTGACTTCCTTGTCCACTTCCCCGAACACCCGCAATGTCCACGTCTTCATATCGTAAACCGGTACGTCTCCCTCGTGCAAAATGGGAAAACGCTCGGTCAAAATCTGTCCTGGCGGCAGTCTTTTGGCAAGTGCCGGTTCGATAGCCGGAATCTTCATTTTCTTAATTCGATCTGCCTTGTTCATATCGCATTTCCCCCTGTCCCTGCTGTCCGTTATCGCTTGCAAATCAGCGGGTGCTTTGCTGATTGTTGCCGCTGCCCTGACCTTTGTCCTTTAAGAAGAACATCGCCAAAATCGTCAGCACATATGGCAGCATCGAAGTAATTTGAGTCGGCAACGAAAAACCTTGGAGCCTTATACTTAGTGCATCCATCAAACCGAACAGGAAGCTGGACGCAAGTATTCCCAGTGGATGGGACTGCCCCATCATCATCGCCACGAGTGCAATAAAGCCGCGACCTGCAGTCATGCCTTCTGTAAACATGGTCACCTGTCCGAGAGAAAGCTGGGCACCCGCTACCCCACACAAAGCTCCACACATGACGATAGCCAGTACCTGCAAGCTCGTTACTTTCAAGCCCAGGCTACGTGCTGCTACCGGGTTAAGCCCCACAGCAAGTACACGAAAGCCTGTCACAGTACGATAGAAGAAAATATAAAGCAATATCGCTGCGATAAACGCCAAATACACTAGCGGCGAATGTCCTGACAAAATGTCGCCCAGGACAGGAATATCCTTGATCACTGGAATGTCCAGGCGTGGCAATCCAGCCATGTCCTTGTCATAAAACGCTCCTTTTACACCAAAGATCGCACGCAAGGCAAATGTTGTCAGACCAAGCGCCAGAAAGTTAATCGCCACACCGACCACAATTTCGTTTGCTTTCATGCGAATGGTCATATACGCAAATAACAGCGAGAAGAGGACACTGGCAAGAGCGGCAATCAAGATTGCGAGGAAGAGATTCCCGGTAAAATGGTTCCCGACAATTGCCGAAAATGCACCGACGAGCACCAGCCCTTCCAAGCCTACATTAAAAACACCTACGCGCGCGCATAGCGCCCCGCCCAATGCAGCAAGCAGTATCGGTGTTACCATCCGAATGGTAGAACTGACGAGGGTCCAATCAAGCAGCTCCATGCGATTCTCCCCCTTTTGTCTTCCGCTTTTTCCACCAATCGTAGCTGAATTTTGCCGAGATGAACAGAATGAGCACGGCTTGAATCACACTAGCCAGCTCCAATGGCACATCCGTATTTCGTTCTACACCCATTGCTCCTGTTTGGAAAGCAGCAAGCAAAATCGAGGTAATAATGATCCCGATCGGATTGGAGTTTGCAAGCAAGGTAGCCATCAAACCTGTCCAGGCGAAGTTAGGAACCGTTAAGGCACCATCGACAAAGCGGTAATGAGCACCCAAAACTTCAACAGTTCCTGCCAGACCTGCCAAACCGCCACTCGCAAACATGCCTGTCAGCATAACCTTGATCCGATTGATTCCGCCGTATTGCGCAAACAGCGGATTTTGACCGAGCATTTTCACTTCATAGCCAAACGGCGTATAACGAATGACCCAAAACAGTACGAGTGCAGCGATGATGGCAAAAATGAAGCCAGCGTGTACACTCATGCCCGCAAACAGCTTGGGCAGCCAAACACTTTTATCCAGCATCACTGTCTGTGACAAAGCAGCAGAGCCAGTCCGGTCACGAAATGGTTCGGTCACGAGATAGCTCGCAAACAATACTGCGATATAGTTGAACAAAAGCGTGGAAATGAGCAGCGGAATGCGAAATCTAGCTTCCATAAAGCCCGGGATCAGTGCCCAAAAGCCGCCTACCGCCATACCTGTAAGGATAGCTGCAACCAGCTTGATCATTCCCGGTGCCGGTAAATAAACGGCAACCAGCGTGGCACTGATCGCTCCAAGCACCATCTGACCTTCTGCCCCCAGGTTGAACACCCCTGCGCGAAAGGCAAGTGAAAGACCAAGCGCAATTAACATGATTGGTGTGGCCCTTGCCAAGGTAGATGTGAAAAAGTAAAAGCTCCCAAAAGCTCCTTTCCACACCTCCTGGTAGGTACCGACAATCGATTCACCCACTGCAGCGATAACGAGCGCCCCGGTCAACAGGCCGATTACTACCGCCAAAATAGGCTGAACGAGCGACTTACCTAGCTCTTTGACTGCTGCCATGAACGCTTCCTCCTGCCATCAACACGCTGATTTTTTCTTCTGTTGCTTCCGAACGCGCCAGCTCACCAGCAATCTTTCCTTTATACATCACTAGAATTCGATCAGATAAAGCGAGAATCTCTGACAGTTCGGAGGACACGAGCAAAATCCCGTCTCCTTGATTCCGTTTTTCGATTAGCGCTTGATGGATATACTCCATTGCTCCAATATCAACGCCCCGAGTAGGCTCTGCTGCAATCAAAAATGGCGTTTCCTGTCCCAGCTCCCGAGCCACGATCAATTTTTGCAGATTCCCCCCGGAAAGATTCCCCGCAAGCTCCTGCAATTGTCTGGAGCCTGTTTTAATGGCAAAACGCTCGACCCAGCCACGGACGACCTGACGAAAGTCATCGCGCTTCACGATTCCTCGGCGGTAGTATTCCGGCTTTCGCTGATAGCCCATCAATGCATTTTCTTCTACGCTTTCGAGCTTTGCTGTACCCCACATGTAACGGTCTTCGGGAATATGAGCCAAGCCTGCGCTGCGTATCGTCGCAACCGATTGATTGGTAACATCCTTGCCACCGAGCTTGATACTTCCTTCCCCTGCCGTCCGAAGACCGCTCAGCGCTTGCAGCAGCTCCGACTGGCCATTCCCGGAAACACCAGCAATTCCGACAATTTCCCCGTGATGAACGGTAAAGCTGACCTGATCGAGCAAGGTTTGCTTTTCCCGAACAGTCAGATTCTCTACCTGTAGTAAAGGGCCACGCTCCAGAGCAATACGCTCACTCAGCTCCTGTAATTCCCGTCCAACCATGAGCCTTGCCAGATCATCTACATTCGTTTCCTCTCGAGAAACTGTTCCTGTCACTTTTCCGCCTCTGAGAACAGTGATGCGATCAGCTACCTCCATCACTTCCTGGAGCTTGTGCGTGATCAAAATGACACTTTTCCCACTCTGTGCCAGATTGCGAATCGTTTGCAGCAGCTCGCGAACCTCTAGCGGTGTCAATACTGCAGTAGGCTCATCCAAGACGATGATGTCCGCTCCCTGATACAAGACCTTGAGAATTTCTACCCGTTGCTGCTCACCGATGGAACAGCTCGACACCTGTGCCTGTGCATCGATCGGAATCCTGTACTGCTCGCTCAGTGCATGTACTTTTTCCACTGCCTCTTTTCTTTTGAAAAAGCCCGCCTGCTTCGGCTCGTATCCGATCACAATGTTTTCAGTGACAGTGAACTCTCCAAACAGCATGAAGTGCTGATGAACCATTCCGATTCCGCTCTGGATAGCATCTTCTGGGCCGCGGAAAGCAACCTTTTTGTCGCCTAGTACGATATCGCCTGAGGTTGGCTGCTCCATGCCGTACAGCATCCGCATCAGCGTCGTTTTGCCCGCTCCATTTTCACCAACGATTGCATGTACTTCGCCAGCAGCCAGTGAGAAAGACACCTTGTCGTTGGCAATAAAATCTCCGTATTTCTTGGTCATGTCCCTCATTTCCAGACGATAGGCCATTCCCACTCCTCCTTTATCCTGTGCTGCCGTCTTTAACTTTCCGCTAACACAATCGTGACCGACTACACAGCTGTAGTCGGTCACATCAATGCACTGTGTGTATTCTCTTAGAACGTGTCTGGAACTTTGCGCGTTCCAGCTACAATCTCATCGTTGATCGCTTTTACTTTGTCGATTACTTCCTGACCGATAAACGCGTTCAGTGGAGTTTTGCTCTCATGTGTTACGTACGTCACGCCCACACCTTTTTCTTTTAAGCCATACGTTACTACACCTGGCTTCAGGGAGCCTTCAACAAACGCCTTCACTGTTTCATACGCTGCTGCGTCTGTACCTTTTAGCTGAGACAACACGATGTGCTCAGGGTCGATTGTCGTGCGGTCAACGTCTTGTCCTGCTGTATAGAAGCCTTTTTCCTTCGCTGCTTCGAAAACGCCCAGGTCGCCTACTGCTGCTGCTCCGTTGATAAAGTCAGCGCCTTTAGAAGCTTGCAGGAGCGCCATTTCTTTTGCTTTTGCCGGGTCAGAGAAGCTGCCTACATAGTTCACGAGGAATTCTGCGTTAGGATTTGTCGCTTTCATCCCTTCTTGGAAGCCGCCTGTCCATTTTTTCAAAAGCGGAATATCCATTGCTACTACCATACCGACTTTATTTGTTTTCGTAGCCAGGCCTGCAGCTGCCCCCATCAGGTATGCTGCTTCCTGCTCGCGGAACGTTACACTGCGAACATTTGGCAAATCTACTACTGTATCGATAATCGCAAAGTTCCGATCAGGGTTTTCTGCCGCTACCTTCTTCAGTGCATCCTCTGCTTCAAAAGAAGAAGTGATGATCAAATCATAATTTTCTGCTACAGCTACACGCAGGTTTTCTTCAATCGCGCCATGGTCAGTGGACTCGATGCTTTTCACCTCTGCACCGAACTCTTGTCCAGCTTTTTTCGCGCCCTCATCCATTTGTTGGAAGAAAGGGTTTACCCCGATTTTTTCTGGCAGGATCAGTGCAATTCGCTTTTTCGCTGCACCCTCTTGTCCTGTTGCCTGTCCTTCTGGTTTATCTGCAGGTGCATTTCCGCCTGCCGAGCAGCCTGCTGCCAATACCGCAAATGTGGTCAAAGCCAATAACAACTTTTTCATGGTGTCTTCTCCCTCTCCTATCTATACACTTCGATCGTTTTTCTCTATTCCAATACGTAATGTACGTCTTTTGGACTAAAATTTCAATAGCAATTACGAATATTTCACTTCGCATTCACTTTATTGTTCGCAAATTCCCCCTCGTTCGCATAAAATAAAAAACTCTTCCCTGAGGAAGAGTTTGCGTCCGAGGCCGTCCTCTTCCTCATCTGTCAAAACCATGGTCAGGTTTTGCAGGAATTGGCACCTTACTGTAACACGTACAGTGGTTGCCGGGCTTCATCGGGCCAGTCCCTCCGCCTCTCTAGATAAGGTAGGTGAATCTATCGAGTTATAATGATGATTATTCTAGCAGAACGGTTCAAAAATGCAATTGTTTTTTACTTACAAACTGTCTTTTTTACTCTTTGTGAAACGTCTGCTGCAAACGATGGGACAGCGTATTTAATTCGCCCAGTTCCTCGGTAATTTCTCGCACCTTTTGATGCTGGTTTTCTGCGGTAGCAAAAAGCTCTTCCAGATTCGCCACCGACTCCTCCGTTACCGCGGTTATGGTCGACATCTCTACTGCCACTTCACCGGAACGCATTTTTACCCGGTCCATACTGGAGCGCACTTGATCAGCCGCCTCCAGGAATGCAACCATTCCCGTCCGCACCGCTTCAATAGAAGCAACTGTTTTTACTGCCAGCTCCTGTCCTTTGGCAACTGAAGCTTCTCCGCTACCAATTTGCTGCACTGCATTTTCACTTTCCTGGTGCAGCACCTTCAGAATCTCACTAATTTCCTGGGTAGCTGTGGCGCTTTGTTCAGCCAGCTTGCGAACCTCATCAGCAACGACTGCGAAGCCGCGTCCATGCTCACCCGCACGTGCCGATTCGATGGCAGCATTCAACGCCAGCAGGTTGGTCTGTGTTGCAATTTGATTGATAGCACCTACAATTTCCTCTACGCGGTTGGCTTGACGATTAAGCTGATGGATGGTCGAAGCTGCTACATTTACCGACTGTACGATTTGGTCCATTTGCAGAGACAGCTCATTCATCATCATCACACTGTCAGTCAGACGACGGTTATTGTGATCGGATTCGCTCTTCATTGCATTCGCCTGGTTGGTCACTGCTACGATCTCAGCATCAATCGACTGCACCTCTTCTTCGATCTTCACCGTAGAGTTTGCCTGTGATTCCATGCCTGTCGCTACTTCTTTAAAGGCGATCATCATTTCGTCTGTATTGCGCTTCGTGCCTTCTGCATGCTCATGGACGTGTTCGGTCGTGCGATCTAATTGGTCGGTCATCAACTGGATTTGGCCCAGCATCTCTTCCAGACGCTTTTCTTTTTCCTCGGCTTCCTGACGAGCAGAATTCGCTTTTTTCAGAGAGGCTTGTCCAGCCAGACACAGATAGGTCATCGCCCCCATCATCATGAGGATCGCGGCAATGCGCAGAACCATGTTCACTTCATCAAAATTGCCACTAAAAATCTCATATGTACCGGTATAAAAGCCAACTACCGACAAAATTATTTGGACAACCCCAGTAAAAACGACCAGCTTCCAGTCCAAATACGCTGCTAAAAAACCTATTACTATAAATGCAAGAAAAGGTACTTCCTCATAGGTCGTAAAATGATCAAAGGTTATCGCATAGTACATGAATCCAACAGCCACTAAATATCGAATGATATGGCTGTTTTTTCGAATGAAGTAAAGCGGTGACACGATCAAGGTAATCAGCAGCCCAACCGATGTCAGCTTCCAAAATTCTACGCCAGTCGAATAAGCAATAAGTCCTGCCATCCACAGATGATTCCATAAGATAAAAATCATAAAGCCTTCTTTATTAGTCAGCGTATTGCGTACCAATTGAACCATAATCGCCCTCCTTTTTTTCCGTTTTTATTTATATCGGCATCTTTCTCCATTATAAGTCGAACTTTATAACCAAATATGTGAAAAAAGTAAGAACAGCAAAAATAATTTGGAATAGGCTGATGTAACCAAACATTTTTTCCAATCAAGAACGAAAGGAACAACCAAAGTGGAACTCAACCAACTGCCAGCCACCGTGCTGACACGTACCATCTCCCGCCCAAACACGACCATTTACTATCCACAGCTCGCTGGACTCGCGAATCAGCAGGCAGAAAAGGATATAAACAGGGCAATCCTCCAAACCGTTCAGGGGCTGATCCATGAGCAGCAGCGTGTTCAGGTACCCGGCAACACACAGATGCAAGGTAGCTTCGAGATCAAAAGCAATGAGAGAGGCATCTTCAGCGTGACATTGAATAACTATGCCTATACTCCGCAAATGGCACATGGCATGACATTTATGGGTTCGGTTACGGCAGATATTCAGACAGGCAAGCTATACACGCTGCGTGACCTGTTCAAGCCCGGAAGCGACTATGTCAAGGTTCTTTCGGATAACATCAAGCTGCAAATCAAAGAGCGCAATATCCCTACCTTGAACGGATTTACTTCGATTAAGCCCGACCAGGATTTCTATCTCGCTGACAAAGCGCTTGTCATCTATTTTCAGTTGTACGAAATAACGCCTTACTATGTTGGTTTCCCCATGTTCCCCATCTCCGTCTACGATCTCGAGCCAATCATGAACGAAACCGGACCACTCAGTATTATGGCTGCTGACTGATTTCAAGGTCGTTTTTCATTACCATTCAGGCTGGTGCGATGATACAACGGGCATCAGCGTTTTTTTGCGCCCAGTGCTGACAAGTCTTCCGTCCGTGCGTTTTCCATTTGTAAGAAAATACAATCTTGCTCCAATCGAATAAACATTTACTTATATCCTCCGAGCTGTTAGTATGATATTTGTACATATTTACTTAAGCAATCAAGTCTATCATATATATCTGACCAGCTCCCCGGAGGTATGATATCTATGCATCATTACGGACATAAGATTAGTCAAACAGCTAGAGTTTTTAGTAAAACATTAAATGGAATTATGTCCCCGATGGGTCTTTACAGCTCACAATGGGGTATTATTTTGTGTCTGCACTATCGCAGCGCACTCACACAGGTGCAGCTCAGCAACTATTTAAATGTCGAAGCTCCGACAATTACACGGACATTGACTCGTTTGGAAGAGATGGGCTGGATTATTCGTTCGGAAGGCGATGATAAGCGCGAGCGCTACGTTTCGTTGTCTCCGCAAGCGATTGAGCGCTTCCCGGAATGGCTCCAGGCTGCCAGTGAGCTGGAGACAGTCGCGCTTCGTGATTTGGATGAAGAGGAACTGGCGACTTTCAATCGTGTCCTGAAAAAGATGAATGATAATTTGAGCTCAGTTTAAAAGCATAGGAAAAAGGCTTTTTCCCGGAACAATTATGCCCCGAGAAAAAGCCTTCTTCTCTATCATGAATGCTTCCGTTTCATCTAACCCAAACGTTTGACTACATTTCTTGCCATCCAGACGCCTGCTGCCCCTGCTTGAGCCAATCCTCTGGTGATTCCTGCTCCGTCTCCACCACAGAACAAGCCTTTGATTTCTGTCTCGAATTCTTCTGTCAGCTTCGGACGAGCTGAGTAGAATTTGGCTTCTACGCCGTAGAACAAGGTGTGCTCGGAGGCGATTCCTGGTGTGACTTTATCCAGCGCTTCGACCATTTCGATCAAGCTTTTCATCGTATTATATGGAAGCACAAGTCCCAGGTCTCCAGGTACCGCTTCTTTCAGGGTCGGCTCCAGGAAGCCTTCCTTGATCCGGGATACGGTAGAACGGCGTCCGCGGAGAATATCGCCGTATTTTTGCACAATGACGCCTCCGTTGGACAAATCATTTGCCCGCTTGCAAATTTCTCTTGCATACTCGTTTGGCTTGTCGAATGGCTCCGTAAACGTATGGGATACGAGCAGCGCGAAGTTGGTGTTCGGGGAACCGAGCGCCGGGTCCTTATAGGAGTGACCATTTGCCGCCATGACACCACTATGGTTCTCTACCACAACGTGACCAGATGGATTACTGCAGAATGTGCGTACCCGTGTCCCTACCGAAGTATTGAAAATAAATTTTCCTTCGTACAAGTGCTCGTTGATCTCGCGCATGACCACATCGGACGTCTCTACCCGCACACCAACATCGACCTGATTGTTGTACATCTTCAAGCGACGTTTTTTCAAAATATTCGTCAGCCACGCGGAACCGTCACGTCCAGGACCAATCACTACATGATCACTGTGGAACTCTTCCCCGTTCTTCAACACAACTCCCGTCACTTTATGGCCAGTCTCTTCTTTTACCGTCATAATGTCCTCTACTTCAGTCTTGAACATCATGTCGATCCGCTCTTTTAAATGCTCAAAAATGGACTGTAAAATCTCCAGGTTTTGCTCCGTTCCCAAGTGACGCACCTGCGCACGCAGTAATTTTAGCCCTGCTGCATATCCGCGCTGCTCAATACTTTTGATCGTCTCGGTCGTCGGGTCGGTAATCGACTCAGTAGCACCGTGCGCCAAATTGATTTCATCTACATATTGAATCAGATTGAGGACAGTAGACGGGCTCAAATAATCGGTCATCCACCCGCCGAACTCAGTCGTAATGTTGAATTTTCCGTCACTATATGCGCCTGCGCCCCCAAATCCACTGGTGATCGAACAGGCCGGCAGACAGCCAGCAAAATCCTTTTTCCCTGCGGCAGGAGGACAGAGCTTGATTTTCTCTTCCAAAATCGGGCAGCGACGGCTGTAAATATCGTGTCCTTTGTCAATGAGCAGCACCTTTGCCTCCGGTGCTTTTCGCGTTACCTCATAGCATGTAAAAATCCCTGCTGGGCCTGCTCCTACAACGATCACATCATACTTTTTCACGGTACATTTCCCCCTTGTAAGCATGCAAAAATTCCCGGCTGACGAATAGGGTATGTCAATAAACAAACCCCATTCGTAGCCGGGAATTTACGGTTCCCTGTAGAGACCCTCAAACCATATTTCTGAGGATATACGAATCGTATCATTCATCTAGCCAGTTACGTACTGCACAACAAAAATTATTGTAGCGCACAAGCTGAATCAGGTCAATATGAATTATCAAATTCGTTCGTGTTATGAGCGATAATGGGTATAAATCGATCTTAAACGAGATATATTTACCGCAAAAGACGAACATTATTTCCGAACGTTCGGGTTTGCAGCATCTTTCATTCCATTCTTTTGGCAGGAAACAAAAACAAAAGATTGAATAAATACAATTTTACAAAAATATTTTTACTGGCGATGACATACACAAAGGATGAGGCGTGTACATGCGGGACTATCGTTATTATCAGTCTGTTTTTGCTGGTATTCCAAAGCCGTTTGCCTTCGTTGATCTCGATTTGCTTGAAGAAAATGCTGAGCAAATCGTACTGCAAAGCAATGAAAAAAAGATTCGCATTGCGAGCAAATCACTGCGCAGCGTATCCATTCTCAAGCGACTTTTGCAATTGGACGAAAGCTATTCCGGGATTATGTGCTACTCAGCCCCGGAGGCACTGCATCTGTGCGCTGCTGGCCTCGATGACCTGCTGATGGGCTATCCGATCTGGGAAGAGAGCTGGATTGTTGCGCTTTCCTCGGAAATAGCGAGCGGCCGCAACATCACACTGATGATCGATTCCCCTGCACATGTACAGCATCTGGAACGAATTGCACGCAGGGAGCAGGTCAGAATTCCCGTTTGCCTGGACATGGATATGTCCTCGGATTGGCTCGGCTTTCATTTTGGCGTGTGGCGATCATCGATTCGATCCTTGGATGCGGCGCTTACTGTCGCTCGCCAGGTCGCCTCCTCAGATTATTTGTATCTGGACGGAATCATGGGGTACGAGGCGCAAATCGCCGGGGTGGGCGACCGCTATCCCTGCCAGTTTTTGAAAAACACTGTGATCCGGATGCTCAAGCAGCAATCCATCCGGCAAATTGCTAAGCGACGTGCTGCTATCGTGCAGGCCATTCACGAGATGGGTGTACGTCCCCGCTTTGTGAATGGTGGAGGTACGGGCAGCCTGCATCTGACAGGCAAGGAGGACGCAGTTACCGAGTTGACGGCAGGGTCCGGGTTTTACTCGCCAGGTCTATTCGACTATTACCAGGATTTTCGCTTTCAGCCTGCTGCCGGATTCGCACTGGAAATCGTCCGCACACCTACCCCTCACATTTACACCTGCGCTGGTGGCGGTTATATCGCTTCAGGCTCTGCCGGGAAAGATCGTCTACCAAAGCCTTATCTCCCTAAGGAAGCCCGTCTTCTCACCAATGAAGGAGCGGGTGAAGTCCAAACACCACTTTTTTACCGCGGCACCGAAACGCTAGAGCTGGGCGATCCTATCTTTTTCCGCCACGCAAAAGCAGGAGAGCTTTGCGAGCGATTTACACGTCTGTATTGTGTTTCAGGAGGAAAAATTGTCGAGGAAGCAACCACATATCGGGGGGATGGCCTATGCTCACTATGAAAAAAGGAACACAACGCTGGACGAATTGGACAGGAAATGTATCCAGCTACCCACAGCAGTTTGTCATGCCAAATAGCCTGGAAGACCTCATCTCCGTCGTCAAGCAGTGTCACCAGAACAATACTCGTATACGTGTCGTTGGCTCAGGCCACTCCTTTTCCCCATTAGTCCAGACAGATGACTGCCTGCTTTCTTTGGATCTTCTTCAAGGTCTTCACCATGTCGATACCGAGCAGCATACGATCGAGGTATGGGCGGGTACCAAGCTGAAAGCACTCGGAGAGCTATTGCACCAACAAGGCTATTCTCAGGAAAACCTGGGTGATATCAACTCCCAATCCATCGCAGGAGCCATCAGCACAGGGACTCACGGAACAGGAATCAAGCTCGGAAGCATCTCTACGCAGGTGATCGCGTTGACGGTCGTTACCGCAGCTGGTGAAGTCGTAGAATGCTCCGCAGATACCCAGCCTGAGCTTTTCAAAGCGATGCGCGTCTCACTGGGACTGCTCGGGATTATCGTGCAGGTCAAGCTGCGAGTCCTCCCTGCGTACCGATTGCGTTATCAAAGCTACCGTATGCCGCTAGACGATTGTCTTTCTTCTCTCGATACGTTCAAAACCGAGCACCGTCATTTTGAATTTTTCACCTTCCCCTACTCTCCTACTGTTCAAGTAAAATTCATGGACGAGACGAATGACCCTCCAAGTGGCAATCACCGATGGACCTATTGGAAGACCATGGTGATTGAAAACGGTCTATTCTGGTGCTTGTCAGAGAGCTGTCGCCTGATGCCCTCCCTCTCCAAGCGTATTAGCCGATTATCTGCCCAAAGCGTCCCTTCTGTTACAGAAAGCGGCTTTAGTCATCAGCTTTTTGCTACCCCGCGCTTGGTCCGCTTTTATGAAATGGAGTACTCCGTCCCTGCTGCCCATATGAAGGATATCATTGCAGAGCTGCACCAGGCGATTGAGCAAGAGCAATTTGCCGTTCATTTTCCATTGGAATGTCGTTACGTAAACAAAGACGATATTTGGCTCAGTCCCGCCTATGAACGAGAAAGCGCCTTTATCGCGGTTCATATGTACAAAGGAATGCCCTATCAAGCCTATTTCGCTCGTATGGAGGAGATTTTCGCCCGCTATGAAGGACGTCCGCACTGGGGAAAAATGCACAACATGACGGCGGAAAGACTGCACCAGCTTTATCCGCGATTACAGGATTTCTTGGATTTGCGTGCCAAGCTCGATCCACAAGGATTGTTCGTAAATGACTATTTAGCCCGTCTGTTTGGGATTTCCCGTTAAAAACCAAAATTCCTCCACCAGCTTTGACAGTTGGTAGGAGGCTTTTTGGTTTCGTCTTCCTTTATCCTTGGGTCGGTATATTCGGGTGTTTTGACTTCTTGCGACCGTAGCGCAAGTAATAGTAGAGATAAAAAACGCCCAGAGCGGCAATTCCATAGTACAGTCCAAATCGCTGTGTCGCATCAAAAATTGGGAAAAGCAAGATAAACGTACACAATGCGAGACATAAGATTGGCATCACGGGGTAAAACGGGGCAACAAACTGCAAGTCTTCTATTTTACCACCTTCTCGCAAATATTGGCGGCGGAAGTTGAATTGAGAGAGAGCAATCCCCATCCACGTAAAGGTAACAGCAATACCCGAGACAGACATGAGCAATACGTATACGGTATCTGCCGCAAGCACGCTAGTCAGAAGCGATAACAGCGAGAAGGCAAGCGTAGCAAGCAAGGCGTTAAGTGGTACTCTGCGTTTGGTCAACTTGCCGAAAACCGGATGCGCCATTCCGCTGTGAGAGAGTGCCCACAACAAGCGCGTAGCGGCATATAGGCAAGAGTTCCCTACAGAAAGAAGCGCTGTCAATATGACGAAGTTCATGATATCTGCAGCAAACGGAATTCCTACAGCATCAAAAACCGTAACAAACGGGCTTTCCAGAAGTCCCAGCTCACTAGAAGGAAAGAGAGCGGACAAAATCATGACGGAAGCAACATAAAACATGAGAATACGGAAAACGACGTTGCGAATGGCACGAGGAATGTTTTTCTGTGGGTTTTCTGTTTCACCCGCAGCAATCCCGATCAATTCAGAGCCCTGATAAGAGAACACGACGTTCATCATCGTGACAAAAACAATCGTGATTCCAAACGGAAAGAGTCCCCCGTCCGCTGTGAAGTTGGACAAGAATGGCGCTGGTCTGCCCTCCATGCTGACAAATCCAAAAATAGCCCCTATTCCGACAACGATGAAGATAAGCACGGCCAATACCTTGATTCCCGCAAACCAGTATTCGGTTTCCGCAAAGCCTTTGGTTGTCAGTGCATTAAAGACAAAGAGCAAAATAATAAACACGGCGCACCAGATCCATACCGGTGTATCCGGGAACCATCTTTGCATGACCATCCCTGCAGCGGTAAACTCTACACCCGCAGTCGTCGCTGATCCGAGCCAATACATCCAACCGAGCGTAAATCCGCTTGCCGGGCCAATGTATTTGGTAGCGTACGTTTGAAAGGAGCCTGTTACAGGCATTTTTACAGAAAGCTCTCCCAGACATGTCATCACGAGGTACAAGAGAATACCCCCGACGATATAAGCGACAACAGCCCCTCCTGGTCCAGCTTGATTGATGGTAAAGCCGGCATTCAAAAACAGTCCCGTTCCGATCACACCACCCAGCGACAACATAAATAAGTGGCGGCTTTTCATTGAACGTTGCAGCTCTTTATCTTTTTCATTTCCCGTATTCATAGGAACCCTCTCTTTCCATGGCAGGTTGACGGAAAAATGTAAGCGCAATCTTTTTTTACGTATAAGAATTCATAAACGATCATGCGCTTATGAATTCTTATACGCAGGGAAACTCACCACGAAAACGCGGCCGCTCCTCCTTAAGGTAGCCTCGATAGAGGTTTGTTTATAAAGCGGGGGAACTGCCCGGCACTAGAAGCGCAGGGACAGGCAGCTCAACCCACCATCTTGTTTACGGAACTCGGACATTTCCAGCTCAATTACGTTGTAGCCTGCTTCCGTGATTTGTTTTTTGGTGCTCTCGAAGCCTTTTGGAATAATCACATAGTCATTGATGTGGATGCAGTTAGCAGAATACTCCACTTCTTTTTCAACAACGATGTGCTTGTAGTCTTTGAAGGTGTCGGAATTTACAAATTCGCCAGCGAGAACGACTGTGTTATTGCCCAAATAAGCAATACCCGTTTTCAAATGGAAGAATTCTTCCAGTTGGACGATGGTAACCTCATAGCCGTACTTGGCTAAAATTTCACGGAACTGAATCGCACCCGCTTCGTTCGTACGCGTAGAAAGACCTACGTAAAAATGGTTTTCTACTTGCATAACATCGCCACCATCAAGGAAACCAGGCGATTGGATGTATTCGATTGTGTCGTAGAAACGCGGGATAACCGTTTTCATATCCTCGATCTCACCGTTGCGGCTGTCTGCACCAGGGTTAGTAATCACTGCGCATTTTTCAGTCAAAACTGCAGTATCCTCAACGAATGTGGAATCAGGGAAGCGCTCATCTGCTTCCAAAACAGTTACTTCCAAGCCTGCCTGCTTCAATGCCTCTACATAAGCGGCATGCTGCTCAAGCGCAAGTGCAAAATCTGGCGTGCCCAAATCTGATGTAGTAAGACCGTTAACGTAGCTGGCTGCTGGTTTCTTTACGATCGCGCGTGAAAATTTCATGATAGGTAGCTCCCTTCTTCTTGGCACAAGTTTGTAGTTTAAAGCGTATACATTTTTCTATTTTTCCACAATACGAAATTTATTCTGTTATTCAAAATCACACTCCTAATGTAAAATAGTTTTAAATTTTTTGTCAACGGAATTTTATCCGCATGAAATTATGTTGATTCTGTGAAAGTATTCTGATAGATTGTTACTTGAAAAGGCCAGCGAGGCATCTCCAAGCCGTACTCTTGCAAAAGAAAGCCAGGGGGGAAATACGTTGGTACAATCTATTGACCGAGCGATGAGCATCATACAAGTGCTGGTTTCTGACGAAAGTAAGCCGCATTGGTCAATCTCAGAAATTGCTGAGGAAACGACACTGCCTCTAAGCACGGTGCATCGATTAATCAGCAGCTTGATGAAATATGGACTGATTATGCAAAACCCGGAAACCAAGCATTACAAAGTAGGCTATACGTGGATGGAAATCGGGTTGCGTCTTTTGGATAAAATTGACACCCGCGCCGTTGCACGCTCCGTCATGGAACGATTGGCGGCAGATGTGAATGAAACCGTCTACCTGAACATTCCGAACGGCGCTGACTCGATCATCGTCGAGCGCGTGGAAAGCTCCATGACCGTTCGGATCATCGATAACCTGGGCGAGCGAATTCCTCTGCACATCGGAGCTGCAAACAAAACCATCCTTGCCAATATGGCACCAAAGGAAGCGGAGAAAATCGTTTCGGCACTGGTATCAGATCCAGACAAGCGTCGAGAACTATTGGACCGCCTGCCTGAGATCAAGCGCAATGGATACGCCACCAGCTATGGTGAAAAAACAGAAGGAACCGCTTCTGTCGCCGCACCAATTCTCGGCTATAACCAGAAGGTGGTTGGCGCATTGAGTATCGGAGTACCTAGCTATCGAATTACCGATGAGGTTTTGGCTACGCTGATTGAGAAAGCTCAGCAAAGCGCCATGGAAATCTCGCACAAAATCGGAGCGTTATCCTAAATTTTTTTACCCACCAAGCGGAAAGAGTTTTCACTATACGGAAAACGGAGGCTAACATCATGCAAAAATGGCAGACAAAAGAACAGTTAGTTGATCTTCTGTGCAATCTGGTTAACATTCCAAGCGTTACCGGGTCAGCCGCAGAGAAGGAATTACCTGGCTATGTAGTGGAGCAGCTGCGTACCCTGCCCTACTATCAAGCAAACCCGGATCATGTTCGCGCAAATCCAACCGGAGATGATCGTCATTTTGTTACTGCCTTGGTTAAAAAAGAAGGCGTTCGCGACACAATCATTCTCGTCAGCCATTTTGATGTTGTGGATGTAGAAGACTACGGTGCTTGGCAAAAGCACTCGTTTGATCCTAAAACCTTGACTCCTCTTTTCCACCAAAACCAGGCAGATATGCCTGCGGAAGTACAACAAGACATGCGTAGCGGCAACTGGATGTTTGGCCGCGGTACGATGGATATGAAATGCGGTCTGACTCTGCATATGTCGATGATCGAGCGAGCGATTGCTGGAGAATTTGATGGAAACATTCTGTTATTGACCGTTCCTGATGAGGAGGTCAACTCCGTTGGAATGCGTGCAGCTGTACCAGAGCTGTTGAAAATCGCTGAGGAATTTGACCTGGAGTATAAGACTGTCCTCAACTCTGAGCCAATGTTTACACGCTACCCAGGCGACCAAAATAAATACTTGTACACAGGCTCTATCGGAAAAGTATTGCCTGGGTTCCTTTGCTACGGAAAAGAAACGCACGTAGGTGAGCCGTTTGCTGGCTTGAACGGAAACTATATGGCCTCCCAAATTACTTGTGAGCTGGAGCTGAATACCTCTTTTTGCGAGGTTGTAGAGGGAGAAGCTTCTCCACCGCCAACGAACCTCATCCAGAAGGATTTGAAAAAAGAGTATTCCGTGCAAATTCCTCATCGCGCAGTGACTCTGTTCAATCTGTTCCTGTTGGAAAAACGCATGGAAGAAGTCGTAGAGCCCCTTCTTGACGCAGCCAGAAATGTAGCAGATCGGATCAAGGAAAACTACATCAAGCATGCGAGCCAATTCGCGAATTTTGCACCGTTCAACCCGCGTGATCTGTCTATCTCCGTGATGACCTATGAGCAGCTGTACGCCTATGCACTCAAAACTCACGGGGAAGAAAAGCTGAAGCAGCTAGAAGCCGATGTCATCGCCAACCGCAATGACAAGGATGATCGTGATACGACTATCGAGCTGGTCGATCAATTGGCGATTCTCTGTAAAGAGCTGTCTCCGATGATGATCCTGTTCTTTGCTCCACCGTTCTACCCGGCTGTCAGCTCTCGCAACCATCCATTGATCAAGCGGATTTCTACGGAAATGGAAAGCTATGCACGCGACCAGCACCAAGTCACACTGGTTAAACAAAACTACTTTGGCGGGATCTCTGACCTCAGCTACGTCGGCCTTCAATACCCGGCAGCATCCATGCAGCCACTCGTTGCGAATATGCCGCTTTGGGACAATGGTTACTCCATTCCCCTGCAGGAGCTTGAAGCATTCGACGTGCCTGTATTGAATCTGGGACCTGTCGGACGTGACGCCCACCAGTGGACAGAGCGCCTCGACGTCGATTATGCGTTTGATACATTGATGGACATGCTGCCACGTTGCATTCAATCTCTTTTAAAGAGCGAGCATGTAACGAAATAACAGATCGCTTTCCTTCTATTAGAAGGTAGAAAAGCTCTTACGAAGCAGTATCCCATCGTAAGAGCTTTTTTCTTCTTTGAACCCGTTATACATGCTCGTCCCGTTTTTCTATATAATGAAGAAAAGATTCAGTGAGGGATTTGTTCATGTCTATGCAGTTTGAAGCAAAGGAAAAAGGCTTTGTCACTCATCTATCCTATGGTGATCTGCATGTTTCCGGGGATGAAGAGTACGGCTTTCGCCCATTCCAGCTACTCGTTTCTTCCATCGCTGTTTGCAGTGGAGGCGTTCTGCGCAAGGTTCTGGATAAAATGAGAATGCCCTGCACCGATATGAAAGTCACCGCAGAAGTGGAACGCAATGAAGCAGAAGCGAACCGCGTCGAAAAAATTCATCTTCACTTCATTATTACAGGTGAAAATCTAAAAGAAGAAAAAGTACAAAAAGCGATCGAAGCAGCTAGCAAAAACTGCCCGATGGTTCAATCCGTTAAAGGAAGCATTGTCGTAACGGAATCCTTTGAGCTCGTTTCTTGAGAATTTTCCCGTACACGTGATCAAATTTGCAATGAGAGGTAACCATGTCCGATCATCATTCTGACCATATGCACCCGGAGCTTACGCCTTCTTCTTTGTTTGTCCTAAAAAGCATTCAACAAGTGAGCCTGTCTTCTGGGGAAACGATCGCGCTCAATGACCCCTCTGCCCATATGATTGTCATCGTGACGGAAGGAACGGGCTTTTTTCATGAAGAGTCCGTTCCTTGTCCGATTACAACTGGCAGTGTCCTGTTTGCATTATTGGAAACGGGAAAAAAGACAGTCTCCGCTACCAAAGAGGGCCTTTGCTTTCTTCGATTCGATTTCGAGGTCTTGCAGCAGGAAGCAGCTTCACCAAACAGCTATGTCCCGAGCCGTTCCTGGAAGCCAGAACATCATGAATTTTTTCTTCAGCCGAGCAGCAGCTGCACCGAGCTGGCTCAATCGATGTATGCGAATCGACAATCAAATGATCCACTCGAACGCTTCCAGTATCAGATACGGTTTCAACAGCTATTGCATCTCATCTGGAGCAATCCCCCTACCCCCATGGCTGATAAACCTTCAAGCGCCATAGATCGTACAGTGACATACATTCACACTCATTTTGCCGAGCCGATCTCATTGGTGGACCTGGCGGAGGAAGCTGGGCTCACGCCTCGATACTACACAGAATTATTTAAGAAAAGTGTAGGGAAAAGTCCCATCGAGTATTTGACGAGCTACCGCATGGAGCAAGCGAAAAAGCTGCTGCGAGAATCGGATAAACGGTTTCGGGAAGTAGCCAGACTTGTCGGATACGAGGATGAATTTTACTTTAGCAGACGCTTCAAGCAGCAGGTTGGCGTGTCTCCTACTGTATTTATCCGCATGAATCAGCAGCATGTTACACCAGTCACTTTTCAATACGCAGAATATTTAATGGCGCTTGGCATCATGCCTGTTGGTGCTCCAGAAGAGCAGGTGCTTTATTTGCGAGAGCAGCTACAGCTTAAAGAAGCTGATCAAATCGTCACACTGTCCAGAGATTATCCCGAACAGATCAAGCCGTTGCAGCCGACCTTTATTTTGACAGATTACACGGAAGACTGTGCTGCCTTTTCCAAAATTGCCCCTACGCTTGCATTGCCGTGGCTCGCCCACGATGTCTTCGGTCATTTCAAAAGAATAGCCGACGTACTCGGAATGAAAGAAAAAGCAGCTTCATGGCTGGGGCAGCATGAACAAAAGGTGCAAAAAGCAAGACGCTTCGTAGATTCTTCAATAGACAAAAACGAAACGGTCTCTATTCTCAATGTGCGGGCGACAAATTTACTCGCTTACGGTGTACGCAATATCGGTCACGTCTTGTATCGCTCACTCAAGCTGACACCGCCTCAAATCCTGCAAGACCGGCTCAATCGTGATCCTAACCTTTGGGCGATACCTATTTCAGAGGATCAATTGACCGCGTATTCCGGCGACTGGATGTTTGTACATGTCTTTGACGATGACCTCTCTCGGGCACATCTTCATCATTTAATGAATAAAGAAGCGTGGAAGCAAATACCTGCCGTACAAAAAGGACAGGTGGTCTTGCTGAATCCTACGTGGTTTGCCTATGATCCATTGTCACTTGAGGTTCAACTGGAAGAAGCTGTTCAGTTTTTAACGAAACAAAAGCACTCCTGGCCGCCATATTATCCAAATAAAAACGGAATATCCTCCATGGATGAGAAGCTGAATTCGCGGTAACATTTAGCTTGTTATTGAGAATGATTTTCATTACGGAGGGTAATCATGAAAAAATCACGAATACAAGCATGGCTATCCGGATTCATGCTCCTGACCTTGGTTTTCCTCACTGCTTGTGGTCAAACAGCCAGTCCGAGTCAACCGAGTCAGCAAAATCCACCCCCATCCTCTCAAGAAGCCGCACCGGCCGGGGATAGCAAGCAAGGTGAGACACGTGTCTATAAGCATGCAAAGGGTGAGTCCACGATTCCGGTAAAACCCGAGCGTGTAGTGGCTCTGCAATATTTAAGTCATATGCTTGCGCTGGGCGTGAAGCCGATCGGAGCGCTCAAAGGACATATGGAAGGCGAGGACATGGCTCCTTTGATCGATGGTATCGAGGTCGTTGGAGATTATGATGCCTTCAATCTCGAAAAAATCCTTGAGCTGCAACCAGACTTGATCCTGATCGATACGGAAGTAGAAGAACAAGTATATGAAAATCTAGTGAAGATCGCTCCTGTAGTGGCGATTGACTTTAATGAATACGATGTCTTTGGTCATGTCAAAAAGGTTGCTGAAGTGCTTGGGCGAGAAAAAGAAGGCGAAGAGTGGCTGGCGAAGCATAATGCAAAGGTAGAGGAAGCCCGTAAACTGGTACAAGCCAAGCTAGGAACAGACGCTACCGTTGCTGCCTTGAATATCCGTGCGAAAACAACCAAATTTTACGGTGCACGCAATATGGGGCATGTCCTGTTCAACTCTCTCCAATTGAAGCCACCGGCACTGATCAAAGCGGAAATCGACAAAGACCCTTTTTTCTGGTCAAAGGATGTTTCGATGGAGCTGTTGCCTGAGTATGCAGCAGATCATATCTTCCTCATGCTTCACCCAGGTGATGATGCCGTCAAATATTTGAAGGAAATCGAGGAAAGCAGCCTGTGGAAGAACCTGCCTGCCGTCAAAAATAATCATGTATACGTCGTTGATTTGGAAAGATGGCTGGGATACGATCCGATTTTGATTGAAAAACAGCTGGACGAAGCTGTGCAATACTTAACCGGAGAGAAGGCTCCGACCAAGCCATGAGGAACATTCCTCTCTAAACGAGTTCTCTTACAAAAAACCACAGCCTGGCAAAATACCGGACTGTGGTTTTTCATGTTTTATTGGATTATGGATTAGTTACTAACCGGCTGATGAGAAGCGATCTGCCCCTTCTTCTTTTTGCTCTCCGGAATCAACACATTCAGAAGAACAGTAGCCAGCGCGCCAACAGTAATACCAGACGAAAGAATGTAGTTTACGAAATCAGGTACATTTGCCAATGCATCCTTTGGCAAAACAGTAACAGCCATCGTCATCAGAATCGGCAGGCCAATGACCATCATCGTGCGATCATCAATGGAAATGTTTTGGATGACTTTAATTCCGTTTGCTACAATCGCCACACAAACAATCCCGAAAATACCGTTGATGACTGGCTCGGGAATACAGGTAATTGCTGCAGACAGCTTTGGAACCAAGCCCAGTGCAATCAGAATAATGCCTCCTGCCATGATCGCCATCCGGCTGCCAACACCAGTTACTGCAATCAGACCCGCATTGGAGGAGTAACCCGTAGTTGGTGTACCTCCGAACAAAGCCCCTACGAAGCATCCCAAGCCCTCGCCCATCGCACCTCGATTCAGACGCTTCTCTGTCAATTCACTATCTGTCACCGTAGAAACGACAAACCATGTTCCTGTTGTTTCAATCATGATGATCATGTACACAAACAACATCGTCAAAACAGCGCTAAGATCAAATACTGGAGCGCCATATGGAAAGAGCTTTGGCAAAGAAAGCCATGATGCTTGCGCTACCGCACTGAAATCTACCGTTCCGAAATAGGCAGCGGTGAGCGTACCTACCAAAATCGCGATCAGAACAGACACCAGTCTAAAAAATGCTCCTGCGACTTTGGCTCTAGTACCAAGAAGCATGCAGATCACGAGAACACCCGCCGAAACCGCCGCGATAAATATATTCGTCCAAATATCGCCTGGCGCACGATAAATGTTGCCCATTCCTGTAGGCATCAACGAAATTCCTACAATAATAATGACTGTTCCCCCTACCAGCGGAGGAATAAACTTGCGAACGCCTTTTGCAAACCATTTGAGCGGATATCCCAAAAGCGCCATGATCAGAGCACCTGGAATCAAGCTGCCCATCATCGCAGCCATACCGAGCTTGCTGCCGATAGCCGCAAGAGCACCGATTGGTACGTAAGAAGGACCTTGTACAACAGGCAGGCGCAAGCCGAATCCGGTCTGGATCAACGTACCGATACCAGTCGCGAGAAAACACATTTGAATGAAAAAGGAAGTACTAGATGAGTCCATGGTAAGTAATCCAGCAATAATAATCGGAGCAATATACAAGTCCATAGCCAGCACATGCTGCAATCCAAGCAAAAACGCCTTACCCACGCTAATTTTGTCATCGACGCCTACAACAAGCCCCGTGCTTTCGCGATGTTGTTCCACTTTCTGATGGCCTCCCAGGATTCATAATTACGAATAACGAACATTATATCGCAGATTATAAGTCATAATTCCTAAATAACGCAACTATTATCAAACGAAAACCGGAAAACAATTTGTGAATGTTCGTGTTTTAGGTTGACTTGTCTTCCTTCAACCCGCTACAATGAGGGTAGAATCGAATGTAGAGAAACCAACATCCTCTTAAAGGAGTGTCCGATAGATGATCGTGCAAGATGCCGTACTGCGTAATGAGTGGATTGTCGCCTGTCGTTCGACGGATGTCCTAGACCGTCCGACCCAGGTCACCATTATGGGGGAGCGGATCGTGTTATTCCGCAACGAAGAAGGAATTCATGCGTTTAAAGACCTCTGTATTCATAGAGGCGCCGCCCTGTCACTGGGCTGTGTCCGAGATGGCAAGCTGGTTTGCCCTTATCATGGTTGGGAATACGAATCCTCTGGCGCCTGTGTGAAAATCCCGCAGCTGCCTGAAGATCAAGCGATTCCCGGGAAAGCCCGCGCGATTCCGTATGCATGTGTAGAGCGTTACGGCTTCATCTGGGTCAATCTCAGCAACCAATCGCCAGAGTTTTTTGCCTTGCCTGAGTTTGATGACGATGGCTACCGCAACGTCATCTGGGGTCCGCAAACGGTGAACGCCAAGCCGCCGCGTGTCGTGGAAAACTTCCTGGATGTCGGGCATCTGGCCGTAGTTCACGAGGGTTACCTCGGTGTTTCTACTCACACAGAGATTGGTGATTATCGTGTACATCGCGATGCGGACGGTGTGATTCGTACAGATGAAATCGCGGTCTTCCAGCCTGATCCGGATGGTACAGGACAAGCCAAGCATGTGTATTACACCTATGAAATCATCCGGCCACTGACGGTTAAATTCACCAAGCGCGACCAGGAAAATGGCAACAAAATGTCGATCCTGTTGACCGTAATGCCGCTAAACGAGCATGAAACGGTCGCTTACGGTGTCCTTTCTTTCAACTATGAAACCAATCTGGCAGACGAGGAAATTACCAAATTCCAGGACCTGATTTTCGCCCAAGACAAACCGATCGTAGAAAATCAAAAGCCGGAAGATCTCCCTCTCGATCTGCAAATCGAGCTTTCACTCAAATGCGACCGTGCCAGTATCGCATATCGCCAATACTTGACTGAGATGGGCGTCAAGCTGGGCACAGCCTAAGCACTCCTCTTCGCCCTTATAGAATAAAGGTAAGCAAAAGGACCCACGAGCCATTTTCAGGCCAGTGGGTCCCTCTTTGTATTCATAAAAGCTATAAAATTGGCGACAGCAATCTTGTCAATGACTCCTGCATACGCGAGCGCATCGGTCTGTTCAAATATTCATCGGTCGTGATTTCCCGGCAATCGGCCAAATCCGCGATGAACAATTCCTCCAGCTCCTGCGCCATTTTCGTATCATACAGAAACGCATTCGTTTCAAAATTGAGCTTGAAGCTGCGAATATCCACATTAGCAGTACCTACAGATGATAGCTGCGTATCCACAACCAATGTCTTGGCATGCATAAAGCCTTTTTCATACAAAAAGCAGCGCACCCCGCTCTTCAACAGCTCTCCCAGGTAAGAATGAGTGGCCCAGAACACCATCAAATGATCCGGACGTCCAGGAACCATCACACGTACATCGACGCCAGACATTGCTGCCATTTTGAGCGCGGTCAGCATACTGTCATCAGGGATGAAATACGGCGTTTGCATGTAAATTTTCTTGCGTGCCTTGTAGATCATCTTTAAATAGGCATGCTTGATTTGCTGTTTTTCCGAGTTGGGACCACTCGATACGATTTGCACACCAATTTTCCCTTCCAGTTCATTCATTTCCGGGAAATAAGCGAACGACTCGTGTATTCTTTTCGGCGCGGAGAGGTTCCAATCCAAAAAGAAACGAGCCTGGAGCATGTACACTGCTTTTCCTTCGAGCTGCAGGTGAGTGTCTCTCCAATAACCGAGCTTTTTGTCTTTGCCCAAGTATTCATCCCCGATGTTAAAGCCGCCGATGAAGCCTACTTTTCCATCCACGATCGTCAGCTTCCGGTGGTTGCGAAAGTTGACCCGGAAATTCAGAAACGGAATCGATGACGGGAAAAAGGAGACAACTTCTCCCCCTGCCTCTACTAATGGTCGGAAAAAACGGGAAGGGATGCCTGCGGAGCCAACTGCATCATAGAGCAGCCTGACTTCCACGCCTTGCTCCGCCTTTTTCACCAACAAGTCGATCAGCTTCTTGCCCAGCTCGTCATTTCGAATAATGTAATACAGCAGATGTATGTGCTCGCGTGCGCCTTCAATCTGCTTGAACATAGCATCGAAAAATCCGTGTCCCTCATAAAATACTTGTAGCGTATTATCCTGGGTATAGTAAGCACCGTCGCTCACCACATTCATGTAAATCATGTCCCGATGCCTCTCCATCGCAGGATCATTCACGCTGAAATCGCCTTGCTCCAGTTCATGCTTTTGTTTATCAACAGCTGCCCGGAAATGGGAGAACTCCCCTTTATTCAACCGATACAGCTTCTTTTTCGTTAAGCGCTGGCCAAATACCAGGTACAAAATAAATCCAACCCCCGGTAAAAATAGCAAAACCATTAGCCAAGCCCAGGTAGCCGCAATGTTGCGTCGCTCCATAAAAATGAGGACAGCGGCCAAAATCAGATTCCCTATGGATATGACCGCAAATATTTTCTCCAGCAACAACATCACACCACATCCGCCCTTAGGATATCCCCCATTTTACACCATTTGTTTACAGGATTCATCCTTGGCTGCCGAAGGGATGAATTACTTGTTCAAAAGCTGTCCGCTTTTCATAATCAGCTGGTCATCGAGATAAATGTCCGGTTCCTTCACGACGAGGTCAATATGAACCCCTGCCACGATCGTGCCACCGAATGTATTATTGCTACCAAACGCCACGTGAATCGTTCCGTACACCTTTTCGTCTTCAAGCACGACTCCTGTAATGCGAGCCTTGTCATTGGTACCGATCCCGAACTCACCGAGCATGCGTCCATCCTGGTCACCTAAAATTTGCAGCAAGCGCTCACCAGAGGCTCCCTCTGCATTTGTAATACGTCCGTCTTGCAGCGTTAACAATAGAGGCGTATCAATTTTGCCGATGCCAGAGATCGATCCATCTACGAGAATTTGGCCTTCAGCTGATCCCTCTACAGGTGCAATATACGCTTCTCCTGACGGCAGATTGCCCGACTCTCCCGGATTGACGTACATCCCAGTGCTTGGTACGCCATTGCGGCTCGCAATGGAAAAGCTGAGTGCTTTCCCTGCTTTTTCAATTCGCACCGTGCTAGCCTTTGTCAGCATTTTCGTTACTTGCTCAGTCAAGACTTTGACCTGCGCGTAATCAGCCGAAATCGCACCCTCCAGGAACATATCCGCAGTAATTCCTGGCATCGTAGCCAGTCTTGTTCCGTTTGCTGCTGCTTCCTTACGTGCTTTTGTATGGGTCAAGGAGTGCTCCGTCGCACAGATAACTACATCAGATTGCTTCATAGCCTCTGCAACAGCCACAGGCGGCTCCTGTCCCGACTTTTCCCGCTCCTGCATGATCATGAGCACTGCCTCTGCACCAAGCTGCTTGCCAGCCTCCCAGAGCGCTTCTCCGAGCTCACGCTTTGGCTCGTCAGCTACAACCAGAAAAGTCTCTCCCGCTTTCAGAGCCATACAATTGGTCAATATTCCTTTGCTTGTTTCTATCAATTTCACGATTCATCATCCTTTTTTCTTTCTGTAGAACACTAGCTCTCTATCTTTGATTATGTCCACCTTTGCTTACTCACATTTCTCTTTCTTTCGTTATTTTGCGCAACTACTCCTGCAAAAGAACTATTTAACGAAATTTTCTTGATTTTCGCTACAAAACAAGTATGATGGATATAACAAATACATACGAAGAAGACGATGGGGTCTTTTTCTGCGCAGGGGTGATTTTTTGCGTGGAATGAGCCCTTTTTTGTATTGCCGGGCTTTTTTCCAAACAAAATGAGAGCGTTTACAAAAGAGAAAATCTGACAACTGATTTAAGTAGAGACAAGGGGATGACACGAATGTTACACGTTCAAGCAAAACGTCACTTTTGGTGGGTAAGCCTGCTGCTTATCGTAGCCTTGTTCGCCACACAGGCAACGATGCCAGCAAATGCGGCTACCACTACTGCACAGGTGCTCGACAAGGGGAAATGGGCACCGGCAACCTATAAAGCTGTACAAGAGCTCATCGATAAAAACGGGGTAAACAGCCCTTCCTACAATGCTGCAAAAAAACCGTATGCCGTTTTTGACTGGGACAACACAAGCATCATGCATGACACCCAGGAAGCACTATTTGTTTATCAAATGCATCATCTCGCCTACAAGCTGACCCCAGAGGAATTCGGCAAGGCAATCCGTACGAATGTACCAGAGGGGCCTTTTTCTGAAGGCTATAAAAACGTGGACGGCAAGCCTGTCACCCTCGATGCGATTGCAACTGATCTGGTAGCAGATTACACCTACCTTTATCAAAACTATAAGGGCCTCAAAGGGACAAAATCGCTGGAAGAAGTAACTGCAACGGAGCAGTTTGCCGATTTCCGCGCGAAGCTGTATTTCCTCTATGAAGCCATTAACGATACTCACAGCAACTCAGTTGGCTATCCATGGGTACTCTACCTGTTCACGAACATGACGATTGATGAAGTGCACAAGCTCGCAGAAGTGTCCAATGATGCAAGTCTTGGCATGGCAATCCAAAAGGTAACCTGGACAAGCCCGAAAGCTTTGGCAGGAAAAGCAGGTGTCATTACGGCTTCCCATACAACCGGGCTGCGCCTGACCTCTGAGGTAGCCAACCTGATGAATACCCTTCGCTCAAATGGAATTGACGTGTATGTCGTATCTGCGTCCCTAGAGGATGTCGTACGTGTCTTTGCTACGTTGCCGAAATACGGCTACAACCTGCCTACGGAAAACATCATTGGCATGCACTTGGAAACGAAGGATGGCGTGATCCAAAACAAGTACCAAACGAACTACCCAATCACTGTCGGTCATGGCAAAACAGAAGTAATCCAGTCTGTTCTGGAGAAAAAATATGGACATGGCCCGATCCTCATCGCTGGCGATAGCAACGGCGACTTCGAAATGATGACGGAGCTGAAAAGTGTTAAGCTCGCCCTGGTTATCAACCGTGTCAAAGGCGGCAAAATTGGACAGCAGGCGATGAAAGCTGCTGAGCAATTAGGAAAAACCAATCCTTCTGTCGTACTCCAAGGTCGCGATGAAAATACAGGAATGTGGATTCCAAACGAAACGACGATCAAGCTCGGCAAAACGGAGCCTGAGCTGTTGGCAAAATAACCAGCATGACCGTAACGAAAGAACCGTCCAACTGCAATTGGGCGGTTTTCTTTGTTTTCTTCCATCCAAGCGCTGTGATACCATCAATAAAAAGTATCCGATGCTTCAACCACTCCGTAAAAATTGAGAGGTGTTTGGTATGGGAAAATTATTTTCATCCATACTTCCCGAGCATGAAGGCTTTATTAAGCAGCAACACATTTTTTTCGTCGGCTCCTCCCCTTTGCAGGAGGACGGACATGTGAACATCTCGCCAAAAGGCTATGATGTTCTGCGTATTTTTTCTCCCACACAAGTTGCTTATCTGGATCTAACAGGCAGCGGCAATGAGACAAGTGCGCATCTGGAAGAGAATGGACGCATCACCCTTATGTTTATGGCTTTCGAAGGACCTCCGATGATTATGCGGCTCTATGGAACAGGGCGCGTGATCCTTCCGAGCATGCCTGAATGGGAAGAGCTGTTTCAACATTTTGAACCTTTTCCTGGCGCCAGACAGATCATCACCGTCGATGTACATGCTGTGAAAACGTCCTGTGGATACAGCGTACCTTTCTACTTGTATTCAGGAGAACGGACGACCCTGCAAAAATGGGCCACTCAAAAAGATGAGCAGCAGCTTGCCGCCTACCATCGGGAGAAGAACACCACCACCATGGACGGACTGGTAACCCCTTTGGGTAAACAGCTACTCGGCTCAGACAACGAATAAAAGCCTCGCCATCTATCCTGGCGAGGCTTTACCCATGCTATTGTATTACTGCATAGCCACTTTCATAACCGCGCGTACAGAATCAGCAGATTTGTCCAAAGCCGCTTTTTCCGCTGCCGTCAGATCGAGCTCAATGACCTTCTCGATGCCGTTTGCACCAAGCAGTGTCGGTACGCCCAGGTAGAGGTCGTTGTAGCCGTATTCGCCTTGGAGATAAGCGATGGACGGCAGGATGCGCTTCTTGTCCTTCAGAATCGCTTCCGCCATCTGGACCAGAGCAGCTGCCGGAGCGTAATAGGCGGAGCCGTTTCCAAGCAGGCTGACGATCTCTCCCCCGCCCTTGCGCGTTCTCTCTACGATTGCATCCAGACGGTCTTGAGGGATCAGCTTATCCAGAGGAATTCCGCCAGCGTAGGAATAACGCAGAAGCGGTACCATGTCGTCACCGTGTCCGCCAAGTACAAATCCAGTTACGTCCTCAACGGAAACGTTCAGCTCCATCGCTACGAAGGTACGGAAACGAGCAGTATCGAGCACACCGGATTGACCGATTACGCGGTTTTTTGGGAAGCCAGATGTTTTGTAGAACGTGTACGTCATCGCATCAACCGGGTTGGAGAGAATCAGTACTGTAGACTGTGGTGCATATGTTTTTACCTGCTCTGCTACCGAGCGCATGATGGCCGCGTTGGTCGCTACCAGGTCGTCGCGGGACATGCCAGGCTTGCGTGCAATACCAGCCGTGATGATGACAATATCAGAGCCTTCGATATCTTTGTAATCGGAAGTTCCCGTGATAGTAGAATCAAAGCCGAGTACAGGGGCAGACTCCATCATGTCGAGAGCCTTCCCTTTGGTTGGGTTCTCCAGCTGTGGAATGTCTACGAGTACGATGTCAGCCAGTTCTTTTTCTGCCAGGATAAAAGCAGTTGTAGCTCCAGTAAAACCACTACCAATAACCGCTACTTTTTTTCTACGAAAGGTCATGATGATTCCTCCTCACGATTTTCCTATCTTACAAGACCAGCTTCACTCCGCTTGCCTTTTGCTCCAGCATTTTGGAGAGAATCGTACCGATATGTGCTCCTGCCTCAATAGGAGACGTCCCTTGGCGGTGGATATTGGAGATTACCGTACGCTCTGACTCCACCATCCCTTTACGTGGACGATAGCACATATACGCACTCATGGAATGCGCCGTAACCAAGCCTGGACGTTCCCCAATCAAAAGCACCAGTACCTCAGGCTGCAGCAGCTCTCCGATGTGGTCCATACTCGCTACGCGGCCGCCTTTGACAAAGAACGGAGTACCACAGCTCAATCCGTAGCTTTTGAGAGAGTCAGTCAAGGATGGAAGCACGTCACGCAGGTTTGCGTCCACTGCACTGGCACTGAGTCCGTCTGAGACGACGATTTGTACCTGTGGCTTCTTTTGGCAGCGCTCCTGGAGTAGACGCACGCCTTCTTCGTTAAGAATGCGTCCCATGTCCGGGCGCTTCAAATAATTTTCGGTATTGTCATATTGCGTTTCTACCGTGAACATAGAGAATTCGTCGAGCAGCGCCTGACTAACCTCACCGTATACGGCGTCAACTGCAGCCGCATGGTCACGACGCAGCTGAAGCATCGTTTTGGTTAGCGGTCTAACGCCAGTACGCCATACACCGATACGGGCAGGCGTGCTGTCCAAAAGCTCGTTTAATCCTTCCTGCCATTTCGGGTTGGGTACATGCGCCGTTCTTTCCGGTTCTACTGGCAAAGCCAGCTGCTCACGTACAGTAGGAGAAGCGGCTTTTTGCTCCGCCTCCATCTGTGGTGCGGCAGGTGCTTCTGTCTTGTGCGTCCCGGCTGGTGCGGTCTGTCCCATTTCCCCCAGCTTCTTTTGCAATTCAGCTACTACCTTGTCTACTAGAAAATCCAATTGTTGTTCCATCCGTATGTCACCTCCCCTTCTTACATGAAGATTGTCGGATCGCCCGCGATTGAAGTCAGCTTGCCATTTTCCATGATGCCCATCTTCTCCAGCCACTTTTCAAAAGCTGGTGCTGGACGCAGACCAAGCACTTCACGGAAAGCCGCGATATCATGGAAGCTGGTCGATTGGTAGTTCAGCATGACGTCGTCCGCCATCGCTACACCGATCACAAAGTTTACGCCTGCTGCCGAAAGCAGGATGCCGAGATTGTCCATATCGTTCTGGTCGACCTTCATGTGGTTCGTATAGCAAACGTCACAGCCCATTGGGAGTCCGTGCAGCTTGCCCATGTAATGGTCTTCCAGTCCAGCACGGATAACCTGACGGCTGTCGTACAAATATTCAGGTCCGATGAAGCCAACTACCGTATTGACGATAAACGGGTTATACTTGCGAGCCAAACCGTAGCAACGCGCTTCCATTGTCAGCTGGTCAATGCCAAAATGCGCTTCAGAGGAAAGCTCAGAGCCTTGGCCCGTCTCAAAATACCAGAAGTTCGGCCCGTAGGAGGTACCTTCCTTGCGCATCAGCTCATCCGCCTCATCCAACAGCGCGACGTCGATACCGAAAGCATTGTTTCCTTTTTCGCTTCCCGCCAAGCTTTGGAAAATCAGGTCAGCTGGTGCGCCCTGGCGAATCGCCCGCATTTGGGTAGATACGTGAGCCAGTACACAGTTTTGCGTCGGAATATCGAACTTATTCATCACGTCTTTGGTCATCGTCAAAATGTCCTTGACGCTGTCCGCAGTATCAATAACCGGGTTGATCCCGATAACGGCATCGCCAATACCGTAGCTGAGTCCTTCGTACAAAGCAGCCTTGATGCCCTGTACATTGTCAGAAGGATGGTTTGGCTGCACGCGTGCCGCCAGTACCCCTTGCTGACCAATTGCTGTGTTGCAATGTGTAATGTTGCGAATCTTGGCTGCCGCCGTGATCAGGTCCAGGTTGCTCATAAGCTTTGCAGTAGCTGCAATCATTTCACTGGACAAGCCTCTGCTGATGCGTTTGATTTCACTGTCGCCAGCCTTGTGGCTCAAAATGTACTCGCGCAGCTCTGCAACGCTCCAGTTTTTGATTTCGTTGTAAATCTTTTCGTTAATACCTGCTTCAATTACCCGGGAAACCTCATCCTCTTCTGGCGGAAGCATCGGGTTATTGCGAATGTCTGCGAGCGTAAGATCAGCCAATACTTGCTTGGCAGCCACTCGCTCTCTCGAATCCGCAGCAGCAATACCTGCCAGCTGGTCACCCGATTTGTCTTCATTCGCTTTCGCAAATACTTCTTTTAAATCACGGAATTGATAGGTCTGTCCAAGCACAGTCGTTTTCGTGTTCATCGCGTCCACCCCTTCTTACGTTACGGCCTTTCATCGAAAGCGAGCGTTTTTACCACGACCGGAATAATCGTTCCCGAAATAGGCTCTCCCAGGTCGATGTAATCGCCATATTCTACACGCACCTGATCGATACAAATTATCTCCGGTGCTCCTTTGCATCTGAGCGCCAATGCCTGACCAAGCGCTTTTGCCATATCCGTTTCACAAATGACTACCATGGTCTTGCTCTCGGTAAATGTCTGTCGGTATTGATCGGCCAGTTCCTGTGCGATTGTCTGAAGCAGCGCATAAGAACAGTAGCCAATACCCGAAATCGCCAAGGCAAACGGAATTCCCGCCGTCTTTTCAAACAGACGCTCTCCCATGCCATACACCGATGCTACTTCTTTGCGCAATTGCTCTGGGTCCGTCAATTGCTCTGATGTCAGCTCCAGCTTGAGAATCGGAATGTTCTTGATCGGCAAAAGCTCTGGTTTGATATGGACTGTTGATCCACTAATCTCTGTGCTTTGCATCCCTGCACCAATTACTGTCGCCCGCACTGTCTGCTCAGGATCGAGCCATCGGACCGGATACGCTCCCTTTTCCCGTTCCTGCTGGAGGACGTATCCGAGGAGCGGACCAAAATCGCCGTACCGGCTAACATCAGCGATACTGTTCACTGGCCCCGCCGTCATGAGCTGTCCAACCCCACCGGAAACAGTGAGTTCATCGACTGGAAAAGCAGCCCGCAGATGCGGGCCTAGCACTAACAGCCCGGATACCTGGCGCTCTTTACCCGTCAAATAGTCCAGCATGCTTCTTGCCATTTGCTCTGCAACTTCCTTGATCTGTTCAAATCCGATTGCTTGCCCGGTCTGGATACGCAGCCCTTTGGCAGACAGCCACTGCGAAATGTTTGGAGAAACGTATTGGACTACTCCCTGTGGATCGAGGCGTATCAGTCGTCCACCAACATGAAACGTAACGGTCGCAATCGCTCTGCCTCTCGCAAAATACGCGGCATTCGCCGTTCCGCCTCCAATATCGACGTTAACGATCGTCCCTTGAAGCGTTTGGGAACGCTTTTCCGCACCTGCTCCCTTACCCGCCAGCACGCCTTCCAAATCGGCACCTGCCGTCGCCACGACAAAATCACCGGATCGCTCTGCCAGCAAATGAACAATATGCTGAGCGTTCTTTTTACTCGCTGTTTCCCCGGTAATAATAACCGCGCCTGACTTGATGGAAGAAAGGCTAATCTGTGCCGTTTCATATTCACGGCGCAGAATCTCACCGATGCCTTCTGCGTCAATCTCGTCAAATCCAAGCAGCGGTGTAGAATGGACAGCACTTGCGTAGAGCAGCTGCCTCTCTACAATTTGGTAGCGGGGCAGCGAAAAAGTGCTGGACATCCGTCCTAGTCGCAGTCGACTCACAATCATTTTGGTTGTGCTGGTTCCGACATCTATTCCAACGCTTTGGATCCATTGTTCATCCATATGAACCTCCTTGAACCATTGGCGTGCCTGACGGGGAGTACGAGAAAAAACGCTTGAACAGCCGGTTCCTCGCTTCCGGTCTGACTCAAGCGCCTTTGCTTATTCGTGCTATCCACTTGTCATGTTCGATCTAATCGTGCATGAGCAACCTCTAAAACGGTTACCTATGCAACCTAAGGCAAAAGCTCGTGCTCGCCGGAGAGGATTTCCTCTGCCAGCTTTACAAGTGGCATGCGCCGTTGCATGCTTACTTGCTGCAACCATTTATAAGCAGCATCTTCTTCCAGGGAAAGGGCGCTCATCAGCTTGCCTTTTGCCTTTTCCACTGATTTTCGATCCTCAATTTTTTGTTTCAAATCGCTGATATCCTTCTTGAGCGACACTACTTTTTCCTTCTGGCTCAAGGCGATTTCAACTGCGGGAATCAGATCATCCTCAGATACTGGCTTTACCAGATACGCGGTCACTCCAGCCTTTCTGGCATCCTGCACCAGCTCCTTCTGACTGTATGCAGTCAAAAGCAGGATCGAGCTGTCGGAAAAGGAACGAATGATGCTGCTTGCCTTGATCCCGTTCAAGACAGGCATTTTCACATCCATGATAATGAGATCGGGCTTGTGACGATGGGCGAGAGAGACAGCCTCTTCCCCGTTCTTCGCCTCGGCAATAACCTGATATCCTTCGTTTTCGAGCATCTCACGCAAATCCATGCGAATGATTGGCTCATCATCAACGACCATAATCTTCGGCTGTGTCATCTTCATCCCCCTTTTGGATCGGATAGAGAATCGTAACCTCTGTACCGTTTCCTGTATTGCGGAAATGCATCGTGCCTTCCAGGTCTTCCTTGACCAGCGTATCCACGATTTTCAATCCCAGATGGCCTTTTTTCAAAATTTGTTCCATGTCCTCGATGCCATTGCCATCATCAGTAACGGAGATGCTGACGAAGTCTTCCTTGGAGACGAGCGCGATGGAGATTTTGCCTTCATGCAGATTGCGAAACCCATGGATCATGCAGTTTTGAATCAATTCGGTAACGATCAGGGCAAATGATGTCGCCTTGTTTGATGGCAAGTAAACCGATTCGCCCGATACTACTACTTGTATAGCTTGCTCAGAACGTCTCATGGAGGAGACGATAATTTTCGATATTTTAGTGAGAATCTCTTTGAAATCAATCTGTTCCAGACCATCTTGTGCCAGATACTCGTGTATGATGGCGATGCTGTTGATTCGATTGATGCTTTCCCGGTATACCTTTTCAATCTCCGTTGATTGCGAGCGCCGCATCTGCAGTCGCAGCAAGCTGGAGATGGTTTGCAAATTGTTCTTCACGCGATGGTGAATCTCTTTAATAACAGCCGATTTGATCATCAGCTGCTTTTCTTTTTCCCGAATATCGGATATATCTCTCAGGAGAATGATTCCCCCGATGATGTCTGGCTTGCGAGCGGACGAAACCGCTTTCATCATGATAAAATGCTTTCCTCGTGACAGCTCATCCTGAATGTAACCCCCGTGTCTGACAAAATTCTCCGGGGAAACACGCCAGGAAAAAATCCGCTCAATGCTCTCTCCCTTTTCCGGCTTCTCAAAGCCGATCAGAGACAAAAGCTTGTGCGCACGTACATTGGCGTACGTGATCATCCCATTTTGATCAAACAAAATCATGCCTTCATGCAAAAGGGATGAAATCGGCATATCTGGAGCGGCAAACTGGATCAGAGTCTCGCTTAAATGCTCGGTGGTTTCCTTGAGCATTTCCACGTTTCTCTCCTGCTCCACCTGCTTGGAAATATCCTGCTCCGTTATCAACGTACCAATCGTTTCTCCTACCGCGTTTGTGATAGGAACTACGCTTTGCCGCATCACGACTTGCTCCTGTGATACACCGCGCGATCCGATCACTGGCTTTCCTGTTGTCAGGCAGTACATGACCGCAGGCTCGTTGACCGCTGTCGCCAGTTGCCCCACGACCGATCCACTATACATCGAACGAGCTGTAGAAGGCGTTGCCTGCGCGATGACAAGCGCTGAGCTACGGTCAATCGTCGGGCAGTCGATAAACATATCGGCTTGCGACAGATCAGCAAAAATCTGCAATTTGGCAGCCAGATCTTCAATGATCCGAATATCGTCCTCACTCAATGTTGTGGCAGCAATACACAGTTCTCGTATAGATTGCATGCATGTGAACCTCTTTTCACCTGCTTGAAATAGATACTGACCTCATTTTCTCACAGACTAGCCATGGCGGATAGAGGTTTATTGATTAACAATTTCTTGTAAATAGGCACGTAATTCCGGTACCCCTTCACTCGTGTAAGAGGAAGTCCGAAAAATGTTCCCGTCGCCAAGCGATTGGCGCAAAAATCCTTCTGCCCGCTCTACATTGGCATCGGGATGATCCATCTTGGTAATCACCCCTACACATGGTTGGGGAAATCCTTGCGAAAACCCTGGGGGAAAATAGTTGCGCTCGCGTGTGGCATCCTGCACCATCACAATAAGCTCCGCCTCCAGAGAAGTCGCCATGAGCGTACGATAAAACATCGGGTTTTCGCTGTACTCTCCTGGAGTATCAATGACCCAATCCCGATATTCCAAAGCCTGTGTCTTTCTGGCCGGCTGTTCGTCATTGAACAGTGCCTTGACCAGAGAAGACTTGCCTGCTTCGATGGCTCCGATAATCATTACACGCCCGGTCATGATTTCGTCACCAAAGCCGGAGTAAAGCGTAGTTTTTCACTCAAGACCGTGTTGACTGCCTCTACAGCCATCTCCACCGCGGACACATCGCCCACGACGATCAGCGATCCTGTAAACCGGTCAAGAAAGCCGAGCTCGACACCTGCTGCCTTCGTCGCGATATCAGCTGCGATAATGGCGGTCTCTGTTGGGGTCAGGGTTAAAATTCCGATTGCCCCTGCTTCCTTGATTCCGAGCTTGGTGTAGAGCATCTGGTCAGGGTTGGCAATCACATGAGCCAATGTTACCTGTTTGCCCGGAACAAATTCCTGTATGACTCGTGAGCGTTCCTGTTCCATCTTTATCCCTCTCCTCCTGCAGCTCCCGGCACCTCAAACGAATCCACAATTCCTACGATGATCGCATCAATTGGAACGCTATTTCCGGTGAAAAGGATACGGGCAGGTGTTCCTCGGGAGACAATAACCTGCTCGCCAATTCCTGCCCCAATCCGGTCTGCTGCGATAACAGTTTGTCCGCCTTCCTCACCACGCCAGTCAATCGGCTGGACAACCATCAATTTCAGATTTTCCATACCTGTTTCCTTTTGTGTAGCCCACACGCTGCCGATCACTTTTCCCAAAAACATGCGATCACCCTTTTCCCAAATAGCTGACGGTAATGCCGCGTTCTCTCATGCTGTCAAAAGCCAGCGGAGAGACGATCGCTCCTTTTTTCACGTGCAGGATCGTATCTTTAAGCTCTGGCTGCGATTTAATCCAGTCTGCAGTCAACAGCTTCCCGGAAAAGACCGCTTCCGCCTCATCGAGAGCGGTCAGAGCTGGCTGCTCTGGCTTGGTCTCATCCTTTTGCAGCTGTGCTTTCAGCTTGGAAACAACGCGATCTGCCAGACGTCTTTGTTCTGCGAACTCTACGCCCAGCTCTTTCATCGCTTCGACATGACGTTGGAACAGCTTTTCGTAAGCTGGTGGCAGCGTCAATGTTTGCAGCGTGCGACGGTCTGCGCGCTTGATGCCCGGAACATCGGAGCCTGCGATGACGAATTTGCCTGTCACCAGTGCAGCAAAAACGATCTCCGCTTTGATTGTTCCCTTTAGCCCAGCAGCGATACGCCCTGCATTGTCCAGATCAATCTCTGGAATGACGATACCGGCATAATCTTTCGGCACTTCGAGTGGAGCAGGAGCGTATTCATCAGCAGTAATGATCTTGCCTGCTCCGCCACATTCGATTTTGTGCATCCCCAGCCAGGAGGAGGTTTCCCCGTCCAAGAAGAGGATGTCGTGGCAGATGCCGTGATTTTTCAGCTGGATGAAATGATCGGTATACGCCTCATGAGCCTGGCTGTCACAAAAGACATACAGGACACGAGGCGCTTCTTTTTTCTTTTCTGTATTCATCGATAGCAGAATCTCTTTTGTAATAGATGCCACCATTTCTCTGATGTCCATCAAGCTCTACCTCCGTTAGCCGGAGTAAAACTGGCCGTTTTTGCCGATCACTTTTACCCGGTCGCCCGTTTTCAAATTAGCGGCATTCCCTTCATCCAAATCCACATGGAAATCGAGCGCAAATCGCGGATGAACGCGAACGACTACATCCGGATAGATAATAGGGCGGTCGCTCTGTGTCGCGAGGATCAGCGTATCGCCATCATTTACTTGAAAGCTCTGTGCTTCCTCTGGCGACATATGAACGTGCCGCTTGGCTACAATGACGCCTTTGTCCAGCATGACTGTGCCTTTTGCCGTGACGAGTACCAGACCCGGTGTACCTTCGATATCTCCAGACATCCGTACAGGTGCATGAACACCCAGTGCAAAGCCGTCTGTACGGGAGATTTCCACTTGTGTCGCTCCACGCGCCGGACCGAGGATACGAACCCCGTGGATGCTGCCTTTTGGCCCTACGATTGTAACGGTCTCCTGGCAAGCAAACTGACCTGGCTGGGACAGATCGCGCATAGGCGTCAGCTCATGTCCTGCTCCAAACAGTTTTTCCACATCTTCCGGTGACAAATGGACGTGACGATTGGATACGCCCAGGGGAATTTCACGTACTGCCTCGGCAGCTTGATTGGTGGAAGGCTGCTGATGTTCTTCAAACGATTTCACTTCAATCCCTCTTCCTTTCAAGAAATCTGCCGCTGCGGGTGTTATTTTATCCCCTTTCTCTAGGAGAAAGGGGTTTGGTATGCCTGTTTTGTGCATCGCTCTAAGGGATGCTTCTGTAATGACTGCCATCGGGGATTACCCTTCGAGCTTAGGCAGGATCAGTTCAATGTCGCCATGAGGGCGTGGGATGACGTGTACAGATACGAGTTCGCCTACTTTTTCGGCAGCAGCGGCACCTGCGTCCGTGGAAGCTTTTACTGCACCTACATCACCGCGTACCATTACTGTGACGAGACCGCCACCTACGTGTACTTTACCAATCAGTTTTACGTTTGCTGCTTTTACCATTGCGTCAGCAGCTTCTACTGCTCCTACCAAACCTTTTGTTTCTACCATTCCCAATGCGGACATTTCTCCAGCCATGATTCATTTCCTCCTTAAATGTATGGACATTTTTTTAGTAGTTAATGCTGTTATGCAAAAGTCCGCCATATTTCGCGGTCTTTTTAAACTGTTTTTTAAGACGTCATTTCAGTCAAAACCGATTTGATAATATTTTTGATCTCATCACGGCTCAGACCGACATTCATCGAAGAGACAGCTTGCAGAACCGCTTCTTCCGCTGGGGAAGTTGCTTGTGTCTGTGCTGGCTTGGACTCCGGCATCTCTCTTACGCCAAACGCAATGCGCTTGATGTTGAACAGATGCTTAGGTCCGATGTTGTCCGAAGTTATGTTGCCGCCAAACGAACCGCAACCAAGTGTAAAGGATGGCTGAATGCCAGTAGTGGCGCCAATTCCTCCGAAGGTCGTACCGGTGTTGACCGGAACCCGGGATGCTGGCATCGCTTGGCCATAGGACGCAATTACGTTTTCGTCTGTAGCGTGGATACCTGCTGTATGTCCCAGACCACCATGCTCCAATAGCTCGCGGCAACGTGCAAATGCTTCTGTCGCATCCTGAACAGTATACAGGGCAAGGATCGGAGCCAGCTTTTCGACGGACAGCGGATACGCCTTTCCGACACAGCTTTCCTCAGCGATCAGTACACGTGTATCAGCCGGGATGGAAATGCCAGCCATCTGCGCTATCACATGCGGGGAGCGACCTACAATCTTGGCATTGAGCGAACCGTTGACCATGATAATAGCGGCTACGCGCTCTTTTTCATGCTCATCGAGGAAGTAGGCTCCTTCTCGCTTCAGTGCTGCGATCATTTGGTGCTTGATGGTTTCTTCAATCACCAGCGCCTGCTCGGAAGCGCAAATCGTACCGTAGTCAAACGTTTTGCTCTGTACGATCCGTTTAGCAGCTGCTGCCAGATCTGCACTGTGGTGAATGTATACCGGTACGTTGCCCGGTCCCACGCCATATGCTGGTTTACCAGAGCTATAGGCAGCGCGTACCATTGCCGATCCACCTGTAGCCAGGATGACGTTGGTCAGCTTGTGCTTGATCAGCTCGTTGGTAGCTGGGAGCGTTGGTTTGCTGACACAATGGATCAAGCCTTCTGGTGCCCCAGCCTGCACAGCGGCCTTCGCCATCAGCTGCGCTGCTTCCAGCGTACATTTGGCTGCGGACGGGTGAGGACTGAAAACGATCGCATTTCGTGCCTTGAGGGCAATCATCGATTTGAAAATAACGGTGGACGTAGGGTTGGTGGAAGGTACGATACCAGCGACAACACCGAACGGCTGTGCCACTTCCCATACTTTGTTTTCCTCGTCCTTACCTATGATGCCGACCGTCTTTTGGTCTTTGATCCACGCGTAAACATCCTGAGAAGCAAACAGATTTTTCATTCGTTTATCAGGGATGTTACCGAAGCCTGTCTCTTCCACTGCCATTGCGGCCAGTCGTTCTGCTGCCTCGACGCCCGCTTTGGACATCGCTGCAATGATCGCATCGATTTGTTCCTGCGTGTAGGAAGCGAGCTTTGCTTGTGCCTCCTTGGCCTGAGCCAGATAGGTGCGCACTTCCTGAATGGAATATAAATCAGCATCGAGTGTCATTAGGCTTGTTCACCTCCGCCTTGTTGCTTTTCCTCTAGCAGGCGAATGAGATCTTCTTTTTTCGCTGTATTGATTTCATTTGTGGAAAGAGGGAAATCAGCGTACGAACGCGCCAGCTTGCGCAGATCGTTGATCGATTGTTCAGCAAGAGCGGATGCAGGTTGTGCCTGTGCCGGCTCCGGCTTTACCTCTTCCTGTACGGGTGGTTTCAACAGGTTCTTAATCATTTTCGGTACACTTTCATCCGGGCGCGGGATGACGTGAGAGTGGAGCAATCGTCCAACACGTCTCGCTGCGTCAGCTCCAGCATCGACAGCCGCTTGTACCGAGGATACATCACCGATCACATACACGGTGACGATTCCGCCATCCGCTCCTTCATAAGTCGCTACCTTGACATCTGCGGCTTTGGCAGCAGCATCTGCGGCAGCGATAAGAGCAGGCAAGCCCAATGTTTCAATCATGCCAAGTGAGTATGCATGAGCGCGCATTTACACGTCCTCCCCTTATAGAGGGAAATTCCCTTTTATCGTTTTACAGGTTGTTGGGCGACACTTCTAACTGCAGTGGCAAATGCATCTGCCGCTGCTGTGCAAGCAGACTGGCTACCCGTTAAAAGCGCTCCCCCGAAGTTGGTTTCTGTAGGCGGTCCAAAAAACTGCATCATTTGTACGTCTGCTGCCTTGAGAGCTGCATCGATTCCGTACATGGCTTCCAATGGTGGAGCGATCAAATAAGCGAGCGGCTCCCCTTCTGGAATTCCCGCCAGCTGGGACAAATAGCTTCCAGTCCGCGACACGACATGGGCGTAATACGCATGCGTTCCCTCTTCATTTAGAGAGTAAAAGCATGCTCCGCTTTCCATGAATGCAACGGCTGCATCCAGACCGCTCTGTACCTCCGATGGCGTCGCTCCTCCAATCATCCCGATGAACTCGCCGGATAACGGACCAGAAGCGTGGCCGGAGCCCGCATAAAACGACTTGGCATAAACAACTTCTACTGCTGCCTTTTTCGTCGCCTCATCGATCGCCGTGTATCCCACATCATCAATCGTGGAAGTCAAAAGACCCAGACTTCGAATATTCGAAGGCAGGTTCAGCTTCTCCGCGAATTGAGGATCGACATTGGGAATCAGCCGGATCGCAAGCGGCGTCGCTCGAATTGGTTTTTCCATGCGTGTCACTCCTTTCAAACAACTACTACCCTTTTCAAAACGCAAAAAAAGGTGTCCAGAACACAGGAAACAATCCTCATGTTCATGGCACCTTTGCCTTTTGTTTGTTCACTTGTTGAATAAGAAACAAAACAAAATTTTGTATTCTTATCCGTGTCTCTAATGTAAGACAATGGCGGGAAAATTGCAAGCGTTTTCGCTTACCTGTCACTTTCCAAATTCCTGCATGTTTTGATTTTACCGAACTGATCGACAACGATAAAATGGACTAATCTCACGAAAAATAAATGGAGGGATGTTCAAGGTGGATCATTGGATGATGCTTGTGTCGATCGTCCTAAAAGGATCAGCCAGAGTGTATTCCAAATCCTCACCTACGTCATCCTGCTGTTTACAGGCTTGTATTTATTGACTACAAGTCTGTTTACGGAATTCAATCCCGTTCCATCACTTTTTCTAAATTCAGCCATTTAACGGACACACGCGCGGATTATCTTTGTTGTGTAGCCGGGACGGGCAAGCCCGAAAGCTGGCTTAACACACTAAAAGATGAATCCCGAGGAGGAATTTCACATGAAAAAGAAAATCGTAATGTCTGTAATGGCTCTCGCCGTATCCGCAATGGCAGGTTCTGCATTCGCAGCTGAAAAAGCACCTGCTGCCAAAATCGAAGGCGCTACCCAAATGAAGATGGTAAACCTTACAACAGCGGCACCTGCCATCAGCTTGGAGCAAATGGCAAAGGAAAAAGGCATTACTGTAGAAGAGCTGATTGCTCAGCTTGAAAAAGAAGGAAAAATCGTTAAAAGATTAACTCTGGTTGACGGCAAAACCGATCCAGCTGATGGTGACAGTAGCGTACCTATGACGGCAATCTTCCATTTAAACGATGATGAGCAAGGAAATGCGACCATCTCCCTCACAAAAGTGATTAGTTTGGAAGAAATCGCGAAAGAGAAAGGGATCACTGTAGAAGAGCTGATCGCTCAGCTAGAAAAAGAAGGCAAGCTCGCAAAGGCTCTCCCAACAACAGAAGCTGCACAGAATACTGAGGGCGACTCTTCTAAAGCAGTAATGATGAAAAGAATCGAACTGAATGGTGAGGCAGGCGAACTCTCAACCTCCGTACCATTTGCAACAGTTATCGACCTGGAGCAACTCGCCAAAGAAAAAGGAATCACTGTTGAAGAACTGATCGCTCAACTCGAAAAAGAAGGCAAAATCTCCAAAGCCGTACTTACAACTCCTGCAGCAAAGAAATAAGCAACTAGAAAAAAATAACGCATCTTAGGCGATTCGGGCTACGTGTAAATAGCAAAAAGGCCTTTGACGAGAGAACTGAGCTCGTCGAAGGCCTTTTGCTTATTGGTAGTGAGTAGAATTACAAAGTAAGTCCGCCATCAATCGCTACAATCGAACCCGTCATGTAGCTTGACCCACTCGAAGCCAAGAACGCAACCACATTGGCGATTTCATCGGCTTCTGCCATGCGTCCGATGCGCGGGAATTGAATTTCTGGCACGTTTCCGGTTTCTTTGATCGTTTTTTCCAATCCTGCCACCAGGCTTGTTGTTACTCCTCCAGGGCATACCGCATTGATGCGAACACCTGTTTTTGCATATTCCAGTGCTGCCGCTTTAGTAATACCCACTACAGCGTGCTTGCTTGCTGAATATACGGACAAGCTGTGCTCGCTCTTCAGTCCAGCTGTGGATGCGGTGTTAATGATGGAGCCCGAACCTTGTTTCACCATCACCGGAATCACATATTTCAAGCCAAGAAATACACCCTTTAGGTTAACGGCCAAAATACGATCATACTCCGATTCCGGTACCTCAGCCAACAAGGATGGCTTTTGGATAACTCCAGCATTGTTGAAGAAGACGTCGATCTGCCCGAAAGCTTCCATCGCTTTGTTTACATAGTTTTGTACGTCTGCGGATTCTGCTACGTTTGCTTGCACAAAGATACCGGCTCCGCCTTTTTCCTTGATCATACCTAATGTTTCTTCACCTGTTTGCTGATTGAAGTCGACCAGAACTAGCTTCATTCCCATCTCAGACAGCTTCAGGCTTGTAGCACGTCCCATTCCGCTTCCAGCACCTGTTACTACAGCAACTTGTCCTTGTTGATTGGTCATGTCATGTCACTCCTTATGTTTTTGATGTTCTTCGAGGTTCGCTACCATCTTTTTATAAGATTGGAGAAGCTCACTTAGCTCTTCATCGGAAAAATTGGTCCATAGCGCATCTGTCAACGTCGCATAGCGATTGTTAATCATGTCGAGAATTTCTTGGCCTAATGGAGTTATGGCAAGCAGAGTAACACGTCGATCTGTTTCGGGTATTTGTCGTTCAATATATCCTTTTTTCACTAGTTTATTGGCTAGATTCGTGACGGCAGGCAAGCTGATGAACAATCTCTCAGCGAGCTCCGAGCTTTTGACTGCACCATCTTCCGCCAAAATTTCTAGGATGTACACCTGAGAACCCGACATGTCGCTGTCCAGAATCTTTCCATACGAAATGATAAACTTGTGGACCATGCTCGACAGTAATTTGGATAGTTCGTCCCGCTCTCTCATCTTGGCTGGGTCGTCACCTCTTTTTATAAATAAGTTAAAACTACTAATAGTTAAAAGTATTAACTATTAGATAATTACAGTCTACTCGTCCTTCTTACTCTTGTCAACCAGCCACACATCGGACAGCTTCGCCATATTTCAGACACACAGATCACCTACAATAGAACATCCATGTTTAAATGGTGGATAGACGCACTCCTTAACAAATGATGGCAGACCATATACCCCATTGCCTTGCTATGATAAAAGCAATCCAATATGGACCGGTTAGAAAAGAGGTCGTAAACTCGTGAAACGAATTTATATCATTGAAGATGAAATGCCGATTGCTCGTCTGATGCAGGTATATCTGCAGCGAGCCGGCTATGAAGTCAATTGGAATGATGGAAATCTGGACCCTCTCCAAACCTTCCTTTCCTGGAAGCCCGATCTGGTTTTGCTTGATCTCATGCTCCCTGACCACGACGGTCTGGAAATACTGGAGCAAATTCGTCAGTACAACAGCTGCCCCGTGATCATCATAACGGCCCGCGGCACGGTGCCTGACAAGCTTCAGGGCTTGTCCCAAGGTGCGGATGACTACATCGCCAAGCCTTTTGATCCCGAAGAGGTTCTTGCCAGAGTACAAGCTGTACTGCGCCGTTCCTCCTATCTCGCTGAAGCGGACATTGTCAGACTTGGCATGCTGTCGATTGACTTTTCGGCACAAAACGTACTCCTTGGAAAAGAACCTGTTTCGTTGATGCCGCGCGACTGGCAGCTGCTTGCTTTTCTGGCACGTCACCCCAACCAGTGCTTCAGTCGCGATCAGCTTTTGGACCAGGTATGGGGAATGGATTTTGACGGAGGAGATCGCGCTGTGGATACTGCTGTCAAACGCTTGCGCAAGAGCTTGCAGCAGTGGCCAAGTACCGAGGGTGAAATCACTACAATCAGAGGAATGGGGTACAGTCTGCGTGTTTATTAAACGAAGCTCTAAGCCCAAGTCGCCAGTGCCTCTCTTGCGCTACTGGACCTGGCGCTATGCGATGATTTTGTCGATCATGCTGCTTGGGATTGGCTTTTTCGGCATTTACTGGATTAATAAAAATGCCACCGAGCAGCAGTTTGCTGTATTGGAAGCGAGAACGCAGCTGTTGGCTGATTCGTATTCCAAGGTAGCTTTTGCAAGAACTTACACACTTTCTCCAATAGAAACACTGCAACCCTCGATCTCGCTGGTCAAAGCGACTCAAGCGATGCCAACGACAACAGCTGCCCTTGCTGCGAAGGGCATGCCTGATATTCCAATGGATCATGTGGTTCAAATCTCTAATCTGTCAAACATGCAGCTCAAGAACTTGACTGCTGTGACTCCTGCCACAAAGGTTGTGCTGCCAACTCCGATTACACCTGCCAACAAAAAAATGGAAACTCGTGAAGTCATCGCTACAAATGATGCTACCTGGCTGCGTGTAGGTGTACCATACTATCTGCAAAATGAAGTAGCCGGTACGTATTATGTGAGCACTCGGCTTAATAATGATCTCGTCCATACGTATATCACCATCATGGTATCCATCGGGATCATTACCTTGTGTGGCTGGGGTATTGTTTATGTCTTGTCACGCTCACTGACCCAGCCACTTCGACAGCTGGCACTGGCTGCCGAGCAAATTTCTACTGGCAACTATGAACCCGCTTTGCCTGATGCTTCGCGAATCAAGGAGTCCGAAATCAGTCAGTTGATCGTATCCTTTGATGAGATGGCTAATCGCCTGGGTCAGCTGGAACGGATGCGCACGGATATGCTCGCTGGCGTTTCACATGAGCTGCGTACTCCAGTCACTTCAATTCGCGGCATGATACAGGCAGTAAAGGACGGGGTAGTAAGCGGACCTGATGCAGACGAATTCATGCAAATCAGCATGGATGAAGCCAAACGCTTGCAAACGATGGTAAATGACCTGCTTGATTTTTCCTCTATGGAGGCAGGGGCCGTTCACGCGGAAAACAAGGAAATAAACGTATCGGAACTTTTCGATCAATTGATTTCACAGGTGAACACACTGCCCTCCTTTGCAGATGTTGAAGTAAGCGCCTCTCTCCAACCGACCGATCTCATCTGGACAGGAGATGAGTCACATATCAAGCAAATCTTGCTCAATCTGCTTGGAAACAGCGCTGCCGCCAAAGCGACACAAATTCAAATTATTGCGGAAAAACAGGGTGATCCATTCATCATCGACGTTATTGACAATGGCAGGGGCATCCCGGAATCAGAAGCACCGTTCATTTTCGAGCGGTATTATCGCGGGGATAGCAAGCGAAAGAAAAAGCATGGACTCGGTTTGGGACTGACGATTTCTAGGCTGCTTGCCAAAGCTCATCAAGGCAATGTGGAATTAGTCCGAAGCAGTGAGGCAGGTACAGTTTTTCGCCTCACTCTTAAAAACTCACCCACACCTAAAAACTTTTAGGGAAAATCGAACCGCTCGCACAATACAATCGTTTCCTAGAGAAAGAAGTAGAGATCAGGGGGAGAAAGAGGTGTGCCTATCTCATGCAAAACTGGAGTGACGCGGACTTAATGCAACTCGTCATGCAAAAACACCGTCCAGCGCTAGAGGAACTATATGACCGCTACATTAAGCTAGTCTACTCTTTTGCTTTGAAAAGCACACAAGACGAGCAGCATGCCAGAAGCATTGTTCAGGCAGTATTTACTCGTCTGTGGACATCGGAGTCGGGCTACAGCGCTGAAAAGGGGCAGTTTGTAAACTGGCTAATTACGATTACCCGAAACATTACGATTGACCATCTTCGCCGTGAAAAGCGGAATCAGCGTTTCGTTCCCGTCTCCCCCGACAAATGGGAGCATATCCCGGACCATCCGGCCAACAATCCAGCCGACGTCCTCTCCCGCAAGCTGATACGCGAACAGATGGAGCAGGCATACAAATACCTCTCTCAAAGCCAGATTGAATTGATTCAGTCTCTGTATTGGGAGGGCTATTCGCTTAGTGAAATTGCTCAGATGCGGAATGAACCGCTCGGCACTATCAAGAGCCGCCTGCACCAAACGTTGAAAATCTTGCGGCACCACCTGATACCAGAGATGGAGGGGTAAAACGTGGATAACCGTAACCGCTGTTCTTTTTCAGACGATCTGATTTCGTATGCAATTGGGGAATGCACAGATACTCAGAAGCACATCCTTGAGGAGCATATTGCGACTTGTCCGCTTTGCCGACAAGAAGTGATTGAATTGCGGGAGGCATGGGAAATGATACCTTACCAAATACCGTATCAGCCACAAAACGTGGATGTGCCTGCTGATCTGAAGGATCAAGTAATGACTGCGATTTTTGCACCAAATGAAAAGACCCATAAAACCTGGAAGCAACGTGTGGACACCATTACAGCCAAATGGAGACCTGTTTCCCAGCGATTTGTCGTAGTGGGCTTTGCGCTCGCTTTAGTCGGAGTGATCTGGAATAACCTGTCGCTACGTCAACAATTGCTCGCCTCAAGGGAATCCGCACAACCTGCCCAGGTGGTACAGTCGTATTCCCTGCAAGCGACTGTAAACGCCACTGCTTCATCTAAGGGAAATGCCTGGATGTATGACCAGGGCGAGAAAAGAATACTCGTTTTTCATCTCCAGGGGCTTGCTGCCACGAAAGGAACAGAAGCATATCAGGTCTGGTTGATTCGCGATGGCAAAAGGCACAGTGCGGGTGTCTTTCGTGTAGACAGTCAAGGGACGGGCGTACTCGCCTACGAAATGAACGATCCCTCTCTACCGTTTGAAGCAATAGGCATCACACTCGAACCGGATGAAACCGGAAGCCAGCCTCGCGGAAAAAAAGTGTTGGGCACATAGGCAAAGCCGCAAACCGCTCTCCCCTCCTCAGCGTTACCTAAGTCGAAATCATTTAGAAGAGACTTGGAGGGATTTATGATGAAAAAATCGGTCATCCTCTTACTTTCAAGCATACTGCTGACAGGCGCTCTTGGAATTGGCTGGGCAAGCGCGGCTACACTTGTGCCTTATGCTGCGATGACTATCAAGGTAGACGGAAAAGCACTCCTTGGAAACGGAACATTGTTCATATCGAATAGCCATGCGCTGGTTCCAGCAAGCGACATCGCCAAAGCTGTCGGAGCCAGTGCTGCTTATGATCAAGCAGCAAAAACGATCACCATTAAAAAAGATTCGAATACGTATCTTTTTACGGTAAATAGTCAAGCAGTCAAGATCAACGGTGTTTCTATTACAGCAGACACACCCGCTTCGATTATTCATGATGTGCCTTATGTGCCAGTCCGTTTTCTTGCAGATCAGCTCGGGATGGAGGTAGCATTTGACAAAGCCTCCAACTCGATTTCTCTGACTTCTCCTCAAACGCCCTCGTTCCACATTATTTCCCCTGCAAATGGGGACATCTTATACTCCGACCAGGTAAAAGTAGCCGTCACCGCTTTCCACCATCAGCTAGCAGATTTCCGCCAACATGTGCAAACTATGGCGGGACAGGGACACATCCATGTTTGGCTCGATACCGATTCATCAGATCCCAAGCTCGCTTATAAAATGATCAATGGTGAGCCTGCCGTCTTTGATAACGTCCCTCCTGGGTCTCACACATTGACCGTACAGCTGGTTGGCAATGACCACAAGCCTATTTCACCTGAAGTAAAGCAAGTGATCCATTTTAAAACAGCTACAAAATCAGCCCATGAAATGACATCCCACAGTCCGGTAAAGGAAACGGCTACAGCTCCATCACCAGGTGCTACGGCTCCAACGGCTCCTGCATCGATGGCTCCTGCTCCTGCTGCTAAAAGCTATCAGGTAAACATTCAATCATTTTCCTTTTCCCCTGGCTCGATCACTGTAGAAAAAGGGTCAACAGTGACCTTTACCAATCTCGATGATGTAGTCCATACAGTCACTGCGACAGACGGCTCATTTGACAGCGGTCCCATCAAACAAAATGCAACTTACACCATGACCTTTTCTAAATCAGGCGTGTATTCCATCTACTGCAAACCGCATACCTTCATGACAGGAACTATCACTGTGAAATAAGTCTGTTATAAACGTTCAAAAAAGGGGAAGCAACACGTGCAATCACACGTGCTGCTTCCTTGCTTTATGTATATGCTCCTTCTGGCAAATGAGTGCGTATGAGATCCATAAAAATGTCTAATGCTTTTGTATGAAACTCATTTGTTTTGGTCACCAAAGAAAAATCTCGCGTCACTGGTGTTCCTGCCACCTTCAGCGTGCAAAGAGTACCCAGCTTGCGTTCTTTGCGGATTGCCCAATATGACAGCAGACTGATGCCAAGCCCAGCCTCCACAGATTCCTTAATGACCTGGGTACTCCCGAATTCCATCCGTTTTTTTGGTTGAATCTGCAGCATGCGAAACATTTTTTCTGCGGCTTCTCTCGTACCTGACCCTTCTTCTCGAACAATCCATGTTTCATCCAGCAGTTCAGTGACACTGACCTCTTCTTTTTTAGCCAAAGGGTGGGCTGGCGAAACAATCAGGTACATGCGATCATCAGCAAACGGCTCGATGCACATTTTTTCGTGTACAAGCTCTCCCTCTACAATTCCTACATCCAATTGCCGATTCGCTACCAGCTCGGTGATCACAGTGGAATTGTGGATCGTTATCGTCGGAGTGATCATCGGATAATACTCCTGCATGCGCGCAATGACATGGGGCAGCACGTATTCGCCGTAGGTGTAGCTGGCACCAATGGTCAAATGACCACTTGGCGTATTCATCAAATCGTCCACAAGACTTTGCATACGCGTGTACAACCCGAGAATCTCGCGCGCGTGATGGTATACGATTTCCCCTGCCTTATTCAGTCGAACATACTTGTTGCTGCGCTCCAAAAGCTTCGTTCCCACCGAGCGCTCCAAGGAGAGTATGTACTGGCTGACAGCAGGCTGGGTCATATGCAGTTCTTCGGCTGCTCGCGAAAAGTTTTGCCTGTCTGCCACTGTTACAAAAACGAGTAGCTGTTGATCCACGCTGCATCACCTCGCTCTTTTTATCTATTATAAGTTATTACTTATCGTGATTATCGTAATGATTTATTTTTCTTATTATAACAGTTGTTTTATTCTGAGGTTGTAAATCTTTTCAAGGAGTGATTGCAATGGCTACACAGCTGAAAGACAGCGTGCCATTGAACAACAGCAGTGCAGCTGCACTGCCTGGAAAGCCCCAAGGAAGCAAAGCGTCCTCCCTGCCGTTATGGATCGGCGGCGTCGCCTTTACTTTTGTAATCGCCCTGCTCGGGTATGGTCTGTCACATGTTCCTGGCTTTGATCGGGTCGGTCCTTTGGCTTGTGCGATCCTGATTGCGGTCGCCTATCGGCAATTTTGGGGATATCCCGAGGCATTGCGACCAGGCATTCAGTTCTCTGCCAAACGTTTATTGCGTCTTGCCATCATTTTGTACGGTCTTAAACTAAATATTGACGTCGTGCTTCACCAAGGTCTCGGTCTGCTCGTCTATGACGTAGGCGTGATTGTTTTCGCTATCGCTCTCACCATGCTGATAGCGAAATGGCTGAAGGCAGAGCCATCCCTCTCCCTCATGCTGGGAGTAGGGACAGGAGTATGCGGGGCAGCAGCCATCGCCGCCGTTTCCCCTATTATTCAAGCAAAGGATGAAGATACCGCAATCGGCGTAGGCATCATCGCTTTGGTCGGAACGGTGTTTGCTGTCGGCTATACAGTACTGCGCCCGTTTTTGCCTATGTCTGCAGTAGATTACGGCATGTGGTCGGGGATTAGTCTGCATGAGATCGCCCATGTCGCTCTGGCGGCTGCACCTGCTGGGCAGGATGGCCTGGCAATCGGGCTTTTAGCAAAATTAGGTCGCGTTCTGCTGCTAGTCCCGCTCTGTTTTATCTTGATGTTTTGGATGAAACGAACCGGCAAAATTCAAAGCGGCACCAAAATCGAGTTTCCTTGGTTCTTGATTGGCTTTCTAGCCATGAGTCTGTTCGGCAGCTATGTACTCGGCAAACAGATTCCTGTTTCTGAAGCATTCAACACAGGCGTAGCCAACGTAACGACTTTCGTTTTGACGATGGCCATGGTTGGACTTGGGCTAAATGTTAATTTACGTGCACTGCGCTCAAAAGCGGCACGTCCCTTGATTGCCATGTCGATCACGTCAGTTCTGCTCTCCATCTTGTCGTATGTATTGATTTAATCACTATTGGACTTGGGGATAACCTGAGATTTTCTAATGGATAAGGACAAAGGTTATCCCCATATGTTGATAAGGGTGTGATTATCTTTTCATGGGGGCATCCACATGTTGAGAAAACCATTTTACAGGCGACCTAATATTTTGTTTATCATGGTGGATGAAGAACGTTATCCACCTGTTTATGAGGAACCCGCGATCACGGCATGGAAACAGGAAGCTCTCCACGCCCATTCCTTTTTACGCAGGCATGGACTTGAATTCACACGTCACTACGTGGGAGCTACCGCCTGTTCACCCAGCAGAGCGACATTATTTACGGGACAGTACCCTTCCTTACACGGCGTTTCCCAAACTACAGGCGCAGCCAAAAGGTCGGCAGACAGCGATATGTTCTGGTTGGACAGAAATACGGTACCAACCATGGGTGAATACTTCCGGGCAGCCGGCTATCGCACATTTTACAAAGGCAAATGGCATTTTTCCGACCCTGATATTTGGATACCCGGAACCCATATTCCCGTTCGAAGCTACACGCCTGGGACCGGAGTGCCCGACCCGGAAAAAGAGCGCTTGTATTTGCTCGCTGATCGATTGGACGGGTACGGCTTTTCCGGCTGGATCGGGCCGGAGCCGCACGGGAGAGCTCCTCATAATTCCGGGTCATCTGCTGCGATCGGGGTGAACGGCCGAGATGTGGTTTACCGTACTGAGGTAGTTGAATTAATCCGACAGCTAGAACAGGAAAAAGACGAGCACGAATCGTACCAGCCGTGGCTAATTGTCGCATCCTTCGTCAATCCACATGACATCGTCCTCTACGGTGACCTAACTGCTCATCTACCTTTTTTTCGCTTTCACGTTGATGATTCTGTTCCTGACGTTCCTCCGCCTCCTACTCATGATGAATCACTAGTCACGAAGCCTCGCTGCCAAGCAAGCTATCGCGATGTTTTCCCGCAGGCTTTTCAGCCGATCAGCAACAACGAATTTTATCGTCGCCTATACTTTCAGCTTCAGAAAAACGCTGACCAAGAGGTAATGCATGTACTGGAGGCGATTTCCCAATCCTCCTTTTACAACGAAACGATCATCATTTTTACTTCCGATCACGGTGAGCTACTCGGTGCACATGGCAATCTCCATCAAAAGTTTTATTGTGCGTACGAGGAAAGCATCCACGTTCCGTTTATTATCCACAACCCAATTCTTTTTCCACAGCCATTTTATACAGATCAGCTGACAAGCCATGTAGATATTCTCCCCACATTGCTCAGCCTGATTGGAGCAAATACTCCCGCTATCACCCAGCTTCTCAAGCAAACGCATAGTGAGGCACGGCATCTCGTCGGGCGCGATCTTACCCCCCTCATCCTCGGGGAAGATGCTACATGTCCTACATATCCAGAGAGTCTCTACTTCATGACCGAGGACAACGTGACCAAGGGACAGCATCAGGTCAGCGTATTTTTCCAGCCGTACCACGCTGTCACTCCTCCCAATCGCATAGAAACGGTCATCGCTCGCCTCCATCACGAGGATAAAGAAAGCTTGTGGAAATATTCCCGGTACTCCGCCTCTGACAATGACCATTTATCCACAAATAACATGGCAATACCGGATGAATATGAATTATACAACCTGACATCTGACCCTCTGGAGGCGTACAATCTGGCTTCTCCTGTGTACGCCAATCCCCACTCAGAACGCATTCGACTGCAGATGGCGGCACTGCTTCAGGAGCAACGAGAACAAAAGCGGCTCACCCCCAGGTAGCTTTTCTCCCAACGTGAAATGTGGATAAACTCAAAAAGGCAACCACCTCCGGAATCGAAGATAGCTGCCTTTCTATTTATACCCGGAAATATCCACAGCGAAGTGGAAAACTCCTTGTTTACTCTTGCTCCAGAAGCACCTTTTCCAATGCGTTAATTGCTTCCTGCTCGTCTGCTCCATCTGCGATCAATGTAATTTCATCGCCTTTTGCAATTGCAGAGGACATGATGCCCATAATGCTCTTTCCATTGACGGTCTTTTCTTTTTTCACGATTTTGATTTCACTTGAAAACGACGTTGCCACCTTTACAAAAGTAGCCGCAGGTCGTGCATGCAGACCATGCGATAGCTGAACGACAATTTTCTTCTCCACCATTGTGCTGTACCTCCTCAGATGTCATTTTGATTAAGCACTTTCTTTACGAATGCTTCTACCTGCTCAGACGTGCTCATGGATAAGATGGCTTCCTTATGCTGCGATACTTCCTCCAGACTGAGGCGACTGATCTGCTGGCGTGCTGGCAAAATACTGCCGGCACTCATACTGAACTCATCGAGACCAAAGCCAAGCAGGATCGGTATCGCTATCGAATCGCCCGCCATTTCGCCACACATCCCCACCCATTTGCCATTAGCATGGGCAGCCTTGATGACATTGTGGATCAAGCGCAAAACAGCAGGATGGTACGGCTGATAGAGATAGGCGACGCGCTCATTCATACGGTCCGCAGCCATTGTATATTGAATCAGGTCATTGGTGCCGATGCTAAAAAAGTCTACTTCTCGAGCCAGCTGATCGGCCATCATCGCTGCAGCAGGGATCTCAATCATAATACCCGCTTCGTAGCGATCAGATACAGCGATACCTTTTTCTAGCAAGCCTTTTTTCTCTTCCTCCAAGATTTGCTTCACCTGTCGGAATTCCTCCAAAGTAGCAATCATGGGGAACATGATTTTCAGGTTGCCATAGATACTGGCACGCAGAAGAGCACGTAGCTGAGTACGGAATAGCTCCTGGTTATCCAAACACAAACGGATCGCCCGGAAACCGAGAAACGGATTCAGCTCCTCTGGCATAGGCAAATAGGAAAGCTGCTTGTCACCGCCAATATCCAACGTACGAATAACGACAGGCTTTTCCCCCATCTGCTCCAGTACTTGTTTATAGGCAAGAAACTGTTCTTCTTCCGTTGGGAAATCCTCGCGTCCCATATAGAGAAATTCGGTGCGAAAAAGCCCTACTCCTTCTGCGCCATTTGCCAGTACACCCGGCAAATCGTCAGGACTGCCAATATTGGCTGCGAGCTCCACGTGATGCTGGTCTGTTGTCAACGTCTTCTCATGCACCAGCTTTGCCAGCTCTGCCCTACGTCCTACATATTCAGCCTGCTTGCGTTCATAGTTTGCCAATTCTTCCGGACTTGGATCAATAATAACGATTCCTTCGTACCCGTCTAAAATGATCGTAGTAGAAGTCTTAACCACATCTGTGATGACACGGGTACCCACTACTGCCGGAATTTCCAGTGATCGTGCCATGATAGCGGAATGGGAGGTCCGTCCCCCGATATCCGTTACGAAGCCTTTGACAAATCGGCGATCCAGCTGTGCTGTATCCGATGGGGTCAGGTCCTCCGCTACTACGATGACTTCTTCCGTCAGCTCGCCTGGACCAGCGAATGATATACCGAGCAAATGTGACACGATACGCTTCGTCACATCGCGGATATCCGCTGCTCGCTCGCGCATGTATTCATCATCCATCTGTTCGAACAGACCAATAAAGACTTGAGCAACGTCGCTTACGGCACTCTCGGCGTTGACCTTTTCCTGCTCGATCTTCTCTTTTACTGTATCGACCAGCTCTGGGTCTTCGAGAACGAGGAGATGAGCCTTGAAAATATCAGCATGATCATCGCCCATTTCTTGTTCCACACGAGTAACAATGCCTTGTAAATCAAGCTTGGCACTCTCTAAAGCCGCTTCAAAACGCTTGATCTCACTCGCTGTGTCTTCTATGGCAACCATTTTGATCTGAAAATCAGGAGCCGCCATCAAAAATGCCTTGCCGATTGCAATTCCACCAGAAGCCTTTACCCCAATGATTTTTTGCGACATTTCCACACTCACCTCTCCTCAAAGTGTACTAGTCCATTCCTGTAACAAACGAGCCTGCCTACGTACCACTTGTTCTAACGAATGACCCGTCGGAATACCTGTACAATTGTGTAATGTATATTCCCAGCCAAACTCATTTTTGTCTGCTTGTATACGCACCGCTTCTGCATCTTCCGGAAAGTCGAACAAAAGTGCGGCTGCAATAGCCAAGCCTAAATAATCGGGAGTAATTCCATGCTCGATACATTGCAGCGCTGGACCGACCAGACGATCTTGCGCAGAAAGCTTGCGAATCGGTGAGCGTCCCACGCGAGTAACCTCGTCAGACAGCATTGGATTCGTAAAGCGCTCCAGTATTTTTTCTACGTAGCGCCGATGCTCTTGCTCGTCAAAGCCGTGCTTGATCACTAGCAAGGCACTCGTCTCGCTCAATGCTCCTCGTGTAGCTTTACTAATCTCAGCATTTTGGATCGCTGCATCGATCGTTGCATATCCCATTTGATAGCCCAAATAAGCAATGACCGCATGCCCGGTATTTGCGGTGAACAGCTTTCGTTCAATATACGGCGCCAGGTCATCGACATATGTGAGTCCTTCTACTTGCGGCTTTTCCCCGACAACCTGAGATTGATCCACCGCCCATTCAAAAAACGGCTCCACCATAACCAACAGTTTGTCATCGTGCTGCTGCAAAGGTACGATCCTGTCTACAGCGGCATTGGGAAAACCGATTTTCTCTGCTGCCAACATCCGATCGGCCTCTGGTAAAAAGCCGTAAACATGCTCCTTCAGTGCTGCACTGCCCCCGATCATATTCTCGCAGGCAATGACATTCAATGGTCGCTTTGAGGTGGAAAGCCTTTTCGAAATACCTGCTGCGAACGCACTCGCGATATGAGGGAGAATGTTCGGACCTACTGCAGTCGTAACGAGATCCGCGTCAGCGATTGCCTGGGCAACAGCATCCACATCTGCACCATGGAGCGCACTGACGTTTTCTACTACCGACTCAGGTTTTCCTGCAGTAGCAAGCTGCACGCGATACGCTTTTCGCTCGTTCAGCTCATCAACCAAAGCCGTATTAACGTCGACAAACACTACCTCGTACCCCGCCTGATGCAGCAATTGACCGATAAATCCCCGGCCTATATTTCCGGCTCCAAAATGGACAGCTAGCATGAGTGATTACACCTCCTCAGAGAACAGGGCGATAATCTCATCAGCCGACGTCGCTTGCACTACCCGCTTGACGTTTTCCTCCTCGGAGCAAATGATCGCGATATTGGAGAGCACCTCCAAATGCTCGTCTCCAACGGCCGCAATACCCACGAGCAAGTAAGCGGTATTTCCTTCTCCGAAATCAACCCCTTCAGGAACCTGGACAATCGAAATCCCTGTAGATTGGATCTCCTGCTTCGATTCGTTCGTGCCGTGGGGAATCGCAACCCCACTGCCGATATAGGTTGTAGCAAGCTGTTCACGTTCTTGCATTTTCTCCACATATGCTGCCGTTACATGACCAGCCTGCACGAGCAGATTACCAGCCAGGCGGATTGCCTCTTCTTTGCTTGCTACCTTTGCATTCAACATGATTTTCTCAGCTGTCAGTATGTTTTTCATTATGTTCTCTCCCATCCTATCTTTTTCTGGCAAAACGCATACAATTTATCTGCTATATAATCAGCAATTTGCTGTGTTTCTCCTGTCTCCAAAACACTCTGCATCTCTTCTTCAATGAGTAGTGAGCTGATCTCACTTAACACTTCCAGACCCTCTTGTGGTAAGTCCCTCGGGCCTATCATCGCTAGTAACCAATATATGGACATGTCTTCTTCATCCATAGACCGGAGCAGAAGCGGTTTCTGCAGCCTGTGAATGGTAAAGGACACTTTTATTACGTTGTCATTTCTCCCGTGAAATAATGCCATTGATGTACCGGGAATACCCAATCCGCCGAGCTTTTCCCGATCCAGCAGCTGCTGCATGACGGGAGCTGCTTCTTTGATCGTTTGGCTCTCTTTTAATTCCTGACTCATTTGTTGCAAAAGGCTACGCAAATCGAGCCCATGGTTATCCCATTCCCGCACCCGCAGGCCCTCTACGATCTCACTTGCGTAGCGAGAGTAGTTTTGCATCTCCCTGAGCTGCTCAATCGACTTTTTCCCGCTTGTGACGACGCTCATTGCTCTGGGTGCAGATGGCTTCTCCCCGGTGGTGCTATGGAGATGAAATTTGATTTTCTGGATATCATCCTGCGGCAAGAGCGGGCTGACGACTACATAATCCATCGGCGAAAGCGGCAATGGAATGGTCGAGATGATCAGATCGTACTCACTTTCCGGGATGTCCCCCAGATCGAACATGGACAAATTTTGTAGGCTGACGATCTCGGGAATTTCCTTTTTGATACGCGTAGCTAATATCTTGGACGAGCCGATTCCACTCGAGCAAACTACGAGTGCCCGGTAACGCTGCTGCTCCTGACGCGTTCGCTCAAGCGCCGCTCCGAGATGCATGACGAGATAACCAACCTCCTCGTCAGGAACGTCGAATTGCGGGAATAATGCCGCCACAGCGTCTTTTACTACCAAAAACAGCTCTTGATAGTTGCTTTTGATTTGGTCCAGGATCGGATTGCGAATCTCCATCTTGCGCTTCAGTCTGTACAGTGCTGGCTCCAGATGAGTAAGCAGTCCATGAAACAGGGACGAATCCTCTTTCAGCGGTACCCCCAGGCTCTCTTCACATAGCTGAATCAGACGGTAGGTAGTTGCCATCAGCTCTGTATTTTCCGGCCAAAAGGAGTCATCCTGGGAATGACGCAGCTTGGCTCCACGCAAATGCATCGTTATATAACCAACTTCCGCAGCGGGAATCTCCATCTGAAAGATCAGCTGGAGCCGCTCCATGATACGTTGCGCAGCCTGATACTCTGACGTGTTGATTAACTCACTCAACGTTTTTTCGTCAAAATGGATATTCTCTCCCTTTTCCACCCGCTCGACAGCCAGCGCTAAGTGGGTAACCAGACCGATATAGGCACTGTCAGCCAAATGGTAGGAGAGATCGTCCTCCAGGTTGTTTAACGCATTTTCTACTTTGATCAGCTTTTCCCGGTCAATCAGACCAAGCAGGCGCTCCGAGATCGAGTCAATATTTCGCAGGGCCTTGTTCTGTATGTTTTCTTTGATAACCCCGATCATTTCATGGTCGTCCAAATGCTCAGAGATCAATCGGCTGATCACCCTTCGCTTGGAAGACTCCGTGCCGAGCAGCTCCACGCCGTAGCCTCTTTTGCGCAAAAGGGATAGCTCATACCGGGCAAGCATGACCTCCAAATCATCCAGGTCATGACTGATGGTAGCTGTCGTCACTTTCAGATCAATGGCAAGAGAGATGAGCTTGACTGGCTCCGATGCTTCTAGTAGCGAGCATAAAATGATGACCTTTCGCTCCTGAGCGGTGAACTCTGTCGTTGTCTGATGTAACACAGAGGTTTGCAAGCCCTGCTTCTGCTCCTCTGATCCGACGATTTCTACACCTGCTCCTGCTTTTCGCACCAGCTTCATTCCGTATTCTGAAAGCAGCTCATCTACTGCCTCGAGTTCCCTGTGTATGGTTCGCGGACTTACTCCGATGTGCTCGGCAATGAAGCCAATTGTTGCCCCTTTTTGCTCCTGCATCAAAATTTCAATGATCGATCGTTGTCGCGAGGATATCTGCATGCTCTGCTCCCCTCCTTAACACAAAGAGGGAAAACGCTAGCTCACACTAGCGTTGATTCCCTTTAACCGAGGCGTTTGACCAGCTTGTCATACTCCGGACTATTCAAGAAGTTATCAATTGAAATATGCTCAGCTTCAGGCGCTTTGACTTGCGCTCGATCGGTCAACGATTTGTGTGTGATGACAATGTCCGCGTCATCTGGAATGTCGTTGATCGCTGTATTGATGATCGTAATATGCTCCAAGCCCGCTGTTTTAAATTTCTTGCGCAAGGATGCGGCACCCATCGCACTTGATCCCATCCCAGCATCGCAAGAAAATACAACCTTTTTCACGTCTGTTGCGATTACAGCTTCAGTAGCTGCAGCTGCCGCAATTTCTTCCTCTTCTACCTTTTCCTGCTTTTTACCTTTTAGCTCCTGCATTTTTTCCGTAGCTTTCTCGATGTCATCTTCCTCAGTCTTGCCACCCATTTTCAGGAATGCAGAGGCAATGAGAAACGAAACCACAGTCGCTGCAACGACGCCAGCCAGTACAGGTAGTAATCCCCCGCGTGGTGCCATCGCGCTCAAGGCAAAAATACTGCCTGGCGAAGGTGGCGCTACCAAGCCCGCGCCCAGTAAAGAGAAGGTGAATACACCAGCCATTCCGCCCCCGATTACCGCCAAAATCAGGCGCGGATTCATCAGGATGTACGGGAAATAAATCTCGTGGATTCCGCCAAAGAAGTGGATAATTACAGCGCCTGGAGCAGATTGCTTCGCATTGCCCTTGCCTGCCAGCCAGTATGCCAATAGGATTCCCAATCCAGGTCCAGGATTTGTCTCAAGCAAAAAGAAAATGGATTGACCAACCTTAGAAGCTTCATCGAGACCAATCGGGCTTAAAATGCCATGATTGATCGCATTATTTAAAAACAAAATCTTGGCCGGCTCAACGAGTATGCTCGCGAGTGGCAAGAGTCCTGCATTGACAATCACCTGTACTCCAGCCGCAAGCGCTTTACTTAACCCAACCACTACCGGACCAATCGCACCGAATGCAATCATCGCGAGCAAAGCTCCGAAAATTCCTGCTGAAAAGTTGTTTATCAGCATCTCAAAACCAGAAGGTATTCTCCCTTCCAACATTTGGTCTACTTTTTTGATGACCCAACCGCCAAGCGGTCCCATAATCATTGCACCCAAAAACATCGGAATATCGGCGCCAACGACTACCCCCATCGTGGCAACGGCACCAACGACACCGCCTCGCACATCATGAACCATTTTCCCGCCGGTATAGCCAATCAGGAGCGGCAATAGATACGTAATCATCGGTCCAACCAGCTTAGCCAGATCCTCGTTTGGCAGCCAGCCTGTTGGAATGAACAGGGCAGTAATCAATCCCCACGCGATGAATGCCCCAATGTTCGGCATAACCATCGCACTTAAGAAACGACCAAACTTTTGTACCGCGACCCTGAGTCCTCCCGAGGCCTGGTCCTTTGTAGCTACGCTCTCCATACGTTGACCCTCCTTTTACAAAATGATCATATGTTGACATGATTCAATAGAAGTAGTTCATGCCTCAAATATAAAGCGTTTACATACTTGTCACAACAAAATCAAAAGGCGCTTTTGTCGGTTTCACTGTTGCCAAAACTTAATAATGGGTAGGAATATGCCTGCTCCCCCTTGTCATATGTAGGTTGTCCAAGCACCACCACAGTCACGATGGCATTATGCCAGTCTGCACAAAAAAAGACCGATGCGCTTGTGATCGCATCGGTCTGTTCTTTTACTATTAGCGTTGTTTGTTATATGGTCTGCTGCCAGTTTCCGAGCTACGCGGGCGAGAGTCACCGCTACGTGGACGAGAGTCGCCACTACGTGGGCGGGAATCACCACTACGCGGACGAGAGTCGCCACTGCGTGGGCGAGAAGGACGCTTGCCTCCTCCAAAACCGGAGCCAAATCCACCTCTGCCTTTTGGCGGCAGCTTTTTCTTGCCGACTCGCAAAGGTGCTTCTTCAGTCAGACGAACTGGTGTCATATCTGGCTCTTTGGTTAACAGCTTGAGTGCTGCAGATACGAGTGTAACGGAATCCACATCCTCAAGCAATTGCTCTGCAAGAGTTTTGTAAGCGGACAGATTGTCTAGTCCAGAAGCCTCCAAAATCTTGTCCACAGCCATGCGCTGTTGTCCTTCCAATGCTTCCGCCATTGAAGGCACAGTGCGACGCTCCATGCGGCGATTAGTAGCACGCTCGATCAGACGCAGATGGTCAATTTCACGAGAGGTAACAAAAGTGATCGCCAAACCGGTTTTACCAGCACGTCCTGTACGGCCGATACGGTGTACGTAGCTTTCGGAGTCTTGCGGAATATCGAAGTTGAACACGTGTGTAACACCACTGATATCCAGTCCGCGAGCAGCTACATCTGTTGCTACGAGTACTTCAATCGTACCTTCTTTAAACTTGCGCAGGACGCTGTCGCGTTTTGCCTGGTTCAAGTCGCCATGAATACCTTCTGCACCATAGCCACGCTTGGTCAGTGCTTCAGACAATTCATCTACACGACGTTTGGTTCTACCGAAGATGATAGCCAGCTCAGGCGAGTGAATGTCCAACAAGCGGCAAAGAACATCAAACTTCTGCTTTTCAGCGACTTCCATATATTGTTGTTCGATGTTTGGAACCGTTACTTCTTTTGCCTTCACAGAAATCAGTGTCGGCTCAGTCATGAATTGCTGAGCGATTTCTTGAATTGCTCTAGGCATAGTTGCTGAGAACAGCAAAGTCTGACGGTTGTCCGGCACTTCCTGCAGAATTTCTTTAATGTCGTCAATAAAGCCCATGTTCAGCATTTCGTCAGCTTCGTCCAATACCACGATCTCAATGGAATCGAGTCGAATGGTTTTTCTTCTCATATGATCCATGAAGCGACCCGGTGTCGCTACGATGATTTGAGGACGTTTTTTCAAAGCCTTGATTTGCCGCGTAATGTCTTGACCACCGTAAATAGGCAGAGCAGAGATGTTTTTAAACTGGGCAATCTTATTGATCTCTTCTGCTACCTGAACTGCCAGCTCGCGGGTTGGGGTCAAAACAACACCTTGAATGTTTCCGCTTTTCTCATCCAGTCTTTCGATGAGTGGGATACCAAATGCTGCTGTTTTACCAGTTCCCGTTTGCGCCTGACCAATCAAGTCACGGCCTTGCAGAGCTACTGGAACGGTTTGAACTTGAATGGCCGTTGCCTCTTCAAATCCCATATTGCTTAATGCGCGAACAAGTGAGTCGCTTAATCCAAATTCATAAAAAGTTGTCAATGCACTTCAGTCTCCTTTTTCAATACCTTCTTCTATAAAATTCTCATTAAAAAAGGGCACTATTCCTTACGATCCGGAACATGCCCTTTTATCCCCGATTGTACAAATGCACCCCACAAAGAACATAGCTGTAATCGTACCATGCATTCCTTCAAAATGCAAATGTCTGATCACCTAAAATCGTTCGACACTCCTCGGTTTGCAGATCGGTAAAAAGCCCCAATTTCTCCGAGTATTCGACTCCTTTATTCCTCTATCTGAGCACATAGTCCGCCAGCACACTCTGAACCTCATAAATGTTGAGGTTCTTGTTAAATTGTTTCTGGATAGGCATCTGACTGCCAGAAATATAGATCTTCAATTCGGCATCCCAATCAAAATTACCCGCGGTTTCAATGCTGAAATGCGTAATACTTTTATACGGGATAGAATGAAACTCGACCTTTTTCCCAGTAAGCCCCTGCTTATCAATTAGTATTAGACGCTTATCTGTAAAAATAAACATGTCGCGAATCAGTTTGTACGCTTTTTCCAATCGTTCATTTTTCGCCAAAATGTGACCAAGTTCATTTTGGACTTCCACAATATTGACCTCCGAGGCATTGCCCATCAAACCATCAAACAATCCCATTTTTCTCTCCCCCTCACATGTTCTTTGCTTATATGTATACGACGAAGTGTGCACTTTTTTGTTCCCAAACTTGAAAAAGCTGACTCCCACGTATAGGTGTCAGCTTGAATCATTTGCCAAAGTCTTAGCTTAGTCCGTTGATCACGCCACCTTCATCGACGTAGAGCAGTTCTGCTGCTGGTTTTTTCGGAAGTCCTGGCATCGTCACTAAGCTACCTGTCAGGGCAACAATAAAGCCTGCTCCTGCAGACAGGCGGATTTCACTCACTTGAATCGTAAAGTCAGTAGGTGCCCCCAATAGATCGGCACGATCTGTAAAGGAGTACGGTGTTTTTGCCATGCATACTGGCAAATGAGACATACCCAGTTCTTCTACCTTTTGAATGGTTCTCAGTGCACCTGGAGAAAACACGACTCCCGATCCACGATACACCTCTTTCACAATCGTCTCGATTTTTTCCTTTACGGAAAGCTCCTCTTCATAGAGGAAGCGGAATTGTGACAGTCTTTCTGCTGCACGTGCCACCTTTTCAGCCAGCTCCGTTCCACCTGCTCCACCCTCTGCCCAAACGTTGGAGAGTGCCGCCTCGACGCCAGCCTGCTGGCAAAGCAGAATGACTTTGTCTACCTCTGCTTGTGAATCTGTCGCAAAGTGATTGATAGCGACTACTGCCGGAACACCAAATTTTTCGAGGTTTTCCAAATGTCGCTTCACGTTGGCAAACCCTTTTTCCAATGCCTCCAGGTTCTCTGTGGCCAAATCAGCAACCTTTACCCCCGCATTGTACTTCAAGGAACGAACTGTTATCACGACGACAGCAGCTGCTGGTGTCAGCCCTGCTTTTCGACATTTGATGTCAAAAAACTTCTCCGCTCCTAGGTCCGCGCCAAACCCGGCCTCTGTCACCACGTAGTCAGCCAGCTTCAGTGCTGTTTTAGTCGCGATGACACTGCTGCAGCCGTGGGCAATATTCGCAAACGGACCACCATGAATGATGACTGGCGTGCCTTCGATCGTTTGGACGAGATTCGGCTTGATTGCTTCCTTCAAAAGCACCACCATATCTTCAACTGCATTCACTTCCTCCGCCCGAACAGGCTGGTCGTCAAAGTCGTAGCCGATAATGATATGTGCTAGGCGATCTCGCAAATCTGACAAGCTCTCGCTCAAGCAAAGAATCGCCATGATTTCCGAAGCGGTAGTAATCATAAACCCGTCTTCCCGTGTCATGCCATTGCTATCCCCAAGACCTACGACGATGTTGCGCAGGGCACGGTCGTTCATATCCATCGCGCGTTTCCAAACGATCTTCTTAGGATTCAGTCCACGCGGATTGCCGTGAAATATATGGTTGTCAATCATGGCTGCAAGCAGATTATGGGCTGCCGTAATCGCATGTATGTCGCCTGTAAAATGGAGATTGATCTCATCGGCAGGGAGAATTTGCGCTTTTCCACTGCCTGTTGCTCCTCCTTTAATGCCCATGCATGGGCCAAGTGATGGCTCGCGGAGTGCAGCAATCGTCTTTTTTCCCAGTAAATTAAGGGCTTGTGACAACCCAATCGTGGTGAGCGTCTTACCTGCACCTGCTGGATTGGGATTCATTGCAGTAACGAGGATTAGCTTGCCATCTTGACGTTCCGCTACCTTTTCCCACAGCTCGTTAGATAGTTTCGCTTTAAACTTTCCGTAAAGCTCCAGATCCTCTTCTTCGATACCTGCTGTCTTGGCAATCTCAACAATCGGCTTCATGCTTGCCTCCCTACATTCCATGAATTTCTTGTTTATTTACCAATGATCTACATTCCACATTGTAGTCGTTTCTCCTTTCCTTTGGTGCTTATTTGACTAAGAAAAGCATGTGGGTAGCCTCAGAATCATATGGCTATGAACTTTTGATCCCCCGCAACCATTACCTGGAAAATGGCGTCTATTGTCTATATAAAGAAAGCGAGTGTGACATCGTTTGAACCTTTTTTCATCTGAAGCTCGAGTATGGTATAGGAAAAAAAGAAATGTCGTCCGGATGGGTATTATGCTGGGGTGGCTGATCGGTACGATAGCTATTTTCTCGAAATATTCTTTGGATGAACGCAGCATCCTCTGGATGGGGCTCAGCGGATACTGCGGCGTGTTGCTTTTTTTCAGTTACATTTTTGGTTACATGAGAACTAAATTTATAAAATCAAGGTTTACTTATTTTCTTTTAGTAGTCTTTGCTGTCATGCTCTTATATCTGCTCATCATGCTCGGTAAGGTCGTAGCAGATATCGCTACAGGTCCAGTCATCAAGGAAGTATTGATCGAGGAGAAATGGGACCCACGAAGGGGTGGCGATCAGGTCAAGACAAGCGACGGCGATCATTATGAGATTGCAGGAAACCATGTAGTCATTGAGGCGGGGCGCAAATACGTCATTACCGTATTTGAACACAGCAGACTTATCGTAAACTCCAGAGAGATAAGATAGGGGCATGTGCTGGGCAAGCTCTGCATCGTGGCTTCAAAAAAAACCTGCACCCTGTTTAAATACAGAATGCAGGTCACAGCTACGCTCCAAAAATCTTTCCCGGATTCAGTATGCCTGTCGGGTCCAGTACATTTTTAAAGGATTGCATCACGTCTAGCGCTTCGCCATGCTCGATGCGTTGGTATTTTGCCTTTCCTACACCGACTCCGTGCTCACCGGTGCATGTCCCTCCACGGCTGAGCGCGTATTCTACCAGGTGTGCATTCAGTTTTTCTGCACGAGCTACTTCATCAGAATCATCCAAATCAATCATCAAAATAACATGGTAGTTACCGTCTCCGACATGGCCGAGGATGGCCCCATCTAATCCCGAACGGTCAATGGCTTGCCGCGCATCGACGACTGCTCCAGCCAGCTCGGAAAAAGGCAGACACACATCGGTCACCATCATCTTTTTACCAGGTGATTTGTGCAGGAATGCGTAGGCCATGTTGTGCCGCACATCCCAGAGCTGGGCACGAGCCTTGGAATCTGTCTCAAACAAAAACTCCTGGCATCCGTGCTCTTTTGCGATGTTTTGGGCAAATTCGATATCGTGAGTCAAGCTTTGCTCACTGCCGTGAAACTCGATAAACAGTGTTGGGGTTTCCGGGTAGCTCGTTTCCTTGTAAATATTAACCTGACGAATGGAACGCTCATCGATCAGCTCAATCCTGGCCACCTGTATGCCAGCGGATAATATATCGACAACCGTATCGACTGCATCCTGAACGGAAGGAAAGCAAGCCCGGGCTGCCGTTGTCGCTTCGGGAATTCCGTACACACGCAATGTCAATTCTGTAAAGACACCGAGCGTCCCCTCCGAGCCTACGAACAAGCCTGTCAAATGATAGCCAGATGATGATTTCGCAGTCATGCTCCCTGTGTGAATGATTCGACCATCAGCGAGTACGACCTCCAGATCACGTACCTGATCACGCATGACGCCGTAGCGGACCGAAGTAGTTCCACTTGCATTCGTCGCTGCCATTCCGCCAAGTGTCGCATCCGCACCCGGATCTACGGAAAAGAACAGTCCATGCTTTTTCAGCTCTTTGTTCAGCTGAGTGCGCGTGACTCCTGGCTGGACCCGAACGAGAAAATCTTGCGGGCGAACCTCCAGCACTTGATTCATCTGGGAAAAGTCCATGCTGATGCCGCCCTCATAAGGAATTGCATGGCCCTCCAGACTCGTACCAAGACCAAACGGGGTAACTGCAATGTGGCGGGCATGGGCCAGCTTCATAATTTGGCTAACCTCTTCAGCCGTTTGCGGAAAGACGACGACATCCGGCAGTCTTGGCGTGTGGTACGATTCATCATGACTGTGGTGCTCCAAAACGGTTTGATTTGTCGTAACCCGTTCTTCTCCAAGCAATTCGACCAACGCTTGCATGTATTCCACTTTATCTTCCCCTCCGTTATTTGCTCAGGTTCACCAGGAACAAGCTGATTTCAGGAATGTAGGTGATGAGCAGCAAATCAATGACCATAATAATGAGGAACGGTATAACTGCCTTTTCAATTTCTGTATTGGACAGCTTAGCAATTTTTCCTGCCACCAAAAGATTAATTCCAACAGGAGGCGTCAGCATACCGATAGCAGAGTTAACGACCATGATCACCCCGAACAATACAGGATCAATGCCCAAGGTTGTAATGATCGGAAGCAAGATTGGTGTCATGAGGATAATGGTTACTGCCGTTTCCATGAATGTTCCCAAAATTAGCAGCAACACATTGATGATCAGAAGAGTAATAATCGTACTATCGGTAATCCCCAGCATGAATTGGGCAATTTCCTGAGGAATATTTTCCCTAGTCATAAGAAATCCGAATGCGTTGGCTGTAGCGATGATCAGCATGATAACAGCTGTCATAGTACCTGCGCCTGTAAAAATTTCTCCAAGATCCTTCCATTTAATTTCACGGTAAACAAATAAGCCTATGATCAATGCATAGACCACTGCTACGACTGCCGCTTCAGTAGCGGTAAAAATTCCTCCGTATATTCCGCCAAGAATAATAACCGGCATGAGAATTGCCAAAATTGCGTCTTTAAAAGACTTCCAAATCTCAGCTGGGGAATGCTTTTCTCCACCACCCCAACCCTTTTTCTTACTAACCCAAAAAGAATAAGCAACAAGCGAGATCGCGACGAGAATACCCGGGCCGATTCCAGCAATAAACAAATCATTAATGGAGGTACTCGCTGCTACTCCATACAAAACCATCGGCACACTCGGGGGAATCATGACACCGATTGTTCCACCCGCCGCATGTAATGCAGAAGAAAATCGCACATCATATCCCTTTTTTACCATGTGCGGAATTAAGATACCACCCACAGCCGCAGTCGTTGCTGCTGACGAACCAGAAATAGCAGCAAAAAATGTACAACCCATAACGGCTACAATCGCCAAGCCTCCTGGCAAATTCCCGACAATCGTATTTGCGAAGCGAATTAGTCTGGCCGATATCCCTCCCGTTTCCATCAGCTTACCCGCGAGCAGGAAAAAAGGGATCGCCATTAGCGGGAACGAATCGGTCCCGTTGAACATTTTTTGGATAACGACCAACAGCGGGATATTCCCCTCTACCATAAAAGCAACGACTACAGAAAGACCCAGCGCCACGGCAATCGGCACATTGATGATCAGGAGAACCACAAGCGTCAAAAATAAAATCGTACCCACGATCGATTCACTCCTTCCCTGTGATGTCTTTCCACGTTACATGGAGAGCGTTCATGATGAGCAGAACACCGCTGATCGGGATCACCATGTAGACATACCCCATGGGAACGAGCAGAGTGGGCGATAACTGTGTCATGCTTCTAGTAGCTAAGCTATATCCCTGTTGAACCATCACAACAAAAAAGAAAATGCTAAGCACCGCCGCTACAGAAAGAACTACTTTGTTCATGAACGGAGACAAATGCTTTTGTATATATTCCGTTCCAATATGCGCTTTGATCGCCATCGCATATGCCGAGCCTAAAAAAGTGATCCAAATCAGCAAATACCGAGCGAGCTCTTCCGTCCAGGCAAGCGGCATGTCCAAGAAAAAGCGGAACAGAACTTGAAGGAAAACGGCAACAACCATTATGGCTAACAAAGCAATAACGATAAGGCGAGTGATGCTGTTTATCTTGGAAATAATGTTGCCCACACGACTTCTCCTTTCGTCGGGGAAAGGGGGGAGAAAAGCACGCAGCTCTTCTCCCTTCTCCTTTTATTTTGTATTCATGATTTCATCAACCAGCTCTTTGCCGAATTGACCGGAAAACTTGTCATATACAGGCTTCATCGCATCGCGGAAAGCTTGCTTGTCTACATCCTCCGTAATGACTACGCCTTTACCCTTGATGTTGGTAATCGCTTCCTCTTCCATTTTGATCATCAGCTCGCGCTCGTATTGACCTGCTTTCTTTGCTTCTTCGGCGATGAGCTGCTGTACATCAGCAGGCAGCTTGTCCCATACTGGCTTGCTGAACAAGATCATGGCAGCCGAGTATACGTGACCAGTCAAAGCCATATGTGTTTGCTTCGATTCGTACAGCTTGTAGGTTTGTGCTACGATTGCAGGGTTTTCCTGCGCATCTACAACACCTTGCTGCAGGGCGGTCAGAGCTTCTGTCCAAGCCATCGGAGTCGGTTTTGCTCCCAATGCTTCAAAGGCAGCGAGGTGAATCGGGTTTTCCTGCGTGCGGATTTTCATTCCTGCCACATCTTCTGGCTTTTTAATATCCTTGGAACCGTTTGTGATGTGACGGAAACCGTTTTCAGCCCAAGCCAGACCAATCAGGTTCGCGCTTTCCATGTCTTTGAGCATGTCCTGACCTACTTTTCCATCCAGAACCTTGTATGCTTGCTCACGGCTTTCAAACAAGAACGGCAAGTCCAGCACCCCAAGCTTTTGATAGAAGTTGGTCACTGGCGCTGTCGAAGTAATCGACATATCTGCCGTCCCAAACGTAAGTGCTTCTGTCAGCTCACGCTCAGCTCCAAGCTGGCTGAGTGGATATACCTCGATTTTGACTTTGCCGTTAGAACGCTTGTCCACATCCTCCGCCATCTTCTTCAAAGCCAAATGATACGGATGATCCTCTGTCAAGGAATGTCCTGCTTTCAGCACATAAGATTGCCCGTCATTCTTTGGAGCTTCTGAGCTAGCAGCAGGCTGTCCACCTGTCTGACCGGAAGGCTGGGCGGACTGGCCGCCGCCCCCTCCACATGCTGTAAGTAGTAAAGAAGCCGACATGATACCGGAAAGTAACAAACTCCATTTTTTTCGCAACATCTCGATGGTCCCCCTGATTTCATTTCTTTATTTTAGTTCATTTCTAAATTCATTTAATAATATGAAAATTTAACACATTTGACTAGATCCCTCTTCCACCATCCACGTTCATCACTTCTCCAGTGACGATTTTGGACAGGTCGGAAGCCAAGTACAGCGCAGCTTGAGCAATATCCTCCGGCTGAATGAGCATACCCATTGGAACGCTGCTGATGAAAATGTCCTTCTTGCCAGCTTCTACCTGATCTTCATCTCCGTTGATAAATTTGCCCAGCATCGGTGTTTCGGCTGGCCCAGGGTTAATCACATTCACCCGAATTTGATTGGGAGCCAGCTCGATAGCGAGTGCCTTGCTCAGCATGATCGCCGCGCCCTTGGATGCGCAATAGGCGTTCAGACCAGGTCTAGCGCGAATTCCCGCAATTGAAGCGATATTGATGATGCTTCCTTTGCTCGCTGCCTTCATATGCGGAACCACATGCCGCGCTGTCAAATAGATCGATTTCGTGTTCACAGACATGATCTTATCCCACTGTTCCAGAGACAGCTCCTCAATCGGCGTAAAAGCTTGAGGAACACCCGCGCAATTCACCAGCACGTCAATTGAACCAAACGCAGTGATAGTCTCCTGAATCATAGCTGCAACACTTTGATCATCGGCTACGTCGGTTTGGACAGCATGCCCCTTGCCTTCTGGAAGCTCCTGCGCTACTTGCTGGGCCGCTGCCTTGTTCAGGTCAGCCAAAACGACCTGTGCCCCTTGGTCTGCGAACAGCTTGGCGATGGCTTTCCCCATGCCTGACGCTGCTCCTGTTACAATCGCTGTTTTCCCCTGCAATAGTTGTCCGTTCATAGATTAATGACCACCATCCTTTCTTCTGTCATCTCCTCGACAGCATAGCGCGGTCCTTCCTTGCCAAGTCCACTGTTTTTGACTCCGCCATACGGCATGACATCGTTGCGATACGTGGATACATCATTGATCACAACGCCGCCATATTCGAGAGTACGTGCTGCCTTCATAGCGATATTTAAATCTCGCGTAAAAATGCCCGCCTGCAAACCGTACTCAGAATCATTCGCTTGGGCAAACGCTTCGTCCAGGTCGCTATAGGGGATGATGGTTACCACCGGTGCAAAAACCTCCCGGCACACGACCTTCATTTCCGGCGTTGTATTAACCAGCACAGCAGGATAGAACAAAGCTCCCTCACGTTTTACAGGCAGCAGCGATTTAGCCCCCTGGCTGATCGCTTCCTGTACCCATTCCTCGGTGCGGATCGCTTCTTTTTCACTGATCATCGGGCCAACATCTGTATCCGGGTCTTCCGGATTGCCGACCTTCAGCTGATTGACATGTGAAATGTACAAGTCAGAAAACTCCTGCATGACTGCCTCATGGACGTAAATACGCTGTACAGCAATACAAGCCTGCCCTGCATTGTGAAAGCTGCGTGCTGCCGTCTGACGGGCTGCCAGCTCCAAATCCGCGTCCAGATGAACGATATTGGGAGAATTGTTCCCCAGCTCCAGTGCTACAGGACGCATGCCGCTGCGTTCTTTGATATGGCGTCCTACCTCACCTGACCCGGTAAACGTATACATGGCGATTCGCTCTTCATCCAAAAGCCATTCGCCTACCTGGCTGCCCGCTCCCGTAACGATATTGATATAACCCTTTGGCAAGCCTGCTGCTTCCAACACCTCAAGCAGGAGAAAGGTCGCAATCGGAGTTACCGTCGCGGGTTTGACTACCAATGTATTGCCCGCCGCAATAGCAGGAGCAATTTTGTGCGTGCTGAGCAAAAGTGGATAGTTAAACGGCGTGATCGCTCCAATTACTCCTTTTGGCACGCGAATGGTGAAGCCCAGACGATTTTCGGAGCCCTCTGTTGATTGCAGTGGGACCATTTCACCGTGTATCTTTTTCGCTTCCTCTGCCGACAAAAGCAAGGTATTGATTGTCCGATCAAGCTCATTCATCGCATCCTTGCGTGTTTTTCCCACCTCACGAATGAGGGATCGCTCCATCTCGTCTCTGCGTTCCTCCATTAACTGTGATGCTTTCAACAAAATTTTATAGCGCTGAAACGGCGTCAATGTGTCCTGCTTAAAGGTTTTCTGCGCTGCATCTACTGCTTCTGTCACATGATGCTGCTCCGCACGGGCGATGTATGCGATACATTCTCCACTATATTTGTGGAAAACAGGAATGGAGCTCTCCGTTTTTACCCATTCTCCACCGATGTACAAATCATACGATTTCGCTTCCATTCTCCTCTTCCTCCTCATTTTTATTTCGCCTGGGCATAAATGTGGCGAACAAGCTCGTCTCCCAGTTCCTTGGTCGATGCCTTGCCTCCCAGGTCAGGGGTCAATATTTTGCCATCTACTAAAACCTGTTCGATCGCATTCATAATTACCGCACTGATTTCAGGCAAATCGAGGTGATCCATCATCATCGCCAGGCTCCATACCTGCGCAATTGGGTTGGCAATGCCTTTCCCTGCAATGTCTGGTGCGGACCCGTGAATCGGCTCAAACATGGATGGAAATTTTCGTTCCGGATTGATGTTTGCAGATGGTGCGAGACCCAGCCCCCCGACAATCGCGGCACCCAGATCTGTCAAAATGTCTCCAAATAAATTACTAGCGACGACCACGTCAAATGTCTCTGGACGCGTAATAAAATAGGCGGCGAGGGCGTCGATATGGTAGAGATTCGTTTCTACCGCAGGATGCTCGCGAGAAATTTCCTTGACGATTTCGTCCCAGAACGGCATGGAGTGGTTAATTCCATTCGATTTTGTCGCAGCCGTCAGCCTCTTTCTCGGCCGCTTTTCAGCTAGAGAGTAAGCATATTTGAGGATGCGCTCCGTTCCGTAACGAGTAAAAACGTTGTTCTGTACAGCCATTTCGTACGGTGTTCCTTGGTGCATACGCCCGCCCATATTGGAATATTCGCCTTCTGTATTTTCCCTGACTACCACGAAGTCGAGATCAGCATGCTCCTTGTAGCGCAGCGGACTTTCTAATCCCCGGAGCAGCTTTACAGGGCGCAGATTCACATATTGCTGAAATGCTCGGCGAATAGGCAAGATTAATTCCCATACCGAAACATGATCGGGTACTTCAGGTGCACCCACTGCACCAAGCAGGATCAAATCGTAATCCTTTAATGTATCCAATCCATTTTCCGGCATCATTCTGCCGTGTATGAGGTAATATTTACAGTTCCAGTCCATCACATCATTGGCGAAACGAATTCCCCCATGGCTTTCTTCGAGTGCTTTTAATACTTTCAGTCCCTCGTCCATCACCTCGGGACCGATTCCATCTCCGGGAATCACGGCGATCGAGTAATGAAGCAATCGACTCCCCCCTAAATAATCTAAATTATTTGACCATTCACCAGCTAACTCTTGCACATTTGATGCCAAGTCAGAGGAAAAAGGGCAAATCGATGAAACGCTTTCATAGCAGGCAAATAAAACAACGTCATTCGACATTGTTCCGCACAAAGCAACGAAGTGCTGCAACGAAACGTTGCAACACTTTGCTCACTCGATCTGATATTGTTTGATTTTTCTCCAGAGAGTCGTCCGATCCATCCCCAGCAGCTTTGCCGCCATGGTTTTATTATGCTTGACCTGTAGCAATACCGCTTCAATCCTCTTCGCTTCCGGGTCAAAATGATCTGTTGCTGCAGGCCGCAAGCTGTGGGCCGGGGCTGTCCTTTTTCTGGCAAATAAAAAAGCAGCGTCCCCTTTTCCGATCCTGCCGCCCTTTGCTAAAAGTACCATTCGTTCTACCACATTACGAAGCTCCCTCACGTTCCCAGGCCAATGATATGTCTGAAACAGAGAATACAGTTCCTCATCTACCTTCACCACTTTTTGCTCATGCTGTTCATTCATTTCCTGAATCATGCTTTCCACGAGCAGCGGAATATCAGACAGTCGTTCTCGCAAAGCAGGAACATCCAGCTTTAACATATTTATGCGGTAATAGAGATCGGCGCGAAAATGCTCTTTTTCAATTTCCTCGGCCAAGTCGCGATTTGTTGCAGCTACAATCCGCACATCAATAGGGATGATTCGCTCCCCACCCACGCGGCGGACTCGCCGCTCCTGCAGCACTCTGAGTAAAAGCACCTGAATACGCAGCGGCATCTCTCCGATTTCATCCAAAAACAGCGTTCCACCGTGTGCCAGTTCAAATAGTCCGGGCTTTCCACCCTTTTTGGCACCGGTAAAAGCACCATCCTCATATCCAAACAGTTCACTTTCCAAAAGGCTTTCCGGCAAAGCAGCGCAATTGACAGCCAAAAAGGGCCCGAACGCTCGACCGCTTTCCAAATGAATTCCTTGGGCAAACAGCTCCTTGCCCGTTCCTGATTCACCTGTTATTAATACCGTTGCACTCGTCTTTGCAAATAAGGCTGCCTGCTCCCTTGTTTCCACAATCTTGGGCGCTGTACCGATGATGCTGTCGAGCCGATATCTAGCTTCCAGACCGTTATCATGCAGCTTTTTCCGAAGCGACATCTCCATCTTTTGAATGTCGCTAATCTCTTTAAAATTGGAGACCGCACCCACGATCTGATCCTTGACGATGACCGGAATACGGTTAATGACAATAGAACGGTCCAGCACGGTAGCTACATCCCCCAGCTCCTGACGCCCAGTCTTCAAGACACGCAGCATGTCCGAGTGGGGAATATAGTCCGTGATCGGCTTCCCCAACACCTCTCCGGTAAGCCCCAAAAGAATTTTGGCATGCTCGTTGACGAGCGTAATATGTCCCAGGCGATCAACAGCGATTACCGCATCGTGCGCGGAATTGACGACAGCCTCCATGAGGTGCTTTTCTCGCAATCGATCCTTGGTGTACGTGACCAAAGATGCTGCCTGCTGTACTGCCCTACGTAGAGTCGCAATGGATGGATCAATCATAAATCGCTCTGCTCCTGTCTGTGTACTGGACAAGAGTATAGCGTCCCAGGCAGGTATCAAGTAAATCTTTTGGTCGTGATCATGATTGGCATGGAATTCGTCCTGGCACCAAAACTGACAAGCAAGCTCGTCTTCCGTACCCAGTTCATGCTCCAGCTGTAGCCAGTCTCTTTCCTTAGCTGATGCACAGACGACCACGAGCTGCTTGTCTGTATGCTCCGCTCCCTGCAGCTTCACCCATGCTCTTTTCACATCGCTCATATCGATGGACAAAGAGACGACTGGGAGCGATAGCGACTCCAGCTCTTTTGCGTAACGTTCGGTTGTAATGACAACAAACGGATTCATCATCTGATCCAAAATCGATTTAATCGAGTAAAAATAACCGGCACTATGTCCACTTCTCTCCAACAAAGCAGCCATCTTTTTCTCCAGTTCTTTCTCTAGCCTGTATAAGGCAATCATAGATCCCCCTGATTCATTGGCGATGTGATGTGGTATTCAGCCATTTTGCGGTATAACGTGTTTCGCCCGATCTGGAGCAATTTTGCCGCCTGACTTACATTTCCTCCACTCGTATACAATGCCTTTTTAATGGCTTGCAGCTCTGTTTCACGCAAAGATTGAACGGCCTCTTCAGTCTCTTGTGAGACGACAGCTTCCTCCAGCCCTTCCAATTGAATATGCTCTGCGGCGATCTCGTAGGTCTCTGATAGAAAGCACGCCTGCATTAATACGCCTTGCAGCTCCCGCACATTTCCCGGCCAAGAATAGGACCGCAGCTTGAGCTTCGCTTCCTTCGACAAGAAAATCGGCTCTTCTCCCGCTATTTTTTGAATCAAATACTCAGCCAGCTGGACCACATCCGCGCGCATGCGAAGCGGCGGTACCTGAATCGAAACACCCTTGAGCCGATAGTACAAATCGGCCCGAAAACGGCCTGCCTTGATCTCCTCTGGTAGATTGCGATGGGTAGCAGCTATCACTCTCGCATGGATAGGACGGGACTGGTTACTCCCCACAGGAGTGACGATTTTCTCCTGCAATACGCGCAATAGAGCCGCTTGTGCCCGCAATGACATGTCCCCAATTTCATCCAAAAATATGGTTCCATGCTTCGCTGCTTCGAATTTACCGATCCTGCCCTCGCGATGTGCTCCAGTAAAGGCTCCACCCTCATAGCCAAACAATTCACTCTCGATCAAATTTTCCGATATTGAACTGCAGTTCACTGCGATGAAAGGCTCCTTTGCACGCGGGCCCATCTCGTGAATCATTTGGGCAAACAGCTCTTTGCCTGTGCCGCTCTCCCCGTTAATCAATACAGGAAAGTCTACATGCGCTGCCTTTTGTCCAAGCTTTTTTGCCTGAAGAAAAAGCGGGCACGAACCCGCCAGTCGCGGAAATGGCTTGGCTTGAGAGCCCGGTGACATCGACCAGACGCGTCTCCGCTGATCCTGTATTTTGGCTCCAGCTCGCTCTACCTCTGGGTCTATAGTAGTTCCCAGCGCTTCCTTTCCCAAATGCTTTTTTGCATGCTCATTAAGACTAATAATTCGATCATCCTGATCCAGACCCACAAGCGGCAGACTAAGCCCAGCTCCTCCAGCCGTCGTTAACGGTCTCGGGAGCGCAATCACACGCTCTGCTTCTGCAAGCATCAACCGATTCTGCACTGCCTCGGCAATCATGCAAGCGATCGTTAGTGCAAAGGGATGTGAATATTCTTTTCTCGTACTAATATCAATAACGCCTAGCAGCTCACCCGTCGGTGAAAAAATAGGCGATGCCGAACACGTCAGAAACCGATTTTCCAAAAAGTAATGCTGGTCACCCTGGATTTGGACAGGCTGCTGTGCAATCAGGGCCGTACCGATCGCGTTCGTCCCCTTATTGCCCTCGGTCCAGTTGGCGCCAATCTGCAGCTGTACCTTTTGCGCCTGATTCGCAAATACAGGGTCTCCTACTGTATGAATAATGTTTCCATCCTGATCGGACAACAAGGCGATATGCTCAGTCGACAACAAAAACGGTGCCAATTTCGTAAAAAGGGGAAAGCTTTCACGGATCAGAGGATGATTTTCCTGAATGATTTCTTTAATCCTTCTGCTAGAGATAATTTGATCATTAGCCTTTTCCGTGGCTTTGAGGCTAGATTCCTGGCAGCGTTTCCAAGATTGCTGAACAATCGTCGACAACACTCTTCCCCTCCCCCAAAATCATTCCCTTTCAGTATAGCACGAACTGGAATTTTTTCACTGTTCGCAGCTTTAAATCGTATTGATCGTTCTTTTTTGGAACACTTTTTGCTCCATTTCAGAACACACCTCTCCTTATCTATTCTAGAAAGCGTTGTCATTTCCCCCTTTTTCGACTTGGTACGATATTTGCTTTTGGAAAAGGATGTACAGAACCAAGTGATAATAGAGGAGGCGCTCGCATGATCTACGCTCAACCCGGCCAAGCCGGATCCAAGGTGACTTTCAAAAAACGCTACGAAAACTACATTGGGGGAAATTGGGTTCCGCCAGTGAAGGGTGAATACTTTGAAAATGTCTCTCCTGTCACAGGTAAAATGTTTTGCGAGGTAGCTCGCTCCACTGCTGATGACATTGAGCTGGCTCTCGATGCTGCACATGAAGCAAAAACAGCTTGGGGTCGCACTTCGGTTGCGGCGCGCTCCAACATTCTCTTGAAAATCGCTGACCGCATGGAAGCTAATCTGGAGCTTTTGGCTGTTGCGGAATCGTGGGAAAACGGCAAACCTGTACGTGAAACGCTAAATGCAGACATTCCTCTTGCGATTGATCACTTCCGTTATTTCGCCGGAGCCGTCCGCGCTCAAGACAGCTCGCTTGCCGAAATCGACAACGATACAGTTGCTTATCACTTCCATGAACCACTTGGTGTAGTGGGACAAATCATTCCTTGGAACTTCCCTCTGTTGATGGCTACTTGGAAGCTGGCTCCTGCTCTCGCTGCCGGAAACTGCGTGGTTCTCAAGCCTGCTGAACAGACTCCTGCCTCCATCATGGTGCTCATGGAGCTGATTGGCGATCTGCTGCCTCCAGGTGTCGTAAACGTAGTAAATGGTTTTGGTCTGGAAGCAGGAAAACCGCTCGCCTCCAGCAACCGCATCGCCAAAATTGCCTTTACTGGTGAAACGACAACAGGTCGACTCATCATGCAATACGCTTCCCAAAACATCATTCCCGTTACATTGGAGCTCGGCGGTAAATCGCCGAACATCTTCTTCCCGGATGTGTGTGCCCAAGACGATGCCTTCCTCAACAAAGCGATCGAAGGCTTTGTGCTTTTCGCACTCAACCAAGGCGAGGTTTGCACATGCCCATCCCGAGCCTTGATTCATGAGAGCATTTACGATCAATTCATGGAGCGTGCACTGAAACGGGTAGCAAGCATCAAGCAAGGAAATCCGCTGGATACAGATACAATGATTGGCGCTCAAGCTTCCCTGGAGCAGGTAGAGAAAATCCTCTCCTACCTGGATATCGGCAAGCAGGAAGGCGCAGATTGCTTGATCGGCGGTTCGCGTGCACAGCTCACAGGTGATCTTGAGGGTGGCTACTACATCCAGCCTACGGTCTTCAAAGGCCACAACAAAATGCGTATTTTCCAAGAAGAAATTTTCGGTCCTGTCGTCTCTGTTACGACCTTCAAGGATGCTGAGGAGGCCCTCTCCATCGCCAACGACACCCTGTACGGCTTGGGCTCCGGCGTATGGACTCGCGACGTAAACACAGCATATCGCTTCGGACGTGAAATTCAGGCAGGTCGCGTGTGGACCAACTGCTACCACGCCTACCCTGCTCATGCAGCATTCGGCGGATACAAAATGTCTGGTATCGGTCGTGAAAACCACAAGATGATGCTCGCTCACTACCAACAAACCAAAAACCTTCTGGTTAGCTACAGCGATCAAGCATTAGGATTCTTTTAATCATATGGAACAACAAGAAAAAGTGCTCGCAACAGATGCTGCGCTGCAATTGATTGAGCGGTTACGAGCGAAGCACGGCGACTTGATGTTTCACCAATCGGGAGGCTGCTGCGATGGCAGCTCCCCGATGTGTTACCCGCTCGGTGAGTTTCTTGTCGGGGATCAGGATGTGCTGCTCGGCGAGATTGGCGGCTGCCCGTTTTATATGGGGAAAGCACAGTACGAGTACTGGAAACACACCCAGCTCATCATTGATGTAGTCGAAGGACGCGGCGGGATGTTCTCGCTGGAGGGCCCTGAGGGACTCCGCTTCCTCACTCGTTCACGTATGTTTCCTGAAGCTTAGGAAAACCTCTATCGAGGAATCCCAGGGAGGAGCGACCGTGATTTAGTGGAAGGTTATTCTTGCTAAATCATGATGTAGATTCGTGTAGTTTATACTTTCTGATTTAGAAAAAACAAGACCGCCCTTTCACCTGTCTAGGTGGGGACGGTCCTGTTTTTTTATCGCTGTCTCGGCTTCTTTTTCGTTGTACGTTGGGTAGATGGTGTGCCTGCCCGCTTCGGTGCTTTTGTGGCAAAACGGTCTGTGCTTCGTTGTGCTTTGGCAGGCCTGCTGTTCTCTCTGCCTGGCTTTCTAGTGCTGTCCTTTGATTTCTGTCCAAATTCACTTGGCTTGCGTGTATTTTGCTTACTATTGCGCTTTTGCCCATCCGATCGGCGATCATTCTCTTTGCCTGGACGGTCTTTTCCACGTGATTCATTACCACGTGACTGATCACGCCCGCCTCTCGCATTACGGTCCTTGCCCTCACCACTTTTTCTACGGTCGTCACTCTGACGCTTCCGCCCAAATCCTCTTTCATGTCGCTCAGAGCGATTTTTTGGTTCCCCTCTGCGCTCTTTTCCTCCGTCAGAATAGGCTGTCCCTGCCTTTTGCTGTCGTGCTCCTGCTTTCGCCTCGCTCGTATCCTTTTCCATCCTGATTCGTTCAAGCGGCAGCTTAATTCCTTTTTCAATCATCTCCAAGAGATTACGGTCCTTCGCAGCTACCAGGGTATACGCGATCCCCTGCTCTCCTGCGCGGCCCGTTCTGCCGATACGGTGAATATAGCTGTCCACATCTTCAGGGATGTCGTAGTTGAACACATGTGTGATCCCTTCAACATCTAAACCGCGGGCTGCTACATCAGTGGCAACGAGATACTGAATCCTTGCCTCGCGGAATCGCTTCATGACGTCTTCGCGTTTTGCCTGTGACAAATCCCCGTGTAGTTCGTCTGAAACATAGCCATACCCTTGCAGGGCTGCATTCAAGGTACTCGCTCTGCGCTTCGTCCGGCAGAAAATGACTGCCAGAAAAGGTCGCGCTTCATCCAGCAAGCCACGAAGAGTCGCTTGCTTCTGCCGATCAGTCGTTTCCACAACAATCTGCTTGATGTCATCCAGAGTGATACGTTTACCCTGTACGTGGATATCCTCCGGCTGCCTCAGAAAGCGTTTAGCAAGGGAACGTACTTGTTCCGGCATCGTTGCGGAGAACAGCAAGGTTTGGCGATCCGGCGAGGTCGTTGCGATGATTTCCTCCACCTCAGGCAAAAAGCCCATATGCAGCATCTGGTCTGCCTCGTCGAGTACAAACGTCGAAATGCTGGAGAGCTCAATCGTGCCGCGTCTCAAATGATCGAGCAGACGACCGGGAGTCGCAATCACAATCTGCTTCTTACCTGCCAGCTTTCTCATTTGCTGGGCGACGTCTTGTCCTCCGTAAACAGCCAGCACATGTATATCGTCTAGCCTTGCTGTCAGCTTTTTCACTTCTGCCGTAATTTGCAGGGCGAGCTCTCGGGTTGGCGTCAAAATCAATGCCTGTACATGTGTTGCCTGTGGATCAGCCTGCTCCAAAATGGGCAGTACAAAAGCAAGAGTCTTTCCTGTACCCGTCTGTGCCTGAGAAATGACGTCTTTTCCTGTAAGGATAACGGGTATGGATTTTTCTTGAATTGGAGTAGGCTCGGTAATCCCGTTTTCTTGCAATGTATATACTAGTTCCTTACGTATTCCCAATCTAAAAAAGTCAGCCAGTTTCGCCATCTCCCATTCTGTGTTGATCGAAATCGCGCTTATTTTGTACAGACCGCGACTCCGATAAAATAACGTACGCCATCACGCGGCTTTTCAAAGGTAACGCCTCGTTGATAGTAAATTTCTACTTCCGAAAATCGGACAAAAAGCTGCTCGAATTCCTCCGGGGTTAGCTGGTGAACGTGAAACGGCTCACTCGTCTGCATTCCTCTTCCTCTTCCAAAAGGACTGGAGAGGACAAGCGTTCCGCCCGGCTTTAGCATTCGGTACAGATTGTTCATAAAGAGCAAGTCGTCCTCGACATGCTCAATCGTTTCGAAGCTGAGTATCGTATCGAATTGTCCGAGCTGCTCGGGTAGCTCGGGATCAATCGCATTACCGGTCTGATACGTAATTTTTTGATGGTTGTACTCCCGATTGGCATAGTAGATCGTTTCAGCGTCGATGTCTACGCCTACAAGGTGAGTCAGCTCTCTCTTACGTTCCTTGGCAACCATGTGACACCCATATCCAGTCCCGCAGGCGATGTCCAGAACTCTTCCCCTGATATAAGGAGTAGCAAAGTAATATCTGGCTATATGCTCCAGCAGCATGCCGTTCGTAGGCTTTAGCAGCTTGGGGATGATTCGCTCCCCTGTCCATTCTAGCAATCTCATCACCAATTTTCTCGATTCTACTTGATCACATCTTACCTCATTCCTATGATGGATCATACCTATTCTCCGATTATAGGAGAAGGAACTCATACCTTAATAAATTTGTAAGAGTTTTCTATGCTGTTTTGTTAAAGCTGGCCGTTAAGATAGTAACATGAATGCATTCATAAGGTGGGAAAAAAGCATGACGAATTACCATGTCCTCGTTGTCGACGACGAGGCTGAGATTAGAGACGCGATCGAAATTTATTTACAGAATGAATCGATGATCGTCCACAAAGCAGGCGATGGACTTGAGGCGCTAGCCATTTTGGAAAAAGAAGAAATCCACCTCATCATCCTAGACATCATGATGCCCAAAATGGACGGAATCACTGCCACGTTTAAGATTCGGCAGGAAAAAAACATTCCGATCATCATGCTTTCAGCAAAATCCGAGGACACCGATAAAATTCTCGGACTCAATATCGGAGCGGATGACTATGTAACCAAGCCCTTCCATCCTCTCGAGCTGTTGGCACGGGTCAAATCCCAGCTCCGTCGCTATACCAATCTGGGCACCTACAAAGTCACCGAGGATGAAATACAAGTACGTGGACTCACTTTAAACAAGAGCACCAAGACGGTCTCGGTAGACGACAATGACATCAGGCTAACCGCGACTGAGTACAAGATCTTGGAGCTGTTGATGGAAAACAAGGGGCGTGTCTTTTCGATTGAGGAAATCTACGAGCGCGTCTGGAAGGAACCTTATTTGAATGCGGAAAATACGGTCGCCGTACACGTCAGACGTATACGCGAAAAGATCGAAATCAACCCGAAGGAACCGAAATACTTAAAGGTGGTATGGGGAATTGGATACAAAATCGAAAAATAGCCGCACTCCGTTACTGGCAATGCTCGCCTTGGTAGTGAGCATTTCCCTCGCCTTGTTGACTGCGGCCGATCTCTACCACAATCGTGAATACTTGCAAAAAGACAATTACTTTCAAAGCTCCAGTTTTCGCTGGGAGCTACAGAATTTTGTCGAGCTGGTAAAAAAGGTGCATGTGGATTATGCAGGTTATGAGACGAAGACTCCTCAAGAAAAGCTGGGGAAAGAAGAGCTCCGGCAGTATGCCTCACAACGGGAATATAGTCTGCAAGAGAGCGTAAAAAACATTTCCCAAGAGTACATGCCGCAAATCGAGGACGCCAGAAACGCTGGTAAACCGGAAGAAGTAGCAAGACTCACGACTGAAATGGAACAACGCAAAAAAACCCAATCTGCCAAGGACGTCGCTTGGTGGGATAAGCAGCTTAGCGAAATGGTAACGAATAAGGATCAGGATTATGAGGAGAGCAAAAACAGCTTAACCCTCCGAAGCGGATCGATCAGCTATTATGTAAATGACAAAAAAAATCACAAAGTATATACCAATCTCGATCATGAGCCCACGGAAACTGAGATGAGAACAGCTCGTTTCTCAATCTCCTTCCCGCAAAACACGTATCAAAAATACAGCGAGTTCTCAGGAATTAGTCGTACGTATCAGATCAATCAATGGAATGGTGTGTTCTTTATTCCGGTAAATTCCGAAGGGTACAGCCAGATCCAAGCCGACGCTATTTATTTTGACTCCATCCGTGACCGCCTATTAAAGGAATGTGCATTGCTTACTGTAACTCTCTTGATTGCTGCTATGCTTTGGTGGTATCTGAGCATGATGAATGCAATCAGACTTCCGGTCATAACAAAAAGCTTGGCGCTGTTCAGACTCATTCCACTGGACATTCGCATGATCCTGATACTACCGCTTGGTATCACGTATATGCTCATGATTTCAAATATGCAGTTCTTCTATTTACCGCTTGAAATTGAGCACTTTTTTACGCTAGGCTTCATTTCCGTTTTTACTGCCTACTGGCTCCTGCAGCTATTGGAGGGTTGGCACATGTACAAAGAGCCTGAGCTTTTCAAAGAGCAATGGCAACAAAGCCTGCTGAACAGACAACGCGTCCTTTTCCGGGAGAGCTTCGCGAATAAAGGAGTATTTTTTAAGGTTGCGACTTTGTTCATCCTAACCATCGGACTTGGCATGAGCATCGCATTAGGGCTCGTTTCCTTAATCAAAGGCGCGGGTGCCCTCTTGATTCTATGCTTTTTCTACGGATTGTTTTATATGATTGTAGTGTTTCCATATGTCCTGCGACGTATCGGATTGATGAATCGAATCCTGCTGGGAGCATCCGAAATGGCGTCCGGGAATATGAACGCCTCCATCGAAAAGATTCGAAAGGGCAAGCTTTCTGAGCTCGCTCACTCGCTCAACAACATACGTCAGGGTATGAAGCACGCGATGGAGGAGCAGGTGAAAAGCGAAAGGCTCAAATCAGAGCTGATCACCAACGTTTCGCATGACTTAAAAACGCCACTTACTTCTATCGTCAACTATGTGGACTTGCTCAAGCGAGATAATCTGTCCCCAGAAGAAGTAAAGAGCTATGTAGAAGTATTGGAGCGGAAAACAGACCGACTGCGCATTCTAATTGACGATCTGTTTGATGCTGCGAAAATGGCAAGCGGCTCGGTTGAGCTGAACATCGAAGAAGTAAACGTTGCAGCCTTGCTTAATCAGGCGATTGCTGAATTCAGCGACAAGATTGAGCAATCGCCGCTCACCTTCCGCGTCAATACGGAGCAGTCCAAAATCTACGCTCCGCTCGACGGCAAAAAAACATGGCGTGTCTTTGAAAACCTGATCGGCAACGCATTAAAATATTCGATGCCCAAAACGCGTGTTTTGATTGATTTGTTTGAGCGTGACCATGAGGTTATTCTCACGATCAAAAACGTCTCTGCCTATGAAATTGACTTTGATGCAGAAGAGCTGTTTGAACGCTTCAAGCGAGCGGATCAATCGCGGAATACAGAAGGCTCCGGTCTGGGGCTGGCCATTGCAAAGAGCATCGTCGAGCTGCAAGGCGGGAAGCTGTCCATCGAGATTGATGGGGATTACTTCAAGGTGACGGTTGTGTTTCGCAAGTGGGCTCGGGCGGGGGGTTAGTGGAGGAGAGGAAACAGGAGAAAACGCTCCAGGTACTTGGGCCATTAGCTAGGATGTATGACTGACCGGTTCCATGTCAAAAGCGAAACCGCGTCCAAAAGTAGTCCGTTCACAGATGCCTCTCAAAGGTGGACGCTTAAGAGCATGTTTCGCTTTTGACATTCCACCTCGGTGAATGTCCCAAAGACCTTCGCTTATTTCTCCTGTTTCCTCTCACCAGCTTTATTCCTTTCTCGCTGGTATAAAAAGATAAAGATTTTTTGGGTAAAGCTAGGATGCTATACAGAAAGACTAAGAAATGATTGAATTGCCCCCTACGTAATAAAGCCGATGCCCCTTCACCAGGACATCGGCTTTTTGCTTTGTATCGACGGCTAGATCGCGAAATTTCGTTCAAACAATGCTTGCACGTCCGAGACCGCTTGCTGCTCGTCTTCTCCTTCTATCTCAAACGTGATTTCATCTCCGGTCTTTGCGCCCAGTGCCATGACGCTGAGGATGCTTTTGCCGTTGGCCTGCTTGTTGTTATAGATCATTTTGACTGTAGAGCGGTACCCATTAAGCAGGTTGACCAGAACTGAAGCAGGACGGGCATGGAGACCGCCGCTAACGGTTACTTCCACGGTAAAACGAATCATTACACTCCTCCCTTCCCGTTTTCATCCTGTTAGAAAGAACTTTCGGATGACGGCAGCAACACCATGCTGGTCATTCGTATCGGTTACTTGACGCGCAAGCTTTTTGACTTCCTCAGGCGCATTGCCCATAGCCACTCCCATTCCGGCAAATTGCAGCATCTCCACATCGTTGTAGTTGTCGCCTACCGCCACGATTTGTTCGGGAGCAATGTCCAGCCTTTTACTGAGTACAGCAAGTCCTGTTGCCTTGGAGACACCATCCGGTAAAATCTCCAGATTGTGATTCCCGGACGCAGTGACTCTGATTCCTTTTAAATCTACCCTCGCGATATCCCTTCGGGCGGCAGCTAAACGCTCTGGCTCTCCCATTACAAAAATCTTGGGAATACTCACATCATTTTCACGTACGTAGTCAACGACCTGGCAGGACGCCATGATCTTGAGTGGATATAGATTCTTCCACAGCTGACGCAGCGCAGAGGGGTTCAATAACGGAAACAGATCTCTCCACTTCCAGCTTTTATTGGTAACCGCGTACGACTCATGCAGCAGCATAACATCCAATCCATACTCCACGAGTATTTCTGAAATCCGGGCCGCTGTCTCAGAAGGGATACGCTTTACGAACAAAACCTGGTCCGTAAGTGGATCAGCCACATACGCGCCGTCATGAGAGACGAGTGGTACACGAATATGAAACTGTTTGGCTAGCGTTTTTGCAGAAGGATAGGCCCTTCCTGTCGCCAGCGTTACATATACTCCTTTGCTGGTAAGCTCTGTGATCGCTTGCAGCGTCACCTTGGACAGCGTGTGGTTAGACATCAAAATCGTCCCGTCCACATCGAGTGCCAGCAGTTTATAGCTCATGATACGGGCTTGAAAAACTGCGGCAAGTAGTCTTTATGGGCCTCTAGCATTTCATCGAGAATCTTTTTGGCAACCACATCAGAGTGCACCAACGGATTGATATTCATCGCCAGCAGCGCCTGATGATAATCCCCGGTCACGGCTGCTTCTGCCGCTACACGCTCGAATGATTTGATCTGCTGGACAAGCCCACGTACCGATACTGGCAAATCACCAACGGACAGCGGAATCGGGCCTTCTCGCGTGATGACGCAATTGACTTCGACCGCCGAATCGTCCGGAATGCTTGCAATAGCCCCGTTGTTTCGCACATTTACTGGCTGAATATCACGCTTGTCGTTGTAAATGGAGTAAATCAAATTGCAGGCAGCCTCACTATAGTACGCTCCCCCGCGCTTCTCCAGCTGTGGCGGCTTGATGTTCAAATCCGGGTCCTCGTAAAGCTTGAACAGCTCCGCCTCAACCTGCTTCACCACTTCGGCGCGCGTTCCATGCTTCTTGGCCTCTTCCTGCTCATGCGCCAGCATCGCACTGGTCTGGTAATAGTACCGGTGATAAGGGCACGGCAGAAGGCCTAGCGCCTTGATAAAATCGGGGTCCCATCCCAGATCGAGGATGTTTTGCATCGTAATTCCTGACTGCTCACCTGTCAGCTTGTCGATCACCTGGGAGATCACATTCTCCCCATCGACATAAACAGCAAGGCCAAATACCATGTGATTCAATCCCGCAAAATCAATATGGACACGTGATTGCTCGACACCTAATATCGTTGCCACACCCATTTGCATGCCGATCGGAACATTGCACAGTCCAATTACTTTTTTCCTGCTCGTGTAGCGCAATACCGCCTCAGTAACCATGCCTGCCGGATTGGTAAAATTGATGAGCCACGCATCCGGGCATAGCTCCTCCATATCGCGGCAAATGTCCAGGATCACGGGAATGGTGCGAAGCCCTTTGAATAAACCGCCTGGACCATTCGTTTCTTGACCAATCACGTCATATTTCAGAGGAATCGTCTCATCCTTGATCCTAGCATCGAGCAAGCCCACACGCATCTGTGTCGTGACAAAATCAGCACCCTCCAGTGCTTTCCGTCGATCGAGCGTCAGATGGACCTCCATGGGCACACCTGCTTTTTCCACCATTCGCTTGGCCAAGGCACCTACAATTTGCAGCTTTTTCTCACCTTCAGGAATGTCGACCAGCCACAGCTCCCGTACAGGGAGCTCGTCGTAGCGCTTGATAAAGCCCTCTACCAGCTCCGGCGTATAGCTAGACCCTCCACCGATCGTAACGATTTTGATTCCGCTCACACTCCAGCCTCCTTGCCTGTATGGATATGACCATACAGCTCTACGAATTCTGTGGCCAAATCCTTAATAGTCATGGCATTCATCAAATGATCCTGCGCATGGATCAACAGCATGCTGACCTCTGTCTTCTCACCGGATACTTCCTTTTGGATTAAAGCAGTCTGGTTTTGGTGGGCGAGGCTCAGTTCCTCCCCTGCACGGTTTAAAGAGTCTTGTGCCCCTTCCAGGTCCTTGTTTTTCGCCTTGGCGATTGCCTCCATCGCTAGACTTCTGGCATTGCCTCCATGCAAAATCAATTGAAAAATCACGTCTGTCTGGTCCAAATAGATCTCCACCTATCCGAGTTGGTTGAAATTCACCAGCTGTATCTTCTGTTTCTGTACATATTCCTTTATTTGCGGCGAAGTCAAAATTTGCAGCTCTCTGGCACGCTGATGATTATAAGAGCTGCCCGTCAGCACTTCCTGATCGAGAAATGCCGGATGGGTCATCATTTCCACGGTCGAAAAGCCTGCTTTATCAATATCCTCGAAAATGCTTATCAACGTATCTACACTCAAATCATCACCATAAAAACGATGCATAAAGCCCTCAGTCGTCTTGATTTGCGGCCAATTCACCTGTTCGCGTGGAGTCAGCGTCCACGGGTTTCGGACAGGCAGATCGTACTCCTCTGCCAGTTGGAGCACGATGGGCAAAACTGCTTCATGCGCGTGAACGTGATGATGACTGTCGATATGGGTAAGCTTGAGCCCGCTTGCCAGAAAAGTCTCGATCTGTGCCTTCAATTCACGCCGGAGCTGATCGGCATTTGCCGCAGATAAATGGTCCTGCCCCCGCCGAAAACGCCCCTGTTCATCGATTAATGCTGGCACATCCTGACTCACTGGCGAGCCGCAGTCAAGCACCAGATGAATCCCTACTCCAAGCCCGGGATTCTCTTTTGCCAGCCCGGCAGCATGAGTGAATCCGGGCATATTGACCATCATGGTTGCAGACGTGACGATTCCTTCCCGGTGTGCTTCGATAATCCCGAGGTTCACCCCCTTGGAATAGCCAAAATCGTCAGCATTGACAATCAGTTTCATAAAGAGCCCCATCTCCTACCCATTTTTACATCGGCACTGCTTTATCTGTGCCTACTGCTGAAGAGCTGGATTGCTCCTCGCTCAGCTTTTGTTTGTCCCATATACGGAAGAACGGATAGTAGATCAACAGGGACACGATTAGGTTTACGAGCTGAAGGATACTTCCTGAAATTTTCCCACCCGTCGCCAAATAACCACTAATAATTAACGGGGTGGTCCAAGGAACCGCGACCCCGCTCGGCTTTGCTACCCATCCAAATGACATCGCCAAATAACTGATGATGACCAGCACAACTGGCGCCAAAACAAACGGAATGATCAAAATCGGGTTCATGACAATCGGCATACCAAACGTCACTGGCTCGTTGATATTAAACAAACCAGGGCCAATCGAGAGTCTGCTGATGTTTTTCATTTGCTCACTGCGCGCCCGCAGCAGCATCAAGATGACGAGAGCAAGTGTAGCGCCTGAACCTCCTGCATAAATCCACAGGTCAAAAAACTGTGTGGTGACAACGTTTGGCAGCTCCGCATTCGGATTAGCCTGGAACGCAGCCCTGTTTTGGTCCATCAAGGTTAGCCAGATCGGACTCATGATGCCGCCAACAATAGCTGCTCCGTGGAGACCCAGCGACCAGAGCAATTGAACCAGCAGCACGCAAACAATCGCGCCAATCATACTGCTGCCAAGAGCATTTAGTGGTCCAACAAGCAAATCTGCAACAATATTGTGGATGCTTTCAAAGGTGGTGTTTTCAATCACAATGCGGAGAAGCCAAACAACTAATAGCACGATAGATGCAGGGATCAAAGCAACAAACGAGCGGGAAACAGCGGGGGGAACACCATCTGGCATGGTGATCACAATCTTCTTCTGGATGATTTTGCGGTATATCTCTGTCGACAATACAGCCAGCAGCATCGCGACAAAGAGGCCTTGGCTGCCCATCAGCGTGACTGGAATCACACCGCCTACCTCCACTGCTGTGCTGGCACCTTCGGGGGTAAACAGCGTTTTATAGGGAGTTGCCAGCAGGAAGGATGCAACGGAAATAGCGCCTGCTGATAACGGGTCTACCCTGTATTTTTCTGCGAGCCTGTAGGCGACGCCAAAGCTGACAATTAACGCCATGATGTCAAAGGTAGCATTCACTGGGTACAATAGCTTGGTTAACCATTGATCACCGAAAATCCCGCTCATGAATTCGCTATAACCAGGTATGGGTATGAAGCCAATGATGAGAAACAGAGAACCGATAATTAACAAAGGCATGGTTAAAATGATCCCGTCACGAATAGCCTGCAAGTGCTTCTGTTCAGCTATCCGCCCGGCTACTGGCATGACGCGGTTTTCCAGGAATGAAATAAATCCCCCCATACATACCCTCCTCTACTTTTTCAACCGCAGCGCAAATTCCAGTACATTTTTTCCATTCAGCGTTCCGTAATCAATCGTACTAATTACATCGACGGGAATCCCTCTCGCATCCCCTTCCTTTTTCATTTCCGCTAGCTTGTAACGAACCTGGGGACCTATTAGCAGCACATCAGCCTGTTCAATGTTCTTCTTTACTTCATCTGCGGAAACGGCCCAGATCCGTGCGGCAATTCCTTTTTCTTTTGCAGCCTGCTCCATCTTTTGGACCAGCAGACTAGTGGACATCCCTGCAGCGCAGCAAAGCAAAATATTCAATCCATCTCCCCCCCTTTCACACGCTTGATGCCATATAGATATAGCAAGCGACGTGCCAAAACACCCTTTTTGTATGCGCTTTCATAAGGAAGTGCGTAGCACCGCGTTTTTCCAATTTGGTGTACAAAAGCTCTGTTTTAGTGTTTCGCTGACAATCCGCTAGTGTATCGCAATCACTTCCACTTTTTCAAAAAACAAAACACTATTTACGCTAGTGTTTTATTGTGTAGGAAGAAATTCATGATAAAGCAAACATCATCGTCTGTGATGGAAATTGCATACTTCTCTTGCAGAGGATGAAGCTCATGGCGGATCAAGCTGTAAAGCAGGCGGTTTTCGGCAAGAAAAGGCTCCTTTTCCTGATACACAACGGCATGTGTATGTGCCCGCAAACGATCTACGAGGCAGCACATGTGAAGATACGTGCCAATTCTTGTATCAAATATGAGCGTTGTATGCAAGCGCTCCTCCATGCGACTCACACACATCCTGACATCGCGCAAAACCTCTTTTCCCTCCACCTGACTCAGGTGCTCCTTCAGCGTCTCCTCCATCTTCACATAAGCCTCTTCCAGATCGATTGTCTGCTGAATGTCATGCAAGGCTTCCCCGTTCAAAACGTCGTCCATGCCGTAACAGCGCAGGTCCTTGTCCAGCACGTAATTGCTCACCACACAAAGCACTTCCCGCTCTGCCTTCATGTTTTTCAACTGCTTGCGGGCCTGGGCCTTGTCAATGAGCTGCAAGGGAATAAACTCTAGCAGCTGTTCATCATAGCGCAGACGTGATTCAAGCAGCTTTTTCAAAAAGAGTGCACTTCCTTCTCCTGTCAGGCAAGCAGCAACGATGACCATTTTGGGTGTCTCGGCACATGCGCTTTCCTTTGGCGGCTCTTCTCGCTGCTGCTGAAAAAGCGTCAAACTCGCCACATCGCGATACACATCCTCCAAAGACGCCCCCAGCATCGCTTTGCGAGTCGCCTCAATCACGTGTGGCGTACTGACCATAGGAATGACTCTGACCGGGATGCCGAGCTCTTTTGCGATCATTTCGCCAAAGCCAAGCAGCGAGCCCATATCAACGAGCAGAAGCAGGCCAGCCGTTCCACTGATCTGACGCGCGACCTTGATCGCTTGCTCCAGCACTATCATCGAATCAACTTCCAGCGGCAAATCAATCGCTTTGGCATAATCTGTGACCAAAAGCCTGTTCGTCACATCGACCATCGCTGTCGCCCCGCCACTACCGTGAGTAATGACCAGGACGCCAATCGTTTCCCGTTCCTCCTGCATACTCTCGTCATCGAGTACAAAAAACATGGTGAGGTAACCCGCTTCCGCAATCGGTAAATCCATGAGGATCGCTTCCTCGATCATACGAACGCATTCGAGCGCTACTGCAAACTCCTTTTTGTATTTGAGCCGTACGCCGTTGATATGTGGATTTACGATCTGTTTCCCCTGTGCCAGCCTCTCCTTGGAGGTTTGTATGTGCAGAGCCAAGCCAAAGATCACTTTTTGGCTCAAAATCTTCCCCAATTTTGCTTCCGCATACTCCACGATTTCTTCTACCAGGTGAATGATAATCGGATCGATAATTCGCGCCATATCATCCTTGTTAATCCGTTGATGTACGCCTTTGATAAACGGAGTAAAGTAATTTTCGATATCAAACTCCAGTTCCTCTTCGCTGACTCCCTGATTTTGCAATTCGTATATTTTTTGCTCGATTTTTTCGTAGACGCTATTTGACGTTACCTCTGGCTCTCTTCCCACCATCAAGCTATCCTCGGTAGGCAGGACAACAAAGCACTCGTTGTTCGTTCCAATCAATTCGTCCAAAGCAGACTTTTGTTCTTTTGCCAACAGCAGTCCCTGCTTCACATGATGGGGCATATCCTGGACGGTTACATGAAGCTGTTTTTTCTTCATGGAAATGAACTCTGCATACGCACTGGCACACGTAAGCTGAATATCTGTTTTTAGCTGCCCGATGTTATTGGGGCAATGGTAGGACAAAAACGCTTGAATGGCACTCGCAGAAATCGTAATTTCCCTGCCCAAGCGAAACGCTTCTTCCCGAAACAGCTTTATGACGAGTCCGAATCTCTCTTCGATGCGCCATTCCCTGAGGGAGGGAAGCCTGATAATCATCGGAATCCGTCTAATAAATGTTTTGAGCAGGCTGGACTCAGGATTTTCTGTCGTCGCCGAAATGATCTGCACCTGAGCCGTTCTCTCTATTTCTGTCTCCCCAACCCGTCGAAAGGTCCCCTTGTCCATAAAGGTGAAAAAAATCTCCTGTCCCTCTGCAGGCAGCCGGTGCACCTCATCAAGAAACAGAATACCGCCATCCGCCTTTTCCACGAGCCCTTTTCGATCATTTTCCGCTCCGGTATAAGCTCCTTTTTTCACGCCAAACAGCTGACTGATCAAAAGCTGCGGATTATTCGCATAGTCGGCGCAATTAAACACAACGAATGGCGCATTCTTGTCCAAGCGTCCAATATCAACAGCGAATTCATGGATAAGAACGGCAAACCCCGACTTTCCCACCCCCGTCTCCCCTAGAATCAGGCAGTGCATCCCTCGGGGAGGATACAATACTGCTGCTTTTGCCTGCTCGACCGGTGTTAACAGGCTTTTGTTTGTTTTCGCCAGCCTGTCCAGACTCGTCTGCTCAAGCAACAAGGAGTTTGTGGCTTCCTTTGCGAAAAAAAGCGTTGGCCGCCCTTCAGTTTTTTCGACTTTGCCATCCTTCCATAGACGATTCAGATCGCTACTGACATTCGCACGACTGAGGTCCAGCATTTCCGCCAGCTCTCCCGCACTTACTTTTTTACCGGAACCAATCTCCACCAATTTTTGAAAAACAAGTTCCAAACGCTTCATCCTATCACCTGCCATTGATTAGATAGAAGATTGCCGCGTGATTTGTTAGTTCGTTTTCAATTCAACAGACATTTGGAAAAACCTTCCTAATGAATAATATGACGATGATTCATAGGCAATCACGAAAAAAAGCCAGTACTCTTTTATAAAGAGACTGGCTTTGGCACCCTAAACGTTTACCTGCTGAATTGCCTTCCGCATATCTATCGTATTGGCACTCAAAACAGCTGAGGCCTCGTGGACCTGCTTCATCATTTCCAGCTGTTTACTTGTCATGGTCCGTATTTGCTCTGTCTGCTCGGTAACTCCACTTGCTACCTGCGCGATACTACCGAACTGTGCGACGACCTCCTCAGAGCCTGCTGACAGCTGCTCAGTCGTAGCGGAAACCTCCATGATCTGCTCACTCACGAGACGAAACGCCTTTACAGCATGCAGGAACGATTGCTCTGCCTCCTGGGACAGCTCAACACCTTCCTGGATCTCTTCAGTAACGACCTCCATCTCCCCGCTGATTTTCCCCGATTCCGTCCCTATGCTCTCGAGCAAAGCCGTAATCTGTAGCACAGAGGATGCCGAGGCGTCCGCCAGCTTGCTTACTTCCTTGGCGACAACCGTAAAGCCGAGACCATGCTCACCTGCTCTGGCGGCTTCAATCGAAGCATTCAGTGCGAGAATTTTGGTCTGCTCCGTAAAGTTCCGAATAGATGCAAGTACATTTTCAATTTCATCTGAATACGCTCTCAGCTGCTTCGCCATGCTCAAGGTATTCGCCGCAGAGGAGGATATATCACGCATTTGTTTATTCATTCGCTTCATCGCAGCATCGCCTGATTGGGCGATGTCAACGGCCTGAACTGCAGCATCTGATACAGTAGCCGAAGAACCTGCAATTCGCGATATGCCTTGCGCGATTTCTTCCATCGCAGCCACGCTATCATCTGCACTCTTCTTTTGAGAATTGGCGCCCTCGTAAATGACTTTTACCGTATCATTAATGGTTTGCCCCATCATCAGCATATTGTTTGCATTTGTGGCGAACTCTTTTGAGGAGACAACCAGCTGGTCAGAGGTCTTGTCCATATTTACTACCAATCCACGTACACGCGTATGCAAATTCTCGGACATAGACAGCATCGCCTTGTACACGGTACCAATCTCATCCTGTGAGCGAACCGGATGTGCACGCAAAATAACTCCTGCCTCTGCCAAATCACCCTCAGCCAGCCTCTCTGCACTAGCTCTCACCGTATGCAACGGACGCAACGCACGCTGGACGAACCAAATAATGGCGCCAATCGCCACTAACGTGATCACGAGCAGCATAGCGTAAAAAGGGAGGCTCTTCTTGATAACGTTGGCTGCAAGCTGCTCAAATACAGCAGCATCCGTATCGATTCCAAGTGCGCCCATGACTGCGCCGCTCGCATCCTTTACAGGGACATACGCCGACAAATAGGTTCCATACTCTGGATTTTCTATAATAGGAGAGCTTGCCTTGTGTCCAGCCATCACGGATTGCACGGCAGCAGGGGGCATGTCCGTCACTTCATCAACGGGAGAAGCGTCAGGGTCCTTCGGCGGGCGTCCATCAATCATAATTCTCGGCTCTTGTTTATCATCAAACCGCACGAAATACACATAGCGAGCTCCAATTTGTGTGCGGAAAACGTCGAGCTCTTTTCGCAGCGACCAGTATAGCTCTGTTTCCTGTGGTTCTTTTAAAAATTGAGCGTACCGATCTGTCTGCATTCCTGCTGCATAGCTTTCGGCAATACGCATATTGTAGCTGTTGATTCCGTCCTCGACAGCTGACCGCGTCTGAATCACTTGTGTTGCGATGTTACCGACAGCGATCAACATCAAAACGGCAATAATCACACATAAAATCCGAACAATCAAATGCTTCCTCATGAATCCCTTCATTCACTCGCTTCTCCTTTACACCTGTCGCAAATCAAACGCAATGAAAAACCAAATATTTCTACATACCCGAATACAATCATAGGTGATTTTTGTCGAGGAGAATAGATATGACTATTCAGAATATACACTACAGACACTGGGTTTTTGCATTTCCATTCATTGCTTCTGTTTTGTAAAGAATTAACGTTTTTCCTTGGTAGATGATGAAATATCCGTTTCCAAGTGCATCTGTACGGTATAATAGATCTATAATGCCTGACAGGAGAATGTACAGCCATGATGGTCTTTACACTGTTTACCATATGGGCACTGGGTCTTTTGGTCTTGTTTACTGATCCCAAACGAACCTCGATCCGCTGGGCATGTGCAACTGCCTTTGTGGGAGGTGGCGGCTTTCTCTCTGGAGTCATTGATGAGACTCTCATTCCTTTGTGGAAAGACACCCTTGCCCTGTACCCAGGCTCTGACCAGTTTTTACTGTTTCTGAGCTACAGTGCATCATTTTTTTGCCAAACGGGACTGCCTTATACCTTTTTGATGTTTGCGGTTCATTCGTCGGAGTGGTTGTCGCGCAGGGTGAAACAAATCATACAGTATTCGACCTTGCTGTTTCCACTTTTGATGCTTGTGATCACACCGATCTATCCCGTTCTTTCTTTTAACTACTGGATCATGGTCGCCTGGGTCATACCCTTTTTTCTGGTTTCGTGCACCCTGCTCATCGTACAATATCGACGCGAAAAGGACCCGCTTGTTAAGAAAAACAGCTTTTTTACCAATGTTTTGATTATTATTCCGCTTTTTTTCGTGTTTATTTTCATTTACGTCATGCGCATTCAAAATGATTACGAAGCGTGGCGTTACAACATGCTCGTCGTCGCCATCCAGTTCATTCTGATTGTTGCCATTAGTTTGAAATACGGGTTTCTCGGCGTACGACTCCGCGTGGAAAAAAAGCGTCTCGATAGTACGCTGCGCGCGCTGACATCCGGAGCGCAAATCATCAATCACACGATCAAAAACGAAGCAGGTAAAATCTCTTTGTACGCAGATCGCATCGAATCCTTTGCCGAGGAAACGAATCAGCCTTCGTTAAAAGAAGATGCACGCGTCCTTTTGCAATCATCCCAGCACATGCTCGACATGATGAATCGTATTCAGGGACAGCTGCGCGAAGTTGAGCTGCGAGAGACGAATTGTTCACCAAGTCAGGTGATTCGGCAGGTCATCTCGACACTAGCCCCTTATACAGATAAAAACAGAGTAAGTGTAGAAAACGAGCTGGACGAGACGCTGCAGCTGCACTGCGATTCTGTACAGCTGCGGGAGATCATCACCAATTTGTGCATGAACGCTCTGGAGGCTATGAAAAACGGTGGGACGCTGCGCTTGCAATTATTTCGCTCCAACAAGCACCTTGTGATCGCTGTTGCAGATACAGGAACAGGTATATCTAAAGAGAATCTGCCACATGTACTTGATCCTTTCTTTTCTACCAAAAGAACTGGGCAAAACTTTGGATTAGGACTATCTTATTGCTACAATGTCATGCAAAAGCATCAAGGACAGCTGGAAATCTACAGTGAGCCCGGCAAAGGAACTACCGTATTTTTGTTCTTCCCGAAAAAGCGTGTAGTACAAACCTAAATCACGAATGAAAGAGGTGGCTACACTTATGGCCTCGATTACTGTTTTTCTCGTAGAAGACGACCCTGTATGGCGAAAAGGTCTCGTCGATTTTCTCAATAAGCAGCCGGATATTTCCGTAGTCGGTGAAGCTGGCACGAAGGAAGAGGCTATCGAACGTTTTGCTCCAGGCAACGCCGATGTCGTGCTCATGGATATCAATCTGACGGAGAACAATTTGGACGGCATCGAAACCGCTGTTGCTTTTATGGAGCTCCAAGCCGACTGTAAAATCATCATGCTCACGTCGCTGACTGCTGAGGACGTCATTGTGGAGTCTTTTTCTGCTGGAGCCGTCAATTACATCAGCAAAACCAGCTTCAAGGAAATACCAGACGCGATTCGAGCTGCCCATAACCGAGTCTCCGCGATCCATCCTACCGCTGCCGCTGCCCTGCGCAACGAATTTTTACGGATGAAAAAAGAAGAGGACCAGAAGCTGCTGTCCCCCGCTGAAAAGGACATTTTGCAGCTCATCCACCAAGGACAAACTCAGACGCAGATTGAGCAATCACTGCACATCACCAAGCGCACCATCAAGAACCACATCAATCGCATCCTGAAAAAAATGGGCGTCAAAACAAGCAAGGAAGCAGCCGCAAAAGCCAGCCAAAAAAAGCTATTCTAGGTCTTATTACCAGGTACCAATGAATGTTGGTACTTTTTTTACTTCCTGCACTCTTTACAATGAGAGCTATAGAGCAACGCCATTATCTTTTGTAAAGGTGTGGTACACATGGTACTCATTCATACCTTCCTGAAAATGATTCTGATGCTTTGGTTCCGTCCTCGCATCAACGGTCTGCACAAACTCGATCTTACGCAGCCATCGCTGATTATCCCCAATCACGTCTCGCTAATGGATGCTGTTCTCTTGTCCTTTTGCTTGCCAAAAGGTGCTACGTTCGTAGTCAATACGACAATCGCCAAGCGGTTTGCCTTTTTCCTCCGCTTCCGAAAGCACATCGCGATTGACCCGCTCAACCCGTATTCGATTCGCCACATGCTGCGTGTCATCAGAAGCGGCGAGACACTGGTGATTTTCCCAGAGGGACGCATCACCACCACTGGCAGCATGATGAAAATCTACAGCGGCGTCGGTTATTTGGCACTGCGAACAGGTGTAAACGTGTATCCGGTAGCCATCCAAGGCTTGGAGCGCTCCATCTTTTCGTACATGAAAGGAAAGCTCACCCTCTCCTGGTTTCCCGAAGTAACCATGACAATCGGTAATCCTTTTACAATGGAACGCGATCCAAACCTGTCGATGCGTGCTCAAAAGGCAACAGCCAATGATCAGATTCTGCAAACCTTGCAAAACGAGCTGTTCCAAAGCCGCATGAAGCAAAACGTCAATCTGTTCGATGAAGTACTGGAGGCTGCCCGTCTCAACGGCGCAAAGCTCGAAATCGCCAAGGATTTGACCAGCGCCATCAATTACCGGACGCTTTTGATTGGCAGCTACCTACTCGGTAACAAATTGCAGTCCAGCCTTTTAGGTAAGCCTGTCGTTGGCGTATTTCTGCCTAACTCAGTCGGTCATCTCGTGACGTTATTATCCTTGTTCCGCATCGGCAAAACGCCAGCGATTCTCAACTTCTCGCTCGGAATTCGTTCCCTGCTGGATTGCTGTGAGACTGCCCAGATCGATACGATTCTGACATCACGAGTATTTATCGAAAAAGGAAAGCTGGAGCATATTATCGCTGGTCTAGAACCACATCTGAAAATCATCTATTTGGAGGATTTGAAAGCCTCCGCTACTGGCTTCGACAAGCTCGCGGCACTCACTCGCTACCTGCTCAAGCAAAAGGCTTCGCCTGCAAGCGACAACGAACTGATTCTGTTTACATCAGGCAGTGAAAGCAAGCCAAAGGGTGTCGTTTTGACACATACGAATCTGTACGCAAATATTCAGCAGGTGACTACGGTCATCGATATCACGACTCGCGACAAGTTTTTCAACGCTCTGCCGATGTTTCACAGCTTCGGCCTGACAGCGGGTACGCTTTTACCAGTCGTAAAAGGTGTTCCTGTCTATCTCTACCCCAGCCCGCTGCACTACAAAGCGATTTCGGAGCTGGTATACGATCAAAACGCAACCATTCTTTTCGGTACCTCGACCTTCATGGCGGGCTACGGTCGGATGGCGCATCCCTACAATTTTTACTCCTTACGCTATGTTTTCGCGGGTGCCGAAAAGCTCAAGGACGATGTACGCAAGCTGTGGATGGAAAAGTTCGGGGTACGGATTTTTGAAGGCTACGGGGCTACTGAAACGGCTCCAATCCTGTCACTGAATACTCCACTCGCCAATAAGCCAGGAACAGTCGGACGCCTGATGCCAGGCATGTCCTACAAGCTCGATGCAGTAAGCGGCATCGAGGAGGGCGGCGAGCTGCTCGTCAAAGGACCGAACGTCATGAAGGGCTACCTCATTCACGGCAAAGGATTTATCCCTGCTGAAGAGTGGTACCACACAGGAGACCTCGTTACGACTGACAAGGACGGCTTTATCAGCATCCAGTCTCGCTTGAAGCGCTTTGCCAAAATCGGCGGGGAAATGGTTTCGCTCAACCTGATTGAGGAGCTGGCGATGCAATGCTTTGGACACTCCGGCTTTGCAGCGATCACGGTAAACGATCCGCGTAAAGGCGAGCGCGTCCTCCTGTTTACGACAGATGAGACAGTAGCACTTAGCCAGCTGCGAGCATACTTGACCGAAAAGCAATACTCACCGCTGCTCATTCCAGGCACGATGCAGGTCATCAAGACTCTGCCTCTCCTCGGTAGCGGAAAAACGGATTACGTCACCCTGAAACAACTTGCTGAAAGTGGAGGAAAATGACGTGAAGATACAACTTAAGCCACTACAAGCCCTATATTTCACTCAGTTTCTATCAGCCTTTGCCGACAATATGATTTTGTTTGTGATCGCCAATTTGCTGCGGGAGAACGGTTTTTCTCCCGCCATGCTCGCACTTGTATCGATTTCATTCTTTCTTCCTTATATTTTTCTCGCTCCTTTGGTCGGTCCTTTTGCCGACAAGCATCCAAAATCATTTGTACTGGTGATTGGCAACCTGATCAAAGCGCTCGGTGTCCTGCTGTTGTTCGTCATTGACCACTCCAGCATCCTGCTGCTGATGCTCAGCTATTTTACTGTGGGAGTCGGAGCCGTTGTTTACTCCCCTGCCAAATACGGGATTTTGCCAGAGCTCACGCGTAATGAAGATGAGCTGTTTCACGCCAATGCCCGGATTGAAGCCTATACGATTTTTGCCATCCTGACTGGGATCGGCATCGGAGGGGCTGTCGCCTCTGGGACATCTCCTGCGCTCTCATCTGCGATTTGCCTGATCATCTATTTGCTTTCGCTCGCTATGACCTTCTTCATCCCACGAATGAGAGGCAATCTGTCGATTCGATATGGTGCCGAGGCGCGACGCTTTTTTATCGACTTCCAGCAGCTGCTGAATCGTCCTGACACAAGCTTTGCCCTGATTGGTACAGGGGCTTTCTGGATGAGCTCTGCTGTCCTGCGTGTGGCTGTGCTCGCCTGGATCCCGATCGCACTGGACATTAACCCACAGAGCTTTTCTGTATCTCTCATCCTGGCTACGACCTCAATTGGGATTATCGCCGGGGCATTCCTGGCTCCCAAGCTGATTCCACTGGCGCATTTTACTCGCTCGCTAACCTTTGGTTTCGGAATGTTTCTAATCATCGTGCTGTTCCCGTGGATTCATGTCACATTCATCGCGATTTGCTTGCTGCTGCTGGTTGGTTTTATGGGAGGCGTATTCATTATCCCGATGAATACCGTCTTGCAGGAGGAAGGCAAGAAAATGGTTGGCTCAGGGAAGACGATTGCGATTCAGAACTTTATTGAAAACCTCTTGATGGCTATTGGATCAGGCATCTACTACCTGATCGTGTATGTAGGGGTGTCCATCTCGGGAGCGATTGTCGGCCAAGGTCTGCTGCTTCTGGTGTTCCTCTTGTATTTGGTGAAGTATCGAAAGCGAATTACCGGTTGAAAAAAAGCCGTGACTGCGAGAGTCACGGCTTTTTTGTGTTCACTATAGTATTTAGGATGCGATAAGCTTACGGTTTAGGTGTTGCAGCTGCCGCAGCTTTTCTCGCTTGGTTCAGCTGCTTGTAGAATTCGCCTTTTGTTTTTACATTCGCGAATTTCGCTACATCTACCTTCGCTTTTTCGGAGAGGGCTGCAATTTCTTCTTTGGTGATAGCATCTTTCACATTGATCGATGCAATATTGGTGTACTTGCCATCTTCTGTTTTTGGCACGCTCAGGATGCCTGCATTGATCAGCTCTACTACATCGTTACGTTCTGGAGCTGTCGTATCTACCCCAATAATTTTCCAGTTGTTCTGTACTTTCGGTTCGTATACGCCTTTTTTCACTTCTTTCAGGTAAGCAATCGCACGGTTGCGGATTGTACCTGCTGTTTCACCAAACGCAGTATTGTCTTTGGAGGACCACAGCTGTTCAAACTTGCGTCCTTCCAGCGCGCCACCTTTTGCTTGCAGGGCTTCCATACGGTATGCGTTCATACCGAGCTTCAGCGTATCTTCTGCTTTGATCAAGGTTCCATCAAGCTTGCGCAGGTTGGTGATACGGCTGCCGTATGGCTTGGACAAATCAATTTCGTATTTCACGTTGCCGAAGAAATCGTTGGTGCTGTATTTGGAAGCACGGCGTTTGCTATCAAAGCTCACGGTCACATCACCAGGACGTGACGTGTTGAAATAGCCTACTGCCCATTCCATATAATCCTTCAGGTCTTTTCCTGTTACTTTGTAAACAGTGATTTCGCCGCCCGCATATTGATAGTTGTAGGCGATATCCTTTTTCTTGATCGGACCTACGTCGAGCTTTGCCTTGTCGTTGTCGATCTGATGAGCAACGACGTCAGCCTTGCTATAGTAAAGCATCACTTCATGGAAGAAATCAGATAAAGGCGTCTCCTGAATTTGGACCTGTGGAATTCCCTCAATCTCGTTTTTCGGCACCAGGTTCATGCCCTTCAGCTCTGCTACCACGATGTTGGCATCTGCACGTGCAAACTCGTGGAATGGCGTCAGCTTGGTTTCCAGCTCAGGATCGGATACAGCTGGCGTGCCATCTGCACCTTTGACAGGGAGAGCAGTCGCTTCTTTGCTAGCCAGCACGACTTTGCCATTTTTCTTTTCAAATGTCAGGTCAATGCGGGAGAGATGGGTACCGTACTTGTCCGGCTCGGTGATCAGTACACCGTTGATCTCCTCTTTTTTCACCAGCTTGTGCATATGCCCAGCAAAAATTGCGGTCAATTCTGGTACAGCGTTTGCGATATCTGCTACGCCTGTGCCTGGAATTCCGTTTTCATTTTCGATGCCCATGTGCATAACACCGATCATGACGTCTACTTTGCCTTGCAGCTCTTTTACAGCTTTTTTGGTTTCTTCTACCGGATTTTTGATCACGAGGCCATCCAGATGATCCGTTCCTTTTTCAAAGTCGGTAATCATCGGTGTGTTCATCCCGATCAGACCGATTTTGACGCCAGCGCGTTCAACAATCGTATAGGCTGGGAAGTAACGCTCGCCGTTTTCTTTATAGATGTTACCTGCGAGTACAGGCCCTTTATATTGACTGCTGATTTTGTCGAGTGTATCAAGTCCAAAGTTGAACTCATGGTTACCAAACGCCCAAGCATCGTAGCCCATTTCGTTCATCGCAACCATCATCGGAGATTGTGGCTGGTCATTGAACAGCTCAGCGGAGTTGTCTTGAATCGAGTCTCCTGCATCCACCAGCACGGTGTTCGGGTTCTCTTTGCGAATCTCTTTGATCATCGTGAACAGCTGCGTCAAGCTTCCGCTTTGATTCGGACCGTCCAAAGCGTAGTCCCACGGCATGAAGCGTCCGTGAATGTCAGATGTGCCCAAGAGTGTAATCTTGGTTGGTGCTTCTGCTGCTTTTGTCGGTGCTGGCGCCCCCATGACGCCGCTACCGAGTACCAACGCTGATAACGCGATGCTTGCCAGCGTTTTCCCCATACGTCCTCGTAGTTTTTTCATGTTTTCCCCTCTACTTGTCTCATTGTCAGTACCTTACGATTTGTTGCTTTTTTCTTTCTCTTTTTGCTAGAAACAACCCTCTCTTTCTACCAATATTACTCAACTATACCAGTCAATTTATCTGATCACCATTGAAAATTGGTACATATAGCCCTTTTCGTTTGAAAAAAAGCCGTGACGAGGAATCATCACGGCTTTACGGCAGCATAGCTTTGCAAACACTCCAGGAAGAGCTGACCATATTTATCGAATTTGGACTCCCCAACTCCTTTGATCTGAAGCATCGCTTGCTTGTCTGTCGGGCACAAGCTGCTCATTTCCTTTAAGGTGCTATCGTGGAAAATAACATACGGCGGCAGACCCTCGCGCTGTGAGATTTCTTTGCGCAGCGTACGCAATCTCTCAAACAGCTCGTCATCCTCAGTCAGCTGTACCGGGCGAATCACGATCTTTTGCACGACTCGCTCCTCGCCTTTGAGAACAGGCAATGCCCGCTCTCCCAGCTTCAGAATCGGATACTGGCTTTCCGTTACTTGCAGATAGCCTTCCGCGATCAACAGCTGGATCAGGTCGACGATTTCTTTTTCCTTGTATTCCTTCATCAAGCCGTACGTCGGCAATTCGTCAAAACGGAACTGTGTCACCTTTTTGTTTTTGGAGCCCTTGAGCACCTGCGCGACCAAGGCAGCACCGAAACGCTCTCTCATCCGTTTGACGCAGGAAAAAATCTTCTGCGCCTCCAGCGTGATATCGGAGAGCTCTGTTTCATCTGTGCAGTTTCCACATTGTCCACACGCTTGCGCATCCGTTTCACCGAAGTATTGGACAATGTATTGCTGCAGACAACGCGGCGTCCGGCAATAGTCGATCATCGCGTACAGCTTTTTGTACTCGTGCTCCTTGCGTTCTTCCAGCAATTGATTTTGCTCAATGAAAAACGTCTGGGTCTGAATATCCTGCGGCTGGAACAGCAGGATGCATTCGCTTGGCTCCCCATCACGTCCTGCGCGCCCTGCTTCCTGATAGTACGCCTCCAAATTTTTCGGCATGTTATAGTGAATGACATAACGGACGTTGGACTTGTCGATTCCCATCCCGAACGCATTGGTCGCAATCATCGTACGCACATCATCGTACAAAAACGCCTCTTGGTTATGCGCACGCTCCTCTTCTGTAAGCCCGGCATGATATTTGGTCACTTCAAATCCGCGTTTTTGCAGATCAGCATGAAGCGCATCCACGTCTTTTCGCGTAGCGGCATAAATGATTCCGGCCTGCTGTGCATTCGCACGCAAATACTGCTGGATAAACTCTCGTCTGTTCTCTCCTTTTCGCACGGACAAAAGCAGGTTGTCCCGGCCAAATCCAGTGATGAAAAGACGCTCATCCACTAGCTCCAGCTGTCTGCGAATATCTTCTGTGACCTCGGGTGTTGCAGTCGCCGTCAAAGCTGCGACAATCGGGCGCTTCGGCAATGAGCGTAAAAAGCGTGCGATCTCCAGGTAGCTCGGGCGGAAATCGTGGCCCCACTGAGAGACGCAGTGTGCTTCATCAACTGCTACAAAGGAAATCGGAACATCCTGAATCAAGGCTTGGAAGGCTTCTGATTCGAGCCGTTCCGGGGCAATGTACAAAAGCTTGTACTCTCCGCGCGCTGCCATCCGCAAGCGATCGCGCACCTCGCCATAATCGAGTGAGCTGTTAATTTGTGTAGCTGGTATACCCATGCTGATGAGGACGTCTACCTGGTCCTTCATCAACGAAATGAGTGGGGAAATGACAATCGTCACGCCGTCGTATAGCATCGCCGGGACCTGATAGCAGATGGATTTCCCGCCACCGGTCGGCATGATGCCCACAGTATCGTGACCCGTCAAAAGACTCTCAATGATCTTCTTTTGACCCTCTCGAAACGATGGGTAGCCATAATACCTTTGCAAGACTTCTACAGCTTTATTCAACAAAGAGAATTCACCTTCTCTTTCGAAATGTTTTTTCAATGGTTCTACTAGTGTAACCATAGGTGTTGGGACAAAACAAGGGGTCGTTCGGGGTGTAGTGGAGGAGGAAAAAGGAGAAAACGCTGGAGATTCTTGAAACACTTCGCTGGAGCCTAGACTGTCCGGCGTAATGAAAAAAGAGAAACCGCGTCCAAAAGTAGCCCCACTGAAAGAATCTCAGAGGTGGACGCTTAAGGGCGTGTTTCTCTTTTTTCGTTCCACCTTGGTTGGTGTTTCAAAGATCTCCAGCTTTTTTCTCCTTTTTCCTTGGCCAGCTTTTGCTTTTCACTCCTGGCGTTTTGGAAGTAATTGCAGGGAGTAGGGAGGCAAAACAAAAAAGCACCAATGGGGTGCTTTTTATCATAAATAGCATTCAGTTAGTGCGCTTCACTCATAAGTGTCCTTGATTTTCTTGATTTTCTTGATTTTCTTGACTTCCACCAGAACATCAGCCGATAAGACATGTACATGCCGTAGCCAAGAGCGCCTCCGGTTGTGTTTAGTAAAATATCGTCTACGTCAAAGATTCCGCAATTGGTGACGAGCTGGGTCGTTTCCAAGCCGAGGCTGAATAAAAAGGAAAGCAGGACGACCTTGCCAAGTGATTGAAGCTTTTTGGAGAAAAGAAGAGGTACCATAAAGCCAAATGGCATAAAGGCGATCACATTTCCCAAAAGATTGATCAAGCTGTGGACACTGCCGCTTTCCCGAATAGCCACGAGGTATTGCTCTATCTCGTGGAAGGGCACCAAATTCCCGCGGTATTGCAGTCTTTCCCAGATGGAGCTCGGATTGCTCACACTTTGCTGCCATTGACCGTAGATTAGCTCCAGCTCCATACTTCCAAATTTCAAAAGCAAAATTTTGATCACGAGATACAAATAAAGTGCGAACACCGCATATTTCAGCAGGGCTACCATCACGGCTGACGTTGAATGGCTCCTCACGTTAGTCATTCTTAAACCCCATCTCCAACAGTTTTTTGGTTTCTGTAAAACGTGCCGCTTCATCTTTTGTTCCCATTACAACAGAAATCAAACGTTTATTTCCTCGCTGAGCTGTTCCTGTGAAGCAATAACCCGCTCCGTCAGTAAAGCCTGTTTTTAGTCCGTCCAATCCGGCTACCTGCATCGCCTCGTCATTTGCATGCAGCATGAGGTTGGTATTCGAAACACGTTCTTTGGTAGAGGACAATTTTACATTTGGCTCTGAAGTCACCCTTACGATGTCGGGAAAATCATTGATGAGACGATACGCCAGCATACCTACGTCTCTCGCTGTCATCTCGTTTTGCCCATAGTCATAGGCAAGACCCGTAGCATTTACAAACTGGGACGACCTTAGGTTTAGTTCTACTGCCTTTAGATTCATTTGCTCTGCAAAAGCAGATGTACTCCCCGCCAAGTATTCTCCAATCGCCACAGCTGCATTGTTTGCCGAGCCGACTGCCATCGCCTCATACAGGTCTTTGAGGGGATACCTTTCCCCTTCAACAAGATTTACTCGGGAGCCCTCCGTTGTTGCGGCATTTTTGGAGATAGGAATCATATCTGTCCAATCCGCTCTCTGCTCCTTGATTGCTTCGAGCAGCAAGTACTCCGTCATCATTTTTGACATGCTTGCTACTGGATATAGTGTATCTGCATTTTTGGTATAGAGCACTTCACCTGTACGACTATCGAGCAGAATAGCTGCCCGTGCATCGAGGTCTACGTGATTATTTTCAGTGATTTCTACTTGCGGTTCGTTCTCCAAGTCGGCCCATGCCGATATTTCGTTATGAAAAAAGGCATATCCAATGACGGCAAACATCAAGAGTAGCAGCAGTGTTCCTCTGTTCAAAAAAAGCCCCTCCTTACCTCCATGAACCACATCTTTCGTTCATGCTGATAAGGATAGGCTTTTGGAATAAAAAAAATCAAAATGAAAGGTAAAGAAAAAGTAAAGGATTTATGAACTCTAAGCGTTTTTGATCGGAAGCCACACGGTAAAGGTCGTCCACTCTTTCGTGCTGTCGGCTGTAATGCTGCCTTGGTGCAGATCGATAATGCTTTTGGCGATGGCGAGTCCCAAGCCCGAGCCCCCTGTTTCCTGTGATCGGGACCCTTCTACCCGATAAAAACGCTCGAACAGATTGGGCAAGGATTCAGCGGGAATCGGTCTGCCGTTGTTAGCAACGGAAAAGACTACTCCCTGTTCATGAAGAAAGACGCGAATAATGATTTCGGTCCCGTCGCGTCCGTATTTCAAGGCGTTGGAAATGAGATTTTCCAGAACGCGTACCAGCTTGTCTGTATCCCCGACCATCTCGATTTTGTGGTCAGGCGTTTCCACGCGCATTACTAAGTCAGCCTCGTGTGCAGCTACACGAAAGCCTACCGCAACTTGCTCCACCAGCTCGACCAGGTCGAATTTGATTTTGCTTACATGGGCTCCGCGATTACGCATTTTGGTGTACTCAAACAAGTCATTGACCAGCACATTCATTTGCTTTGCTTTTTCATAGGCGATATGCGTGTATTGCTTGATTTGCTCTTCGTCACGGTATTTCTTTTGTTCAATCAAGCCCAAATATCCGATGATCGAGGTCAAGGGTGTACGCAGATCATGCGAAACATTAGTGACCAGCTCATCCTTGGACTGCTCCAGACGGCGCTCTTCCTCCATCGCATCGAGCGTGCTTTGGACTAAGGCATGGATACTATCCACTACATCTCCCAGGCTGCCGTTTGGTCTGATTGATATTTTGTGATGAAAGTTCCCTTTGGCAATGTAATGAAGCTCGGAAATAATTTGCTCCATTTGCTTTTGTTCCATATATTTGCGAATCCGCACGATGATCCACGCGATAAACAAACCTGCCGCAAGCAAAATAATCGGTATTTTAAAGGAGTCCGTGCCAAAATTGCGCCGCATCAGCCAAACGTAGTTCCTGATTTCCGGGATGTTGTACAGATAGTTATTAGCGAGGAAAGAAGCTAATTGGAAAACTGCATAGAAAATCAGGAGACCTAGTAACAGATCGACCAACATGCGCAGAAAATCCTTTATGTTAAGCTTCAATTTTGTAGCCTACCCCCCAGACCGTTTGAATCACCTTTTCCCCACTGGTCGCCTTCTCCAGCTTTTCTCGAAGATTGCTGATGTGAACCATCACGGTCTTATAGGAGACGTAATTTTCCATTTTCCAGCAGCGATCAAAAATCTCTTCAGAGCTGAATACTCGGTTGGGATGGCTCGCCAATAAAAACAGGACAGAAAACTCAAGGGCAGTCAATTTAATCGGAGTGCCATCCTTGGTTTGGACGACATGACTCTGCTTGTCGATGATGAGTGGACCTGCCTCGATCACATCTTCCTGTTTGTTTTGCTGGCTGTAATTTGCTCGGCGCAAAAGCGATTTGACCCGTGCGATTACTTCCAGCGGGTTAAAGGGCTTTGCTACATAATCATCCGCACCTGTCATCAGCCCCATGATTTTATCCATGTCATTCGTTTTGGCACTTGCCATCAGGATGGGGATCTGCGAGTTTTTCCGTACCCGCTTGGTTACCTCGATGCCATCAAGGTTAGGCATCATCACGTCGAGTATGACGAGGTCAATCGACTTTTGGGCGAGCCTCTCCAGAGCTTCCACACCGTCAAAAGCTTTTTCGATTTCGTACCCTTCGTTGAGCAAATAAATCGCCAAGAGGTCCACAATTTCTTTGTCATCATCCACAATCAGAATCCTCATCTCATTCACCCCCAAAGCATGCTGGTTGATAGACCCACTATAACAAAAAAAACTAAAGAAAACGTAAAGAGGGGGGGCGAGAAACAAAAACATCTCTTTGGGGGAGTGGTTGTCCAGCTGCAGTGGTGGGGAGGAAAAAGGAGAAAACGCTGCAGATTCTTGGGTCACTAGCTGGGGGCGTTACTGAACGGCTGCATGGAAAAAGAGAAACCGCGTCCAAAGTAGCCCACACTGCCCCAAAGATCTGCCGCTTATTTCTCCTTTTTCCTCGATGCCAGCTTTGGTGAGAAACCCGCGCTGTTTTTGTAGGTAATTCTAGATGGACGAAAAGAAAAAAAGGTGCGGGTCATCCTTTGTAGGAAGTTAAGGAATGAAGGGATTGTTCTTGATTACAGGATAGACAAAACCGATGGCTGGGAGACCATCGGTTTGTGGGTGGCGGCTTTGATCGGAACGTCTGCCGCTATTTCTTATTCTTTTGGATGGATCATTTGTTCTGGGCGGACTACTTCATCGAATTGTTCTTCGGTGAGCAGGTTGCTCTTGATTGCTGCTTCTTTGAGGGTGATGCCCTCTTTGTGAGCGAGCTTGGCTACTGCTGCTGCATTTTCGTAGCCGATGTGCGGGTTGAGTGCCGTCACGAGCATGAGGGAGTTGTTCAGGTTCTCTTTGATGACAGACAGGTTTGGCTCGATTCCGATGGCGCAATGGTCATTGAATGATTTCATCGCATCCGCAAGCAGTCTTGCCGATTGCAGGAAGTTGTAGATGATGACTGGCTTGAATACATTTAGCTCAAAGTTTCCTTGGCTCGTCGCGAAGCCGATAGCTGCATCATTGCCCATGACTTGGCAGGCAACCATCGTGATCGCTTCACTTTGGGTCGGGTTTACTTTTCCTGGCATAATCGAGCTGCCTGGCTCGTTCGCTGGGATGACGATCTCACCAATTCCGCAGCGCGGGCCACTCGCCAGCCATCTGACGTCATTGGCAATTTTCATCAAGTCGGCTGCCAGCGCCTTCAAAGCCCCATGAACATGAACGAGCTCATCGTGGCTAGTCAACGCATGGAACTTGTTTTGTGCGGTCACGAATTTTGTATTCGTCTCGTTGCTGATTTCTTCTGCGACCATTTCTCCGAAGCGAGGATGTGCATTGATTCCTGTTCCAACAGCAGTTCCGCCAATCGCCAGCTCGCGCAGATACTCGCTGCTTTCCTTGATCATCTTTTCCGTTTTTTCAAGCATGCGAACCCAGCCGCTGATTTCCTGTCCGAGGGTCAACGGCGTTGCATCTTGCAGGTGCGTGCGTCCAATTTTGATAATGTCCATGTACGCATCGCTCTTTTGCTTCAAGGTTTGGGCAAGCACCTGCAAAGCGGGCAGCACCTGGTCCTCGATGGCGACAAGTCCAGCCATGTGCATAGCAGTTGGGAACGTGTCATTAGAGCTTTGCGATTTATTCACATCATCATTGGCATGGATACGAGCTGCGCTACCCTTTTGCTCTAGCAGCTGGTTCGCACGGTGGGAGATGACTTCGTTGACGTTCATGTTCGACTGCGTCCCGCTGCCAGTCTGCCAAACTACGAGTGGGAAATGTTCATCCCACTTCCCAGCGATTACTTCGTCTGCCGCCGCTACGATAGCCTCCGCCTTGTCGTTATCCAGCTTGCCCAGCTTTTGGTTTGCACGAGCCGCGCTTTTCTTCAAAATCGCAAACATGCGAATGACCATTAGCGGCATTTTTTCATCGCCGATCTCAAAGTTTTGGAAGCTGCGCTGTGTTTGCGCACCCCACAATTTATCTGCCGGGACCTTTATTTCCCCCAGGGTGTCCTTTTCTATGCGAAATTCCATGACTGCTCCTCCTTTTTCGTCGTGTAGCTGCCTCTCTTATTCTTATGTAACCAGCTACAGCCATTATCTAACTGTAAACTTCGTCGATTCTTCCTTTATCTTGTCCATTTATTTCTGGTCGAACGGAAAACGTTTGGAATTACTTGCTTACAAACTCGATGATAATGATTTTCATTGCTATTATCAAGCGCCAACATGCCTCAAAGTGCTAGCACATCTTGAGTCGCAGGTAACGTATACTCAATCGCAAAGCAAAAAGACCGAAACGCCTTTTTCCAGGGCTCGTCTCGGTCTCTTCCTTCTGCCATTTATCTGCTTTCCACTTCTACAGAAACGACGTGATCTACTTCCTTTAACAAGCTGTAAATCTCCGTCGTATACGTATCCTCGGAGGCGGTAATCATCATCTCCAGCTTTTGTTGGTCACTTTCTACGTCTTTTACCTTTACCCGCTTCACTTGCATATCGAGATGCTTAATCTGCTTGAACACATCATCAAGGTTTCCCTCACCCTGAACCACAATTTTGATCGACAAATCGCGTTGACGCAACGAACGTGGACCAACCCATCTCAAAATAAGCGGGAACAGATTAATCGCTAAAATGATCAGGATTGTAGCGGTGAGTGCTTCAAAATAAAAGCCCGCTCCTACCGCAATGCCTAGCCCGGATGCCGCCCAAACCATTGAAGCAGTCGTCAAGCCAGAGATCACATCGTTGCTTCGACGCAAAATCACACCTGCTCCGAGGAAACCGACCCCGCTGACGATTTGTGCTGCCAGGCGCAACGGGTCCATATTGGTATGTCCGGGCAAGGAGAAGCGATTCACCGATTCTATCGATACAATCGTGATTAGACAGCTGGCTACAGAGATAACCATGCTTGTCTTTACACCTAACGGCTTATGCTTCAGCTGTCTGTCCACACCGATCAGCAGGCCGAGAAACATAGCCACCCCCAGCTTCATCAAAAAAACATATGACAATGATTTCTCCTCCCTTCCGCCAACCAATGTCAGCTTTTCTTCCATCACCTTTATTGAAAGTATATACGCTCTCCTCGAAAAATAGGAGAGAAATTTTTACATAGAGGCAAAAAGATCATTTCTTCTCCGCTGCAACGGTATCTTCGCTTATTGTAAGCCCGGCATTCCCTCTTCATGCAAAAAGCGGAAAACCCCTCTAACAAGGGATTTCCCGCATAGCCTTGGCTCTTTGTATTATCCTTGCGAATGAGCCTTGATCATTCGCTTTTGCAAGGAAAGCAAGCGTCCAAACAAGAAGATCGCACCTGCCGCCAAGCCCGTAATCAATCCAATCCAGTAACCGAAAGCGCCAAAAGACGTGAATTTCGCCAGCAGATACCCCAGCGGCAGCCCAATAACCCAGTAGGAAACGAGTGCCACGATAAAGGTGACGGTAACGTCCTTATAGCCGCGCAGTACCCCTTGAATCGGTGCTGCCACGGCATCGGAGATCAGGAACAAAATCGAGTATATCAAGAAATGCTGGGCCAGCTCCAAAACCTCGATATCTGTCGTATAGAATCCCGCCACCTGCTTGTTAAAGAGCAGCAATCCGAGACCAAACAAAAGTGCTAGCACGACTGCAATTCCAATCCCCATGTAGCTGTATTGGCGTGCATCACGGAAGCGCTTGGCACCGACCTCGAAGCCTACCACAATCGTCAATGCCATCGAAATACTGAGCGGCACCATGTAGATGAAGGAGGCAAAGTTCATCGCCGCCTGGTGAGCTGCAATCGTGATCGTGCTGTACTCACTCATAAACAATGTTACCGCAGCAAAAATACTGACCTCGAAAAAGATAGAAAAGCCGATGGGCAGTCCAAGCTTGAGCAGCTCTTTCCAGGCTGCCAAAGAGATGCGATACAGCTTCGTAAACACACCGAATTCCGCAAACGGATGCACACGCTTTACTACAAACAGACTGATTAAAAATATGCACCAGTACGTAATCGCTGAAGCGTAGCCAGCTCCGACCCCGCCGAGACGAGGCAAGCCAAAATTCCCAAAAATCAAAGCGTAGTTAAGCAGTACATTAATCGGCAAGGAGAACAGAGTGATGATCATTGTTACCCGGGTCTGTCCCAAAGCATCGATAAAACAGCGAATGACCGTGTAGAGAAACAGTGGAATAATCCCGATTGCAATCGCGTGCAGAAAGCCAATCGCAATCTCTCGTACATCCGGTTCCAGCTGCATCATGTTCATTACCGGATTTAATGCCATGCCACCAAAGATGATAACGGCAATCGCAATCGCAATTGCTACATACAATGCCTGAATGATTGTAAAAGGGACCTGATCTCTGCAGCCTGCCCCCAGCATTTGGGCTACCATCGGCATAACCGCCATCAATATCCCTGTCAGTCCTGACTGCACAGGCACCCATAGGCTAGCCCCAATCGCTACACCCGCCAAATCTGTCGGGCTTGCGTGTCCGGACATGATCGTATCGAAAAAGGTCATGGAGAAAAGCGCCAGCTGCGATATTAGGATCGGCAATAGGACAACCAGGAACTGCCGCCACTTTTCTTTTAATGAATAGGTCTCTAGCATGATTGCTCTTCCTCATTTACATAAGAATATCGGTGAAACGATTTGAAAAAAATTGCCAAATGACTCTCTTAGGAACTGTAGCACAAAAACATAGTATAGCAAATTGCATATTGCAGAATAAAGACAATCAAAGTGTTTTTTTCTTCCAACTGCCACCTGAAAAAAATCCTTGTTAAAATTTTTTATATATATTGACAACAAAGTGAGTAAAGGCGTATATTTTTAAACTATAAAAACCGACTATTTAAATTGGAATTATAAGCTTTAATTCCGACTTAACAACAAAAGGAGCGTAGAAGGTCATGGCACAGGCCCCCAAACATTTGAAAATCGGCGTTTTTCTCGCCGGGACCGGTCATCATGTCGCATCCTGGCGTCACCCTCATGCGCAAACAGATGGCAGCATGAATCTCGCCTATTTTCAGCAGTTAGCCAAGACAGCCGAACGCGGAAAGCTGGATATGCTGTTTCTCGCGGACAGCCTATCCATTAGTCCCGATTCCCATCCAAACGTTCTTGCACGCTTTGAGCCGTTTACCCTGTTGACTGCTCTTGCCGCCGTCACATCAAAAATCGGCTTGGCTGCTACTGCTTCCACTACTTATAGCGAGCCTTTTCATATCGCACGCCAGTTCGCTTCGCTCGATCACCTCAGCAATGGCCGGGCAGCGTGGAATGTCGTCACTTCCTCCATCGAATCCACAGCCTTGAACTTCAGCGGGGAAAAGCATCCTGAGCACAGCCTCCGCTATCAGCGCGCCGAGGAATTTGTCGAGGTCGTGAAAGGACTCTGGGATTCCTGGGAGGATGATGCTCTCATACGCCATCAGGAATCAGGTGTTTTTTTCGATCCGGCAAAGCTGCATAAATTGCAGCATCGCGGCGAATTTTTCTCCGTTCGCGGACCGTTAAACGTAGCAAGACCCCCTCAGGGACATCCCGTGATCATTCAGGCAGGCTCCTCTGAGCCCGGCCAGCATCTGGCAGCCCGAACAGCTGAGGTCATTTTCACGGCACAAAACAATCTTCCTGATGCGCAAGCTTTTTACCAAAGCGTAATGACAAAGGTCGTCTCCTACGGCCGCTCTTCGGATGAGGTGAGCATCATGCCAGGAATTTTCCCTATCCTGGGTCACACCGAGGAAGCTGCGCAGACCAAATTTCAAGAGCTGCAGGAGTTGATCCTGCCTTCTGTCGGGCTGAAAATTCTCTCCAGCTATTTGGGCGGCTTCGATTTGACGCCGTATCCGCTTGACGGTCCGCTGCCAGATATCGACATTCCCGAGACCAACGCCGTGAAAAGCCGCTTTGAGCTCGTGCTGAATCTGGCGCGGCGGGAAAAGCTGACCATCCGCCAGCTATATCAGTACATCGCCGGTTCACGTGGTCACCACATCTTTGTCGGCACACCAGCGCAGCTTGCTGACAAAATGGAGGAATGGTTTTTGCAAAAAGGTTGTGACGGCTTCAATCTGATGCCTCCACTACTGCCTGAGGGCTTGGATGTGTTTGTTGACGAGGTCGTACCGCTCCTCCAAGAACGCGGGCTATTTCGCACCGAATACGTGGGCAATACCTTGCGCGAACATCTGGGATTACAACGCCCCGCTAATCGTTATTCGAGCCAGCAAAGCGAAGGACATGTATCCATATAAAACCCTGCAATCTGTTAGGGGGTGCCGAAAAGTGCACCCTCTAAACTTGATTGCAGCAAGAAGTGCGAGGGAGACAACATGACAAGAACATTCCGTCTGGCTACAGCAGACGATGCAGAGGAGCTGCTCGCGCTGACGCTGCGTGCTTATGCTCCCATACGCGAGCTGGGCATCCATTTTGCCGCAGCCACAGCCGATCTGGCACTCGTCCAGAAAAACATTCACAACCACGCCTGTTATGTCCTGGAGGAAGACGGCCAGATTCAGGCAACTGTCTCACTGCGCATGCCCTGGGGGCCTCAGCCTGGACCATTCGGCCTTCCACATATCTGGTGGTTTGCCGTCGATCCCGCTATCAGCAAAAAAGGCATCGGTTCCGCTTTGCTAACGTGGGTAGAAGAGGTCATCGTCCGAGATACGTTGAAAGCTCCTGCCGTTTCGCTCGGTACAGCCGAGGAGCATCCGTGGCTGTCAGCCATATATGAACGCAGAGGCTATGTGCGAGCCGGTGAAGCCAATCTGGGCCGCGGCCATACGACGATTTATTTCCGCAAAGAGCTGCAAACACCACTGCCGTAGCTCATGCGACACATCAGTACAAAACAAATTAACCAACTAGGAGAATCGCATATGAAAAAGCACAAAGGAATACTCGCTATTACACTTGGTCTCTCACTCCTCCTCACTGCATGCGGCAATGGCGGCGATCAGGCTGCCTCGGGAGCTTCGGAAGAAAAGGTTTTACGCGTAGGCGCAACAGGACAGAGCTACCCATTCGCCTACAAAGAAGGAGAAAAATTGCAGGGCTTTGACGTCGATGTGGCGGAAGCAATCGCAGCGAAGCTCGGCTATAAAATTGAGTGGCATCTGGCTGAGTTCAGCGGCGTAATGGGTCAGCTGGAAACAGGCCGGATCGACACGGTCGCCAATCAGGTCGCTATGACCAATGAGCGTAAGGAAAAATTCAACTTTTCCCAAACCTACGCCTATGCCGGAACACAAATCATCGTAAAAAATGACAACAACGATATTCATTCCGTCAAGGATTTGAAAGGAAAAACAGTCGGAGCGGTACTCGGCTCGAACCATACAAAAAACCTGCAGAAGCAGGACCCGAACAATGAAATCAACATCCGCACCTACGAGACACAGGAAGGGACCCTCAACGACGTCGCCTACGGACGCATTGATGCCTACATCAATGGACGGAGCGTCCTGCTCGCCCAGATTGAAAAAACAGGGCTGCCGTTGAAGCTGGCCGGAGATCCGATCACTTATGAGGAAGTAGCCTTCCCGTTCCAGAAAGACGAAAAGCACGATCAACTGCGCGCGGAGTTTGACAAAGTGCTGACAGAGCTGCGTGACAATGGCACCTTGAAGCAGCTTTCGGAAAAATACTTCAAGGCTGATGTTACAGCGCCAATTCAGAAATAGGCGGTGTGTACGCGATGAATTTTGATGGGCAATACATGCTTGAGGTCTTTCCTACCTTGCTCAAATACTTGCCACTTACTTTGGTGATGGCAGTCGTCGCGATGATATTTGCCATCGCCATTGGGCTGGTGCTCGCTCTCATCACAAAAAACCGGGTTCCTATACTGCATCAGCTCGCCAATGTGTACATTTCCTTTTTCCGGGCAACGCCTACGCTCGTGCAGCTGTTTTTGATCTACTACGGCTTGCCGCAGTTGTTCCCGTCGTTCAGCGCATTGAATGCCCTGACGGCAGCCATTATCGGCCTGAGCATCAAAAACTCGGCCTATTTGGCAGAGATTTTCCGCGCGGCACTGGGCTCTGTCGACAATGGACAGCTAGAGGCGTGTCTGGCTGTCGGTATGACCAAAGCGCAGGCGTACCGCCGCATCATTCTCCCGCAAGCGACACGCAACGCGATCCCTGCTTCGGGCAATACGTTTATTGGGCTTGTGAAGGAAACCTCGCTGGCCTTTACACTCGGGGTCGCTGAGCTGTTCGCCCAAGGGAAAATGATGGCGTCTGCGTCATTGAAGTTTTTTGAAATTTACCTTGCCGTCGCAATTGTGTACTGGGCATTGACCATCGTCTACAGCCTTTTGCAGCAATGGCTGGAAAAACGACTGAGCAAGCCATATAAAAACTAACGAGGGATCGCCATGATTAACGTAACGAATCTGCGCAAGCAGTTTAAGGATCTGGTCGTACTCGACGGGATTAATATCGAAGTGAAGCAAGGAGAGGTCGTGGCCATTATCGGCCCATCCGGCTCAGGAAAATCAACGCTGCTGCGCTGTCTCAACCTGTTGGAGAGCCCTGACGCAGGAAGAATCGAAATCGGGCAAGCTGCACTGGACGCACAGAAATACTCGCGCAAGGAAGCACACCAACTTCGTCAGCAGACCGCGATGGTTTTTCAAAACTACAACTTGTTTAAAAACAGGACAGCATTGCAAAATGTCACGGAATCATTGATCATCACAAAAAAGATGAAGCAGAGCGAGGCAGACAAAATCGGCCTGGCACTTCTAGAGCAGGTCGGTCTGGCTCACAAGGCAGACAGCTACCCTATCACCTTGTCTGGGGGACAGCAGCAGCGCGTTGCCATCGCTCGCGCTCTCGCTGTTGACCCACATGCTATTTTGCTCGATGAGCCAACCTCCGCTCTCGATCCGGAGCTGGTAGCAGAGGTGCTGCAGGTCATCAAGGCGATTGCCGAAAAACGAACAACCATGCTGATCGTCACACATGAGATGGCCTTCGCCCGCCAGGTTGCAGACCGAATCATTTTCATGGCTGATGGAAAAATCGTCGAGCAAGGAACGCCTGAGGAAATCTTTGACCGTCCGCAAAACCAGCGTACGCAGCGGTTTTTGCAGCAAATAACCGCTCCGGTCACCTTTATCTCTTAAGCTGGGAAAGGGAGTGGCACATCGTGACCAATACAAATACGCACGCAGCACGAGACAGACGGCTGACAGAGGAGCTGGCGAATCTCGTCGTTTCTTCTCATCCTGAAAATGACGATGCGGCCATGGCAGCGGCCCGTTTGGGAATCTTGGATTATTTGGCAGCCAGCTTTGCTGCACGAGAGGATTTGGGGACGGTAAAGCTGTGGAAACTCGTCGATGCAGAAGGCGGCCTTGCCGAAGTGCCAGTAATCGGGCAACGGCGCAAGGCCAGCTTTCTTCAGGCCGCCTTGCTGAACGGCTACATCGGGCACGCTCTTGATTTTGATGATGTGCATTCCGATGTCCGGGGTCATCCCAGTACGGTGCTTTTGCCCGCGCTAATTTCCGTTGCCTCCACCTACCAGCTAAGCGGCCAGCGATTTCTCTCTGCCTATATCATAGGCGTCGAGGTCATGGCTCGGCTGGGACGTGCGATTGGGGACGCTCATTACATCAAGGGCTGGCACAATACCTCCACTCTGGGGGTCATCGCCGCAGCGGTTGCGGCAGGCTATGCAAAAGGCTTTTCCAGCGAACAACTCCAAAAAGCGATCGGCTTTGCCGCCACCCAGGCTAGCGGCCTTCGAACGCAATTCGGCACTGAAGCCAAGCCCCTGCATGCCGGACTCGCTGCCCAGTCCGCTTTGCTGGCAGTCAAGCTCGCGGAAGCAGACTTCGGAGGCAGCTTGCATGCATTGGATGGCGAATATGGCTTTTTGGCGGTCTACGGAGACTTGTCGCTGGCCACATCTGTTTTGCTCAAAGATTGGGGCGCTTCCTGGAGAATTGCTACTCCAGGGCTATGGTTTAAAATCTATCCGTTTTGCTCTGCTGCCCATCACGCGGCGGATGCAGCTGTCCGCTTGGCGGAACGTCACTCCATTGCTCCTGCAGAGGTGGAATCAGTCCGAATCGTGTTTCCTCCGGGAGGCGATGCAGCCCTCGTCGAAAGGCAGCCGCGCACAGGCGAACAGGGTCGCTTCAGCGTCGAGTACGTGGTCAGCCTCGCCCTGCACAGACGATCACTGTCTTTGGACAGCTTTACAGCAGCACCGATTCAGGAGGACATTCTCGCCTTTTTGCCGCGTACTCGGCGCGCCTACGACAGCCAAATCGCTCCTGCCCCGGAAGCAGTGCCAAAAGGTCGCTTTACAATTGTGGAAATCACTACAAAAAACGGACAGGTGTATCGCGAGCGGGTAGATCGCCCACGTGGTGCACCAGGAAATGCCCTCTCGGCAGCAGACGTGCAGCAAAAGCTTACCACTGTGCTGATAGACACTCCTGCGTTTGCCGAGCAGCTTGTGGATACGACCGCGTCTCTCGCAACAGAGGCAGATTTGACTCGCCTCCTGTCGCTATTGTCATAAATAGAATCATGAAAAAACCCGGGAACAGCAAATGTGCTCCCGGGTTTTGCTCTATCATCATTATGCTTCTACATCAAAAGCAGCGGCACGACTTTCCCCTCATTCACATCAATCAAACCCAAATCCGTCAGCTTCAATGCCGGGCTGACCGGCAACGAATGCGTGCTGATCGACATGATCGGATTGTAGTGATTGTAACCAAGGGATTCCATGGCTCTGCGCAGTTGTTCTACTTCTTTTGCCGTTTTTTCCAGCGGCTCCTCGGTCAGAATACCACCTACTGGCAAGTGCAGGCTGGCGATTACTTTTCCGTCGCAGACAACGTAGAAGCCGCCTTGGTTACGGATGACCTCGTTAGCTGCGATCATCATGTCGTGTGGATTGTGACCAACAACGAGCAGATTGTGGTTGTCATGCGAATAGCTGGTTGCAACTGCACCGCGCTTGATTGTATCTCCACTGATCAGTCCATAGCCGCGATTGCCGTTTTTTCCATAGCGCTCGATGACTGCAATGAGTCCATACGGGCTTTCTTCCCAGCACAGCTGTCCGTCCCGCACCTCGACAATGCCTCGGTGATCCTCGGTGAATGTGGAGCCGTTCTGCACCAGCATTACACGGCAAGGATAGCGATTGTCAGGAGCATCAGCAGCTACTTGGAAATCGGCTTCCGTGAGTGGCGACAACTGAATGCTTTGATAAAAATGCGCTGGGAACTGCTTCGGCTTCACCGCTTGGCTGTAATCCTCGCTGGCATCAAAAGCTTTCTTCCCGTTTTTGTACACCTGCTCAATTGTCAGCTCACGCAGCTCGGATACCAGCATGAAATCCGCAATTTTACCCGGGGCAATCGCTCCGCGGTCTGTCATTTGCATCCGTCTTGCAGGTGTAAATGTTCCGGCATAGATGGCGCGCTCCGGCGTCATACCCATTTGGATCGCCTTTTTCACGATATGGTTGAGATGACCGCGGTGGTAAAGAGAATCTGTCATGACGTCATCTGTCACAAAGCAAAAATGCTCAGAAACATCCTCGTTGATCAAATAGTTCATGACTTCCTCGGTCATCGACTTCTCTTGTATCTCCAGGAACATGCCTGCAGCAAATCTCGCTTCCATCCCTTCCAGCGTTTGATGGGTATGGTCAGAATCCACGCCTGCATAAATTACGCGATGCAAATCAAGATCGAGCAGCTTCGGAACATGCCCCTCAATGACAAGCTTTGGATACTCTTTGCGAATATGCTCCAGGATTTGATTTGTTTTACAGTCAGGGTCCTTGATGATATCGACATAGTTCATGATCTCGCCCAGACAGACGATCTCTTCCGAACGCAAAAGCTCGTCCATATCAGCAATCTCCACAGAACCCCCAGTTGTTTCCATCGAGGTCGCTGGCACAGAGCTAGGGATCGCATATTTCATATCCACAACACAATCCTGACTGGCGCGAATCATCTCTTTGATCCCTTCGATGCCAAATACATTCGCCATCTCGTGGGGCTCCGGCACAATGGTCGTCACCCCATTTTGGATCAAACCATAGGAAAAGGTCTCTGGCGTCACCATCGTGCTCTCGATGTGCAGATGGATGTCGACTAGACCGGGAATCATGTAGCGACCGCGACCAGCGAGAACCTCGCCCGCTTCAAAGGTCTCCGTATCACGCTCTCCAATATATAGGAATCTTCCGTCCAGCACAGCTACGTTTCCCTTGATGAACTTTTTAAAATAGCTGTTGTATACCTGAACGTCTTGAATCAGCAAATCGACTTTCACGAAAAACCCTCCTGTCTTTAGTCCACCAGTACCACTTTGTCTTTTGGAAATAGCAGATTGACCTTTTGGCCGCTCTTGTAGGGGGTCTCCATTTCCTGATTAACGGTGAAATCGCCAAGCTCGGTTTCTACTACGTATTGATAGCTGCGTCCGAGGAACGTGCTGACCTTTACGCTGCCCTTGAGCTTGTTCATGTTTTGATCGACAACCTCTTCCGTCGTTACCAGCAGATCGTCTGGACGCATCGCGCATTTTTTCCCTGCCGGATTCGCCGTTCCCGGATTTTTGGCCGCAACAAAGTGATGATCACCGACACGCAATCCGATCTCACCGTTTTGCTCTGTCCGCTCAGCAAAGTCGATGAAATTCGTGAAGCCGATAAAGCGCGCGATGAATTCCGTTTTCGGATATTTAAAAATTGTTGCAGGATCATCGAGCTGTTCAATGATGCCTTTGTTCATGATGGCTACTTGATCAGAGATAGAGAAGCACTCCTCCTGATCGTGGGATACGTAAACCGTCGTAATGCCCAGCTCCTGCTGAATACGGCGAATTTCCACGCGCATGTTGATTCGCAGGTTGGCGTCCAGATTACTCAGTGGCTCGTCGAACAACAAGAGGTCAGGCTGAATGACCAAAGCACGGGCAATCGCCACACGCTGTCTTTGTCCACCGGAGAGCTCCTTTGGAAATCTCTTTTCGAAGCCGCCCAGGCTCACGACATCCAAGATATGCTGTACGCGCTTCTTTACCTCTGTCTCGTCTACCTTGCGCAGGCGTAGACCAAACGCAACGTTGTCAAACACAGAAAGATGCGGAAACAGTGCATAGCTTTGGAATACAAATCCAAAGTTCCGTTTATTGACGGGCACGCGCGTATAATCCTTGCCGTCAAATAGGAAGCGTCCGTCCTTTGCTTCCAGAAAGCCAGCGATCAGGCGCAGTGTTGTCGTTTTCCCGCAACCACTTGGTCCGAGCAGGGAAATAAGCTGGCCTTTTTCGATATTTAAATTGAAGTTTTTCAAAATGTACTGATTGTCATAGGCAACCGATACGTTATCCAGCGTGAGCAATGCCATGGTTTGATGCCTCCGTTATCGTTTAGTAAAGTAGGAAAGCCCCATCAGACGTTCAATGATGAACATGAGTATTGCTGTGATGATCATGAGCAACACCGAAAGAGCAGCGATTGTAGGATCGAAGTTGTTTTCCACATACGTCAGCATCTGGATCGGCAGCGTACTAACCCCCGGTCCAGTCATGAATACGGAGATGTCTACGTTATTGAACGACTCCAGAAAAGCAATCAAAATAGCCGCGATAATGCCGGATCGAATGTTTGGCAATACCACCTTGAAAAACGTTGCGAAGCGCCCGGCACCCAGGCTGAGGGCCGCTTCTTCAATAGCGAAGTCAAAGTTGGACAAGCTCGATGCCACAACCCGAATAATAAATGGAAGCATCAAAACGGTATGTCCGACCAACAGACCTGCGTAAATCGGCAAATGATACACAATGATGACGTACTTGAGCATCGCAAAGCCCATAACGATTCCCGGGATCAATACCGGTGAAATGAACACAGCGTTTAGCGCTGCCTTGCCCTTGAAGGAAAATCTGCTCAATGCATAAGCAGCAGGGATACCCAGTGCAAGCGCCAGTAGATTGCCAAGCAACGACACGAACATGGAGGTTTTAAATGTCGTTAAAAACATCTCGACTTTGAAAATATTTTCATACCACCGCCACGAAAAGCCTTCCGGAGGGAATTTCAGAACCGTACCTGGCTCGAACGATGTAAACGATATAATAATGAGTGGCCCTAACAAAAACAGAAACACGAGAAGCGTAAACAGGGCCAACCCGCGATTTTTCTCCTGCATAGCTTCTACCCCTTCGGATTTAATTTCGTAGCCAATTTGTTCATTACATAGATCACGACAAAGGTAATGACAATCATGATCGTCGCGATGACGGATGCCATGTACCAGTCATTGAGTGTGATCGCATTTTGATAGAGGAATGTAGAGATCACTCGTTGTTTTCCTCCCAAAAGGGCAGGAGTCGTATAAGCAGTCAAGCTCCCCACGAATACGAGAATACTACCGATGATCAAGCCCGGAACACTCAGCGGCACAATCACCTTGCGAAACGCAGTAAATTTGGAGGCGCCCAAGCTCTCGGCTGCCTTAATCAAATCTGGGTCAATGTTTTCCATCACGCCAACCAGCGTAATAATAATTAACGGCAGGAACAAATGGATCAAACCGATCATCATCGCGGTCGGGGTGTACAATATTTCCAAAGGCTTATCAATCAATCCCATAGAGAGCAGGGAGCTGTTTAAAAGCCCTTTTTTTCCGAGAATAATCATCCAACTGAAAGAACGCACAACAGAGCTGGTCAACAGTGGAAAGATGGCGAGTGCAAGCAGGATGCCTTTTTTACGAGGCCCGAGCTTCGAAATATAATAAGCTGCGGGAAAACCTAACAGGATGCAAGCGATGGTCGTTACGATACTCACCTGCAGAGTCGTCAGCAAAATCTTCATAAAGTATTTGTCAGTCAGAAACTGGAGATATCCTTGCAGGGTAAAGCTTCCTTCTTGGTAAAAGGTAGACGCAATGGTGAGCACGATCGGAATGACCATGAACAGCGTCAAAAACAACACGCCAGGCAACAGCAATAAATAAAGACCCTTTTTTTTCATTCCATTAACTCCTGTTCACGGTATCGTCAGGCTTTCAGCGCGCGGATAAAACGTACAAAGAATGCATCGGCATCCACGTCCAGACAGACATTCATGTTTGGCTCTTTTTTCAAGCGGTTTTGGAAATCACACACAGTCTGCCCGTCACACAATTCGCTTCTCGTCTCGATATCGACATACAGCTTTTTCGTCGTCACCAAATCCTTGGACAAAGCGACCCCAACAGCCAATGGATCATGCATCGCACATGCCCGTACACCATTTCGTTCAAAATAGCTCTGTAAATAGTCGGAAGTGGTTTGCTTCACATAACGCCCAATCGGCGTGTCACCTAGCTCGCGAATATGCTCCTCGTTCAGCAGTACTTTTCTCGTCACGTCGAGTCCTACCAACGTCAGCTCAGGAAAGCCCGCATGAAAAACGACTTTGGCTGCCTCAGGGTCCACATACATGTTGTACTCGGCGACAGGAGTCACATTGCCATGTTCCTTGACTACCCCGCCCATAAAGATCACTTCTTTAACAAGCTCCACCAGCTCGGGACATTTTTTCACAGCCAACGCTAGATTGGTCAGCGGCCCAGTCATGACCAGCGTCACTTCACCCGGCTGCTTTTTCACCTGCTCAATGATGAAATCCGGTCCGAAGCCCTCTGATGGCTGCTTCGTGACGGCAACACCTCGCAGTGCGCCTCCCAGTCCGTCCTCGCCATGAACACTGTGCTCGAAAAATACAGGACGCATCAACGGCTGGGACGCACCCTTCACAACCGGGATCTGCTCCCCTACTTGCAGCAAGTCGAGGATTTTGCATGTATTTTCAGTAGCTTTCCCCAGAGAGACATTACCGTTAACAGTCGTAATTCCGACGAGCTCAAACTCGCCACTCTTTACTGCAAGCATGATCCCGAGAGCATCATCGATACCTGTATCGACATCAAGAATGATTTTTCGATTCATGGGTGGGCCTCCTCTCGCATCTGTTTTGAAAAAACAAGGGTATAAGCACATGGTTTATACCCTCGTTCATTTTTACTTTATTGAGTGATTTCACGGTTCCAACGGTCAATCCAAGCCTTGGAATTTTCGTTTACGAATTTCATATCCAGCTTTTGCAGCTTGTTGATTGTTTCTTCGCCATAGGTTACGCCTTTTGCTTCTTCATCTGTAAGCTTAACAGCCGTGTTAACTGGCGAATCTACTTTTGCTTTCGCTGCTTTTTCTTGTACGTCCTTGCTCAGTTGATAGTTGATGAAGTCTTCAGCCAGCTCTTTGTTTTTGCTGCCTTTTACGATGTTTACCGTATTCATTACTGCGTATCCACCGCTAGTTGGTGCTACAAACTTCGCTTCTGGAACTGCTGCCTGAATATCCTTGAAGTACATTTCCATGATCGGTCCAACTGCAATCTCTTCTTGGCTGAACATGTTTACGTACTCAGATGTTTTGTCGTAATACTTCACTACACCTTTGTTTACTTCTTTCATTTTGGCAAACGCTTGGTCTTCGTTAAATTCTTTGCTTCCAGCCACCTTCGAAGCGCTGTCGAGGATCATTGGGCCAGTTGTGGAGGTGATGCTTGGCAGTGTCAGCTTGCCTGCCAGCTCTGGGTTCCACAGGTCTTTCCAATCCTTGATTTCGGTTTTTACGATGTTTGGATTGTAGGCAATCCCGAATTGTCCAATCGTGTAGGCAGGGCCGTAGTCTTCACCCAGTGGAGCTTTGGCAATATCATAAATTTCGTTCAGGTTAGGGATGCGTGTACGATCGATTTTCTCGAATGCACCACTATCGATACCTTGTTGTGCATAATAGTCGGAAAGATAAATCAGATCGACATCAGAGCTGCCTTGACGGACTTTGTTGAGACGCTCTGCATTGTTCCCGATTTCCAGAACGATTTTGACGTTATGCTCTTTTTCGAACGGCTCATATACTTCTTTGCGGAAAAAGTCCTCGGAGAAACCCCATGTAGAAATAACCAGCTTGGTTGGCTCACCCTTTGCTGCTCCACCAGCAGCGCCTTGTTGTGGTTGTTCACTGCTGCCGCAGCCAGCCAGTGCCAGCGAGAGTGCAGAAAAGGATAGGATTCCTGTCAATAATTTTTTCATTTTAACTTCCTCCATTTCAGGTATCGCCTGAGTCTTATTCTTCCATTGGCTTAGGATTCAACGTTTCTCTGTTTTTATACAACCTTCAACCGTTGATAAACCCCCTACTGTTCCACCGTTCGCGTTTATCTATGCATCAACCACACCCTTATAAAGGTAATATTTGTTAAAAAGAAAAAAGAAAAGTACCCTTGATTAGAACATTTCATTCTAAACAAGAGCACTTTTCCTCGTAAACAAAGAGAAGCGACACCCGTTTTCGCCAAAGCTTATGGTCTTCTCTTAAGATAGATCAAAAGAGAAAATCCAAATCACTCTGTCAGGTATTCAGTTCTGGTTCTGTAAGAATAACATTCGTAATCGCCAGCTGTGTAGCAGCGTCGTAGTCTCGTAGTACAGCCTCTATGTTCAGACCCATTTCCTCTTCCAATCGCTCCCGCAGTCTTTTCTTATATAGAAGAGACATTCGGAAATCGACTTCGAGCTTCAGTGATGGGGCCTCACCCTCCAGCGCAGCAGAGCGGGGAGAACGGCGATGTTTGGCATAGAAGGTAATCATTTGGTTCTCAATCGTTACTCTCAGTAGAGTCGTTCCAAATCCGAACAACTCTTTTGCTATCTCATTATATATAGCAGATAGCTTTTTTCTGATTTCATTCGTATCCAATAGTGTCATAGCCATCACCTGCGGGAACATATATCAGGTATGTTTTTTTCTCATTATACATATGTTCTCGTCCTCTAGCAAGTAATCATTCGTATTTTGGCGAATTTAATCCCTTCACTTCGTTTTTCTTTGGGCAACTTCCGTCAAAATCGTATTGAAAATACTCGAATATAATTCTTTTAGATTTTCCTCTGTTTGCTCATCATTTTTAAAGCCATATTCAATTATTTTGTACTGCCCATTTTCGTTGATAAATCCAGTTGCATACATTCCTGAATTCGTTGATGGCGCTTTAGAATACGTTAATGTTTCCTCTATGAATGGATAATATGACTTCGTTGATCCAATGAAAAATACAGGGTATTTCAAGTTTTTATAAAGACCTGCAAATCTGGCGCTAGATGCTTCTTCGAGTGACTCTGGCATAATAAATAAAGCGTGAAATTCTGCATCAGAAGTACTACTCACCGCTCCAAGCTCTAGCTCAATGAATTCTATGTTTTTTTCATTAACCATAGGAGGATGCCCGACAACGCCAATTTTTATTGTTTGCTCATTTGGGTTAAGGACGGATTCATCAATGCTTGCACAGCCTGAAGTCAAAAAACAACATGATAAAAGTAGAGTAAAAAGATATTTGCACACCGATATCAGCCCTATATCTTTTTACATATAATACCATATTCTTCCCCTTTCCCTAAACATAGTAACATCTACTAAGTTTGATTAAATAATTGACATAGTGATTTCTCAGAAGTAAATAATTTTTTAAAAACATTTGACAGGTGTGAACAAGCAAGCTATAATCCAACTAACCGAATCAGATTTTATTGTTTTAATTGAATAAAACGTTCTCTTATGAAGAGAGGTGGAGGGACTGGCCCTATGATACCTCGGCAACCTATCTCGATAGATATGGTGCCAATTCCAGCGGAAAACATTCCGGAAGATAAGAGAGGTGTTCTACGACTGTTTCCCGATGACAGTTTCTAACCTCTTCTATTTTCTGAAGAGGTTTTTTTGCGCACTTGCGCAATACCAAGTTCTCTACCCTCTTTTCGGCTTTACTTTTCAAAATATATAAAAAACAAGGATTGGGGAGAAATTCATATGAAAAAGACAGGTCTGTTACTCACATCACTGCTACTCGCGGCATCACTCGTAACTGCTTGCGGGGGCAAACAAGAAGCTGCTCCTGCACCTGCAAATAGCGCTGCTGAGCAAACGAGCGTTAAGGTTGGTGTAACCGGGGGACCACACGAAGAAATCATGAACAAAGTAAAAGAAGTGGCAAAAACAAAAGGATTGGATGTAGAAGTTGTTGTCTTCAACGATTATGTACAGCCGAACCAAGCACTCGATAAAGGAAACCTGGACATCAACAGCTTTCAAACGATTCCTTTCCTCGATAAATTCAATCAAGACCATAAAACAAAGCTGACCATCATCGGTAAAACCGTGACATATCCAATGGGTCTCTACTCCACCAAGCATAAAAAAGTGGAAGACATCCCAGACGGCGGTGTTGTCGGCATCCAAAACGATCCTTCAAACCGCGCTCGTGCCTTGCAGCTTTATCAAGCGGCTGGTCTGATCAAATTGAAGGATGGCGTAGGCGACAATGCAACTCCTCTGGACATCGTAGAAAATCCGAAAAACCTGAAATTCAAAGAGCTCGAAGCAGCATTCCTTGCACGTTCCCTAAACAATGTTGAGCTCGCTTCGATCAACACCAACTTTGCGATGGAAGCAGGCTATTCCCCTAAAAAGGATGCAATCTTTGCCGAAACATCTGATTCGCCGTATGTAAATGTTCTCGTTGCCGATGACAAAAACAAAGACAATCCAGCTTACCAAAAGCTTGTTGATAGCTATCGTTCCGAAGAAGTAAAGAAATTCATCGAAGAACGATTTGAAGGTTCCGTGCTTCCTTCCTGGTAAAAATTAAGTAAGCAGCAAGGAGACGTTAAGAAATGATACAGCTAACCGACATTCATAAGTCATACAAAGTAGGCAATAAGCAGGTCGAGGCTTTGAAGGGCGTCTCATTGAACGTGGAAAAAGGGCAAATCTATGGTGTCATCGGCTTTAGCGGAGCGGGGAAAAGTACCCTGCTCCGTACCATTAATTTGCTGGAAAAGCCAACGAGCGGTTCTGTCATCGTAAATGGTCAAGATATGCTTTCTCTGAAAGAAAAAGAGCTGCGTCAGGCACGCAAAAAAATCGGCATTATTTTTCAGCATTTTAATTTGCTGTCATCTTACAACGTTTTCGACAATGTAGCTGAGATTTTACGTATGAACCGCGTTCCAAAGGATGTCATCAAGCAAAAGGTCGAGGATCTGCTCCGACTGGTGGGACTTGCGGACAAGGCGAACGCTTACCCTTCGCAGCTGTCAGGTGGACAAAAACAGCGTGTCGGCATCGCCCGCGCCCTGGCTACCGATCCGGAAATCTTGCTCTGTGACGAAGCGACATCGGCGCTCGATCCACAAACAACCGAATCAATTCTTGAGCTTCTGCTGGATATTAACAAGAAATTCAGCCTGACCATTGTCCTGATCACACACGAAATGCAGGTCATCAAAAAAATCTGCGATCATGTTGCCATCATGGAAAACGGTCACGTCATTGAACAAGGCTCGGTGCTCGATGTTTTTAGTAACCCACAGCAACCGACCACACGAAACTTTATCAAAACGATTTTTGATGATGAAGTCCCTGCGGAAATACTGTCCAAGATCAAGCAGACTGGACCTTCTGCCAACATCCTTCGCGTCGCTTTTCGTGGAGATGCGGCGCTTGATCCCGTTCTTGGAACGCTGTCTGCACGTTTCCCGGTAAGCACCAATTTATTGTACGGCTCGATAACTTCTATCAAAGGAACTGCCCTCGGCATTCTGCTTTTGCACATATCCGGTGAGCAGAAAGCTGTACAGGACGGCATCGCTTTCTTGCGTGAGTCCGTCTACAACGTAGAGATCGTGACACGAGAGGAGGTAACCCGGTAATGGATCGTTTGACAGAGATGATTCCTGTATTTGGTCAATCACTGCAAGAGACTGTCATCATGGTGGGCATCTCCTTGTTTATCGCTACGATCATCGGGATTCCACTCGGGATTCTGATTGTCATTACACAAGGCAATCATTTGTATCCCAACAAGTTTATTTATCACATGTTGAATACTCTGATCAATATCGTTCGTTCCTTGCCCTTCATCATCCTGATGGTCGCCATCATTCCTTTTACCGAGCTGGTTGTCGGTACCTCGATCGGAATCGAAGGAGCAATCGTCCCTCTCATCGTCTATACAGCGCCATACATCGCCCGCTTGATGGAAACGGCACTGCTCGATGTCGATCGTGGTGTGATTGAGGCGTATCGTGCGATGGGTGCATCTCGCTTACAAATCATCTCACGCATCATGCTTCGTGAAGCAAGACCTGGCATTGTCCTGTGTCTGACAATTGCCACGATCGGCTTGATCGGAGCCACCGCGATGGCAGGTGCAGTAGGGGCTGGTGGACTTGGAGACCTGGCACTGCGCTATGGCTACCAGCAGTGGGATATTGAAGTCATGATCATCACCGTCATTATTCTTGTTGTTCTGGTGCAAGTCATCCAATCGCTTGGCAACTGGGCAGCCCGCAAATTGAAAAAAAGTGCGTAACGGATAAAAACCTCTAACCATTCGTCGTGTTAGAGGTTTGTTCCTATTATTATAGAAGAAACACGACTGGACAGGAGGATCTCCCCATGACTACTATCCCCTCTTCGTTGCTTGAAGACTTGAGAGGTTTAACTGCTGAAGATCGTGCGACCGTGAATGAAACGACGCTGAAGCAGCACAGCAAAGACGAATCTCATCATGCACCTGTATTACCTGACATTGTTGTCTATCCTTCCTCTACACATGAGGTTGTCGCCATCATGAAATATGCTTACGAACACCTTATTCCAGTCGTTCCGTTTGGAGTGGGGTCTAGCCTGGAGGGACATTGCATACCGTTAAAAGGAGGCATCTCCCTAGACTTTTCACAAATGAACCAGATTATCGAAATCCGTCCTCAGGATTTTCTCGTGCGTGTCCAGCCTGGTGTGACTCGAAATCAGCTGAATCAGGCATTAAAAAAGCACGGCCTGTTCTTCCCTGTTGATCCCGGTGCAGACGCCACGATCGGCGGAATGACGGCAACAAATGCTAGTGGAACAACGAGTGTGCGCTATGGAATCATGCGTAGTCAGGTCCGTGATTTGGAGGTAGTTTTGGCTGACGGAACTGTTATTCATGCGGGTGGACTCTCTGCCAAGTCTTCTTCTGGCTATCATCTCACAGGACTGTTTGTTGGCTCAGAAGGCACGTTGGGGAGCTTTACGGAAATTACGTTGCGGGTATATGGAATCCCGGAGACGATTATTGCTGGTCGCGCTGTGTTCCCTACTGTGAAAGCTGCCGTAGATGGAGCTGTGTCCTTGCTTTCCGCAGGGCTCGCTATCGCGCGTGTCGAGCTGGTTGACAGTGCATCGATCAAACAAGTGAACCTGCACAGCGAAACCGACTATCCCGAGCAGCCGACCCTGTTCTTCGAATTCCATGGTAATGAAGCAGCTTTAGCGCAGGATGTTGCTTTTGCCCAGGAATTGCTGGAGGAGAATAAATGTGCGAGCTTCTTAGTCGAAACCGATTCCAAAAAACGGGCCAAGCTCTGGGAAGCACGGCACAATTTAGCGTATGCCTTCAAGCACGGCTTTCCAGGCAAAGACATGATGCTGACCGACGTATGCCTTCCTCTTTCTGAGCTGAGTGACGCTGTGGTTTATGCGCGAGAAACCATTGATAACAGCGGACTTGCAGGAGGAGTTTTGGGACATGTCGGTGACGGAAACTTCCACACCACTCTCATGTACAACAAGCAAGATCAGCGCGAAGTACGACTAGCGGAGGAAGTAAATGGACAGATTGTAGAATATGCCCTGCAAAAAGGTGGGACCTGCACAGGCGAGCACGGAATTGGCATTGGGAAAAAGAAGTATCTCCAGATGGAACACCCAGATACCCTGCCTTTCATGAAAGCGATCAAACAGCAGTTTGATCCAAAGGGAATTCTAAATCCAGGAAAATTGTTTGATTAATTTTTCCAGAAAACTTCCATTATAGCATTGTTCACGGAATGTTTGGTGGCAAAACAATTAATATTCGTGTACACTTATATCTAAGGACGAAAACAAGAGAGGGGCTACTCATTTAACATGAAAAAATTACTCATGCTGTTGGTTGCCGTAATGCTCGTACTTGCTCCAAGCGGATTTGCTGACCATGCCGATGCAAAAGGCTATAAATCCGGAAAAAAATCTTTTAACTCAAACACTGCTCCTACAAATACGCAAACACCTACCAAAGGCGATTCGAATGTAAATGCTTCTACAAATAAAGGTACTACCTCTACTCCTGCAACTACTGCTCCAACTAAAAGCGGTGGCTTCATGAGCGGCGGTTTCATGAAAGGTCTTTTGGTTGGTGGTTTGGCAGGTATGCTGTTCGGCGGACTGTTTGGTGACATGGGCGCCCTGGGTGCAATCTTTGGCTTCTTGATCAACATGCTGGCGATTGTCGCTGTGATCGTTTTGATCCGCAAAATCTTCGTGTACTTCAAAACCCAACGTGAGAAGAAACAGGAACTGAACACATGGAAAAGATAACAATCTCTGAACAAGTATTAATCAATGCGATCTGCTTGCATGTTGCGAGCAAAAAACAAATTCAGCCACAGGATGTTTCCGTAGAGCTCATGTGGGATGAGGAGTTTGGATTCTCCGCTGAAGTATACGCGATGGATCGCAAGCAAGTTTTTATCGAGATTAATTTGATCGAGGCGATTCGCTTCTATCTGGAAACACAGATGCAGCGCAACCCTTATTCGGCCGGAATTGAGCTGGTTCTGGATGACGAAGAAGGCATCCTCGCTTATGTAACGTACCAAAGCTAGTAGGATCTGTACACCAATAGCCAATGTGCTTACTTGATGAGCATGTTGGCTATTTTTTACCTATTCTGTGTGACGTAGCCAACGACTTTTTTTCAACAGAAGCAACTTGGGCACAATACAAATAACCAAAAACAAAAAGAGTACTTGTTGGTACCCTTGTTGTTCAACTCTTCATTTTAGCCTATCTTTAACTGGCCTGATTCACAACATTACCGAGTAGCTGGTAAAGTTTACTGATCTCAGGTATTTCAGACATGGAAACGATTCTCCACTCTGGACTGATTAACACGCCTGTTGGCAATGCGTTCACTCGATACGCTTGAAACAAATCGCCTGCTTTTAAAAAAGGATAGTTCTTGACCAAATCTTCTTTTGGTCCCAGTGATGCTGTAGATACAACAAATAACCGCAAATTTTTTTCAGCGAAATCGATTTGCGGCAGTTGTCTTAGAATCTTTTCACAGATTCCGCACGTTTCGCTAATAAACAAGAGCAACGTGTACTTATTGTCATTTTTCTCCAAGCTTTGCATGACACCATACTGATCTTTTTCCCAAAACATCGGAGCTTTATCCCCCGCTTGAAGTGCTGCTGATTCAAATTTGCCCTCCGCTTTTGCCCGAAAGCCATTCAAAAATTGCACAACCAATTTTGCAAAGACAACAAACAGGGCTAGCTGTAATAGAATCACAATCCACAGCAACAGATTTGAAATGAGCAAAGCTTTTTCCATATGGCTACCTCCTATTCAATTAGTGTGTAGTAGATTCTTTATCTGTTTCCGTAATTGAACCATCTCGTTTACAAAGATCAGTACCAGGAGAATCGCATAACAACTGATTACTTTCCAGATTGCATAGACGCTAAAAGTCTTTTCTACTGTTTGGGAAGTGAAATACACCTCCAAACTAAATTGCGCGGCTCCGTACGACGCAGCATATAGGGCACCACAAAGTAAAAAAAGATTCCGCGCAACCAACCACCAAGATAACATATGGTCTCCAGCCATTCCGCCGCAACCGCATGAAATATGATTTCGTCCACGTAGTAGATTGACAGTGATGGCGATCGAGTACATGAGCAGCAAGATTCCTGCACCGAAAGCTGCATACGTAAGCCCGAATAACAACCCTATCCCGACGAGAATTTCTAACCAAACCTCCGCCCTTGCAAAAAACGGGACAAGTCTCTTAGGAAGGATCCGGTATTGTTCTACTGTTAGTTGATGATGAAACATCTTGTTCCACTTGGAAAATCCTGCACTCAAAAAAAGAGTCGACAAACCAATCCGGATAAATAGACCTAGCTCTTCCATGCTACCACCTCTTTGCTCTCCTCCGAAAACCACCTGGCTTGTGATTGATACATGCTAAAATACTCTTTCCCTAGAGCCATCAGCTCCTGATGGGTACCCACTTCGACGATTTCTCCCTCTTTCACTACAATGATCCGGTCAGCCATTTTGGCTGCCGCCATTCTGTGAGAGATGTAAATCGCTGTCTTGCCTTTCGTCAACGATTCGAAGTTTTGAAATACCTCTAATTCAGTTTTTGGGTCAAGGGCAGCTGTTGGCTCATCCAAAACAATGACCTCCCCTTTGCGGAAAAGCCCTCGTGCCAACGCTATCTTTTGCCACTGTCCTCCCGACAGATCTTCTCCGTCATACAGCATTTTCCCTAAAAACGTGTTGTATCCATCCGGAAGTTTTTCTGCGAATAGAGCGACGCCACTTTCTTTCGCTGCCTGCTCCATGCGCGTCCAATTTTCGACTTCGGAAATATCTCCAAAAACAATGTTATCTTTCAGCGTAAACTGATATCGCATAAAATCCTGGAAAATGACGGTAAAATCCTTTTTCAACACTTCCTGATCGATCTCAGAAATATCGTTACCGTTGTAATAGATCTGACCTTGATCTGGCTTGTACAGTCCCAGCAGACATTTGACAATCGTTGTTTTTCCAGAGCCGTTTTCTCCTACGATCGCCACCTTTTCATGAGGCAGGATATGAAAAGAAACGTTCTCAAGCGCCTTTTTATGGCTTTTGGGATACGAGAAAGAAACGTTGGCAAAGACAATCCCTTGATGTGGAATTAGCTGCATAGATTGTTCTTGAGCCGAAACTTTTGTTTTGTCTCGTTCTTCCTCCAATTCGATAAAACGGTAAAAATCACGTAAAAACAGACGCTTTTCAAAGAAATTGGATACTTCCTGTGAAACCTGTTGGATCGCAACTTGAACTCCCTGCACAGCCTGACTGAGAGAAACAAAATCTCCAATTTGGAGCTTGGACGACACAGCTAACCAGATCATAATCATTGCCGAAAATATATAAAATAACGCGGACAGCGCTTCTATACACGCTTCCAAGATGCTTCTTTTTTTGAGGAGTGCAAGGGATGCCTTTGAATTCTTCAGAAACTGTGTCGACCACCTGTTTAGCAAAACATCGTTTAGCCCAAACAAACGGATCTCTTTTCCCGATTGCTTATCAGTTAACAAACCAGATATGTAACTCGTCTCTCTTGCCGTAGGGGCCAGACGATAATGTACATGAAATGATTCGGCTCCCAATTTGACTTGCAGCCGAAAAAGAGAAAGTGTGGGCAATAAGGCAACAACAACCAGACTCCAGTGAAACGAAAACAAAAACCCCATATAAGAAAGCGAATGTAGTACGGATCGTCCTATGCCCATTGCATTACGAATCGGGGCAAGAAAGCTGCTACTAGATGACCCCATAATGCGTTGAAGGTGATTATGTATTTCCGGGTCTTCCATGAAATGGTATGAGAGACCTGAACTCTTGGCCAATATTTGCTTTTGTAAATGATGGTCGAGAGTAATCTCAAATTTTTTGTTGATATAACTGTTCACCTTTGTGGCGAAGCTGTAAAAAACAACCAGTAGAAACTGGAGCAACAAAAGGACCATTGCTGTACCATATTTCCCGTCAGCAGATGAGATGAGTCTGGTAATCTCGTTGATTAGTTCCATGGTGAGCCATAATATAAATAGCGGTTGAACTCCACTTATGATGGTAAAGAAGCCGGTGTAGAACAACCAGGGCTTCCCTTTCTGCCAGACTACTTTTAAAGCTAGCAACAAGTACCGCTTTTCCATCCTGTACCTCCTAATCATATGCAAGGAAAAACTTGTCTGGCGGTTGTGACTACATCATTTACGATAGGGTAAAATCATTGCTTACGATGAAGGAAAGGGAGGCCATATTGGACCTCCCATTGCTTAAAGGTTTGCTCTTTATGTGCAGCAACCATATTCGTAAGAAATACATTCTACGCCATTCTTATATTCATGGCGAACATTCTCATATTTGTATTTTGTACCAGTATCGTAGCAAGTAGCTTGTACGCAATAGTCTTTGTGAGAATTACCACAAACATAGCCGGCAGCATTGACTCCAAAAAATTTACCCAACGTGTTTAGCATCTTTTTCACCTCCTTTCAAGAACGCTTCCATTCTCCAGATATGTATCGTAGCTTCATCGATGTTGCCATGATCGTCAACTCGGAGTATACACGGAAGTATTTTAATCTCCAGTTCATCGATTATAGACGGATCGATGACTTCAATATCAAATGACGAGGCATAACGTTTGAGAAAATAATCGATGTGTTCTTCTGATTCATTCAAAAGCAGACATTTCAGATATTCTGGCTTAGCCCCGTGCGTAAGTTTCTGTGTGATTTCCTCCATCGTTTCATAACAACTCCCACAAGAAGGAGTTACCAGAAGCAAGAACCGTATGGGGGGCTGAAGAAAAATCGTGGGAAGATATGAGCCAATGTTTTGCCCGACTAGATGATCGAGAGGATATAGATTCGGCCTATTTAAACTTTCGAGGTTGTTCAATGATATTTTCAGAGTTCCCAATCTTTTCAGAACCACAACGAGAAGGATTGCAGCAATCACAGTGAATGAAATCGAGTAGGACAGAGTAATGACCATTTCAGCACGCACCCATCTTCTTTTATGGATAAACCGGCGGAAAAGAAAGTCACTTACATTTGATGGAATAAAAACCATTTTCTGATGGATTAAATATAGTCTATAACGAGGGCTAGGTATATGAAATTGACACGAAATGTGTAATTTCTTGCTTGAAAGAACTCCAAAGAGAATGAATGAACAGAACATTTGGCAAAATTAGACAGTTACCTTTATATTTCGTATAATGTATTTCGTAATCCAATAATGGAAAAAAAATCAATATGCGAGGGACTGCCTATGTACATCTACTCATTGGTTTTCTTACCTGAGGCTATTGTCAATTGGTATCTTTTCCTGACAATAGTTGGATTGAAATGGAGATCACATGGTACAAGAAATCTGTTTATATGTCTTTTGATCAGCCTACCAGCCTATGCAACGTTTACCTTCATATCCTCTTTTCCTTTACAAATGTTTGTAAATATTATCATTTCATTTTTCATTATCAAAACTCTCGGTCCGTTTTCCTGGAGAGGCAGTATGATCGTTACCTTATTCTATTCCGTACTTATCTTGGCAAAAGAAGAGTTCCTTTTATGCTTTCTAGACTTTATTTCTATCATGTCTATCGAGAACCTAATGGATCAATTACATAACCTAGAGAAAATCGTTACTATCCATACTCTATTGAATGCTTTTACCTATTTTCTAGGATTATTTCTTTCTAATACGCCTCTCTTTTTGTCACAGTGGATATATCATCAACATCAAGAGTATAAAAGCTTGTCAGAGAAGTTTTGTATTTTGTTCTTAGTTCTATTTTTAATCTTTTTGTGTGCCAACATACAATTTCTTCAAATGGATCCGGGATTGTATAGAGCCGTAAGCTTCACTTTCTTTTTGATTTTGCTTATCGGAATCGCCCTACTTCTCTTCTTTACAAAAAGGATGGAGAAACAAAACGTTACATTGGTGGAAGATGTCTATGTGGAGAAAATGAACAATCTGATCAATCTTATCCGTTCTCAAAGACATGATCATATTAATCAAATCTATGTTCTCTCCCATCTCTTGCAAGCCAAAAGGTTTGAGGAAGCCGTTGAATACCTTGGAGAATATTGTTCAGAAATTCGCCTTACGCAAAATCTATTAAATATAAATCATCTTCCATTGGCCTGTCTTCTTCAATCGAAAGCTGAAATTGCGATTCAAAGTCGTATCCAAATTGAATTCGATGTTCATACGATGATTCCCAAGATAAGTATGAAGTCTTATGAATTGATTCAGGTCATCGGAAACTTACTGGATAATGCGATCGAGGAAGAAAAAAAGGAGCTGGAAGCGAAGAGATATATCAAGTTTTCAGTGGAGCGTATGTTACATACCATGTTGGTTTTTAAAGTACAAAACGCGAATTCGTATATTCCTGAAGAGATAAAAGATACGATTTTTCATGAGGGATGTTCCTCAAAAGAAAATCATACAGGAATTGGCTTATCGATTGTAAAGAGACTAATTTCAAAATATAAAGGTCACATTGAAGTGGAAAGTGCAGAAAATGAAGGAACAACCTTTTATTTATTTTTGCCAGTAGCCATGTAATGGAGGATACCTATGTCTCTAAAAGTCGTAGTAGCAGATGATGATCGAAAAATTCGCAGGGAATTAGTTGCTTTTTTGAATGACAATTTGATGAATGTAGTAGCAGAAGCACCAACAGGCAAGCTCGCGAAAGAATGTGTTCAAAGGCTTAGACCGGATGTACTGTTTATTGATATCGACATGCCTGACGGTGATGGCTTTACCATTGCCAAACAGTTGCGCCATCTGTTCCCCCATCTTTGCATCGTGTTCATTACCGTTTATACAGACTTTGGTTCACAATCGTATGATGTAGAAGCGACAGACTATCTGATCAAACCATTCGATGAGGACCGCCTGTATAAATGTCTTAAGAAAATAGAAAAGAGCCTATTGAAAGATTCCGTAAATCAAGCAGATACTCATCGGTTAGGGATCAAGACAAACAAGGGCGTCGAGTTGATCGATCAAAGCCAGATAGGATTCATTTCGGCGGATTCCAAGAAGTCTACAATATATTTGAGAAGTAGTCAGAAAAAGGTCATACAAGCACATGAACAACTAAAGACGCTAGAAGAACGTGTGAGTAGCTCGCATTTTTTCCGATCCCACAGAAGCTTTTTGATCAATATCAACCATGTCAAGTCAATCTATCCGTCTGGTCAAACGTATATTGTTACCTTTGAGGGCTTGCAGGAGGTTGCTTATGTTAGTCGTAATTTGATTACGCAATTATACAAGCGAATCAATTTTCATATATAAGTAGGAATTAGGATTTTGCTCAAATGTACTAGGGTTCACCTGAAATTAAGCTAGAAAGTTTTTTAGAAAAAGCATGGATTATGTTCCATGCTATTTTAATTACTCAGTAAGCACTACACGGCTCGTTCTCCTGTTAATTGGATGATATGTGTACGCCAAAAAATTTAACTCTATACCCTTGCGAGTCTTGAATAAATTACCCTTTTCGTTATATACTTAATTGAAAATGATTATCATTTTCTAACGATACTTTTTCACCATACATACCTTCCTATAAAGGAGTTGACCTGTTGTGGAACGCTTATATACGCAAAAGCTGGATATTGGTTACGGCGAGCTTTCCATCGTAAAGGATTTGAACATCAGTATTCCATCTGGAAAGATTACAGCACTCGTCGGTGCGAACGGCTCTGGGAAGTCGACGATCCTCAAAACACTGGCTCGCATCATGAAGCCTACTGGCGGGCAAGTATTCTTGGACGGAAAATCGATTCATCAGCAATCGACAAAAGACGTTGCCAAGCAGCTGGCAATTCTCCCGCAAAACCCTACTGCGCCCGATGGACTAACCGTATCTGAGCTGGTAACGTATGGCCGCTTTCCGCATCAAAAAGGCTTCGGCTCTTTGACCAAGGAAGATAAAGAGATCGTACAATGGGCGATTGCCATGACTGGGATGGTCGATTTCTATGATCGCCCTGTCGATCAATTGTCTGGTGGTCAGCGTCAGCGCGCATGGATTGCGATGGCACTCGCCCAAGGCACTGATATTTTATTTTTGGATGAACCGACTACGTTCCTCGATATGGCACATCAGCTCGAGGTTCTGAAATTGCTGCAAAAGCTGAATGAAGAAGAGAAGCGTACCATCGTCATGGTCGTTCATGACCTGAATCATGCGACCCGCTATGCCCAGCACATGGTCGCCATCTCTCGTGGTACTGTCGTAGCGGAAGGAAGTCCTACCGAGGTCATGACTCCTGATATGCTGCGCAAAGTGTTCAATATTGAAGCAGACATTTTGCATGACCCGCGTACAGGTGTACCGCTTTGCCTCCCGTTTGAATTGACAAGCGCCATTGAGCAAGAGCAGCCAAGCACGAGCCCTGTCAGCGCTCCTGCTGAAGCCGTACAAGTAGAAGAACGTAGATTGGTCGGCACTCGCTAATCTGCGTTTTGCTCGAACCTCACCGGAACAGAAAAAACCATTCCCAAGCAAGCAGTGAAGGGAATGGTTTTTCGTGCTTGTAAAAACAAACAGCCCAGGCAAATGCTTCGCCCTGAGCTGCTCTATACTACCTATATCTCTTTTGCTTGACCTCTTACCACTTGATGTCTTTCAATACTTCGTCTGCCATGTTCGCAGTAGAAACCAATCCGCCGCCAGACAGGTACCAGTAGTTTGAATCGAGGTAAATGATGTTGCCGTTTTTGAATGCTTTTGTGTTTTTCACCAGGTCGTTTTCAATCACTTTTTTAGCAGGAGAAACGGCATCTTTATTTGTAGCAACTGCTCCATCACGGTCTACCACAAAGAGGTAATCCGGATCTTTTTCTGCTACGTATTCGAACGATACGCTTTGACCATGAGTGGATACTTCGATGTTTTTATCTACAGGGGTGAAACCAAACACGTCATGCAGAATACCAAAACGGGAGCCTGCACCGTAAGCACTGATTTTACCCTCGTTTGCCAGGACAATCAAAGCATTTTTACCGCTTGCTGTCGCTTTTTCGTTCAGCTGCTTGATGGAGTCATTGATTTTAGCCAATTCTTCATCCACTTGTGCTTCTTTTCCGAAGATGGTGCCAAGCGTTTTCATGTTTTCAGTGAAGGATTCCATATACTTGGAAGTATCTACACCCAAGAAGATCGTTGGAGCGATTTTGTTCAGCTCTTCATAAGCATCTTGCTGTCTGCCAGAAATGAAGATAACATCTGGTTTCATCGCATTGATTTTTTCAAAGTCTGGCTCTTTCAGGCCACCAATGTTTTTATATTTTGCATCCTTGAATTTCGCGAGGTAAGGAGGAACGCTTGCTTGTGCAACACCTGTTACTTCAATACCCAATTTATCCAAGGAATCCAGAACGCCGTAGTCAAAAGCTACAACTGTTTGTGGGTTCTTTTTCAATTTTGCTTCGCCCAATTTATGCTTAATTGTAATTTCTTCTGATTCCTTCGCCGCTTCCGGTGCTTTTGTAGCATCTGTGGAAGCTCCAGCTCCTGAAGTTTGAGTAGCGGGTGCCGCACTATTTGATCCGCAAGCTGCAGTGAATACCGCCAGCAGCACTGCCATGAACAGCATGATAAATTTCTTGTTCACTTCTATCACCTCTATATATATTTTTAAATATCTAAAATTATTGATAGCTCGCTTGTAGATGATTTCCCCCTGCTTGCCATCAAAATAATTTTAACGAAAGGAAGTTGGTGCTTACGCGTAGTACACGCATATTTTATTTTCATCAATGTCTTCAATCTGGATGTCCATATCGTAGACGTCTTTGAGAATCGAGGAGTTAATAATTTCCTCTGTAGGACCTTCCTTCACGACCTTGCCGTCCTTTAGCGCTACGATAAAATCCGAGTAGCAGGAAGCAAAGTTGATATCGTGGATAACGATCACCACTGTCTTGCCCATTTCATCTACCAGTCTTCTCAGCACCTTCATGATCTGAACAGAATGCTTCATATCGAGGTTATTGAGCGGCTCATCCAACAGGACGTACTCGGTGTTTTGAGCGACAACCATCGCGATGTAGGCACGTTGTCTCTGCCCACCACTCAGCTGATCTAAATACTTGTGCTGAATGTCCTCCAGCTCCAAATAGCGGATTGCCTCGTCAACGTACTGCCAATCCTCTTTTGACAGGTTCCCTTGCGAATACGGGAAGCGACCAAAGCTGACCAGCTCACGAATCGTCAACCGAACCGTAATATGGTTGGATTGCTTGAGGATCGAGATTTTTTTAGCCAGCTCGTTGCTCTTGCACTGACTAATCTCCTGTCCCTCAAGAAAAATCTCTCCCTGATCCTTCGTCAAAAGGCGACTGATCATGGACAGCAGGGTACTCTTCCCGGCCCCATTGGGTCCGATGAAGGACGTGATTTTTCCCTTGGTGATTTTCACAGAGACATTTTCCACGACGTATTTGCTACCATACTGTTTTGAGACATTCCGGACTTCTACCACGATTTATTCTCCTTTAACAGAAGATAGATGAAGTAAACTCCACCGATAAAGTTGACGATGACACTGAGTGTAGTGGAGAACGTGAACACACGCTCTACAACCAACAGACCACCTACCAAAGCCACAATACTGATTAAGGATGACCCTGCCAGCAAGTATTTATGCTGATACGTCTTCATAAACTGATGAGCCAGGTTGGCGACGAGGAGTCCCAGGAACGTAATCGGTCCTACCAATGCAGTCGCAATCGATACGAGCAAAGCGATGACGATCAGGAAACGCTTGACGACGAAATCGTAATCGATCCCAAGGTTGACGGCTTGATCACGCCCGAGCGCCAGTACATCCAGGTATTTCATATAGCGCCAGAAGTAAATCGTGATTGCAATCACCAGGATAAAGCTGATGACTAACAGGTCGGTGTTCACATTGTTAAAGCTGGCGAACATTTTATCTTGAACGACCTGGAATTCATTCGGATCAATCAACACCTGCATAAACGTAGCGAGACTGTTAAACAGCGTGCCAAAAATGATCCCGATTAAAAGCAGAAAGTATATATTTTGTCCTTCTCTCTTGAACAGGAACTTGTATAGCAACATGGCAAACAGCACCATCACGCCCGCAGAGATCAGGAAGTTGATATTTTTGTTCAACAGCGTAATGTGGGTGGAACCAAATGCGAATATGACGAAGGTTTGGATGAACATGTACAAGGAATCCAAGCCTATGATGCTGGGCGTCAAAATCCGGTTGTTGGTAATCGTCTGGAATACCATCGTTGAGAAAGCGATGATCGTCCCAGTCAAAACAATGGCGAGAATTTTCTTCAAACGCCGAGGCAATACATAATCCCAGTTGCCACCGGCATCAATCAGCATAAATATGGCTATTAGAGCAATGGCGACAATCGCCAGGACACCAAGCTTAGCTTTCATCGTTCATATGCCTTTCTTCTCATGAGTAAGAACACGAATATTCCGCTACCGACTACCCCTACCATCAAGCCAATCGAGATTTCATACGGGAAGATGATGAGGCGTCCCAGAATATCACAGCACAGTACAAACACAGCACCCAGCAAAGCAGTATGAGACAAGCTCTTCTTCAGGTTATCCCCCAAATACAAGGTTACGATATTAGGAATGATCAAGCCGAGAAACGGAATCGTCCCGACCGTCAAAATCACGACGGAAGAAACCATAGCGACGATGACCAAGCCTATATTGACGACCTGCTTGTAGTTCAACCCCAGATTGATGGCGAACTCCTCACCCATCCCTGCAATCGTAAACTTGTTGGCAAACAAATACGCGATAATCACCAGCGGGATGCTTATGTACAAAAGCTCATAGCTGCCTTTCATAATGGAGGAAAAATCACCGTGAAGCCAAGCAGACATGTTCTGGATGAGGTCGTATTTATAGGCAAAAAACGTAGTAATCGAGCCTACGATATTACCAAACATCAAACCTACTAGCGGAATGAAAATGGAATCCTTGAATTTAATCCTGTCGAGGATCTTCATAAAAATGAAGGTTCCAAGTAGTGCGAATACAAAAGCCACAAGCAGCTTCACCAGTGGACTGGCATCGTAGAATACCATCAGTGAAACCAGAATCCCGAATCGGACGGAGTCCTCTGTACCTGCCGTGGTAGGTGAAACGAATTTATTCCGTGTCAGCTGCTGCATGATCAGACCTACGACACTCATGCTGATCCCAGCAATGATGATACTGATCAAACGAGGAATCCTGCTGATCCACATCACCTGTACCTTGTCGTCTGACAGATTGAACAGCTCCCAAGGCGAGATGTCCTTCACACCGATAAACAATGACGCTATTGATAGCAAAATAAGTGCTATGACCAAATATCTCTTTTTCATCGCTTCCCTACTCTTCCTTTGATCCGGAGGAATACTGTCTTGGTTTATTCTTATTAGTAATAAGGAGATTCATTCTCAGTAATAAAGAGATTCATTCTCAATTACGCTTACAGATGTTATATTAGCACTTCTTTATTGGAGATTAAAGACTTTTTTATTAGTCGGCTAAATTTCTTTCGATTGCAAAAAGTAAGACAGCATATTGACAGCAATACGATATATCGTTTACATTGAATTCGATATATCGTATTGAGAGGTGGAATGTTATGCGTAATCATTTTCGGTCTCCATTTTCAGATGAGTATCGGCGCTCCTATGACCCGTATCACCCCGGCCAATCGCATGAAAAAGACGACAGCTACTATCGTCATGGCGGGCGAGGCGGACGCGGGAAACGTTTTTTTGGCAGAGGCGATGTGAAGTATGCGTTATTGGAGCTGCTAGCTACCGAGCCTATGCATGGCTATCAGATGATGAAGGGGCTAGAGGAAAAAACCGGCGGGCTGTATTCTCCAAGTCCAGGGTCGATTTACCCGACTCTGCAAATGTTAGAGGATCGTGAGCTCGTCAGCTCAGAAGTAGTCAGTGGCAAGAAGACGTATACCATTACTAGAGCTGGCCTTGTCTTTTTGCAGGAAAGACAAGCAGAAGAAAAACACGAAGTCACTCAGGAACAGATGCCTGCTGATCTTAGCGCAAGCAATCTCGAGCTCCAACAAGAGCTGAACGAATTGGTAGAAACCATGAAGGATTTGCAAAAGAAAGCAGAGAATGATCCGGTGCAGCTCTCACGACTGATCTTTTTTGTGAAAAAGGTTCGCCATAAGCTGGAAGGCCACTTCGGAGAGGATGCTCAGCGATGAGAAGCTATAAGCCGCCTGGATCGAACCGTATTTTAACAGATGAGCGCGCTTCAGCCCGTTCCGTCTGGAGCATGTACCAGCGATTGTTTACTCATGCACGTGAGCAATGGCAAAAGATGCTCCTAGCACTCGTCGCGATTATCGTCATTTCGCTGCTGGAATTCGCGATTCCCCAGCTGACAGCTTATACGATAGATCACGCCATTCCCGATAAACGCTACGGTGAGCTGCTGTGGATTGGAGCGGGTATTTTAGGAGCCGCACTTTTTCTTGGTCTGTTTACCTACCTAAGCAGCTATTTGCTCTCCTACATCGGTCAGCATACGATCAATCGGCTGCGCAACGAGCTGTACCAGCATCTTCAAAAGCAGGACATGGCGTTTTTTGATAAAAACCGGACAGGTGATTTGATGTCCCGCATCACAGGCGATGTCAGCATCCTGCAACAGCTCGTCTCCTCTGGCATGCTGCAAATGGTCACGGAGCTGGTTACGTTTTTCGCCATCGCCATCTATATGCTGTACGTGAATCCGCAATTGACGCTTTTGATGCTATGTACGTTCCCCCTCCTGTTTTTCTTCACCCGCAAGGTCGGCAAGCGAATGCGCTCTTCCTTTCGCGCCGTACAGGAATCATCAGCGGATGTGAACAATCATCTGGTCGAAAACTTGTCCAGTGTACGGCTCATGAAGGCATACGCTACAGAGCCATACGAAGCCCAGCAGTTCCAGCAGCGCAGTATACGAAATATGCAGGCGAGTCTGACTGCTACTCGTATCAGCGCTATGTTCAGTCCCGCGATTGATTTGTTAAATTACATCGGGATGGCTGTCGTACTTCTATTTGGTGCCTGGCAGGCCATGTCGGGTGCTCTGTCGATTGGAGCTATCGTTGCTTTTCTCTCTTATTTGCGACTGCTGCAAACCCCTGTGCGTCAGCTTAGTCGGATGATTAACATGATTCAGCAGTCAGCGGCAGCTTATGATCGCATATCCGAAATACTGGACACCAAGCCAAGCATCACGGAAAAAGAAGATGCGATCACACTTCCTCCCTTGCGTGGTCAAATTGAATTTTCTCACGTAACCTTTGGCTATCAGCCTGAACTACCTGTCCTGAACGATTTTACACTGCGGATTGCCCCAGGTTCCGTGACCGCACTCGTTGGTTCATCAGGTGCCGGGAAGTCAACTGTCGCCCATTTAATCTCCCGTTTTTACGATGTACAGGATGGGCAAGTTCAAGTGGACGGCTTTGATGTAAAGGATCTCAAAATCGCATCCCTGCGCAGTCAGTTCGGCATCGTATCGCAGGATATCATTTTGCTTACCGGGACGATTCGTGACAATATCGCCTACGGCAGACCTGACGCGACTGATCAGGAAATCGAGGCTGCAGCCCGCGCCGCAAACGCTCACGACTTTATCATCGCTTTTCCGGACGGATATCAATCAGCAGTAGGAGAACGTGGCGTAAAGCTGTCAGGTGGACAAAAACAGCGACTATCTATCGCACGCGCCATCCTGAAAAATCCGCGGCTCATTATTCTAGATGAAGCGACTGCTGCACTGGATACCGAATCGGAGCACCTGATTCAACAGGCTTTGTCTTCCCTATTAACTGGTCGTACGAGTCTTGTTATTGCGCATCGACTGTCGACGATCCAACAAGCCGATCAGATTGTCGTCATGGAAAAGGGACGAATTATTGAAGCTGGCACACATGCTGAGCTGCTTAGAGCGGAAGGGCGTTACTACCAGCTGTACTCATTGCAATTTCCACAAGCAGCGAGAGAGCGAATTAGCATCTAAAAAAACCGCTACCTGAACAGGTAACGGCTTTTTGTCGTATTCAGTTTGATATAAAAGACCCACTTACATTTTTCACTACCCGCTCACCAGAGCCATCCTCGGTGATCGTCACATTTCCTTGGACCGTATCAATGAGCATATCCCCACTTCCGTCAGAAATCGTGATGTCTCCCGTATGATCTCGAATGACAATATCACCCGACTGATCTTGTATTTCTACAGTCCCGCCTGTATCCTCCAAGAAAATATCCCCAGAATCGTCATTGATCAGCTTGAGTGCAGATGCGTTTTTGATCTTGATATCGCCAGACTGATCTTGAATCACTAACTCGCCAGAAACATCTTTAATCAGTATATCGCCTGAGTCATCCTCAATCGTGAGCGCACCGGCAAGATTAAAAATATTTACATCACCGGAGCCGTCGTTTACGTTCACATTGAGCTTGGTTGGAATAGTCACTTCTAGCGTAAGGTCTGTAATCCGAACACCAAAGCCACCCTTTGTCTCCGAAACGAGTTTGGCTGTATTTCCATCCTGCTCTAAGGTAACGATGATGTCATCATCAGGGACGCTCTTCGATTTTTTTATGGTCGCTTCTACTTTAATGGAGGTTGCCTTTTCATCGCCTTTTACAATCAAGTCGCCCGATTCAGTCTGAATATCTAGGGCTTCGATGGAATCCACAGGCAGCTCCATTTGTCTCTTGGTCTCCACCATCTCCAAGCTGCTGCATCCATTCAAGCCAAGTGCTGCTATTAGCAAACCTACTCCTATCCAGTGTTTCATCTCTATCTCCCTTACCAATCCGTAATGTTCTTAGGTAAAGTATAGCATGAATATTTAGGAGAACCATCAGACCCTGGCGCTGTTTTCCAGTCAGTCTGTAGACGGAGTTTATGGATCGATGAGCGTTTTTCTTTCCCACGCTTTGCTTCTCCAGCGGAAAAACATGACGATCCCGCGAATCCATTCGTCCGCTGCCACAGCGAGCCAGACACCCGCCAGCCCCATATTAGCATGAAAAGCGAGTACGTAGCCAAGCGGCAAACTGATGCCAACCATGGAGATCAAGCCCATGTAGACAGGAAACTGTGCGTCACCAGCTGCCCGCAAGGAATTTATCAATACGATATTGAAAACCCGCCCCGTCTCGAGCAAAATACTCAGCAGGATAATCTGTGTACTGATGCGAAGTATGTCAGGGTCTTCCGTAAACAAGCGCATAATCGGCTCGCGGAAAATAATAATGACCGTATTGATGACGACTGTATATACGAGCCCCCACCGCAGACTTTTCCATACTCGCCCATACGCTTCATCACGTCTGCCTGCTCCAACCAAGCGCCCAGTAATAATCGCCGTCCCCATCCCAATCGCTACGCTAAACAAATAAATAAACATGGAAATATTCATCACGTACTGTCTCGAAGCAAGTGCTGCTGCCCCTAGGAAGGTTACATAGTACAGAAAGACAGACTGGCAGGCATGATACGTGATCTGCTCGAATGCCGAGGGAATTCCGACTCGACAGATTTTACTGACATATGATTTGGTAAGGGTAAAGTAGTCCCTAAGCAATACCTTGATCTCGATTAGACGATAAAACGCCCAGAAGAAGATCAGCAAGCCAAGCCCTCTGCTCAATACGGTCGAAATCGCTGCCCCTTCTACACCTAATTGAGGAAAGCCAAAATTCCCAAAGATGAGCAGGTAATTTCCGATGACGTGAATAATGTTGATCCCAAGCGAAATATACATGCTTTCTCGTGTAAATCCGTACGTACGAATAATGCTGGCCAATGTATTAATAATGGCTTGCAGAAAAAGTCCTCCACCGACAATCGCCGTATACGACTGGGCCATGTCCAAGATTTCTCCCTGAAGATTAAAACTTCGCAGAAGCGCATTTCCGTACAAGACAAAGCCTACACTGATCAAAATCCCGATCATCAAGTTGAGAGTAACTGCTATTGCTCCTACCTTTGCTGCGTCGTGCATTTTCTTGGAGCCAATGTATTGCGCAACGACAATCGATGCACCGTTACCCACTACCTCCAGAACAAGAATGGCAATAAACAGAAACTGATTGGCTGCCCCAACGGCAGACACAGCCTGATCGGAAACGCCACTTAGCATAAATGTATCCGTAATACCTATAAGTGTAAAAAGAAAAAGCTCCAAAAAGATAGGCCACGTCAAAGCAAACAGATTGAACTGCTTGGCATCCTGCCGTTCCTTTGGCTGCTTTGCGAGTGTCGCTTCCATGATGTCACCTTTCTTGGCAATGTGCCCCGATTTGCGTAGCGTCATCATTTTACACCCATTTTTCTCAGGTTAGTAGTAAGTAAATCTATTCTTTACATGATTTTCATGAATGAATGGGCCACATTTAATGACAATTCTACATGGAGGAACCGATGGAACAGAAAAAGATTGCAGATATCACGAATGCCTTCCCGTGCTTTGACGCGATTCCTGCAGACGAATGGCTGCGCAGCGGAATTAGCGTAGAACGATTTTCTCCACAGCTCGCCATGCAGGAGGGACATCTTTTTTCGCATGCTGCTTTTATCTTGAGTGGCACTGTGCGTATCCATAAAATCAGTGAGTCAGGACGCGAGGTGACATTATACCGGGTAAGACGAGGAGGGGTTTGCGTGATTATGATGGCAAGCATCCTCGGAGAGACGGGCTACGAAGCATCTGCTGAGATCGAGGAAGACTGCGAAATCTTACTGCTTTCGGTGGAACGGTTCAAGGAATGGATAGATACATGCAAGCCCCTCCGCCAATTTGTTTACCAGACCATGATGAAGCGCATGATCTCCGTTACTACCCTGATTGAGGACATCGCTTTTAAACCGATCAATGCGCGGATTGCACAATTTCTTCTCAGTCGTACCAGCCATTCCTGTACCACGCTCGTCATGACACATGATGCCATAGCAATTGAGCTGGGAACCGCCAGAGAGGTTGTCAGTCGAACTCTCAAGGAATTTGAAGCAGTCGGATGGCTGCAGCTGGGTCGGGGACGAATTACGGCAATCCAACGAGCTGCTATCAGGCAAAAATTCGGGCTGTAAACGGTAAGAAAACCTCTATCGAGGCCATCTCAAGGAGGAGCGACCGCGCTTATAAATTCTTATACGGTGAGAAAGTCACGGATGCTCGGCTGTCTGCTTCGTTACAATGAGTCCGTAATCACAACTTACTCAGAACGGAGCGATGAACCCGTGAGCAAAGCACAATCGTATTATGAAAAATTGAATCTGGCACACATCCCGGAATTGATGAAATTGGCCCCCGAGGCCGCCTCTTCTTATCTCGCCCTCGAACGGAAGGTCTACCACGAATCGCAGCATTTGCCTACGAAAACAAAGGAGCTTATCGCAATCTGTGTGGCGCATGTGACAGGCTGCCCGTACTGCATTGACGTACATGTAAAGAAATACAAGGAGCTTGGTGGTACGATGGAGGAAGTCATGGAGGCGTTGTTAGTGACAGCCATGACTCGTTCGGGCGCGATTCTCAGTCACGGCGTGAACGCCCTGCTTGCTTATCAGGAAGGACCATCATCGCCGCAGTGCTTTTGTTAGGGGATAGTAGTGGAAACAAAAACACCGGGCAAAAAATCTCCCGGTGTTTCTTCATTTAAAACTGAGTAGCTTCCGCTGCTTGCTTGAGCATCTCTTTCGATACTGCCAGTGAGTCGGTTGCCATGTGGTACATGATTGTCTTTTCTCCTTCTTTGCTTACCCATGACAGCTCCTTGTATAGACCGGAGTCACTAAACAGGAATTGATCGTTGCTTGTGTAGTGAGCTTTTTTGCCGTTTACTTCTACTGGCTCGTATTGGGTCGTCTCGGGAGTACTCACTTGGATATTTAACTGATCCTCCGGGAGTACCTCCACTGTGAAATAGATGTTTGCTTTTTGCTCATTTTGATAGAGTGTTGTATACGTATTGATTGGTGAAGCACTATTCGGAACTACCTTCCATACAACGCTTTTCCCTGTCTCTTTGCTTTCCTGTTGCAGCTCTTGCAGCCATGTCTCCCCTCCCTGCCCGATCATTGCTCCGTAAGGTGTTCCCAGCTTGCCTTCGCGGAATGTGAAGTCATCTCCGAGCTGCTTTGGTAGAGAATGAGAAAGAGAAGCTTTTTTGCTGATCTCATCCCACTGCTTCCAATCTGCAACGACCTCAGGCTTTTCTACCCCAATGACCGGATTTTGCTGAAAGAGAGGGTGCTTTTCCTTTGCCAGCTCCGCAAAATAAACGATCGCCGTCTCGCCTGTTGCCAGCTTGTTTTCTACACTTGCCAGCTCACGGCGTATTTCCTCAGGGGCAATCTGCGTCAAAGCAAAGTCTTTTGCCACTTGTACCTCCATTTGTACAGAGCCTGTATTCTCCTTGTAAAGCAAGCTGTGGGTAGCAAAGCCAAACCCAGTGAGCAAAACAAAGGATGCTGCTACATGCGTTAGTTTTGGACGTAAGAACATCGACTTTTTCTTTTCCTTTCTGCCTGCCAGCTCTTTTCTTGCTGCCAAAAGGATTTTATGATCGAGTGCAGGATTGCTCCCAAGCTCGTTTGCTGCCCATTCATACTCTTTTTTCAACTTATCCTCAATGAACATGATAAGATGCCTCCCCGCTATTCGTACGTTCTTCAAAATGCGCTCTCAGCTTTTTCATAGCCAGATGGTGTCGTGATTTCACCGTTCCGAGCGGAATTTGCAGCATCAGGGCAATTTCCTCCAGGGAACAATTTTGGTAGTAACGCAGCACAACAATTTCCTTTAGCTTTTGAGACAGTTGCTCGACGGCAGGTATTACCTCCAGTTGGTCGCTGATAGCCCCCAGCTTATCCTCCATCCCTGCTACAGGTGCCTCATACCCTTTTTCCTTCACTCGTTCCAGCAGCCGAAATCTCCTCCAAGTACTTCGGTTCCAATTGCGCACCTGCCTGACAATCAAGCCGTTGAACCATGCGATAAAGGGCTGCTCCAGATCGTACTTATCCAAGCTGCGAATCAGCTCCACATATACTTCACTCATGATGTCATCTACATCTTGCTTGTGCGGCGCCAAAAAATAAATCAGGTTGTAGACATAGGTCCGAGTGGCTCGGTAAAGCTCTTGAAATGCTTCTTCCTCCCCGTGGCGCATCCGGATGAGCCACGGTCTCACATCTATTTCTTTCATAGGCCGGCCTCCAATCAGGTCTTACATGATATATTGGCTCCCACCCGCTCATTAGGTTCACTTGGTTTTCAAGAAAAAAGACACCCGAGCTGCTTTTCGCAGTGGGTGCCTTACCAGACTTTTTCATGCTTGTGCGATTATGATTGGATCAAAGCCTGCAGTTGCTCCTCGGCATTATCCTCGCAGACGCCGCCATGGTAACAAATCACAGACTGAATCTCTGTATTCTGCAGCTTTTTCAAGGACTGAAGTGCTGTATCCATATCCAGCGTCGTTTGCGGGACTGGTCCTCTAAGCATACCGCCCATATAAACCATGGCATCCCCTGCAATCAGCGTTTTACTGTTCTGCACATATAAACTGATATGTCCCGGCGTATGACCAGGAGTATGGATGACACGTATGCCGCCAAAAATCGGCAGCACATCACCATCTGCGAGAATCTTGTCCACCTTTGCCATTGGGGGAGTTTCGAAGATCGCTTGCATCTTCTTCCGCTCTTCTTCTGGCAGTGACGCCAGCATCGCAGCCATGCGCTCTGGATTTGTTTTGATAAGCGGGAGCTTCCCCTCAATATAAGGCTGATCAAGCTCGTGCGCATATACTTCAATCTGCCCGCTATATACTTGCACAATTTCAGGTAGACTACCAATATGATCGATGTCTTGATGCGTGATAATGACAGCCTTCAGTTTTTCTGGCGATACTCCTGCCTCTATCATAGCAGCGCGTAACAACTCCCATGACCCAGGCATTCCGGTATCCACTAAAACAGCCATCTGCTCATCCCATAGTAATGTCGGATGAATGGCAATTTTTCCGCCAAAAGCTTCTGCTTCTAACGTAATCATTTCTACTCCAGCTGCAACCTTCATACCTTTTTCCTCCTCGTTACAATAAGGTCATGTGAACTACATCCTTATATGTACCACGAACAAGGAGAAGGATTCAACGAATAAATATAATATTATATCATAAAAATAATTATTTGTCAATATACCAAATAGGTATTTCTTTTGAACAATTCATGGGGTACGTGTCCCTGATAACCTTGTTAGCTACAAAAGAAATACCTATTCTTTTACGGAGTTGTAGTTTTCGGTGGCTCTTCAGATAAACCGTTTTGCTCCGCTGGCACCACATACTCAACGGGCTCGATCTGTGGTTCGATCACGAGACGATACGACGGAATCCAGCCATTAGTAGATGGCACTCTCACTCTGTGAGCCGTGTCCGTAGATGGGTCTTTTCCCTGTGCTTCCTCTTGTCCTTTCTGCCAAAACGCGTAGCCACCCCATGCTCCTGCCGCCACCAGTACAAGCAAAACGGATGTTACAAACGCTTTGTTGCGAAAAAGCTTGACCAGCGGATTTGCAGTATCTCTGCGCACTTCCTCCAGCAGCTTGCGGAAATCTGAATTTCGAACCGCATACCAGCGTCTGCGCGATTCTTTATTGCGCAATCTGCGTCCTTTTCCTTCTAAAAAGAGCTGCTTCAATGCTTGGCGATAGGCAGGGAGCAAGTCTTTTTCTTCAAAAAACATACGCTGCGTCATCGTCCACTGAATAAATGCGTGGAGTACCGTCTCTCCGCCATTTTGTTCCACAAAGGTCAGCATTTCTGTGCAATGAAAGCCTTCCTGCCCAAATTGATCGTCCCGATAAAAGACGAGGGCAACCAGCGGAAAGCTGTCTTTGTCCAAAGGAGTGCTCAGCATATTTTGAATGATACGCTGCTGCGCGCGTGACTCCTCCGGGTCCCATTTGCGGAAAAACTCTGCCGGGTGAGGGGACCGTTTTTGTTCCAGTAGTTCCGCCAGATTGAGGAGCAGCTCCTGCTTCTGACGGCTCTCCACATCCAGCGTTCGTGAAAAGCTTTGCGTCTTTTCCTCCAAGAGTGCCACGATTTTTTGAAAATCATCCTTCGAGACAGAATCCAGAGCGAGATGCTTCAGGAGGGACTTGTCCAGCTCGTCCAAAAGCTCCTCCGCGTAACCCCGGGTTCCATCGAGATTTTCAAAAAACTGATGAATCGAGATCGCCGTATCCAGCTTCTGCCGCTCGCGACCAAACAGGTCCAGCAGCCGCTCTGTTGACACCGTAATGAAAAACGGATTTCTCAGTGCTTGCGGTGCCGTCTCCGTCCAAAACTGAATTTCTTTTAAGACCTGGCTGATTTGGGAGGCGCCGCGCAGACGTTCACTCACATAGTCTTCAAACAGTGGCTTAACCAGCTGTTTATGTCCAAAGATCGATCGCATCATAAAGCCAAACAGCTCGGGGTTTCTGGACAGGTGCTTGTACATCTCCGCTACATAACCGCTCTCTCTCAAGCCTTTTGCTTTCATCAGCACATCCATCACAAACCGGACGATCTCCATTTGCAGGCTATCCTGCTTGGTGACATTGTATGATTCAATCATTTGCTTGATCGTTACACTATCAGGCAGCTTTGTCGCCGTCACCGCCTCGGTCTCCACGCGTAACAGCACACTTTGCAAATCGATCAAACGCTTTTTGTGAATCAGGCTAGGATGACCCAAATAACTGTTCAATGCCTGCCAAACTCCTGCCCGATTGCGTTCGTAGACGGACATCCGACCTTTTTCGATCATGTAGAGTGCGCATAGCTCATAACAGGTGCTGACTCGCAGAGTAATGTTGGTGTCCGCACCCGCTAGCACTTCCTCGCAAAAGGCGTAGAAGGATGCCATGATCCGGGAATCATTCAGGAACTCCCAGGCAAAATCCAGGTACTCGTGAACACTCTCCTGTAAATCGACGTTGTAGATGCGTCCCTGGCTAAAATCAAACAAAAAGTCTTTATCGCTATGCCCACCACCAGGTCGAATGCTCCCTTTTTCCACAAACATAACGTTGATATGCTTTTTGCTCTCTGGCTCATGACTATAGGTCAAAAAACCAAAATGCCTGCGCATCTCATAAGGCAGACAGCTATACAAAATCGCAAGCAGCTCAGCAGACACAGCCGACAATGCACTTACCTCGACATTTAAGCTGATAAATACTTTCTTTTTCGCCGAGAGAGATGTCATCACCGCATACAGCAGCTGTTTGAAAACACGCTCATCGATACCGAGCTGCATGAGCCACTTCTTCCGATCGCTTGTCGTGACTATCTGATACGGAAGCTCCTCCAGTGCGGGCAGCTCCTTGCCCATAGCATCCTCGTGCGCTGTAGCAAAGGTACGTATGCCAAATAGCTTGCTCGGGTCCTTTATGAATTCATCACGCCGCTGCGCCGGAATGATGTAATTATGGCTGAAGAACGTATTTCGTTGTCCGGTGAAATCGGCCCCGACAAAAGCGCTTCTCCCGATAACCATTTCCCCAGATTCAGCATGGAAACAGACGAGCGCTTCTGGATACTGGGACAAATCACCCTCTGCTCGCTCTTGCAATTCACGCGGAGCATGGTAGACACAAAACGGATGGAGCGTCTTTTTAATAAACGTATTGTCCAGCCCTGACGATTTGGCGACAGTATCGTATCCTTCGTTCGAACGGAAAATCCCCTGTCGCCCGCGGGTGTAGTACTGCTGCAAAATGGGCTGACGGCTCACTACCGTTCCCTCCCCTCGATGTAATCCAGTTGATGCATTAACCAAATAAACGGCTCATCAACCCGAATCGGTGTCACGACGCCACTTACCTTTTGGTTAACCGGATTGCTTCCCAGCGCGGATACAGCGAAATAAGCCGTGTTGGTAAAGTAAACCTCAAGTGCGTCTTTAAACGGACGATCCACTTTTTCAATGAAGCGACTGATCTCGCCATTGATGTTCTCGAATTCGGTCGTATTGAGGTACTGCTCATGCACGAAATTACGGAAGACGTTGCTGTTGGACTTGATGTACTCGCCGTCATCCTCCTTGATCAGATGCAGCATGTCGCTCTTGGTCAGAACGACCGCCGTCGGGATATTCGTCTTGCTCTGCTCCTGATAGCCGATGAAGTTCTCAAACAGCGTAATGACTACCTCGCGCGGCTCATCGTATCTGGCTGTAAACTCTCCCGGCTCATCCCCGGCCTGAAGCATCACCCGATCGCGAATCGTTTTAATTTGCAACGGATCGACGAGGAACAAAATACCGGACGAGTTTTTCACATGCGCAGCATACAGCTCCAAATACTCGCGATCCACCATTCCCTCACCTGCTACGTCAAAAAAGACAAGGATTAACGGTGCCTTTTCACTGTCCTTGAAAATGAACTGAAAAATAAACGGCTCCTGTCGCTTTTCCTTTTGCGTGGAATCGAGCAGCTGTCCGCGTTCAAACAGTGGCGCCTCATAGTTCTCGCGGAACTTGCGGCTGATTTGTGCATTGAGTGGCATACATGCCGCATCGAAGTGGTTCGCGGTCGTATTTTGCAGCGTATGGATCAAGGATGTCATGTAGACAGACTTACCTACCTGCGAGGCACCGACAATGGAAATGATGTTGCTCGGTGCTTTCCCCGCCGTGATCGGCAGCTCGTTGTGGCACTTCGGGCACAGTCTGCGCTTGGACACCATGCCATAGCGATCGGTCACGCCTGCCAGCACATTGTCTACGTATAGATGATTCTCCTCAGGAATAGACTCCGGATCGATAATAGCCTCCAGCTCATCGATAGCATCCAGTCCGAATTTATCTCGGTAGTGGTTAAGAATCTCATCTTCCTGCAAGGCATAATCTTCGTCATCCTGACGATGATGTGTAGCCCGGAAAACAACCTGATCTGGTTCAAACTTGGCAAAGCAGTATGGGCAAACAATATCGTAAAAAGGAAGTCTTTCCTTCACTGGCGGCTTCTTTTCAAACATGTTTTTCAAAAAAGACAGCATGGCGCTCGCCTCCTATTCGGGTATCAGTTCGTACAGTTCCCCGTACTTTTTGCCATCCGTAAAAAAGAGCCGAATAACATCCTTCTTCTTTATTTCGATCTCTGGCATCAGGTTGACGCCTGGCTCCAGATCGCGAATAAAGGCGTACTGGGTCCCGTCGTCCTTATGGGCAGGAGCTGAGCCTTCCTTTTTTACGTAGCAAAGCACATCCTTGGGGATCGGGATCTCTGAAAAAATGCGAATCTGCAAGGATTGATGCGAGCTGAACCAATTTCGACCTCTTTTAAAAGAGTAATAGATTTTGGCTTTCCCCGTGCTCACATGGACGATATGTGCATCTCCCTCTGGAATGAGCAGGACAGGCTTGCCATTTTGTAAGCGGCAGGGAAAAATCCGATACGTAAACCGCCCGATGCCCTCCGTTTTTTCGCGCAGCCCTTTGTGTACCTTGTATTCCTCACGGGTGTAGAGCTTTAATTGCCCTTCGCTGATTTCGGATGGATCAAATGGGCTGCCATATGGGGATTTATGAACATAAACACAGGGTACGTCCGCAGACCAGTACCAGTTGAGCACATACTCGCTCCCCTGGTACTGACACGTGACATCCTTGATTAGCCGCTCTTGTGTTTCTTCGCTAACGATCATGACTCATCATGCTCCCTTACAATTCAGTTCAAAAAGGAGGATCAACAGAGCCGAGAAGTTCGAGGCGCGGCTGACCCGAGCAGCGCAGCGTAGGTATGACTACGTGAGCAGCGGAGGGGCAACGCAACGCGGAAATTCGACAGCTATGTTGACCGGACTTTTTGAACATCCCCTTACAGTTCGAACCGCTTGCTGCTTCGATTACCGCCTTCCAAAGCACCTGCGCTTTTTCGTCCAGATAACATCCGCTTTTGGATCGAAGTCGCTCCTCCGCTCGCAGAAGCAGGAAAGAACACCGTAAAAATGGTCAAGACGACAGCAAGCAGAGCCAAAGCGATCAGGCGTACGACCATATCGAGCAGGTCAATCGACATCAGCCCCATCTCCAAAACCAGTCCAGCAAGCAGACCAGCTACCGCCCCGCCAATGGTAAAGCTTTTTGCCAGATGACGATTGTCAAAAATAAGTCCCAGACCCAATCCTAAGAGTCCACCAATAATGAGCAGGCTAACGACTCGCAAAATTGTGTAGAAGAGGCTTTCTTCTGTCGCCCCTGTGCGCTCTGTTACCAGATTGCGGTCTTGTCGGCTTATATCGTAGATTTGACCAAAAATACCAGTCATTTCATCCGCATGATCGACGTTGAAATAACGGCCACCTGTTTCAGCAGCAATTTGTTCAAGCAAGCTAGTTCCTGCTGCATCGATTTTGCTCATTCCTACCGTGTGAATCAGGACATGATTTTGCTTGAACGGAGCCAGTGTACTTGGAACATCCAAATCGCTGTAGCCGTCAGACATCAGCACGACTGTACTGTTTTCAAGCTGACTGGACGCCTGCAGCTGCGCAAGCCCCTCTTGCAGGGCCAGCCCAATACGGGTCCCTCCATCTGTTCCCGTTTGATTAAGCAGCTTTTGGATTACTTCATCTCTGGTTGCTTTACTGCTTAAAGAAACCAACGGCTGCAATACTTCCGTACGGTCATTAAAGGTAACAACCGCAACCTTCATATCACTGTCCATTTTTTGAACCATGTCGGCCGCTGCCTTGAACAGTTGATTGTCCGGGTCTGACTGGCTCATGCTCCCCGAAGTATCGAGCACCAGCACAATGTTGTTGGCACCACTCGATTGCTGAAACGACGAGCCGTACAGAAGCTGCAGAAGCATGGCAGCGACGCCTACCATTACAAGCGTGCTGGGCACGAGCATTTTCCATGAGAATCCCAGATAGCGCTGCTTCCATCCGTATCCGTTTAGTCTTGGTGAAATGATTTCCGCGATCAGGCACATCAATCCTACAAAAAAGGCATACTGCCCAAAATAAAGTCCCATTACAGCCCATTGCGGAAACTCGCCAGACAAACGATCCAGAATGACTTCCCCTACCAAAAACCCTATGACGCCACCCACCAGGCTACATAAAACCATGAGCAGACTGAGCTTTCTTTGACTCATGACCATTCATCTCCTCCCCGGCGGTGAAAGACAAACCCGCTTTCCTCGTAGGAAGCATGGTATTTCTTGTTGTTGCGGTAAAACATCAGGTCTTCCATGCCAAATCCGCCCATCAGATTCATTTTTTCTATTCCGCTTTTTTGTTCCTCGTGAATACACCCTTGCTTGTAGGTGCGGGTTCTATCTGCTGAACGGAGAACATACTGGACAAAATCGTTACGGATATCCGCGAATAAATATTTTTCCTCATAGCGGTGTTTTTGCAAGAAATGAAAGACTTCGATGTGAACCGCAGCCCGTTCCTCGAGCACAAGGGATAGATCCTGGAACAAGTCCTCTTTGGTTAAAACCGTTCTGTTCTCGTAAGCGGCAGCAACATTGGCACGAGCGAGCAGCTCTGCTTCAAAGGACAGGGCAAATGTCGATCGCGTAAGTATTTCTGCCCTGCAAAACTGGCATAACCTCTCTACCAATCCAGCAATGCCGCTTTGGAAGAGTAGCGAGCCATTGCCGATAAACCTGGATTCGAGATAAAACCCGCTCCCGCGCTGTGCCTCCAGCGAACGAATCGTCTCTGTCACTACCGACTCGTAATATTCGTCCATGTTTTTGCCCAGATAATCAGACGCCTCACGAACACTTTTTTGGGCAATCTCCCGAAGCTGCTTCTGCAAGCCTTCGAGCTCATCTACTTTTACGCCAATCTCTCTATGAATCTTCTCTACCTGTTTCTCCAATTGCAAGAGGAGTTCCAGTGTAAGCTCCCATTCCAGGAGCTCGAATTTTTTACTGTATATCATGCTCAACAGATGGCGGACAAAGGTTCTGACCCGTTCCTTGTCTCTTGTAAAAAAACCGCCTACTCTGATTTCCTGCCGATCGACACGCTGCTGGTATAGCTCCTCCAGCTCTGTCTTTGTATACTCCAGCTGCCTGGTTGTTTCTCTGATCCCTGTGCGCAGCTCCTCCAACAGATTTGCACCATTTGCCTGCTCCGCTGTCAGCTGATAGGCTGCGTAAAGTCCCAAGCGCTCATCGTCTACCCATTCACGCTGGATCAGTTGTGCGAGTGATTCCTGCAAACTTAGGCTATCGACGCGATTCCGTGCCCCACGAGCCACATTGGCTTCAAAAAAGGCTTGGCTGCTGCCGTCAAACAAAGCCAGCTCGGCTTCCCGCAGGTTCATGCCAGAAAGCTCGCTGTAGCTGACACCAGAGGTCATCAGCCCGGTCATTTCCTCCAGCGCATGATCTTCGGGCATTACCGACCTGATTTTTCGCTCCAAATCATGGGCGGTCAGTCCCAGCTTTTCTCTCGCCTTTGTTTTCGGCAAATTTTCTCCAGCCTTTAACCTTTCCAGATAGCGGTCAAAAACAGCCGAGAGCACCGTTAGCGCAATCGCATGTGTAGGCCGCTTCACCTTTGACAAGCCAGCGCTGGCAAAATTGGTTTGACCCGTATCGACCGTAATGCTGCGAATAAATTGCAGCTTATTGTAGCCCTCGCTGTTCTCACTGAATTCGCGCTCTGCCTTTTTATTGTTCAAAAGCACAAGCTTGCTGATTAGCTCGTAATTTTCCTCCATGCCCGCTTCCAGAAACAATCCGTGCTCCGTCTTGTCGCTCAGCATATAAACAAGGGAGAATAACGGCGCATTTCGATGCTCAACAGGCAGCTTGACGAGATCCTCCGTCACCAGGAGATTTTCTGAAAAGTTGAAATCACTGCGCTGGTAACGGTTGATCTCTTCTAAAAAGCTGACTGACAGTGCCGCTGAAAACCCGAATGCTTCTCCACTGTTTTTTTCTTGCAGCAGGACATACAAATCGACCGACACATTTTTAAACAGTTCAGCGAGATAGCTCTTGAGCAGCAAGGTCAGCTCAGGCAATAAGATAGCAGCCGGATCGTCTGCACGAGTCACAACAGCAATATTCACCTGTTGAAAGGTCGTGAACAGCTTGCCCATTTCCGCTACTCGTACACTGGCCAGCTTAAGCGCCTTGTTCAATTCCATCTTGAACGATTCATCCTGTACAAAACGTTCGTAGATTGAGGTGCGCATCGTCTGCTTGCTTGCCTCCGGACGCGGCAGTCGGCAGCCAAGCACTTGCGGATGCTCCCACGTCTCCTCTTGAAAAGCATGCACGTAGAGGACGCCGTTGCCATTTTGCCAGCTTTGCTTGTTCAGGGCACAAACAGCTTGCAGCGCCTCCACGCATTTATCCCCGAGAAAGAGGAAAAGCACAGGGTTTTGAATGCTTGGCTGTCCATTCCCGCTATCCAGTTGTTTCTCCAAATCCGTAACGTAATGGGTCGCGAACTCTCCAATCAAATCCCTCATGCTTCCTCCTGTCTTATTGCAGCGTCTTGCGCATATCGTTTACTTTTGACCAAACTTTTTTGTAGAACTGATACATCTCTTCTCCATTGACGTACTCATCACGGTCATACTCCAGATCACTCTTCACCGCTTGGAAAGCAGCTGCGATCTCATCGAGCTTGGCAACCAGCTGATCTGTATCCTCGGCAGAGGTCATAGCGTCACTGCGGCGCGAAGCCTTGCGCTGAAGCGTAGCCATGCTCTTGTGATCCAAGCCTCGGAACTTCTCATAGATGGAGAATTCAATGTGCTTTCCTGCCTTCATCAGATTGATGAACGGCTCCCACGCTTCTTCTTCCTCGTCCTTGTCGTACACGTACAGCGCACCGCGTTTTACGATTGTGCCAGTATAGAGCGCCTCGATAAATCGTGTAACCAGCTCTTCCTCACCCTGAATGGCATTTACGATTTGCTCCAGCTCCGCGATTTTGTCCTCGATTTCTTTGTATTTGCGCACTTCCTCTTCCATCAGACGGATTTGCTCCGGATAGCGAATCAGATTTTCCTTCGCCATCTCTTCATTGATACTGCCAAACACATCGCGTGTGTACTCTTGCTCCAAGCCATCCCTCATGAAGCCCTTCAGCTCGACCAGCGCACGCTTGATCTCTCCTGGACTCAGCTTGGACAGATCGCCCTGTGCCTGGTACTTCGCCATGAACGAAGCGATCGAAAATGGCTTGGTGACGACACACTCATAACGGCTGCTCGTTTTGCTGTCGCTGCCTTTTTCCCGGATGCTGCCGTATCCAAGCGCTGTTTCGAACAGGCGACGAACCTTGGCGTTGTATGCTCTGATCCGGTCGTTTTGGTACGTATCGCCCCATGATTTTTCAGGGATCGGGGACGGCAGGTACGCCCAGTTGTTCTTTTCAGTTTGAACGAGGTGACGTCCAATGCCCTCGCGCTCCAGAATCGTGCGCTCGTAGCTTTCCTCATATACCTTCAGTGGCGTGTAAACGAACAGCGGAATCCCGTTTTTCGTATTCAGCCAGAAAATACGGTTTTTGACTTCACTTTCTTTGACCGTAAAGCGCGACCCACTGATGGCTGTATCCTGATAGTTTTTAATTCCTTTCAAAATCCCTGGCGCTTTGAGTGGTACGGATACGAAGCCCCAAGACGGGAAGTGCATATTGCCAAGATTGTTGCTGAGATGGAAAACCGGAATCGCTTCCTCATCCAGCTTGCTTGCAATCTTGCGCTCGACGATGCGATCCAGCGTCTCATCCTGCCCGTATTTGATCACCAGGAATTCTTCCATCGACTTGGTGATCAGCTCACCGAATTTTTCCGACAAGAATTCCGAAATCGAGCTGACGATATCCAGATCCTGCTCTTTTACCCACTGATCCGAATGGCGGAGCAGCTCGCTTGTAAAGTCGCGGATCAAATCATCGGATTCCTTTTGCTCCAAAATGTTGCCGACGACCTTGGCGATATCAGGCACGCTGACGATATTCCAATAGTACGTCTTGTTGCCGGTACGGTCGCTCTCTTCTCCGCCGTTGATCAGAATGTCGCCGTTTTTCTCGAAAATCTGGTTCAGCGTATTCAAAATTTCTGTAAACACGTTATAAATGCGATTGTTTTCCGCATTGAGCAAACGGTGCAGCTCTTCGTAGAATTCAATCATTTGCTCCAGCTTTTCCTGATCGGCGAGAAGCTGGTACTCATTGATTTTCGCTTCAATATAAAGGTTCTTCTTTTTCTCCTTGGAGATAAAAGCGCTGCGGGCATCGCCCAGCTTTTCACCCGCCACTTCACGCGCGCCCTCGATCTCACGCGGGAAGCTCTCCAGATTCGCCTTGAGGCTTTCCACATAGGACAAAATCATTTTCATCAGGCAGTAGCCTTTGTCCGAATGAATCAGACGGGACGCGTAAAATGGTCCTTGCTCCGGATGCAGGAAGACACGCGTAATCATTTCTCCAAATACAGAAATCATATCGCCTGGTGTCTGCTTCTTGCACTTGATGTACGCCTCCCGCGCCTTGGCGAGATAGCCTTGCTCCAGCTCGTGATCGATGCTTACAACCTGCTGGGAAATCACGTTGCTGTAGTTCAGGCGCTCGCTGTTTTCATAGCCAGGCAGCGGCTCAGGAACGCGCTCTTCAAACTTGCGTGAAATGGAGTCGATGTCAATCCCCAGCTTACGAGCGAACTTCTCTGCGTCCTCCTGGGTCGGAGCTACCGTGAACATTTTCTCCATTTTCTTAAACAGACGATAAGCCAAATACGTAGTCATTTCTTCGATCGGCAGGACAGCGGATGAAGCACCGATAACGTTGTATTGATAATTTGCCGCGTACGCCTTTGGCATTTGGTTAATATTCGTGCGGATATTGCTGATATAGTCATGGATCGCGAATTCTTCGCCGGAACGCTTTTCCTCACTCGCCATGAAGTTCGTAATGTTCTCCGCTGTTACGTTCATGCAGTAGTCGTAGGCGTTTTCCAGTGCTTTGCCTTCGAGATTTGTCGCCGAGATCAAATGGCACAGGTTGAACGGAGGCATCGGCGATTGTACGGTAAGCACGTTGCCGTATTGCTGACGGAAGCGCTCCATGCGCTCGTCCGTGTTCATCCAGTAGTCGAGCTCCTTCAGTGCTGCATAGCCATTTTTCATGATGTAGTCACGCGTATGGGAGCTGAGGCTCTTGTTCGACAGATTCACGTCAGGCGTAAACAGATAGCCCAGTGTATTGACCTTGTCTACCCCGCCGCTGCCGAAATCGCGCTCCAAAATGCCGCGAACGATATACGCGATATCGAGGAAGCAGCCACTTCCTGTTCCACCGGAAAGACCGCTCAGCAGGAATACCGTCAGCTTTTTATTCGTGCCCTCGCAAAGCATTTTGATCTTTTTCTCAATCGTTTGGACAACCTGCGTGATTTTTGTAAATAAAAGCAGACGTCCTGCCTGGCGAACCCCGGATGCACCGCTGATTCCGTCTGTGATCGTCAGCTCAGGGGAAAGCCAATCTGTGATGTACGGCTCCAGAATGCTTCGGTTTTGCAATACGCCACCGATCTCCGGATTGGACAACAGTACAAACTCGGTTACCGGATCGAGTCCGATGCCCTTGTACTTTTTATTGCGATCATGCTCGTTGGTCTCAAACGCGATATATTCGATATTGTCCGGCTTTTCCTTGCGCTTTTTCGAGAGAGCGTCTACCGGCAGCTTGAAGCGTCTGTTCACCTGGTATTTCAAGCGGAGCAAGGCATCAATCCCTGTTCCGCCCAATCCGATCACGAGCATCGGGTTATCAATTGTATCTACACGAATTTTGTCGCTGACGATTCCGCCGCCAAGCGAAACATCCAATTGTTGAATATGTTCTCTTACTACTGCTTTCATAATGGATCCACTCCTAGACGATGTAGTCTACAAAAACGGACTTGTTTACGTTGGTGAGAGAAATCTTGATGCGGTCGTTTTTCTTGAGTTCCTTGCCGCGGCTGACATCCAGCACACGCCCTGCCTTTTCAATCCGGCAGCTCGAACGATTCTCGATGATTAGCGTATCGTTTTTCCCCGGGAAAAAGACCACTTTCTCCGTTTCTGTAAATTCTGGCGCCAGCTGCAGGAGCTGATGCAGCTTGACCTTGCCTTTAAATGCGTTCAGCTTTTTGTACTGTGGATTTGATTTTTCGCCTGTATCCTCGTCCACAATCTCGATCGCGATCTGACCGGCGAAGCCTTTGTTGGCTTTGCGCCAGAGCGACAGTGCATACAAGCCTCCCCCAATTAATAGAATGAGAAGTGCGGTACCTCCTACTACGGTTGTCCACGGAAATGGTTTCGACTCTGCGGACGGATCGGTCGTAGCTGGCGGCTGTGGCTTGGCTGTACCTGCACCTTGGGTAGCATCTACGATCAGCGCTGGTGTCTCGCGATAAAAGCTCGTATCCTCCGCTTTTACTTTCAACTCGTATTGATGGTCAGCAGGGATCGTGAAGCTTCCTTCGAACCCGCTGCCTGTATTGTTCAGCGCAATCTCATTCGTTTGATTGTCGGTCTTGTCATGGACGAGCAAGGTTGCCTTCATCTGCTTGTAAATATCGGGGCTTGCTACCTTTTGTCCGTTTGAAACTAGCGCTGCTTTTACAGGAACGACATCTCCTGCCTTAAAGCTTTTGGCAGCTACCGGCTCCATCTCCAATTGCAAATCGTAGTTAAAGATCATATTGATATCGATCTTTTCCTTTGGCACACCTTTTACTTGCAGCTTCCAATCGCCTTGCTGCGGCTTAACCAGCTTGAGCATGGTGTAGGCATTTGATCGTGAAAGACGTATTTCATTAGAGGGCAATTTCACTTCCTGACCGCTTGGATCGAATAGCTTCACGTCTACCGCTTTTTGCGACATGATTGAGATGTTTGCCTCCAGGACGCTCGCGTTCGGTATCGAAATCGCCACTTCCTGCGTCTGACCATTGGAGACAAAGCTTTTCACTGGAACAACCTTTAGCTTGAGATGATTGGCAAAAATTTCACTCAATATTTGTGGGAGCTTATCCGCGGTGCTTGTTTCAAAAAATTTACCGTTCGTGTCTGCCGCAATTTGCTGGAGTGTCGTACGGTTTAGCTGTCCGTCTGCATTCAGTCCAATCGTATAGATCGGGTATCCTTTTGACCCCGCGACCTTGACCGCTTCCGCCAGATCACGATCTGAATCGGCCTGTGTGCGACTAGACGCCTTGTTCAAAAAATTGTTTCCGTCAGCGAGGAGTACGATGATCGGCGCATTTGCCGGGTCACGCCCTGCATCCAGAATCTTCACTGCTTCTTTTACCCCTACCGAAATATCGGTGTACGCGCCTTTTTGCAAGCTATCAATAAATGCTTTGATATCATTCTTGTCCTGCTCGGAATTGACCTGGATCAACGCCTTTTCTCGCTCGATCTTGTCGGTATAGGAGATGACGCCAATCTTGTTTGCCTGAATCGAGGTCATATCTACAAACATTTTCATCGCTTCGTTGCTGACTTTGTTTTTATCACTCTGGGTCATGGAATTGCTGACATCCACCACCAGTACGGCATCCATATTGCTTCCGCTGGTTTGCGCAAAACCAAGTTGGGTGCCTGAGATGACAAAAACCATCAGCAGTGCAAGACACACTACGTATCGACACAGCACTTGGAATCGTAACATTCTACTAAAACCCCTTACTCACAGTATTTGAGATATTGCAAAGAAAGTAAGACTATGCCACTATTACCACTAGATTCAAGGGTCATAATAGCGAAAAATGAGTGAAATAATTGCCCCTACACCTAATACGATACCACATGATTCTTTGTTACAGGTTTCGACACTTTCAATTGGGAGAAATTTTATGTTAACTTACTTTCTTCTTTTTGCTGCTTTCGTACTAGTAGCCATCCGCTTCTTTAAGCTGCTTCGACTAAAAAGGCGCAATCTCTCCAACGCCGAAATCGACCAGCATCTTCATGTCCTTTTGAATGAAAAGAGGGATCGGCCATGAGAAAAAGAATCGGTGTCCAATTTCGCAAAACCCGTAAGACTGCCCATACGTTTGAACGCATACAAGGCTGCAAGCGATGCCATACCTACCATGTTTTATGGGATACACACTGCGAGAATTGCGGCAGAGAATATACTCCAATCCGACAGCTTTCGACAACAGTGACACTTCGCTATGTGCAGACTCGTTTTCTTTTGCTGGGATTGTTCATCTGTCTTGCCATCCTCTCTGCTGATACGGTCTTGCAGCTTGCTCTCGCATTCGGAATTGGCATTCTCCTGTTTGCTCTGTTTTTCGTCATCCAAAAAAGGCTTGGCTCCTATGAAAAGGACGCGCAGTTTGTACGCTTTCTTACATCAGAAAAAGAGACGATCAAACAGTCGCTGGTCCATCATCTCGAAGAAATCGGTGCTGATGTAAAGGCGGAACGGATCAAGGATGCTTATGAGAAAACAAGAGAGATCGGGCATTTTATCGAATCGGACACGATCAAAATTCGCAAAATCATGTTTTTGAACCACTATGTGCTGCGCAAGGACATGGAGCTGGAGCTGGATACGCTGATCCCGAAGACGTATGACAAGGATTTTATGGAGTATTTACGCGAAGTGATCAAGGTGCAGCCTTGGCTCGTCAAAAAAGCAGTGCTTGATTATGTGAAGCGCTACAAAGCCCAGATTTTGCTTTTGGAAAACGGTGAGCAGCTTATTGGACAGGTTGCCGGTGCTGCCCTGCGGATGAAAACGTATATCGAGCAGTATCAGGATCTGATCATCGAGTTTATCGATTATTTGCCGCGTGAGCGACTGCTGCGTCTGGCAAAAATGGCAAGTACGAACCGTCACGAGGGCTGGGATCGACTCTATGAAGCTGTGAAAAACCGAGTGGATACCCACTACGCCTTTGATCCTGACTTTAAAGGAGTACTGTGAAGGAGCCGCCTCTGATGATTATCTCTTCCTATAAAAAATCGCTTTGGGTCCGAAATACTTTGCTCGTGCTTTGCTCAATTGCTGTCGTCGCGGTTTTGGTAAAGGTAGGCCTCGGCTATAAAAAAGTCAACCTGTATAAACAGGCGCAAGCATACTATTCCTCTCATGACCTGATCAAAGCAGAGGAGCTGTTTGCCAAGGCGGATGAAATTACAGTGCTTTCATATGGCGACGAGCAGTGGAATTCGTTGATGCATGGTCTAACGGCCACACGTCAGGAGCTTGAATCGATTCAACTTCAAGCGCGATCAGCGATTTCGGAAAATCAGGACGCACAAGTGCTAGAAACGTATGAGCTCTATCAGAACATGCGAAAGAGTAACAAGCAGCCAGGAGAACAGACTGCATTTTTTGAGCAGCTGTCGAGTCACCTCGGTATAGAAAAAGAATGGGCCGATTACTATCACCGCGCTCTTCAAGCAGCCAAAGATCAGTCCAAAGCAAATTTGGCACAACATTCGTACGAGAACGAGACGTTCATTCGTACGCTCGTCACCATCCCGGATGAATATTTTGGCGGCGCGAAGCAAAAGCAAAGCGAGCTTGCTGACCTGTTCCAGGAATATGAAAAAACCAAGCTGCGTACGTTGACAGCTTCTGCCCCTTTTGATGAGGTAGTCGCACGTACAGCCAAAAGCTTGCGCATGTACCGGGAAATCGGGGTCAAGGCAGATTGGCTGCTAACAGGGCTGGAACGATTTGCACAGAGCGAGATCAATCTATCTATTCGCCAAAAAGATCTGAGTGCCTTTATTTCCCAGTCGATTGCATATCGAAAGATCGAGGACGTGCTACCGCGGGATTCCTCAGTACTTGCCGCGATTACTCGCCATTTGGAAAGCCGAGTCAAGCAAGCTGAGCAGTACATCCAATCGCGCCAATTTTCCAAGGCTATTGAGCTCTATCAGGAACTGAACGCGCTCATGGATACTGGGGCACTGATTGCGACTGCTGAGGAAAGCTGGCTGGCCCATGATCCAACACGTCTGCTCCATGAAAAATACCCAGATAAGAAATTCCGCTCCGTCCTCTCTGGAGCTGCTCGTTGGGGTGCCCAGGTGTACGCTTTTGGACTGGAGGAATCTGAGCAACGACTTTATTTTGCAGCCAAAAAAGAAGATGACTCTCTCGCTTACTTGGAAGTGGGCTTAGAAAATGTGGATATGAAGTCGGCAAAAGTTAGCATTTCGGATAAGCTTGGAGAAAAAGATGCTCCCCTCATCATGATCGAAGCTGACGGCAAAGAACGTCCTTTTTCTTACATAGGCTTGCTTCCAGCTCTCTCAGAAAATGTGATTCATAAACGTTTTTCGATTGAGGCGGATGAGTTTTCGATCGTAGACTCTACGCACATCCTCATCAAAAACGCCGTGGGTAAAGGCGGGCAGGAATTCGCCTCATTCATACTCGATGAGACAGGATTGGTATACGACCAAAAGATAGCCGATATAGAGGAAGCCACTACTCCAGAGGAATCTGGGGAGAATGAATATCCCCCGGACCTACCTCCTGTTAGTCAAACCGAGCAGAATGGGCAAAAGCCGCATCAAGTCTCGGTTTACGCAGGTCCTGGAGAAGAATACGAAAAAATTGGCCAAATCTCATCAGATAGCTCCATTCAAGTAGTGACTGATCTAAATGGCTGGTACCAAATCCAGGTGAATGGCAAAGAAGGCTGGATTCGTGCACCGCAGCCAGCTCCGTAAAAGTAAAGCTCCTTGTGACGAGGTTGTACTCACTCGCTGCGGGAGCTTTTTCCCTTTTTCTCAACTACCCACTCGAAATCACTTACAAAAATGGGCCATATTGGTATAATCGATGGATATCTGAACTAAGGAGGTTAGCCATGAAAAGATTTATCAGCTTTTTTGTACTCATGCTCACTCTTTTCTTTTTACCTTTTCAAACGATTGATGCTCATCCTGGTAGAACAGACGCAAACGGCGGTCACACCTGTCGTACCAATTGTGAAAAATGGGGCTTACAGTATGGACAATATCACTATCATAATGGTGGTGGAGGGTCTTCTACGAGCACTCGTACGACATCCTCTCCCCCTAAGACTACGGCTCCAAAAGCGAAGCCACAAGCTGCTCCTGTTGTCCAAAAGAAAGTCATTATCGCTGTAGATAATGCAAATGTACTCGCGTCCCCTTTAATTGATTCCTCAGTCGCTGCAACCTTGTGGTACGGCTTTGAAATCAAGGACTCAGGAAACCATCCAGATTATGCATCGATTGATCAAGGCTTTGTGTCGAAAAGTTTACTTGCTACCTATACTCCCATTACTCCCAAGACTGTAAAAATTCAAGCTGAGAAGGGGTACTTCTTCTCCACAGCTTCCTCTGAAAGCACGGGTAGGGGCTTCGCTGCCAAAGATACCCTGGTTCAAGTCGTTGGAGAGAGTGGCGACTGGTACTTTGGTTCAACGAAAGATGCGAACGGAAAAATACTCGTTGGCTTCGTTTCCAAGTCAGTAGCCTATTAATCTGTATTTTGTTTATATATCAATCAAGACTACATGCGGTATTCACCGTAGGTAGTCTTTTTTCATTTAACATACCTGACTTTCCCCCTTCCCTTCTCCTTTGCTTCTTATCAAAACTCCCGTGTTTTCTTCATTGGTATTGTCGAAATTGTTCAGAAGTTGTTCAGAACGATTTCGTAAACTGGTGGTCGGCATCTCTCATTCTTCATTAGGACGAGTATCCGTAGGGGCGTTGATACTTACACAAACAACTGTGGCATAGAGACATGCCGTGATATTTTCACTCACTCAAAATCTAGGGGAGATAAGAGAGGAGATGTGATTAAAAACAAAGCTAGCAGAGGGGGGATAGTAGAATGCGAATTGCATGGAGCATCGGATTTATACTGATCGGCATACTCCTGCTCTCCTATCCTCAAATCGAAAAGAGAGCTTCAGACGCTAAGCAGCAGCAACTGATTGAAGCTTTCGAACAGTTAGGAACCATTAGCGAGCAGGTGGAAGCTATACCGACAACCGATGTAGCTCCAATCCCGCCGGCTCCCGAGCAGCTCGCTTTATTAGACGGAGCACGAGGCGTCATCCGGATTCCAAAAATCGATTTGCAAATGATGATTTTTGAAGGCTCTGGTGAGGCTGCGCTCAGCAAGGGTGTAGGCATGATTGAGAAAGAAAAACAATTTGGCAAGAGCAACGTAGGGTTGGCAGGACATCGGGCTATTGCGTATGGCAAACAATTTAATCGGCTGGATGAGCTCGCTCCTAGCGATGAAATCGAGATAAGGACAAAGACAGACAGTTATACATTCGTAATCATCAAAACGTTTGTTGTTGACCGTACACAAGTAGAAGTTCTTGAAGATCAGAATGAACCAATGCTCACCCTAGTTACATGTACACCTATCGGTAAAAAGGACCCGATAGATCGGTTAATTGTGCAGGCGAAATTAAAAGATCACACTAAATGATGACACTGTATTTGGAAATGAATAAGCTTTTATTAATTTTAGGAGGAGCATATGCAAAGAAAGACATGGACAGTTATGTTTGCTATCATGCTCATCGTCCATAGCTTTTTCAACTGGGTAGCACCTACGTACGCTGAAACGAGTGGATCAGTCGTGACCTCGGGTGTTGGCGATGAAGCTGGGCAAATAGGGCAAGTTAAAAATGATTCAGCCGTAGAGGAAGGAGAGAGTGTCGACCAAACCGACAGTAGTAGTGAAAATCAGCCTGATGGTGAAAACCCAACTGATGGTGAAAACCCAACCAGCGGTGAAAACCCAACTGGCGGTGAAAACCCAACTGGCGGTGAAAACCCAACTGGCGGTGAAAACCCAACCAGCGGTGAAAACCCAACTGGTGGTGAAAACCCAACTGGCGGTGAAAACCCAACCAGCGGTGAAAACCCAACTGGCGGTGAAAACCCAACTGGCGGTGAAAACCCAACCAGCGGTGAAAACCCAACCAGCGGTGAAAACCCAACAGGTGGTGAAAACCCAAATAGCGATCCAAGCACCACCATTCCCATCGACATTCCAGAAGAGATCATCACTGCACCTCCTCCACCTCCTGAGCCAACTATCATCACAAAAAATCTCCTTACTGGCGTAATTGTTGAGGGTAAAGATGGAAAAGACATTTCTACCGATGATATCCGCGTAGATGTGGAATCTCCTGTCATGATTACTTATTACTGGGAACTGGAAGATGGTCACGACTATAGCCCTGGTTCAACTTTTTCCTTCCAATTGCCAACAAATTTTAAAGCAGATGTGATTGAGCCTGAAGACTTATTATTTGGCGGCGATGTAATAGGAACTTACGAAGTCGATGGCAAAGGAAAAGTCACCTTTACATTTAACGAAGTGATTGAAGGTGGAACGGGAATCCATGAAGGTTACTTCCGTATAAAAAGAGAATTTAGCGAAGATGTCAAGAATGGAAGCACTAAGCAAAAGATTGTATTTGAAGATCTAAAAAAAACTATCCCGGTCCATTTCAGTAGTGCAAACGATAGTGACATAACAAAGACTGGGAAAGCAAACAAAGATATCAATCCAAGCCAAATAGACTGGACAGTCGATTTAAACCTTGGGGAAAAACAGATCAATAATGCGATTTTCAAAGATGAACTTCCAAACGATTTAGAAATTGATAACAATTCTATTAAAGTAATTCCCCTAGAAGTCCCAATAAAAGGAGAGCCGGTTGAAATTGAACAAGATGAAGTAAGTAAAGCTCTCAATCCTAAGATAGAGGATAACGTCCTTATTATTGAGTTTGGTAACATTAATGGTGCTTACAGGGTTATGTACAAAACCACCATCACTGATACTCCTGATAATATTGAAAGGACCCACTTTACAAATAAAGCAACGATCTCAGGGACGTACCTCCAACAGTCTTGGACTAAATCCGGTACATTCGATGTACCTGTAAAATTTAGTAAGCCATTAGCCAAAAAGTCCGTTTACCATCCTTTCACCCAAACGATTGATTGGGAAATTCAGTACAACTACAATGAGCAAAAGTTAGCTACTAAAAATGAAGCCTGGCTAGTGGATACCTTTGATCCATCTCTAGTACTGTTGGAAGACACATTGAAGGTCTACCCTGTAGAGATCAATCCTGATAATGGCGAAGGAAATGTAATTGGGGAAGCTCTTGACGATAATGTCTATACTTTAACGAAAAATCCTAACCCACCGGATGTTGGCTTCAAGCTTGAGTTTAATAATGGAATTGATTCGGCATACAAAATTGTCTATCAAACAAAATTCAATGATCGAGTCTACGAAGACCGTGAAATCACAAATAAGGTAGAGATGTATAATCAAAAGCCTGTAACGGAAAGACTAGATATTTGGCAAATGATCTTCTCGAAGCAATACGATAAGATCGACTATGCGAACAAAAAGATTCAGTGGACGCTTTCTATTAACGCGGATACAGAGTCTCTGACAGGTTTAATGAAAAACGTTTCGATCAAAGATCGCTTTGAAATAAACCAACAAGGTGAATCGCTAGGGTTAACTCTCGATAAGCTGAGTATATTTGATCCGGTTACGAAGCAATATTTAGAACAAGGTGAAGACAAAGATTACACACTAACACCTGATGCTGACAACAAAGGATTTACCATTCATTTCCACAAGGAAATTAATGCTAAGCATACGATCACGTATACGACAAACTTCGATTCTACCATGCCAAAGCTTCCACAAAAGTATGAGAACAACGCTGAGCTCACGTGGATCGAAACAAAAGATTCAACCAGTCATTCCATCAAGAAATCCGCTGAAGTGATTCCAGACCGGTACACTAAGAAAAACGGTGAAAAAACCGGTAAGTATGATACAGACAAAAAAGCAATTGCCTGGCAAGTTGATGTCAACTACAACCTCCATAAAATCAGTAACGCAGTCATTGAAGATGAATTCGAACCAGGACAAGCTTTGGTTCCCGGATCGCTTGTAGTGTATGAATTGGAACTGAATGGTAATGACAACGGAGTGGATCCTATCACCGATAAAGAAGTAAAGCCAGTTGAGGTAACTCTTACTGAGAACGGTTTTACTTTGGCGCTTGGAGAGATTGAATCTGCCTATCGTATTGTGTATCAAACAAGCTTGGAAGACGTATCAATTGAAGACAAGTACTGGAACCACGCAACGCTGTATGATAAAGAAAAAGGGAAAGATAATCCTCTGTATGATGAAACAATTACAGTCCCAATTCCACGTGGTGACGAGTACATTGTTAAAACAGGTACACAAGGGACAACAAGAGAAGATGAAGAGTTTGCATTTTGGACTGTAGAGATTAATCCAAGCCAGTCCTACATCTCAGCAGGTGCTTCCCTTACGGATACACTATCATCAAATCAAATTCTTTTACCAGGGTCATTCGAGCTCTACTCAGCAAAGGTCAGCAATTCTGAGAAAGATCGAGGTAGACTGTATTACGAGTCATCCGATAACTTAGAACTAAACGATCCTAACGACAATTACAAATTAGATGTTTCTGGAAATACCTTTACCCTGACATTCAAGAACGCGATCAACAGAGCCTACATTCTGAAGTACAAGTCGTTCATTAATGAGATCAGTGGCTTAAAGATAAATAATAATGCCACCCTCAATGGCGTCCTAGCATCCAATAATCAGTCAAATGAAACGATTACGGTTAAAAAGTTTAGCTGGGAAGCTGGAGGAAAACTCTACAAAGGTGACCTCAAGGTCTTTAAACAAGACGGCAATGGAAAGGCATTAGCGGGTGCTGCATTCGCCCTTTACCCCAAATCTGGTGTAACTGGCGATCCACTTATGGGGCCTTTTATGACTGATGAAAATGGTGTAGTAGAGTTCAAAAACCTTATTCTCAAAACGTATATCCTTAAAGAGGTATCCGCTCCAGATGGATACGTGATCGATCCTGATTATAAGGTTGGAAAAACAATCATATTAAGCGACAAAAATGACGCCTGCCAAAAGGCACCTGATAATCCTGACTATTTCAATTGCACACAAACTATTACAAACAAGCTTCTGCGCAATGGCTTCACAGTTACAAAGGTCGATGAAGCCGATCACATTACAAAGCTTGACGGTGCTGTCTTTGAGTTGCAACGTAAATTAGCAAACGGCGATTTCGAAAAAGTAGCTCTAACAGAGGGAACGGTAGATGGAGAAGCCTCCATTGGTGATTTGCAACCGGGCATATACCGTCTAGTAGAAATAAAAGCACCAAAGGGGTATCAGCTCAACCCCGATTCTTCCAAAGAATTTGAAATTAAAGCAGACCAAACAGAAATAGAGCAAATTACTTTTTCAAACAAAATCTACAAGGGAACTGTTGAACTGGAGAAGGTTGACTACTTCACGAAAACACCTCTAGGTGCCGGCGTTACCTTTGACCTCTATGATAGCAATAACAACAAGATTTATAGCGATTTAAGAACTGATTCAAGTGGTAAGATCGTAATCAATGACTTGCCAGCAGGCAGCTATTATCTTCGTGAAACAAGTACGCTTGCTGACTATCAGTTGGAAACAGTACCTCTTCCTTTTGAATTCAATGAAGAAATAGCCACTATTACGGCTGCAGGTGACTTAGAGCTGAAGCTCACTGTTCCCAATAAATTGATTCCAGGTTCAGTCAAGCTGGTCAAATTCAGAGAGGGTTATCCAAACCACAAACTGGAAGGTGCCGAATTCTCCATCTACGATAAAGAAAAAGATGGAAACATCGTGAAGGACCAGGACGGCAAAGAACTGAAAGGTCTTACAACCGATAAAAACGGCGTTATTTTGGAAGGCAAGCTGAATCCTGGTGACTATTGGTTCGTCGAAACAAAAGCGCCAGCAGGCTATGTACGCGATAGCAAGCCGATTCCTTTTACGATTGAAAGAAGTCAGCAGCAGCTCGTTGAAATCTTGGTGGCAAACAAAATCGCCACAGGCCCAGTTATCCCACAACAAGGCTTCGAGTATATCAAAGTCGATGCTGAAAACCACGACAAAAAGCTGGAGGGCGCAGTTTTCAACCTTGAGCGCAAAACCGGGGATACGTTTACTCTTGTAAAAGAGCTCACTACTGACTCCAACGGAAAAATCGCTGATCGCGATTTGGAGCCAGGTATCTATCGTCTCGTAGAAACAAAATCCCCTGCTGGCTACAAGCTTGACGATACACCTGTCGAATTTGAAATCAAAGACAAGCAGACAGAAAATGTGACAGGTACCATCACTAACAAAATCAATAAAATCTACGTCACCACTCTTGAGCTTTCGAAGGTAGACTACTACACCAACAAACCTCTTGGTGAAGGCGTCACGTTTGATCTGTATGATAGCAAAGGAACCAAGGTGCACAGCGATTTGACGACTGACGCAAAAGGTAAAATCGTACTCAACGATTTGCCAACAGGAAGCTACCGTCTCGTTGAAACCAAAACCCTTGCTGACTATCAACTGTCAAAAGAACCTCTGCTCTTTGATCTGAATGAAAAAGTAGCCGAAAAAACGGAAGAAGGTACGTTAAAGCTCAAGCTGACCGTTACCAACAAATTGATTCCGGGCTCTGTCAAGCTGATCAAAGTAAATGCAGAATCTCCGGATGAGACACTGGAAGATGCCGTATTTACCCTCGAGGACGAAAACGGAAATACCATCGAAAGTGGACTTACGACCGATCGCAATGGTGAACTGACAGTAACTGACCTCAATCCTGGAAACTATCAGTTCATCGAAACCAAAGCACCAAAAGGCTACGAAAAGGATCGTACTCCGATTCCATTTACAATTGATCGCAGCCAAAAAGAAGCAGTAGTCAAGACGGTAAAAAATAAGAAATCCACCGGCAATCCGGGTGGACCTGGCGAACCTGGAGGGCCTGACACCCCAGAAAAGCCAGAGAAACCGGAAAAACCAGATAAACCGGATAAGCCAAACAAACCTGAGCAACCTGGAACCCCTGGACAACCTGGAACCCCTGGACAACCCGGAACTCCTGGACAACCTGGAACTCCTGGACAGCCTGGAACTCCTGGACAACCTGGAACTCCTGAACAACCTGGAACTCCTGAACAACCCGGAACTCCTGGACAACCTGGAACTCCTGGACAACCTGGAACTCCTGGGCAACCTAGCAACCCAGATCAAGCTAACAACGCTGGACAAACAAACAATGCTGGACAAACAAACAATGCTGGACAAACCACCACACCAAGCGGCTCTGGCAACCCTTCAGGAGCTGTAGCCTCCAACAACGCAAATAATAACAGCAACGTAGCTCCTTCACGGAATGTTTTACCGAAAACGGGTGAGGAAGCAAATGTAGGTATTCTTATTGCCGGAATTGCTTCCATTGCAATTGGTATCACCATCCTGCTTTATCGCAGAAAAAGAAACGCGTAATACGTGAAGAGGACTATCGTCAGGGTCATTCCTGAGATAGTCCTCTTTTTCCACTTCATTATGGAAAGGTTTGGGGATGTGCTTTACCTCTCCAGAACCTGCCTGATAATCGACTCACTTTTATATAAAATATCCAAATGCGTCGCCTGCACCACGTATTTTTCACCGATCATGGCAAAAACGCTGCTAGCCATCACGTTCCCGTCTCCAAAGTTGCTATTGATCGAGCCGACTGCCCTGCCATCCACCCATCTTTTTGGCGAAAGAGACGGAACGGTTTGCAAATACTGAATCGTTTCATGACTGACCCCAGCAATTAAGGTCACCGCGATGTCTCTCTCCCAAATGAGGTCCATCGTGCTGTTCAGCTGATCCAAAAAATGATTTTGTACAACCATACTGCTGTATGGAACAACGGTTTCCATTCCATTTTGCTTCTCCAACAAATAATCTCCATAGGCATAGCCTGGCGCCAAATCAGTCAAGCTGGGAAAATGCTTTTGTATGGCCTCTACCTTGTTGCGGGGAATACTTTTCTCCAAGTAAGCCAAGTACACATTCATGTACAGCTCCACGACATTCTTTTTAGGCGAAACGGTGCGAGGCAGCTTTCCGCCAGCCCAGTAACAATAGCTGACCGGTGAGCCTGCATTAGGCGTAGCCAACATAAGCAATTGATCTACGTCACACAGATAGTTCTCCCCTTGAACGTATGCCCTCGAAACAAGCCCACCCATGCTGTGACAAATCAAGTTCACTTTGCTTGAACCCGTAGTTTGCTTCGCCCATTCGATCGTGGGGACTAAATATTGTTCTGCACAGTAAGCAATCGGCTGTCTCCAATCATAAAACGCGATAAATAGCTGTTCGCCCTGTCGGTAGCCCATCTGCTCCAATATGCGAATAAACGGTTCATAAGCCGTTCGAGCAAAACCAAAATTCCAATTTCCTGTCCCCGGAATAATCTGATTGCTCATTGAACCAAACAATCCCGGAACAAAGACGATTGGTGTCTTTTCTGGGAGATAGGTGTCCATCGCGATGTTCCTCTCCATCAAATTACTCTCTAGTCTTTGCCTATTCTAAGGCAGCTTGGCTGGTTCCACTCACTTCGTTTTCGAATCTATTTGAAGTAAATATCTTCCCTATCAACCGTAACAAAGCGTTATAATAAGCGTCTAACGCTTAGTAAGAGTTTTACAGCAAATAATACCTGTCGGAGGATTCGCAAAATGAAGGTGCGTAAGTGGTTTCTGCTTTTGCTTATGTTCGTACTATGTATTCCAGCAATGGGGGTATCCGTGCAGGCAGCACAGACTTCTCCTGGTATTAGCATCTTTTTGGACGGCCAACAAATCAAAAGTGACGTCGCTCCGTACATAATTCCAAAGGTCAATGTAACAATGGTCCCGCTCCGCGTCATCAGTGAAAGCTTGGGAGCTGAGGTTTATTGGGATCAAAACCTGCAGACAGCAACCATTTTGAAAGACAATATCGTATTATCCATGGTCATTAACCAGAAGCACGCATTGGTAAACGATAGCACGATTCCACTGGATGCTTCTGTTGAAAACAAGCAAGGAAGAGTCATGGTTCCGCTCCGCTTTGTTTCCGAGCAGTTAGGCTTGCAGGTTAATTGGGAACAGGCGACACGCACCATTACCTTACTCACAGGCAATGTCGCTGTTACACCACCCACTCCTCCGCAAGACATTATTGGCGGCGGAACGAATGGATCAAGCACAACACCAAATGATAATTCCAACGTTCCTAGCATTCCGGTAAATACGACGAATGGCCTGCGTGGTGTATGGGTATCCACTGTGTACAATCTAGACTGGCCTTCTACAGGCTCATATGGGAACGGGGCGAAGCAGCAGCAGGAATACGTACAGCTGCTCAATGAACTGCAAGCGATGGGCATGAACGCTGTGTTTGTACAGGTACGTCCTTCCGCTGATGCACTGTATCCATCTTCTCTCGTACCGTGGTCCAAATATTTGACCGGTACACAAGGGAAAGATCCAGGGTATGATCCGCTCGCTTTTATGGTCGAAGAAACACATAAGCGTGGCATGCAATTCCACGCTTGGTTCAATCCGTTCCGTGCCAATGTTGACGCGAAAACAGACCAGCTTGCAGCTAACCACGTAGTGAAAAAACATCCTGAATGGATCGTCAATTCCAGCAACAAGCTCTACATCAATCCGGGTATTCCACAAGCACGTCAGGCGATTATTGCCGAGATTACCGAGGTTGTGCAGCGCTATGATGTCGATGGGGTTCACTTGGACGATTATTTCTATCCTTCCAATGGAATCTTTAATGACGAAACGACCTTCAAGACGTACAACAGCAAAAATATCGCGACCAAAGCAGATTGGCGCCGCGACAATATCAATATGTTCGTCCAACAATTAAATCAGTCTATTAAAAACACCAAGCCTCATGTACAATTCGGAATCAGCCCATTTGGAGTGTGGCGCAATATCGCCGTCGACAAAACAGGCTCCGACACCAAAGCAGGTGTAACCGCCTATGACAACATGTATGCAGACGTGCGCACCTGGATTAAACAAGGCTGGATGGATTATGTGACACCGCAAATTTACTGGAGCCTCTCTTTTGCTCCTGCCCAATACGACAAGCTCGTAACCTGGTGGTCAAGTGAAGTACGCGGCACCAATGTGAAGCTATACATCGGACACTCTCCGTACAAGCTAGGAACAGCAGAAGCAGGCTGGCAAAACTCTCAGGAGATTATCAACCAGCTGGATTACAACAATCAGCATCCTGAGGTTCAAGGCAGTATCTTCTTTAGTGCCAAAGACTTGCGGAAAAATCCGTTGGGACTTCTCCAGGCGCTCAGCAGCTACTACAATCGCTAAGAAAGAGTATTTGTAAATCAACAATCCCCCTGAGCCAGCCGCAGTGAAAAGCTACGGCACAGGGGGATTCATTATTTGCAGGACCTTTTCTTACTTTGCAGCAGGCAAAAAGGCTTTTACAAACTTCTCCACATTATTTTTATTCAGAGCCTCTCCCCTCGAGGATACTCGATACTGCACTTTTTTCCCGAATGTTTCCATCACCCACACAATTTCCTTGGATACGTGGTCACCCTGATCTTCCTCGGTATACAAAATTTCAAGTTGACCGACTTTCACTTTTTCCTTTTTCTGTTTGTCGAGGTTCGCCATATAAACGGTGTTTCCCACAACGTCGTCAAAATTGGAGATGGAGACATTAACATATTTCTCGCCTGCTTGATAGGTGACATCTGCGTAATCCATCTCGTCCGTTCTCTCTAACCGTTGTGCAACATACTCTTCTTTTCCATTTCCCGCCTGCTGATACAACGCCTCTTTGTTATATTCTCGTTTGATGCTCGTTTCCACTTGTCCGTTCAAAAATAGAAACCCCCCAGGTAACGACTCTGGAACAACTGCCTGCTTTCCAACTTTCGCTTCCAAGTCCCCCCATGTTTCATATTCAAAAGGCTTGGAGATTGTAATGACTCTTTTAGTCGGATTATGAGGGATGATATAGGCTGCTACAGCAGTGCCTGCCTCCAGACTGTCCTCTATTTCCCATCGTTTCTCTAAAAAAGCCTGCATCTCTGGATCTTGTTTATCTATGACCTTTACATTCGCATTAGAAACATCCTGTTCTTGATAAATAACCTCTCCCTGCGGATTTTTCAATTGGTAGTACTGCACGGCAGCATAGCCTGTTGTAATGCTTGCCAAAAGCCCGATCGCGACCAAAATACTCACTTTATACTTCACAAAAAAGCCCTCCTTGTTTTGTTTGATCTGATCCATGACCACAGAGGTGACGTCGATTTGCTGCGGTATGCGCGGATCGGTAAATAGCGCTTTAATACTCTCGCGCGACTCGTTTGGATTCTTCATGCGTCACCCCTCCCTTCTCAGACGGAGAATAAGCGGTGCGGAACTTGGCAGCCGTACGTTCGAATTTCTTGCGTAGGCTCGCCCCGTTTTTGTTCATAATCAAAGCGATTTCGTCGTAAGTCTTTTCCTCAACCCCGCGCAGCAAAAGAAGAGTACGTTCTTCTACAGAAAGAGTAGCCATGGCTTTATATACAGCCTCACTAAAATAAGCATTTTCAATATGCTGCTCGATGTCTGACTGATTTTGCTTGGTCTCCAAAAAGGGCAACAGGCGGAGCCATTTCCTTTTTCGAATGAGATCAATGCAGTGATGATAGGCAATTTTATAAAGCCAGGCGGCGAATGGAAATTCCCGATTATATTTGGTAATGTTGCGATACGCTTTGATAAAAACCTCTTGTGTGGCATCTTCCGCTTCGTATTGATTTCCCAGGATGTGATAGCAATAGTGAAAAATCCGCCCTTGAAAGCATTGCATGATTTCTGCATAACGGTTTTCCGCACCCTGAGTAATCGCATCGAGAAGCTCGTTTATTTCATTGCGTTCCACTCTCTCCCTCCTTTCAACTGGTATAACGTTCCAGGCAATCCTTTGTGTGACATCGACTGCAAAAAAAATACTGCGAACAGAAAAATGCTCGCAGCAATTGGTGTACGCTATTGATTTATTCCTTAAAACGCGGTCTTTCCTGGTAAAAGAAATTCGGCGTCTGCATCGTATTATCATAAGCTCGATGAAAAATATGGGTAGCTGCCGGAGAGACAGGAGGAATGAGCCACGTCCAATCACCTGTGACTGCGCGACCGCATTTCTCTTCCCTTTCTTCAAATCGCCTAAACTGCTGACTCGCCGTATGGTGATCGACAATCGATACGCCTTGCTCTTTAAAGGAGTGCAGCACAGCTACATTCAGCTCCACCAGCGCCTTATCCTTCCAGAGCGTGGCTTCTCTGCTGGTGTCGAGTCCCATGAGCTCAGCTACTCTGGGCAGCATATTGTAGCGCTGCGCATCAGCCAAATTACGTGCACCTATCTCCGTTCCCATGTACCAGCCGTTAAAAGGTGTGGTTTTATAATGGATACCCCCGATTTCCATGCGCATATCGGAGACAATCGGAACCCCGTACCATTTCAGGTCAAGATCAGTAAAGCTCGCAATCTCAGGATGAGTAATGGCTACCTCTACCACTAGCTCCTGCGGGATTTCAAAAAACTTCGGTCGCTGCTCTCCAATCTGGACAACAAGTGGCAGTACATCATAGTTTGTCCTTGCTCCCTGCCATCCCAGACTTTCACACAGCCTGGTCAGCTCGATAGACACTGGATCTCCAATCATACCGAATTCCGTCTCGTAGCCTGCGTAACGGATTAACTGGTTGTTCCAGATCCTTATTTGCGGCTTGTCCTGCTGAGTAGGGGCAAATACGGTAATGGTAGGTCGAATCTTCCCTCCGTTGGTGGCAAATTCAATGTGGCGAAGGAGTGCCTGTGCTACCTCCTCTTCTGTTTCTACCTGTCGTTCATCAAGTATCTGAAGCGATTCCCAAAAAAATCGCCCAATGCATCGATTACTGTTGCGCCAAGCCATTTTGGCACCGTGGCGCAGCTCCTCAGCCGTATGCTCATAATATCCTTGTGAGGTAATCAGCTCGCGCACTTCTCGTACACGCTGCTCCATTTCATCTATCGTCTTGTCTAGCTCGCTATAGCATACGCGGATAAACTGCTCGGCTTCTTGTATTAGTTGATCGTATTCCATAGTACCCTCTTTTCCCACTAAAGGTGCCTCACTGTTTTCGCCCTATCAAATGTACCTTCATTATAGAATACCGAGTAGCTATTACCAATCTCCCAGACATTTGGTCACAGATTCTCCCCTTTTTGGATTCATAGTATGTTGCGGCTAGAGGTAATGGCAAACTCTCAGAGGATAAATCGAAAACAAAAAGAGGCGGGTGCCATAATATGCACCTGCCTCGTTTTTGTTGACACTACTCTTCTTTTAAGTAATGCTGCAGCTTTTCCAGCAACCGACTCCACTCTACTGGCTTTGTATCAAAGTCGTCACAGCCTGCTGCCAAAGCTGTTTCACGATCGCTTGCCATCGCATGTGCTGTCAAAGCGATGATCGGAATGTGCTTCGTTTGTGGAAATGCTTTTAACTGACGTGTCGCATCCCACCCATCTAATACTGGTAGGCTCAAATCCATCAAGATCAGGTCCGGCAGCTCGTTTTTTGCTGCTTCCACTCCTTCTTGACCATCCACCGCGATAATGACCTCGTAGCCCTTTCGCATCAAACGGCGTGAGAGCATGTCGCGATTCATTTCGTTATCTTCTACAAGCAGTATTTTACGCATCTTTAACCTCGGTTTTCGTTTTTTTCCCTTCTAGAGAAGCGATCATCAAAGCACGTATTTCATGGAGCAAAGCTTCACGCTGGAAGCTCCCCTTTTGTACGATTCTCTCTACGTATCCATTTAGTCGCAGTCGATCCTCCGCTGAAATGTTCCTGGCTGTCACGACCACAACCGGAATGGAGCGCCATTCTTCACGTTTGCGCAGCTCGGTTACGAATTCGAAGCCATCCATGTTCGGCATCATTAAATCTAGCAGGATCAACTGGGGAAGCGCCTCAGCCACGCTTTCCAAAGCAATCCGTCCATCTACAGCTTGTTTTACCCGATAGCCTTCTTTTTCGAGCATTTTGGTCATCATGTGACTGGTCGTGTCATCATCCTCGATGACCAGCACTGTCTTGGTTTGGCGTTCCGGCAGATGCTTGTCCAAGACGGACACGAGCTTGTCTCGATAAACCGGTTTAACCAAAAATTCGGAGGCACCCAAAGCATATCCTAAATTTTTGTCGTCGGTCATGGAAATCATGATAACCGGGATGCTCGCCAGCTCCGGATCATTTTTTAATGCAGTCAAGACGCTCCAACCGTCCATTCCCGGCATCAGTACATCTAGTGAAATCAGGGAAGGTCGCAGCTCTCTCGCCAAGCGAATACCTTCTTGCCCATTTGACGCAAGCACAACAGAACAGTCTTCCTTGCTCAAAAAGCGTTGCATCAGCTGAAGCATCGCAGGATCGTCATCGATTACTAGCACAATCTGGCTCCCTGCCTGTACCTGCCCCGCGAATTGGGTAGCTACGGGCAACGCTTCGTCCCGATGCTCCCTTCGAGTCGGCAGCCAGACGATAAATGTAGTTCCTTTTCCGAGCTCACTATCGACCGTAATGTTCCCACCCATGTATTGGCACAGCCTTTTGCTGATAGCCAGACCCAATCCTGTGCCACCATATTTGCGAGTGGTAGAGGAATCAGCTTGCTTGAATGCTAAAAAAATGTGCTCGATCTGCTCCTGAGACATGCCAATCCCTGAATCCGTTACGGCTATACTGATTCCTGGAGTTTCTGCCTGGGCTTCATGTCTTACAGTCAGTGAGATCGTACCGTTTTGGGTGAATTTACTCGCATTGCTCAGCAGATTGAATAGGATTTGCCTGAACTTTGTTATATCTGTCTCGATCGTTCCATCTGGATACTCCACTTCCAGTTGATTATGATTTGCCTCTACTAATGGCCTAACCGTGGCCAGCACCTCTTCAATCATCTCGAGAATATCGACGTTCTCCAAAAACAAGTCCATTTTGCCTGCCTCAATCTTGGAAAGATCGAGTATGTCATTAATGAGAGAGAGCAGATGCTTTCCCGCGTGGTGGATTTTGCCCAGATCATCTGCAAAGCCGTGTTCGTTCATATCCTCGGCTTCTTCCTTCAGCATTTCGCTGTAACCGAGAATCGCGTTTAATGGCGTTCGTAATTCATGGCTCATATTGGCTAGAAACTGGCTTTTGATGTGGCTGGCCGCAACCGCTTCATCACGCGCTTTCGACAGCTCTGCCGTACGCTCCTTGACCATCTCTTCCAATTGATCATTTAATTCTCGCAGTTCTTGATTGACGTAATAAATCTCCCGCGTCTTCTGTTCAGCGATTTCTTCTGCTTCCTTGCGGGCTTTTTTCTCACGCTCAAGCTGCCTGCGCAGAAGGTCTATTTCCTGCATCCCGTCACTTCCGTTCTGTGAGGATAAACCGAGCGGCCGTTCCTTCATCGGTACATCGCCCCTTCTACCGCTGTGATCGATGACTTTTCTTCTTCCCCTACAATCTGAAGGAAAGCATCAACCACTTGCGGATCAAAATGCGCTCCACGCTGCTTCTTTATTTCCGCTAACGCTTCTTGTCGCGTCCAGGCTCGTTTATATGGGCGCTCATTCGTCAGCGCATCGTAGAAATCAGCCAATGCAACGATTCTACCCGCTAGCGGGATATCTTCTCCGTTTAGCCCAATTGGATACCCCGTTCCATCCCACTTTTCGTGATGGGTCATCGCGATTGTCTGCGCCAGCTGTAGTATTGAGAACTGGCTTCCTTCCAGAATGCTTGCACCAATGGTCGTATGTTCCTTCATTCGCTGGAATTCCTCAGGAGTAAATCTGCCGGGCTTCAGCAAAATCTCATCAGGGATTCCGATTTTTCCGATATCATGCAGCGGTGTCGCCTGTTTAATCAATTGTACCTCCTGTGGCGACAAACCAAGAGCTGCTGCGATTTTTTCTGCCATCAGAGCCACACGGACCGTATGTTGACCCGTATCATCATCGCGGAATTCTGATGTGCGAGCCAGCAGCTGTAAAATTTCATTCTTTGCTTTCTCAAGCTCCAATGTTCGTTCCTGCACACGCTGCTCCAAGCGATGATTTTGATCCTGCAGCTGAATATGGTAGAATCTCGTGCGCAGCAAGTTGTTAATCCTAAGTACTACCTCCGTTTTATCCAATGGCTTGGTCAGGAAATCATTCGCTCCCAAATGAAGGGCCTCTTTCTTCGCCTCCTGTGTCACATCGGCAGTCAGCACCAGAGTTGGCAAGTAGTCGCCCTCTGGTTTGAGCTCCTGCAGTCTTTTCAAAAGAGTAAACCCATCCATTTCAGGCATATGTAAATCAATCAGGATAATATCTGGCTGGAGCTCATTGTACAGCGGCTCCATCTGCTTCGGGTCAGTCGTACAGTGCAAATGAGAAAAACCTGATCGCCGAAGTATACGTTCTAGCAAGCTAAGATTATATTCCTGGTCATCAACAATCAGAAAGGTTGCATTCGTTCTCCATACTTCATTCATGTCTCATCCTCATCCCATCTTGGTCTCTATCTTGTGAACTAGGATGCTAGTCTAGTAGACGCATGTTAGACCTTACCAAAAGCTGCTGTTTTCACGTTTCACGCTCTGATTATAAGCGATTACCAGGACTTCTTACACAGGTTTTTCCTCATAGAAAAAAGAGACCTATCTTAGGCCTCTTTAGTCTTGTTCAGCAACCACTCGTATCTCGCTATTTCTCAAAACTTCCATAAAGTTGGATACCGCGATGTTCAAATGACGGTAAAAGGTAGCCCTGCTCATATTGCACGAGCGGGCAGCTGCAATCGGATTATCCGGATGAGTCAGATAAGCTGCGTTTAGCAGCTCACGGTCTTTACTAGACAATAAAGTTGATTCAGTGGATAAAAGAGCTACAATTCTCTCATATAAGTCCGTCACATTTTCTGCATCGTGAAATTCAGATACAAAAGCTTGTAAATCAGCAGGTTCGTGCAAAGAAGAAAGCAGCTTGCGGACCCACTTTTTCGTCAAATCAGAGGTGGCTGTCAGCTTAGCAGGCGACTTGGTTTTCTCCGAGAAGAAGGACATGATCCAATCACCAAACTGTCCATGACGAAAATCCAGCTCCAGCACATCTGCTCTCGCATAGGAAGTATCGCAGTCTCTGGTTTTTGTCGCCCGGATTAGAAAGCCGAGCTGCTGCAGAAACACTTTTAAATCAGAGTTGGTTGCCACTAGCATGACTCTCGCGCCTTCTCCGATTAAGGACAAGCGATCCAATGTGAGCAGGCCCACCAGTTCCTCTCGACTGAATCCTGGGAGTTGATTGGTCGCCGCTCCAAGTACCGCATAATACGAATCTGCCTGGTCGTGTTCACACAGCAATTCATGTGGTTCATAACATTCCGCCATTTCTGCCGGAAAATATTTGCTCATAAGCTCGCTAGTATCTTTGTGGATCATTACCCCGATAAACATTCCAATCGGTAATCCATCTGCTCCACGCAGGACAGCAATGCTTTCTGGGAAACGAACAGCCAACTCACTTAGAAATTCATGGTAGTTCTCACTCTGCCATGGATCTACACTGTACTCGCACCATTGACGCAAGAGCTCGTGCAGCACAGGTAAATCTTCTTCGGCATGAATGGATTCGAGCGGTGAGATCAGGGAGTCAACCGTCAAATCGGCATAGAGTCGATGCAGTGGAAAAGAATCCTTGCTAAGCTGCAGCATCTGAGAGGTGATGATCCTCTTATTTTGCGGCTTTGCCTGTTGCAATTGCTCATATAAAATCGACGCGGCTTTGGCACGCAGCAGATGCAGGCGCTGAGGCTCGCGCTGCCGGAAATCACGCAACAGATGCATACGAGCCAGATCGTGCAGAGACAACCCCTCTGGTGTAGAACGGACAAAGGACATCCCCTTCAACAGCTGATAGTCTGTTAATGCTACAGTCTCATCCAAAACAAGCGAAAGGATCTCCTGGTTGGCATATTGCAGGACGACCAGCACATCAACGAGTGGCTGCAATTTCGCAAGCGTCAGTTCGCGCAGGATATGGGCACTGATCGTTTGCGAAACAATCTGCTTATCCTCGGCTGATAGACGTTTTTGCTGTATCAGTGCTTCCACGGATAATGCCAAAGCAAGCGGGTGCCCGTCAGTCGAATGAGCCAACTCTCTTGCCATGTCCTTTTGAATAGGACCCGCTGATATAATGTAGTCAATCGCTTCTTGATGGGAAAAATGGACAAGCGGCAGCTCCTGCAGATGCTTCCCCCACTGGGAATGGGTTTTCCATGCCGTAGATAAGATTGATCGTGATGCTAGAATCAATACAATGCCAGTAGATTGCAGCTTGGGCAAGAAAGCTTCGAGAAGCCAGCCTTCCAATAGGGAGAGGTTATCAAAATTGTCGATGCATAGCACGATTCGTTGCTGCGGACTTGTCTGCAAAAGAGGTTCGAGCGGGTGGGAGTAGTTCCGGTCCCAAAACTCCAGGGAGACGGCCGCCGATATATATTCGAGGAAGCCAACTGGCGTCTGTCCGCAAGAGCGCCCATCCAGCCACAAGCCTTTGGCATTTCGCTGTCTTGCGCTATGCAGCAATTCTGCAAGCAAGCTGCTTTTTCCGATCCCGCCGATCCCCGTTACGGAGAATATGCGCAATGGAGCCTCAGGGTCATCTAACCACTCATTCAGTGAATCGCATTCTTTTATTCTGCCGACGAATAGCTTCCTGCTTACCCCTGATCGAACCTCTTGTGTCGAATTCATTTCTTCCCACCATTTTCTTCTATTATTTCTGTCAGAATAATTGTAACATTTAACGTTTTATATGTACGTAGAAACGTTGAGAAAAAACGGGACTACGTACATGTCCTGCTTCCCCTCGATAAAGATTTGATTCTATTATGGAATTATATACCGGCCTCCTTAGGAATTCTGTAACCTCTATCACAACTGCAGCAAAAAACTTGAGACAAAAAAAGGCGACCACTCCCTTGTAGATGTAACCGGGAATGATCGCCGCCAAGATAAGTTACTTATTCTTTTTTACTTCCACGGGATCAGCTTGCGTTCGATCCATCCCAGTACGCGGTTAAACGTCAGGCCGAGCAAGGATAGAATAAGTACGCCCACCATGAGCTTGGTTGTAATCATCAGGTTTCCATAGTGCAAAACCATGGAACCGATCCCCTGCTGAGCCGCGATCATCTCAGCTGACACCAGCAGCAGAAGGGATGTACCGGCAGCGAGCTTCAAGCCAGCAAAAATCATCGGCAATGATCCTGGCAGTATCACTTTGCGAATCACATTGAGATGATTGGAGCCAAAGGTCACTGCTGCTTTAATAAGGATGGGGTCCACGTTTTTCACGCCAGAAAACGTGTTGATCACCACAGGGAAAAACACACCTAGAGCGATAATCGCTACCTTTGGCATTTCTCCAATGCCTAGCCACAAAATGATGAGAGGCAACAGCGCAATCTTTGGAATCGGATAAATCGAATAAACGATGGGAGACACGATCGCATCGGTCCATTTTGAAAATCCGAGAATCAGCCCCACCACAATACCAAGAATCGCGCCGAGCGAATAACCGATTCCAATACGATACATACTGGCGAGCAAATCCTTGTACAATTCACCGCTCGAAAGCATTTCCCAGCCCGCGGATAAAATAGCGGTCGGGGCGGGCAAAAACAACGGGGGAACAATCTCCAATCGACAGATGATCTCCCATATAACTAATAAGCCTGCTATCCCTACTACTGCCGCATAACTAGGTATTTTTTGCTCTAAAAAGGCTACACGATTGGTTATGATTTGTCTGTCTTGAGACATCTTGTTATCCCTCCCTCGATGCTTCTTGCGCATCGTGGCGAATAAGCTGCCAAATCTCGTTGGCATACTGCTCAAACTGGCTGCGGTACTCTTCTTGATCTCTACCTATTTTCGGCAGATCGATCTCGATGATGCTCTTGATCTGACCAGGGTGTCTAGATAAAACGATGACCCGATCAGCCAAATAAACCGCTTCTTGAATGTTATGTGTCACATATAGAGTGCTCAGGCGCGTTCGGTTCCAGATCGTCAGGAGCTCTTCCTGCATGATAGTCCGTGTTTGAGCATCCAACGCCGAAAAGGGCTCGTCCATCAGTAGTAGGTCAGGCTCGATCGCGAGAGCTCGAGCGATACCTGCACGCTGCCGCATCCCGCCAGAGAGCTGCTTCGGATACGCTCCTTCAAAGCCCTGTAAGCCAACCATATCGATGTAGTGCTTGCCCTTTTCCCTTTGTACCTCTTTGCTGGCTCCACTCTCCTCCAGCCCGTAAATCACGTTTTCATAAACCGTTCTCCATGGAAATAAAGCGATCTCCTGAAAGACAATTCCGAGAGTAGGCTTTTTCCCATTGGTCCCTTCAAAGTACACTGAGCCCTGCGTCGGAGACATCAAGCCTCCGACGATATTCAAAAGAGTCGATTTCCCGCAGCCGCTTGGTCCCACGAGAACAACGAACTCTTGCTTTTCAATCGAAAAATTGATGTTTTGCAAGGCGGTAACTTCTCTTTTTTTGGAGTCAATAAACGTTTTATCGACGTTTTCAATGACGATTCTCATCGCGATCACTTCCCTAATTTCTGCACTGCATCATCCAACAACTGTATATTTACGATTTCTTTTGTATCAATCGCTTTATCAATCAGTTTTTCTTTTGCATACCAATCGACTTGCGTTTTGATATCGCTTTCTAGCAATTTGCCATCACGATCCATATAAGGCAGGCCTTTTTTGATCAGGTCCGGCTCTTGGTCCGTATACTTGGCGATAATGCTAACTACTTCATCATAATTCGCACCTGGTACGATCTTGCCGTCTTTTTTGGTCAAAACCGCATCGTAGTAGTAACGGGTGGATTTGGCATACGCTTTGAGAAAACGCTCTGCTACATCCTTATTTTCAGCCAGCTTGGGTGAGAAAAAGATGCCGGATGTTTGGTAGTCCATCTCGTCGCCAATTTGCGCAATGACTTTGCCATAGCCTTCTTCTACAACCGTAGAAATATTTGGCTCGTTCAGCAAAATGGCGTCTACCTGTTTACTTTTCAACGCTTCCATCAAGCCTTTGATGCTGTTAAGTGGGATCAACTCCACATCCTGCAAACCAAGGCCATGCTTTTCCAAGAGTCTGCCAGCCATATAGTGATAAGTAGAGCCGGTCTGGGTAATCCCGATTTTCTTGCCCTTTAGCTCTTCAATGCTTTTCAGAGGTGAATCGCTAGGGAACAACAAAGCAGAGGAGGAGTAACCTTGCTGCTCTCGTCCTTTATCCGCAACAATCACCAGCTTTTGTCCGCCTGCAACCATGTTGTACAAGCTCGCAGTAATACCAGTCGCGCCTACATCCACACTGCCTGCAGCTGTAGCCACTGCGATTGGTTGTGCGGCCTCAAACCATTTGGCCCTGGCGTCTATATTTTCTTCTTTGAAAAACCCTTTTTCGATGCCGATAAAGAGTGGGGCGGAGCTCGTCAGTTTTAACATCCCGATTTGTACGGAAGCAGCTTCAGCTGTCTGATTCGCGTTTGGTGCTGCTGCATTGTCTCCTTCTGTCTTTCCACAGCCAACCAGCATGAGGGACAGAGCTAATATTGTGCTAAGTAACAAATTCGCTGACTTATTCACGATGTCTTACCTCCAGATTAGTGTATTTATCTTTTAATTTTAATTATATTTTGAAAAAGTAACACAAAATTATTTATATATCAATGATTCCATTTCAACAGACGTTCGTCACCTTCCTGTAATATCCTCGTCATATATACGATCTGACCAGTGTGATATGAGTAATGCGACGTTGTATGATATAAGATTTCCATAATTGTCTTGGTATAGGATTCGATACCTGCTCCTGGCGGATAAATGATGTGAACTACCCTCTGAAAATCATCTGCTGACAGCCGTTGTAACTGCTCGCGTGTTTGTTCACGTACCTGTGTTAGCTTTTCTAGTAATTCAGTAGAACAAAATGAGCCCTCTGCTAGAAACTCTGCTGACCTCTCACGGATGAACGGTTTTTGACCGATTCCACTCACCACGTTTTGATATTCGTTACCCGCTAGGTGCAAACACAAATTACCAATGCTGTTTGTACTGCCGCGCACTTTTTTCCATACCAGCTCTTCCGGCAAACGCTCTAATGCTTTTTGGATTCGGTTAAGCTCGGTGTCTAGCAGACTCAGTGTTTGCTTATAAAATAAATGCATGAATTACCCTCCACTCTAAAAGATTTATTTTTCCAATTTCAAATGACAGGCTCATAAGTTCTGAGTGTACGGTAGAAACCGATTTATCTCAAGTGATCTGCCAGTGGCTCGTTCTGTACGGGGACATCCCTGAAATATAAAGCAACCAGCATGTCCCGCTATTCACGGAAACACACTGGTTGCTTATTCACCCATCGATTTGATTGCTATGAGCGTTTGACTAGCGCCCAAACCAATACGCAGTCTTCGTCACCATCGTTGTATACAGCGTGCGCCTCTCCGGCAGGTATAAGCGTAGAGTCCCCGGCTTGAATGCGATGCTCTGTTTCCCCGATTGTCGTAACCATTGTGCCTTTGACCAGGATCGAATACTCGTCTTCATCGTGTGGCGCGAGACCAGAGACGGGAATTCGGGAGCCTGGAGGGATGGTTACTATGCCAAAGCGAGTCTTGCCACCCTCTATAATGCCAAAGGGCAGCATCGTTTTGAGCACGACATCTGGTACAGCTTCTGCCTGAACTTCCTGTCCACGAGCGATCAACATACACAGCACTCCTTTCTTCTCCTGACAATTGTCATTACCCTATGTGTACAAATGACAAGCTACCAGCTGACCATCAGCTGCCTTTTTGAGTACAGGTATCTCTGTTTTGCAAATATCCATGCAGCTTGAGCAGCGGGTGTGGAACGTGCAGCCTGCTGGCGGCTTCGCCGGACTTGGTACGTCTCCGCGCAAAATGATCCTCTCCCGCTTCTCACCAGCTACCTCAGGTACAGCAGACATCAACGCTTGCGTGTAAGGGTGCAAGGGTGTTTCAAAAAGCTTCTCCTTCTCCGCAAGCTCTACGATCCTACCCAAATACATGACAGCTACCCGATCCGAAATGTGGCGCACCACCGATAAATCATGGGAAATAAACATGTAGGTGAGCTTGTACTGCTCCTGCAAGTCCTGCAACAGATTGATGACCTGTGCCTGAATGGATATATCCAGGGCAGATACAGGCTCATCCGCGATGATTAGCTGCGGCTGCAGAACGAGTGCCCGCGCGATCCCGATGCGCTGTCGCTGTCCCCCGGAAAATTCATGCGGATACCGCTTGGCGTAGCTCGGATTCAGTCCCACATTGTCCAGCAGCTCCAGTATCCGGTCGCGTTGCTCCCCCCGCGAGCCCATGCCATAAACCAGCATCGGTTCCATCAACGTGCGCTCAATCGTCCAGCGCGGATGCAGCGAAGCGTACGGGTCCTGGAAGATCATCTGCATGTCCCGGCGAACACCTCGCAGCTCGCCTTTTGACAGGGAGGTCAGCTCCTTGCCAGCAAAACGAATCGAGCCCTCGGTCTCCTGCAAAAGCCGAATTACCAATCGGGCTGTTGTCGATTTGCCGCAGCCTGACTCCCCCACGATACCGAGCGTTTCCCCTCTCGATACCGAAAAGCTGACGCCGTCAACTGCCTTTACCGTACCAACGGTGGTGGAGAAAACTCCCTTTTTTATCGGATAGTGCTTTTTTAGTCCGCTTACTTCAAGCAAGGTTTCATTGCTCGTGGTTGCTTTTGGCTGATCATGCATGCTGTGCTCCTCCTCCCTCGCTGACGAGCCAGCAGGCAGCCTGTGAAGCTGGTCCAGCGGCAAACAGTCCCGGCAATTCCTGACGGCAACGTTCGGTTACATGCGGGCAGCGATCCGCAAAACGGCAGCCTTTGCCCCATTGCAGCGGAGGTGGTACCTGACCAGGGATGTAATTCAGGCGATGATTGGCTCTCGCATTTTTTGGCAGAGAGGCGAGCAGCCCTTGGGTGTAAGGATGCTGGGGATTGTCCAATATTTCTCGGACAGGCCCCTTCTCCACAATCATCCCTGCATACATGACGATGACCTGATCGCACACCTCGGATACGACGCCCAAATCATGTGTAATCAGCATCATCGACATGTTGTGCTTGTGCTGCAGCTCTTTCATCAGCTCCAAAATTTGCGCCTGGATCGTCACGTCCAAAGCAGTAGTCGGCTCATCGGCAATCAACAGCTCCGGATCGCAAGCCATCGCCATTGCGATCATGACACGCTGCCGCATACCCCCGGAGAGCTGGTGGGGATAATCTGAGATGATCTCCTCCGCACGAGGAATCCCCACCATTTTCAATAGCTCGACTGCTCTCGCCTTGCGCTCGGATTTGCCCAGCTTCGTATGAATTTTCAGCGCTTCCATGATTTGATTGCCGACGGTATACACCGGATTGAGTGATGTCATCGGCTCCTGAAAAATCATCGAAATCCGATTCCCACGAATTTCGCGCAGCTCCTTTTTGCCGAGGGAGAGCAGGTCCTTGCCCTTGAACAGAATCTGTCCGCCGCTCACCTGACCTGGCGGCTTGATCAGTCCCATGATGGAGAGGGACGTGACACTTTTGCCACATCCTGACTCGCCGACCACGCCAATCGTCTCGCCCTGTCCGATTGTAAAGGATACCCCATCTATGGCATGAAACGATTGCCCCTGCGAACGGAAGGTGGTTCTCAGGTCCCTGACTTCCAAAACAGGTTGTTGGCGCTCCATAGTCCTCCCCCTTTTACTTCGCTGCTTTTGCGATCGCTACTTGCTCCAGGCTCTCGTCCATATCCGCGACAAACTGTTCCAAAATCGCATCGTCGTGCGCCATCGAGATGGCATGGTGCAAGAGATAGTTTGGCAGGCAGTACACCTGCTTGCTGCTCAAATGATTGATGAAGCGAGCATAATCCTCTTTGTCAGACGCTTGTGCTTCACGGTAGTTCGCAATCGACTCATTGGTAAAATACCAGTGGAAGTGCCCTCCGCGTCCCTGCATTCTCGCCGCTACCCCGTGCTTTTGCGCCAAACGGTCAAATTCACTGATTAACTGCGCAGTCCGTGCCTGCAACGTATCAAATACGCGTTTTTCCTTGTACAGCTCCATGAATGCCATAGAAGCAGCCAATGACACTTGATGCCCATTATAAGTTCCGATAAAGGAGCAGGTTCCTTTTCCCGGAGTGACGGTTTCAAAGATTTTAGCTTTTCCGGCGACGGCTGCCAGCATGTACCCGTTGGCAATCGCTTTTCCGAACGTAGCCAAGTCTGGCACGACCCCATAATGCTGCTGTGCCCCACCCTCGCTGTCGCGGAAGCCAGTCAACAGCTCATCAAAGACAAGCACGATATTCAACTGGTCGCACAAGCGGCGCAGCCCTTGCAGATATTCCTTTTTCGCCGGGATGTAGCCAATATCAATCATCGTCGGTTCGATAATCAGAGCTGCAATCCGGTGCTGGTTGGCTGTCAGGAGCTTTTCCGCTGCCTCCAGGTCATTAAATGGCAGAACCAACGTAGTTTCTACGATCTCTTTCATTAATCCGCTTGTACCTGGGAGGGAATTTGGAGCTGAATGATCTCCAGCCTTGGTCATGTCTGGCCACGTGCTGACGTACACCGCGTCATGCCAGCCGTTATAAGCGCCCTCAATAACTGCCACATGCGGCTTTCCTGTAAAAGTGCGCGCCATTGTCATCGTGTGCATGGTCGCTTCGGTGCCGGTATTCGTGTAACGCACCTGCTCAGCTGTTTTCACCAGGGAGAGGAAGGTTTCTGCTGCTTTTACGCTCAGCTCTGTTTCCAGTCCCGTCACAATGCCACTCGTCATATAGGAAGCCATGCGCTCATTGAAATCTTTGTCGTTATGCCCGAGAATGACAGCGCCATTACCCATGACTACGTCGAGATAACGGTTGTTGTCGAGGTCCCAAATGTAGGCTCCATCGCCTTTTTTATAATAGAGCGGGTGTGGAGAGCGAAAACGGGAGTTGGAATGAACGCCACCAGGCACCGATCGGTTTGCTGCTTCGTATAGTTCCTTTGATTTTGTGAAATCCATGTTGAACACCTCTTTAGCCATATTGTTTTACTGTGTCAGCCGACAGCATGCTTTTATATAGGAACTGATAGAACTGGTTATGTTCACTTGGAGCCAGTCGGCTGTATGCTTCGTACACTGCTTCGTTGCCGCGCCAGTAGCTATAAATGAACGGTGCTCTTAATGAATGAGTAACAAAGCGCAGGCGAGAAGCGATCCAGTTGTCTTCACCAAAAGCAAACTCTTTCAAATAGTGACCTGCCTCTTCGGGGGTCTTGCCCTCTGTATGAATCATATGGGCCGCATTCATTCCGGAAATAGAGCGTATCTGCTGATAGATTTCATAAATATGATCATCGACAGTGTAGCCCCAGCTAATAAAGCGCATGCCGTTGTCCGCGATTCCTTCGAATACAGAGCTGGACGCTGTATTGGTGATGACGAGTCCGGCATCCAGTGGCAGCTCGCCTGCCTTTACCCCAAGCTCGCGAATGTACATATGTGTGGTATGACCCGGGAAGCACTCATGCGTGACGAGATGCTTGAGTCCCTCGTACGTGTAGGCGAGATCGCCGTTTAGATACATCTTGCCGTTTACGTAGTCGCAGTAGGCATTGTAAGGAACGCCGTACACGATTTCAGGAGTCACTTCTACGTCTGCCATTTGCGGAAACATCCGCTCGGCTACGAGTGCCCGTGCTGTCGCCAGCATTTCTCGCAAGACCGAATCAAGCTCTTTTGCCGGAACGCGCCGCTCTGCCTCCCATGCCGCTACCTTTTGCGCGAGCGTGCCTTGGTATCCACACTGTGACAGCGCTTTGTCCAGACGCGCATGCAATGTTTTTTGCTCTGCACTCGTCACAGGATTTTCATTTACATACAAGAAGCCTCGCACTTTTTCCCTGAAGGGTATGTCCGCACCCGCGCACCAGTTTGCAAGTACGTCTAGCGATCCAATCTGCTGCTGCATGTAATTGCGGCGCACCTCGTCAGTGATTTTGGCATAATCAGCAAGCAGCCTCCGTAAATCCTCGCGCACCTCAGTCCAGCTTGTATAAGAATTAGGGGCGACATCTGTCAGATTGATGGGCACGAGCCCTTCCCGGTCAAAGGAAGCCTCGTTGGTCGATTCATGTCCATTTCGATACAGGTTGTCCATCCCCAGCACGATACGGCAGTAGGTTTCGGACAACTGCATATCCCGCTCATCTCGCAAAGTCACTTGTGTTTACGCCTCCTCGGCAGTATCCAGATTTCCAATCATGAAGCCATAATCGCCCGGATTTACCTTGTGCAGATTGCCGCGCATCAGAATCACCAGATTACGCTCAAAAGGAGTATGAATGATTTCCAGCTCCTCAAAGGTTTGCGGATTGTACGTGCGAGACAATACTTGCTTGCCCTCAATCACAGAGCCTACTGCGCTGAAATCGAAGCCTGGCACCAAAAGGCCGCCTTGTGTCGGACGAATGATCTGGATTTCAGTCATGACGACTTGCTTCGGTGCAGGCACGACTTCACCCGGCAGCATTTTCAGATGACGCATGCAGTTGAAAATACCTTCTACGCCACGCTCTACAGCTTGCTCGTAGTTAGGACCTCCGCCTACCTCTACAGTCACGCTAGGTATGCCTTTTGCCGATGTATACGTAGCTGTTGTTCCCTCGTACGGATGAGCCGGACGGTACAGCACCGGGAAGTTAAAGGCACGGGACAATGCTTCATCATTTTGGATGTACACGTAATCAACGATCGGTACTGCTCCACCAGCATGCAGGTCAATATAGGCATCGATCTTATCGAGGAAATTGGTCACGATCGCATGTGCCATTTGATCGGTCACCCAGCCCTGTGGATCGCCCGGGAATACGCGATTGAGGTTGTTCATGTCCAGCGGCGTGTTGCGTGTTAGTGATTCGAATGCGAGTGGATTCGCTACCGGCATGATCAGGACCTTACCGGACAGCTCTTCTTCGTTCAGACGATCATAGACGCGGCGCAGGATTTCAGCGCCAATGATTTCATCACCGTGAATGACAGCGGACAAACCGAGAACTGGTCCTTCTTGCTTTCCGTAGATGGTATGCAGCGGCAGTGTTACTTTGGCTCCGTTGGACAGGTGTGTTACCGGGATTTCGTTATATTCGCGTTTTACTTGGTTCATGGGTTAAGCCTCCTCATTATTTTCGTTTCAATTTGGTATCTGTCAGGTCACGGATGCCATCGCCCAAAAGATTGAAGCCGAGTACCGTGAGCATAATCGCCACACCTGGATAAATAGATAGATGAGGCGCATCCTGCAAAAATTTCATGCCAAATGCCAAGGTCCAGCCCCAGCTTGATTCAGGTGGTTGAATTCCGAGCCCCAAAAAGCTGAGTGTCGCTTCTGCCACAATCGCCTGACCAAGTCCCAGCGTCGCGACGACGATGATCGGAGCCAAGCAGTTGGGCAAAATGTTGTACACAATGATGCGAAAATCGCTGGAGCCAATGGTGCGTGCTGCCTGTACGTACTCTTCCTCCTTGATGGAGAGGACTGTAGCCCGCACGAGCCTCGCGTAGCTCGTCCAATAGACCAGAGCAAGCGCGATAATCACATTTTCTATGCCTGGACCGAGCGCTGCGACGAAGGCAATAGCGAGCAGCAGCACTGGAAAGGACAACACGATATCGACAAATCGCATGATCACGGTATCAATCCAGCCGCCATAGTAGCCAGAAATCAGACCAAGTGTCACGCCGATGACCAGCGCCAAACTAACGGAGACAATCCCTACCTCAAGCGAGACCCGTGCCCCATACAGAATACGCGTAAACAGATCGCGCCCAAACTGGTCCGTCCCTAGCAAATGGCCGCCTTCCAGCGGATCAAGCAATCTCTCTTTTACATTCATTTCATAGGGGTCATGCGTGGACAACAGTGGTGCGAGTATCGCCGCCACCATGACGGCAAGCACGATGATTCCCCCCATCAACACAGCCTTGCTTCTGGCTGCAGTACGAAGCAGATTGACGTTCATCAGCCTCCCTCCTTATCTCTGCTGTATCTTGGGGTTGACGACAGCGTACAGAATATCGACGATCAGATTCGTGAGCGCAAACAGGAAGGCGATAATAAAGACACTGCCTTGCACCACTGGAAAATCGCGTTGGCTGATCGCTGTAATCACCAGTCGACCGATGCCAGGCCATGCAAAGACCGTCTCCGTGACAATCGCGCCACCCAGCAGGTTGCCAAACTGGAGTCCGACAATCGTAATGACTGGGATCAGCGCGTTGCGAAACGCATGCTTGACGATCACCATGAATCCGCTTACACCTTTTGCCTCAGCTGTTCGCACATAATCCTCTTTGAGCACCTCAAGCATCGTAGAGCGAACCATCCTGGTAATTAGCGCTGCGCTCATGACCCCAAGCGTCAAGGCAGGTAAAAATAAACTGCGTATGCTTTGAACCAGATCGTAGATGTTTCCTGTTGTAATCGCTGTCCATAATGCTTCGGTAAGAGGCTCGCCACGTCCAAAGGAAGGGAACCAACCAAGATTCACGGACAAGCCGATGATGAGCAGCATGCCCATCCAGAAAACCGGAATCGACACTCCCAGCTGCGCAAAAAACATACTGATGTAATCGACCCAGGAAAACTGCTTTACCGCAGACAAGATCCCAAGCGGAATCGCAATGACGAGCGCGATAATCATCGCGAGAAATGCCAGCTCCAAAGTGGCAGGGAGATGCTTCGTAATCAGGGACAGGACAGATTCATTCTGGAAAATGGAATGGCCCAGATCACCCATCGCCACATTTTTCAAAAAGGTAAAAAGCTGGACATACAGTGGCTCATTAAGCCCCATCAGATTGCGCAGCCGCTCAATCTCGCTCTGACTGGCATCCTGCCCAAGCAGCACCATCGCCGGATCGCCCGGAATCATGTGCAAGAGGAAAAAGACGATGATAGAGATACCGATGACGACCGGCACCATTTGGAACAATCGTTTTATGAGATACGTGACCAAAAGGATCGCTCCTTACGCTGTAAGTGAAGCGGGGGAGGAAATCTCCCCAGCCACTTATTTATTCACTTCCACATCTTTGAGGTTGTACAGGCTACCTTTCGGGTGTTCCTTGAAGCCAGTGAGCTTGTTGGAGTGCATAGCCACATAGCCTTGGTACAAAACAACATCGTACGCTACTTCCTCCGTAACTGTTTTGGCTACTTCCTGATAAATCTTGGCACGCTCTGCCTGATCCAGCGATGCGCGTCCTTTATCCAAAAGCTCGTCGACCTTTGGATTGTTGTACTTGCCATAGTTGTTTTCGCTTTGCGATTGGAACTGTCCGTACATAGCACGATCCGGATCAACGAGGCTGAGCCAGCCGAGCAGGGCGATATCGAATTTTTGGGACATCATGTTTGCGGAGAATGTTGGCCACTCTGTTGTGGATACTTTGGCGTCTACTCCCGCTTTGGCGAACTCGTTTTGCAGGAACTCTACGGTTTGAATTCGGTTCGGGTCTTCCGTATGGGTAGACAAGGTGACTGTCAGCTTTTGTCCGTCCTTGTCCAGGAAGCCATCGCTGTTGGTATCCTTCCAGCCCGCTTCATCAAACAGTCTTTTTGCTTCTACTGGATCATAGGAGAAGCCCGTTATGCTCGGGTCGTATGCCCACGATGGAGGAATCAACGGTGTTTGCCCCGGCTTATCCATTCCTGCGTAGAGGCTTTCGGAAATCAGCTTTTTATCTACCAGATGGGCAAAGGCTTGGCGTACTTTTACATCAGACAGAATCGGATTGGTCGTGTTGTAGTTGAGGTAAGTAAAGCCCAGTCCCTCAGTCTCGATAACCGTAAAGTTGTTGTTGTTCTTGATTTTCGTGATGTCCTGTGGCGAGAGCGGCGAATGAACGAGATCGACGTCCCCTGCTTCCAGGGCGGATACGCGTGTGGTGTTGTCCGGAATGATAAAGTAGGTCAGCTTTTTGGTTTTCGCAGGACCGCCCCAATACTGATCATTTGCTTCAAAGGCAATCTTGCTGTTTTTATCCCATTTCACCATCTTGTAAGGTCCGGTTCCCACAGGATTGAAAGAAAAGGCTTGCGGGTCCTTCTCCGCCAGATGCTTCGGAACGATTCCCAGATCGAGGTAGCTCAGCAGCGGTCCATACGGCTGCTTCAGCGTAAATTTGACGGTTGATTCGTCAATCACATCTACGCTGGCGATCGGTGCATACAGCTTTGCGTACGGTGCCTTGAAATTAGGGTCCAAGAGCGAATCATAGGTAAATTTCACATCTTGTGCGGTAAAAGGCGTGCCATCATGAAAGGTCACACCCTTGCGCAGTGTGAACACCCATGTAGTCGGATCAGGATTTTCCCACTTCTCAGCCAGGGAAGGCAGCGCTTCCATTTTGTCAGAGAGTCGGATCAAGCCGTCAAAAACGAGGTCGGTTACCCGTGCAGCTGTCGTATCGCGTGAGAGTCTCGGGTCCATCGTTCCTGCGTCAACATCCAGTCCAATTTTCAATTCATCTGACTTAACTGCTTGCTCGCCTTGGCCTTCTGTAGTCGTTTGCGGCGTACCTGCTTGGGAGCTGCTGCTGTTCTCTGGTGCTTTGTAGCTGCACCCAGTCATCGCAGCCGTTACTAGAAAAGCGATGGAAACCAGTGCGCATAAGCCTTTCTTTTTCATCTCATGAGATCCCCTTTCTAAATGGACAATCTATTTCTCTCTTGCTTGTTACCCCTCGCGAATGTCGATGTAGCTAATTTCTTTCGGGCTTTGCGTGAGTACCTCGCAGCCACCCTCTGTCACTACGACGATATCCTCAATACGAACTCCAAACTCACCCGGCAAATAAATCCCCGGTTCGATGCTGAACACCATCCCTGCCTGCATTTCATCCTCATTGTTTTGATGCAGGAATGGTCCTTCGTGCAATTCCAGTCCCAAGCCATGACCTGTTCGATGTGTGAAATATTGGTCGTAGCCGACTTTGGCAAATTCGCTGCGGATCATGCGGTCCACATCTGCGAACCTGACTCCCGGCTTGATCATCGCAATCGCCTTTTCCTGTGCAGAGCGAACGATCTTGTAAATTTCTTCGAAGCGTTGATTCGGCTTGCCGTAGTAAAGTGTTCGCGTAATGTCTGAACAGTAGCTGTGGTAAATCCCTCCCATATCAATCACGACTGCCTGCTCTGGTATCAGACTGGTCATGCCGATCTCATGATGAGGATTGGCGCTGTTTTTCCCGAAGCCGATAATTGGTTGAAAGGATAAATCATGCACCGAATGCTCCCCGAAAAAGCTGCGGATCGTCTCTGCCATTTCCCGCTCGGTTGCCGGATAATACTGCAGCTCTACTACCTGGTGCATGACCGCATCGGCTATGCGGGCGGATTGGCGCAGAATATTGATCTCGCACTCATCCTTAATTTCGCGCAGCTTTTCTACGACGTAGCTTTTAATTGGCTGGAGCTCGGGACGGATGCGCAGCAGATCAATCAGATAGGAGCTAGACCAGCTTTGGTCAATCCCGATTTCCCCGCTCGTTCCCACATGCTCCGCCAAAAGAATGACAGGATCGTTTTCGTCTGACCAGAGAACGACCTCAATCTCTTCCGGCAAAGTAAGCTGACCTGCGAACATTTGGTGGATAAACAGCTTCGGCTTGTTCTCCCCGTCAAAATAAAGACAGCTGAGTCTCTCTCCCGTGGAGATGTGTTGACCGGTAAGGTAGTACAAATTCGCTGTGGAACTGACGAGTAATCGGCTCATCCGCTCTGACTGCATGGACAGGATGCAACGTTGAAGTCGTCCTGTGAAGGGTTTCATAAAGGGATGCTCCTTTCTTTTGCTGCCACACGCATGCACGAAAAAGACCAAGCCAAACACTCGTCCCCAAACATGGCTGGGAGACAAATGATCAGCTTGGTCGTAAACTCCGGGTGTATGAATAGGGGCTGCCTATCCACAGGAATTTAGGCTTGCTGTGTACATCTGTTGTCGTTCAGTTATAAATATTCTTACTCTTTTATGTTATCGCACTTTTAATAAGAGTGCAACTATTTACTTTCATTAAAATTATTCTTATCGAATTCTCCTCGAAAACTTCCTAGCAAATCAATGATTCCAAATCTCTTGGATAGTATGTCAGCATCTCCATTCCATTTTCCGTTACCACAATCGTCTCTGCATGGCGGAAGCCGCCAAGACCATTTACGTAAATGCCCGGTTCCACCGACATGACCATTCCTGCCTGTAAAATAGTTTCTTCCCCGAGGTCAAAAAACGGTGCTTCGTGATTCATGAGGCCAAGGGCATGTCCTGTATGATGACGTGTCAAATGAGTTACACCGTTTTCGCGGAAATAGCGCTGCACTTCTTCCTCTACGCGTTTCGCCGGGATTCCTGCACGTATGGTGGCAAACGCTGTGTCCTGCGCGCCTAGCATGAGCTGAAAATACTTCTCCTGCTCCTTACTCGCTTCTCCAACAAACATCGTCCGTTCCAGCTCGCTATGGTACCCCCAAACCGCAGCATCCGCTCCAGTCACCAGCGTATCCCCGTGCTTGAGCATGATGCTTTGTGTCACGGCGTGCGGCACAGCCGACATCGGTCCTACCTGTCCACGGAACACCGCAATCACATTGTGCCCATATCCGCCATACGGCTTGTAATCTGGACCAAGCGCATCGAGCATCATCATCGATGCCTCGTGACTGGCACGACCCTCGATTTCCATCGCATTGATACCAGCTTTCGAATATTTTTGCAGAAGTCGGTGAGCCAGGTGCGACCAACGCAACGATTCTTTGATCAGCTCCAGCTCATTAGCCGATTTTACCGCACGTGCCTCTTCTACCCAGCCTCGCAGGGAGACGAATGCTTTTGCATCAAGTAATTCACTCACTCTCGGTCCTCGATACCCCATCGCTGAGCCATAGCCATCCGCGTCCAGCCCGATCGTTTTGCCCTCAAAACCTGCAGCGATCAGTACTTCCTTCAGATACTCCAGCGGATGACGCAAGCCCGGATACTCTGGATAGGAATGCACCTCGTCTACCTGCGCAAACATCTCCGCGTGCTCATGCTCTAGTGCCGGAACAAACAGATGGGACTTGCCATTCGGAGCAAAGAACAGTCCAATGGGGCGTTCTGTGGGATGAAAATGAAAACCGGTCAAATAAAAGATGTCGGTCACTCCAAACAAGATGGCAGCTTCTACTCCGTGCTTCTCAAGTCGTGTCAAAAAAGCTTTTTGCCGCTGCAAAATTTCGGCTGTTGGAATCGCCAAAAGCATGCTTGGTCCCTCGCTTCCTTTTTTTCTGTAAGATTTTGTGAAACGTAAAAAGGACCAAGCCAAAACAATCCGAGGCGCAAAAAAGCGTCTGGATCATTCAGCTTGGTCCGTACGTCCCGCCTGGTATGAACAGGGGATGCCTGTCCACTGGAACAACGACTTGCTGGTTTTATCTGTTAGGGGTCATTATATACGCACTCGGCTCAATTTTCAATATACTCTGTTTTTATTCGGACGCCGCTTCTGCATACGTCATGGATTTATAGATTTCAAACTGATTATAGGCATCGCGAATCGCAGAAACGATGGCTTTTTTCCCGAGCCCAAAATACCGCCGCTCAAACTTTTGAATGGGAAGATCAACGCCGTTTTTCAAATCGTGCCCTACCAGAATGCTTTTGATAAAATCATTGCACATGTTGGTGACAAAGGTACAAGAAGCATTCACGATTTTGTCTGATTCGGGGTCAATCTCAAAACCGACGCCCATGACTCCATACAAATTCTTAGCAGCCATTCCATCGGGCAAACGGGAATAGCCTGTACAAAAAATAGTTTCGTCATTTCTTACGCCCATGGTGAAATCCTCCCTTCGATGCCTACTATCAGAATTATTTTACTTTGTTTAAGGAAAAATGCCTACGGTGAAAAACAGACAACTTCCACTGGCGATCCCAACGAATCTGATTCTAGCATTTACTTGGGAAAAAGGAATCAAGAAAAACATGTGGCGGGCTGTAGTGGTGGGGAGGAAACCGGAGGAGGCACTTGTAGTGAACTCAGCCAGACATTTAAACGAAGTATGTTATCGATAAACAAAAAACCCGGACATTATTTTGCCCGGGCTTCGTTCATCGTCGCAACTATCCACTAATATTCTTCGCCATCCTCATTCGCCTGTGCTCCATGACAGTGGTAGAACCACGGGACAACGACGAGCGGCCTGAACAGCTCATCTCCCGAAATAACCTGTTCATTTCGACGTCTTTTGCAAGATATGTTCCATTTTATATATGTAAAGTATAGGATTCCGCCCTCAAAAGTCTATGTCTTCCTTGTGTCAACTTTGCCCCGATTGAACAAACTCTTACTGACACTTCTGTCGGATCGAGCAAAAAAATAAAGACACGAATGTCAGTGCAATTATTTCACACTCCCGACACTAGTGTCAATTTCTACGTTGTAGCAGCATTGTGACCGTTTGGCACCCCATAGCCTTCCAATAGTACGTTAAAAATCAGGCTGTTCCAATCTGCCTCGGAGGTCTCACGGCTTTTTGGGATTTGAATGGCTTGAAACAACAGGCTGGCCACAAGTGAACTCGGGACATCCGCACGTATCGAGCCGACTTCTTTGCAAGTTTCAATCACATCTCTCAGCATCCGATTCAACGTATTATGCTGCTGCCGCAATGTCGCCATCGACTTTTTGACGTTGTCTGATGCGTCCCCGTTTACGAACGGAGCAAACAACAAAATTTGATGGATATGTGCGTACTTCATAAACGAATCAAAAATGTGTCGGAGCTTTTGCATCGGCGTCTCGACATGCTCCAAGCCCTCATATTCCGCCATAATCGTATCCATCAGATGAACCATCAAGGACGCAATCAGCTCATCCTTATTGGAAAAGTATTCGTAAATCGTGCTTCGGCTCACATTTAGTTGATCAGACACCAATTTGAAGTGAAAGCCCGCGTAACCTTTTTCAATCAGGATTTTACCCGTCACCTCATAAAGCTCATCTATATGTATTTTTTGCCTCGCCATTCGCTACGCCCTCTTTGCTCACTTAATACGACGATTCTCAATTAGGAACAGTTTACACAAGCTTCTAGATAACCTCAACCCCTCGTACTGCTCCTCTTCAGCTGACTGTGGAACCAGCTTTCTTTTACCAAAAGGAAAAAGTGACCGTCATTTCGCTCTTGATAGTGACGTTACGTCACCTTTTATACTTGCAGTATTCCTTCTGAAAGGAGACGTAGCAATGAACCGTGTACGAGACAAAGTCGCGATCGTAACCGGAGGTGCTTCCGGCATTGGTCTTGCTTCTGCCAAGCTGCTCGCAAGTGAAGGTGCAAAGGTGATCGTCGCTGATTTCAACCTCGAAGCCGCTCAAAAGGCTGCCGAGGAAATTCGGCGGGATGGAGGCATTGCAGAAGCGATCTTTCTCAATGCCGCAGATGGAGATTTGATTAAAGAAATGATTGATACAGCCGTAGAGAAATTCGGCTCCCTGCATATTCTCGTAAACAACGTCGGCGGCAACAATCCACAAAAGGATTTGGATGTCGTCAATCTGGATATCGAGGAATGGGACAGGCAGATGAATGTGAACACGAAAAGCGTGATGCTCGGCTGCAAGTACGCCATTCCCCACATGATTGCTGCAGGCGGTGGCTCTATTATCAACACAGCATCGATGGCAGCCTTTGCTGGGGATGCCGTTCGTACTGCTTATGGTACAACCAAGGCAGCCGTAGTGAATCTGACCAGATACGTGGCGACCCAATATGGACACCAGCGCATCCGCTGTAATGCCGTAGCACCTGGACTGATTTTGACACCAGCAGCCAAGGCGCATATTTCACCAGAAGTAATGGACATTTTCTCCAAGTACAATGCACTGCCATATCACGGCGAGCCGGAAGATATCGGCTACACGGTACTCTTTTTGGCTTCCGATGAAGCGAAATTCATTACAGGTCAAACCATTCAGGTCGAGGGTGGACATTATATAGGAAACCCTACCGTACCTGATTTCCTCTCACTGGCAAATACGTAAGTCCAACTAACCATTCCAAAAAGGAGAGATATCATATGAAGCGTCTGCAAAATAAAGTTGCGATTATTACAGGGGCAGGTAGCGGCATGGGCAAAGAGGAAGCATTGCTTTTTGCCCAAGAAGGCGCTAAAGTCGTCGTGACCGACATTCAGGAAGAAAAAGTGAATCAGGTCGTAGCTGAAATCAAGGAGCAAGGCGGCGAGGCGATTGGATTGTTCCACAACGTCACTTCGGAGGAAAACTGGGTACAAGTAGTAGAACAAGCTGTGAAGGCTTACGGAAAAGTGGATGTCCTCGTGAACAACGCAGGAATTCCAAGCTCAGCGACTCCCCTGCATGAATCCACACTGGAAAGCTGGAATCGCACGATGGACATCAACCTGACAGGCACCTTCCTCGGGATGAAGCATGTCATCCCGGTCATGCTGGAAAACAAGGGCGGCTCGATCGTTAACATCTCCTCTATCGCAGGCCTGACAGGCGGAAGCGGCGCAAGTGCCTACACCGCATCCAAAGGTGGCGTTCGCTTGCTGACCAAAGGAACCGCCATTCAATATGCAAAGGAAAACATTCGCGTCAACTCCGTTCATCCTGGCTTCATTGAAACCCCGATGACAACGGATATGTTTGAAAACGACCAAATGAATCAATGGTTCCGCTCCCTCACTCCGCTGCCTCGTCTGGGCAAAGCTCACGATGTAGCAGAAGGGGTGTTGTTCCTGGCTTCCGACGCTTCTTCTTTTATTACCGGCATTGAGCTGCCAGTAGATGGCGGCTATTCTGCTCAATAACAAACACCCGCAGGGCAACAGGGCAACTAAATACGTAGCCGATTATAAGCCGTCGAACTTCGACGGTTTTTTCTGTTTTTTACGCCATTTTTACGTTTCCAAAAATATCATCAAATCCTTTTCTAAAAAAAGATTGCAAACCTTTCAAGAAAGGAGTAAGTTATTTTCTGACTGATAATGATTTTTATTCTCGATATATAAACAAGCACTTATATGTAATAAGGGGATGTTTTCAAAATGAATAAGCATTGGGTTTATCCATTCTCAGCAGTGGTACTGACTTCTTCTCTGCTACTATCCGCATGCGGAAATGCAGAAACACAAAAAGAAGAGAAAAAACCGGAAGCAGCGCAGCCTGACAAGCCTGCCACTACTGAACAGCCTGCTACGTCAGCTGCAGTCAGTCCTGAGCTGCAAGCCTCTATCGATGAATATCAAAAATGGGTGATCTCCCAAACAGACCAATTTGTGAAAGCAACAGAGAGCTTCACTAATGCAGTCAAAGCTGGAGATATCGAAAAGGCGAAGAAAGAGTACGCTCCCGCGCGCACCTACTTTGAAAAAATCGAACCGATTGCGGAATCTCTTGGCGATTTCGACCCGTGGATTGACGCCCGCGAAGGCGATGTTCCTGATAACGAATGGCGCGGCTACCACAAGCTAGAAAAAGCTTTGTGGGAAACGAAATCCGTTGCTGACCAAGAAAAGGTAGCTGACCAGCTGCTGCAAGACGTGAAACAGCTGCGCGTAAAGGTAGAGGGCGTAGAGATTGATGTTAAAATGCTCGTTACTGGGGCAGTCGAACTATTAAATGAGGTTTCCTCCAGCAAAGTAACCGGTGAAGAAGAGCGTTATTCTCATACCGACCTATATGACTTCGCTGCTAACGTTGAGGGTGCCAATGAAATCTTTAAAGTACTCAAATCTTCCGTAGAAGCGAAGGATGCAGCACTCGCAAAAGAAATCGAGACACGCTTCAGCGATCTCGACAAGGCTCTCGCACCTTATCGCAAAGATGATGGCTATGTTCTGTACACCGAGCTGAAGGAAGACCAAGTGAAAAAGCTGAGCCAAGCAATTGATGCCTTAGCTGAGCCATTGTCCAAAATGGGAACAATCATAGGAGGATAATCTGATGGATACGAAACGTCTCGAGGAAGCCGCCAACAAGAAAATGACTCGTCGGGACGCTCTGAAGCTTGCAGGGGTCGGTGGAATCGGCTTGCTGCTGGGGGCTGGGGGAATGAAGACTTTTCTTCCAGCTACATCCACAGCAAAGCAGGTTTCCCCTGCTCCATCGTCTGTTGATGGGATCATCCCCTTTTATGGAAAGCATCAGTCGGGCATCACCACACCTATGCAGGATTTTATTTGCATGGGTGCTTTTGATTTAACAACGACTTCCATTGACGATGTGCGCAAGCTATTTCAGAGCTGGACGAGTGCAGCGGCGCGCCTAACAGAAGGCAAAAGCGTTGACGATGAGAGCGAAAACCCTCATCTCCCGCCAGTAGATACAGGAGAGAGCATGGGGCTTGGTTCCATGCGTATGACGATTACCTTTGGCCTTGGTGCCAGCTTTTTTGATGAGCGCTTTGGTCTGGCTGCCAAACGGCCTGCTCCATTGGTAGATTTACCGCGCTTTAACAGTGACGAGATTCGCAAGGAATGGTCTGGCGGTGATATTGTCGTACAGGTCTGTGCCAACGATCCGCAGGTCGCTTTTCATGCATTGCGCAATTTGGCACGAATTGCTCGTGGAAAAGCAGTATTGCACTGGCTGCAGGATGGTTTTCAGCGTACCAGCGCTGCAGATCCGTCTGGGTCGACCCCACGCAATCTTATGGGCTTCAAGGATGGCTCCAACAATCCGCAAGTCAGCGACGCTAAGGTAGCTGACGAAATTGTATGGGCACAGTCTGAAGATAATCCAGCCTGGATGGCAGGCGGCAGCTACATGGTGATGCGGCGGATTCGCATGAGAATCGAGGTATGGGACCGCTCCTCTCTGGACGATCAGGAAAGCACATTTGGCAGACACCGTCAGTCTGGCGCACCACTTGGAAAAACAGGTGAATTCGACGAGCTTGAGCTGGATCGAAAAGACTCTGCTGGAAAGCCAGTCATACCAGCCACTTCTCACGTTGCTCTCGCGCACATGGACGGCAAAGTAAAAATTCTTCGCAGAGGCTACTCCTACTCCAGTGGGATGGACGTCAAAACAGGACAGCTCGACGCCGGACTTCTGTTCATCTGCTTTAACCGTGATCCGCGCAAGCAGTTCATACCGATGCAACAAAAGCTGGCAACCGTTGATCAGCTCAATGAATACATCACTCATGTCGGCAGTGGCCTGTACGCATGCTTGCCTGGTGCAAGCGAGGGCGGATACATTGGCGACACGTTATTTTAAACCCACAATCGGGGATGGAGTGAACACACCTTGAAACGCTATTTGTTCATCATCTGTATGTGCTTCCTGCTGGTGACGTCCGGCCTGCAGGCCGCTCTAGCTGCACCCTTACAGCCCGATCAGCTCAAACAACTGATCGCCCTGTCCAGTGACGCTTTGATTAGCAGCGGAGACCAAAATTGGGCCGAAGCCAAAAAGGCTGTAGCCGATATGAAAACACTGTGGGACCAGAATACAGACGACACTTCTGCGGAAGCTACGGCTTTGGGAACGGCAATTTCTGATGCGCAGCAGGCCCTCTCTGAAGTAACTGCAAATCCACAGGCTGCTAGCACTGCCATTTCCAAACTGGCTAAAGCAGCAGACCGCTTTGTAACAGCCAAGGAAGATACGGGACAGCCAAAGGAAAAAGCCCATAAACAAATTGCCGCCCTGCTTCCCCACCTGCAAAAAAGCATGACGGCTATAACCACGCAAAATTGGGATGAGGCAAAGCAAGCCTACAACAGCTTTGTTACAGGCTGGTATAAGGCGGAGGGCCTTGTCCGCAATGAAAACGCTACTGTGTACGGCGATATGGAAATCAAAATCAGTGGAGCTCGGATTGCTCTGAACACAGAGCCACCTGATCCGAAAAAAAGTACGGAAAAGATGCAAGCATTGATCACAACCGTAGAGGACTACCTTTCCGGAAAAGCCGTCCAAAACGCTGAAACTGCTCCCGTGTCTGCGGACCAGCCATCTATCTCTTCGCTCTTGCAGCTTTTGGAATCCGTCGAGGCTGATCTTGGCAACCAGGATGTCGATAGCGCTGCAAGCAAAATGGACACCTTTATTTCCACATGGCCATCTGTAGAGGGCGTCGTGATGACCAAGTCGCCTGAAACATATAGCAGTGTCGAAGCGAAAATGGTTTCCATCCCGACCTTGATATTGTCTAATCCACCGAAGTGGGAAAAGGCAGCAGGTCTGCTCGCAGAGATGAAAACAGAGCTGGAACCGTATGCAACGGCTTCCTCCTACACAGCGTGGGATGCCGGACTGATTTTATTTCGTGAAGGTCTCGAAGCCATCTTAATTATTGTGTCGCTTCTCACCTTCCTGAACAAATCGGGCAATGCTCACAAACGCAAATGGATTTGGTCTGGTGCAGCTGTTGGCATTGTCGCTTCTGCTATCCTCGCCGTAGTCCTAAGTATCGTCTTTTCCAACCTATCGACCGGCAGCTCGCGTGAAACGATCGAGGGTGTGACTGGACTTATCGCTGTCTTGTTCATGATCACAATCGGCGCCTGGCTGCACAGAAAATCGAACCTACAGGCATGGAACCGCTTTGTCGAACAGTCCATTGGTGCTTCTTTGGCAAAAGGAGCTCTGTGGTCGCTCGCATTTACCGCCTTTCTCGCTGTTGTCCGCGAAGGCGCAGAAACCATCATCTTTTACATGGGGATGGCAGCTACAATCTCAATGACCGATCTGCTTGTGGGGGTACTCGGGGCACTCGTCGTCCTGGCTGTGATCGGCTACGCCATCATCCGACTCAGTACACGGATTCCGGTTCGCCCGTTTTTCCTCGTCGCTGGTCTTCTGCTTTACTATATGGCCTTTAAATTTGTAGGCGTTAGTGTTCATGCGCTTCAGGTTACAGGACATCTCTCGGCACACAGCTCTGATTTCTTGTTGCACATACCTACTCTGGGCATCTACGCAAACTGGGAAACGACAGTGCCACAGATTATTGTACTGGCCATTGTCATTTTCAACTTCATACTCAATATGCGGAAGAAGGCTGTCAAACCGATTCCTCAAATAAACTAGTGTTCTAAGTAAAGAAAATTTTAGACTGTCCTGAATAATTGAAGCAGCGGTGACCTAAGACCAGAAAATAAAGTCTTAGACTCACCGCTGCTTTATTATGCTAATAAATCCCGTCCGTCTCAACTCTGCCGCCTGCTCCAGCAAGTCCTTAGCCATCTGGCAATAACTCCGAATCTCATCCATAAGCCGTTCATTACGTTTCTACATTGTCTGTTCCTTTTGATTTGCACTTACAATTATCACTGAATTTCGAACACTTTTTCTTTCCTTTGTACTAATGAAGGTATTTTTAATATATATAGCGTCCCTAAAAGAAGTAATGACCCTCCAATTATAATAAAAAGCATTTCAATGCTAAATATAGATGGGAAAGTGAAAGCAATAAATGCTAAGGACAGGGACTGAAATAAACTTGAAACTGGGTCAAGAATACCTCGAAACCTTCCCATCATGTTTGTATTAACAATTTGTGGTATCCATCCATAAAAGGAAATATTAATAAACGACACAGATACAGAAAAGAAAAAGTGAAAAATCAAGAAGATAATAATTGTAGAGGATAAGCCTGCGATTATAACGAAGATTCCCGATAAAATTAGACTTAAAATTAATAACATGTATAGTTTAATTTTTTTCGTAACTTTTGCGCATAGCGCACTTCCTAGTAATATGCCTATTCCGAAAACTATTGTTTCTATTACGGACATTTCCTCATATAAATTTGGAGATAGTTTATATTTCATAATAAAAATCGGAATTATTCCTAATCCACCATTTACTACTCCTAGTATAGCAGAACCAAGAGTTAGTAGTAGCAACACTCGATCATAAACAACGTATTTTACACCATCAATAAAATCTTTTAATAGTATTTTAAATGTAAGGAGTTCTTTCCAATTAGTACTTCCATTCGGTTTACGAACAGATAACTCTATCTTACAAGAATAAATGAGCATTGCCGAAATCAATAAGCATATGAAGTCTAGTAAAAATGCACCTTGAACTCCCAAATTCCAATATACTACAGCGCCTAATCCACTTCCAAAAAGCAAAAATATACTTCCAAGCATAGAGTTTAATCCAGCAGCAAGGGGATATTCTTCTTTTGATAATACGCCTTGAATGATTGCACTTTGTGCGGGAGGAAAGAATTTTCCTACAGCACTCCGGATAAAAATGGCTAAAAAAATTAAGCCAATAGAGTCATACCATATGCAAATCATCAGACATAAGGTTAAAAACGCTCGAATAAGATCACAATTGGCAGCTATTTTCTGACGGTCTAATCGATCTGCAAAGACTCCTATAAACAGAAAAACGACTAATGCAGGTAGAGCATGCATCATGTCTTTAAGTGTGGTGTAGTATGGTTGTTGGCTGAATTTATCAAGCAAATAAAATGTTATAGCCATAATCCCAATAACATTTCCTAATTGAGAAGTAAATTCTGCAAAAAATAGCTTCAAATAGTTTTTGTTTCTGAAAAGTTGAATTACATTATTTGAATCCATACTTACCTAATCCCTTCGGCGTTGTTGCCTTGACATGTTTTTGGCAATTAAAAATATGTATTAAGTGGCAGTTATTGATCTATTTTATGATTGACTTTTCCAAGTCTTTTGGCGCAGGCAGTGCCTTAGTTGCGCTTATACTTTTTATACTTTCCGATAATATATAAAATATTGGGTAGATATGCTAACTGCATTTCTACCCAAATGAACTTTTTAATATTAGCTATAGGTTCCAATTTATACTTCTAATACCTATTAATTTTATTTTTGTTATTTTTCGATAAAATCAATTTTCATCAATGTACTATAGTAGCTCGTTATTTACAAGAAAATATTTACATTTTTGTTTAAATTACCTTTTATTGTCAAAATACCTTTGGCGCCAATGTCATTCTAATACAATATTTTCTCACTCGCTTCACATACAAAAACGCAACTATTGCATGCCCTGGGGTTAGGTGAGACAGAATGCGTTCCCCCTCATCGTTTCTGTGTTTCTCAATATCAGAGGCTTGCATTTTGTCCGACAGCTGTTCTTCGGGGATTTCAATTATCTGCATTTTACAGAAGACAGACAGACGGTTGCTATACGCTTCAATTCCAACTTCCCCCAAAAATAAAAAAACAGAAAGAGTAGTCTCTTTCTGCCATTACTGGTTCTCTCGTAGCCATTCTTTTATCTCACAGGGCGGTTCCATTCCTAACTCTAGCCGATACGCTTTTGCGAACTTGGAATAATGCAGAGAGATTTTTTGTTGCTGTCCACTTCGAGCATAAATGTCTATTAATCTTAAGTTAAATTCCTCATGTAAAGGATACATCGCCAAGAAAGCATCCAGGCGCTGTTCAGCACGCCGCAAGTCCTGGGTGGCTAGATCATGCTCAAGCAACGTACGAACCAGCAACGAATACTGCTTGCCAAACCCTTCCTCTAGGGAGGTTTTCCAGAGGTAATCCTTTCTGTCCAGTAATGGCCCCTTGTACATCGCCCACAAGTCCTCTACCTTACTCATACCCTGTGTCTCCGTTACAGAGGAAAAATCGAACTGTTGAAAAGCAAGCAAATCATACATCTGTTGCAACGGTAGCAGCATATAGCCTTCACTCGTCTTTTGGATATCCATACCGAGGCTTTGTTCTTTCATCAGCTTTTTTAACCGGTACATGGTATTATGCAAATTATGTGTAGCCCTTTCCTCATCCATCTCCGACCACAACAGATCCATTAAGTGCCACTTGCTAATATCACGCTCTGGGTAACAAAGAAAGAACGCGAGCAATTCTTCAGTCTTTTTGGTAGGCCAACGAACCGGAAGCCCTTCTGGATTGCGAATTTCGAACCCTCCAAGGCAAGAAATAGATGCCTGGCTAACGCTCACTACACTCGTTCCCATAGATGGGTGCTGCTTCAGTAAACGCTGGCTTACTCTATCAATAGCAGCCGAAGTGACAGGCTTCAGGATATAATCGAACGCATAAACCCCGAATGCATCGAGGGCGTACTGCTTATGGGCTGTCGTAAAGATGATTTTCGTCTCTCCGCATAGCTCATTGATTTTTTGTCCCAGTTGAAGCCCACTCATTCTCGGCATTTCTACATCCAAAAAGGCCACATCGGGGCAAAGATCGGGAAGACAAGCCAACGCATCCCATGGAGAGGTAAAGGCTCCGACAATCGTATAATGTGGGTTTTGTCCGATCACATATTTCATTAAATCCAGAATCGGCTGCTCATCTTCCACGATAACTACCTTAAACAAATGTGTCCCTCCCCTCCGTAATCACAGCTTTCGTACCTTCCTTATTGATCGGAATAAACATCGTTACTTTCGTTCCCTGTCCCAGCTCAGAATCTATTGTAAATACTGCACCAGGGATGGACTCGAATCTCTTCCGAATGTTTTGGATACCAATGCTGCCACTTTTTTGTACTCCCTGTGTCATTTGGTACAGGAGGTCATCCGGCATTCCAACACCATCATCCTCAACCACGACTTGGATATAGCCATCTCCCTCACGTATGATCAGTGTTACTGTGCCACGATCCTCTTTTTCAAACAAGCCGTGCCGGATGGCATTTTCTACAAAAGGCTGAATGCACAAAGAAGGAATTTCTATATGCTGAATACTTTCATCCACGTATTCAACATACTGGAGCCTCTCCCCAAACCTCGCTTTTTCAATTTCGACATACGCCTCAATCAATTCCATTTCCCGATAGAGCGGGACAAAAGGTCTGCTTCGGTCCATGTCGAGAATGTAGCGTAAATATTGACTGAGCATCGACAACAAATGTGCCGCTTTTTCTCCGTCCGTATAGCAGAAAGACACGACACTGCTCAGCGCATTATATAGGAAATGTGGCTTTATTTGCGCTTGCAAGAAAGCCTGTTCATTGCGAATCGCCTCGCGAATCGATGTTTTCATCGCGAGCAAGGTCTGTATTCTCGCCATCAGCGTCTCGCTATCAAAAGGCTTGGTCACATAGTCATTCGCCCCTGCTCTGTAGCCAAGAGCAATGTCATCTGGTGTATCCTTGACCGTAGCAAACAAGATCGGCAATTCGATGATGGAATAGTGACTACGCAGCATACGGCACAATTCGATACCGGAAACTCCTGGCATCATCACGTCCAAAATGACCAAGTCTACTTTTGGATACTGCTTTAATTTATTCATGGCTTCTTTGGCCGAAAATGCCGTAATCACATTATATTTATGCTTTTTCAGCATTTGCAGCAGTGTATGAATGTTGGAAGCCTCGTCGTCTACGATCATAATCGTCTGATCGTACTCCCGTAATAAATCGAGCGGCTTATCTATATCTGGATGAAAGACACGCCTACGAACCATATCCGCAGCCGCAATCTCACGGCTGGCCTCTGTCACGTTTGCTTTTGGCAAAACAAACATTATGCGCGTGCCTTGACCTACTTCAGACCAATCGACGCGAATTTCTCCGCCCATTTTCTCGACAAGCTTTCTACTAATAAACAAGCCTACGCCCATGCCTGTATAGCCATCCTGTGGCAGCGGCGCTTCTACCTGTTCAAAATACTCAAAAATAGTCTGGTGCGAATTACTAGCTATCCCCGTTCCTGTATCTTCTACATAGATCGTTACGCCCGCTTCCATGACACTTGACCTTACTTGAATAAAGCCTTCTTCTGTATGCTTGATCGCGTTTTGCACCAGATTGTACATGATTTGACGCAAACGGTTCTCGTCTGCATAGACACACACATCAGGTTCCACGAGATTATCCAGACGCACATCTTTTCCCAATAACTCGAATTGCAAAACATCAAAAACGAACTGCGTTACCACCCGTACATCTACCACAGTCAAATTCAGCCGCAGCTCTCCATGCTTGAGTCGTGTAACATCTATTAAATCGTGAATCAGCATCGAAAGCTTGACCGACGTGTCCTTGACCAGCCACAGATTTTGCTTTTGCTTGGCAGTCAGCGTGTTCTCCTCGTCGTCCAGCAAGTGAGCAGTGATGTTTAAAATACCATGCAGCGGTGTCTTCATCTCATGTGAGGTATTCGTCAAAAACTCATCCTTGAGCTGATTTGATAAAGCCAGCTGCTGCGAAAGTGTCTCTGTCTTTTCAAAAGCAGTTGTGAAGCGTACAGCTAACAGAATGTTGTACAGGGTGATAAAAGCAATAAAACACATTTTGCCTACTAAATCAGTAGGTACGATGTTCTCTGAATACAAAATTCCATCCGTTAAAAAGATCAGCAAAGCACCACTGGCACTGACAAATAGCAAGACTTCTTTTCGCTTGGAGGGGTCCTTTTGGCGATCCAGATTCAAGAGATAGATCGTTCTCGCGATGATGTACAAGAAGAGAATCTCTATGTAAATCAGAAACAAATATTCATACTCGCTATGAACCGGATAAGGCAAAACGATGATTCCCACGATGTAGATCGCTAGCGGGGCAATGACTTGCTTGACTCGTTTTACGCTCATCAATCTGCGATCCATGAAATAAAACAAGAGAAGCATCTCAATTGCGCTCAAATAAACGCTGAGATCTTGGAGTTTGTAGGCAATCTCGAACGGAATCATCGGTAAAAAGCGAAGCAGAACCTTTTCTCCGTATATGAGTTGCCCTACCATGATCGTTAATAAATAGAGGCCACTCACCAAATACGCTTTTTCCTTCATTCGTAGAAAGTAAAAATTGAGATGGTAAATACCTAAAATAACGAGAATGATCACTGCTCCAATGTCCGTACCAAGCTGGATTCCACTGAGCATGGATATATCGCTGTGCAATCCGAACTGAATCGAATTGATGATTCCTCCCGTGATATACATGTAGTTGGCTACCTGAATGATGATTTCCACTTCACGTTTATCGGTATGGAAATAAGTACTGTACGGGGTATTCCCCGGCTGATGCTGCTCCAGGCTGCCAGCAGGAGCACCACTCGCTCCTTCTATTTTGCCGTTTATGAACAACAGATGGGACATCCGAATGTTTCGCATCTTGATGCCGTATATGTCGTCCATGTTAGACACGACTACCTTTAGCCGATACGTTCCGTAACCCTTTCGGCTCATCCCTCCTGCTCCATCTTTTCCCTTCCATGTACCCGGAACGGTTATGTACGTCATATCTAACGGTGACCCACCCCGAAAATCAGCGGGGGTAAGAAGCTGTCCCTCATAGAACTCCCACTGCCCATCCAAGCTGACCAATCCTTTACTGCGGAAGTCCCAGCCCGATAAATCGAGTACACCTTTATTCGCTGGCGGTGTGTCTTTGACGGGTATCGTTAGGTTATAGATGCTGTAAAAAGTCAAAATGGAGACAGAAAAGAGCAAGCAGATTCCGATCATTTTTAGGTACTTCCACGTTTTAATAGAGAATCACCTTCCCACCAAACACGAATCCATTCATGCTATCATTTCATACTCACAAAAAACTCACAAGCTGCGTTATTTCCAGGTTCTTCATGCCGGTTCAATGCAACACAAACAATCCTTTTTTAATCCTCTTTTCTGGTTGACATTTTGTGTTACCATATATCAGGTGTAACGTTCTTTTTACATTTTCCGTCATTCTTTACGGACAAGATTCTTATTGATTGGAGCGACATATGGGGGCAACATCTAATTCTGTTAAAGTAGACGTCAAAGCCAAATCACCGGCCGCACAAAATATCGTATTTCTTTTAATTCGCCAACTCCGGCCACATCAATGGACCAAAAATTTACTCGTTTTTGCCGCATTGCTATTTTCCCTCCACAAAGTAAGTCCCGGGTTGGTCGTTGAATCGACAGTCGCTTTCTTGCTTTTTTGTTTTGTATCGGGCTGTGTCTATATCCTGAATGATTTTGTCGATATCAAAAACGATCGCAATCATCCTGAAAAGCAATTCCGACCGATGGCTTCAGGAGCCCTGCCGCCTTTTTTAGCCCTCGGATTTGGTGCCGTCCTGCTAACAGGCTCGCTCGTTTCCGCGTTTTATTTTGATCTACTGTTTGGCGTTGTGCTCACGATTTATTTTTTGATCAACATCGCCTATTCGCTGAAGCTGAAGCATGTCGTCATTTTGGATGTCATGATTATCTCTGCAGGATTTGTACTACGCGCCATCGGTGGCAGTCTTATGATTCAAACGCCGTTTACTCCGTGGTTTTTGCTATGCACGATGTTGCTCGCGCTGTTCCTCGCCATCAGCAAAAGACGTCATGAGCTTCACCTGCTGCAGACGGAAAAAGGAACGCATCGCAAAGTGCTGGACAGCTATTCGTCGGAATTATTGAATCAGCTCAATACAATTGTCACCTCGGCGACGATCATTAGCTACTCGTTGTTTACCTTCACATCGGGTCGTACCATTCAGCTGATGTGGACAATTCCATTTGTGATCTTCGGGATTTTCCGCTATCTCTATTTAATTACGATCACGGACAAAGGAGGCAGCCCTGAAAAAGTTTTGATTCAGGACAAGCCGATTCTCATCACTGTGTTGCTTTATGTCATCACGGTAGCAGGAATTATTTACGCTTTTGAAACATAATTGCACAGATAGGTTGTGGATCTAGCTATGCCATCACTCGTTCTTATCATCATCTCCGTGGTCCTCAGTGCATGCGGGCAAATTGCCATGAAGATGGGCGCATCCTCGCTGGGCGGAAAAAATGAAATGCTGTTGATGAAGTTTCTGCACTACTTTACGAACCTGCCGATCATGGCGGGCCTTGCGCTGTACGGACTTTCTGCGTTTATTTGGATTGCAGCACTGGAAAAAGTACAGCTTTCCTATGCGTATCCGATGGCGGCGTTAGGGTATGTACTCGTTGCTGGCCTCTCGTTTCTCATTTTTCAAGAGCCGATTTCCCTTATGCGAATGGCTGGTCTAGCAATCATCGTCGTTGGCGTCATCGTCATTGCCCAATCGTAATACCCACTAAAGGAGTTTTATCATGTTATATGCATTGGCGCCGTTTATTGGCTGGTTCGTGTCAGGCGTAACCAAGTTTTTGATTAACTACCTGCGCTTTGGTAAAGAAGCCAGAAAAATGGTCGGCAATGGCGGCTTTCCCAGTACACATACGACTGTTATGGTGACGACTGTTTTTTTGATTGGCTTGCAAGAAGGTTTTACGCACCCGATATTTGGGCTTGGCGTGGCCGTGACCTTTATTATCATCATCGATGCGACTGGTTTGCGTAGAGCTGTAGGAAAGCATGCTGCGGCGCTCAATCAGCTTGCAGACAAACGCCCGGATGGGGCAGCAGCAAAGCCTTTCCGCGAAAGCATGGGACATACACGTTGGGAAATTGCCGGAGGACTGGTTCTCGGCATCCTGCTCGCAACACTGCTTCATCTGCTGTCTCAGCTTATCCATGGAATTCTCGGCACGTAGACAGGAGACAAAGCATATGAAAAGCCGTACAGGCATGTATTCGTTTTTAATAGGGATGACCTTGCTATTGTTTATGGCAGGCATCGTGCTTAGCACATCGATTTTGTTTTTGTTTGGGATCTCCGTATCCGCCCTCAGCTTTTGGCTAGCGGCAATCGCTGCACTGGCTTGCCTCGTTGGCGGACTGATAAAGCTCGCTCCGGCTCGCTATGTTGCATGGCTCGGCTCACTTCTCGTTGGTTTAGCTGTGATTGTCGGCGTCAGCTGGTACATCAGTGCAAATACGTTTGATCTCTCTTTTGACGGACAAACGTATCATCAGGAAGCGATTATCCTGTTAAAGGAAGGCTGGAACCCTGTTCATGACAGTCCGCTTGCTCCGCCCACAGCTAAGCCGATCGAGCAAATGGACAACAAAGAAATTTTGACTGCTTTTCATCTTTGGATTAATCATTATGCCAAAGGCCCGTGGATGCTCGATGCGGTCATGTACAAGCTGACCGATCAGATTGAAATCGGAAAAATGTTTAACCTGCTCTTGCTCACAGCTTCCTTTTTCCTTAGCGTAGCTGCCATGCTGACAGCCTTTCCGACCAAAAAGGGGAGAGCCGTGCTCGTTTCACTCTTGGCTGCTTTCAACCCGGTTGTAATGACACAGGCGACCTCCTACTATATCGATGGTCAGCTCGGATCGCTCATCCTCATCATTTGTGCGCTTGGTTACTTGCTATTTATGAAGTATCGCAGCTGGGTATTGTTGACGCTTTGCGCAGCGCTCATGCTGCTGGCCCAAATCAAGTTTACCGCTTTGGTGTACGCTGTATTACTTGGGTGTGGGCTATTGGTTCTCTTCTTTTTCTACGATCGCCAAAGAAAATGGAAAAGCCTGCTTGGATGGCTCTCCGTCAGCTTGCTTATCTCCGTGGTGATCGTCGGCTTCAATCCGTACGTCACCAACACGCTTTCAAAAGGGCATCCTTTTTATCCGCTGTCGGGAAAAGGCGCGGTCGATATCATGACCTCGAACAGCCCTCATAATTTTAAAGAGATCAATGCGCTGCAAAAGCTGGGGACTTCTCTGTTTAGCAAGTCAGCAAACATCGCAACGCCGAATGACACCACCTTCAAATGGCCGTTTACAGTTACGTTTGATGAACTAATGGTATTTTACGGACCGGATGTGCGTGTTTCCGGGATGGGACCTCTTTTTGGCGGGGTTCTGCTCCTCAGCTGCTTGCTACTATTTTTGCTGCTTACGTCCGACAGAACGAAGTCGAAGCCGTTCTTGGTTATCAGCGCACTCCTGCTGCTTACGGTAATCGTCAATCCCGAGAGCTGGTGGGCACGTTATGTTCCACAGCTATGGCTGATTCCCATTCTGATTGCGATTGCTGGCTGGGTAGCTGACAAACGCCTGACCCGCACGATAACTACAGTGATGGTTGTGGTCCTGACAGTAAACATGCTGCTTGTCGGCACAGCGCATACCGTAGGACAAGTGATCATCAATAGCTATGCGAAGCAGCAGCTACAGGATATCAAGAATAGCAACAAGACGCTGACCGTGGATTTCCATCACTTCAGTGCGATCCGCATCCGCCTGCAGGAAGCAGGAATTCCGTTTGTGGAGCAAAAGATCGAGGATAAGAATGCGAAGGGGATTGTGGCTTCCCGAGCGGTCTATCTCTTGAAATAAAAGCACAAAACTCCCCTTCCGAGCATTCAGAAGGGGAGTTTTATTTTGATCTTTACTCGTGCGGGAACAGTGGAAGCTCCTGCAAAAACAGAATGTCGGTACGCTTTGCTGCATCGCCCTCAGCCAAGATAGCTGCTCTCGCAACAACATTGCCGCCCGCCTGTACGACCAGATCCTCGATCGCCTGCAACGATTTGCCTGTGCTGATCACGTCATCGATGATCGCAACCCGCTTGCCCGCGATTTCTCTGGCATCTGCCCCATCGAGACAAAGGATTTGTTTTTTCTGTGTGGTGATCGACTCTACTTCGTTAATCAGCGGCGCATCCATGTACGGCTTGGTGCTCTTCCGCGCGACATAGTATTTTTTCATTTGGAGAACGCGAGAAACTTCGAAAATGAGCGGAATGCCTTTTGCTTCCGCAGTAATCAGCACGTCTACCTCTGGCAGCTTTTCAGCCAGCAGCGGAGCAGCAGCCGTTACCAGCTCTGTATCTCCTAAAATGACGAAGCTCGCGATGCTCAAATTATCTGCAATCGGCATAATCGGCAGTTCACGTGTCACTCCTGCTACTTCAAGCATATATGTCTTTTCCATGGTACTCCCTCCTGTTTCCATCCTACATTCCAAAGAAGCTTATCAATACTCTCATCAGCAAGCCTGCCAGCATTCCGAAGAACGGATCGGAAATCGCTGTAACCACCATGGTCATGCCGCCAACCAGTCCAGATGAAGGATCTCCTGAGGTCAGCGCAGCAGTAGCGTTTCCAGGCACAGTCACGATTGCCCCGAGTACAAACAAAAAGCCGGAAATCGATTCACTCGGAATATAGCGGCCGATCTTTGGCAGCAAACCAGCGAACAGGATTGCAGCCATCAATACCATCATCAATACTCCAGAGGCTACCGGGTTTGGAGCACCTGCAGTCGCAGAAATAATCGCTTCTACCGGGGCACCCCCGAACAGGGCTGATACCATATCCGCCACGCTGCTAATGACACTGAGTGTATCGATATTTACATCCGATTTCGCAATCTCCCCGTTAATTTGGCCAAAAGCGATATTCGCACCGATGTTCAAACATACCATCGCCATCGCTCCACGCAAAATAGCGGGGGAAAACGTCAGCTTTTGCAGCACGAGGCGATCATTAACGAGTGGTTTGATCGCACCGTCTTGCTTGAGCACAATCGCTACGACACTGGATACCAGTACAGATACAGTAACGGTATAAACCAAATCCTTGGTCATGAAATACGTGAGCAAGCCGGTAGCCATCGAGGTCGCACCCACAGGCATGTTGTTGCGGGCCATGTCCCAGGACACGCGTGCCAGCATGATCCCAACACCCGCCATCATCCCGTTCGTAATAACCGGGCCAATGAATTCTACGATTTTCTCCAAAAAGCCGAACAGACCGATAATGGTCATAATAATGCCGCCAACAAAAATCATCGAAAGTCTGTCTCTCATGCTTTTGCCAATCGTTCCAGCCAGAGCAATCGTCTCAGCCTGATAGGATACGACTGCCACTGAGCCAGTGAGGGCATTACCTGCAGCACCGACGAGGAAAGCCAAGGCAGTAGGTACAGATGCAAAGCCCAAAGATAGCGCGAGCAGACCTTGCGGCAGGCCGTTTAATACGACACTGAGAGCCGCAATGATGTCTTTCCATTCCATGTTTTTCTTCTCCTTCATTTCAAAAATCATTTTGAACGATCATTTTTCACAAGTGTTAAATTAACACAAAAACCGATCTTTTTCAAATAGTAATTTGATATCGTTCGTGTTTTATTGTTTTTTTGTGATTCACTATCGTCTCGCATTTATTTATATCAACATAATTCGAACATTACTATGTACAGTCAGCATACAAAAAAGAGGACCACGCTTTTCTACGTGTCCTCTGATTCTTTTTCTTTGATTGGAATACATGCTCCAGCCCAGCCAAATCACTGTTTATTCATTGACATAGTCCAGTACGCCTTGTCCAAGATCGCCAAGTCGCCATAAAGCGATCTTGTCATATCCCGATTTTCTGGCCACGCCAATCCATTGTGACAAGGTGACCTCGTCTGCATACCACACTGTATGTGTGATTCCTTCCTTGTCCACGTATTGAAAAGAGAGACTGCCACTCGCTTCATCGCGCTTTGGCGGCTCCAAGCCTGTTTGCGCCAGCTGTACAGCCTGGTTTTCGGTTACAGACGTTACTTTCCCTGACTCTGACCAGTCAAATCCACCTAGCGCGAGCGCAATCATGTTTTTGCCCGGCACTTGTTTTAAGCGATTCGCCAGCTTTTCGATAAAGGCAGGATCGGCTTTTGGTCCTGGATCGGTTTTCGTGCCGTGCAAATTATACGCCATCATCACGTAGGTAGGTCCCTCTGGCAGCGAAATTTCCTCAATCGGCGTACGCGGCTCCAGCACAACCCGCATTGTTTTTCCCGCTGCTTGCAGCTTGTAATACAGCTCACGGTAAAAAACAATCACATTGTACCAGTCTTTTCTGTCGATCTTCTCGTAATCGATTTCCACACCATGAAAATTGTTCGAAATCACAGCATCCATGATTTCCTTGATATGCTTCTCACGGCTCTCATCCGTTGCTAGCAGTCTCGAAACGATAGCAGGGTCCTTTTGTACCTCTGTCCCGTCTTTATTCACTCGGTCGTTTACAATCGTCAAATCGACATTCACAAAGCTGCCTTGCTTGGCAATATCATGAATCACCGGCAGTGCCTTCTTAAATTGATCCGTAAACAACAACTTGTCCGATTCATCAAAATACGCGGCAAACGCCTGTACACCGGACAAGCCGTCTGTCATACGATTGAAGTCCGCTGTCGCTTCCTGCCACTGCCAATCAACGACCCAAGCAGTCAGCTCCAGGTTTTTCTTTTGTTCCGCTGCATCGACCTTTTTCAGGTTATCGCCATTATCCCCGTTCTGCAAATACCAGGCTACCATACCGCCCAAGATCAACAGCATTGCCGTCAGGATCACGCCTCGCCTGCCTACCAGATTAGTTTTTGACACCTGGAACGAATCCCCTTTGCTGCTTAATTTAGAAGGTGTCGATCACCCAATCGATCGAAGCATCAATCGCATTCTCGACTCGTGCCACTACACCTTGGAACCCGGTGTAAATATTCGTGAACAATACCGTTTCTTCTGCTCCCTCTGCTCCTGGTGAAGCCACCTTTACGTCCGTAAAGACGCCATCATAAATATCATCTTTTTTGTTCACTTCGCTGTATTCAGCTTCCAGTGCGACGCCGCCTTCAATGGTGCTGTCGATCTTCTGACTGTCCAGCAGTACTTCCTTGTCAACCGTTACACGTAAGGAATCTCCTTTTAAAGCAATCTCCATCTGACGTGTGTTTTGAATATTGATTGGATACTCTTCCAATTTGGGAGCGCCCGATTCACCCTGCTCCCGCGTATAGACCGACGCACGATCAAAAGACAGGTCCAACGGGTTCCACACGACATCACTTAATTTAGTCGTGAACAACTGCTTTACCTCACCTTTGGGCTGCTTTTGCTCTACGGTCAGCTTATTATCATGCAGAACAATCCGAATAAAGCTGTCCTTGAGTCGATCGTACCGAACATAAACAGTCTGCTTGCCGATTACATTTCCTTCCAGCTTGGCCGAAATGTTCAAGTCACGGTGGCTTGCACTGTTCTTTAAATATAACATCCCAGCGGAACCAGGAGGGGAGGTTAACGCAATTTTGTTTTCCATAAATTCCGCTGTCCCGCTATACCGATCCCATTTCGCATTATGTTCTTCATCACCACGTACAAATTTCATTTTTTGCCCGGTATCATGCTGGATTCTCATCAGCAGATGGTTGGTATACCAGTAAGGGGCTGGCTGCACCCTTGTCAGATCGTACAGATTGCTTTTGCTGTCGTTGTAAGCATTGCCCTCCCGATTAAAATGCATCTTGAACAGCTCTTTGATGTTCACGTCATTTGCATCGGATACCAAGCGGTTCATCCCGTCATACAGCGTATTGGCATGCATGATCATATAGACTCCCGGTACGAATCCCAGCTGGCTAGAGTAAATGTCTTTGATTTGTTTGTAATCGTAATGAATCCGCTCTTCCATTTTGCTTCGATCTTCTATCGGAATCATGTTGTGATCCCGGATAAAATCCATCAAGTAGTGATTGTAATAGCCGACCTTTGTTTTGTTAGACAGCTCACCCTCATCCTTGACACCAACAAAACGTCCTTCGTTATCAAAGACGTTAATGTAAGTAAGACGGTAGCCATTAGTGCCCATTTCCCAAAAGCCGGATCTCATCATTTTCAGCATATCCTTGGGCTGGAGGAATTTATTTTCGCTGTTCCCCATCTTGTTGGCATAAGAGAGAATCGTTGCTTTGTAATTGTATTTTTCCAAAGCTGGCTGGGCAAACAAGCTCGAATCGTTACGTCCATCCTCAAAGGATAAAAATAAGGCCTTGTCAGGAAGAGATTTCTTTTTTTCATAGAAATCAATGATATCTTGCTGAGAAATCGTAACGTAGCCTTGATCATAAAGCGCCTGAAGCTGCTCATCCAATTGCTTTTTGGCAATTAATTTAGGAGTACCGGACCGACCCACGCCAAAGTAAGAAAGCGCAATAAAGCCTTTATCGTTGTTCCAGCTCGCTTGATCCGGTTCCTGGTATTTCACGACATCAAAAATCACGGTGTATAGCATTATACCCAAGGCCAGCAAGATCGCGGTTTGCATAATCGTTCTGATGATTTTCCTGCGATTTTTCTTACGATAGTCAAGGGCAGTATTTTGTTTCTTTGTCATAACACCTGCCACCCTCACTCCCTGTGTGTCTCGATCTCTAAGCCACGTACGTAACCGTTTCTACGCGTCTTAAAAAGGTAATCCAATCCCTTTTTTCTTTTGTTTGCGTGCTTCTCTTTTCAGCCTTGCTTCGACATCCTGCGGTGTTTCGCGTGTACCCCACGTCGATTTCCAGAAGGTGACCCAAGCGACAGGCATTTGCCAGAGCAAAATGAACTCATAGAACACACAGAATACGATTCCGAATAGCCATAGCTTGCTCTTGCGGAAAAACAGATGCGCCAGGCTCATCAGCAGCGCCATCAATAATAGCCCCATCAAAAAGGTGCCCGGGAACACATGATGAACAAGCGGGACATAGCCTAAATTGTAGAGAACGATAACAGGTGCAGCGATAGGTACGATCAGTCCAATGTAGAAGAACAGGGCCATGAATGGCTCTTTGCGCCAAATGAACGAGCTCGCGCGTAGTGATTCCCGTAACCAGGAGCGCTTCCAACGCATCTGCTGCTTCAAAAATACACTCATATCAGAGGGAACTATCGTGGAGCAAATAGCTGAATCCTGATAGCCTGTGCGATGGGTTTTCAAAATAAAGTTCGTCATGCTTCGGTCGTCCCCGAAGGTAGCTGGTTGTCCGAGAAACTTTTGGTTTAACCACGCTTCGGAATGCTCAAGAATGAGCTCTTTCCGGTAGCAGGATAACGGTCCCGACAAGCAAGTTACGCTGTCAAACCACGATTCCGCTGCCTTCATGATCCGAAAGGCGATATAGTAACGGACCGTTTGCAGCTTGGTAATCGTATTGGTGAATTTGTTCTCTACATCTGTACGTCCCGCGACACCGCCCATGCGCGGGTCTTGGAACGGCTGCACCAGGTTTCTGATCGCGGTAGGCTCCAAAAAGCTGTCCGAGTCCACGAATACGACCAGATCATGCTTCGCCATCTCCACACCTTTTACCAGTGCGACCCGTTTACCACCGTTTTCAGGCAGTACATGCATTTTCACGCGTTCTTTTGTCAAATACCGTCCTGCCTCGTTGTGAATCATCGCGATGACTTTTTCGATCTGTTCCACAGACTTATCCGTCGACCGGTCATCTACTACGATAACCTCCAGCTTGTCAATCGGATAGTTCTGATTCACACAGCTCAAGATCGTCCGGTGAATCCACTCTTCTTCATTGAAGCAGGGGATAATAATGCTCACGCCTGGCGTATAATCCGGATTGACAGGCACGTCCCGATACAAAGCTCCGAATAAGTACCTCGTCAGCAAAAAAGCCGCCGCAATGAGGCTGTATAAGTACAAATAAATATTGTATTTAAAATAAATAATGCTCTCAGCGCGCATGAGCATAACGAAAAGTGCTGCTACGAACAAGGAAGCACTCGCCATGTAAATTGCGTAACCCCACCGCTTCTGCTGGAAATAATCGGTGAGCGGCTTGGAAAATTCAAACGCCATCATCAGTATTTCCTGATCGTCCTGCTGACGGGTGAAAATGCGTACCACTTTGGCATCCAGCTTGACGGACGATTCAAATCCTTCCGGCATCGTACCAGGTGGGATATTGCATTGAATATTGACGACACTCCCGACTTGCAGACCGTCTATAGGAGCACTCAGTTCGACCAAAAGACCTGATGAGGATATGTCGACAGCTTTTGCCTTGATTCCGCTCTTCGCTGTTTGTCTTCTGGGCACGAGCAGCACTTCAAAGTCAGCCATATAGCGTAAACTAAGCATACGCAACCGGTTGATGTACTCAGGATCTTCCTGATCGCTATTTGCTGTGTCATCCTTCACACCCCTGCGATCCACCTGAACACGGATGTTCTCCGGGTCAGGTACATTTGAGAGTATGCGCCGATCCGCTCTGGAAACCGTCAGTATCTCTACGATTTTCTTTTTCTTCTTCATCACTGTCGCTCTCTCCAATCCTTTTATTACAAGCTCCAGTAATAAAAACCGTTGTTCTCAAACTCTTTTTTCTCATAAATTCCTTTGATATCAATCATCACTTTCGTTTGCTTCTCCCCGAACCATTTTTGGAAATCGGCGATCTTCATTTCAACAAAAGAAGCATGGGGAACCGCTACGACCACGATATCCAGATTATGAAGGGATGACATGTCTGTAAGCTCAATTCCATACTCATCGTAAGCTTCCTTCGGGTCTACCAAAGGATCTACTACAAGCGGAACAATACCATAATCGTTCAGCTCTTCGATAATATCGGTTACCTTTGTATTTCGGATGTCACTGCAATTTTCTTTGTAGGTCAATCCCAAAAGTCCGATTCGAACGGTCGGAACATTCAACTTCAAGCGGACGAGCAGTTTAATAATCTGCTGAGCTACATAGACACCCATCCCGTCGTTAATATGTCGTCCAGCCAGAATGATCTTGGAATGATAGCCGCTGTCCTCTGCTTTATAGGTTAAGTAGTAGGGATCGATGCCAATGCAATGCCCGCCTACCAAGCCCGGTGTAAAAGGCAAGAAGTTCCATTTTGTCCCAGCAGCCTCGAGTACAGCCTTTGTCTCAATACCCATTTGGTGAAACAGCATCGACAGCTCATTCATGAAGGCAATATTAATGTCACGCTGTGCGTTCTCGATCACTTTTGCAGCTTCGGCTACCTTGATACTATCGGCTTTGTACACCCCTGCTTTAATCGCCAGCTCGTACACTCTGGCAATGGTTTCAAGTGCCTCCTGATCAATCCCGGATACGATCTTCACGATGTTTTCCAAGCGGTTGACCTTGTCTCCTGGATTAATTCTTTCAGGGGAGTAACCGACCTTGAAATCGTCCGGGCAGCGCAGTCCAGACTCTGCTTCCAAAATGGGGATGCAGATATCCTCGGTTACACCGGGGTACACTGTTGATTCGAAAACAACGACCGCCCCTTTTCGAAGCTGCTTTCCAACCATCCTTGTGGCATTTTTCACAAAGTGAAGATCCGGTACATTCCCGCTCTTTACAGGGGTGGGAACCGCGACAATAAAAAAGCTCGCTTCGCCGAGTCGGGTTTCATCAGCAGTAAACTCTACCGTGCACCCACTCGCCAAATCTTCCTCACCCACATCCTCGCTCAAAAACTTGCCGTTCTGATAAGCTTCTATCTTGTTTCGATTCACATCGAAGCCAATTACATTTGCCCGTTTCGATAATGCTGCTGCAATGGGGAACCCCACATATCCAAGACCTACGACCGCAATCTTTTCCTGCCTGTCCACAATGGCTTCGAATAAATCCATAATATTTTTCCTCGCTTCGTATAAAAATTAACCAAACATATCTGTCATTCTCACAAACGTGTAGCCTTTGCTTCTCAGCTTATCGATGACAGTTGGGAGAGCCTCCACTGTGTGGATATCATCTAGCAGATGCAGCAATACCACACTTCCGTTGTTTGTCTGCTCCATGATAGCGGCTACGATATCATCTGCACTGTTGCTTTTTACAAAATCGGAAGGTGTGACATCGTAGATCGCAACGGTGTGGTAGCCGGTCGCAGCTACTGCCTGTAAGGTACGCTCATCGAATTCACCTGTTGGCGGGCGGAAATACATCGTAGGCTTTTCTTGAATGGCTTCTGTAATGATTCGATGGGCCTTTACAATTTCTTCTTGAAGCTGCTCTGGCGTAATCTTTGTATTCACCGGATGGGAATACGTATGATTGGCAACGTCGTGGCCACCCTCGGCAATGGCTCGTGCCAGATTGGGATTTCGCTCTACGCCGTCGGCTCGCAAAAAGAACGAAGCCTTGACGCCCTTTTGCTCCAAAATATCAAGTATTTTCGTAACCGCAGCGTCCGTTCCCCAATCGTCAAAAGATAGCGCCACTTCTTTTTTGTTCGTTTCTTTGCGATAAATCAGCCTGTAGGGAGCTCCATCGATTTTTTCATTAATCTTGGCAGCATCGTATCCAGGAATGGCTTCCAATGGTTTGCGCTCGCCGCCCTGCTCAATCAATTGGTGCAGAGTGACAAATTTGTACCCGACATCTGCCGCGGCTTCAGCAATGAGTGGAATATCTCCCACCAGCTGCTTGTTTTCCTCCGTATCGATGGCAATAATCCCGCCGCGATTTATGTATTTCCGCAGGTAATGTCTTTTTTCTTCGTCTGTCTCCTTCTGCCAATTGTGCAAAAACAAACTATACGAAATCACAGCTGCTTGTCCATTTTGAGCGGTTGCCAGACGAATATTGTCATTGTAGTCACCCAGCTTGGTCCTGACATACCGCGGCACTACTCCTGTTTCTTTCTCAATGACTTCGTTTGCTAATTGAATTTCCGAATACAGCTTTTCATACGGCAGCCTGGTCAAATCTACCCGACTTAGCGTATTGTTCTCAATTTCATGCCCTCTGGAAAGAATCGTTCTCGCGATATCAGGCTCCTCAGCTACCCGCATACCCGGCAGAAAAAAAGTAGCCTGAATATGATACCGATCCAGCTCGTCCAAGAGCTTCAGCATGGTCTCCTTGTCACCCATGCCATTAAAGGTGAGAGACAGCTGCCTTTTCGTCGTATACACAAGCGATACTGCCTTACTCTTTTCCCCTTCGTAGCGAACAATTTTTTGGGCAGGTGCCTGGTTGTCATCGTACTTCTGCGGGGTGTCACTTCGCCCATATGGAGCACACCCTGCCAGCAAGGCCAACATACATACCAGCCAGATTCCGTTCATAAAGAAGCCCTTTTTCCTAGCTGCCTCATTGCATTCTGTCATTTTTTTTGCTCCTTCTTTCCGTAACCGTGAACCTACTTATCTACTGATTAGCATAAGAAGGGAATGTCATATAAACAACAACCAGAATAAGGGATCTCTATATCTAGCACGTTATATAACACTCTCTATTTTACGATAAGGAAATATACCATTTCTGAACAAAGCAATCCTGTAAATAGGACGAACGTCTCAAAAGAACGTTACTTGGTTAAATGTGGTAATAAAAAAGACGAGCCCCCTAGGACTCGTCAAAAAATGGCTATAGCTTGATTGCAATTAATTTCAGCTCTGTTAATTCCTCTACTGCATATTTGATGCCTTCACGGCCGAAGCCGCTATCTTTTACCCCGCCGTACGGCATATTATCTACGCGGAAGGTCGGAATATCGTTGATCATCACGCCGCCCACTTCCAGCTCCTCGGCTGCGCGCATAGCTGCGTGAATATCACTCGTATAGATCCCTGCCTGCAGGCCAAAACGGGAATCGTTGACAGCCTCGATCGCCTCATCGATGGTCTCAAATGGCGTAACGACAACGATTGGACCGAATACTTCCTGGCAAGAGCAAGAAACATGGGCGCCTACGTTGGTCAGAATTGTAGGTGCATAGAGGCGATCCGTAACTGCTTTGCCTCCGGTTACGACATGTGCCCCTGCATCGACTGCTTCCTGTACCCATGCACCCATCCGCTCATGGTCCTTCAAAGAGATGAGAGAGGACATATCCGTTTCTTCTTTCAGCGGATCACCCAGCACGAGCTTTTCAGTTGCCTCTTTGAACTTATCGAGGAACTCCTCGTACTTGCTTTGGTGAATGTAGACGCGTTGGAGCGAGATGCACACCTGACCGCTAAAGGAAAACGCCCCCATCACGCAACGGTCAATCAACGCTTGCGTAATTTCCACATTGTGATCGATGATAACTGCCGAGTTGGAGCCGAGCTCCAAAGTCACCCGCTTGAGTCCAGCCTTGTTTTTCATCGCGATGCCGACCGCAGGGCTGCCTGTAAAGGTAATCGCTGCGATGCGACTGTCGCCGACGAGCTTCTCACCCACAACGGCACCTTTTCCAGGTAAAATGTTGAGAGCGCCTGCTGGCAACCCTGCTTCTGCAAAAATATCCGCCAAGATCAACGAGCTGAGCGGCGTCTGACTAGCTGGCTTCAAAACGACTGTATTTCCTGCCGCAATCGCTGGTCCCACTTTATGTGCAACCAGATTGAACGGGAAGTTAAACGGAGTGATCGCTCCCACGACACCGATCGGCTTACGAACTGTAAAGGCCAGACGTCCTTCTCCACCTGGAGCCGCATCGAGTGGTACAGTCTCTCCATGAATACGCTTGGCTTCCTCCGCAGCGAATTTGTACGTTTGGATTGTACGGGCGATTTCTCCGCGTCCTGTACGCAGCGGCTTTGCAGCTTCCTGCGCGAGAATGACCGCAAGCTCCTCCTTGCGCGCCTCCATGATGGCAACCGCTTTTTCCAAAATCAATGCCCGCTGGCTCGCTGGCATCTTCGCCATCACTTTACTCGCTGCTTTCGCTGCCTTAATCGCTTCATCTACATCGCCATCATCTGCTTGAGCAATCTCAGCCAGTAGCTCACCAGAAAAGGGGGAGTAGAGAGGTGCATATTCTTTTGCTTCTTTCCATTGTCCATTGATGTAGAGATGCTTTTTCATAATGACCTCCCGCGCAAATTAGTTCGTTACGTATTGGCTTTTCAGCACTTCCGTCATAATATCGAGCGCTTCCTCCAGCTGCTCGTCGGTAATAACCAGCGGAGACAAGAAACGAAGCACGTTGCTGTGTACGCCAGCGGAAAGCACGATAACACCAGACTCGTAGCAGCCTTTTGTCAAACCAGCCACCAGCTCTTTTGCAGGTGCTTTTGTTTGTGGATCGACAAACTCTACAGCGCACATCGCACCAAGACCGCGAACCTCTGCGATTACTGGGAAGTCTTTTTGCAGTGCAGTAAAATGCTGTTTGATGGTGTCGCCGATGTATTGTGCACGTGCTGACAGGTTTTCGCGCTCCATTTTCTCGATAACAGCGAGTGCCGCTACGCAGCCAAGCGGGCTTCCTCCATAGGTACCACCGATTTCACCTGGATTCGGAGCGTCCATAATTTCAGCGCGACCCGTAACAGCAGAGATCGGAAGACCAGCTGCAATCGATTTGGACATGGTGATGATGTCTGGTTCGATTCCGAATTGTGTAGAAGCAAACATCGAGCCTGTACGGCAGAAGCCTGTTTGAATCTCGTCCGCGATGAACAAAATGCCGTGCTTTTTGCAAATTTCGTAGACCGCTTGCACGAAGGATACAGGTGGTACGATGAATCCGCCCTCGCCCTGGATCGGCTCCATGATGACCGCAGCTACTTCTTCAGGTGCTACTTCAGTCAGCAAGAAGTCTTCGAATTGGCGAATGCAGAATTGAGCGTACTCATCATCTGTCATGGAAGCCGGTTTGTTCATTGGATACGGGAACTGTGCTTTATACGTAGCCGGAGCAAAAGGACCCATCTGGAATTTGTACGGCTTTACTTTTGAGGTGAGCGACATTCCGAGCAGCGTACGTCCATGGAAACCGCGGCTAAACGAAATGATTCCTGGACGACCTGTAAATTTACGAGCAATTTTCACCGCATTTTCTACTGCTTCTGCTCCGCTGTTAGCCAGCATCGTTTTCTTTTCAAAGCTGCCAGGAGTGATTTGCGTCAGTTTTTCAGCGAGTGCCACATATGGCTCATACATGCCTACGTGGAAGCATGGGTGAATATACTTGTCGAGCTGTTCTTTGAGTGCATCTACCACTTCTTTTGGACAGTGGCCTGCATTCAGTGTACCGATTGCCCCAGCGAAATCAATGTACGTATTGCCATCCACATCGTTCACCAGTGCACCAGAAGCGGTTTCTACAAAGATCGGTGTATTATTGCCAACACCCTTTGGAACGTACTGCTTTCTTTTTTCAATCAGTGCCGCTCCTTTTGGACCAGGTACACCTGCAGCTACATTTACGAATTTACGCTGTTTGGACATATCGTATCTCTCCTTCTATAAATGAATGGTTTATTGTAAGAGTTATGCCTTCAGCTACGTAAATATAGCAATACCTGTGCCAACGAAAAAAGCCTGATTTTATCCGCTTATTGTGGCGGCGTTTCGCTCTGGTAATTCAAAAATGAATCAAAGGCACAGGAATGCTCGATTCATTTTTGAATTGATTATTTACTTTTGAATTAAGTTGACCTGACTTGATATTTTTGCAGCTTCCTCACGACCGAGGGCTGGCTAATCCCCAAAAGCTGAGCCATTTCTGCCGTCGTCCGACAACGCTCTGACGCATAGCGGAGCCATTTTTCCTCGACTTGCTCCAACGCCTCCTTTAATGATATCGAAGCGATCCCCGGTTCCAGCATCGCTTGCTCCTCACCTGCGACACTAATTTCGGCAGGCAGATGCTGCGGAGTGATGACATCCTCATCAGCCGTTACGACCATTCGCTCCAATACATTTTCCAGCTCTCGGACGTTACCCGGCCAGGAATACTGCATCAAGGCGTGTGTCGCACGAGGGTCGAGACGTTTATCCATGCCATACCGCTCGTTGAGTGTGCGGATGACGAGCTTGATCAAGGCAGCGATATCCTCCGGCCTGTTGCGCAAGGCCGGCACCTGAATTGGCACGACATTCAAGCGAAAGTAAAGGTCCTGTCTGAACTTACCATCCTTGACCATCTTCTCCAAATCGCGATTGGTAGCGGCAATCAGGCGAAAATCGACATCGCGGTACTGCATACTGCCTACTCGCTGTAGCCGTTTTTCCTGTATGACCTTTAAAAGCTTTGCTTGCAGCGTCAACGGCAGCTCGCCCAGCTCGTCCAACAGCAGTGTTCCTTGATTCGCCAGCTCGATAATGCCAGGCTTCCCGTTCTTTCCAGCCCCCGTAAAGGAACCCGCTTCATAGCCGAACAGCTCGGACTCCAGCAAGCCTTCGGGAATCGAGCCGCAGTTTATCTCTACGAACTGACCACCTGCGCGCCGACTGTGACGGTGTATTTCTTTGGCGATGACGTTTTTTCCCACACCGGACTCTCCTAGAATCAGCACCGTAGAATCGACTACCGCGACCTTTTTGATCAAACGCTCGATGACCTGCATCGGCAGACTGACAGCTACAAAGCCCTCGTTATTTTTTTCGCGCAGCTCCTCAATCTCGGTTTCAAATTGCTTTAGCTGCTCTGTCAGACTCTCATAGCGATGCTTCAGCTCCAAAATCTCCGTCAAATCATGCGAATAGCTAATGACCGAATGCAGGGAGCCATCCTCGTTCCATACGGGATAGGCCGTTACCATCAGCTTTTTCCCGCCGGGGATTTCTTGCATCGTAGTTTGTGGTGTCCTAGCCTCGATTACTTTGCGTGTCACAGAGGGAGAGAATACTTTTTCTTTTTCGAGCTGAATGACGTTTCTGCCCAGCAGCTGCTCTTTTTCCAGACCGTACATCTCGTAGCAGGAATCACCGACCAGCTGAATATACCCTTCTCCATCGGTAATCAATAGGTGGTCGCGAGAGGTGTCAATAATTCCTTCCAATACGCGGCTCATCCATTTATCCTGGCTCTCATTGTTCTTCATCCTGCTGCCTCCCCTCCTGCGTCAAGGCTGGTGATTCGGTCTTTCTATCTAAAAAGGGGACACAAGACCTGCTGTATCCCCATCGCTATTACATATATTTTCTTCATTATAGGAGAATCGCCCAATACCGACAACCAGTAGACCATTTTGATAGACAGTAAAAAGCAGTCCAGAAGCTCTTGAATCCAAGTCTCCGAACTGCTCTTTTTTTCACTTCGTGGCTATTACGAAGAAAAGGTGTAGGTCTTGTATTCGAATTGATTAGGCGGACCGATCGCTACTCGCAGTTGCCCTTTGGTCGGCTCGGCAATCACGGAAGCAAACGTAATAATATCTGACCGTTTGTCTTCTGTTGGTAAATAGGAGGTATCACCGGGCATGACGCATAGTGTGTGGGGATACGTCTCACGGTCACGTAGCAAATCCTGCATGACCTCTGCATTCAGTTGTCCCCGCTTCTCCTCAAGCAATACACGCATACGGTCCAGACGCACGCGGGAATTTTCCAGCAGCTCGCCCTTCAAACGTTCTTCTTCCCGCAGCTCTTCTGAAATGTAATGATTGGCGTGAACAAGCAGGCCATTTTTTGGATAAACCATGGTGTCTCGACTAGCCGTTGTCTCCAGATCAACTGCGTGTCCATGAGCATCAAGCATAATCAGGTTGCGCGATGAAGCACGGTACAAACTGCGCACAGCTGCAATGGCATCCTCTACATTCTTCTTGGTCAGAGCAAAGCGTGAGAATAAATAACGTGGAAAGCCCACGCGCCAACCATCACATGTCAAAAAGTTCGCAAAGACACCCAATCCGAGCCGGTTTATGCCGATATACGATAATTGTCCTGCTGGCGTAAGCATGAGGCAGGCAGGGGCGTCATCCGGATCGATTTCAGCCACGACTCCAATCTCGGAATAAAACGCTGGCAAATCAGCATTTTGTCCGATCAAAGCCGTGTCGTTCGTTGTGAGGTCAGCTGCGATCGCGTACGTTGTGCACTCCGCACTCGCTGCGAAGTCCTGATACAGCTCCGCTCGCAGCTGTAACAAATACGCCTCAGCAAGTGTTATGCCTGCTCCTTCCGCAATACCTTGAATCTCCTCGTCGAAAAAAGGAGCGTGCGTAATGACGTGGGAGCGATAGCACAGCACTGCTTCCCGCAGCGCCTCCTCGGATGGGATTTGGGTCATCGCATGCAGCCGTTCTACTGCATAATCCCGATGCAGCTTCACCAAAGCAGCCAGCTCTTCTCCATGCTGCTGGCCAATTTGCCGATGGGTTCCCCAAAACCGATAGAAAGGAAACGCTTTGGACGAGCGCTGATTCGCTGTATCTAGTTTGGATTGCATGATGATACGTCTCCTTCCAAGCTTCGCGCTGCCAAGGCATCCTTGAAAAAGGCTTTGACCGGCTCCAATATTTTGATGCCCTCATGACTTACGCCCGGCACCTCATCGTAGCGTACATCGATGCCGTTGTTCTGGTAGTTGTCCAGCAATCCTCGCAAGCGCTCGATCCGCGTCTGTCCGTAAGCATCCAGTCCCTCCAGCCAGAGAGGGGAGTCTTTTTGATTGATTTCCCATGTCTCCAAATCTTCTCCACCAATCACCATTTGGACCGGTACTCGCCTCATCTCCTCGATCGGAAGCCTCATTCCAAAGCGCTGCTCAAAATCGGAGATCCCAGCATACCATGGCCGCGTCTCGTCTAAATACGTAATAAAGCCAGGTGCCCCAATTGAAACGCCCAACAGCTTTTCTGGATGCAGGTAGTAAAAACGGTGCACAAAATGACCGCCGCCGGAAAAACCGTGCAACAGGAAGCGCTTGTCCGCGAGTCCATACGTCCCACATACTTCATCAATCATCGCCAGCAAAATAAGATCAAATCGAATACCTCCAAAATCAACAAACTTGTACGAGCTCAGCTCGCGTGGCTCGGTAATCCCTGCCGGAAATAGAGGGGCGACGATGATCGTATTGGTCTCTTCGGAAAAATCGGCAAATTCATCGCGGTACGTCGCTGCCGCGCGCTCTGTACCGTGAACAACTACTGCGAGCGAGTACCGATGACCCTTCCCTTCGCTATAGGACTTCGGAACATAGGCGTAGTAAGAGAAGCGTTGATCATACTGGCATGCATACAAGGTCGTCGGACCATAGGCAAAATAAATACGTTCACTTTTCGGTTCGTTCATGTCCGTGCTCCTTTCGACTCGATTTCTCCGATTGGGAAGAAGCAGGATACATGATGGTCGCTGCTTCCATGACTATGGCTCATACTCGGCGCCTGTTCCTTGCACTGCTGCTGAGCGACTGGGCACCTCACGTGAAAGGTGCAGCCTGATGGCGGATTGCTCGGCGAGGGTACGTCACCTTTGAGCACGATCCGCTGACGTGTACGCTCCCGAATCGGATCAGGCAATGGAATGGCTGACAACAGCGCATTTGTATAAGGATGTCGCGGGGTGGCATAGAGACTTTCGCTGTCTGCCGTCTCCAATACCCTCCCGAGATACATCACGGCTACCCGATCAGAAATATGCTTCACCACAGAAAGATCGTGGGCAATAAACAGATAGGTCAGATTGAATTCCTTTTGCAGCTCTTCAAACAGGTTGATGATCTGCGCCTGAATGGAGACGTCCAGCGCACTGACTGGCTCATCACAAATAATCAGCTTCGGATTGAGCGCAATCGCGCGGGCAATCCCGATTCGTTGCCGTTGACCGCCAGAAAACTCATGTGGATACCGGTCCATATGCTCTGGCAGCAAGCCGACGATCTCCAGCAGCTCCCGCACTCGTCTTTGGTGGTTTCCCTCCGCTTTATGCGCACGTAACGGCTCAGCTATGATGGTGCCGACAGTCTTGCGTGGATTCAGGCTAGCAAACGGGTCCTGAAACACGATTTGCATATCTTTGCGAATCTGAAGCATCTGGCGCCTGTCGTACTGCAGAATGTTCTTTCCCTCAAAGAGAATCTCTCCTTCTGTAGGTTCCAAAAGGCGCAGGATGAGCCGTGCCAAGGTGCTTTTCCCGCATCCGGATTCCCCCACGATGCCCAACGTTTCGCCGCGGCGCACCTGAAGATTGACGCCGTCCACCGCCTTGACATGTCCCACCGTCCGTCTGAGCGCACCCGACGTGATCGGAAAGTGAACTTTTAATTTGCGGGTTTCCAGCAATACATCACTCATGCAGGCTCTACCCCCATTTCCTCCTCGAGCTGCTGCGTAGCAACTGCAATTTCTTCTACAGACAACAAGCAGGCAGCCAGATGCGATGGCCGCTTTTCCACCAGCTCGGGATTGACGCGTCTGCATTCAGCAAAAGCGAATGGACAGCGCGGGCTAAAGCGGCACCCTTCTGGCAGGGAGATTAGACTTGGTGGCAGTCCTTTAATTGGCAAGAGCGATTGTTTTCCAGCTGCATCAAGCCTGGGCAGAGCGCGCAACAGTGACCATGTGTATGGCATGGACGGACGGTAGAAAACATCATCCGTTTCTCCTTCTTCTACTACACGTCCGCCGTACATGACCATCACCCGATCCGCAATCTGGGCAACTACTCCCAGATCATGTGTAATCATGATGATGGCTGTGCCGTACTTCTCCTGAATACTCTTCATCAGCTCCAAAATTTGTGCCTGGATTGTCACATCAAGCGCTGTCGTTGGTTCATCGGCTATGAGAATTTTAGGATTGCAGGCAAGCGCCATCGCGATCATCGCCCGTTGCCGCATCCCGCCTGAATATTGGTGCGGATATTCGTGGAATCGCTTTTCCGGGCTGGCAATCCCGACGTCGCGCAGCACCTGAATCGCTCTTTCCTGTGCCTCCTTTTTTCCTACCTGCTGATGCGTTCGGATCGCTTCCGTAATTTGTGCGCCAATCGTAAAGACAGGATTGAGGCTTGTCATCGGATCTTGAAAAATCATGGCAATCTCGTTTCCGCGAATTTGCTGCAGCTGCGCTTCACTGGCACGAAGCAAATCACGTCCCTGAAACAAAATTTCACCGGAGGGATAAAAAGCAGGCGGTGTGGGGTTTAATTGCATCAGCGACAAGGACATAACGCTTTTTCCACTCCCCGATTCCCCGACTATCCCCAGCGTCTCCCCGGCCGAAAGCGAGAAGGAAACACCATCTACCGCAGTTACTACACCATTTGGCGTATCGAAACAGGTAGTCAAATTATTCACTTGGAGCAACGTCATGACTTGTCACCTCATTTCTCCCACTGACTGGTTTTGGAGCCTTTGCTTTTTTGCGTCTATGACGGGCATGTGGGTTGAGCCAATCGCGGAGGAAGTCACCGAAAATATTCAATGACAGCACAGTCAGCACAATCGCAATACCAGGAAAGATCGAGTACCATGGGGCATTGGTCAAGTAAATGCGCGATTCACCTAGCATGCTTCCCCAGGTGGGGGTAGGTGGCTTTATCCCGAGCCCGAGAAAGCTGAGTGCGGCCTCTGCCAGAATCGCTTCTGCAAAAATAAACGTCGCCTGCACGATGATGGGTGTCATCGCATTGGGCAGCATATGTCCGAACAAGATGATCGAATCGCGCGTACCGATCGCTTTTGCTGCCTCGATATACTGCATCTTGCTGAGCTGCAGCGCCGAAGAGCGTACAACCCTTGTCATGATCGGCCAAAAGGCAAATACCATCGCGATGATCAAATTAACAGCGTTTCCGCCCAGCGCCGCTACAAGTGCAATGGCCAGCAAAATCGAAGGAAACGCACTGACCCCATCTACGATTCTCATGAAAATATTATCAATTTTCCGATAATATCCGACGAATAAGCCCGTTATCGTTCCGAGCACCGTCGTTATCAGGGCAACGGTAAAGCCGATGCTTAAAGACACACCTGCCGCATAAATAACGCGACTGAAAATATCGCGGCCAAAATGATCCGTCCCAAACCAATGTGCACCGGACGGGGGCAACAAGCGTTGAACGGGATTCATTACATCCGGTGCTTCGGCAACCCAAAGCGGCGCAGAAAGGCTCGCCACGACCATTGACACCAGCACTGCGCCCGCTACGATTCCAATCCGCTGCTTGCCCGTGCCTTGCTGCTTGCTTCTCTTCATCGTCTGCACTCCTTTGTCCGTCTAGTCATAGCGAATGCGCGGATCGAGCGCTGCATAAACGAGGTCCACCAGCAGGTTTACGAACACATACACGCCAGCAACAAACAGAATGGAGCCCTGCAGCACCGGATAATCACGTCGCGATATGGAATCAACAATCAGCTGTCCGAGTCCAGGAATAGCAAAGATCGTTTCCGTTACTACTGCACCGCCCAGTAGACCGGCAACACTCGCACCAATTACGGTAGTCGTAGGAATCATTGCGTTACTTAGGGCATGCCGCATCAATACGAGCCGTTCCTTCAAGCCTTTTGCCCGCGCTGTACGTATATAATCCTGATGCATAACCTCCAGCATACCGTCTCGCAGCATACGGGCGATTAGTCCAGCCTGCTGTACACTCAGCACGACTGCGGGCAGCAGTAGGTGAGAAAGCCACGGCCAAAACCCTTCACTGATCGGCACATAGCCAGCTACCGGCAGCCAGCGGAGCGTAACAGCAAAGCCCAAAATAAGCAGCAGCGCTAGCCAAAAATTAGGGACTGATACACCCAGCATCGTCACTGACATGAAGGCTGGATCGAGTGAGCTGTTGCGCTTCCACACCGCGAGAAGCGCGCTCGGTATCGCAATAATCAGGCTGAGACAAGAAGCCAGCAAGGTCAGGCTGACAGTCGGACCGAGCCGCTCCCCAATAAGCAGGAGCACGGGCTCACCGGAAAAAACGGACTGACCCAGATTTCCTGTAAGGGACTGACCAAACCAGCTGAAAAACTGAACGGGCAAAGGCTCATTCAAGCCAAGTGTTTCACGCAGCTGCTCAACCTGCTCCGGGGTTGCCGTTTCCCCGAGAATGACCGCCGCCGGATCACCCGGCGTCAGATGGATGACAGCAAACACGACTATGCCTACGACCAATAGCACCGGGATCAACGAAATAAGACGGCGCATCACATACTGTAACAAACTCAAACCTCCTTCTCGCAATCAGTCGTTCTTATTTGGCAATGCCTACATTCCAGAAGCGGTACGAGAGCCAGCCCTGATAGCCTGTGAGCTTGTCATTGCTTGCTTCCAGCCCCACCTCGTTAACAAACTTGATAACTGGCAGCTCTTCATACATCAACTTGTTCAGCTCACCCAGCAGCTTTGTCTTCTCGCCTTGATCCAGCGTCTTGGTCCACTTTTCGACCAGCGCATCCATTTTCGGGCTCGTATACAGACCAGGGAACGTCGGATTGATCCACAAAAGCCCTGTCATGTCATAGGTTGGCGGGAATCCGGTAACAAACAGGTCGAAGTTGGCAGGATCATTGACCGCATTTAAAAAGGTCGCCCACTCCAAATATTGCAGATCCACGTTGAAGCCGATTTCCTTTAGCTGATGCATCAGCACTTGTGCCGCATTGTTGTGATCATCAAAGCTGTTAGTCGCAATCAGCTTGATCGGTTTCCCATCATAGCCTGCCTGCTTCATCAAATCCTTTGCTTTGTCCGGATTGTAGGCGTTGTATCCCTCGGTTCCTTCCGTTGTGTACAGATCCTTTTGATCCGGAAAGAACACAGCACCGTCGACTTCGTAAAAATCTTTTGGACCGTATACGCCTTGGCCGATTTTATCCATATCCAGCGCAAAGTTGATAGCTTGCCGCAGGCGAACATCGTTAAAGGGAGGCTGCGATTTGTCCGGCACCACCGTAATCCAGCTATCCGGTTTTGTTAACACAGGCTTTGTATTCGGCGAGCTCTTGATCATTTCGAATAAATCCTTGGGCATGCGCACAGCGTAGTCAAACTGGTCTGTTTGCAAGCCACTGAAGCGAACCTGTGTATCTTTTACGATTTTGAACTGGAGCTGATCCGCATACGCGACCTTCTTTCCAGTCAAACCGCCCCAGTCTTCTTCACGGGAAGCATAGTTGTCAAAGCGCTTCAGCATGATTTGCTGTCCGCGCTTCCAGCTATCGAACTGGTAAGGACCCGTACCAATCAGCTGTGCATCCTCGAGTGGAGCTTTATCCGCGTGCTTCGCAATATCCGCCGGTATGACTGCAAGCGATTGCGTAGGGTCCGCCATATTCGCCAGTACGGGAGCATACGCCTCCTTCATGACGATTTCTACCGTGTAATCACCATTCGCGCGAACCTCCTGGACCTTTTTAAACATCGTCCGTCCTACCCCAGACAATGAGCCCCAGCGATTGATCGAAGCCACTGCATCGGCTGCTTTCATCGTCGCGCCGTTATGGAAGGTAACACCTTCGCGAAGCTGGATCGTGTACGTTTTCTGGTCATCACTTACTTTGTAGTCCTTGGCGAGCATGGGCTTGATCGTCAAATTTTGATCCAGGGTGAACAATTGCTCGAAGATGTGATAAGCAACGGTAGTCGTAGCGCTGGATGGTGAGCTCATCCAGTCAAGCGTTGGCGGGTCCGCGTCGATGGCAACACGTATGGTCCCGCCCTTTTTCGGCTCCCCCTGTGGCTCTGCAGCCGGCTGCGCAGGAGTTGCTGAATTTTCCACTGTACCCGATTGACTTGGCTGGTTTGACGCTTGCTGATTAGACGACCCGCTACAACCCGCCATCATGATCATGACCAACACCAGGGTGCATATGCCCCACCATTTCACGCGATACATGGACACCATTTTCTCGATCCCCCTTACATTTTTTAAATATCCGTTACTGTCCCCTACAAACGCCTCCTCTGCCTCGATAGCACCCTCCCTTTGTCAAAATGGAACCACCGTCCTATCTCCCCCCTTCAAGATGGCTATTTATCGCCGAAAACGCCTCGTTTCTTTTTCGATGAATGGCTGATTCATTTTGTTGAACTGCTCCTGAATTTCTTTTTGCCCGGTCTTCAAAATGCGCAAGGTCACTTCGATTTTGTCCTCGGGCATACGGTATTCCGGTCCAGCAAACGTAAGCGAAGCGATAACCTCTTGCTTGGCGTTAAACAGAGGAACACTCAGACCGACAACCGACGGAGTACGCTCCCCAACGGTATAACACCAGCCTTTTTTTCTGATTTCACGCAGTTCCTGCACAATCACATCAGGATCTGTCGGGACAGGATACGTCAATTCCTCCGGATCGAGAAAAATATCATTGAGGATTTCCCGCTGCCGCACTTCTGACAAAAAGGCCAAAATTGTTTTGCTTCGCGCCCCGCGATACAGATTGGTTCGGGTTCCGATCGTCATCGTGAACTTGACGCTTTGCGGGCTTTCCACGATCGCCACACAAATTCCCTCATCTCCGTCCAGCCAGTTGAGCGAGATGGATTCTCCCGCCTCTGTGGACATCCTTTTCATAACCGGATACACGATGTCAGTAATGCTGTGATTCTCCTGAACCAACCCGCTGTAATCCCAGAATTTCAGTCCCAGCTCATACTTCTTCGTCTCCAGATTTTGTTTCATGAAACCATGCTCCTCAAAAGTAGACAGGATGCGATGCACAATGGAATGGCTGACGTCCATTTCCTTGGCCAGCTCCCGAACGCCCCAGGACGTGTGATTATGGTCAAAATAAGCGAGTAATCGCAACGAAATATCTAATGTTTTTAGTGACATTTTCGAATACCTACCTTTATTGTCTCTATATTAGGACCATTGGTTCTAAATAATGCTACAGTCATTGTAAAGGACGCAAACTAAATATTCAATAAATTAAGAAAGTTTTCTTGGATAAGAAAAACTCTATCGAACCCCAACCCTTTTACACACAAAAAAACCTCCGCATGTCTATCGAACAGGCTTTGTCCGATGATTTTGCAGGAGGTCTACATTTTTTATTCTTTTTTCAAGCACCACGTACTCATACAACGCAGCCCAGCAACATTTACCGTTTTAATCGGCTCAAACAGCGAACCCTCGAGTGCCGCCGTAGTCTCCAGCATCGTTTCCTCGTTCACAAGAAAACGAGTGCTGCCGTCAGGTAACAAGTATCTTTGATTTCCTAGCAGCTTGATCCTATCTTCTATACCAATCGATGAAGCCAAACGGATAAACAACATTCCCCCTGGTGCAAGAACCCGCCACAGCTCTTCCATCATTTGCTGAAAGTGAGCCTCATCCTCGGCAAAGTGCAGCACCGCATTGCTTATGACAAAATCAAAGCTCTCCGAGGCAAAGCTCATACGCTCAACCGCCTCTACACGCGCTTGCTCCTCTGACCAGTCTGGGGCAAGCGTGGCCCCAAGCTGCCGAACCGCACGTATTGCTTCCTCCGAGCGATCTACGGCGTGTACCGTATAGCCATTGCGCAAAAAATAGACCAAATTGCGTCCACTGCCACAGCCGGCATCGAGAATCCTCATATCCTTTGTAATTCGCCCTTTTAACAACTGATCAAACAAATAAATATCGATATTGCCAAACTGCTCAGCGAGATTCATGTTCGATCCCTGCCTTTGTTTTTTTCTCATTCTAACATGCTATACTAGTGGCATTTAGCGTCTATCTGCTAGAAAGGGGGATGATCCCTATGTTTGCCCTGAACAACCTAGACAGTCTCCTGGAGCTTTTTTTCGACGGCGTCATTATCACCGACAGGGACGGAATGATTGTCAAAGTAAACACAGCCTATCAGAAAATAGCAGGAAAAACAGCAGATGAGCTGATCGGCAAGGATATACGCAGTACAGTCGGAATCAGGCTTCATTCCAACGAATCCAGTACCATGCGCGTTCTTCAAGAAAGACGCCCCGTGACCATCATGCAACGCTCCACATCTGATTCTGGGTACAAAGAATATATGACTACCGGGATGCCCATGTTTAATGACCAGAACGAAATCGAGTTCGTCGTGAATTGCGTCCGTGACATGACAGAGCTGAACGAGCTGAAGCAGCATTTGAGCCGTGCGGAGCAGATGAATCAGAATTATCTGGAAGAGATCAAAACTCTGAAGCAGCAGCAGGAGCATGAAAACGGCCTGGTCATCCACAGCAAGGTCATGCTCGATGTAAAGGAAGCCGCAGCCAAGGTTGCTTCCGTAGACTCTCCCGTGATGCTGCGCGGCGAGTCCGGGGTCGGCAAAGAGGTGATCGCCAAGTACATTCACCACAGGAGCAAGCGATCAAACGGCGCTTTTATCAAGGTGAACTGTGGAGCCATCCCTGCCTCCTTGATGGAAAGCGAATTTTTTGGTTATGAGACAGGAGCCTTCACCGGAGCAAACAAAGAGGGCAAACCCGGTTTTTTTGAGCTCGCTGACAAGGGTACGCTCTTTCTTGACGAAATCGGCGACATGCCTCTCGATCTGCAAGTAAAATTGCTGCGCGTTTTAGAAGAACAAGAGTTTCGCAGAGTCGGAGGCATTAAAACCATCCGTTCTGATGTGCGGATTATCGCTGCGACGAATCAGGATTTAGAGGAAATGGTAGAGCAAAAAACATTCCGCAAAGATTTGTACTACCGACTCCAGGTTTATCCGATCCTGATCCCTCCGCTGCGTGAACGAAAAGAAGAGATTCCGTTTTTCATTGAGCACTTTCTACAACGCTACCAAGAAAAGAATGCGATCCAAATTCAAATCACCCAGGAAGCCATTCAGGTGCTTTGCCAATATGATTGGCCAGGCAACATCCGGGAATTGATCAATGTCATGGAACGTATGGCCATTTCCTGTGCAAACGGTGAAATTTTGCCCGATCATTTGCCCAGAGAGCTGTTTGGCAATCTCGGGAAAATCATCCCCAAGACGTTTGGCGAGGAAGTAGAGCTGTTCGAGTTCCAAGGGATGCAGCGAGCTCTCGCCTTGCATAAATCAACGCGAAAAGCTGCGAGTGCCTTGCAGATGAGCCAGCCTACGTTTGTACGAAAAATGAAGCTGTATGAAGCCAAATACAGGAACGATCCAAATACGGATCAGTAAAATCAGACGTCGATCCAATTATGGATCGGTTTTGGATGATGCCAATGGTGACATCGCCTCTGTGGCGGTATTTTTCACCGTTGGCATTCTTTTTGCTAAAAGGGGATATGCACGGACAGGAGATTACACCAAAAAATAAAGGAGGGCTGATTATGAATCGGATTCACGCTTTGGGACTTATTCCATTTATCGGGATGCTTGGAGGACTTCCTTTTGCCAACAAGGCGACCCCCTATGTGCTGGGGATGCCATTTTTACTGTTTTGGATCGTGTTGTGGGTCGTTCTGACATCAGTCGTGATGACCATCATCAATTCGATTGATCCGGCGAATCAGAAGGAGGACATCTGATGAATATTTCCATGCTAATTACGTTTGCCTTTCTGGTTGCCGCCATCCTGCTAGCCGTTCGCTCTGGTCTTGGCAAGAAAATGAGCTTGGAGCAATGGGCTGTTGGCGGTCGTGGTTTTGGAACCGTTTTCGTGTTCCTTTTACTCGCCGGGGAATTTTTTACGACGTTCACCTTTTTAGGCGGGAGCGGGATGATCTATCAGGTTGGCTCCCCTGCTTATTACGTGCTCGCCTACATGACCTTGGCCTATGTTTTTTCCTACTATCTGCTGCCTCCGATCTGGCGGTATGCCAAAGAGCATTCGATTGTCTCGATCTCTGATTTCTTCCGCAGCAAATATCAGAGCTCGTCTCTCGGTATGCTGGTTTCTGTCGTCGGGATCATCGCTTCTGTCCCGGTCGTGGTTCTGCAATTGAAAGGGCTTGGAATCATCGTTTCGGAAACCTCCTACGGGATGATTTCACCGATCCTGGCTGTTTGGATTGGAACCATTGCTGTAACCGTGTACGTGATGATCTCTGGTATTCATGGCGCTGTCTGGACTGCTGTGATCAAGGATATTTCGATCGTGCTTGTCGTCGTTTTTCTCGGCTTGTATTTGCCTTATCACTACTACGGAGGCTTCCAGCCGATGTTTGAAGCGGTACAAGCTGCCAAACCCGCTCATCTGACCCTCCCGGACAAAGGGCAGAGTCTTAGCTGGGTCATTTCCACAGTGCTTTTGACGGCTGTTGGCTTCTACATGCAGCCTGGTTTATTCGCAGCTGCGCTGTCAGCCAAAAGCGAAAAGGTTTTTCGCCGCAATACGATCGTGATGCCACTGTACACCTTACTGCTGCTCTTCGTCTTTTTCGTCGGGTATACCGCGATTCTGCAGGTTCCCGGCTTGCAAGGAGCAGATGGCGACCTGGCATTACTGCGCCTCTCGCTCCAAACCTTTGATCCATGGTTCATTGGGGTGATCGGCGGAGTTGGACTGCTGACGGCATTGGTACCGACTTCGGTCATTTTGCTCACGATCGGGACACTGTTTGCGACAAACATCTACAAGCCGCTCACGAAAACGACCAATGAAGTCCGCGTGGCCAAGGTAGCGAAACTAACCGTTCCAGTCGTAGCCTTCATCGCCCTTTATTTTGTCATCAACGGCGGCAATGCGCTGTACGCTTTACTATTGATGTCCTTTAGCCTTATTACCCAGCTGTTCCCGGCGCTTCTGCTCAGCCTCTTTCCGAAAAATCGATTCAACAAATACGGAGCCTCCTGGGGAATTATTGTCGGCGTTTCCACCGTCGTGTATTTGACGGTCACCAAGACGACACTTGCTACCTTGTTCCCTGATCTGCCGCAGGTTGTAAAAGATTTTAATACCGGCTTTATCGCACTCATTTTGAACATAGCAGTCGCACTGCTCGTCACGATGGCAACAAACAAAAATCTGGTTCAAAAAGAGTCGATCACTACTCAGCATGGGTAAATAATACAGTGAAACATGGAGGTTATCAGCATGTCCTTTCCACATTTTCGTATCAGTGGCACTGCGTTTGAGCGAGGAAAACAATTAGGTCACCTGGCCAAGCAGCAGATCATTCACAACATCGAAACGTACAAGGTTCTCTTTCAGGAAATGGCCCAGGTGGACTGGGAAGCAGCACGCGCCCATTCAGTTCAGTACATCTCCTGGATCGAACTCTACGATGCCGAAATATTGGAGGAAATCAAAGGGATCAGTCAGGGCGCGGAGCTCGACCTGCTCGATCTGATCGTGCTTAATGCTCGCAGTGAAATCATCACAAATCTGGCAGGCAAGCCTGTGCCAGCCGATGGCTGTACCAGTATGGCAGCTGCTCCTGAGATCACGACCAGCCAAGAGATGCTGCTCGGTCAAAACTGGGATTGGAACAACCTGATCATGCCAGGAATGATCGTGTTAGAAATCGATCAGGCTCCACGTCCTGCAATCTTGATGGTGACAGAAGCAGGAATCGTCGGCAAAATCGGCATGAACAGCGCTGGCGTAGGCGTTTGCCTGAACTTCCTCGGGACTACCGAGCGCCAGATGGGGGTACCGATTCATATCGTGCTTCGCGGCATTCTCAACAGTCACACACTGCCACAAGCAATCGGACAGGTCGCCCGCCTCACTCGCGGCACCTCTGCCAATTATTTGATCGCCCATAAAGAAGGCGAGGTCGTAGACGTAGAAACAACTCCAACTAACTACGACGTGCTCTATCCGGACAATGGCTGGCTCGTTCATGCCAATCATTTTGTCGGGCCGCGCTCGATCCTGATTGAGGATACAGCCAGAATCATGTCACCTGACAGTCATTTGCGCCAAGGGCGTGCGAGCAAGCTGCTTGCCCGTTATGGGAATGATGTGGATCCGGCTGCGTTCAAGCATATCTTTTCTGATCACGGCGCATACCCGGACGGCATTTGCCGACATGGAGAAACACAGCCTGTCGACCTCGGCCGCCCGATGATTTCCAGCACGGTGTTTTCGATCGTCATGAATTTGTCTGAAGGAACCTTTGAGCTCTCTGGCGGTCAGCCTTGTACGGAAGCTTATGAGAAATACGGATTTTCGTCAGCAGAATAGCAGAAGCTGCTCCTACGCTAGTTTGATCCATTTCCCCTCAGTGAAGGTACTCCCTCGGCTGAGGGCTTTTTGTATTTTTGTAAAAACATGGTTGACAATTTACGATTACGATTGTAATCTTAGAGCATCAACGACTACAAACGTAATCGATAATCAAAGGAGGTACATCATTTTGGACGAGCTCCCGCGCATCTCGGATTCCGAGTGGGAAATCATGAAGGTCTTTTGGGCAAAATCACCCGCTACGGCCGCTGATGTCATCCATGCTTTGCGAGACAACAAGAGCTGGAAAGACAAAACGATCAAAACATTGATCAGTCGTTTGCTGCAAAAAGGCATTCTCACCTATGAGCAAGTCAACCGCGTCTATTACTACACTCCCACAATTAGTGAAGAGGAATGTAAACGGACAGAGCGTGAATCCTTTTTACAACGCGTGTACGGAGGGGCGCTCAAGCCTATGCTCGTGCACTTTTTGCAGGAAGAAAAGCTCTCCTCCCAGGAGATAGCTGAGCTCAAGAAAATCCTGACAGACAAGGAGAAGTAATGTGGTAGAGACATTTCTATATCTTCTCACTCATTCTTTTTCCTGGGTGCTGTCCAATTCCCTACAAGCCAGCATCCTCGTCATCCTCATCTTGTTGTGCAAGCTGGCTGGCAAAAAGCATTTGACCGCAAGATGGCACTATGCCGTCTGGTTACTACTGATCATGAAATTGGCTATCCCATGGTCGCCGGACAGCTCTATCAGCTTGTACAATTGGCTGCCCTCATTGGGCTGGGAAACCGTTCAAGGGCAAGCCCCAAGCAGTGCATCCAGCTACACATACACAGCAGCTGCCGTTGCTCACCCTTCTGGTGATCTGACTAGCGATCCAAAAGCTGCTCAGTCTGATGGCTCGATGGTTTCCTGGCTTCATCTGCTTGCAGCTCTCTGGCTCTGCGGTGTTATCGTGCTCCTGATCACAACCATACGCACCATGTACAAATTGAACCAAACGTTCAAAGACGAAGCCCTTGTTCTGGAGCAGCGTGTTCTCCTGATCTTAGCTCACTGCAAGGAGCAAATGGGCATTTCCCAAAAGCTGCCCTTATTGCGGAGCAAAACCCTTTCGAGTCCCACCCTGGCAGGATTCTGGCGGCCGCGCATTTTGCTGCCGGATCGACTCATCGATACATTGGATGAGCAGGAGCTGCGCCATATCTTCCTCCATGAATTATCTCATTGGAAAAGACACGATATCGCGGTAAACAGCTTGATGAGCTTTTTACTCATCCTCAACTGGTTCAATCCGCTGCTTTGGTATGCAGCATCTCGTATGCGCCGGGATCAGGAAATTGCCTGTGACGCTTTGGCCCTCACCTACATGAAAGAGGCAGAAGTACAAAAATACGGGTTTACCATGGTCAAGCTGCTGGAGCTCTGCAGCGGGCAAAGGACTACTGCGCTCACTGCCAGCTTTTCCAGCTCACGAAACCATTTGAAAAGGAGAATTGAAATGATCAGCAGCTTTAAAAAGAAAGCTTATACGTGGACTACTTCAGGGATCATCGTTGTTTTGGCGCTGGGTGTATTCACCTTGACCGATGCCAAGCAGGTTTTTGGCAAACAGCCAGCCTTTATTGCACCAGTAGAGGGAACGATCAACAGCTCCCCTACAACAAAAGGAATTACTATCGTCAACGCCCTGAACACCCCTGTTCATGCAGCCGCAGCAGGCACCGTTATCGCTGCAGATTACGACAGAAAAGCAGGTAATCAGGTCATCGTGTCGCATGAGGGCGGCTATCAGACCGTTTATTCTCATCTGGAAAAACTGGAGGTCGCTCCCGGTGCCACTGTATCACAGGGACAGATCATCGGCTTATTGGGAAGTACCGGACAAAGCACAGGCCCCCATCTCTATTTTGAATTGATAAAAGATGGAACGGCCGTAGATCCTCTAGCAGTGTTGGCAGACACAGCAGCAAGTAACTAGCTTTTTGAATGCTCTTTTCGCAAGCAGAAAAAGGACAGCCCATGCTCAGGCTGTCCTTTTATACATACAACGATCCCATTCCTGTCGCTCACGAAATGCCTAATGCCTTCAGCTTTCGATACAGGGTTCTTATGCCTATCCCGAGCTCACTAGCAACCTCCATCTTCCCCTTCAAATCCGTACCGTGCCTTTGCAGTGATGCACGAATGGCATCAGCCTGCACATCCGCTATGCGTTCCCTGATGGCCGATCCACTGGACGCGCTGCCCGAGCCTGCCAGTAAACGAGGTGGCAAGCTGTCCGGCGTAATCGTGGTTCCCGTCTCCATGTTCATCGCGTACTCGATGACGTTCTCCAGCTCCCTGACATTGCCCGGCCACTGGTAAGAGGCCAAAATCTCCATCGTTTTTGGAGCGATACCAGCAAAGGTACGCCCTGTCTTTTCTCTGCATGTTTGCAAATAAGATAAAGCGAGCAGCTCGATATCCTCCTTTCGCTCGGCAAGTGCTGGGACATGAATCGGAATGACATTCAATCGATAAAAAAGATCAGCCCGAAAAGCTTTCTGCTCGATTAATTCCTCCAGATTTTGATTGGTCGCAGCAATGATCCGTACATTGATCGGGATCGAGCGAGTACCGCCAACCCGTTCGATCACCATATCCTGCAATACCCGTAACAGCTTTGCTTGCAGGGATAGAGGCATATCCCCAATCTCGTCCAGGAAAAGCGTACCGTTGTGAGCTATTTCAAATCGTCCCGGCTTGCCCCCCTTTTTGGCCCCCGTAAAAGCACCTTCCTCGTGCCCAAACAATTCACTCTCAAACAAGCTCTCTGGAATGCTTGCACAGTTAATCGCAACAAACGGATAGTAGGCACGGGTACTGGCTTCGTGGATCGCTTTCGCCAAATGTCCCTTGCCCGTACCGGTTGCACCCGTAATGAGTACAGTAGAGCTGCTGTTTTTTATTCGCTCCGCCTTTTCCTTTAGCTGTCTAATCGCGTGGCTCTTGCCTACAATCTGATTCAGGCTCTCCCCTGTCTGCGTCATCGGTCGCATAGAGGTCGTTAGCCATTCACTAGTAACACGCAGCGTACCTCCAATGAACTGATCGTTAACCATAATCGGCGTCGCTTCTACAGGTGCATTCAGTTTATCAATCAGACAGTTCGCGACAGGCAAGGACTGAGTGGACAGAGAGGACAACGATGGCATAAACATCTGGGAGATATCTGCTGGCAGTAGGTCTTTTTGTGCCAAAAGTGAGCGGGCACTTGCATTAGCGTGTACGACATGGCCGCTTCGATCAAAGGTGAGATAGGCATCAGATACAGTATCGAGCACTCCCTCCAACAGCTGGTCGTATGGATGGTACGGCTCATGCTTCCCTGTCTGGGTTTGAATGATCGTCGTAATCATCCCACTCACTTTTGTTAAGATTTGCTGATATTTTTCGGTGTGCTTCGAGAGACGATGTTGTCCTTCCTTTGTAAAGGACGTGAGCGAGACGACGCCGATGGCATGATTCGCTACCTTTATGGATGACAGCAGCTCCACTTTGGCTGGACAGCTTTCCAGGAACCTGCATCCGACGCACATTTCCATGGAGCCTGGTTTATCAACCAGAAAATCTCCCCGTGACAAGACGAACTCAATGGACGGGATATGTACGTTTTCCCCTTTCTGCTTCAGATAACGCTCGGTGCTCACAACCAATAAGCCACGCTCGTTGATCACAGCAGCATCCACATTCAGTATATCCGAGATGCCCGTGATGACTTTTTCGATAGCTGGCTTGCATCGTTCCAACGAGACCATGGAAACCCACCCTTTCCGCATCTTCCCTCCCAAGTTTATTAAATATTTTGACATCTGACAAATTGTTTGCCAATGCAGTCAATGACTTCCGAAAAAGTGGGTACCGGCTTGCCAAAATAGTCAAATACTTTGACAAAAATGGCAATAACCACATGATTTCTTCTTCAAAAATGAGCCTATAAAGCCGCGATATAGTTGCCCGATCACGTAATGCAACAGCTTTTAGGCCAGACATAACCGATTTGGCACAGCGCTTGCATTATTCAAAAAAGCAAGGCATCACCATTACAAAAAGATTCATTTCACGAAGGGAATGATCCTACTTGTTGAGCACGAACGACCTGTTCAAATTAGAAGGAAAAATAGCTTTAATCACAGGTGGCGCTTCTGGTATCGGATTTGCGACAGCAAAACGATTGGCCGAATTTGGCGCGAACGTCATGCTGCTTGATATCAATGAAGAGCTTGGAGAAACAGCCGCTCGTCATATACAGGATCTAGGTGGAGCCGCACGCTTTTTTAAATGCAACGTCGTTTCACAGGAAGACTGCCGCCAAGTGACGGAAGCCATCGAAGAAGCCTACGGCCGTATTGATATCTTGTTTAACAACGCGGGCGTCATTCGCCGCAAAACGGTGGTAGAGCTGGAGGAGCAGGATTGGGACCTGGTGATAAACGTCTCCCTGAAAGGTGCGTACAACCTCTCCAAATATGTGATTCCCGTCATGGCTAAATCGGGCGGAGGCAGCATCATCAATACAGGCTCTGGCTGGGGAATCAAAGGTGGCGACAAAGCAGCAGCTTATTGCGCAGCCAAAGCTGGCGTGGTCAATTTGACACGCGCCATGGCGATTGACCATGGCCCCGAGAATATTCGTGTCAACTGCGTCTCGCCAGGTGATACGGATACGCCACTTTTGCGTGAGGAAGCCCGTCAACTGAACAAAGAGGAAAGCGCGTTCCTCGTATCATCCGCACAGGGACGTCCTTTGGAACGTCTTGGCACGCCACAGGACATCGCCAATGCCGTTCTCTTCTTTGCCAGCGACTTGTCCGCTTGGGTAACCGGTTCCGTGTTAGTTGTTGATGGTGGAGGCCTCGCCTAGCACTTCCTAACGAGTTTCATGACTGAATTTTTCGAATAATCAACAGACGGAGGGTACGAAAAAATGAGTGTAAAACGTTTTGCTCACCCCTATATTCCCAATTCTGCTCCCGAAGTAAAGGAACAGATGCTGCGTGAAATTGGCTTTTCCAGCATTGAGGATATTTTTGCGGATATCCCCCAGGAGCTGCGCCTGCAAGAAAAGATGAACATTCCACCAGCACTCACTGAGTACGAGCTGGATCGCCATGTAAACTTGCTCATGAACAAAAATCATACGACCAAAGAAAATATCAGCTTCCTCGGTGCAGGCTGCTGGCCGCACTTCGTTCCCGTCGTATGTGACGAGATCAATTCACGAGCAGAATTTCTGACAGCCTATGCAGGAGAGCCTTACGAGGACAAGGGCCGTTTCCAGGCACTGTTTGAATACCAGAGCTTGGTGGCAGAGCTCGTGGACATGGATGTCGTAAACGTTCCGACATTTGACTGGGCACAGGCAGCCTCTACCGCTCTACGCATGGCTGCTCGTATCACCAAACGCACCGAGCTGTTGATTCCGAAAAACATAAACCCTGACAAGCTTTTGATTATCAAGAACTATACGTCTCCCGATCTGACCGTTACGTTGGTGGACTATGAAATCGAGACGGGTGCTCTAGACCTGAGTGATCTGAAAGCCAAGCTCAGTGCCAGCACAGCCGCGGTCTATTTTGAAAACCCGACTTTCCTCGGATCAGTGGAAGCAAATGGTCAGCTTATCGCAGATTTGGCTCATGCCGCTGGTGCTATTTGTGTCGTTGGTGTAGATCCAATCTCGCTCGGCGTCATGGAAGCACCGGCTAATTACGGAGCAGATATCGTTTGCGGCGATTTGCAGCCTCTGGGCGTACACATGCATTACGGCGGGGGACAATCCGGCTTTATCGCGACACATGACGACCCTACCTACGTCATGGAATATCCATCCCGACTGTTCGGAATTGCACCAACAGTCGTCGAGGGTGAATATGGCTTCGGGGATGTGGCCTACGACCGCACCTCCTTTGCCAAGCGTGAAAACGGCAAGGAATCCGTCGGTACGCAAACGGCACTTTGGGGCATAACCGCGGGTGTTTACCTCGCTACGATGGGACCAGTTGGCATGGAAGAAGTGGGCCAAGGCATCATGCAGCGCTCCCAATATGCAGCCAAGCAGCTCTCATCCATTCCCGGAGTCGCTATCAAATTCACTGCTCCCTTTTTCAAAGAGTTTGTCGTCGATTTTACGCAAACAGGCAAAACCGTAAAGGAAATCAATACGGCGCTGCTTGCCCAAGGCATCTTCGGGGGTGTCGATTTGACAGGGCACTTCCCTGAGCTGGGACAATGCGCACTCTATTGTGTCACTGAAATCCATACTCAAGAAGAAATCGACAAGCTAACCACTGCCATCCAGAGTGTCATGCAAGTTAAGAAAACCCCTATCGATGCTTATTCAATGAGGAGCGACCGCGTTTAGCGGAAAGTTTTACCGAAGTTATGCCGGATGCGGACGCTGAGGCACCTTGTCATGCGCTTCAGTTCAAAAAGTGTAAACACCACAATCAGCGAAGGAGACGATTGACGAGATGAAACGGATTCCAAGAGACCATAAAGTAAGACGCTTCCATCAAGCCAAATGGGATGAACCCGTCATTTTTGAGCTCAGCCAGCCCGGAGAACGCGGTGTAGAGGTACCGCCCGTAGAACGAGAAATCACCGCTATCGTAGGCGATGGCGTGTCGCAATTACCGGATGGGCTGCGCCGTAAAAAGCGCCCGAACCTCCCGCAAATCAGCCAGTTTCGCGTCATTCGCCACTACTCTCGCCTCTCGCAGGAGGTGCTGGGTGCAGATTTTAATGTAGAGATGGGCCAAGGCACCTGCACGATGAAATACTCTCCAAAAATCAACGAGCGCTTTGCCCGTTCGCCAAAAATGGCTGAGCTGCATCCGCTGCAGGATGAATCCACCGTGCAAGGCATGCTGGAAATGACCTACAAGCTCGATCTGTTCCTGCGCGAAATATCAGGCATGGACAAATTCTCGTTTCAGCCAGGCAGTGGCACACAGGCTTTGTTCACCCAAGCCTCTATCGTTCGCAAATACCATGAGGCACGTGGCGAGGGAGAACAGCGCAACGAATTCATCACCACTCATTTTTCCCATCCATCCCAGGCAGCGACAGCCGCGGTCAAAGGGTTCAAGATCATTTATGTACCCGTGGACGAAAACGGCTACCCTGACCTCGAAGCATTAAAAGGACTCGTATCGGAGCGAACAGCCGCCTTTGCTGTTGCGAATCCCGAGGATACCGGCATCTACAACTCCCGGATCAAGGAGTTTACAGACATCGTGCACGCTGCTGGCGGGCTTTGCTGCTACGATCAGGCGAATGCAAACGGACTTTTAGGAATTACGCGTGCACTAGAAGCGGGCTTTGACATGTGCTTCTTTAATCTCCACAAAACCTTTTCCATTCCGCATGCCTGCGGAGGTCCGGCGACAGGTGCCATCGGGGTTACGAAAGCATTGGAAGAGTACCTTCCTAGCCCATTGGTCGACTTTGATGGAAGCAAGTATTTCTACCGCCGCGAGTTGAAAAACTCCATCGGCAAGGTGCGGAGCTTTTACGGTGTCCCACCAGCAGTTCTGCGTGCATATGCGTGGATTCGTGCGCTGGGCGCAGAAGGCTTGACGGAGGTCGCTCAAATCGCCTGCCTTAACAACAATTATTTGTATCATAAAATCCTGCAAATTCGCGGAGCAAGCGCCCCGTATATACAAGGCCGCCGTCTCGAACAGGTGCGCTACAGCTGGCAGCAGCTAAAAGAAGAAACCGGGGTCACCACATACGATGTTCAGCGCCGCATGAGTGACTTTGCGCATCACTATTGGACCAGTCATCACCCGTATGTCGTTCCCGAGCCGTTCACGCTTGAGCCAACCGAATCGTACTCCAAAGCGGAGCTGGACGAATATATTGCGGCCCTCACGCAAATCTCGGAGGAAGCATATGCAACGCCCGAAATCGTAAAAAATGCGCCGCACAGCAGCACAGGCCACCGCGTAGAAGAGTCGGTACTTGATGATCCCGACCAGTGGGCTATCACCTGGAGAGCCTACCTGAAAAAAACCACGATGAATGAATAGCACTGCCCAAGTGATTCGAGAAGAGGGCACAGAAACACAAAGCCCTCTCCTCTTTCATACGCAGCACAGGCAAACCAAGCAAAGCGTTTTTTAAACCATATCTGTTTGGGGGATTCTCGTATGAAAAAACAAAGATTGTTTCCTGTCGCACTGCTGGTAGGCTCACTCGTGCTCTCTCTTCTAGCTGGCTGCGCTTCCAATGCAGCTCCATCATCAAACAGCAATACACCACAAGCTGCACCAACTGATGCAAGCGCTTCCACAAATACTGGCTCCTCCGCTCCTGCGCAGCCTGCTTCTGAAGAGAAAATGAAGCTCGTACACGAAGGAAAGCTGACGTTTGCAATGAGTGGCTTGCTCAAACCGCTTAATTACAAGGATGAAAATAATGTACTGACCGGATTCGATGTCGAAATCGGCAAAGAAATAGCCAAGCGCATCGGACTGGAGGCAAACCCGGTAACCAATCCATGGGAAACCATCCTCCAGGGGCTAAAAGGAAACAAGTACGATGCCATCATCGGCAGTATGACCCACACCGAAGAACGCGCCAAGCAGGTAGATTTCACCGAGCCCTACTACATCTCCGGAGGACAAATTTTCATCGCTGAGTCAAACGACACGATCAAATCCAGAGATGACTTGAAAGGTCAAATCATCGGCGTCGTACAAGCAAGCACACACAAAGAGGTTGCGGAAACATTGACCGACAAGGAAAAAGTAAAAGGTTACCCAACAGATATTTACGCCTTGCAGGACCTGGTCCCAGGTCGTGTCGCTGCTGTCATCACGGACCGCGTCGTCGGCACTTCTGCGATTAAAAATCAAGGGCTGAAAATCAAGCCCATCGACGAGGTATTAAACAAAGAAAACATCGCCATTGCTGTGACCAAAGACAATCCTGTTTTGACCAAAAAAATCAATGAAGCCATCAAATCCATGATCGACGACGGCACGTATGAGCAAATCAGCATGAAATGGTTTGGTGCAAACCTGTTGAAGTAACACGTTTGTAATAGCTGGTGCGCCGGGTTTTCTGGCGCACCTTCCATACTTGCTACGGGGGTATGTCAACGATGGATTTTTTGATGAATATCACGGACATTATCACGCATCATGGAAAAGCATTTCTCGAGGCAGCCTGGGTCACCGTTTCTCTGACGGCTGTTTCTCTCGTCATGGCTTCTGTAATAGGACTTGTCTTTGCCTTTTTCAAAGTATCCGGCGTCTTCGTCTTGCAAAAGCTGGCAGACGCTTATATCTTCGTCGTGCGAGGCATGCCCCTGATCGTGCAGCTTATGTTCCTCTACTACGGCATTTCCAGTGTTATTGTGCTCTCTGACTTTACTGCGGGTGCTCTCGCGCTCGGCATCCACTCCGGGGCTTATATTGCGGAAATCTTCCGTGGGTCTATCCAGTCGATTGATCGCGGACAGATGGAAGCGGCACGTTCTCTCGGGATGCCTTATGGTTTGGCGATGCGGCGTATTGTCCTGCCGCAAGCGTTCAAGCGGGCAATCCCTCCACTCGGCAACCAGTTTATCATCGGCTTGAAGGATTCTTCACTCGTTGCCTACATCGCCGTGACCGAGCTGTTTAATCGCGCACTGTCCGCCCAGGCAGACAACTTCATGCCCTTTGAAACGTATTTTGTCGTCGGACTTTACTATCTGGCGCTCGTAGCTATTTTCTCGTTTATTTTGAATCGGTTGGAAAAACGTCTCGATACCAGCAGAACCCCTCTCCCTACTCGCAAGCATAAAGAGGTGGCAGCATGATAAAGGTGCGTAATCTGGCGAAATCATTCGGTAGTCTGCAGGTGTTAAAAAACATCTCACTGGAGATTAAAAAATCAGAAGTAGTCGTACTGATCGGGGCAAGCGGCTCAGGAAAAAGTACGCTATTGCGCTGTCTGAACTTCCTGGAAATGAAGGACTCAGGCGAAATCGCGATCAATAACCAGGTGATTGATGTCAAACACACGGACCTGAACAAGGTGCGTGAACACGTGGGCATGGTGTTTCAGCATTTTAATCTGTTTCCGCACATGACTGTTCTGGAAAATGTAATCGAAGCACCGCTCCATGTAAAAAGAAAAACGAAAGCCGAAGCAACGGAAAAAGCCATGCAGCTATTGGCACGCGTAGGACTGACCGACAAAGCACATGTCTACCCTGAGCAGCTCTCTGGCGGACAGAAACAACGGGTGGCGATTGCACGGGCTCTCGCGCTTGAACCAGACGTCATGCTGTTTGACGAGCCTACTTCTGCACTCGATCCTGAGCTGGTAGGAGAGGTGCTGGCGACGATGAAGGATTTGGCCCGCGTAGGCATGACGATGGTCGTCGTTACACATGAGATGGGCTTTGCCCGTGAAGTAGCGGACCGGGTCATCATGCTTGCTGACGGAGAGATGGTCGAAGATGCCCATCCAAGCGTTCTTTTTTCCAACCCTCAGCACGATCGGACGAGACGATTCCTCCAACAAATCCTATAAACGAAACGGGGTAGATGCTATGCTGCAAAGCCGTGAAGCAATCATAAAATTAACCGATGACCTAGTACAAATAGAAAGCGTAGTCAACACAACGGGTGAAATCGATGCTGCCACTCATCTTTACGAGCACCTGAAATCGTTCCCGTATTTTCGGCAAAATCCCGAACAATTGATCATCTCCCGGACCATAAATGACGAGGTAGAACGCTACAATGTGCTTGCATTCGTCAAAGGCACGAAGCGACCTAGCGGAAAAACTGTCATTCTGATGGGCCACACCGATACAGTGGGCATCGAGGATTACAATCACTTAAAGGATAAAGCCTGCTATCCTTCCTCCCTGATGGAAGCGCTGAAAGAAGAACCGCTGCCTGACTTGGTCAAACAACAGCTAGATTCTGGTGACTGGCATTTTGGCCGCGGTGTGCTCGATATGAAAAGCGGCGTAGCCAGCCACGTCTTTTTGTTGCAGTACTATTCCGAGCACCCGGAAGAGCTGGCGGGCAATTTGCTGCTTCTGGCCGAGTGCGACGAGGAGGACAGCTCGCACGGCGTTCTCTCTTCCTTGAAGGATTTGAAAAAATGGCGGGAGGAGCACGGCTTTGAATACATTGCGCTCATTAACTCTGACTTCGTTGCGCCGCGTTACGATGGTGACCCGAATCGCTATATTTACAAAGGAACCGTGGGCAAGCTGCTACCATCCTTTTATATCACCGGCTACGAAACACATGCAGGCTCTGCCTTCGAGGGTCTTGACCCCAACTTTATCGCTGCTGAGCTGACCCGCCAAATCAGCTACAATCCTGATTTATGTGACGAAGCATATGGGGAGACGCCTGTTCCGCCCGTTTCCTTGAAGCAGACCGATTTTAAACCGACCTACACGATCCAAACAGCCTTGTCTGCCTATGTTTACTACAATTTTTTCATTCATACATGGTCGCCGAAGCAGGTCCTCGGCATGTTGAAGGAACAGGCTGAGATCGCTTTTGAAAACGCCCTGACGCTGCTGCGTGACCGTCATCGCCGCTTCTGCGAAAAGAGCGGTCAAGCCTGGACTCCGCTCCCTTGGAAGACACGCGTTTTGATTTACGAGGACATGAAAAAAGAGCTGGTCGCAGAGCATGGCGATGCCTTCCTCTCGCACATGAAGCAGTTTAAAGAGCAGCTTTTGCAAGACAAGAGTCTGGATGTGCGGATGTTCTCTGGCCGTGTCGTCGAAGAAGAAGTGAAGTGGATGAAGGACAGAAGCCCGGCCATTATTCTGTTCTATTCCTCACTCTATTCGCCTCGTATCGAGCTTGTGGGCAAGGATGAGCGTGAGCAAAACCTGATTGCCGCGCTGGAGGAGGCAGTGGAGAGCGTTCAGCCACACTATCCGCATCCGATCGTGACTCGCAATTTCTTCCCGTACGTCTGTGACATGAGCTGTGTAGCCCTGTCTGACGATGAGGAGGGGATTCTGGCCATCGAGGAAAATAATCCGAGCTGGGGCAGCAAGCATTATGTAGAGTATCAGGATATCCGCGACATCAATGTGCCGTGCATCAACATCGGCCCCTACGGATACGATGCGCATAACCGCTTTGAACGAATGGAGATTGCCTATTCCACAGAAGTCGTCCCCTCTGTGACTGACGAAGTCATCAAACGACTATTGAAATAAAGCAAATACGCCAGTACCTTTCCTTTCAGGTGCTGGCGTTCTTTTTCGTACTCTATCATTCGCATAGGCGCTTGGCATGGGGTACATATTATAGCCGTTATCCATTTCACAGGAGGTCTCTCAAATGACAAATGAACGTGCGAAAGAAATTGCTGCTTCCCCTGTCATGGCAAATGTAACGTGCAACGGCTTGCCCATCTATATTCAGCATGTGGATGAAACAACGGATATGGCAAGAATCTATCCGATCGGCGAACCTGAAAACGAACAAGATGTCCCTGTAAACAGTTTGAAGGAGCATCATTGATTTTCTTGCAGGAGCCTCTCATACTGCTTTCCCAACAAGAAAAGGCATGGACTCGTAATCCATGCCTTTCGCTTTTTTCCAGCCCACCGGCTTCAACTAGTCAGCTGATTAAAACTGGTTAGGAAATTGCTTGATAATCCCCTCAGTCAAGGCATCCGCCAGCGTGATGATATGGTCCTCGCCTCTATCAAAAGCAGCGATATCCGCATCCCAATCCTTTTTCACCCTCGCTTGAACCATTTCTGTAAGCAATTCGAGATGCTTGTTCATAAGATCTTTTAATTCCTGTTCTGTCCAATTCGGGTTTGCACTGCTCAAAAATTTGGCGATATCATCAGCATTTTTGTACCACTCGGCATTGTATTTTTTGAGATCGGCTTGCTTGTTCTTTTTCGTAGCGTCTACAACTTTGCCTGCAATGAGAATATGTTCTTTTAATAAAGCAGTCAGCTTATTACCTGCTTCTTCGCCATAATAAGGCTTGATTACATTGCCAATATCCTCTTGGTTTTTCAAAAGCCTCGCGAGTACCTTGTCTTGGTCCTTCAGCCCTGCCAAGGCGCTTACGACATAAGCCCTTGTCCAAATCATATGATCGATCCATACTCTTCGCATATCACCCTGGAGCTTGACTTCCTTTGGTTTAATGCCTTGTTGCTGCTGCGGCGGGTCCCCGCTACCTTCCTTCGCTTGCACAGCTAGAGGTGAACCCAGCAATGCCAGACACATTACGATCAAAACGGTCTTCATGAACTTTCCTGTCATCGTATCCTTCTCCTTTATATGCTTTGCAGATCCCGTTGTTATTTTGGGCAAATTTGCTGCTTTCATTCTTCATCGCCTTCCTGTCAAATTGACACGTCTGATCAGCATCCGTATAGTTGTCTTATCAACAGTTGCTCTGCAAACGTAAAAAGGAGGCTTATCGTTGAAAATACATGAGTACATTGGTGTTATCGTTAAACGAACAGATTTAAAGCTGAACAGCTACTATCAAAAAGTAGTGAATCCCTTCAACATCACCATTGATCAGTGGATGATTCTCGTCGTCCTGTGGGATGAAGAAGGGCTGACTCAAAACGAGCTGGCTGAGCGCACTTTTAAAGATAAAACAAACATTGCTCGAATGCTTTTTACGATGGAGGAGCGAGGGTTTATTCATCGGGTGACAGACAAAAAGGATCGACGCTCACTGCATGTCTACCTGACAGAAAAAGGACGGCAATTAAAAGATGAGGTTCTCCCCCCTTCCATTGAAGCCTACGAGAAAACAATCGCCGGCTTGACTGAAGAAGAGGTCAAGCAGTTTCGAAAAACTCTCAATATCATTTATGAGAACGTGAAAAATTTATAAATCCAAAGTATTGTACAGGAGCATTTTTTCTGTATAATTAGTTGTTGTAGCAACAGTAATAACAGCAACTAAATAATATGTTTTCTTTTTTGCCTATTTAGTTGCTGCAACAACTGTTAAAACAACAACTTTTTTTGAAAGGAGCGTCGTATGATGAGCAAGGAAAGTATTTGGAGTACTCATTACCGTGCTTTGACGATCGGTATTATTCTTGTCGTCACTGCTACGGCTTTCGAAGGTTTGGCTGTCACAACCATTGCACCTGGCCTCTCTAGAGAGTTACAGGGGGAAAACCTGTACGGCTGGATATTTAGCGTTTATTTGTTAGCCCAGCTTATTGGAACAGTCATTACAGGGCAACTGGTCGATAAAAAAGGGCCAGCTCAGCCTTTTATCACGATGATTGTGCTTTTTGCTTTGGGGATTGTGGTTGCCGCTATTGCACCAAACATGCCGATATTATTGCTTGGTCGTATGATGCAAGGATTCGGAGCAGGGGCTTTGGTCAACTGCGTGTATACGATGATTACCCTGCGTTACCCTGACTCTCTCCGCACTCAAATTCTTGCCGTCTTTTCCAGTGCGTACATTCTCCCGGGACTATTTGGACCCTATATTGCTGGAGTCATCTCAGAACAATTGTCGTGGAGATATGTTTTCTGGTTGATCCTCCCTTTCATCGCCCTTTCTGCAATCCTAACTACCCCTGCTTTTCGAGGCTTGAAACCAAATGCACATGCAGGAAACAACAACAACCGGCTGTTCCTCCCCTTCTTCTTGGCTTTGGGAACGGGTATCTTCCTGTTTGGACTCGGCAAAATGCCTACCGTTTATGGCATCGTCCTGTCTGTCGCTGGCCTAGTTACCCTGATCATCCCGTTGTATAGGCTGATGCCCAAGGGAACACTCGTCGCTCGTGTGGGCCTGCCAGCCATCATTGCTTCGCGCGGTTTGTTTGTATCTGCTTATTACGGCACGCAAACGTATTTAGTTCTTGGACTGACAACTGTTTTAGAAATGTCGGCCGACAAAGCTGGCTTGGCCGTTGCCTCTGCCGCAATCAGTTGGTCACTGGCCGCCAACGTCCAGGCAAAATGGGATGCAGCGGACCTCGGAGTAGGTCGAAAAAAACGAGTAGTCACCGGTCTTTTCATCATGCTCATAGGCGTTGCGTTCTCTGTACCACTGACGTTTGTTCCAAATGATCTTTTCGGCGTCACACTCGCTATTTTCAGCCAGATTATTATGGGCTTTGGGATCGGCTTAGCTCACCCGACTAGCGGTGCTATCGCGTTTTCTCTGGCAAAGCCGGGCGAGGAGGGCAAGGTTTCTGCAGAAATTTCTGTAGCTGATACCTTCACTCCGGCGATTGGCATTGGACTTGGAGGGGCGATCATCACTGTCATGACAGCCATTGGCTTTTCTCTTTCACTGGGCATTACGGTTTCTTTGCTTCTTCAGGTTTTGACCGTCATGATCGGCCTGGCTGCTGCTACCAAACTGGCTGCACAACCAATACAACAATCAGAAGAAAGGACACCTTCTTAGGTGTCCTTAGATGTCCTTTACCTGCTTTTGACGCGATACTGCTCGGGCGTCGCACCGACCTGCTTAGCGAATATTCGAAAAAATTGACTCGGACTGGAAAACCCCAAGGCGAAGCTGATATCCGTTACCGTTGTTGCAGAGCGCAGCAAAAGCTCCTTTGCTTTCCCAATCCGCAAGAGCAGCACGTACTGGTAGGGTGTTTGGCCTGTAGCAGATTTAAAAGAACGGATAAAATGAAACCTGCTTTGTTTAGCTAGTGATGCTAACAGATCGATGCTCATCTGCTCCGTATAGTGGGCATGGATATACTCCAAAACTCGTGTCAGATGAGAATCTGTGCCTATCTCTAACCGCGGAGCGATATCGCTAGCTCTGCCGCCTTGAAACAGCTGTTGCAAATAGGCAAGAACCTGCATTTCTATTTCTTCTACTGCCAGCTTCTCCGTATGGTCCAGGGCGAGCATGCCTGTTGTCCACTGGCGAAACAGCATGGTCCATGCTACCGCATCGAATGATTGCCGAGATGCAGGATCAAACCTTTTATCCTGATACTGATCATGCATGCACTGATCCTTTACCCGGATGATAATCACACTGGCATCATGCCCTATATGAAAGGAATGCCTGTCTCGGGGATGCAGAATCAAGCCCTCGCCCGCAGGCAGCTTCACCGCTTTGTTCTCATGGGTAAAAAAACACGTCCCTTGCACAGGAATGGTCACCTGGTATTGCTCATCATGTTCATGGGGCGTGTTTTCAAATGTACTCTCAATTTTGTGCAATTCCAGTTGTGGCAGAACGATTTTCATGTGCATCGGCATTCACCCAGTCCCATTATAGCAAAAATTGCTCACCATCTACGCAAGATTTAAGACGACTTCACTGTCCTTTCTCCATTAGCATGAGATGAAAATAAATAGAGAAGGAAGTGGAGAGTTTGTCACAGAGTCATGCTACAGACACCACCCAAAACACTTCGCTGGTCATCCTGCTTGGTGTAAGTGTGGCACATTTGCTCAATGATGCGATGCAGTCAGTCGTGCCAGCCGTTTTTCCGCTGTTTCAGCAAAAGATGCAGCTCAGCTTCGTGGAAATTGGCTGGGTCGCCTTTACGCTGAATATCACTGCGTCGATTTTGCAGCCGCTCATCGGATACTACACAGACCGCCGTCCGATGCCGCTTCTATTGCCGATGGGGATGCTTTTTACGCTACTTGGCATGCTGGGTTTAGCTCTATCGCCTTCACTCGCTTTTCTCCTGCTGTCAGCAGCCCTGATCGGGGTCGGTTCCTCCGTCCTACATCCAGAATCGTCGCGCGTCGCCCATATGGCGATGAAGCACCGCAGAGGCTTTGCCCAGTCCGTCTTTCAAGTGGGTGGAAATACCGGTCAAGCTTTGGCTCCACTCATGGTAGCGTTCATTATTAGTCCGCAGGGGCAAATGGGCTTTCTCTGGTTTATTCTGCTTGCCGTCATCGGAATCGTACTGCAATCCTTTATTAGTCAGTGGTATCGCCGTCATGTTCGTCCAAAGAATAGACCTCGTCCGGGGTCTCAAGCCACCGCTATTCGCGAAAATCGGTTCAGTAACGGCTTTATTGTGTATGTCATGGGCATTCTCATCCTCATGCTGTTTTCCAAATTCGTCTATTTGGCGAGCATGACAGGCTACTACTCCTTTTACTACATGGAAAAATTTCAGCTGCCATTGGAAAATGCTCAAATGTGCCTCTTTGCCCTGCAATTCGCTGGTATGCTCGGCACCTTTTTAGGTGGTCCGTTAGCTGACCGCTTTGGTCGTCAAAAGATCATATGGTTTTCCATTCTCGGAACAGCCCCATTCTCCTTACTCCTGCCCTATATGGGGCCAACCGGGTCCATACTCATCTGCGTCGCGATCGGGTTAATCCTGATGTCCGGCTTCTCCGTCATCATCGTGTATGCCCAAGAGATGCTTCCAGGTCATGTAGGTACGGTCGCCGGACTGTTTTTCGGCCTATCGTTTGGCCTCGCTGGACTAGGATCAGTCGTAATGGGGATGTTGATGGACAGCTACGGCATCCAGATGATGGTTCAGGTATGCGCATATTTGCCTTTGCTCGGGCTTTTTGCACTGCTGTTGCCCAAAGACTCTGTCATTATGGGCACTCCGAAAAGAAAGTTCGGGGTGGAAGCAAAAGCGTAGAGGATACGGTTATCTTATTGCGTGCAAAAAGGACACCCTCAGCAGGTGTCCTTGCCCTTCTTCTCACTTATCCTCTTGTCCCTTTACTACCTCCCAATTCCCGTTCACCGTAGCTTCTACGACCTTTTTCTCCAAAATATAAGTGGCAAGCAGCTCCGATACATCAGTCGCAATTTCCTTGACGACGGGCTTCTTTTGAAACATGGTGTAATTGCCTCCCCCGCCTGCACGGTAATTATTCATGACCACATCGTAGTCCGCTTCCATATCCAAAGGCGCTCCGTTTCTCGTCAATCTAACCACGCGCTGTCCGATCGGGCGCGCCACATCGATCAGGTACTCGATTCCTTCCCACATATCATAGTTATAGTGCTGCGGCTTTGGCAGTAAAAAGGCAGGACTGACGACGATCTCACCTTTATCGTCCACTTCAAAATACTCGGCCCCCTGCTCCAGTGCTGCCCGTATGTCTTTTCCTTTTATCCGTAGTACTACAAGTGTGTTTGGATAAATGTAGTTGCTCACAATATCACGCATCGTGACGTTCTCAGGAAAACCGGCAGACGTATTGTCAAACAGCGCTGTGTTTGATATCGATGCTCCGGAAATCTCCATTTGCACATGATTGATAAATTCCACGAAAGCATGATCCTTTAACCGTACGGCCATCGGGTCTGTGATTCGCATATCTCCTGTAAATCTCCCGATCGGTTGATCCAGCCAGCGCTGCGTTCGCTCTTCGTATGGTGCCGCCATCTCCAGAATTGAAGTATCTGCCTCTACTCCCTCTACCGACAACAAGCGTGCATCACCCCCGATGACTTTCCATCCTGCATCTTCCTGCTGAAGCGAGAGCTGTACTTTTCCAAGCACTCTGCCCTCATTGCCTGGCTGCACCACACATACCCCGTTCACCCTCGATACGATCGTCCGATGCTGATGACCAGTTAGTAGGACATCGATGCCGGATACTTCTGTACACAGCTCATAGCCCTGATTCTCTTTCGTCAATACTTCCGTCGGCTCTCCTGTTTCCGGGTCTCTTTCCAATCCGCCATGGTAAGCGACGATTACGACGTCTGCCTTTTCCTCTTCTCGCATCACTCGAACCCATTTTCGAGCTGTCTCCACGGGATCATGAAAATGAATACCCGCGATATTTTCTGGCTGCTCCCAGTTCGGTATATAGGGTGTGGTCAAGCCAAGAACCCCTACTATTAGCCCGCTCTCAAACGTTTTGATCATGTATGGTTTCCCGAAAAAAGGATCTCCCGCTGCATTGGTCAGATTGGCACTTAACCAGGGAAAATGACTTTCTCCGATCGCTTTATGTAAAAAAGGCAGGCCGTAATTAAACTCGTGATTGCCGATGATCGCTGCATCGTAGGAGAGCTCATTTAAGCATAGGACCATGGGATTTGCAGCCGTATGATGCAGGCGAGCATGGTGATACGCCAGTGGCGTTCCCTGGATCAAGTCGCCATTATCTATAACGAGCAGGTGCTCCGCCTGCTCTCGCTGCGCTTTGATCAACGTAGCGATTTTGGCAAATCCCACATCCCTCGGTTCATTCGCAGCATATGAAAGAGGATATATGCTTCCGTGCAGGTCGCTTGTTTGCAAAATCGTTAACGCACACTTGGTTGAAGCTGTTTCCATGCGATTCACTCCTACCTCATCGGATTGTTTCAAAGATTCATTCCTATCATAGCGAATTCATACTTAGAGAGAACAATATTCACACGATATTAACAGTAGCTTGACAATGATTTGTTATATTTTTACATGATTCATCTATTTCAAACGAATCATCTTCGGAGGGAAGAAGACTATGCTTAAAAAGGTAGCAACAATGGGTATGGCTCTTGTTATGGCTGCAGGCTTGGCTGGATGTGGGACAAGCTCCAGCACTGCATCTGGAACAAGCTATGTACCTACTGAATTGAAGGTTCAATTCGTGCCGTCTCAAAACGCAGAGACACTGGAAGCAAAAGCAAAGCCACTGGAGAAACTGCTGGGAGACAAACTCGGTATCCCTGTAAAAGTCTCGGTTTCAACCAGCTACAGCACGATCATTGAAGCAATGGCATCCAAGCAAGTAGATATCGGCTTCTTGCCTCCAAATGCGTATGTACTGGCTCATGATGTGAAGGGTGCAGCCGATCTTCTCTTGCAAGCACAGCGTTTTGGTGTACAAGAAGGAACAGGACAGCCAACCAAGGATTTGGTCGATTTCTACCGTGCCATGATCGTCGTTAAAAAGGATTCTCCTATCCAATCCTTGGCTGATTTGAAGGGCAAGAAAATCGCTTGGCAAGACGTGACCTCCTCGGCAGGCTTCGTATTCCCAGCAGCTGAGCTGAGCAAAGCAGGCGTAGACCCAGAAAAAGACGTACAAGCAATCACCATCAAAGGTCACGACAAAGCCATTCTCGCTGTACTGAACGGTGAAGTAGACGCAGCAGCTGTGTTTGAAGATGCGCGCAACACTGTGAAAAAGGACAAGCCAGACGTATTCGACGTAACGCGTGTCCTGCACTACACAGCTCCAATTCCAAACGATACAGTAGCTGTACGTCCTGACATGTCTCCAGAGTGGAGAAAGAAAATTCAAGACGCATTCATCGAGATTACTAAGGACCCAGAAGGTGGAAAAGTCATCGACGAAATCTATACGCATAAAGGTTATGTAGTAGGAAAAGATGAAAACTTCACGCCAGTACGTGACTATGCGAAAGCAGTGGGTCAAGAAATTAAATAACAAAAGACAGACCGTCAGCGCCAATTTGGCAGCGACGGTCTGTCTTTTGTTTGGTATCAGATTCATATAGAAAGCTCTCACACAATTCTTTTGCGAATGTAGCCAGATAATATATCAATCAGTGTCACCGTAACAATAATCCCAAGCAAAATGATTCCGACCCGATCCCACGAACGTGCTTCTAGAGCAAAAATGAGCGGCGTTCCGATCCCTCCCGCTCCGATCATTCCCAAAATAGAGGCAGAGCGCACATTGATCTCAATACGGAACAAAATCAGGGAATAAAAATGAGGCAGCACCTGTGGAATCACGGCATACCAGATCGTTTGCAGACGGTTTGCCCCACACGCGGTCAACGCCTCTGATGGTCCCATATCGAGATTTTCAATCGACTCCGAATATAATTTGCCCAGCATCCCAATCGAGTGCAGTCCCAAAGCCAAGACGCCTGCGAATGATCCAGGACCAACCGCCTTGATAAAAATAATTGCCATTACGATTTCGGGGAAAACCCGAATGAAGCTCAGAAATATTTTACCTGATCCATGAATCGACTTATGCTTGCTCATATTGGAGGCAGCCCAAAAGGCAAATGGCACGCAAAGTAACGCTGAAATGAATGTACCCAAAATAGCAATCGCCAATGTATCGAGCAGCCCTCTGAGCAAATCCTCCCCTTCAGGCAAATACACATAACCCCAATCAGGATGAATCATCCCGCGAAAGATCGACTGTGAAATCTCACCTGCCGTTGGCTGAATCCCGTTAAATTCCAATCCGGAAAACGCCCATACATAGACCAAGATCAGCAAAATTGTAATAAGCCCACTACGTATCCGTACCTGTATTCGATTCTTTTGTTTCATAGCATTCTCTCCCGGATTCTGGAACTGACAAAATCAATGACCAGAACGATCACCAGCGTAGCGATGATGATGATCGACGCACGATCATACCGCAATTGATTCAAAGACCGGTCTAAAAACAGCCCGATACCACCCGCGCCCACAAGACCAAGTACTGCAGCCGCCCTGATGTTTACCTCAAACGTATACAGAAAAAAGGTAATGTAGTGAGCAATGATCTGCGGAGTAATCCCAAAATGTATCCACTGAAGCTTATTCGCCCCTACCGCAGTCATCGCTTCCAGTGGGCCGCGATCGATGGCTTCGATCGACTCGTAGGTCAATTTTGAAATCAGCGCAAAGGAAAAGAAGGTGATCGCAAGCACCCCAGCAAACGGACCGAGGCCAAAAATAGCGACAAAAATACCAGCAAATAATAGCTCAGGTACAGTCCGGATCAGGTTTAAAACAAACCGTGATACTGTGTGCAAAAGGTTTGAAGAAAAAACGTTGTTTGCGGCAAAAAACGCCAACGGAATCGCCATAATTCCGCCAATCGTCGTACCGACAATCGCCATCTGTACCGTCTGCATCATCGGCTTCCAGATCACATCCAGATAGGACCAGTCAGGAGGAAACATTTCCGCAAGCAGTTTGCCCATCTCGCCTGTCCCTGTCACGAGCAAAATCAATGAGGCATCCGTCTGATAGGAGCTTCCGATAAGCAGGACGAGCAAAAGAAGCACGTTTAGATACGATTTCATTTTAGAAGGAGGCCTCAGTGCCGTTGGATTCATAGGTTGCTCACCTCTAAATCGTGGTTATCAGCCGCTCGCAGTGATCTCCCGTATATGCCCATAAACGTTTCATCTGTCGCCTCTGATACAGACCCGTCAAATACAATTTCGCCTGCCCTCATCCCGATGATCCGAGTCGCGTACTCCCTCGCCAGATCAATGTCATGCAGATTGACCACTGTCGTAATCCCGAGCTCCAGATTGATACGCTTCAGATCGTCCATCACCTGCTTGGTTGTCAGCGGGTCGAGGGAGGCCACTGGCTCATCTGCTAAAATGATCTTGGCTTCTTGCGCCAGTGCCCGGGCGATTGACACCCGCTGCTGCTGACCACCAGATAATTGATCCGCACGCGTATACGCTTTTTCCTTGATATTGACCCGCTCCAACGCTTGTAGTGCCAGCTGAACATCCTTTTCCGGAAACATTCCAAACAAGGTACGCAGTGTGGAATGGTAAGCTACCCTTCCAGACAAAACATTGCGCAGAACCGTGGATCGTTTCACCAGATTAAAGCTTTGAAAAATCATTCCGATATCTCTTCGCATCATGCGTAGCTTCTCGCCTTTTGCTGCGGTGATTGATTTTCCGTCAATTAGGATTTCTCCCGTAGTAATCTCATGCAGACGGTTGATAGAACGCAGCAGCGTGGATTTACCAGCACCAGACAAGCCTACGATCACCAAAAATTCACCCTTGTGTATGGATAAATTGATATCTTTTAACCCCGTAACCCCATTTGGATATGTTTTGCATACTTGCTTGAATTCGATCATGGAGGCCTCACCTTCTCTATTCGAGTAATAACCGTAAATAATTTCGGGAATATCCTACATAAACCTCCATAAAACGCCTTTCTTAACAAGAACCACATCATATTCATACGGCGTTTACAATCCTCACAAAAAGCCCATACTTGCGCTGCTACTGCTTCATTAGCAGCCCTCCACGCTCAAGACAAAACAAAAAAAACAAGAGCCTCGTAAAAAGGCTCTTGTTACAAATAATTACATATTATTTCATTTTGATTATTTTAACTGATAGTCGTATTGCTTTAGTACCCACTTGGGCAGCTCCATACGCGTAGTCATCAACGGATCAACCACCTGACATATGCGCAGGTCACCAACGAGAGATAGCAGCATACCCGCTTCATCGTTCGGGATTCCTACCTCCTCTACCAGAAAGCGATGCATATGAACAGTCGCCTTTTTCCCTGCCTCTTCCAATGTAAGGGCAGAAGCAATCGTCATCACATGCTCACCTTCACTAAGCATAGGCAATGGCAAGCTCAGTCCTTTTATCACACCGATATCTACAGTGACTTCCCCTGGTATTTCTAATCCGCAAAGCACAATCTCGCCATCCGCCATGACCGCATGCAAATCTCCCATAGAAAGCAAAGCCCCCGGAACATTCACTGGCAAATACAGAACGGAGCCTTTGACGATTCGCTTGCAATCCATATTGCCACCGTGATCTCCCGGTGTTCCTGTAGATATTTCCTCCGTGGCAGGAGCAGTACCAATTACGCCAATCATAGGTTTGACATCGATCTGAATTTTTTCATTGAACAGCGCTTTGCCGTCTCGGATCTGAATCACTTTTGTCTTTTCCTCGGTTATAAAGTCACCGAGTACACCCTCTTTTGGTGCAACCGTCATGACACCCTGATCGGCAATCTGGATATCGACAATTTCCACACGCAGAATATCCCCAGGCTCAGCATCCTCAACATACAACGGACCGGTAGCCGGGTTAATCAAATCCCAGCCAATCGAGCTAAAAAGCTGGTCTTCACTTTCGATCTGGTTGCTAAAGCAATCACATGTTTCAAAAACGACACGGTTCCCAGAGTGAATTCGTGCCACTGGAGCATGATGGGGAGACATGTTGAGAATAGCTTTTTCCTTTGGAATTTTCATAGCTTCATCTCTCCTAAAGATAGGAATTCCCTTGCCACAACTGATTATAGTAATACTTTTTGGAAAAATCAATTAATAACTAAACGAAAAGCCGCTAGTAGTTGTATACACAAGACTACTAACGGCTTGGCTTTGCTTATTTTTTGTAAACCAATTGTCCACCCATATACGTTTCTTCCACTGTGATCTGATCAATTTTCTCAGGAGCAATCGCCAAAATATCCTGATCGAGAATGATAAAGTCAGCGTGGTAACCCGGCCTTAGCTGTCCAACATCCGGGATTCTGGTCATTTCCTGTGCTGCCCGCGTATACAGCTCAATCGCAGTTGCCACATCCACACGCTGGTCCTGGCCTGTATCGGTACCGTTGTATGCTGTACGCGTTACCGCTGCTTTTAGTCCAACAAACGGATTGACCGGATCAGCCCATGCCGTTGCTGGTGCGTCAGAAGAGAACGCTACTTTAATGCCCGCTTCCAGCATGGTTTTAACTGGATAGGTTGTTTTCGTTCTTTCTGATCCGAGATTGTTCAAATAGCTCTCGATTTCTGCAAACAAGAAGATAGGCTGTGGAACAAAACCGACGCCCATTTCCGCAGCCCGTTGAATGGATTGCTTGGTAGGCATAGCAGCATGCTCAATGCGGATCGAAGGTGCATCTGCGATCCAGCCCTTTTTGCCATAAAACGTGTTAATGATTTGGTCAATCGCTTGCTCACCCATCGCATGCACAACCAATTGAATTTGGTGACGCTCTGCAAACGCGGCGGCATCCAACAGCTCTTTTTCAGAGGTAGTTGAAATTCCGTAGTTTTCTTCTTCACCCAGGAATGGCGGATCGACCCAGGCCGTTTGACCAGAGACACTGCCATCTGCAAACAGCTTCACTCCGCCAATATGAATCTGATTGGTCGAACATTTCTCTTCCGCTGTCATTTGCGGATTCTTTTCTAAATCTTCCCACATGTAATACAACACGGTACGCTGCTTGAGTCCTTTTTCGACAGCTGCATTGTACATATCCAAGTAGTTAATCGGCTCGGTTCTTCCCATCAAATCGGTGATTCCTGTAATACCGTGCACGAACAATTTTGGACTCAGCTCCGCAAGCAACGTTGCGTTGTCTTCGAGCGTTTGTGCAGGCATAATCTTTTGAACCAAATCTTTGGCACTTTCTCGCAAAACTCCTGTTGGCTCTCCGTTTGCGTCTTTGTCGATTTTTCCGCCTGCTGGGCTTGGGGTATCTTTTGTAATGCCAGCCAGCTCCAGAGCCCGGCTATTTGCTACCGCGATATGACCGCATGTACGCGTGATGATGACCGGTGCATCCGCAGACGCTTTGTCCAAATCCCAACGGGTAGGAGCTCGTCCTTCTGTCAATTTCCCCTCATCGTAACCCCATCCGCGAATCCACGCATCTGCTCCGTGAATGTCCCGCTGCTTGCGGACTTCTGCCATGATGTCCTCAATGGAATTTACGAGCGGGAATGTACATGCAATCTGCTTCTCGGCATCAGCCAAATACAGGGGATGCAAGTGAGCGTCGATAAAGCCCGGCAGTACGCGGCGACCTTTCAAGTCTACTCGCTCGCCTTCCATACTCTCTGCCTCTTTTGGCTCGCCAATCCATGCAATACGTCCGTCACGCACCAGCATCGCGCTTGCATACGGTTGTTCTGGATTGGATGTGAAGATTTGTCCATTGAAAAATACTACGTCGCCCTTTTGATTGGAACTCATAGAATACTCCTCCTTTTATTTACCTGTACATCATTCGCGCACAGGATTCAAAGCGTTTTCATTATCTTGTTTACGAGACATTGCGTTGTGAATTAGGGCTCCACCTACAAAGCCGACAATGGCCGGGATTAACCAGGAGAAACCATCAGCACTCAAAGGAAGCTTGGCAATGAGATTTTCTAAAAAGCTGATCGGAAGGCCAATCGTTTTCAACGTTTCAATTACACTGACAATCAGCGTCAAAAGGACAGAGCCTTTATACGCACCCGCGTTTGGAATATATTTGCGGAAAACTCCAAGGAATACGATGACGATGGAAACAGGATACAGAGCCAAAAACAATGGCATGGTATAGTTAATGATTTTATCGACACCCAGAGAACCAACAGCCACGCCCGCGATACAAATGATGAGCGCCCAAATGCGGTAGCTCACTTTATGGTTGGTTAGCTTACTCAGAAAATCTGCGGTAACAGCGGTAACACCGATGGCTGAGGTCAAACAAGCGAGAACGATCGCTACGGCGAGAGCGATACTTCCGAAATTGCCCAGCATGATTTGAATCAGACCTGTCACAAGCGCTGTATTTTCAATATTGCTCGGGAACATGCCGCTGCCCGCAGCACCCAGATACAAGAGGCCTCCGTATACAATCAACAAGCCAAGACCCGCAATCAGCGTTCCATTAATGGCCATCTTCCTCATTTTGCGGGTGTCTGTATATCCATATCCGGCAATCGCCGCGATAAAGATAGGCGCACACAGGAGTGCAGTCATGACGTCACCAGTTTGATAAGCGTTAATGAAAGCGTTTGAAAAAGGATTCGCAAGTTCAGTCGTAATCGGAACACCAATCGGGTCGAAAATACCTTTTCCTACGATAAAGAGCAGGATGACGACAAGCACGGGAGTCAAGATTTTGCCGATTTTATCGACAACGTTGGATCGATCCATCGCAAAGTAAAAGTTGATAGCAAAGAAGAGGAGAATCGTTACGAATGATGGTACTTGAGGAAAAAGCGTTTTGACTCCCAATTCGTGAGTAGTTGCAGCCATGCGAGGAATCGTCACACACATACCGATTCCGACCATCATAACGGTGTTAAAAAACTTGTAAAACCACGGGCTGATCGGCCTCGTTAGCACCTCGAATTTTCCTTCTGCGTTTAAAATCGCAATGACACCTAAAAGAGGTAGAGCAATTCCGGTAAGAACAAAGCCGATTAGGGCAGTCACCCAGTTCGTCCCAGAAACAAGTCCGATGGCTGGTGGAAAAATCAGGTTGCCGGCACCGAAGAAAATAGCGAAGAGGGCAAAGCCCAAAACGAGAGTGTCACGAAAGCTTTTGTTCATTCATGCTTCACGCCTTTCTTTGCTGTTTGCTAATAAACTTCTCATGATGTTTAGAGAGGATACATTTTCACACAATTGTTAGTTAAGCAAGTTATGTGCCAATTATTAAGATCTTGTGAACCTTTGCAAAACAAGCATACACCGTTTCACAAAACAAAAAGAGAGGGGAAAATTCCCCCCCTCTGTCGTAAAAAAATCTTTACCTTAATTGATACTTGTCCATTTTGTATTTTAACGATTGCTTGGAAAGCCCTAGCCTGCGCGCCGTCTCCGCTAGTTTGCCCTCCGTCAGCTTCAGCTCACTGACGATAATACCCTTCTCAAACTCGTCGACGGCGTCCTTTAACGTAAGCCCTTTGCTTACCGTGTGATCATTCATAGGCGCACCAGCGTAGTTGCGAATTCTGCGCGGAATATCATCGAGTGTGATTTGATTGGAGCTGACGTTGTTGTAGGCTGTTTCGATCGCGTTTTTCAGCTCTCTGATATTCCCCGGCCATGTGTACCGTTTAAAACATAGAAGCACATCTGGCTGTACACTCTCAATATACATATTCATATTGCTGTTATAAAAACGGATGTAATAGTCCAAGAGAATCTCAATATCCTCCTGTCGCTCCTCCAGGTTTGGCAAATCAATCTGTACGATACCCAGTCGATAAAACAAATCCTCACGCAGTCGTTTCTCATCGACCAGCCGATCCGGGTCTTCGTTTGTTGCCGAGATCACACGGATATCGACATTGATATTTTTATTGCCACCTACTCGCCTGATCGTTTTTTCCTCAATGGCCTTCAGCAGCTTTACTTGCAAATTAATATCCAAGGAATTGATTTCGTCTAAAAACAGCGTGCCGCCATCTGCCTGTTCAAACAAGCCTGCTGTATCTTCCGCACCTGTAAAGCTCCCTTTTATCGTACCGAACAAAGTGCTTTCCAACAAGGTTGGCGGAATAGCGCCACAATTTAACGAGATAAATGGTTTTTCATATCGATCGCTCAAGTTATGTATGGCCTGCGCAACTACTTCTTTCCCTGTCCCTGTCCGCCCATAAATCAATACGGTTGAGCCTGTTTTCGCGATTTTCTCGATCTTCTTCTTGATTGCCTCCATCCTTGTGTTAGCGGTAATGATATTATCGATGGTATAGATCGTATTGTTTTTCCGAAATATCTTATGCTCGGCATATTTTTCGAGCGACTGGATGTTTTCCTTTGTAAAAAAGTGCTTGGAGAATTCGATCGTTCCAATAATCTTATCGTTTTCTTTAAGTGGGTATGTCGAATTGACGCTGATGATCGGATCGCCGTTTTTATTGACCAGTTCTTGTTTTACGTTGCACACTGCAATCCCTGTTTTCAGCACCTTCATGACTGTACTGTTTTCATGGGTAAGGTCTCTGTAGAATGTGGTGACATGCTTCCCCATAAACTCTTCAGGCCGAAAACCAAGTACTTTCAGAACACTCAAATCAGCCAGATCGTAAAAAATGATCATGCCGTTCTCATCGGTTACTAAAATATTGTCGTAATCAGATAGGTTTTTAAAGCTATCTACGTCAATGTTCAAGGCTACACACTCCTTCAAAGCAAGCATACATCAACATGTCACACAGCATATGCTAATTTTTCCTGATGCACAATCCAAAAAAACAAAGAGACCCCTTATTTCAGGATCTCCCAACGTCTTATCCTCTATTTATGAAAACGGTCCAATACGGTGAAAAAGTCCTTTAAAAACTGATGAAACAGCTTCTCCGTCGGCAGTAGCTGGCGCTCCGTCGGAATAATCACTCCGACAGTACGCGTCACCCGCGGCTCAATCACCGGTACTTTTACCGTAGAGCGCGGGATGCTGTCCACGAGCGTAATCTCTGGAATCAGCGTCACGCCCAGACCAGCGGCAACCAACCCTTTGATCGCATCGATATCGTCACCCTCGAAGGACACCTTGGGGTAAAAGCCGAGCTGCTGACAGGCATTGACGACGATTTCACGCAAAACATAGCCCTCGGGAAACAAAATAAAAGATTCATTACGCAGCTGACCCAATTCCAGAGCCGGACGGTCCGCAAGCGGATGGTTGTTAGGCAGCAGCGCTACGATATGCTCCAAAAATAAAATATCCCCTTTAATCCGCTTCTCGTCTTTTGGCAGCGGACCAAGCAGTGCCATATTGATATCGCCTTTTTTAACTGCATCAATCAAATAGTGATAGGAGCCTTGCTTGAGCAAAAAGTTCACAGACGGATACAGATTGCGAAAAGCGGAGATCGCTGTCGGCAGCGTATACGAAGCCAGGCTACTCGGAAAACCGATCCGGATCGTGCCTTTATTAGGGTCCAGGCATTCCTCGATTTCCCGCTTCGCATTCTCGATCACCGTCATTGCTTGCTGAATATGCTCCAGAAACATGCTGCCGATTGGCGTTAATTTTACGTTTCGCCCCTCGCGTATAAACAAATCCACGCCCAGCTCCTGTTCCAGATTCACAATTTGGCGACTCACCGCAGACTGCGCTACGTGCAGAGCGATTGCAGCCTCCGTTACATGTTCTCGCTTGGCAACTTCAATAAAGTATTGAATTTGTCGCAATTCCACGGCTGTCACATCCTTTTTCCATTCATCTAATTCCGGCATGATTCTGATCTAATTTTCATATTGTTTCGATTAATTTTCAATAATAAAATACATGCAAGAAAGCAAAAATGAGTCCGACATAGCGTCACTATTGACTGTATATACAGATGTAGATCAAGGGGAGTGTGGAGAAAGTGAGCAAATTGGCTACTGTACAAGAGATCGATCAAGATAGACTGCAAACTGCAAAAGATTATGTGCACGATGTGTACGAGGCTGTAAGGAAACGGAATCCAGGGGAATATGAGTTTCATCAGGCGATCAAAGAAATCTTTGACTCTCTCGTGCCTGTATTTGCGAAGCAGCCGAAATACATGGAGCACGGAATTTTGGAGAGCATCTCCGAGCCGGAGCGCATGATTACGTTTCGCGTCCCTTGGGTAGATGATCAAGGCAAGGTGCGGGTCAATCGCGGTTTCCGTGTACAGTTTAACAGTGCCATCGGTCCTTACAAGGGCGGCATTCGCTTTCATCCTTCTGTGAACGGCAGTATTATCAAGTTTTTAGGCTTTGAGCAAATTTTTAAAAACTCTCTCACTGGTCAGCCTATTGGTGGTGGAAAGGGCGGCTCTGATTTCGATCCTAAGGGTAAATCTGACGGCGAAATTATGCGCTTCACCCAGAGCTTTCTCACCGAGCTCTACAGACATATCGGTCCTGATGTCGACGTACCCGCTGGCGATATTGGCGTAGGGGCGCGTGAGGTAGGATTTATGTTTGGACAATACAAACGGATTCGCGGTGGCTTCGAGGCAGGCGTATTCACTGGAAAAGGGCTGGGATACGGCGGCAGCCTGGCGAGAACAGAAGCAACAGGCTATGGCTGCGTGTACTTCGTGGAGGAAATGCTCAAGGACAAAGGGCTCAGCTTCAAAGGAAGCACCGTAGTCGTATCGGGTTCCGGCAATGTTTCTATCTACGCTATGGAAAAAGCAATCCAGCTGGGCGCAAGCGTGGTAGCATGCAGCGATTCCAACGGCTATATTTTCGATAAAAACGGCATTAACCTCGAAACCGTGAAGCGCATCAAGGAAGTGGAGCGCAAGCGAATTTCCGAGTATATCAAGGAACATCCACATGCAGAATATCATACTGGATGCGCTGGAATTTGGACGGTTCCCTGTGATATCGCGCTCCCATGTGCGACGCAAAATGAAATCAATGTTGATTCTGCGAAAATCCTGATTGCCAACGGCGTAAAAGCGATCGGAGAAGGCGCAAACATGCCTTCTACGCTGGAAGCGATTGATTTGTTCCTCGCAAACGAAGTTCTGTTTGGGCCGGGAAAAGCAGCCAATGCAGGGGGAGTTTCCGTATCGGCACTGGAAATGTCCCAAAACAGCATGAGACTGTCATGGTCGTTCGAAGAAGTAGATGCGAAATTGCATGAGATCATGGAAAAGATTTATCGTAACAGTGTAAAGGCTGCTGCGGAATACGGCCACCCAGGAAATTTGGTAGTAGGATCCAATATCGCAGGCTTTATTAAAGTAGCTGATGCCATGATCGCTCAAGGTGTCGTGTAATTCCCCAAAGAAGATCGAAGCGGACTATCTCTGAAAAGTTAGTTCGCTTTTTTTCGTGTAAGATAAACACCACACCTAACTCTCTTTATTTTCAACCAAAACAGATAAAATCCCTCCACCAAAGCTACCCCTTATACCTCGTCATAATAACCTTTTATCGTTCTATCCCTTGCACTTCACACATCTCGAGCATACAATGAATCAAGATATTTAAATCTATTTTGGATAAAAACATGCAGCCATTCATTCTCAGAAAGGGATGCTTGCATTGAATCGCTCACTCATTGTTTTCGTCGTTTCCTTTGTGGCTTTTCTCGGTCCGTTCAGTCAGTCCATTTATGCACCCATTCTGCCCGAGGTCGCACAGCATTTTGCTTCCCCGCAGCTGCTCGTCAATTTCAGTCTCTTTATCTACACATTTACTCTGGCAATCATGCAGATCGTGTATGGGCCACTGACTGACGCACTGGGCAGGCGAAGGGTGTTGCTGCCTGGTATTCTGGTTTATGTCCTCGCAACCATCGCTTGTAGCTATGCCACCACCATCGAGCAGTTTCTGCTATTCCGCGGACTCCAAGCGGCTGGGATCGCATCAGGGTCCGTGATTGCGGTTACGGTAATTGGTGACTTGTGCAAAGGAGCAGCTCTTGGCCGTGCGATGGGGACTTATCAGATACTCGTTTCACTTGGGTCTGTATTGGGTCCGGTATTGGGCGGGGTAATTTGGGGATTCGTTGGTTATCACGGATTAGTTACCTTTTTGATTGGCATGGGGGTGCTCGTCCTGCTTGCTAATTTCTCTTTTACCAAAGAAACCAAGGCGTTACAGGATGCAAACAACCGCTTCCGGCTTGCTGTCGTGAAAGAAATCCTCCGTCATCCAATCGGTATGTCGATCATTTTACTTGGCTTTATTCAGTACTACACGTTTTTCACCTTTCTGGTCTTTCTTCCGCAAATTCTTGTGGAACGCTATGGATTGACCGTAGCGCAAAAGGGACTCGCTTTCATGCCGCTTTCATGCTGCATTGTCATTGGCAGCTTTTTTGGCGGGAAGCTGATGGAAAGAGTTCCTATTTTTCGCTATTTGATTGGAACAGCATCGCTGAATGTCGTAGCGATTATACTCAGTATCGTCAGTGCTGAGCTTTCATTTGTGCTCGTTTCCCTATGCAGTGCCTTGGTCGGTTTGTTTCAGGGCTTATCCTTGCCGGTCCAGACTGCACTTTTGTCCAGAACCTTTTCGCAGGAGCGCGCGACCTCGGTCGGCATCTACAATTTCTTCCGCTTTTTCGGCATTGCGGTCAGTCCGATGATTGGGGGAGTCCTGTATCAATGGGGGGAGGGACCATTGCTGTTTGGCTTCGTCTCTGTCGTTTTCGCTTTTGCTGTCTGGCTCATGAAGCGAAACTTTACCCGGGCGGAAAAAGCCCAGCTGTCGGAAACTAATCATGCGTCTGTATAAGCAGAACGAATGATTAATGATACTTTACTTAGGGGATAACGATGTTTAAAACATTCATTCAGGATACCGATCCGAAAAATCATTTGCCAAAAATGATTTTTTTGCTCATCCTTCAGCACGGTCCGATCTCCAGAGCAGAGCTTTTGGAGAAATCAAATGTAAAACAAACGACATTGGCACGAACCATCCAGGAGCTCGTCCAACACAAATACATTCGTGAGCATACCATCGTCCATGCTGACCGCGGTAGACCGCCTGTTTTGTATCAGATCGAGCCAGCCTGCGGTTATTTCATCGGCTTGCAGGTCTCTCGTCTGGAAGTCAAAATCGGCTTGATCGACCTGCGTTTTCAACTGATTGAACAAAAGACCTTTTTGATGACGTCCATGCACACACCACAGGTCGTCGTCCCCAAAATTACCGAAACGATCCACACCTTTATGGAGAAGCATCACATAGAGCTGGAGCAGCTGCTTGGCATCGGCATCGGAACGATTGGACCACTGGATCGGAAAAAGGGCGTCATTGTTCACATCGAGTCTTCTCTTGCACCTGGCTGGGATCATGTTCCCATCGTAGACATGCTTCAAGCTGCGTTTCCTGTACGCATTGTTTTGGAAAATGCAGCAAATATGGCCGCTTTGGGCGAATTCAAGCACATGTCACCACCCGTTGACAATCTGCTTTACTGTATCAGCAGCAGGGGACTCGGATGTGGGGTCATTGCTAATGGTGAGCTGCTCAAGCTAAAGGAAGGGATGAGCGGTTTCGGACACATGACCATCGATATCAACGGTCCCATGTGCACGTGCGGGAGAAGAGGGTGCTTAATCTCGTATACGTCTCCCTACGCCATCCTCAAGGAGCTCCAGCAAAAACGCCCAGCGCTTCAGCTGGAGGAAAATGCGCAAATCGATCACGTGATTGAATTTTTGAAGCAGGGGGATCAGCTTACCAAGGATATCGTTATGAAATCCGCAGAATACTTCGGGGTAGGGCTGGCGAACATCGTCAATTTATTTCACTCGGAATTAGTGATTGTAAACGGTTCGTTGATCTATGAGTACCCGAATTACTATGAAAAAGTCATCGAAACCGCTTCGGCCTATTTATTAGACAAAGACAACGTCACCTTCAGCCAAGGAATGTTAAAAGAAAACGCCATAATGCTGGGGGCTTCAGCACAGGTGTGGGCATCCTACTTTCCGTAAAAGCACGGATCTCAGCTTAAAATGGACTCGCGAGGAAAACGAAAAACCACCTTTCGTACAGGTGGTTTTTCTCGCTAGAAAGAGGGGACATCGCTGTACTCCCACTCAGGCAATAATCTTCGTTTTCTTTGCATTCTCCGTCGACTTCTTGATCAATCCGCTTAGCGGACGCTTCAGAGCAAGTGCCACAAACAGGCTTAATCCGATAAACCCAACCAGACAGAGGATATCACGTATTGCTGTCTCCCAGAAAATCCCGCCTACCGCTTCCCGCAGCAAACTAATCGCATACGTAAACGGCATAAATGGATTGAGCGCTTGGAAAAAGGGCGCTGTCATACTGATCGGGAATGTACCACCCGAGCTGGAAAACTGGAACACCATAAAAATGATCGCAATGCCTTTTCCGACATTGCCGAAAACGGACAAAAGCGTATACGTGATCGTGACGAAAACCATACTGACCAGCATGGCGAACAGAACAAATGGCAGCTTATCGGCGACATAGGCGTCCAAAATGTAAAAATCACCAAGTGTGACGCATAGCGCCTGCAAAAGCCCGATCGTCATAAAGGTACCCAAGCGGCCTAAGTAAAGCTGATAAGGCTTGTAGCGCCCATCCGGATTATCCGCATCAGGCTTCAGCAAAGAAATCAGCAGCGTAGCGCCAACCCATAGGGATAATACACCGTAAAACGGTGACATCGCAGAACCGTAGTTTGGAATCGGGTATTTGCGATTTTCCTTGATTTGAACAGGACTTGCGAGAAACTCGCTCTCTTTTTTGATATCGCCGCGCAGCAGCTTGGCCAGATCGGCGAAGTTGTTGTTTGCTTCAACCTCTCTCAGCTTGTCTGCTGCTTGTCCAATTGCCTTTTCCAATGTGGGCAGATCATCTCGAACCAATCCTGCTACCTTATGAACTCCCGTCTCCACCTCTGGGAGCTTGTAGCGTACAAAATCTGCGAGCTTGGTGAGCTCCTGCTCGGCACCAGGCAGATCATTCTTGATAAAGGCTGCAGCTTCATCGAGCTTTTTTCCGATTCCCGGTAGATTTTCTCGCAGGAATGGCGCTGCGACTTTAATCGCTTTTTCAAAAGCATCTGCCTTGCTTTGCAGCGATTGCGCCAGCTCATGAACATTCGTACGAATTCGCGGTAGCTCCTGTTCAATCCGCTTCAGTTCTGCAAGCCCAAACTCCAGGCCGCTTTTTGTATCGGCCAAAATCGCTTCAATGTCCGGGAGACGATCAACCAGCTTGTGAAGATTCGCGGAGGCATCACCCGTCAGCTGCTTCATTCTTTCAATCCCTTCCTCGATTCGAGGAACGATTTCACTGTCGTAACGGGAGAGAATATCCTGAAGACCGGTGCTCGTTTCCTTGGAGAGCTGATTCAGTGCCTCCACCAAGTCTTTTGCAGGTGTCTTGCCTGCTTCCAAAGCACCTGCAATCGCTCCGAGAATGTCGATTTGCCGAGTCACTTTTTGCTGGATTGCCTGCAAGCGCTCCAATTGATTAGCAAGCGGCTGTCCCGGAATATAGCTGTTTAATCGGTCAAGCAGGGACGAGGTGCGCGCAAGTACTTTCTCTACGCCTACAAGTCTGTCCTTTACTGCGTTTACTTCATCGGCAGTTGGCAAACGGGACGGATTGATTTGCAGCAGTCTGTCAGTGAGTGCGGCGGTCGCATCAGCAGCTTGCTGCGCCAGCACCAGATTTTGCTTGAGCACAGGAGCAATCGTCTCGAACGCCCCATCATGTGTCGTCAAAAAGTCGTTCACCTGATCCGCAACGGCCGTACCTTTTTCCGCCAGATCAGCAATTTTAGGCAAAGCATTTTGAGCATCAGAAACAATTTCAATTGCCTGACTCGCTTTCTCTGTTCCGAGAGTGATCGCATGTGCGACCTTGTCGAAGCCTTGATCCAGCTCTTGAACGCGTGCAACCGCTTGATGGATCACGGGCAGCTTGTCCTCCAGCGATATAATGACCGACGCAGCCTCATTGATCCGCGGCCAGTTTTCCTGAATGCGGAGCACATGCTCTGCCGCTCGATTTATCTCAGGAATTCTTTTCTCCACTTCAATGATGATCTGTGCCTTGTCATGAATATCGGGGAGCTTTTTTTCCAGCTCCAAAACCTTCTGACCTGCCGCCCGTATCTCAGGGAGTCTTTTCTCCAATGTAAAAATGCCGTTTTCGACTTTGCGAATGGTCGGCAGCTGTTCCTCGATCTGAATCCCGATCTCTGTGAGCTTCGTCAATAGTGCAGTACTTACTGCTTCCGTAAAGCTCTCGTTGATCTGCTTCGTAATTGCGGATACACCCGAGGAAGTGATTTTCGGGGCAACTGCGTTCACTTTTTCGTTTACGGTGTAGATGACCTCGGGTCGTTCCAGATTCCCGTTAATAATTCCTGTAATTTTTGAGGAAAAGTCTGACGGAATCAGGATGCTGGCATAATATTCGCCTCGGTCGACACCACGCTCTGCCTGCTCCTTGGTAACGAAGGTCCAGCCGAGCTTTTCATTCGTTTGCAAGCTTTTGATCAGTTCGTCGCCGATGTTGATCTGTTTGTCTGCAACTGTCGTTCCCTGATCCTCGCTTGTTACAGCCACTTTCACGCCTTGCGTATTGGCATACGGGTCCCAAACTGATTTAATATTGACCCAATCATATAAGCAAGGAAGAAGAATGATCGCGATAATCAAAAAGATGCCGGTCGGTACTTTGAAAATGTTAAGCCAATCTGTTTTGTAAATCTGCCATATCGAACGCATGAATGTACCACCTGATAATTAGGAATGGTTAACGCCTGACACTCACATGACAGTTTACCATATTAGGAAATTGGCTGGAAGGAAACTGCTACTAGTAGGATGAGCGGATGGAGGTTATTTTATGATCAAAATCCACGATTATAAGCTCGTTAATGCCCACTTGTTGCAATAGTATTTGATTTGAAGCTGTAGCCATTCCAGCGCGTCTTCCTCCTTATCGAAAACAGCTTTTGGACATCCATACAATTCGGCAATGCTTGGAGATGCTTTCGTTCGATAGGCTTGCTGCTCTTTTTGATTCATGGTGACGACCGCCATCCCCAAGCAATACATGCTCATCGCTGTTTTATTCTCCCGCAGCCAGCTCGTGAGCACATCCCTGGATTCAAGCATCGAGCTCTTGTCTCCCCAAGAAACTTCTTTTACAAGCAAGAGTCCGAAGCGCTGTTGTTTTTTCAATACATCCTCTAGCTTTCTCGTCAATATGTGGACAGTTGTATAGGAAGAAGAGGAACGAACCCTGTAAATCGGTTGTCCCTCGATTGGAATAAGCTTCACCTTTCATCTTCCTTTCCGTGACGTTCAATCCCTCTTGGATAGCAAATAGGATAATTACCAAACCTCTACTTTGTCATTTAGCTCAATCAGAGCCGCTTTTTCCGGAATAGGAGCAAAGAAGCCAATTGAGAGAATTCCGGCAATCCGCTCATTTTCCTCAATTCCTGCCAGCTTCATAAATTCCGTCCAGCCACGGAAGTCACCCGAATCCCACGTCATACCCAATCCATGCGCCCAGCTGAGCAGCTGGATATTTTGAATCAGACAGCATACCGCAGCAAAATCTTCTGTAGCCATGTGCTCGTCTTTATTCATTTTAGCCGTCACGATCAGGCAGAGCGGAGCTTGGTCTATCGTATTCACAATTCGTGGATGCTGCTTCCAATCGATGCTGGCAGCCAGCTTCTGCTTGCCGTCCCCTTCTGCGTAAATAAAACGCCACGGCTCTCGAAATCGGTGATTCGGTGCCCATACGGCGTCATCAAGAATATTCATGATGATATGCCTTGGAACAGGCTCATCCGTGAAATCTCTGACCGCACGTGTATCTTGGAATAAAGAAATCATGTTCATCATGCTCCCCTCCTGCTGTTGCTTTATAAAAATGAGATTTTCTTCATAACAGGTGTACGTTGCTTGCCTTTTGGTATCCGCTCGTAGTTGCCCATGAACAGGATCGTCACAATACGTTCTCCCTGCTGTAGTCCCATGGCTGTAGCAAACGACTGATTTCGCATATACGGCTCTGTGTTCCAGACGAGTCCAATCCCACAGTCCCACGCCAGCAAGGAGAAGCTCTGGAGCATCGCGCATATCGACGCATAGTCTCGTTCACACTTTTCCTCGCTCCCTTCCATTTCCTGAACGACAACGAGAAAAGCAGGGATGCTGATAATTCTCTCCGCCATCATCTGCCCGACCTTGCTAGGAAGCCATTTGTACAGCTTGTGCTCGGCGTAAACACTCATGATGAGAGAGACAGCCTTTTCCTTCCCCTCTCGACTGGCGATATATACGAAGCGGCAGGGAAGCTTTCCCTTTTCGTTAAAAACGGATTGCCCAGCCGCTTGGAGCCGCTCCATTACGATTTCTTGTGATAAGGGGCGCTCGGAGAAGCTGCGAATCGTCCTGCGCTCCCGAACTAATTGCGACATATGTGTAGACCACTTCTCTTTTTCTCCCATAGCGCGTTGATCTGCCATGCTGCTTTACCCTCTTTCCCAGTAAAAATGGATGCTTTACATGCTCCCGATACCATTGATAATAATTATCACTCATACTTTCTGCTACCTGCTGAGGGAATTCTTTTACCTGTAGAAGTAGATCGTTCGCGTAACTGCATTAAAAAAGACCTCCGAAGACCGGAGATCACTGTGAAAAGGATTTGACCCTTTTTAAATATTCACTGGGATTGCAGCCATACTGCTTCCGAAAAGCCACGGTAAAATTACTCACGTTGCTGTACCCAACCTGTACAGCTGCCTCACTGACATTGACCCCTTCCCTCTCCAGGAGCCAGGCTGCCTTTTCCATCCGCCTTCTTCTGATTAGCCCAAAGATTGTCGTGTCGAACAACTGACGAAAACCGATCTTTAGCTTGTATTCGTTCAATCCGACCATCTTCGCAAGCGTTTTAATGGAATAAGGCTCATCGATGTGTCGTAGAACGATCTCTTTTGCCTGCTTCAGCTTTTCTACGTCATCTGCTGGCAAAGAGGGCTCTATCGCTGGATATAATAGATCGTTTTCCTGAAAAAAGAGGTTGATTAGCTCCATGGCTTTCGCTTCGAAATAGATTTTTTTCAACGCTCCCTTATAGGGACAATGCAAAATCTCATAAACGCATTTTTTAATCATGGGAGACAGCTGATAGGACTGGATCAGTCCTTTTTTCTTCTGCATTATATGTTGGATCGCTTGTTTATCCGCATCTCTATCAAAATAATGAAGAAGATTTTCAGGTGACATGCGAATTTCTACAAACTGGCATCGTGTGTTTGCTTTTGTTTCGATACGCACATCAACATCTTGAAAATAGCAAACATGGCTTATCGGTTCTACAATCGTTACTTGCTGATCGTGAATGTGGCATACAGCTTCTCCACTTAAAAAGTAATTCAGTTCAAAAATCCCTGAGGTCTCCTCAATTTGAGCGGATAGATTTTGTGACAGCTCGACATCGGAGATGATAATCTCCATCCCTGTTCGAATTTGCATCCGCTCGATTGTGCCAGTCCCCAGCACTTTGGGAAGCTGGATACGCTGCTCATCCTCTATGCGTTCACGCAGCGTGACATGACTTAAAATGCTGCCTATATCTTTACAGTAGCTTTGTATATCCTCCAAAGTAAAATGATTCATCTCGCTCATCCCCTTCAATGGTCTGAAGAACGGTTATCTACAATTTACCATATGCATACTCTCCCCCAGTACTTTTCTTTATGTAAAGACAAATAACCCCCGCTCTCCTTAACCAAGAACGGGGGTTTAACGCGAAAGTATGGTTTCTATGTCGGCTTCTTCCATACTTTTGAGAAATATATCTACAATTTCAGGATCATACTGTGTTCCTTTGTTGCTCCTGATTTGATTAATAGCATAGGTCAGATTGGATTTATCGCGGTATACACGATTGGAGGTCATGGCGTCGAAGGAGTCGGCGATAGCTAAAATCCGGGCAATCAGGGGAATTTCCTTCCCCCTGAGCCCATGCGGGTACCCTTTGCCATCAAAGCGTTCATGATGGAACAAAATGGCATCCAGCACTCCGTTTTTTTTAAAAAAGGTAATATGCTTTACCATCTCATAGCCGATAACCGGGTGCTGCTTGATTAGGTCGTACTCTTCGTCTGACAATTTGGTTGGTTTCAACAGAACTGACTCTGGAATCCCGATTTTACCGATATCGTGCAACAAACCGCCCAAGTGAATTTGCTCACATACTTTGCGAGGCAGCCCCATTTCTATGGCAATATGCTGCGCGTACTTGGCCACATTTTCAGAATGCAGCGCTGTGTACTTGTCTCTGGCGTCTAATGACTTGGCCAACGTAAGAGTTAAATTGAGCGTATTTTCCTTCTCTCTCCTGTAATACCTGATGGCACTGGAAATCGATAAAATCGCCAAGAAGTGGGTCAGTCCTTGAAAGACAATGACGTTTATATGTGGAAAACGAAATGGTACATACAGGTAGTAAAACCAGGTAAGCAAGCACACGATTACGATTTGCAAGACGATCGTTCTCCAAAAAACGATCCCTGCCACAATAATATTGATCAGATACAAGCCTAACAAGTCTTTTTCCGGATAAATATACCCATCGATCCATACTGTTCCTATCAAAAAAACGAAATAGATAACCACAGACGGGAGATTGCACTCTTTACATAGCTTCCGTATTCTTTTTTTCGATATTTGAACCATAACGCACCTTGTTTTTTAGACGTTGTTTGTAAGCAAGTAACCTTTTTTCGGCACTATACCTTGAATTTACCCACTACCTGCTGTAATTCCTCGGCCATTTTGGTCAATGACGATGCAGAAGATGTAATTTCCTCCATAGCAGCTAATTGTTCCTCGGCAGATGACGATACAGTTTGCGTTTCTGCCGCTACGACCTTTGAACCTTCGGATATTTCTTCGATGGAGTGCACGACTTGTTCCGTGCTTGCTGATATTTGTTGGGAGGCAGCCGATATTTCCTGGACCTGTCCTGAAACGGCATCGATGTCGCTCTTGATTTGCTCAAATAATTGTCCAGCGACATGAACGACCTGAATTCCGCTATCGACCTCTTTCACACCCATTTCCACCCACTCTACTACCTTATGTGTATGGTTTTTGATGGTAGATACCAGATGCGCTATTTTCTCTGCTGATTGAGTTGATTGCTCTGCCAGTTTCCGAACCTCATCGGCAACGACGGCAAAGCCTCTGCCTTGCTCTCCGGCTCGAGCCGCTTCGATCGCCGCATTTAGGGCCAACAGATTCGTCTGTGCAGAGATGGCAGTGATGACCTCTACGATTTGTTCGATTTCTTTGGAATTCTCTTCCATTTCAGTTACCGATGTCGCCAAATCATTCATCGTCTGATGGATCGAATCCATTTGCTTCACGGTTGTTTGTATCGCTTTATTTCCTTCCAGTGCCTTTTGCGAGGTTTGGACAGATAATTCGGAGGTATACTGCGCACTTGCTGCAATTTGCTCTACACCAGAGGACATTTCGTTAATTGCGGTAACACTTTCCCCCACGCTGCGTGCCTGCATCTCGGTACTTGTGGTCACTTCCTGAATCGTTGTCGTGATCGTCTCCGATGCTTGTGTAGACTGTCCTGCACTTGCCGCCAATTCTTCAGAGGACATCGTGACATGCTCAGAGCTGATACTAATTTGCCGAACCAACTCCCGCAGATTATCAGCCATGCGGTTAAAGGAGGCAGCCAAGCTACCGATTTCATCCTTATTTTTTATCCGCAGCTGTTCTGCTGTTAAATCTCCTTGTGAAATTTGCTCTGCCACCAGGGACAAAGCCACAATCGGTCTTGATATCATCCGTGAACCAAAATAACCAATCAAAATTGCCAAGACAATAGCGCCAATACTAAGCATGATCACATTCGCAATCGCTGTATCAACAATTTCTGTGTTCCGGTGACTAGCTTCATTCATGGATTGAAACTGATAAGCGGTGAGCTTCTCTGCTTGTGGGTCAAGCTTTCTGCCATAAGGCAAAACTTCCCGCAAATAATAGCTCTTTATTTCTTCCGCAGGCTGATGGTTCTGCACCATTGTAATTAATGGCTCATACTTTTGCTTGTATTCCTGGTTCAACAATTGCAATTCATGTAATCCATCCTGGAATTCTTTTATCTGGGACATTAATAGGGTTTCATTGATCAGGGTCATGACCGTTCCATAGGAAGACTGCAAATCATCCAAAAACTCCTTCTCGCCTGTCAATAAATAAGCTCGTAGTCTGCTATTCTCCTTGGCAGCTGCTGTTTGGATTTTTTGAACATTCGACAGGATGACAACGCGTCTTTCAATCAAATCGGTTTCCGCTTCATCGATCTTTTGCAAGTAATACGTAGAGATTGTACTCGTAATCACCATCAGAATCGCTATGAACAAAAATGCCCCTATTAATTTTTGTCCTATCGTCAATTTCACAATGAACACCTCGATTTTTGTTAAATCCATCGTAAAAGCCAGGGAAAATACGCAACAAAAAAAGAACCCCTTTCCAACTAAAAGGAGTTCTAAAACAGATCAAAAAATCTCGCGTCTGTCGTCGGCAACTGGCTGGCATCATGCATACTGACATGCATCTTAGCCCCTATAGCTTTGCGTCTCCACCTTTCAGTGGGTTTGCCCTTTCGAATGGAAAGTTTACATATGAAATTAAAGACTCGAACACCAACGATTCCGAATAAGCATAGAGTCCTATGAGCATGACAAAAAATTAGGTTTTATTGGTAATGATCCCCAATACCAACCATCATTTTAGTAGGATAGACCTAAAAAGTCAACATTTGCCATGGACGTAATACACAAGTTTGAATTGAGAAACAGGATGAAGAGTTTCAAAAAACGGGACAAAAAGTATGGGTAAAAGCTATGAGGAGAACAGAGGAGATAATAATAAGGAAGATAAAACGCGGGAGCACTTCGCTACCCGCGTCTTATATATCAGCTACTCACTTGAGCACATGCTTGCTTATTTTTTATAAAATCGACAAATAGTTGAAACAGCTTGAGCTGCTCCTGATCGGTTTGGAACATCATTTCTGGATGCCATTGGACAGCAACTAAAAACGGGTACTCCTTGTGCACAATCGCTTCGATAATGCCGTCCTCAGAAATGGCAGCTGCCTCAAGACCCGCCCCCAGCTTGTCAATCATCTGGTGGTGTAAGCTGTTGACATGCAGCTCTTCTTTTCCAAAGCACGGATAGAGCATGTGCTCCTTAGAGAGCTTTACTTTGTGGGCGATACTTGTCTTGGGTGCGAAATACCCTGCATGGTTGATCTCTGTAGGGTAGCCTCTCTCGATGTCTTGAATCAGTGTCCCGCCAAAGTAAACATTCAGCAGCTGCAATCCGCGGCAAATACCGAAGATCGGCAGATTTCTTTTCACCGCTTTGTCGAGCAGCTTCAGCTCGAACTTGTCGCGAGCAGGGTCAAGTTGTCCCAGCCCTTTTTTATACGGCTGTCCATATAGACTCGGACTCACATCGCTCCCACCGATGAACATCAAACCATCGAGCCGATCCAAGAGGGAATCGATGTAGGCATCATCATCAATGAGCGGGATCGGTACGGGAATTCCGCCTGCCTGGTGAATGCTGAGTGGATCATCAATCGCTGAAGTGAAATGATCCTGAGCTACGACAAACCGATGCTTGTTCTCTTCAAAAGCATTGATGTAGTACGTTGTACATCCGATTAAAGGCTTCATCACATTCCATTCTCCTTCTTCTGCTGATCTTATGTGAACGATTCTAGGGAAAAAATATAGTGGAAATATCAAAAGATTATGTGATATGTCCCTCAATTAACCTCGTGCGCTGTTACTGCGTTTTTTCCTCGTAAAAAAGCCTGACCTCTTCGTCGACATGTCCAATCTTCAAATATCTCGCTTTGTAATCTAGCAGCAGCTTTTTAAATTGGTGGCTTAAAATCAATAGAAAAAAGATATTGATAAAAGTAGGCACAGCCGTCATGATGCCGGTCATCAGCCACACATCCTTGTCTGGGAAGTGGAAGGTGACGATATAGAGTACCAACAGAAATTCAGGAAAGGCGCAAAATACCTTCAAATATTTAAGAGCCTGCTTTTTAGCTGCTGTCTTCTTGTTTAGTAAATGCTTCACCATAATTTCCCTGCTCACGTACCACCCACTCGCCGTCGTCACGGCAAATAAAAAGAGAATGACCGTCACCATGTACCTGCCCGCAGTCCCCAATATTTGCTCGAAGGAATGAAGCGCCAGGTCAATGCCCGTCCGGCCCGATACCCAATCATCAGAGAGGATAACGACAAATGCGGTAATGCTGCACATGACGATGCTCGTAAAAAACACCTCAAAGCCGCCCCATATCCCTTGCTTTACGGGATGATCAACATCGGCTGTCGAATGAATGATTGGCGTCGTCCCCCAGCCAAATTCGCTGCTGTATACCGCTTGCGATACACCAACAGTAATGACCTGAGCCAAGGTTGCCCCAGCAAATCCTCCCATTGCCGCTGAACCATTGAATGCATGCTTGATAATCTGTTCAAGCACGGGCACGACCTTTTCCACATTCATCAGGATAATCGCACAGCCCAAAAGCAGGTACGACAAGGTCATGAAAGGCACGATGACTTTAAATATTTTGCTCATGTACGGTGTGCCACGGACGATGATGAAATACACCAGCACGGCAAACAAAAGCGATACCCAGATAATATTCAAATGAAAGGTGGAACTGATCGCTGTAGAGGCAACGTAGTTTTGGATCGAAAGAAAAATCGGTGCAATCATGCCAATTACAAATAGCACGACGAGAACCATCCACCTCCGAACGTTCATCTCCTCGCCAATCCCTTTTTGAATGTACACGGTCGGGCCGCCAATAATATGCCCCTCTTCATCCCTTGACCGGTAATAAACAGATAAGGTGACCTCTACCATTTTGATAATCATGCCGACCAGAGCCGCGATCCACATCCAGAAAACAGCACCTGGACCCCCTATTGCAATCGCACTCGCCACCCCACCTACACATCCGACTCCGACCAGGCAGCCTATCGCTATATTACCAGCATAAAAGGAGGATAGTGTTCCTTTTTTGCTGCTGCTCTCGCGTTTATGAAGAATCACCTGCACCACCCGGCTGACGATATGCTGCAAGTGGCGTAATTGAAAAAATCTACCCTCGATCGTAAAGAAAACCCCTGCGAAAAGAATAGCAAAAGGCATGGGGATATCCCACAGGATTTTTACGACGGTGTATGCAATATTCTCTAGCAAAAGAACCCATCCTTTCACGAATTTTCACATATTTCTTTGAAATTTATTTTACATTATTTTTTTAAGATATAGGCACATCGAACTTATATTTTTCTTGAGGAGGGTTACTATGATTCGTCGTAAAGCTTGGTTGGCACTAGCCGTTAGCTGTTTAACCACAATTAGCCTTGTTGGATGTGGTGCCAAAGAAAGCGGTGGCAGTGCAAACGACACACTCATTTTTGCTGTCGCTCCAGATGGAGGCGCTTTCAGTTCCAGAGATAGCTCCGGAAAACTCACCGGATTTGACATTGAACTCGTAGAATCACTCGCAGCCAAAGATAACCTCAAGGTAGAGTGGAAAGAGATGAAGTTCAATGGAATCATTCCTGCTCTGCAAGCGAAGCAAGTAGACGGCGCAGCTGCTTCCATCACCATACGCGATGACCGTAAAGCTGTCACGAACTTTACAGATCCGTATTTCGATTCCGGACTCGTCATGGTAGTGAAAAAGGACAGCCCGATCAATACGGTCGATGATTTGAAGGATAAAACGATTGTAGCAAAACAAGGTACCTCTGGTCTTGAAAAAGCCAATGAACTGGCAAAAGAAAAAGGCGCGAAGGTCAAGATTTTGGAAGACGAAGCAACCCTCTACATGGACGTAGAAGCTGGCGGCTCCGACGTGCTGATCAATGACTTCCCGTTTGTTGCAAATAAAATCAAATCTGGTACAGCGGCAAACCTGAAAATCGTTGGGGAAAAATTGACGGGTGAAGAATATGGGATCGCGATTGCCAAAGGTAAAGAAGACGTTCTGGAAAAATTCAACAAGCATCTGAAAGAAATGAAGGACAATGGAGAGTACCAGAAATTATACGACAAATACTTCGGCTCCAACTAAGAGAGGTTGTTCAAAAAGTCGTCTTTTGATCACGCAGGAGACCTGAAAGCTCATTCGACATCGAAAATGGCGTTCACCTTCGAAGTCCGGTGCTCATGTAGTTTTCCTACACTCCGCTCCTCCTTCGTACGGTTCTCGCCATTTTCTTGGTGCTGAAAAGCCAACTTTTTGAACACGATCTGATAGGTGCATTTTGCACCTTATTTCTTTCCAGAAAGGAAGTGAGGTATGGATACTCTAAGCCTGATTACAGATGCATCTCCACTCCTCTTGCAGGGGCTTGAGAACACCATAAAAGTTGCGTTCCTCTCCTTGTTGTTTGCGACCGTTCTTGGACTATTCTTTGGTCTTTTGCGCGTATCCAAACGAAAATCATTGCAAATGATCGCCAAGGTCTATGTGAGTATTATTCGCGGTACCCCACTCTATGTGCAAGTCATTTTCTTTTACTTTGGCTTGTTCCCACTTGTGTTTGGGCGTGCCACAGATGCCGTATCTGCTGGTATTTTTGTCCTTAGCCTCAATGCCGGGGCGTATCTCGTAGAAATATTCCGCGCCGGTATCGAGTCAATTGACAAGGGACAGATGGAAGCAGGCCGCGCGATCGGATTTACGCACGGACAAACGATGGCCTACATCATTATGCCGCAAGCAATTAAGCGGATGATCCCCGCCATCGTCAACCAGTTCATTATCAGTATTAAAGACACGTCTCTGCTGGCGACCATCGGTATCGCAGAGCTCACCTTTACGGCTCAAACCATCTATGCCGTAAACTTCAAAGCTTTCGAGTTTTTAGGTGCGATTGGAATCATATACTGGGTTCTGATTTATGTACTCACGGCATTCTCTCACTGGCTGGAAAGGAGGCTGGCAGCACGATGATTCAAGTGAAACAGCTGGCCAAATCATTCGGCAGCTTGCAGGTACTCAAAAATATCAATACAGACATCAAGCGTCAGGAGGTCGTGTGTGTCATCGGTCCATCCGGCTCAGGCAAATCTACCTTTTTGCGCTGTATGAACCTGCTCGAAGAACCGACCTCCGGTGAGATTGTCATTGATGGCGTCAACATCATGGATAAGCAGACAAACATCAACGACATTCGTCAAAAAGCCGGAATGGTATTCCAGCAATTCAACCTTTTTCCTCACAAGACTTCGTTAGAAAATATTACGATGGGTTTGACCAAAATCAAAAAGTACAGCAAGGAAGATGCAGAAGAAAAAGGAAAGGCTTTGCTAGCCAAGGTAGGTCTCTCCCAGAAAGCAGACGTCTATCCACGTAATTTATCCGGTGGACAGCAGCAACGGGTAGCGATCGCGAGAGCTTTGGCAATGGAGCCTGAAATCATGCTGTTTGACGAGCCTACCTCTGCTCTCGACCCGGAGATGGTTGGCGAGGTATTACAGGTCATGAAGGATTTGGCCCAGGAAGGAATGACGATGGTAATCGTTACGCACGAAATGGGTTTTGCCAAAGAAGTTGCTGACCGAATTTTGTTTATGGATCAAGGCATTATTCTGGAGGAAGGCACCCCGGAAGAATTTTTCAATCACACGAAACAAGAACGAACGCGGGAGTTCCTGAAAAAGGTCCTGTAATCCGCTTCTCCATTTGAGCCTCTGGATTCTGCTGAATTCAGAGGTTTGCTCCATTCTTGTATAATGAGAGTGGTGTCAGATATAGAGGGGGGACTCAAATGTCGCATACAGTCTTTTTGGTTGAGGATAATCAGGATTTAAATTCGATCTTGCAGAAGTACCTGGAAAACGCAGGCTATACGGTAGAAGCATTTTTGGACGGCTTCTCCGCTCAACAAAAAATTCATGAGACTCCCGATTTGTGGATATTGGACATCATGCTCCCGGATACAACCGGATATACGCTGTTTAAAGAGATAAAAGAGATTCACCCCAACATTCCTGTAATCTTTATTTCCGCTAAAAATCAGGAAATTGACAGAGTCGTCGGCCTTGAGCTTGGCTGTGACGACTACATTTCCAAACCGTTTTTGCCCAGAGAGCTGATTTTAAAAACACAAAAGCTGCTGGAACGCACAAAAGGGCCACAGCTTCACCAGGCATCGGCATTTAAAATCAACGGCTATACCATCAATCGCGAGAATCACACGATCCATCATGACAGTGAGCTTATTTCGTTGACGAGCAAGGAATTTGAGCTGCTGCTGTTTTTCATCGATCATCCGAATCGTGTCTTTTCCCGCGAACAAATACTCGACCGCGTGTGGAACAAAAACTATTTTGGCTCCGATCGTGTGGTGGATGATACGATTCGCCGCATTCGTAAAAAGCTGGCAAGCTTGCCGATAGAGACTGTCTATGGCTACGGATACAGGTACAGGCTGGTGAAGTGATGAGAGACAAACCGTTTGGACTCCAGATTTGGGTTATCATGACTGCTTTTCTCATATTTATTACGGGGATCATCACGGTTGTGCTCATAACGTATGTCTCAGTGGATGTGTTGATCAATCTGCTGCGCCTGCTCGTCATCCTGTCGATCATAAACATTATCCTCGCCAAGCTGATCGCCAACAAACTTACGGAGCCATTGCGCTATTTGGAAAAAAAGGTTCGGAAAATCGCAAATAAAGAATGGGAAGAACCGATTGATCTCAATCGCGGAGACGAAATCGGCAAGCTGGCTTCCTCCATTAACATGATGCAGGAGTCGCTCAAAAAGATGGAAATGGAAGAAGAAATCTTTTTGCAGAGCGTCTCTCATGATTTGAAAACGCCTATTATGGTGATCCACAGCTACTCCCAGGCACTTTTGGACAAGATGTACTTGAACGATTCGTTTGATGATACGGTCGCGGTCATCATCAAGGAAGCGAAAAACCTCGAGAAAAAAGTGGAGAAGCTGCTGTACTTAAATAGTCTCGACTACATTTTGGAGAGAAAAAGCGAGTTCAAAAAAATGAACATCAGGTCAGTTGTGCACAATCTCATTGAACGTTTTTTCCTCGTCCAAAACAGGGTGATCATTCACGCCCAGCTTGCCGATCTGTATGTGTGGGGAAACGAGGAAGAGCTGACCGTAGCGCTTGAAAACATTTTGGAAAACAACATGCGCTACGCCCATTCCTCGATCTGGATTTTTACGCGCATCGTCCATGAACAAGGCAAGGAGCAGGTGGAAATCATACTCGAAAACGATGGACCACCAATTGAAGAAGAACAGCTGAACCAACTGTTTAACCATTTTTACAAAGGCAAAAATGGCAAGTTCGGTCTCGGGCTGTTCATCACACGAAAAATTATTTTGTTTCATGGTGGTGAGGTAGAAGTACAGAATATCAACGGACGTGTACGCTTCCGTGTTTTACTTCCCTATGAAATGAAAAGTATGTAACTTGCCCCATGTCATCCGATTTCTTTTATTTGTTCCAGCAGCTCAGAAGCGAGGTCAGCTACGTCTTTATTGTGCGCTTGTATGTTTTCAAAAACAGGCACAGCATCTCGTAGCAGTTGATAACTGTAGTAATAATAACTGGTAAAGGGCTGCTCGGCATATCCAGGCGGCTCTTCCTCTTCCCAGAGTACCTCGTCCTCCTCTTCATCCTCCGGCCATAAAAAGGCATCATCCAATAGAGATCTCATCTGGGGAACCGGCTCCCATGCACTTACATCCCTGCCGCTCAACGCGTCGGTAACACAGAGATAACATTTGATTTCTTCCGGCATCACATCTTCTGGTGCTTTTGTCTTTAGGTCGCGCAGCATAAACAGCAATACCCATGGCGTTACTTGCCAAAGTGTGCTTTGATGCTCAATTAGGTTGGCTACCTCCTCGAAATCTCCCTGATCCATCAATAGAGGCAGCTCGCTCCCCCTGCCATACGCCGTTGTCAGTCTTTCCCACGGAATTTCGCTTCTTTTTATTTCATTTACGTTTAGCATCCTTTTCTCCCTCTCCTTCTTTCTCGTTACGTTCGGTTGCGGATTATTTCATGCTTCTACCATAACATTAAATGGAAAAACGTAAATACAGCATGAGACCCAAGGAAATGGTCAGTTAATTATGAACTGATCAAACTTTTCAACTCGTTGCCGCTCATGTAGAATAGCCCTAACGGGAAAAGGGGGCGGACAACCTGTGAATGACCAAGATTGGTCCTTACTAGAAGCAATCTACGACGAAAAGAACCTGACAAGAGCAGCAGAAAAGCTGTTCATTTCCCAACCAGCGTTAACCTATCGGATTCAACAAATTGAGCTTGAATTCGGAGTCAAAGTCATTTATCGCACCAATAAGAAAATTAGCTTCACTCCAGAAGGAGAATACTTGGTTAAGTACGCGAAAAAGATGCTTCTGGAAAAACGAAAAACAAAGGACCACGTCCTGAGCATGAGTAATGATGTGCAGGGCTCGCTGCGAATCGGTTGTTCGAGCAACTTCGCCCTGTATAAGCTGCCTTCTTTGATCAAACAGTTTTTAGTCCTGTATCCAAAGGTTGAAATCAATGTGAATACAGGCTGGAGCTCTGAAATAGTAAAATTACTGCAAAATGAAGATGTTCACGTGGGTATTGTTACTGGTGATTACAAGTGGCTGGAGGAAAAGTCGCTCATCACAGAGGAACCATTATGCATCATTTCCAAACAGGAAATCGACCTCGATGAACTTCCACGGCTCCCACGTATCAATTATTTGCCGGCAAAGAGCCGATTGAATCCAACGAATCCGTTAATCACCAAAACGATTGATAACTGGTGGCTGGATCGGTTTAGCGACCCGCCCTTGATTATCATGAACGTAGATAAGGTGGAAACCTGTAAGGAAATGGTCACAAACGGGCTAGGCTACTCCATCGTGCCGCGTGGGTCCATAACCGATCGGGATGATTTTTACGCTATCGATTTGCATTATCAAAATGGAGAAGCACTGCTCCGAAAAACATGGATGCTGTACCGTGAATCATCACTGGCGCTCTCTACAGTCGAACGCTTCGTTACGTATATAAACACACAGCACTGTCAAAAGACCGAGTAGCCTACTTATCAGGCACACTCGGTCTTCTTCTCTTCCTGTCAAACATCGCTAATAGAGATGGCACGCAACATAATGCCCGTCTATATTCTTCCATTTCGGTCTTTCTGTTCGGCAAATGTCCATGCATTCTGCACAGCGCGGATGAAACGTGCAGCCCTGTGGCGGATTTGCCGGACTGGGTACATCTCCCTGGAGCACGATACGTTCTCTTTTTGCCAACGGGTCAGGCACAGGAACCGCAGACAGAAGTGCCTTGGTATACGGATGCAAAGGAGAATCGTACAGCTCGTTTTTATCCGCCAGCTCAACTAGCCTGCCCAAATACATGACTCCGACCCGGTCACTAATATGTTTGACTACACTCAAATCGTGGGCAATAAACAAGTATGTCAGCCCAAACTGCCCCTGCAAATCTTGTAGCAGATTAATAACCTGTGACTGAATCGAAACATCGAGGGCAGAGACGGGTTCATCTGCTACAATCAGCTTTGGCTCTAATGCCAGCGCCCGAGCAATCCCGATTCGCTGCCGCTGACCACCACTGAATTCATGCGGATGCCGCTTGGCGTGGTAGCTATTTAGTCCCACGACATGCAGCAGCTCATCGACGCGGCGATCCTTTTCCTTTCCGGAGTACAGACTATGAATTTCGATCGGCTCCGCGATGATTTGTCCTACCGTCAGTCGGGGATCAAGAGAGGCATACGGGTCCTGAAACACCATTTGCATGCTTTTTCTCAATTTGCGCAGCTCGCCGTGGCGCATGCCGACCAGATTTTTACCTTCATAAATGACCTCGCCCTCAGTAGGCTGAAGCAGCTGCAGAATAGTCCTCCCTGTTGTCGACTTTCCACAGCCGCTCTCTCCCACAAGCCCCAGGGTCTCTCCTTTATAGATAGTAAAATCCAGTCCATCTACCGCTTTCACATGATTGACGACTCGCTTTAAGAGTCCTTTTCTGATTGGGTAATACTTTTTCAAATTCCTGACTTCTATTAGAGGTGTTTTCGTCATCACTGATCCTCCTTCGCCTCGTAGAGCCAACATCTGCAGGAATGCCCTTCTTCGACTTTTACCAGCTCAGGAACGCCTTCCCTGCAAATGTCTGTGGCGTATTCGCAGCGCGGAGCAAACGTACAGCCTTTTCGCAAGCTTCCTGGTATCGGTACGCTTCCTTTTATGGAGTACAAACGCTGCTCTGTTCCATCCAAGCGAGGAATCGACTTCATCAAGCCTTGTGTATACGGATGCTTCGGATTGGTAAATAAGGTGACAACATCGGCTTCCTCGACGACTTTACCGGCATACATGACAACGACGCGATCACACATTTCTGCCACGACTCCGAGATCGTGGGTGATCATCATAATTGCCGTATTGTGCTTTTCCTTTAATTCTCTCATCAAATCGAGAATCTGCGCTTGAATCGTGACATCTAGTGCTGTCGTGGGCTCATCTGCAATTAATAGCTTCGGATTGCAAGACATCGCCATGGCAATCATGACACGCTGCCTCATCCCACCAGACAACTGATGGGGATACTCGTCTACGATCTGCTCGGCACGAGGAATACCGACCAGCTTGAGCATCTCGATCGTTCTTTGTCTGGCTTGCTGTTTGTTGTATTGCATATGGATTTCTACGGCTTCCCCAATTTGCTGACCGATCGTGAAAACCGGGTTCAGTGAGGTCATCGGCTCCTGAAAAATCATCGCCATCTCATTGCCCCGCACTTTTCGGATTTCCTCATCCGATAAGGCGAGAAGATCTCGTCCCTGAAATGTAATGGAGCCGTCGACGACTTTACCAGGAGTCAGCCTCATCGTGGTTAACGAGGTAACGCTTTTGCCGCAGCCCGATTCCCCCACAATGCCAACGGTCTCTCCTTCATAGACAGTGATATCCACCCCGTCTACGGCTGGCACTACACCTTCATCTGTTTGAAAATAAGTTTTCAATCCTTTGATTTCAAGTAATGTCGGTTTCAACGCAGTCCCTCCCCTGTACAGATGCGAACATATTTACAGCTTCATCTTGGGGTCGAGCGCATCACGTAATCCGTCCCCCAGCATGTTGAATCCCAAAACCAGGAACATAATCGCCAGTCCTGGCATGGTACTTACATGGGGAGCGACCCTCAAATATTCTCTTCCCGTACTGAGCATGGCGCCCCATTCTGGTGTCGGCGGCTGTGCGCCCATCCCGAGAAAGCTCAAGCCTGCAGCCGTAATGATGGCTGTAGCGATACGCATCGTGGACAGGACGATAATAGGCGCGATGCTGTTCGGAATCACGTGCTTGACGATAATATGAAAGTGACTCCCGCCCATCGCTTTTACGGCTTCGATATATTCTTTGTCCTTGATGGCTATGACCGAGCTTCGGGATAGGCGGGCAAACGTAGGCACAGAAAAAATACCAATCGCAATCATTACGTTCACCATTCCCGGTCCAAGCACACTGACAATGGCAAGTGCCAACAAAAAGCTTGGAAACGCCATAAAAATATCCATAATGCGCATGATCAATGAGTCTGCCAGCCCGCCGAAATAACCGGAGATTGTCCCTAAAGCAACCCCTATGACGACGGCAATCAGTACACCGACAAATCCGGTCATCAATGAGATTTGGGTTCCGTGAATGATCCGCGAAAGAATATCCCGCCCAAACTCGTCCGTACCAAAAGGATGACTCCAGCTCGGTCCTTCCAGCATGATCTCCATGTTTTGCTCAATCGGATCATATGGAGCAATCCATTTTGCCAGCACTGCAACGAGCAAACAGAGAATCACCATCCAAAATCCGTACAACGCACGCTTGTTTTTCTTGAAACGACCTAGCATCAGCTTCCACTGTGAACGGCTGGCATAGGTCTGTTCTGCCTTGCTCTCATCCTGCTGAAGTGCCAAATCCATCTGACTCATGGTGTGCTCCCCTCTAATCGTATTTCACGCGCGGATCAACCAATCCATAACAGAGATCCACAATCAGATTGACGATGACAAAGATAGCCGCGACGAACAAAATGCTTCCCTGAATCGAGGGGTAGTCCCTAAATTGAATGGATTGAATGATGAAACGCCCCAATCCGTTAATGGAAAACACCGTTTCGGTCAATACGGCGCCACCCAGCAATGTTCCGAATTCCAGTCCAATAATTGTAATGATTGGAATCATCGCATTTTTTAACGTGTGCTTGTAGATGACAAGCTTTTCCCTTACACCCTTTGCTCTCGCCGTTCGTACAAAGTCCTGATTGATGACCTCCAGCATGCTGGATCGCGTCAGCCGGGCAAGAATCGCAGAAGAGGACAGCCCCAAAGCGATGGCGGGCAGGATAAAGTGGCGGAAGCCGTCATTTCCCCCCGATGGGAGCAGGTTCAAATAATACGCAAATAGCAAAATGAGCATGAGACCCAGCCAAAAGACTGGCAAGGAAATACCAAACAATGAGATCATCATGGTCGCGTTATCAATGAGGCTATTTGGTCTCGTAGCTGAAAAGATACCAGCAAAAAGACCAATCACGACCATGACAACAATCGCCATGACGGTCAAAGTGATGGTCGACGGAAAACGCCCCAATATCTCATCCAAAACAGGACGCTCGGAACGCAATGAAGTACCCAAATCTCCCTGAAGCAGATTGGACACATACTTGCCGTACTGTACATACAAAGGCTGGTCCAGCCCCAGGCTTTCCCTGACAACGGCCACTTCTTCGGCGGATGCTTCTGGTCCCGCGATCATGCGGGCAGGATCTCCAGGCACAGCGTGAATCATCAAAAATGTAAGAATAGAGACTCCAATCAGAGTCGGTATCATTTGCAGCAACCTCTTTACTACATAACTGAACAACTGGATGCCTCCTCATCTAAGAGGAAGAGGATGGTTATCCATCCCCCGCCTCATCCATTCGTTATTTTTTTACTGCCTCTCGCAAAATCAGTCGTTCTGTATTGGAGCCGTAGACACCCTCTACATTTTTGCGCACACCGATGAATTGGTTCATTTCCACCAGGAAAATCCACGGTGCTTCTTCTTTAATAATTTGCAGAGCCTCAGCATAGATTTTTTTGCGTTCTTCCTCATTCGTTGTTTTCATGCCTTTGTCCAGTAATGTGTCCAATTCAGCATTTGCGAACAACGTTCTGTTATTGGTTCCGTCTGAGGAGAAGTTCGGGCGCAGTCCCCAATCTGCATCGTTCGTTGGAACCGCCCAGCTCAACAAAAACAGATCATAACCCGATTTAGGATCGTCGATGGCATCCTGGTACGCGCCCCATTCCCATTTACGGAACTCCACTTGAAAACCAACTGCTTGCAGGTTCGCTTGGACAAACTCGGAAAGCTGGCGATCCATTAAATAGCGACCTTCTGGCGTCCATAGCTTGATTGGCGTTCCCGGCTTGACTCCAGCTTCGGCGAGCAACTGCTTCGCTTTTTCCGGATTGTACTCATACGTCCCTGCCGGCGAGAAGCCCCAGGTTAATTCGGAAATCGCAGCCTGTGTCGGCTTGGCATTTCCCATCATGATTTTCTTTACAATCGTTTCCTTGTCCACCGCGTAGTTCAGTGCTTGGCGTACTTTTACATTGTCGAACGGAGCTTTTTGTGTATTCATCCCCATGTACAGATTGCGATTGCTCGGGTACATGTTGACGGCTACCTGATCGCTGTTTTTCAAGCGTTCAATATCTGTTGCAGGCACTGGGAGAATCACATCAGCCTCACCCGTTTCCAGCATGAGTGTACGGGCAGCGTTCTCCACAACAGGCTTGATTGTAATCGATTTCAATTTTGGCTTTTCGCCCCAATAATCCGGGTTGGCTTCTAGAACCAGCTTTTCACCGGAAATCCACTCTTTGAATTTGTAAGGACCTGACCCGACAGGGGCCTTGCTGACTCCTTTTCCTTTATCCGCCACATTCTTCGGACTGTGAATCCCGCCATTTGGATGAGCTAGCGTCGCGAGAATCGGGGCATACGGGAACTTCAGATGAAACGTTACTTTATACTCGCTGTCCATGGACACGTTCTCGATGAAATCCGCGAAAAGAGAGCGTCTTTTCAGTTTGTTGTTCTTATCTAAAATCCGATCGAAGCTCGCTTTGACAGCCTCTGCATTTACCGGGGTTCCGTCTTGGAACTTGGCTCCCTCGATCAGCGTAAACGTCCATGCTTTGCCGTCTTCGGATGAACTCCATTCCTTTGCAAGCTCAGGAATGATTTTCATATCCTTGTCGAAGGTAACTAGCTTATCGTAAATCAGTTCAGTAGCATGCAGCGAAATACCGTCAGATGCATCCTGCGGGTCCAAGCTAATCGGCTCAGATCCTAGAGCTACCACTAAATCCTTGGGTCCGTCCGCAGCATTTTCCTCTCCCCCAGATGCGTTGTTCCCACAAGCAGAAAGAACAACCATGAGTGAAGCGAGCATGAATGAAATCAGTTTTTTCAAACAAATCTCCCCCTGTTTTATTTCTCTAAGGCAACCTGCTGCCTTTTGCCACCAAAAACTCTTTTTGAATCTCCTTGAGTACATCTGGCTGGGTGATCAGATCATAGCTGGTACCAGCAATCGCTTTTGCTGCTGCAATAATTGCTGCATGTCCATCTTCGCTATTTCCTGCCTCGACCCAAGCTCGTGTATGATTCGAGACGCCAAACGGGACAAAAGAAACGCGCAGGCATGCCCCCGGAACGCGATGGGTAACTGTGCTGAAATCAGTTGAGCCTGTGCTTTGACGCGGCGGTGTAATTTCTCTGGCACCAGCCTGACGGGCATTGTCCAGCAGCAAATCATTCAAACGCTGTACATTGAGCTTGTTGTCCAATGCTTTTCCTTCGTGAATAGTCAGCTTCGCTCCGACTGCCAGCGCTGCTCCCCGGGCAACGTTATACACCCGCTCCACAACGGTATCCAGATAGGCGCGGTCCGCGGCCCTGATGAGAAATTTCGCTTCAGCACGCTCTGGAACAATGTTAGGAGCCGTTCCGCCATCGGTAATTATACCATGTATTTTTACATCAGCCCGAACGTGCTCCCGCAAGTATTCAATACCATTAAAAGTAAGAAGCACTGCATCCAAGGCGCTTATTCCTTGCTCCGGTGCAACCGCAGCGTGGGAAGCCTTTCCTTCAAAAACAAACTCTACAGAGTTGATCGCTAGCGACTTTCCATCTACGGTGGTCCGATCTCCGCCATGCATCATTAAGGCAACATCGAGGCAGTCAAACAAGCCAGCTTCCGCCATCGGAACTTTTCCACTCGTCGTTTCTTCCGCTGGGGTTCCGTATACGATAATCGTAGCAGGCAAGTCGCCCAGATTGTTGCGCAGCGCGATTGCCGCGCCCGTAATAGATGAAGCCTGAAGATTATGCCCGCATGCATGGCCTAGCCCTTCCAAGGCATCGTATTCACATAAGAGACCTATCACAGGACCACCTTGTTTATTTTGATACGTAGCCGTAAAAGCTGTCGGCAAGCCAGCTACTCCTTTTTCAACTTGAAATCCGTGGTTCGTCAGCGTACTCGTTAGCAGCTCAACTGCCTTGAACTCTTGATGCCCCAGCTCGGGATTGTCGTGAATATAATCATTCACCTGAATAATCAGGTCCCGTAATTCCTCGACTGTGCTGTAAATGTTCGCTTTCGTTTGAATCACAATGTACCTCCATCCATTTCACTGATCATAAGCCGTGACAACGTTTTCAAATTCACTTGTGGTTGGCTTCATCATGCCCCACAACTTTGGCGCCATCACTTCAGCTCGTTTTTCTTTGCGCTATATTCAAACTACTACGCTTTCTTAGGCACAGTAAAATAGAACGGCTTTATGGGGGGCTTCGAAAAATTCTATGATTCATACCGTTAAACACAAAAAAACCAGTCAGACAGGCTCGTCGACTGGGTTCACTAGCACATTTAACTGGCGAGTGTTTTGAAATAACGATAGACTTTTTCAAGCTTTTCCGCTTGCTTTCCGTTTGGACTCTCCATATTTCCAAACTCGAAAAACTTCACTTTTTTCATCCCTACGTATTGAAATACGGCTCTTTTCATCAGTATTTTGTGCGCGTTATTCAAGAAAAACAAAGGATAATGCGTTGGTCCCATCATGGACGAAATGCACACGACAGATTTGCCTTTTAGGAGCCCCTCTGGCAGCAGTCCGCCGTTGTCCTTATAGGCAAAATTGGCTGCAAACATTTGATCGATATACCCCATAAGCATCGCGGGAGGTCTTCCCCACCAAATCGGGTACACAAACACAAGCTTATCCGCCCACATGATTTGGCTTCGGTATTTCTCCAGCGCAGGATCGCGGTGCATATCCCTTCTTCGTTTTTCCTCATTAAATACGAGCAGAGGATTAAAGCCTTCTTCGTACAAATCTAATACCTGTATATCCTCGATGATCGGATTTTCTTGGCTTCCCTTGATGACCTTTTCCAAAAAGGAATAGCTTAAGCTTTTGTGATTCGGATGGGTGTAAATAACCAGCAGCTTCACGATGCGCACCTCTTTATTTATCATTTGATAACTAAATCATACCATCTTGTTTTTTAGTTATCAAATGATAATTGTTATTTGATAATTTGTTTGTTATCTTGGCAGTAAGAGGTGTTCAATGTGGACCAAAACGATGTATTTTATAAATTTGTCGCATTCACAGCTTCCCTGCATCGTGTTACGCACGAGTTAACCAGAGACGCGAGGCCAGACTCGATCACTCCTATGCAGTACAGCATCCTTGAGCATCTGGCGGTCAGTCAGCCTGTCACGCCTAGTCAGCTCAGCGACTGTCTGTATATTTCCATGCCCAATACGAGCCGTGAGCTAAGAAAACTAGCCGAGAAGCACCTCATCGAAAAGGTAGAAGACAGCGAAGATCGACGAAAGCATTACATCCGGCTCTCCAAAGAAGGACAGCTTATGATGGATGAGGCATTTGCAGGTATTCAGGCCAGATTTTACAATCTGATCGAACATGCCTCCCCCGAAGATGTCGAGGAAATGAAGCGCGCACTCGACGTCCTGCAAAAGCATCTGTTCACGTAGTGTTACGCTGTTAGTTCGAGAGCGATGATCATATACGCAAAAAGCCACTCCAGTTAACGGAGTGGCTTTTTTTGCCCGAATTCGCTTTAGGTTTATATCTTTTTCACAAACTCTGATTTTAACTTCATTGCTCCAAAGCCATCGATTTTACAGTCTATATCATGATCCCCGTCAACCAAACGAATATTTTTTACCTTTGTTCCGATTTTTACGACTGACGAGGTTCCCTTTACTTTTAAATCCTTGATTACCGATACCGTATCACCATCGCTCAGAATGTTTCCGTTCGCATCCTTCACGATCTTTTGATCACTGCCAGTCTCGGTATCAGCTTGTAAACTCCACTCGTGGCCACATTCTGGGCAAACCAGCATGCTCTCTTGCTCGTACGTATACTCCGACTGACATGCTGGGCAGTTAGGCAATTTAGACATGATTTTATACCTCCATCCGATATTGCTAATTTTAGCATATATGATTTATTTTACAATTTTACGCTTTAGCGCTCTTCCTGTCTGTCCCTTGCCGCCCTTTCAAGCCGAAAACGAACCCCCCTTGTAATCGAGTACAAGTGAAAGGTTCGTTTTTCGCAATACTAGCTACCTGCTATGCTTGTTTCCTCTGCAAAATAAACCGGAGCAAGCGACTGATCAGCGGGTGCACCACCGACACATGCCCTTCTCCCTCAAACAGCTCGAATACGAGAAGCAGACCGTACCCATCGTAAGGCTGCAGCATCGTGTACAGCTGCTGTGCGTTTTCCACCATCATCTGCTTTTCCTCGGAGCCAACTGCAATCATTAATTCTGCATCGATTTGTCCTTGTTGGAGGCGATCTTTCAGCTCGGGCAAGCGGGCAAGAAGGCTTTTGTCATTCCACCAGACAGAAGGACTTCCGGCAATATAGCTGCGAAAAGCTTCTGGTCGCGTAAAAAGCACGTGCAGCGCAAACCATCCGCCCAGGGAATGTCCAAACAATGCCTGTCTATTCCGGTCAATGGGATACTTGCGCTCGATTTCCGGCTTTAGTTCGTCCTCGATAAAGGTAAGAAACTCCTCGGCGCCACCAGTCGCAGGCCACGGCGAGCCATCTGGCCGCTCCCGCATAACAGAAGAGTCCGCCAGCTCAGTATAATCATAGAATCGTTGCTCACTCACAATCGGTTCATCCGAATCATACCCGATGCCAACGATGACTGCCGGCTCAATTCCCAGAGGATGACGCGACTGCAGCCGCATCGCTTCTGCAAGGGAATGAAATGATGCGTTGCCGTCTAACGAATAAATAACCGGATATCCCGCTGACGGAGCTGATGTCGATGGCGCGTAGACGAAGAGACGGTAGTTACGACCCGAATGTGAGGAGGTCATATCAAAATAATGTGTTCCCGGAATGAAAGGGCGATCTGGCTGCTCTTCTCCTTTTGCAAGCAGCTTCTTCCCTTCGAACAGCCATTTCAACGCATTGGGTAAGCGCTCTGCCATAAATACCGCATCATGTGTGCCGCCATCCACAAGCTCAAAGCATAGCTGCTCTGCTGGAAACCCTTTTTGCAGCCATAAATCACGGGCCTCGAGCGTATTGCGAACCATCTGTCTCTGGGCATTGCGCTTATAAATGCCCTCACAGCTTCCAACGGACATGTACAGCCACTGCTCTTTAGCTGGCGAAGACTGCTCGCGCAAGAAGTCCAGAACTCCTTCATACCAAAAGGAAGCGGAAAGCATACCGATTTTTCCAAACGTGTCTGGACGCCAATAGCTGGCAAACATGGACACCAAGCCGCCAAATGATCCTCCGAGAATGGCCGTATTCGCCCGGTCTGTTTTGGTACGGTAAGTAGCATCGATATGAGGCTTAATGACGTCCGCTACACAATCGACGTAAATCCGTCCTCTTCCGCCAAAGGGTGGCTTGCTTGTGAGCAGCGGGGCAGCAGGCCATGGCGTATATTCGTCGTTTCGGTTATGGGGCTCAATACCGACGAGAACCAGCTCCGGGATTTGACCTTCGCGAAACAGCATTTCGATCTGGTTAATATTGTGGTCAAACTGCTCGCCCCCGTCCTGTACATAAGCTACAGGGAACCGGACGTCCGATTCATGATAAGACGGCGGTAAATAAACGATCAGCTTCCATCCAGCCAGCTCAATCGATTGGTATCGGTTCATATGCTCTCTCCTTTTTCACGGTGGGTTTCTCTATGTACAGATCCATTCGCCTCGTTTTTCATCGAATCGATTCCCCCCTCCCTTTTATTTGATAACGGTTATCATTATCAATAACAAGTATAACAAAACCTGTTTGCCTTCGATAGCTATCCTGTCTCCTTTTTTCCATACACTATGAATGGAGCCATATAAAAAGAAAGCTGCCAGTGGCAGCTTTCTTAGTCAATCACAATCCGATCACCTGGCATGCAGGCAAGAATATTTTTATAGCCCTGAGCAACGAGCTTTGCTTGCAATCGATCTGTCTTCTCTTTTGGCGAATGTACGAGTAGCGTCGTCTTTGGCTTTAGCTGATCGAGCATCCTTGTTACTTCCGGGAGTCCTTGATGAATTTTGTACCGGTGGCGAATTACTTGCACACCGGGCTCCTCCTCTGCTAACAAGCGAGCAGCGCAAGTCCCTGGATAGACGTGACCTGTCAAAATGATCGCATTGTCTGGATTACTCTGAAAAGCTTCCAGCAAATTGGCTGCGTCTTTCGATTGCAGCATCGGGTCAGCCGTCAGGAAAATCGTCTTGTCTGAACGAACACTTTTTTGCCTGATTTGCTCCTGGCTCAGCACCTGTACACGGCTGCTCCACATCTCTTTGTATGGCACTACCAACCATGATTTTAGCCAAAGCTCTTCTCTGAACAAGGCTTGGAATCCTTGCTCCAATCGCTCATCACAGATGATTTGTGTATCGGGGAATGCCTCGGCCACTATTTCGATCAATTCATGCCCTCTGCCAAACCTCGGCACTGGCAACCATACATGTCCGCCCCGCTCTAGCACTCGCTTGCATGTGGCAATGAACTCTTTTATCAGCTGCTCCTGCTCTGTTTCGTCATCAGCGTAGGCTGCATCCAAGATCGCAAATGGAAGGTCGTGCACATACTCTGGACTGGGTAAATCCGAAATAAGCAGCTTGGAATCCGGACTGTAGTCGCCTGAGTAAAAAAGCGTTTTACCGTCGTTTTTGAGCAAAAGCCAAATCGAACCTGCCAAATGTCCGCTGGGACCCCAGCACGCCTCAAGCCCTGGCTCAATCGTAAACCATTGTCCAGGCGCTGCCATGTCCTCTACAAACCGGTAACGCACTTGCTCTATATGTTCCTTTGTATAAAGCAGCTCGTACCCGGCATCCTGCACAAATTTTTGCCAGCTAGCAAAATAGTTGTCGAGCTGCTGTGCAGTGGAGCGCGTCGTCCAAACTACCCCTGTATACCCATCACGATACAGTAGCGGTATCGCCATGGAGTGATCTTCATGCGCATGAGACAAAAAAACGCAGCTCAGCTCGCCAGCCTTGGCAGCATCCAGCAGAGGATACATCTCTTCTTGTCCCTTTTTCACACCACAATCCAGCAGTACAGCTAGCTGTTCAAACTGGACGTAGTAACATGAGCGGCCATGCTCACCTGCACCGCCCCAAACCTCAACCTGAAACATTACATCACGTCCTGTCAGCGCCTCGATAGTTCATCACAGCCAGCACAATTGTTGTAAGTCCAACGGAAATGACAGCCATTGCCATCCCAAGTGAAACCTCGCCCTGCTCAAACTGCGCGTAAATATACGTAGCCGAAACCTTCATCGACGGCGGTAAAATAAGTAAAGATGCGACCAATTCACGAATGGAGATCGTAAACGTCATCATCCAGCCTGCCAGCATGCTCGGCACAAGCAGCGGCAGTATGACTCTGCGAAACGTATACCAAGGGGTCCCGCCAAATACGCGTCCCGCATTGGTCAAGGAAGCATCGATTTGTTGATAGCCGGATTTTACGTATTGCACCGTGTACGGTATGAAAAGCACCACATACGTGAGCACGACCATCCCATACGTGTTGTAGATTTTGATCGGCATCCACGGGGCGTTCCATAACAAAATCAGTCCGACCACCGTGACAATTCCAGGAACGGTATTCGGCAACAGGCTGAATACATCTGTCACCTTTTCAGAAGCACGATTCGTGTGCTTGATTTGCATCGCCAAAAAAGTTCCGACAACCACTGAGATTGTAGCTGTGATCAAGGCGAGTCCAAGACTGTTTACCAAAGCTTCCATGCCTGGAGAACCCCATGTGAGCAGCTTTCCATAATGCTCTAGCGTGAAATTTCCCCAGCTCAGGCCATCCCCGCGCAGCTTTTGCAGCGACGCAACCACAATCGAGAAATACGGGATGCCAATAGAGGTCGCCAGCAAAAAGACGATATAACCCCATGCAGCAGCCAGTCCCCTGCCTTTGAGTTGAATGATTTTCAGCTTGGAGCCTTTGCCACCCAGCGTCTGATAGTCATAGCGGCGCGAAATCAAATTTTGTACATACCAAAACATAAGGCAGGTAGCCAATAAAACGGAAGCAAGCGCAGTCGCTTTGCTGAAATCAATCGGCCAGCTGGACGTAAATCGGTGAATTTCACTCGTTAAGACGTGATAACCAATTTTGCGTCCAAAAGTAGCTGGCGTACCAAACTCCGCAATCGTTTTAACAAAGACGAGAAGGGCCCCCATCGCATAACTGCCGAGCAGCAGCGGGACAATGATTTTGCGGAAACGATAGACAAACCCGCCTCCGTACACAGCACCGGCTTCCTCGTAACCTGCCCCGATGCGACGCAGCGAATTGCGCAAAATCAAATACAGAAACGGGAACAAATGCAGGCTCATAATCGTAACCATTCCGAACAAGGAAAAAAAGTATGGCGTCCACTCTTCCGTCAGTGGGAGCATCTGCTCCAAAAAGCCACGGCGCTGCATAAACAGCATCCAGCCCATCGCCCCAATATACGGCGGCGTCATAAACGGAATAATCAGCACGACATCCAGCCATTTATGCTTGGCCAAGCTCGTTTTCGCTGTTAAAAATGCCATCGGCAGCGCCAATAGGGAGGCGCCACCTACAACCCAAAAGCCGAGAAGGATGGAATTCGTCAGCACCACGTTTAGCTCGGAATCGAGTATCACCTGGAGCGGTGCCAGCAGATTCAGCTGATCATTCGGGGTGACGCTCTCCAGCAAAATAAAAAGCAGGGGCACGACGACAAGCAATGTCATCAGCACAAGTGCCAGCGTCACACCCCACGACAGGTTTTTTCTTGTAGAAGTCTTCATAATAACTCCCGTGTTTTATTTATAAATCCCCAAAAACTCAGAAGTGATCGCAGGACCTTTTTCTGTCATCCAGTTCCAGTCATATTTCAGCAGCTTGATGTCTTTTACTTGGCTACGGCTTTCATGTGCCGGAATATCCGCACGACCAGGCAGCAGATAGTTGTCTGCAACGACCTTTTGTGCTTCATCAGAGAGCAAATAGTCCATAAACAGCTTTGCATTCTCCAGATTTTTCGCATCCTTCATGATCATAGCCGGGCGCGGGTTAATTACTGTACCGCTTTCCGGGTACATGATGTTGACATGCTCGCCTTTTGCCATCGCTTCGTATGCCATGTAATCGACACCAGCCATTACAACGCTTTTTGCACCTGTAATGACAGGATCGAGTGCCTCTTTGTTAGCACCAGCCATCGCCACGTTGTTCGATTTCAACGATTTAAACAGCGTCCAGCCGCCATCTCCGTGCTCATTCAAATAACCGGAGATAAAATCGAGTGCAGATCCCGACAAGGACGGGTCTGGAATATTGACTACGCCTTTCCATTCCGGCTTAGCCAAATCAGCCCATTCGACAGGCGGCTTACTAACCAGCTTTGTATTGTAGGTGATGCCCAGAGCAGATGCACTGTAGCCGAACAAATGCTTTTCCTTGTCCACCCATGTGTCATAGAGCTTGTCCACATTCTGTGCACCCTCGTAGCTTTGGGTCAGTCCCTGTTCCTTGAGTGCGATTCCAGATGGCCAGGACGCGAGGATTACGACGTCAGCAACCGGGTTGCTTTTCTCTGCTTCCAGACGAGCAAGGATTTTACCTGTAGTGCCATCGAATTGCTCGACCTTCACACCTGTTTTGGCTTCGAAGTCTTCCTTGATCTTGGCAGCCATCTTACCTGGGCCAGCCACATAAACGGTCAGCTTGTCCGATTTCGGTTTTGCTGCTTCCGTAGCAGGAGCTGGTGCCGGAGCTGTCTGTGTAGTGGTTTGCGTTTCCTTTGGTGCATTGCTGCTGGCGGTGCTGCCAGTTGTGCTGCTTCCACATGCCGTTACGAGCAATGTGAGACTCATCGTCATGGTCATAAGTACGGACTTACTTACACGCCCCATCTTTTTTGAAGCTTTCATACGTTAACTGCCTCCTTTATTGGTTGAATCGAATGAATTTCATTTGATGACGCATATACAATGGCACGATCTCCTACCCGTAAGCGCTGGTCATGGTAAGCGACCCATACGGTCCCATCCTCAAGCTCCAGCGTGATGTCATACCGATCTCCCAAGTAGCTCACCCTTTTCACCTCAGTCGACCAGCTCAAATCTCCCGGGCGACCTGTCCAGCGCAGTCTCTCCGGTCGAATCATCAGCTCATCTGGCTCAATCCAGTTGGATTTCCCTACAAACCTCGCTACGAATGGTTCGGCTGGACGATGATAGATCGTCTCTGGCGCTCCTTTTTGCAGCACCTTGCCCGCCTGCATGACCAAAATGAGGTCTGACATCGACATCGCTTCCAGCTGATCATGCGTAACGTAGATCGCGGTAAGGCCCCGTGATTGCACCAGATGCAACAGTTCTGCCCGCATCTCATCTCGCAACAGAGCATCTAGCGCGCTCAGTGGCTCGTCAAACAAAATCAGCTTTGGCTCCACCGCAATCGCTCTGGCAAAAGCGACTCGCTGCTGCTGACCACCGGAGAGCTGACTGGGGTAGCGCTGCTCCAGACCTTGCAGACGCACAGCCTCAATCGCGTCCATCACTCGCTCCCGCATGCCGTTTGTTTGCTTTGCCGCTTTCAATCCAAAGGCGACATTTTCGTACACGGTCAAATGCGGCCAAAGTGCGAAGTCTTGAAACACCATGCCCAGCCCACGTTTATGTACGGGCTTGAACACCCCTTTCTCTGAGGAAAACACGCACTCATCGTCGAGCCAAATTTCGCCGCTATCTGGCATTTCCAATCCGGCAATCATTCTCAGCAACGTAGTCTTGCCGCAACCGGACGGACCGAGCAATGTCGTAAATTCCCCTGAACGAATATGCAGATCAAGTGGCTGGAGCGCTTGCATGGCTCCAAAGGACTTGGTTAGTTGCTTTACGATTAGATCCATACCTGCAATCCTTCCTGTTTGCGAATCTACTATGAGTGTACGGCAGAAGTTTTTTGCTATTGTTAACCTTTTGTCTTATCATCGTTAAATTTTCTATTATGATCTATTTGTTCTCATAGATTTTCTCTATAATAGGGGCGAAAAGTTCAGGGGAATCAGGAAGATACTTGTGAGGTGAACGCGCCATGAATATAACGAAGCTGGAAATCGTCATGCTCTTATCCAAATATAAAAAGGTATCTACTGTCGCTGAAGTGATGGGGATCAAGCAGCCTACGGTGACCTTTCATATGAAAAGTCTGGAGGAAAACTACGGAGTACGCTTGTTTGAGCAGCGCGGAGGTGTGATTTTACTGACGGAGGCTGGCAAAGCTCTTCAGCATTATGCTTCCAAAATCACTGCTCTGTCACAGGAAACGGAGCGCGTGCTGCTTGAATATCGAGAGGCACGGCGTGGAACGATTACCATCGGCGCGAGCTATGTACCGGGAACGTACATGCTGCCACAAGTGATTAGCCAATTCAGCCGTGAATATCCCGGTGTGTCCGTGAAAATGATGATCAAGCCCGCTCCTGTCATTCAACAACTACTCCTGGATCACCAGATCGATCTCGGATTTATTTCCTCCCAGCCGTTCGATGAACCCAAGCTGCACATTCAGCCGCTGAGTGATGACGAGCTGGTGATTGTCTACTCGGCGAGCCATCGATTTGCCAGCATGAGCAGCATAGATGTCATCGATATTGTGGAGGAGCCCTTCATTTTTCACGGTACGAATTCAACAACGAGTCAAATGACAACCAAGTGGGCGTCTGCTCACAAACTGAACCTGCATTACTGCATGGAGCTAGATTCTCTAGAGTCGATTAAACGGGCGCTAATGATCGGAAATAGCATCTCGTTCCTGTCCAGACAGGCGGTAACGGAAGAGGTGAACAATCACATACTCGCATGTGCTCCCCTCCCGCCACCGGAGCAAGAACGCTATATATATGCCTGTTACCACAAGGAACGATGGCTGTCCAAAGGATTGCAGCAGTTTTTGCAGATGGTGCAGGCGAATGTATAAAACAAAAAACACCCCAAAGCTTGTTCAAAGCCTTGGGGTGTTGCCATGTCACGATTATTTTCTATTCATCAAACTTGAACTTGGCCAGCGCATCCTTCAGAGCCGAGTTCAAGCCATCGCCTGTATCCTTATCTTGTCCCTTCAAGAACTTGGCGACTTCTTTTTTGGAAACCTTGCTGCCCTTTTCCTTGTCCCGTCGCTGCTGGAAGGTGCTCAGCTTCTCCCGATGCCCACATACGCAGACAAAGGTTTGTCCTTCCCCCTCGCCGCGCAGCTCCAGCCTTTTGTGGCACTGCGGACATCTGGCATTGGTCTGCTTCGCGACGCCTTTGCGGTAGCCACACTCCCGATCCTGGCAAACGAGCATTTTGCCACGCTTTCCGTTTACCTCCAGCAAAAACTTGTTACACTCCGGGCATCTGCTTCTGGTCAGGTTGTCATGGCGGAATGATTTGTCGCTGTTCTTGATCTCATTGACTACTGCTTTGGCGTACGTTTTCATTTCCCCGATAAAGGTCTGCTTGTTCAAGCTCCCTTTTGCAATAGCCCCCAGCTTTTGTTCCCACTGCGCCGTCAAGGTTGGCGACTGCATTTCATCTGGAACCAGCTCTAATAGCTGCTTGCCTTTTGCGGTGACGAAAATATGCTTGCCTCGCTTCTCGAACAGGAAGCTGTTGAACAGCTTTTCGATGACATCCGCACGGGTCGCAACTGTCCCGAGTCCGCCCGTTTCTCCAATGGTTTTGATCAGCTCTTTGCTTTCTCCAGCCATGTATTTCGCCGGATTCTCCATCGCTGACAAAAGACCTGCCTCTGTAAAAGGCTCCGGTGGCTTCGTCTCGCCTTTGGTTTGGGAAACAGCGGTGATGGGCAGACGATCGCCTTTTGCAAGCGCTGGCAATAGCTGTTCGGCTACGCCATCCTTTGTATCCTCGTCCTCCACATCGTGGTCGTACGCTTCCTTCCAGCCTTGGGCGAGGACCGTTTTGCCTTTTGCAAGGAACAGCTCACTTCCGATCTTCACCTGAACAGTCGTCTGCTCATACTCAAAAGGAGGCAGCAGAACAGCCAGGAAACGCTTCACGACAAGATCAAAAATCTTTCGTTCCCGATCGTTCAGATCACCCAGAAAAACGGATTGCTCTGTCGGTATGATCGCATGGTGATCGGATACCTTGCTATCGTCCACGAACGATTTGTTCACTCTAATCGGCGCTCGCAGCAGCTTGGCAGCGATGGGCGCGTATGGCTTCATTTGCACAGCCTTGATTCGCTCTGGCAATGTCTCCACGATGTCGGCAGAAAGATAGCGAGAGTCTGTCCGCGGGTACGTCACTACCTTGTGATGCTCATACAAGCCTTGCATAATCGATAATGTTTCTTTTGCGGAATAGCCAAACATTTTGTTGGCATCCCTTTGCAGCTCGGTCAAATCGTACAGCTGCGGGGCAAAGGTTTTTTTATGAGCCTTGCTAACCTCGATAACCTCGGCGGTTTTGACGTGTTGAAGTGATGTCAGCAGTTGGTCCGCCTTGTCTTTGGAAAACGTTCTGAAGTCCTTGGTTTGCTGATCCTGCCATTGGAGCTTGATCTGTCCCTGTGCCATGGCAGACAGTCCATAAAACGGTTTTGGCGTAAAGCGGCGAATTTCTTCTTCTCTTTGCGCAACAATCGCCAATGTCGGTGTCTGCACACGACCACAGGATAATTGAGCATTATGCTTAACTGTAAGCGCACGTGTCGCATTGATGCCGACCAGCCAGTCTGCCTCAGCACGGGCAGCAGCGGAGGCGTACAAATTTTCATAGGCCTTGCCGTCCTTTAGGTTGCGGAAGCCTTCCTTGATCGCCTTATCCGTTACCGACGAAATCCAGAGACGCTTGATCGGCTTATTTACATGCACCAGCTCAATAATCCAGCGAGCGACAAGCTCTCCCTCACGACCAGCATCTGTTGCAATCACGATTTCTTTTACATCATTTCGTCTCATTTGCTGTTTCACCGTATGAAACTGCTTGTTGCTCTCCTTGATGACCACCAGCTTTAGTGGGGACGGCATGATCGGCAAATCCTCGATTTTCCACGTGCTGAATTGCTGGCCATAGACTTCCGGATCGGCCAGCGTGACGAGATGGCCCAGTGCCCACGTAACAATATATTTATCTCCTTCGAAAAATCCGTTTCCTTTTTTGTGACACTGCAATACTTTTGCGATATCTCGCCCGACGGAAGGCTTTTCCGCCAATACAAGTGTTTTACTCATTCATTACACCCTTTCAATACCTTCTGCAAATCACTCATTCCATTCGCAAGAAGACCGTATCGCTACGATTTACTTTGTTTCATTTTGTTCATTTCGGCTAAGGTCATATCATTACACTGCTTCATAAATCCAAGAATCAGAAGCGTCTCCTGCTCGTTGTACTGAGACATGATCTGAATCGTAGCTTGCATGACAGATTCAAACAGGGGGGCTATCTGCCCAGCATTTTCCGGTGATGCTTTGACAACAACACGTCTGCGGTCGTTGGGATCTTTATCCCTGACTACATAGCCTGCCTTTTCCAGTCGATCGATGACACTCGTAACCGCTCCCGTTGTCAGTCCTGTTAATTGCGCCAGCTGGCCTGCGGTTACCGGGCCCGTACGATTGAGGAAATCGAGACATTTATGGTCCGTTGCATTCAGGCCCAATTTTTCTGAAATAAGCTCATGCAGCATCACAGCACGCGTACTGTTTTGACGTAATTCTTGAAGCAACGCCTGCTGGGGCGACGTGAGGTTAGAAAAAGCAGATGGTAAATCGTCTATTGACATAAGGGAACCTCCCGCTTATGATATAAATACCTTAATGAATCAAGATATAAAATAAATCAAGATACTTTTTTGATTAAGATTTAACATCAGCAACAGTATAACACATCTCAAAGTCTGCCCCCATCATTTGAAAAAGAAGGGATTGAATCTCATGACAAATCAAAAAGATCTGATGGCCATCCATGCTCTATTCACAAAACTAGTCGACGCTTGGAATAGTGGCGATGGAACAGCTTATGGCGACTGCTTTACGGAGGATGCTGATTACGTGACTTTTATGGGACAGCATTTAAAAGGACGAAAACAAATCGCTGAAGTCCATCAATGGTTATTCAACGGTCCGCTTAAAGGCTCCACTCTGGTTTATAATGCTTCTTCCGAGCTAAAGCCTCGTTTCCTTGCAGCGGATGTAGCCATCGTTCATGCGATTGGAGAAGCCCGCTTGGATGATTCAGCTAACGATCCTGACGACAGAGGATCGATTAATACAAATGTGCTTGTAAAGCAAAATGGTGCATGGAAATTGACTGCTTTCCATAATTGCCGGATTCAACAAATACCGGGAGGAAACCGCTAGTCTCTTGCCCGCTTACGAAACCGCACAAAAAACCTTACGCCTAAGATCGACGTAAGATTTTCAGTAAGCATCTTATTCATACCGCAGAGCTTCAATCGGATTCAGTCTGGCTGCCTTGCTCGCCGGATATAGTCCAAAGAAAATACCAATCGCACTGGAAAAGCCAAACGCAATGAGGATGCTGTCCCACGAAACCAGCGGCGGTACATCGACGTATTGCGACGCGAAGGAGGCAGTGCCGATCCCACATAGTATTCCGAGCGTGCCACCGATCAGACAGACGATGACGGATTCGATCAAAAACTGCAGCAAAATGTCTCTGTGACGTGCGCCTAAAGCCTTGCGAATGCCGATTTCTCTGGTCCGCTCCGTAACGGATACAAGCATGATATTCATGACCCCGATTCCGCCAACAAGCAGTGCAATCCCGGCAGCGACGCTGAAGGTCGTCGTAAGCGTCCCGGAAAAGCTATCAAGACCCACTAGTGAATCCTCAATACTTTCAATTTGGTAATAATTTTCGCGCTCATGCTTGCGGTTTAAATATTGGATCGTCTGGTCCTTTGCTGCCTGGATTGTCGCTTTGGATGACGCTTTCACCGACATGTTTGAAATGTACTTTGTTCCGTTAACATTTTGCATATACGTAATCGGCATGTACGCAGTCATTGCTCCCCCTTGATCAAACGAGAGCTTATCTTCCTTGACTACTCCGATTACGATTGCCGCAGCCATCTTAAACGTAACTCTTTTGCCTATCGGATCTTCATTCCCAAACAGACCCTGCGCCAATTCCTGATCCAAAACGATAACACGCTTGGCCTCTTTGACTTCCTGCCTGGTAAAAAATCTTCCTTTGACAAGGGTTAGATTCGGTTTAATTTTAAGCAAGTCTCCATTGGTGCCTTGCACTCTCGCATCTTGTTCCTTTTTCGACCCTTGAATCGTTCCGTAATTGGGGAAAAACGGCACAGCTGCATCGATATAAGGTGAAAGCTGCGGGAGTGCATCCGCATCCTCAACCGTTAAATCAGTAGTTTTGCTCCCCAGTCTGACGTCCCAGTTGTAATATACACTAAACGTCGTCGCTCCCATTTTGTCCAGTTGATCGGTGTAGGCCTGTTGACTGCCATTGCCGAGTGTCATGACAGCGATGACAGACGTTATTCCGATGATGATTCCAGACATCGTCAGGCTGGCACGAAGCTTGTTGGCGCCAATGCCGTCGAGGGCAGAGCGTAGGCTCTCCAGTAGATTCATGTCAGAATCACCTCTTCGGAAGCTGTCGCAAACAAACGGCATTCTACTTGCTCGTCTTTGATGATGCAACCGTCTTTAAACGTGATGACCCGCTCAGCATGCTGGGCAATATCAGCTTCATGTGTGACCAGCAGGATCGTTACCCCTTGTGCATGCAATTCCTGAAAGATCGTCATAACCTCCATACTTGAGCGACTATCCAGATTACCCGTCGGCTCATCTGCCAGCACAATGGCAGGCTGGTTGACCAATGCTCTGGCAATAGCGACCCGTTGTCTTTGACCACCTGAAAGCTGTGACGGCTTATGTCCCATACGCTGCCCGAGACCAACCCGTTGCAATGCAGCGGTTGCTCTTTTTTTCCTTTCTGCCATCCCTACACCGGCGTACAGCATCGGGATCTCGACATTTCGCAGGGAAGTAGCGCGTGGCAGCAGGTTAAAGGATTGGAACACAAAGCCAATTTTTTGATTGCGTACGCCAGCGAGTTCCTTGTCTTTTAACCGGGTGACTTCGATTCCGTCCAAAACATAAGAGCCAGAGGTTGGCCGATCCAGACAGCCTAGCATGTTCATGAACGTTGATTTCCCTGACCCAGATGGGCCTACGATTGCTACGAATTCGCCTTTGGAAACGTGGACATTGATATTTTTCAGAGCAAACAATTCTACTTCATCCGTCTTGTACTGCTTGGTTAATCCCTCAATGTGCAGCATAGGTATCCTCCCCTCCTCCTTGATCTCAAGCGGACGGACCCAGGAAGACAGGTTCATTTTCCTGCAACGATTCCGGCGGATTGGCAATCAGCTCTTCCGTTCCATCCAAGCCGCTTTTGATTTGGACAGAAAGCTCATTTTCGATGCCTGTTGTCACGGTTTTTTTCTTTGCCCTGCCATTTTCCGCGATCCAGACGAATGTCGAGCCATCTTGATCCGTAATGACACACTCGCTCGGTACTTGCACAGCATTGGCTTCTTTTTGCAAAACGATGTCTACGTCTACATGAAAGCCTGGCTTCAAAGATTCAATGGTTGTGTCTAGATCAACGATGACCGTAACCCGCGTCTTTTCGCCCTCTGACCCTTGGGTCGTTACCGCTATCGGAGAGATCCGTGACACCTTGCCGCTCAGCTGTTCTCCCCCCAGTGAAATACCTGTAACGACCGCTTCCTGACCGACTTTTATTTTTCGCAGATCGGATTCGCCTACCTCAGCCTCGACAATCAAGCTGTCAGTATCACCAATCGTGAGAATTTCCTCGCCTTTACTCAGCACTTTTCCTCTTTTCACTTTGGTGGAGAGCACCGTCCCGTCGATAGGAGAAACGATACTGCTTTGGACCCGCTGTTTTTCGTATTTGGCTTTTTCCAGATTCAGCTTCTGTATTTGTGCTTCATACGATTGGATTTCGGTCTTGTCTGGTCCTTTTTGCTTCAACAAGAGGTTTTGCTTGGTGACCTTTACCTTTGATTCTGCTGTCAGCAGCTTTTGCTTCGCTTGCTCTACATCCAGCTGCGTAGACACTCCCGAAGAAAACAGCGATTGTGTACGCTCAAAATGCTGTAGGGCAGTCTGATGATCGCGCTCATCCTGTGCCAGTTCCTCCTGAAGCTTGGTGATTTCCTCCGGCTCCACACTTTTGGACAATCGGGCAATATTAGCCTGCTGAATCGCGATTTGCGCTTCGATATCCATAATTTGATTGCTTACGTCCGATGTATCAATGTTGCCGATGACCTGTCCCTTGCTGACTTTATCGCCGTCTTGGATGGAATAATTGCGTAGATCACCAGAGCTATTCGCAAACAGGGTGTGCTCATTGCTCACTTTGACGATTCCCGATGTGAGAATCGTGCTTTCCATATCTGCCGTTACTGCCGCTGTCAGCATGACCGGAACCCCTTGACGAAGCGCATCGCCTGATTGAAACACATAGCCTCCACTAAGACCGATTGCCAGCACCCCTGCACCGAGCACGATCCACCAGTGCTTTTTCATCATAAATTCCTCCCTGCCCGATTCAAAAAGGCAACGTTTTTCATCACGGATATACGGTCACAATGACCCCTTCCCGATTGTCTCCGGAAATCACGTATTTGCGATTCGCGGGTACCTGGATCATGGTGTCCTGTACTACTGGGTAATAAAAAATGCGATAGCTCTCACCCAGGGCAGTCACTGTCGTCTCTTTCACCTCTTTCAAGTAATCGAGGTACTCCTCCAGCGTAAAGTTTTTCTCCTGTATGATCGCGCTGTGCGGCAAGCCGAGATAGCGATAGTGCCAAGGCTCGTACTGAATGCCCGTAATCGCTACCTTATCCTCGGGATAGCGCAAAATAAATCCATATTTCCAAGCGTTTTTCTTCAGCCACTTTCCTTCTGGCGCCTGATCCATCTTCATTTGTGTGGATCCGATGTCCAAAGACAGACCGAGATTATGCTCGCTATAGCCTTCTGGCAAAGCATAGTCGGACCCCATTTTTTCATAGAGCATTCTTTGCTCTTCAAAACCCCGATAGCCGCTATTTATCATAAAATGGTTCACATCATCCGCACTTGCTGCCTGGACCATCTCCAAAAAGGACTCTGCTACTTTCTCTGACAATTCAATGCTACCGTCATTCAACGCATAACCATCAATCAAGTAATTATGCCTGACCAAATTGACTACATCGGATGCTACTCCCTCTTGATGAACGGGATAGTCTTTGTTGACTAACAATAAATTTCCTTTGTATATCTGGTCTGTTTCAACGCTGATTGTTTTGTAGTTCTGATCTGATCTTGCTTGCTCTTGATTGCTTCCCTCTTGCTGCTTCTGTCCTCCCCATGCGAATGGCTCCACAACCTTATAGCCGACCACCAAAAGCAAGATGAAAAACAAACAACCCCACTTTTTCATTACAGTTTCCTCCCTAGCTCGTCACGTAAACAGGGTAGGAAAAACTTTTAAAAGAAAAAGTGGGGTAAATATAAAATTTTTCTAAAATCAGCAATTGTTCTGGCTGCTGTATCTCGTCTGTTACATAGATTCTACTGGCAATCGCACTTCAAAAAGCGTTCGGATTACATCACTTTGGGCAGATACTGTTCCTTGATGCTGCTCCACGATATTTTTGGCGATGAACAACCCAAGTCCTGTGCTTCCTCCCTGGTGAGTACGCGCCTGGTCGCCCGTATAAAACATTTCAAACAGATGTGGCAGCTCTTCTTCCGGGATCTGGTTGCCGTAATTGACAACCTGAACAACGACCTCGTCGCCTTCCCGATAGCCGTTGATATCAACAAACCTGCCGTCCTGCCCGTATCGAATCGCATTGGTCAGGAAATTCTCGAATACGCGTGCCAGCAGCTCGCCATCTCCACGAATAAACAGTTGGGATGTCACGTGAAGTCTTGCTTCTAATCGATTCTTTTCAAACGCTGGGTACAGCTCTTCGCTAAGCTGGCTGAGTAGTTCGCCGAGGTCGATGACTTCTCGCTCAATGGTGATCATACCGTAGTTCATTCGAGTGATTTCGAACAGTTCATCGATCAGCTTTTCCAGACGCTGAGACTTGGTATACGCAATCGTCGTATAATGCCTGATTTGGTCCGCGCTCATCTGCTTGTCACGCAAGATGAGGTCCAAATACCCGATCACCGAGGTCAGTGGTGTACGCAAATCATGCGCCAAATTCAAAATAAGCTGATCCTTGCTGCTCTCTGCAAAATCTCCTCTTTGTACTGCCTCCTGCAATTTCTGGCTTGCCAGATTCACGTCTTTAGCAATATCCCCAAACTCGTCATCGGCGGATATTTCTACGTTTTTGGTGAAATCCCCATTTGCCAGATGATGAATTCCTGTTGAAATCTCTTGAAAATAGGTGGCGTATCGTTTGGTGAAAAGAAAGAAAAACAAAATGGCCAGTGGGATGAAAAAGATCAAAAAGAAGTTGATATCCCCAACTTCGCGGATGAAATAGCGGAAGGGTCTCAACGGGTTTTCCCACTTCACTTGTGAACGGTAGTAAAGCTGAAGAACTTTATAGAGCGAGTAAGTGATGATACCTGAAAAGAGCATGCTAAGCCCGAGGAGCGAGATCATTTTAAAGCGAAAGCTTCGTATGATTTTAGCCATTAAACGAATACCCCACGCCCCAGACTGTTTTTATGACTTTGTTTTTGGCCTTTTCCTCGCCAAGCTTTTTACGCAAGGTTCGAATATGCACCATGACCGTATTGCAGCCCTCATAGTACGCCTCGCCCCACACATGCTCAAATATGTTTTCGGCACTGAACACCTTCTTCGGATAGCTCGCCAGCAGGTACAAAATATCAAATTCTTTTGGCGTCAGCTCGATCGTTTCACCGTACATGGTGACGATACGCTGATCGGGATAAATCGCGAGTCCGCCTGTCTCCAGTACCTTATTGTCCACTGCTGCTGCCGGTTGATTGAGCTGCTTGTAACGACGCAGCTGCGCATTGACGCGTGCCATTAATTCCAGCGGATTGAACGGCTTGGTCATATAATCATCTGCTCCCATGACCAGTCCCGAAATTTTATCCAGATCGGATGCTTTGGCGCTTAAAAAGATGATCGGCATATTGTGCTTGGCGCGGATGAGTTGGGTCGCTTCATATCCATTCAGATTTGGCATCATGATGTCTAGTATCGCGAGGTCAATCGAATGGGTTTGAACCGCTTGCACTGCTTCTTTTCCGTCTGATGCGATGATCGTATGGTAGCCTTCTTTTTGTACATGCAAGGCAATCAGTTCGGCAATCTCCGCCTCATCGTCTGCGATTAATATAGTGATGGGTTTCATTGCTTAATGTAACCTCCCTGTAGGTGGTTTTAGTAGTTTTAGTTTTTTTAATAGTTTCTAAAACAATAATCTTTCCCTCTCAAGTGTGTAAAGTCGTTTGTCTAGTAGAATACAAAAAAGACGTGACCGGAGCAATCTATCAAGCTCCAGTACACGTCTTTTTGCTTTCTTCCTACAAAAACCCAACAAATATCCCAGCCAAAATAACGGAAACAATCGTAACAGTGATAAATCCACCCACCAGCATCGGCGGCAGCATATGGCTCGTCAGCATTTCTCTCTCTTTTTCATCCTCAGTCAATGACTTGATCACTTCGTCGGTAATGATATAGTCAGCCGGGAAGCCGTACAAAGCGGTCAACGATACAGCAAACGCCATTTCCTTACTCGTTTTTAACAGCTTTCCAGCGACCAAGGAGAACAGATACATCCCGATGACACCTAAAACGATACAACCGACAAGCGGATAAATGATCTCAAGCATCATAGCCGGTGTCGCCTGCTTCAATCCGTCGAAAATGAAGAGCATCAGCGCCATGAGGGCAAAACCGAAACCATTTGCTCGTTGCAGAACCTGCTTTTCCAAAAATCCGATGCTCTTGGCAATAACCCCGAACAACAAGCAGAGAACGAACGGGCTGACTGTCACGATTGGCGCCAGCAGAGTCGAAACGAGATAAGCCAGATACGCGACCAATGCCAGTCGGAAAAATTTAAAGAAATCGGTGTTGTACTTCGCTGGCATGTTTTTAAATAAGGTAAGACCAGACTCTGTATTCTCAGCCGTAGCAGCGATTTCCGTGCTTGCTGTCGTCAGCTTTTGGCTGCGATACTGCTCGAGAAGTCTTTTGCCTTCTTTCTTCAGCATGATCGACGTAATCGGGTATCCTGCAAATCCCTGCATCACGTAAATGACGATGGCAAATACGGAAAGCGAGATAAGCCCCGCTTCTTTGGCTCCCTCTGACATGATGAGGGCAGACACTACTCCCCCTACCAATGGCGGGATGGCAACCACGATTGTTTCATAACCGAATAAAAACGTACCGATACCAAATAAAATAGCGATAATTCCCAAAATACCTGACAAGGCAATGATAATGGTCTTCCACTGTCTTTTTAGTTCCTGAGTAGATAAGAGCGTACCCATATTCGTAATTAACAAGTACATCATCATCGTCGCAACGACTGGCGGTACACCTGACACTGCTACAATGTCTTTCGGAAAGAATGTCCAATAACCAAAGAGAAACAGGACTGCACAGACAAAGATAGAGGGTACCCAGGCTTTTGTCCGAACCGCAACCCAATCTCCGATAAATAAAATACCAACAAGAATGACTAAAGCAAGCATTTGAGACATACGTATCACATTCTTTCTTTACTAGGCTGTTTTCGTTTCAGTAATACTATAAATGTAGGCACCTGCTCTCCGGTCATTGAAACACCTTACCAGGGAGCAAGCACCTTTATACGTGATGTGAGATCGTCGATTATTTATTTTCCTTCAGGTACGTCAATGTAGCCAGTCCCAACGTTTTCGCAGCAATTAACATACCTTTTTCATCAATATTGAATTTCGGGTGATGGTGCGGATAGACGGCATTCAATTCCGGGTTCTGCGCACCAGTAAAGAAGAATGCTCCCTTCACATGCTGCAAATAGTACGCGAAGTCTTCCCCACCCATTTGCGGCTCACATTCGTTGACAGCTGTTACACCAGGTACGGTTTCAGCGAGCTTGGCCACAAACTCCATCTCTTCTTTCGGATTGACGGTTGCCGGGTAGCCTTTAATATACTCAAACTCGTATTCAACATCGCCGGCTAGGCACGTCCCTTTAATAATTCGTTCGATTTCCTGCTCAACCTCAGCGCGAGTGGTTTCCTTGAAGGTTCTCACTGTACCCGAAAGCTTGGCAGTATCAGCGATGACGTTTGGTGCATTTTTCGCTTCGAAGGAACCGATGGAAAGAACAGCTGAATCTAGCGGATCGACTCTACGGGACACAATCTGCTGCAAGTTGCCGACGAGCTGAGCGCCGATCACGACACTGTCCTTTGTCTTGTGCGGCTGTGCACCGTGTCCACCACGTCCTTGAATTTTCACATGGAAAAAGTCTGCAGCAGCCATGACCGGACCAGGACGGTATTCAATCGTTCCAACAGGGCCCGTGGACCAAATATGTTGACCAAAGATCACGTCGACACCTTCTAAGCATCCGTCTTCGATCATCGCAATGGCCCCACCTGGCAGCATTTCCTCTGCGTGCTGGTGAATGAATACCACGTTGCCCTCGATTTCATCCTTCATGCTGTTCAGCACTTTAGCCAGAATCAGTAGTGTTGCTGTGTGACTGTCATGTCCGCAAGCATGCATCACACCGTCTACTACAGACTTAAATGGGACATCTGTCTCCTCCTGGATGGGGAGAGCATCAAAGTCGGCGCGCAGTGCAACTGTCTGTCCCGGCTTTCCGCCGCGCAGTGTAGCGACAACTCCGCCTCCACCTACACCAGTGCGAACCTCATGACCTAATTTCTCATGATATTCAGCAATAAATTTGGGTGTTTTCACTTCCTGAAAAGAAAGCTCTGGATGCTGATGCAAATGCCGGCGCACTTCTACCATTTCACCGTAAGCCTGGTCCAATAATTCATAAAGCTTTTCCATACAACGGGCTCCTCCTTTTAAAAACAATAAATATTCAAACAATTCAGTTTAAAAAAGAAATAGATCTGCTACTGCTCTCTATTTATTTCCACTTTTTCCTATCCTTCGTTACTTCAACGCGAACAAGAACTCGTTTCTATGCGGAATATAATAAACTATCTGACAATAATTACTCAATGTTCGATCGTACAATAAACGCCCTGAAATATTGTATACTTGTCTTATCCTGGGGGTGTTTTCATGCTTCAAAATCAGCTACTATTTTCGTTCCTGAACCAAAAATTCAACACGATTCCTTTTCAACTATATTATTCCGAAACTTCGCTTCAAAAAGGTCAGCTCCTTTATGAGAGTGGGGAAACAGAAAAAAGAGAATCTCCCATTCCCTTTGAGCCAAGCAACGATAAATTCCAGATTCAAGCCGATACGGATCAGACACTCGTTTCCTTTTTTTATCCCGGTGATATTCAAGTCTTACTCCTGCTTAGGAGTCATGACGTAGTCCTTCTTGAAGAAGAGCTTGAAGCCATGTACGTCATGTGTTCTTTCCTCGGAATGGAAAACAAAATGAAAGCAAAAGACGCTGAGCTATCCAGCATGATCGAAAGCATTCGTTCCATCACCTCCTCACTGGAACCGCAAGAGGTGTTGAACAAAATCATTACCCAAGCCCTCAGTGTCATTCACGCTGCCGATGCCGGCTACCTGCAGCTGTATGATAAACAAGCAGGAGAACTGACATCCCGAGCCGCTATTGGCTTTAACTCCAATCTAGAGGAAACAAGAGTCAAGAGTGGTGAATCCATTACCGGAAAAGTGTTTCGGGACGGCACTCCTGTCATCTATCATTCCCGCTCGGAAATTTATGAGGCGATGGCCGATCTCTCCCCGGAAAATTTCAGGCATATCCAGGCCGCGATTGACAGCTCTAAATTGAAATCACATATTTCCGTCCCTCTTTTACTGGAGGACAAAGCGATTGGTGTCATGACTGTGCAGCAGCATGACGCTGAAGGCAAGCTAAGCGAGGAGCACTTGCACCTCTTGGAAGGCTTTGCTGCACAAGCAGCGATTGCCATCCACAATGCCAAGCTTTATCAAAAAGCGAATGAACGCTTGGAGGAAATCTCAGAACTGACGAGGCAGCTGGAGGAAAAAAACAAGCTTCTTTTGCGAAGAGCAGAAATCCATGAGACCTTAACGCAATTTTCTCTCCAAAACAAAAGCGTCGAGTTCATGATCCATGAGTTAAACCGCATGATCAACCGGGAAATTTTCTTTTTCGATCATTTAGATTCAGAGCTTTTTCCAAAAAAGGCATTAAATCTTCTCTACGCTAGTAATGACGAGCTTTCCCGAATTCTCCTCACCAGGAAAAAGCCTTTTTATATGAATGTCGTGGATCGCAACCAAAACGAAATTCACTACTGCGTTTACCCGATAATTTCAGATCGTGTCTCACTCGGCTGCTTCATTATCCCTCTTGTCACTCCGATATCCTCCCATGATCAAATGACCATCGAACAAGCCAGTTACGTCCTGGCTTTGGAGCTGACAAAACGGAAAACACAGGAAGAGGTTTACTATAAAAAAACACAGGAGCTATTCAATGACTTGCTGCAATACAAGGATCCGCGCTTGCTGGAGGAAGCTGGTGAATCGCTAGGACTGCATCCCAAAGCATTTTTTTCCGTCCTCGTACTGGAAGTCGCATCGTATACGGATTTGCAAGCGTTAGAAGCCGTCATTCATCGGCTCATTTCCAGAATGAAACGGCACACTCACGAAAAAGGAACGCTGATTTTTGGGCTCCACAACAAAGTAACGATCCTGTTTTCAACGAATGCTCCGAATGAAATCGACGAAGTAATAGGAGGTCTTCAATCACAGCTGCCAGATTGGGAAGACCGGGAAGAAACACTACTCCACGCAGGGGTAAGTACGTCCTATGAAGGGATTCATTCCATCGCCAAATGCTATGATGAAGCGAGCAAATCCCTTTCCTATATGATCAATCGCAAAAAAACAGGGATCATGAGCTATAAAAAAATCGGAATCAATCGCTTGTTTTTGACTCAGCCCTTTGCTGAGATTGAGAGCTTTTCCAATGATATTTTGTCTCCGCTTCGCTCGGAGAAAGCCCAAAACAACGATTTGGAAAAGACGCTTTTCACGTATATCAAATCAGATAAATCCGTTATCGAAACAGCGGAGAAGCTGCATATTCATAAAAATACGCTTTATCATCGGCTGAAAAAGATTGAGGAATTGCTGCAGCTGGAGCTTAATAATCCGGATGACTTTTTGCAGGTTCTATTGGCTTGTCATTTACACGAAACAGTTTGATGTATGGTAATGGAGAAAGAAAGCAACTGGTTTAACACCTCGTTGCTTTCTTCCCTTTTTCGGAGCCTCAATCCATCGATGCCTTGATTTTCTCTCGTATGGCATCAATTACATGATAAATAAGCTGCATACGTTCAGGTGTGGGCCAGTCGCCACGATGATGACACCCCCGCTCCTCCATAAGCAGAAATGCCCGTAAATCCCATAGGGAGCAGCCAGCTAAATCGTCGCCCCGCTCGTTCTCTAGCTCGATCCGGTCTGACGCCTGAAAGCACTCCTCAAAGGATTCATATTCATCGAATGTCTTCGCGAACCAAGTAATGCTCTCCCAACCTGCCATCTCTCCCGGCAAGTCGTCCTCGGTTAGCTCTGCGCTGGCAATATCGCGATATTCATCATGCACTTCCACCATATCTAGCTCTGGTACAGTCTGACCGCTCCCAATCCTGCTTCGCAAATCCTCCGTCACGCGCCGGAGGATCTCTTGCCCCTCGTCTGTGTTTAATGGGACCAGCTCACGAGCCTCAAGCCGCGTCTTGTCAAACTCAGCCTTGCCTACTGAAAAAGAGCTTGTCGTGTATGCGTAAGCAACCTCGTCCGCCAAATCGCTCATTTTGTATAGATACAAACCGTCCTTGCAAAATGATTGCGGATAACGGTTTTCCTGCCATAATTCAGCAAGCAGGCTTTCCACTCTTGCATCCACTTCAAGGACACTCTCACAATCACGAATCAGTAAACGGCTATGCCCTTTTCCCGTAGTTTTGCTAAACGCGATCGCACCATTTCGGACATCACCAAAATTCGTATAATGCACGATTATTTTATCGGGACTCTCAGCAGCTTTGTACAAATAAATCGGTGTTTTCATCACAATCAGCCTCGTCAATCCAATTCCGCGCGGGAGAATAAATCTCGGATGAGAGCGTCGTCCTCACACGCATCCTTAAATCCGATCGCAAACTGCTTCAAAGCCTCTCTGTTATTAGAGTAAGCGCAGAACATGCTCCCTTCAGGATCAAAACGAACGACATCGACCAGCTGAGGCATGCGCTCCTGTATAAAAACGGCTGCCAGTGAGCCCCAATCGTAACCGTTGCCTTCAAATCCTTCCTCCTCTCTCATTTGAAAAACCTCATGCTTATAAGTACCAACATTCAAAATGACGGACGTACTGCCACTATCATGCTCAATCAACAGAAACGGCTTTAGTTTTTCCTCCAAGTCCATAGACAGCTCCGACTGATAATCCATAGAGTCCTTATTCATATGCTACAACTCCTCCATCTTTATGAAAGGTGAATACTACCTGCCCTGACATATTTGTATGCCCTGAGTGAAGTTTTCATTTTCTTGAATAAAACCTTTATTTTGGGAACAAAAGTCTCAGTACAAATGGTTTTCAATGTGATAAACTACTGATCAGATTAGCCACCCTTTTATTTCCATATGCAACAGTAAGCAGACCGTTTCTTTCGTTTACCAACTGAAGCGAGGTGTATACGATTTGACTACCATCATTGTCGTAATCGTCATTTGCTCACTACTCTCGGCATCACTGACGCTCACATTCGTCTTCAGGACTTTGCGAACCCAGAAACAGAAGCAATCACAGCGCAGGACGATCCTCACCGAGGGCACTTCCGCACAAGCCGTTATCAACTCGATTCAGCAAACAAATGTACGAATCGACGATAATCCAGAGGTATTACTTGATCTGACAGTCACAAAGCAGGATGGTCTTGTACTCCATACCGTGGTAAAGACCGTCATTCCCATCGTGCATATTCCTGCCTTTCAAAAAGGCAACACCGTTGAAGTGAAATATATGACGATAGACGACGAGCAAAAATTCGAGGTAGTAGGTGCCTATGTACCTTGATAAGGGATTTCCCACCCTTACAGGCTCTACTTCTTCGCAGACTGTGAAATAAACTCACCGAAACTGATTTTGCGCATTTCATAATCCGCACCGATGCTCTTTAGCTCGTCCTCGATTTTCGCGGCAACCTGACTAATCCCCTTGAAAACGAGCAAAGGCACCTCTTCTAAATACGCTTTCGCTTGCGAATAATCACAAGAGAACGTTTTTTTGATAAACAACAGTGTTTTGATCTTATCGCTGCCCGCTCCTGTGATAAAAACGTTGTAGTACTCGTATTCTTCGTCAGTGCTTTCCCACTCCGAATCATACTCACGCGGTCGCAGAACACTATGCAGAAACTCAACGAGGTTGTCATAGGCAATGGAAAAATCCCACGTGCCCGTCCCATGCTCGGCAGTATAAATGACAGTATCTCCTCTGGATAGATCAATACAATAAGGGTCACCCTCATCCGAGGCAATAACCAGATAGTCATTCGGCCATTCTGTTATAACTTCATTTGTAACAGGATTAAAATTGTATCCCAATTGACCTTGCTGCAGATCCTTGGCCCCGTAGATATCAAGATTGATATATTCGTCCGTGCCCCAGCTAACCATTTCAGGAACATAGTGCATTAAAAAGTACACGTATTCATTGGGCAGACGCCATTGTTCCGTAACGACTTGTATGGCCTGCTCCTCTGCTTCGGTAATCAGCTGCATCGGATACTTTGCGTAAAAATCGGGATCCTGTTCACGCATCGCCGCTAATACCTCTTGCATCTTCTCTAGCACGGCATCGATTTCTTTATAATCATTCTCCAAAGCTTTTCACCTCTACTAAAACCAGCTTTTATTATGCAGGATATGCTTCGCACCCATTTGATAAGAGCCATTGCTCCATAACGGCAAACTCCTGTTGAGCATCCTGTTCATACATGACAGCCACTTCTTGTTTGTTGGCATAATTAAATCGGATATACCCGCCCAGCTGCCGGTAGAACAGTTTGCATGTATATTGTGTTTCTATAGAAAAGTCAGGAGAATAAACTCCTCGGCACTTTTCGGCCAGCTCCGGCAGAGAAACATGAGAAACATGCCCCTGTTTCGGCGGCAAGCGCAAAAAAACATGGCTTTGAGAACCCGTCCATGTTTCATAATAGGCGGCCTCCTCAAAGTCTCGTCCATATACTTGACGATAGATTTCGTCCAGCACCTTGGCGTACGACCCATCGTCTTCCTGCTCCCGCTCCTGCAACGTAATCGCCCGCAAATACTCCTCATGCCGGGGCAACCAGATCAGCTGAGCCGTCTGGGGATGCACCGCCAAAAAGTCACCGTCAACTGTTGTGCCTATCGCTACACACTGTCCGATCTGTTGCTCTGTAATCGGGCTGTCCGCGTCGTGCTCCCATAAATCGTACTCGGCAAAAGGTTTAAGCACCTCAGTATCCGGTAACTGAACATTCATCCACCCTCTATACGTCCCTTCCCCGAACTGCTGCAAAAAATGGAGGTAACCAGGCGGATAAACCGTGAATTCTTCCTCCGCAAGCATTTGGTTTTGGTCGCGGGACAATGACTTTGGCTGTGACACCATGTACATGATTACTCCTCCTGTATTCGCTTCCCCCCAACATCCCCGCCCAACAGACGATTACTGGATTCGAGTCCCGGGAGATTCACTCTAAAGGCAATGAAAATCTCTTTAGTCATTCCACAATTTCAAAAATATTCCTTTGGGTCTGGAACAAGTCATTAAAAAATGGTACTTGTGACCCAATAAGCTTTTCCGAAAGCAAAATAAAAAGCGCCCGGATTACCGGACGCTACTTATTTACGATCTACTTTTGATGACTATTTTGAGAGGCTGTTTAGTTGATGAGGGCAGGTTCGCTTTTCAAACCAAGTACCTTCGATGTTGTAGCATGAACTTCTTCTAACAGCTCTGGGTTCTCCAGAAGTGATACGCCATAAGATGGAATCATTTCTTTTATTTTCGGTTCCCACTCGTTTATATGTTGTGGGAAGCACTTTTTCATTACCTCAAGCATGACGGAAACAGCTGTAGAAGCACCTGGTGACGCACCCAGCAACGCTGCAATCGAGCCATCGCTGGCAGTAATAACTTCAGTACCAAATTGAAGCGTTCCTTTGCCGCCTGCTTCTGTATCCTTGATAACTTGTACACGCTGACCCGCTACAACCAAATCCCAATCCTCGCTTTTCGCGTTCGGGATAAACTCGCGCAGCTCTTCCATGCGCTGTTCTTTCGATAGCATAACTTGCTGGATCAGGTATTTCGTCAGTGACATTTCTTTTGCCCCTGCCGCCAACATCGTCAAAACATTGTTCGGCTTTACAGAAGTGACTAAATCAAGCATAGAGCCTGTTTTTAAGAACTTTGGAGAAAAACCGGCAAACGGGCCAAATAGTAACGATTTTTTGTTATCGATATAGCGTGTGTCCAGATGCGGAACAGACATTGGCGGAGCACCAACTTTAGCTTTACCATATACTTTTGCATGGTGCTGCTCGACAATATCCTGGTTTTTACAGACCATAAAGATTCCGCTTACTGGGAAACCCCCGATATGCTTTCCTTCAGGAATACCGGATTTTTGCAGCAAATGCAAGCTTCCGCCTCCACCACCGATAAAGACAAATTTAGCTGTATGGCGTTCAACGCTTCCGTTAGTGAGATTTTTCACTTTTAATTCCCAAGCGCCATCGCCCATACGTTTAATATTATCAACACAATGCTCGTAGTTTACTTCAACATCTTTCTTCTGCAGGTGGTCAAACAGCATGCGTGTCAACGCACCGAAATTGACATCCGTTCCAGTGTCAATTTTTGTTGCAGCGATTGGCTCATTCGATGTACGATCTGTCATTACAAGCGGAAGCCATTCCATCAGCTTCTCTGGGTCTTCAGAGAATTCCATCCCTTGAAAGAGTGGATTACCTGACATTGCTTCAAACCGCTTCTTTAAGAACGAAACATCCTTTTCCCCTTGTACCAAGCTCATATGAGGCAATGGCATAATAAATTCATTCGGATTACTAATCAGCTTGTTGTTTACAAGGTAGGACCAAAACTGCATGGAAACCTGGAACTGTTCATTGATTTTAATTGCTTTGCTGATGTCCACGGAACCATCCGACTTCTCGGTTGTGTAGTTCAGCTCACAGAGCGCAGCATGTCCCGTCCCCGCATTGTTCCATTCGTTAGAGCTTTCCTCTCCTGCTTTTGAAAGCTTCTCAAACACTGTAATTTTCCAGTCTGGTACTAATTCCTTCAGCAGTGACCCTAGAGTCGCACTCATGATTCCGGCACCAATTAAGATAACGTCTGTTTGATTTTGTCTGTTACTCATTTTTACCGTCCTAACTCGCTGGTATTTGGAGAAAAGATGCAGGCGGCTCCTGATCTGGCCCCGTTGCAAGTCAGGGTGCTACCTAGTACACACCTTTTCTGGAATAATTACAACCTGTATATAGTGTAACACTTTTATCTGTAGAATAAAATATTTGCTATATATTGATAGAAATGTGCTATTAATTAGCCGACAAATTTCAGTAATGACACACTATTGTAATTAAGCTGTCACAATTCAAGCAAGGTCCTAAAAATGCGTAAAATCAATGGTTGAGCCTTACTACTAGCGGGATTACAACCTTTTGTGGGTTTCAAAAATACTCAACTCCCGGCTTCCCGTTTTCCCCTTATCATTTGTCGAAATTTCCCTGACCATACGGAATCAGTCTTTTGACACTATGATTCCCGATTACAAAACCTTACAATTATTAGGAAAAAAATTAATTAAATAGGAGGATCGAGCATTGAATCAGGCTGTAGAAGCTTTTCTGGATGATGTTTGGAAAGAAATCACTGAGATTTACGCAAAAGAAAGCCAACGAATAAATGCTCTGAAGAACCAAAGCCGCTTACAGGCAGGAATTAAGGATTATCTTCGTGTCGCTTGGAGAAAAGGGAAATTTAACTGGGCAGATGGGGATATTCATATCGATATTTATGAACCCTTTTCTTGGAGCGACAGCTCATATAAAAGCAACGCTGGTCCTTACATCTCGGAATTAACCGATGAGATGCTAACCGAGGAGTTCTTTCCCGCTTTATGTCAGCGTGTAGATACCCTTTTCCGCTCGGATGAACTCGGTCCCCGTTTTTTTGATTACAAATTTGAAGTCGTATTTGAATTTGAACGGGAACAATCCAAACTGAGTCTGCATCGCCAGCTACTGCATGAGTCCAAGCTTATTTTGCTCCAAAAATCACTAGAGTATTTTATTCAAACCAAGATTATCCCCTATCCACCCGTGCTGCCCAATGAAAATGACATGTTCTTCTTCGCTCGGCACTTGATCAATCCTGACCTGATGAAACAGGAAGAGAAGGAAATCGATCCATTAGTGCGGCGTCTTTCCGACAAGCTGCATACGAACCAAAAACGTAAAACGGAGTGGGTCGGTCATTATACCTCCGCCTTCAATAGCTGGGCACAGGATTATTTTCTGCCCAAGCATTTTGTTCGTCCTGGTGATTATGGGTACGAGTGGATTATAAAGGAGCAGCCGGAGCGTCAAGCAGTTGATCCCGGGGAGATAGAGTTCTTCCTCTATGTGGCTTTACAGGTCGGAATCACCCAGCCGGATACCCGCAAGAAATATCTGGAGCTCGCCGTCCAGCTGGGTTCCAAACGAGCAGAAGATTATTTAAAAGTGGGCAGTGGAAAATTCACGAGTAAACATCGGGGAGAGCTAGTCGAATGCAGTAACAATGACGTTACGCAGACGATTGATATCCGAATCCTCTCTGAAGAGGAGAAGGCGTACGAGGAAGCATTGGATTATATAATCAGCCTTTTGCGGCAGGATTTCCCCAAAGGCTACAAGCTCAAGCTGAAAAGCAGCCAAAAGCATTTATTACCGATGAAAAATTTAGCGAAATCCAAGCTGCATCAGTTTTTTGCAAATGCACTCAAGTTTCCAGCCCTGTTCCCTAAAATTGCAGAGTATGCCGAGATAGCTATGGAAGAGTTCGCGTGGTACGGTGATGTAGAACCGGGTGAAAAATCAGTGATGCCAGGCACCTACGCCGTATTTGGCCTTGGGTTGTACAGTGACGCTTACTTTCCATTGGTTTGCCGCTATATGGAGCTGGTTGATTCGGAGCATCAATTGGCGCAGGACAATTACGCGGAGGCATTTATTGAAGCTCATGGCGTAAAAGCAGCGCATATGCCGACAATCGTCTCGATCTTACTCGGTGGTAACGAGGAAGGGAAGCGTGTCAAAAATATCGCGATCGACAGTACCGAGCTTGCAGATGCGCTTGTCCAGGTGCTAAAAGGCAAAGAAAGCTATGAACGCGAGCTGGTGGTCCATCGAATTTTCGGAAGTGCGGACAAGCTTGCAAAAGCGACCAAGAAAGCGCAGCCTCCTCTGAAGGAAGGTCTTGAGCAGCTGTTGGCGCTTTTAGGATAAAAAGAAACCACTCCTGACGATGGAGTGGTTTCTCTTGCTTATCATTTTCTTCGGCGATACAGGTCCATCGTTTTATAACCTTCAGCCAAAACGGCAATCATCTCTGCTCGACGCTTTGCTCTCGTTCCTTCTTGCACAGCACTGTATACATACCGTGCCCAATCCCTTTGATACCCTGGCGTGAGAGATTGGAAAAAGGCGAGCTCTTTCGGCACCTCACGCAAATCATCCTCTATTTTCGGCACAAAGGGAATATAGTCAACGACGCATTGACTTGGTTTCGAGGAAGCTTTGGCTGCCTTCTTTTTCTCATTTTTAAAACCGACAACCGTAAATACTTCGTTCATGCCGACCATTCGATTAAATTTGATACTGCTTGTCCCCACATAGCCATCCTCGTCAGATCCTACTCCATCAAATAACTCATCCCGATGGATATAAGTCGGATAGACTTTATTGCCTTTCTTGGGATAAGCAACGTACAGATACCCTCCCTCCAGCAAATAGCTTTGATCGATTACCTTTTTCACAAGCGCCTGCAGAGACTCCATGTCCAGTACAAAAGCAAAGATCATGTCATACTGTACGTCTTTCAGTTCATGATCAGCATCTGTAAGCACAGCTAAGCTGTCTTCGCCTACTGGTGTGTTCAAGACAGCCGTTTTTTGATATTTTTGCAGGTTCAGCTTCTCAACGATAGTTTTAGACATGTTGGTTCTTCCCCTTTTTACGCGAAAATGAAGGCTTTCCTTAAAGCATCCTACTTCGTATTCATAACAAGCTCGTATTTCTTAAAGACCCACGAGTTCATCATGTCTTTCGCAGCGTCTTTGCTAATACGAACGGGTTGTTTTTGCTCTTGCAGGGCATCTGCTACATGTGACGAAAAACGAAGCGGCTTTGTGATCTTTTTGGTATAGCTCGCGACCTCATCAAAAAATACATACGTTAACGGCTGATGCTCCCGAATATCTTCATAAATATAATACTGCCCTTTTTCATCTTCTAAATCAATTTGGAAACCTTTGGGGAGAGAAAGCATGATATACGGCAATTCATCTTCTGCCCATTGTCCGAGATGTGGAAAGCTGATACTTTCATTTCTGACAAAAAACCCAGAACGTTCATCACCAAAAGTTAGAGAAATAGAGTATACAAAGAAAGGGTGGTAATCCGGCTTTTCTTGCGATGTAAAATACCGGTAATAAGTTTGGTAGCCCTCATACACCTGATCGTAACCATGCTGTGTGCTCGCTTGATTAGTAAGACGAAATTGTGCTTGTTTTTGCTCAAAGAGTTTTAACACACTTTTAAATTCTTCTGGTGCTAGGAAAAATTTAAGTTTATAGAAGCCGCTGTGATTCAATCTACTCATTGATCTCACCACCAAAAGTAAACTTTACTACCGTACTACTCACCATTTGTAAAAACGTAATTTCTTGGGTTTTCATTGCCAAGATCCACTTATTTGATTCTCAAAGCATGCCCGCAACGAGCACAATATCGGCTACTCCTCGGTGATAAGGTACCGCAGCCGCTGCAATGCAGCTCACCAGTAGTGGTATCTTCCGGATCGGGATGGCGCAGCTGCTCTTGTACATAAGGATTCATATTCGAAAAGGTTTGAATCTCTTCTCTTCTGCCGATACGGATCAGGACATATAACAAGATGATATCGATGCAACCGATAACCACCATCATCCCAACCTTTGCCCAACCATTGGCAAAATGGAAATCCCATAGTGTATGCAAGCCGATAACGATAAGAAACAGGAGGATCGCACTTCCAACCTTGTATACGGCACGTGCGTTGCCAAAGGCTTTCGACTGCTTTGACGCTACACCGATCCAGAATCCTGCTGCCGCAATTGCCGTCCACGCTCCATGACCAAAAGGCGACAATAAGGCCCTGATCCAGAGAACGGATAACATTCCGACCGAGGATGCTTCTTCCATATGCGACCAGCCGTAGATCATGCTCTCTACCGCGGCAAATCCCATGCCTGCTGCTGCTCCGAATACGACTGCATCCATCAGAAATTGTACCTTCTTTGTTCGAACAAGCGCGATGCCCACGAGAAGCTTAACACTTTCCTCGATCAATGAAACATAAAGCGGCAATCTAAACTGCGCGAAATCCAAGCTGCTGCTGTCGATGCCGATTAGCCACATTCGTTCCAAAAGCCACGCTACGGGAGCCGCAAAAATAGCGGAACCCGCGAAAATCAAGCTTAATCGCGACTGTCGAAAACCCAACAACTGGTGATCTCGAATATAAGTAACGAACGTAGCCGGGCCCACCAGTCCTCCTACAATTAAAACCACGATATTTAGCCAGCTATTGTTCAGGAACAAAGCAAGCAGGGACAGTGCAATGAATCCTCCTCCAAGCCAAAGAAGTACGTCAATCCAGTGCTCCCTGGCTTTCGCCAGGCTGGAATTGCGTACCTCAGAAACAGGGGCCCCAAAATCATATTTAACTTTGGAAATCAGGTGTGGAGTCCGGATACGGAGAATCTCCATAAACTGCTTCTGTATTGGGACGTAGTATCTCAGCACAAACAGAAATTCGCTTTTCCCCATCACCAATAATTCACTGTCCTCCGTTGCCGTAATTGTGACCTCTGAAGGAGTATCGGTTAATAGCACTGCTTCCCCGAAAAAATCGCCTTCGAGTAGAGCCGTCTTTTTTCTTCTCCCGCAGGCTTCCAATCTGCCCTTGCTGACCATGTAAAATTGATCGGCAAGTGCTCCCGCTGCCACAATGATTTCACCTTTCGCAACTTTTCGGACTGACGTTACTTCCGCCAGACCGCGAAGCTCCGAGTCCGGAATGACCGACCAGATCGTAGCGTTGCGAAGCTTCCGATGGATCATGCGAATGCGAACAGTTTGCAGCATGCTCTCATGGAACAGTGGGCTGCTTTCAGCAAATGACTCGAATAACTGACGATCCAAGCACAAAGCCGAAACGTCGCCAATGGCTGTTACCCGAGCTGTCCTGCGCTCGTTTTGCAGCAACCCGATTTCACCAACCAACGCCCCCGGTCCGAGCTCTGCCAGCAGCATCGAGTTCCCGACCAAATTGCGCGATGAGACCTGTACGTTACCAGTACGAATAAAATAACATTCCGTACCAATTTCTCCTTCAACAAGGAGCGATTGACCATCTATAAAATCTATGGATCGAATAGAACTGGCCGCAATCCGCAGCTCATCCTCGGGGATACCACGCAACAGAGGGTGATCATGCAAGAAAGAAAAAACGTCTGCAGAGGACATCTACTCAACTTCCCTTATCTCATATTACCAATAATGCTGTTTCTGGAATCCTGCATCTTCTTGATGAAGTCTGTCATAGTGTCGAATGCTTCGTTTCGTTTATTACTCAAACTTTGCAAGCGAAGCATATCCATCTGTTGTGAATTCGATTGAGCGTCGATTTGACTTTTTAATTGCGATCTTAATGCATCAAGCTCGTCTTTATTTTCCGGCAGCTTTGTGTTAAGCCCGACTTCTTCCATTGCTTTTCTCAAGACTTCTTTCTGATCGTCCTTTATACCTTGATCTGTTTTTGCATCAGCTTGTAAGTCTGCCTGTAAGTCACTCAGCTTGGACTGAGCATCATTTAATTTAGTTAACTGATCGTTTCTATCCTGTACTGCTTTGATTTGATCCCGTAACTGCTGTTCCATCTGTTTTGCTCGTTCCGATTGAACAGCCATAATAGCCGTTTCAAGATCCACGCCACTCACGCTAATTGTCTCTACTCCGCCCTGATTGCCAGATACTCCGATTGAATTCTGCGTTGCACCTTTGCCTAGTGCGTTATTAACCGTATGGTAGAACGAATCGTTATACATGAGGGCCGAACCGAAAAGTACACCTACAATAAAAACACCGCCAACAGATACGATCTTTTTCTTCATGCTCATTCGCCGCCAACTTCCTCTCATCCTGCTTTTTAGCAGTAAGCTTTTTCTATACATAGTTTATTATTTCGGCGGCTTTATTTCTGTAACTTGAATTACATCTTGTAAAAATTATAAATAAAAGGGGAGATTGCGTCTCAACTTAGCCTATATTACTTATTTTCTGGTAATTTCCCAGTGCAGGTCGGCGGATGTATCCGTCAATAATTGCAGGAGTGCAAATTCAACTAGCTCTATGCTTACGATGTACTGCTGGGGAAATTCACAGGCTTGTCCCCCTACGGTAAGCTCAACCATTTCCTCCTCTTCTTCCTCCGTTGAACTGAGAAGGTTATGAATCGCAGTGTTTGACTCAACAGTAACGATGAACTCCTGACTGCCTCCGCCGATCATGATCATGTTATCCATACGCTGAATACTGATCTGGCTTCATGTGAAGCCGTCCCTTCAGTCTTGAGCACGTAAATCGTCATCGATCCATACATTTTGACTCTACCTATTATTTTGGCTACAATTCTATTAATACCGTTCACTTCGTATCTACAGAAAGGAGTAGTCCATCCATGAAGAAAAAGTCTCTACGCTGTCTATCTTTTGGATATGGCTACTCTACTGCTGTTTTTTTCTAGGATTCATTTTTACGGGAGAAGTCTGTCCAAAAATGAATAGGAAAGATGGCAGAAAACTTTAGATTGCGAGGTAATGTAAAATGGAAAATGCAAAAATCATTAGGAAGAACCCAGCAGGTATGCATAGCCCAGTAGGTAACTACACGCATATTACAAAAATTCCACGAAATGCAGAGCTGTATGTGACTTCTGGTCAAATCGGGGCAGATCAGAATGGTAAGTTACCCGATAGTATGAACGAACAAATCGAGAATACTTTTAACAATATTCAAACCGTATTACACTCAGAGGAATTAACAGCAGAACATATTATCAAAGTAAACATATGGGCTACCGAAAAAATCGATTGGGATTATCTTTATGCAAAATGGGCGGAATTGTTCGGGAGTGATTATCCGGCAATGACAATTGGTTATCTTTCCGAATTAGGATTACCAGAAATAAAAATAGAAATTGAAATATGGGCAGCTAGAGTCTAAAACTAGTTGCACAACATCTAACCCACGTAAAAGCTATGATGCTTACGTGGGTTTTTTGCTGATTTTTTGAACTAGCTACATTCCGCTCACCAAGTTCCGGGCATTCTTTGTTTCCGAAACTATATAGCCAATATGATCGTAAGACAATTCAATACTTATTTTAGAGGTGAAACGAAATGTACTGGGTGCTTGGAATTATGAATCATACACTAAGTAATCCAAAGTTCATTCAAGAAAGCGATATCGCCCGATTTCATATGTGGATGGAAACAAGAGGCTGGAGATTTTCCGACTACTCATTAGATCCTATGAGTATAGACTATTCTGTTAGGCATGTAGATGGGCGTGATAAGTTATTAAGTTGGGACACAGATATTTCGGATTGGGAACGGACCGTAAACATGCCACATCACTTATTGCAAATGTATGCAGGTCTTGGGGTTGTATCAAATAACACTCCTTTACCCTTATGTGAGACTTGTGGTCATCATCAAGAATGTTGGCAGGGTAACGAGTATAGAAAACCATTAGATCAAGGCAACATACACTGGTCTCATGTCTCCCTTCCTTGGATTGGAACAAAGTATAATACTTTCCGCATAGCTGTTATTGGAATTAACCCTTACGAGGCTGGTGGTCTTGAATTTTATCCAAAATTGATCCCTCAAGCTAGGGAAGAGATGGCTAAGGGAAAAATTAAGGTTACCTTCAACCATCCAGGGTATGCAGGTACTGTATTGTGGCATCGAATCGGACTATATGCTTCTCAAACAATCTTAAATTTTGTAAATGATGATGACCCACTGACCTTCCCAGATTTATCTCACGTTGATGCCTATGATTGGATTGCTTTTACCAATCATGTGAAGTGTTCGCCAATTGGAGATCGGAGTCAGCCATCACAAGCTATGTGGGAAAACTGTCATTCTATTCTTAAGAAAGAATTAGGGATACTGGCCCCTAAAATCATGATTGTATTAGGAACCGGGGATAACTTTCATTACCTCAATAAAAATGTACTAGACGAAACTCCTTCATTGCTTGATGAAACAAAATCTGTTCGTCTGTATGTAGGTAAGCTACATAGCAGAACGATTGGTATAATAAACGTTCCTCACCCTGCTGCTCCAGGACGTGGTGCATCCCATCAGATTAGCAGAGACTTAGAGATGCTTCTGTTTAAACATGCGGCTAAGCTACAGTACATGCTTCATTTACCTAGACCTAGATTATAATCACTTTGAGAAGCCTTTCTATTCTGTAGTGCCAGTAAAAAAAGCGCAACCCTATTAAGGCTGCGCTTAATTGTTTTCTACCTATTAAAATTAACGTTCTCTTCCGTCTGATCAAAAGTGATTGTTGTTTGACTTGGTTTTGTTTTGGCAATTTGCTTTCCATTTCTAAAGGAATGCGTAACGACTGCTTGCTTACGAATGGCTTCATATTCATTTTCTGCAGACAAGACAATGAAATTAGCTGGTTTGCCTTCCTCAATTCCGTAAGCCTCTTCAATGTGCAATGTTTTGGCACTGTTTTTCGTGATTAAATCAATGGAATTGACAATTTGCTCATAGCCCATTAATTGGGAGGCATGGATGCCCATATGCAAGACTTGAAGCATATTTCCTGTTCCCAGCGGATACCATGGGTCAAAAATATCGTCGTGGCCAAAGCAGACATTTAGCCCAGCTTCCTGCAGCTCTTTTACCCGTGTCAGACCTCTTCTTTTTGGGTACGTATCAAATCGCCCTTGAAGGTGAATATTCACTAGTGGGTTCGATACAAAATTAATGGAAGAAAGCTTTAACAGACGGAATAATTTATACGTATAGGCATCATTGTAAGAGCCCATTGCCGTTGTATGACTCGCTGTTGTACGCGTACCGATTCCACGTTCGTATGCCTCTTTTGCGACAACCTCAACAAAGCGTGATTGTTCATCATCGATTTCATCGCAATGAATGTCAACTAATCGGTCATACTTTTCAGCGAGGTCAAAAACTGTTTTTAATGAATCCACACCATATTCTCTCGTAAATTCAAAATGAGGGATACCACCGACTACATCTGCGCCCATTTTCAATGATTCCTCAAGCAACTCAACCCCATTCGGATAGGAAAGGATACCCTCTTGCGGAAACGCAACAAGCTGAATATCTACGAAGGATGCCAATTCTTCCTTTACTTCCAGCATCGCTTGCAGGGCTGTGAGCTCTGGATCAGTTACATCTACATGTGTACGGACGTGCTGAATCCCTTGAGCAATTTGCCATTTTAGCGCTGTTTTCGCTCTTGTTTTCACATCGTCCCTTGTCAAAGTTTCTTTTCGCTGCGACCATCTTTGAATCCCTTCGAACAAGGTCCCACTGATATTCCACTCCGGTTCACCCGCTGTTAACGTTGTATCCAAATGGATATGCGGCTCAATGAACGGTGGAAGAACCAGAGAACCATTCACATCTATTATTTCTTTGCCTTCAATATCTCCAAGTTCCTGCGTCACTTTATGGAACTTGCCGTCTTCTAGTAGTAGGTGCCAAAGCCCCTCTTTCCCTCTCAGCTTTGCATTTTTAATTATCATTGATTACACCGCCACTTTCATTTATTTTACTCATCGATGATTTTTCCTGAGGCAGACATTTCATCACAACGACATAAATAATGGCAGACCCTAATAATCCATTGATTGGAGGAATGCCTGGTGCAAATTTTGCAATGACAACTCCACATACCCATGCGAGAATCGCAACCCAATTCACTGCTTTAAAAGTCATCGTCTCAAATGGTTGGTATTTTCCACGCTTTAAAATAAAGTAATCTGCGAGTACAATCGCTCCAATCGATGGCAGCGTGGAGCCTAGGATCGTCAAAAAGCCAACAAAGTTATTATAAAGCCACATAGCTGCGATTGTACCGACAATTCCGTTAAAGACAACCACTTTATGCTTCGATATTTTCGTAATATTGGCGAAGCCTAATCCTGAAGCGTATAACGCACTATCATTTGTCGTCCAAATATTTAAGCCGAGGACAATGATCGCAGGGATAATGAGACCCTGTAAAAACATGATATCCGAGACATCCGCTTTCCCAAAAGCAATGGCCCCTACAGCACCAAACAAAAACATCAGTGAGTTTCCAAGAAAGAACGCAATCACAATCGCCGTCACTGCTGAACGTGATGTCTTGGCAAAACGGGCAAAGTCAGGCGTAAGCGTACCACCACTAATAAAAGAGCCGATACAAATCGTTAATGCTGCTGCAATACCTATTGTCTCAGTTGGTTGATAGGCGAGCAAGCCCTGAAGCCCCCCCATTGTTCCAGCTGCATCAACCATAGAATAACTCCCGAAAATAGCAATGGCGGGAACTGCGACAAATCCTAATACGGTTAGAGCCTTCATCCCAAAAATAGCTGACGCTGTCATCATTAATCCTAAAATCGCAATTAATACATACACATTAATCCCAGTGGCTTTTTCTACGGGAACAGCAAACATCGCAAGTCCGACACCAAACCACCCTACTTGAGTTGTCGCTAATAAAAAGGAAGACAAATACGAGCCTTTTTCACCAAACGCATATTTCGTCAACAAATGGGTAGATAACCCCGTTTTTGCTGCAATATAAGCCAATGAACCTGTATATAGACCCAGGATCAGGTTACCTGTTATGACGATCCAAATAAACTGGACAAACGTTAACCCGCTTCCTAATGTCCCTCCAGACCACATACTTGCTGAAAAGAAAGTGAAAGACAGCATGACCGCAAGAATCTTCCAAAATCCATTACGACTCGCCTGAGGCACCGCCTGAAACGAAAATTCCTTATCTACATTTGACATACCAATTCCCCCCAATAAGTTAGTTGATTAGAAACTGGTACCGAAGAAAGCTTCGATTACTTTAGACGATTAGGAAAATAAAAAAGCCTCTTGCCAATACCTGACAAGAAGCTTTTTCAACATAAATGAACGTTGGATATCCCATAGGCTACCCAAGCAATGATCATTTTTTCCGCTGTCCTTGTCAGCCTCTCTGGACTGAATTAAAGGTACCAGTATGTAATTATGGATATTATTGCATAAAAATGTTGGTCTGTCATTTGGAAATTTCTTTTTGCGTGGAATTATTTTATTTGGGGTGAAAAATGGTGTTTGAGATGGAGCGAAAAATAACAGATTTTCGCCCTTTCTTATGGTATGGTTCACCGTAACGGATCAAACGGCGAAAATTAAGAAGGAGCTTGTCGCACCGCAGTAGCTCCAATTCCAAGGCACTAAATATTTTTCGACTATCTCTTACCAAATATTTTTTCATCGATACTAAATAGACCCGCTACAACACCTACTTCTATAATTGCTACATCAACCACTGCATCTGCTCTTCCAGCTTAATGTTTCGGCAGCAATAGTCTTGGTCCATATGGAGAGAACTCACAAATTATTATTTGTGTACACTTCATTAGAGAAACTATTTACCCCTATTTTACTAAAAACAAAATTGATTATTTGTTTAAGAATATGAGTTGGTATATGCTCATTCAGAAGTAGGCTCATACTAGTTGAACATTTAAATAATTTATTATGACTAAACTTTATTGGTTTTATACTATAATCGATTAACTTATATTCTGGGTCAGTCTTAGCCAGCTCATTTTTTAAATTCTGCAATCTTGCCCAGACGATTGTACGATGATTTCTATATTCCATATAATCTTGTTATTTTAGCTACAGCAACTCCATCACTATCAGCTGACTTGTGAGTATTACGAGTCATAAGGGTTTAGTGGGGTATATGAGAGGGACATTCAATGACGAACGAATAGGTAGTTACCTCGGCTGACCGAAGATGCAAGTTACTAATTACTATAAAAATAACGATCGCTGCATTCATTCATATTTCAACTATATACTCTTTAATTATTTGCAACATAAAGTCAGAGGCTTTTGGAGTATATCCAGGTGATTGACAAAAAACAATGTAATCATATTTTTCTTGAGCCTGGTACTCCCTCCACGGGGTTAATATAAATGGGATTTCTTTATCCTTCTTAGTTGGCGAAATGGTTCCATCAATAATCCTTTCATAAAGCATACCAATATCAATGCCTTGGGCGTACCCTTTTAATTGAAACATCTTGTCCTCGTAAGAGAAATTTTTTAAATGTGCACTAATAATGTCATTATCCCAATCGTCATGTAATACAAAATTGATCTCACTGATCCAACCACAAGCCAAAGCATAAGCTAGGTAATTTCCCATATAAACTTTTTTGGTATTTAATAAGCTTCTTCTATTACCAATCGGATAATTTATTAATTCCCCCATTATATAGACATAGCCATTATCACCTAATCCAGTATCAGAGTGAGCATCTATGTGTGTTACTTTGAAAGGCGCATCTATGCGATTTGAATTAATTAGTTGGTCCCAAAAGAAGAACGCCTCATGATGGTTTGTCACAACTCTGCCCTCAATTGGGGTATCTTTACTTAATAAACATCTGACCTCAAGAAATTCTCTAAAGTCCTTTTCACTCCAAGATTTATAATAATCATCACTTAAACGATTATCTCCAGTTACCCAATGAGCAATATCGCTCTGAAAAAAATCCATATCGATGTCTAAAATTCTTTTCACTAATATCTTTTCCCTTCATTTTAAAATAAACTTATGTCACTAATTATTTACAATATTAGTCTCACTGAGAGAACTCCTATTTGACTGTTCTACTCACGTTTATTCTGGGCGAGTAACATGTTCCAGTGATTTAAGGCTGGATAGCAGGCACCTGGATAACGATACCATGCTTAAAAGTAACCAAAAAAGCAAGAAACATTATTATACTTACTGCGTCATTATTCTTCGCTCTTGAGTTGTTTAAAACGAGGAGCGATAGGCTAGCTCTCCTCGCTCCGCATTTCACTCCATACCTTAACAATAGGATTAAGGTAATTTGCAGGTGTGCCTTCCGTAATCACTGTCTCTTCATATCTAATATTTCCAAAGTAACCTCTATTGAAGAAAGTAATATAATTCCTGGATTGTCCTTTATAATTAATTACAGATACAAATAGAGCCTCTTTATTATTCTTAGTTTCACTTACCGGAATACCTTGGCCTATAGCCTCAATATCACTAGATATCCACGCCTCTCCAACATGAACTATTGAATCAGCTTTTTTTGCCCTCACATGTTCAGCAAGCTCTTTCATAATTATAAATTTATCTGATTTATCTTCAACACGAAGGTTAAACATTTCCCACCCTAGACCAGGAACCTGCATAAACAGTATAGATTCGTGATATTTGTCCCGCTTTAAAACCCTTTTAGCCATTTGGTTAATGTTATCTGCAAAGGTTAAAGGATCGGCATCCCGTTTTATTTTGATACCAGATATGGGCTTTGATAGGTACCTCTTACGTGCCTTTTCCATTAAATCGACTGATGGCTGAACTGGGAGTGTCTCAAGGCTTCTACTTTGATAAGTATCTAATACAATATTTTCTCTTCTTATAGACGCAACTTCCTTCATACACTTATAGCGGCCTTTTATTTCTAATGAAGTCAGTTGATGAACTGTATCAATACATTGGCAATCTCCTATATCAAGTCCAGCTTGTTGATGGGCATCGATTACAATTTCTTTAAGAAATAAAAAACCATGTGCAAGCGCATTTAACAGTTCCCGGTCGGGCAATTCATTGACAACCCATTTTCTTTCAACAACCGCAATGCATTCCTTCAACTGATGATCAGGTATATTAATTTTCTCTTTGATCATTTGCTTTGCTTTATGAGCTATAAGGTCAGGCGGAACTAGTGGAGAAACGCTGAATTTGATTTGGGCCAAATCAAGGTAACTATGAACAAGAACTTCGGCAATACTCTCTGTCTCCAAATCCCTCTGATGTACAATCTGCACTCTTGCCTCATTGAGCCACTTCATTACAGGATCACTTTTCATTTTTGTTTGCCACCCTGTATACCAAGAATCAAAGTTGTTAATTCTCTCTTTCTCGGCTTGAAGAGCAAAAGTTAAATTCCTTAGAGCTTGTATGGCGGCATTTAAATTGGCTCTGAACCCGTCAGGATTAAAATAGTTATCTAAACACTGATGCCATAAAAGATGTGCTTCATTTAGTCGCTTATGCGTGTTAGGAATACAACAGTTCATTTCGCACCCCCGGGTCAATATTTATAATTTAAATTATCCCTCACCGTTTTGTCTTTGAACACGGTGTAAGTATGGCAAATAATCCGAAATTCAAGGGGATTCAGATCGGATTATGATGAGAAAAAAACCGCCATTTTTACCTGCGAAAATTTCCTTTTCCTTTACTAGAGTGTTTTCCGCGCCTCAAACACAGTTTCGCTGTCATTTATGATGTTCTTAACGGCGAATTTATGAAGCTTTTTACTACCCAATTACAAAAAACAAAAAAACCGTTCCTTTAGCTTGGTGATGTTCAGCAACTCTCCATCTCCAGGATTTTGTTTGTTGACGTTTGTCTGGGAAATTGATGTCGAAATCTTGCTGTATAGAATCAAGGACTTTTATTGCAAAAAACATCATGGGATTTATCCGAATCTTTATCTGGAGGATCATTTAGTCGGAAATTTGGATTTTAAGGCAGATTAATTCAAAAACATTAACCTACAGCATATATCGTCCCTAAACGGGGCGTTACCCTGTTCCAAGATGTGCTAGAAGCTGAAATCGAGTCCTCTCTTGGATACGCCAAACATAACATGAAAAACAAGCGAACCAACAGCCGCAGTTCCGATGATCAAAGAGTAGTAAAGCCGCCCCTACAATCGGTTTATGGTGTTGTCCTCTTAGTCGCAATTCACTTTAGGGTAAAGCAAGACGGGGCTATCGCCAATAAAGCGGCCAACATGGTAAATTGTATTGACCTTGACGGGATGCATTGGGGATTTGGTTAGAGAAATGAGTCAGCGAAATTCTGGCTACACGCACTTAATTAGCTGAAAATTATTAAAATTTAGTGCATTGTCATTACAATCGTCGATAACCTTTGAGGCTTTACAGAGGCCATTTCAGCATGTTTTCCGAAGACGGAGATTCAGAAATTTGTCATCCATCAAATCCGAAATTCCATCAAGTATGTTTCCTATAAGGATCTAAAAAAGATTACGCCGGAGCAGAAACCCATCTACAAAGCTCCAACGGAACAAGCCGCGTAGGAAGATCTCGAGCAGTTTGAGTAAACCTGAGGCAATAAATATCCCTTGATGGTTCGTTCCTGGCGGAATTACTGGGACGAGTTTGCTACCTTCTTTAAATAATCCTCCAGAGATTCGAAAGCTGATCTTTACAACTAACGTTATCGAGAGTTATCATCGACAGCTGTGAATGGTGACAAAGGGAAAAGCCATCTTTCCCACAGACGATGCCCTTTTGAAGATGTTATATCTCGTAACCATGGGTGCTCTACAAAATTGGACAGGACGAGTCCAAAACTTGGGCCAGATTCTTTTTCAGCTATCTGTTTTCTTTGAGGATCGTTTACAATCGTACATCCGCTAACCAACGAAAGGCTTCCCCTCCGAAGGGACTCTCTTTCCCTCCACCAACGCGTAAAGGGTCCGCTTCGCCTTGCACCCTTGAATCTGTTGGCTCTGAGATGATGTTTCTATTAGGAGGATGAAGCCTCTTCATATATCGGTTGATTGAGATTACACAAAAATCTAGACAGACCCTCGCAACTATAATTCATCTTACTTTTTTAGAAAGAAAGCAGTTCAACCATTCTTAGAAATATCCCTTGTACTAACTATTTACAGTCTTTCTTTTTCATATTCTAATTCTTTAATATGATATACCTCAACATCAGTACAAACAAAGAGGTCTGGGTAAAAAATAGCTAAGTTTTGCCCCGTCAGATTAATTGTACTATTGTATTCAATACCAGCGTACTCCGGTTCTCCTTCATGCAAAATACTTTTGATAAAATCGGCTATGTACTGTGTAGGTATGTAATCCAAAACGCTGTCGCTTCTTCTCAAAGCACGTCCAATCTCCAAGTTGATTCGCTTTAGATGCTCTTTATTGATTGCATGTTCCACAAAGTCACATCCATCAATAAACGGACTGATATGATCAATCGCCTTAAGATCAACAACGACAATATCCTGTGTTAACTCAAATCTCCCTACCGACACATAGTCAAATATGCCAGCTCGTATCTCATGGATCGTAGTATCAAGATCATTTGCTAGGTATAAACAGCTTATACCAGCTGAATTTGCTCTCCCCGCTGTTACCTTGTCCGAAGGAGGAGCTCCCATTTCTTCGACTGGGAAGCCATCCTCTGAGGATATACGTCCTCTAAATAATATAGATCCTTTTTTGTATACTTTTCGGATGAAAGAACAATAGCGATTAAGAATTGTCAATTCAATGTGATTAGAGTGAAATCTATTGTGATTTTTTACAAACTTAACAAAATCATCCCAAGAATTCGAACGGAGCAAGGAGTGATCTTTAAGGTACTCTTTATCATTTAGCTCTGCAATACCAATCCGCGCATCAAAGAGACTTGGTATACTTGTATATTTCTCAGCACAAAGTGCCCGAATTATTCGGTATACATCTGTCGAGTTCAACTTATTATTAAAAATATGCCAGCGATCTGTCAGTTCTGTGACTAACAAATTCTTCTCTTCATCCGGAAAATCCGCAGGAAGCATAGATTCGGGTGTATAAATTTCTAATAATTGATCGAAATACTCTGTAAGTTCTGAATGAACGTCAGTGTCATAAATGAGAGCTTTTCTTTTCCCGCAAGTTGGACAGAAGCTCTCTACTTGGCCCAAACCTTCAATGATTGGCTGTAATTCTCCATCAACGATACAGTGGCTACAAAATTTCATTTATTTTACCCCATCTAAATATCGACTCACAAGTTCTAGATGATGCATTATAGATAGTTTTTTCACTGTTCCTAATCCAGGATATGAGCGGCTTCTGTACATCTTTTCAAAAGTTTGAACTCCAAATGTATCAAGTTGTTGAGTTTGGTTCCATTTGACTAGCTTTTCCAAAGCCTCTGCAAACTTTCCTGCTGGGTCCGTTATGTCATCATTTGTATCGGATACGAAATGTCGAACCCGTAGGGTTTGATCAGCCGCGAAATATATGATATGGATTGCAATCGCATACGGAGCAAATCCAGACTCTGAGTATTCATTGCCAACGACCGAATAATCTGAAAAGCCTAAGTACCCTTCCTGCTCATAATAAAGGTGATCCGAAGAAAAGTGTTCATCTTCTGAATCTAAATACTCTACGTTGCGGCTTTTTTTCGGATATCGGTCTTCAAACATTACTCTCTGTTTTGGCATTCGCCTGCGAAATCCACTTTCGTCCCGTATGAAATTAAATCGTGGGCAATCAGAAGCATAAGCGGATTCAAGATTGGGAATCGAATCCTGGTTAATGCATATGGTAGCAATATCCTGCTTGTTTATTCCTTTTTGCTCCATGGCAGAAAGATTTGCTGATAAGTTTGAATCAGCATAAAGAAATGTTAAAATATCAGACATCTTAAGTATTTCATAAAAACGGCCTCTATCCTTTTCATTCTTCTCATCCGCTAAATCTTTTAGCATACTTCCAACTTGAGGATTTCGAACTAATCCCAAAGCGCGATCCTTTTCTTGAAAATATGCCATAGTTTTAATCAAAGCTGAAGACAATTTGACTGGCTCAACAACTGGCATTACATTTTTACTCATTAATGATTTCTCAACTAGTTCTCTTATTGCTATAAGTTCAAACTGCCGACCTCTTAGATAAGGGAAGTACATGGAATAACCTCCTTTTGTTGCAAAAATGAGTGAAGTCTTCTGTAATCGTCTTTTTTAAAACCCGAAAAGTAAACTAGAAACTTCAATTCATATGGAATTTGTCTGTACATTTCCATATCAATCTGCCCTCGTTTTTTTAAAGTCGTTACAAAATCTGTATATGCAACATAAGTATCAATTTGGAAAAATAGTTGCTTGCATGCCCTGTAGTATTCAAATTGGGATACATCGGGAAGAGCTCCGAAATGCTTTACGATTATACCTTCATACTCGTGTTTCCGAAGTATTCTAAACATCGTATCTTTATTTAATTCGTCGACATACTCTTGAGGTTGTTTCCTCTCCTTAATCGTGCTCTTCTTAGTTAAAACACATATCCCTACGGGAGAGCTAGCTAAACGCTTCTGCAATGCATCGACATGATCCTCGGAAGTAAGGATGGACACACGTGTAAACGCTTTGAAATAATTCTCAATTTGTGACTCAAGGCGATCAAGATTATCTAACTCCGTCTTAATTTCATAAACAATTGCACGCCCATTAATCAACACAAAATCAGCTTTAGATTTTCCAATGGCAACCTCTGTCAAGGCTGTAGTTGTTGTGGGCTTATGCACACCGAGCAGCAATTTGTTTAAAATCGTGTTTTTATAAAAATACTCATTACGATATTCTTTTCTTAGTACGGTGTATATTTCACTGATGAGTTGCCTGTTGTCCTTACCTGAAGGGTCAGTAACATATCTATGTATTGCAGTAGCATAGGTATCACTATAATTCCCTTCTACAATTTCACGTAACGTATTTCGTGTAAACACACGGTTTAAGAGAATGGAAGTGTCTGAACTCATGCATTTACACCTTCCCTCGAAGTAAAATTCAGTGTCAAAATGTTGCTTTGGTACTACTTCTTTGCAGGCAACACTAAGCATTCCACATATTTTAATTGTATAGTAACTCAAGAACCACAACAATATTTTTCGCCATCACTTATGATAAGGCTCCCCCCGACTAATCCGAAACGCCCGATAAACCTGCTCAAGTAGAACCAACCTCACCAACTGATGCGGAAACGTCATCTTGGAAAACGACAGCAACGCATCCGCCCGCTTCAGCACCTGATCAGCCAATCCCAGCGACCCGCCAATCACAAACGCAATCTGACTGCGCCCATGCAAAGCGAGCTTGTCCATCTCTGCGGACAGCTTCTCAGATGACCACATCTGCCCGTCAATCGCAAGCGCGATCACATACTGGTCCTGCTTGATCTGCGCCAGGATGCGCTCGCCTTCCTTGCGCTTGACTTGCTCCATCTCTGCCGCGCTCATTTCCTCGGGCGCTTTTTCATCGTTCACCTCTACGACCTGCAGCTTGCAGTATGCAGACAACCGCTTGCTATATTCATCAATTCCCTCACGCAAATACTTTTCCTTGAGCTTCCCTACGGTAATAATCGTAATCTGCACGTTGTCCTACAGTCCTTTCTCTCGCAGTAGCACGATCTGCCCCGGCTCTCCACAAGCCCGGCAATGCTTATCTACCGTTTCATCCGCAACCGCCTGTGCCGCATACGTATCCGGCGCTACCTCATAATCATTGACGTACTCGTCCAGCTCCTGGTCAAAATGCTCCATGCAGGCAAACCGCACCGGGAATTCCTCCTGCAGCTCAACCACTTTTCCTTCTATATAAATGCTCTTCATCATCTGTTCCATGTTGTCCTGACCTCTTTTCCGTTCATTCTCATATCGCTTCCTATTCTACCCCAGTACAAAAAGAAAACAAGCTCACACCCTGTTCCCAGGCAAAAAAAGAGAGCGCCGATTACAGCTCGACGCTCACAAGGGTGATCTATTTAAAATAGATAGAGGGGGGAACAAAAAATTTATGGAAACGGGACAAAGTCCCGGGGTTGGTACAGATCAACGCTTTACATCCAGTTGATTTATTGCTGCGGTGTTTTAGTCAGCTTGACTGTCGCAGTTTTCTTCACACCATCGCGATAGTACGTAATTTCCACAGAATCACCTGGCTTTTTGTTCAAGGTCAGGAATTTGCGCAGCTGCGCGCCATTCGCGATATCCTTGTTATCCAGCTTGGTGATGACGTCGTATTGTCTGAGGCCCACTTCGCCTGCTGGAGAGAATTTGCCAACCTCGCCTTGAACGACTACCCCTGCTTGCACTTCGTCAGGCAGATTCAAGGTTTCTTTCCAGTTGTAGCGCGGTACATTGGTCAGGTCGAACGGTTGCACGCCCAGATAAGCGCGCTCCAGCTTGCCTTTTTCCATCAGCTCGCTGACGATGCCTTTTACATCATTGATCGGGAGGGCAAAGCCCAAGCCTTCGACACCGGTTTTGGAAATCTTCAGTGTGTTAATCCCGATGACCTGTCCCTGGATATTGACCAGGGCACCACCGCTGTTACCTGGGTTGATCGCGGCATCGGTTTGCAGAACATCCAGCTCCCAGTCGTCTTGACCATCGTCATTGAAGTCCATTGGCATCGAGCGCTCCAGTGAACTAATGATACCTTGAGTTACGGTACGAGAGAATTTCATGCCAAGCGGGTTACCGATAGCGATTGCTGGCTCACCTACTTGCAGTGTGGAGGAGTCCCCCAGCTCTGCTACTGTGGTTACTTTGGAGCCGTCGATCTCCAGAACAGCCAGATCGGCATACGGGTCAGCTCCCAAAACTTTCGCTTCTACCTTTTCACCTGTTGGCAAAGCGATTTCCAGCTTTTGCGCTTGATCAATCACGTGGTAGTTCGTGATGATGTGGGCTTTGCCACCCTTTTTCTCAAAGATAACGCCAGAACCTTCGCCCTGCTCGACATCTTGTGTATTGTTAAACCAATTGTTTCTCGTCCGGCCAATATTGATGACCCCTACCACCGCATTCTCCACTTTTTTCACAGCATTGACAGTGCCCGTCTCTACCTTCACGGATACTGGCTGTGCAAACAGGTTCGCTGCAGGGTTGCTCATTACGTTGGTCGTTCCCGGCTTGACCATATTGATATATCCGGCATTGGAGAGAGTCGGGAGCATGAGCAGAACGACCATTCCCCCAATTACCGCCGACGTAACTGACGTCATGATTAGACGACCAGCGCCTCCCGTACGTCGTTTTTTCCGTTCTACGTGAGTCAAATCATCATAAAAACCCATGATTCACACTCTCCTTCCTCTACTAATATTAGGTTTACAAGTTTTTGCTGCTCTTATACGCTTTATCATTGCAGTTCACTTCTTATGGATGATGTCTTGCTGCTTCTTTCCTTTTGACACCCTTAGTATACGCTCGGGTTTCGGCAAAATCGCGTGAGAAATATGGAAAGGTTGTGGAATGATAAAAAGCCCTCGGAATATTCTTTCGAGGGCCTGGATATGATAGATTAAAAGCTTTTCCCACTAGCAAAGGAAGAAAGGATTGATAGAAATGAAAGAGGTTCAGCTCATCGCCAAGCTGGCAGACCTGCAAGAAGTGGACTACCACAATACGCTTGTCCTGCACGCCCTCATCGAGCTTCTCGTCGAGAAAGGACTGCTGACGCACGAAGAACTGACTACCAAAGTGCATGCACTTGATTCGCAATTATCCTTTCAGATCGATTTGGCTTCCAAGCTGTCCGAGACGATCCATAATCGTCAGGTCCAAATCAAACCAATCTCATAGCTCCTCCAGCTTTGTAGGGCGATCCGGGTAGGTGTCACGCAGATGCACATCGTCACCTACAGACAAGCCCCGCTCTTCCAGAATGTTTTTCACTGTCAGTCGAGCCAGATCAATCATGTTATTTTCTTTGCTCAAATGGGCCAGGTACACACGCTCAGCGCCACCATTCAAACAATCCAGCAAGGCGTCGCCAGCTGCTTCATTGGACAAGTGACCAACATCACTCAAAATTCGCCGCTTGATGCTCCATGGATATTGCGACATACGGAGCAGCTCAACATCGTGATTCGACTCAAACACATAAGCATCCGCCCCGCGAATCGTTTCCTTGATCCGATCGCTGACATAGCCCAAATCCGTTGCCACACTCAGCTTTTTCTTCCCTTGGTAAAAGCAGAAGCCCATCGGCTCCGCTGCATCATGCGAAATGCCAAAAGACTCGATGCCCAAATCCTCCAGCTCCTGCTTTTCCCCTACTGCAAACAAACGACGCTGGTCTTCTTTGATCGTGCCGATTTGACCGTCCAGCTCGGACCACGTTTTTTGATTCGCGTAAATCGGCAGGCCATACCGTCTTGCCATCACGCCGACCCCTTTAATATGGTCGACGTGCTCATGCGTGACGAGAATGGCGCTCAGGTCGGCGGGGTTCACTCCGATCGTCTGGAGTGCCGCTTCGGCCTGCTTCCCAGTAATCCCCACATCAATCAGTACAGAGACGCGGTCAGTTGCCACGTAGATGGCATTCCCCGTGCTTCCGCTTGCCAACACACTAAATCTCACCCATCATCCCTCTTCCCGTATCGTTCCCTGTTGCTTCTCTATTTGACTCTTGTCTTGATTACCGTTGGGATACTACCTGTCTCTCCAGCGCACCAGTAAACGCATTGACATAATGCGACTTGCCATCATGGATCACGCGCCAGACAGGAGCCAGCGTCTGAACGTCAGCGTCATAGGAACCAAAATAACCGAGACTCACACTCTCGATTCGTTCACCTGGTTGGATCACCTGCTTCTCTACCAAAGAACGAAGCGCCGAATAACCAGAGAGAACCTGTCCCTGACGCCCACCTGGCTGCTCTCTAATGTAGAAATAGGTTTGTCTGTAACCGAGAATCGACCCATTATCCAAATACACTTCCAATGGTGCGACAAACACTGGCATTTTATTGTACATCTGCCAATACAACAGACGTGTTTGATTCGATCGATTCATGTCTGCCGAGTACTGATCACCATACATCAGCCGTGGCCCAATTTGACGCAAGATTTCGTTCGGCGTGATCTGCCCGCGAAATTGCAGCGGCGGGTCCAGCTTCGCCGCCAGCGCCATCTTTTCCACCGTCGCTTCTAGACCGGGCAGCTCCTGTAACGAAATCGGATTAATCCCCACATACTCAGCATTTAAGTTCATCATTTCCGGTGTATCCTGTGGGATCTCGGTCGCCAAGGTGATGTTCTGCTGAGTCAGGTATAACTCCATGTTCCATTTTTCCCCTTGGGCCACTTCCTTGTCACTCCAAAAGCTAATTCTCGCTTCATATACCTGATAGCCGAGAAACAAATCGAGAAGAAGAAAGGCCCAGATGAGGATCGTTTTGGTTCTACTCCAATCCATTCACCTTTCCCCCTCCCTGGTTCATATTCGCAGGAATGTACATGGTAGGCTGGTTGGCCATTTCTACAACCCAAACGGGCATCAGGTCTACAAATTCATCCTCGACCTCTGTTTGATAGGCCAAATAGGCATTTGTTACTCGCTCGGTATCTCCCAGCTTCTTGTCCCTGATCATCTGATACAGCTCGGGTCCGGACATCACGGTCCACTCTTTGTTCGAGATATACCTGTCCAAATCTACGAGTGAGCGGCTCATCGTCGAGACTTGCCCTGCCTCTGAAGTTATTTGAATCGTATCGATTTGTGTAGTGCCACTCATGCTTACAAAAGGATACGCACCCATATACTGGCGGAACGTGATTAAGTCTTTATCATTGTAGCTCTTCTTGATCTTTTCAAAGTGATAATCATCGAGCCAGCCCAAATGCTTGTTTATAAAAGTGACGGCACCTTGGACCTTTTCCTGATCAGACAGCTCTTGTGCTCGCACCTGGTACGCCGGATCGGTAAAAGTAATCGCTTTTTGCTCGGACCGCAGCTGAATGGATCGGCTGCCATCCGTAAAAATAACGGTTTTATCCCGCTCCATGATTTGTCTGACCAACGACTGATCGATAAAATAGGCTTCCATTAGCCGTTCATTCGAAACAGGTACATAGCTGTAGCGAAACTGTTGCATACGTCCCTGATTTTTTGGCAAATAGTATATGCTCCAAAACGGTGCTGCACCTTCCAAAGCGGAATAGTTCCGATCTGGGCGAACGATTTTCATAATTTGCTCCGGCATCGAGCTTCCTGCAGCCAAGTAGGAGTCACGCAAATCCTTTGGGCTGATCGAAGTTCGCGAACGCATCATGCGTCCTTCCTCCGTGGAAAGAAACAGCGCATAGACGACGTCCTCGTCCTTTTCATAGTACAGCCACAATCGGTCAATCCCCTTCATCCGGTTGTCATACTCATCACGGAAGGTCACTAACCGTCCAATAATAGACAATGGTAACGTACTTCTGAACCGGACCTCCAGCCCCATCTTTTCCCGGGCAATTTCCCCCCATTTTTCATTGGAGATCATAAATGGCGTGAAATCGAGAAAAATCCATTTGGGCATTTCCCTCACAATCATGCTGTATGGAGCATCCGTTGAGATCGCTTTTGTATGACGCTCTTCTCCATAGTGAAAAATGACTGATTCTGGAGTCACTAGCTGCTCTAGCTGTTTTTCCTGTACGGGCTTCGACTCGGTGTACTGCGCTGGCTGAATGAATTGAAACTTGGGCTGATTCGTCCACAGCATCGCGGTCAGGCAAAAGCTGGTGAGCACCAGCAGATTGAGTAACACGGTTTTGGCAGGCTCTAGCATCCGCTTCATCCCGTTTTACCTCCTTGGGCAAATGGCACCCAGAACGTTACGGTCGTCCCTACATTCCATTCGCTTGTAATCTCAATATCCGCACCGTGTGCCTGCACTAATTCCCGGGCAATAGCCAGTCCCAGCCCGGTACCGCCCTGTCCGCGTGAACGCGCTTTGTCGACTCGGTAAAAGCGTTCAAAAATCCGCTTCAAGTCACGACTTGGGATGCCAATTCCCGTATCCTTTATGGAAATGTACACGCGATTTTGATAGTGGTTTGCCTTGGCGGAAAGAACAACCTTACCGCCTTGAGCTGTATACTTGATCGCATTGGACAACAGATTATCCAACACTTGATTGATCGCATCCAAATCGATATAAGCAGCTGGCAGCTTAGTCGGTACATCGAGGCTCAGCTGTACCTCCTGCTGCTCACTAAACATCGAGAACCGATCGGCGGCATAGCGAAGCAAGCGAGTAAGATCAGCTTCCTTGCAGTGCAGCCTTATGCCTTGCGAATCAAAACGGGAGAGCTGCAGCAAGTCATTGACGAGCCTGATCATTCGTTCCGTCTCCGACATCGTGACGCGCAAAAACCGATTGGACAGCTCAGGTTCTTCTACAGCTCCATCGAGCAAGGCTTCTACGTAGCTTTTGATCGTCGTGAGCGGAGTACGCAGCTCATGGGATACGTTTGCTACAAACTCCCTGCGATGTTGCTCGAGACGCTGCTGCTCCGTTACATCAGCTACGACCGCGATGATCCCACCCTTTTTGCCACTATCATGCTGCAAGGGGGTAAACGTCACACGAAAAATGACCTCATCCTTATTCGGAAGCATCATTTCGATAAACAACGGCTCCTCCTGCTTGTGCAGAGGCATCTCTTCCTCGGGCGGCAAACTTAACAGATCATGCAAGGTCCGCTTATTACGCAGTACGTCCCTCGTTTTTATCTGCAGCATTTCTTCCGCAGCACGGTTAAACAAAATGATCTGCCCATTCCGATCAGCAGCGATTACGCCATCGGTCATGTTGCTCAATATCCCTGCCAGCTTTTCACGTTCCTCTTCCTGCTGCAAAATAGCTTCCTGGAGGCGCAGGGTCATATGATTAAACGCCATGCCTAGCTGACCGATCTCATCCCCGCTATATACCCGTACATTGCTGTTAAAATCACCATCTGCTACGGCTCTAGCTTGGCGTGTCATTTCTTTGACCGGCTTCGTGATCGTTCTCGCCAGCACGACTCCCAGACCCGCCGTAATGATCAGAGCAAACATGGTGCCAGTCGCCAAAATCCCGTTCATCTTGCGGATGGTTGTGTAGGTCCCTTCCATCGAAGCAACCATATACACAGCCCCATATACAATCTGATCGCCTTTGACTGGCAGCACCAACACTTTTACGCGGGCACCTGTCCGTGGATCAATCCGCATCGATTCACTGCGTGTTCCCAGCAAAGCACTGGTCACTTCCGGCTGTGACGTCCGTTGACCAATCGTGCGCTTGTCTTCGGTTGTGCTGACTACTGTTCCTGTTTGGTCAATCACCTGCACATTGGCGCCATTGATCTTTACGAGGTTGTTAATCAGGTTGTCGATATCCTGGCGGTTCTGTTCGGCGCTTTGTTCTTTCCCGTCTCGTGGACGCAGGTCGCCCTCCAGCAAGGTTGCCAGCAGGCTCGCCTGCCCATTTAACGCCTCAGAAAAGTTATTTATGTAATAACTCTCTACTTCCCGGGCAAAGTACGCTCCGATGAATTGCATCGCAAGCAAAATCAGCAACATGTAGATGACAACCATTTTCCATTGAATCGTTTTGAACAACTGCTGAATGACTCTGAAGAACCGCCTCATCCAGGCTGGCCTCCCACGCCCGGGTTACGCAAGGTGTAGCCCAAGCCACGGCGTGTAATGATGTATTTAGGTTGGCTCGGATCGTCTTCGATCTTTTCGCGCAAACGGCGTATGGTTACATCCACAGTACGCACATCGCCAAAATAGTCGAAGCCCCAAACGGATTGAAGCAGATGTTCTCGAGTCAATACCTGTCCCTGATGACGGGTCAAGTAAACCAAGAGCTCAAACTCACGATGAGTCAGCTCCAGCTGCTCTCCCACTTTTTCTACGGTATACGAATGCAGATCGATTTCAAGCTCATGGACTCGCAACAGATGCTGGCTATCCCGTTCTTCCAGCTTGGGCTGATTTCTGCGCAGATGCGCCTTTACCCGGGCAACAAGCTCACGGGTGCTAAACGGCTTGGTGACGTAATCATCCGCACCGAGCTCGAGCCCCAGTACCTTATCCAGCTCCGAATCCTTTGCCGTTAGCATAATGATCGGCACATCATAGGTTTGGCGAACCGCGCGGCATACTTCCATCCCATCACGTCCTGGCAGCATCACATCAAGTAAAATCAAATCCGGTCTTTCGTCTTGCACGACGAGCAGTGCTTCCTCACCATCGTAGGCGCACACGACTTGGTAGCCTTCTTTTTCAAAGGTAAATTTCAAAATATCAGCGATCGGTTTTTCATCGTCTACGACGAGGAGTTTTGCCATCCCGCTCCCTCCTTTTCTCACTTAAGGGATTCCACCTGAGGAGCTTCTATTCCTCTACAATACACCATGTCCTGCCCGTAAAGAAGCCCCTTGGAAATGAGTACCTGTCAGGCAACAAAAAAAAGGGCACTCATGAAAGAGTGTCCCTTTTGACTTCCAGAAATTACTTGTCTATTTTAAGAAACGCATTGGGTTCTGAACTCGTCCATTCTGATGAACCTCAAAATGGAGATGGACACCTGTGGAGTCACCTGTGGAACCCTTCACGCCAATTTTCTTTCCTTGTTCAACAACATCGCCGACCTTTACGTTAATGGTGCTCAAATGACCATACAAGGTCTGCATGCCGTTTCCGTGGTCGATGACGATTGCTTTTCCGTAATCGCCGTCCCATCCAGCCAGTGTGACACGACCGTTGTCTGCTGCCAGAACGGAACCGGAACCAGCAATATCGATACCTTTGTGCAATCTGCCCCAACGTGAACCAAAGCCACTGCTGATATAGCCTTTTGCTGGCCAGCTCAGACGGCCTGTCCCACGTGAAGGGATCACTTTTGTGCCGCGCTCCATAATTTTCGCTACAGGCTGTGTAATCACGTCCTGCTTGACGATTTTACGGTCGACAACTTGTCCATTTTCTTTCACGATTTCATACTGGACCATTTTGCTGCCGTCGCGCCCCTCTTGAATCACTTTGGTTTCGCCTTTTGGCAGCTTTTCATTGTTATTGATTTGAGTACTAAAAGCTACAGTCTCTTGCTGTGACAGCTCTTCTTTCACCTGTACAGTTACGAGTGGACGAATCGCTGTAACGTTAAGCTGTTGCCCCAATTGCAGCAACGTATTTTCCGTAACACCAGGGTTGTTGGCATAAATATCTTTCGAGGTAATTCCGTACTTTTTGGCGATGCACCCGATGCAATCGCCCTCAACTACCGTATGCTTCATATCCTGGAAAGTACCCTTTACGAGCAACTCCTCCAGTTTTTCGGCAGGCAAAATTTGAGCTGCAGCAACTGATTCCGACTGCATCTCTACGTTTTCTTTGAAGGTTACTTCTTTGATCGGGTTAGCCTGAACAGCCGATGTGGATGCAGCAACTACTGCCTTTTTTGCATTTCCACCTGGAACTCCCGAGTATTTTTCTTTCACGTGAGCAAGCACTTCGTCCGCAGTCGCCTGATCCGGCAAGTATCCGATTGCTTTTCCGTCAACCACGATCTTTACTGCCTGAACCTTGATATCTGCGATGTCCGAGAGTGCCTTAACAGCTGCGTCATTGTCAAATGGCGCCTTGTACTTCGTCTCTTCCTGGAACGTTATGTAATCTGCCAGAGTCAAAGTCAGTCCGTTCTTTGCCTTTTCCTCTTCCAGCTTGCTATTCGTCCAGTTGTGAATCACGTCTGGATTGTTTACTACGCCGATTTCTTTGCCGTTAACGATTACGTGGTATACAGATGTGATGTTGCTAGTGTAGTAATATTGTGCAGATGCCCCGGCTGCTACTGTTACGAGCAGTCCCGCTGCAACGGAAACGCATAGTTTTTTATGTTCTTGGATGTAAGAGCTTGTACGTTTCATAGTACGTTTCGCCAGATCACTGCAATCTCGAACGATTCGTTCTGACCGTTCCTGCAGCTTGGCCTTCCATTCAGACCATTGCATAACTTGTCCCTCCTGAAAACAGATACAGCTTTCTCGTTTCTATTTCCTGAAAATTTTTAATATACCGAATAGGTCGTATATCCCAAAATTTAGTTTCCATTTATCTGCCAAATTGCCTAAAGAAACCAACTATGTCGACTTTACCATAAATTTGCCGACAACATCAAGTGTAAATTGCCGTCGAATAAAAAATGCGGGAAAGCGTCACGATATGTACATACAAATGGGTGGTTTTATCATAAATGGAGGCTGATTTCCTTGAAGGAACGAAACATTTTAGCTGGTTTTCATACAGAAGACGAAGCAGGGAAGGCAAAGGAGGCTCTTCAACAAGCTGGTTTTTCCATCATTTCAATCGACAGAGTTGGACAATTTCCCGGTGATGGAAACGAGCGCATCATGAACCCGATTACAGGAGAAATTCCCTCGCTTGGAAATCTCACATTGGCTGGCGATTTTCCAAGCGGGCGGGATGCAAGTGTGCTAGCAGCTGTAGATCCCGATGCCAGTGGAATGGCTGATCGTGGGGATGACAACATGAACCGTAGCGTGTTGCTTACGGCTGTCGTACCTGAGGAGCGAGGAGACGAAGCGACTGAGATCATTCGTTCTTTCGGGGGAATGATCTAACGGGTCTTTCCCCTTTCAACAAATAATAGCCATCTTCCCTACGAACAGGAAAGATGGCTTATTTCGTTGTGCTCATCTAGGGCTCACACCTCTTGCATGGAAGTAATGTCTCGCAGGGCAAGTCGGCGGATGGTCGTTTTTTCGGCATCGTTTTGCTGCTTGTATGTGGTAATAAAGCAGAGGTATCCGTTGTTAAAATGAGTCATGGTTCCCTTGATCACGACGCCATTAAACATTTTGACCTGTACGTTTTTCCCTAGCAGCTTCTTGGCCTTTTGGTCGAATCCCATCATCATGATCACCTCTTTGATTTCTGCCTATGACAAAGCATATGCCCAGAGGGTGTCGTTTTGTGTCTGTCCGCTCAAAAAAGGAAAAGCTGTCGACAATTCGACAGCCTTTTTTATAACCTATGACCTACTCTTATCCGTAAATGCCACGTACAATAACCGTTTGTTCACGATCTGGTCCTACAGAGAAGATCGACATAGGGATACCAGTCAATTGGGTGATACGTTCGATGTAGTGACGTGCGTTTTCCGGCAAATCATTGAGATTGCGTACGCCTGTGATGTCTTCACTCCAGCCTGGAAGCTCTTCGTATACTGGCTCGCATTTTGCCAGCATATTGAGGTTTGCTGGGAAAGACTCGATGATTTCGCCATTGTATTTGTACGCTGTGCAAATACGCAGCGTTTCAATTCCAGACAGAGTGTCCAGCTTGGTGATAGCCAAACCAGTGATACCGCTGACACGACGCGCATGGCGAACAACCACGCTGTCAAACCAGCCTACACGACGTGCACGTCCAGTCGTTGTACCGTACTCAGCACCAACCTCACGAATGTGGTCGCCAGTCGCATCAGAAAGCTCAGTCAGGAACGGACCATCGCCGACACGGGTAGTGTATGCTTTTGCTACACCAATTACTTGATTGATTTTCGTCGGTCCTACACCGGAACCGATCGTTACGCCCCCAGCAATCGGGTTGGAAGACGTTACATATGGATAAGTACCTTGATCGATATCGAGCAGCACGCCTTGCGCACCTTCGAACAGAACGCGGTTGCCGCGGTCAATCGAGTCATTCAGAACTACAGATGTATCAGTTACATATGGACGGATGATTTCGGCAAGAGCCAAGTATTCGTCGAGTACTTCCTGCAGTTCAAAACCGGTTGTGTTGTACAGCTTTTCGAGCAACAGGTTTTTCTCAGCGAGATTGCGCTCCAGCTTGCGAGCAAACTCTTCTTTGTCCAGCAAATCAGCAATGCGAATACCGATGCGAGCTGCTTTATCCATGTATGCCGGACCAATCCCTTTACGGGTGGTACCGATTTTATTAGCACCGCGGCTATCCTCTTCTACGCCATCCAATTTGATATGGTACGGCATAATAACATGCGCGCGATCGCTAATTTTCAAGTTGTTTGTTGTGAAGCCAAAGCTGTGAATGTACTCCAGCTCTTTTACTAGCGCTTTCGGGTCGATTACCATACCGTTACCGATTACGCAGATCTTGTCTGTATAAAAAATTCCGGATGGAATCAGATGAAGTTTGTATTTGTTGCCACCAAAAATAATGGTGTGACCTGCATTGTTACCACCTTGGTAACGAGCTACTACTTCAGCACTTTCAGCCAAGTAATCTGTAATTTTACCTTTACCTTCATCGCCCCACTGGGTTCCGACGACAACGACTGTTGACATCGAAAAACACCTCCTGATATAATCATGTCCTTTTGGGCCTGAAACAATCTAAGTGTACTAAACGATTTCTCACATGTCAACGGAATATACGAACATTAGAATTGTGGAAAGATTATATGTTCGGTAATTTATCATTCTTTCAGAATCCTTTTCTACGCCGCCATGTTCAATTTTAGTATATGCATTCCAAGCAGTAGGAAAATAGCCACCTGACACTTACAATCAGTGGATATCTTCAATAGAAAACAAAAAGCCGGATTTCTCCGGCCCTCTTTTTCCACTTATTGTCCCGCTGCATTACGGAAACGATGATCCAAGCTCACAAACTTATTGAATTCCTTTAGAAACGCCAGCTCCACCGTTCCGGTAGGGCCGTTACGCTGTTTGGCGATGATGACTTCAATCACGTTTTTGTTTTCTGTTTCTTTGTCATAGTAGTCATCACGGTAAAGGAATGCTACGATATCCGCATCCTGCTCAATCGATCCAGATTCACGGATATCAGACATCATCGGCCGTTTGTCTTGACGCTGCTCTACACCACGACTGAGCTGTGACAAAGCAATAACAGGAACATTCAATTCACGGGCAATCCCTTTTAGCGTACGTGAGATCTCGGATACTTCCTGCTGACGGTTGTCTCCTTTGCCACGACCATGAATCAGCTGCAGATAATCGATCAATATCATTCCTAATCCGCGCTCGGCTTGTAGACGACGACATTTGGCCCGGATGTCCTGCACCGTAACCCCTGGCGTATCATCGATATAGATCGGTGCCTTCGCCAGAGTTCCAATCGCCATCGTCAGCTTTTGCCAATCATCCTCTTCCAATGCCCCAGAACGCATCCGGGATGCATCGAGGTTCCCTTCCGCACAAATCATACGCTGTACCAGCTGAGTGGCACCCATCTCCAATGAAAAGATGGCTACTGTTTCACCCGCTCGTGCAGCTACGTTTTGCGCGACATTCAGGGCAAAGGCCGTTTTCCCTACAGAAGGACGGGCCGCCAAGATGATCAGGTCACTTCGCTGAAAGCCAGCTGTCATCTTGTCCAAATCGGTATATCCTGTGGGAATCCCCGTAATATCGCCTCGCCGCTGACTCAAAGTCTCAATCCGCTCGTACGTTTCGAGCAGTACGTCCCGAATCGCTTGGAACCCTCCGCTATTGCGGTTTTGACCGATTTCCATGATGTACTTCTCGGCATCAGCTACAATCTCGGTAACGTCATCCTCGCGGGAGTATCCGTCATTGGCAATCTTCGTTGCTGTATGAATCAATCGCCGTAAAAGCGATTTTTCTTCTACGATCTTCGCGTAGTATTCGATATTCGCTGCTGTCGGAACAGAGCTGGCGATTTCCGTAATATACGTCACACCGCCTACTTCTTCGAGCAGCTTGTGGTCCGATAAATCAGCCGTCACTGTTACCAGGTCGACAGGCTCACCTTTTTCGTACAGGTCCACCATCGTTTGAAAGATGCGCTGGTGCGCTGTCTTATAAAAATCCTCCGGGCGGAGAATCTCAATGGCCGTGGTTAGAGCTTCCTTTGACAAGAACACAGCACCCAGTACCGATTGTTCTGCTTCCTTGTTCTGCGGCGGCACACGATCCAAAAACAGGTCGCTCACGTCACACCTCCCAGTAATCCGGCATTATTCTTCTACGACGTGTACTTTGAGAGTCGCGGTTACTTCATTGTGCAGCTTTGCTTTAATTTGCGTCACGCCGAGGGAACGAATCGCTTCCATCTCCAGCTTACGCTTGTCTACCTTAATCTGGAATTGCTCTTCCAGAGCTTGCGCCACCTGCTTGCTGGAAATCGCTCCAAACAGACGACCGCCTTCGCCTGCTTTTCCTTTGATTTTCACAGTCAGTTCGCCGAATTTAGCAGCCAGCTCCTGTGCTTCCAGCTTCTCTTGTTCTTTACGCTTTTCTTCGCTGCGCTTTTGTGCATCAAGCGTTTTTACATTACTCTCTGTAGCTTCCTTAACCAATTTTTTCGGCAGCAGGAAGTTGCGTACATATCCTTCAGAAAGGTCTTTTACCTCACCTTTTTTACCTTGGCCTTTTACATCTTGAAGAAAAATGACTTTCATCATCGTTTCCCCCTTTTCATTTTGGCCTAAACGACCGTATCAATCGCTTCTTTCAAGCGTTTTACTGCTTCCTTCAAGGAACTGCCCTCTATTTGTGTCGCGGCTCCAGTCAAATGACCGCCTCCGCCCAAGAGTTCCATGATCGACTGTACGTTGATGTCACCCAAGGAGCGGCCGCTAATCAAGATGGTTCCATCGGATCGCTCTGCCACCACGAACGAGGCTTGAATACCTGACAAGGTAAGAAGCTGTTCCGCAGCCTGAGCGACTTGAACCTGGGTATAATCCTCGGAAGGATCGCCCACAGCAATCGCCATATTATCCCGATACGTTTCGGTATTCATGATGATGCGTGCGCGCTTTACATATTGATTCAGATCTTCTTTTAACAAACGTTGTACCGCGGCTGTATCTGCTCCGTTGCGTCTGAGGAACGAAGCGGCTTCAAACGTACGAGAGCCAGTGCGGAAAGCAAAGCTTTTCGTATCCACCACGATCCCCGCGAGCAAAGCGGTCGCAATCAGATTGTCGATGTTCAGACGCTCGCTCTGATATTGCAGCAGCTCCGTTACCAGCTCGGACGTAGACGAAGCGTACGGCTCTAGATACAACAGGACAGGCTCAATGAATTCCTCTGAACGTCTGTGATGGTCAATGACTACAATTCGCCCGGTTTCACCCAGCAGCTTTGGCTCAATCACGAGTGATGGACGATGCGTATCAACAACTACAAGCAACGTACGTCCGGTGATCAGTCGTATCGCTTGCTCTGGTGTGATAAACGTGTCAGCCAATTCTTCATTGGCATAGATTTCTCTCATCAATCGTTCAACGGAATTATTGCCCTCGTCCATGACGATGTACGCTGCCTTGTTATGCAGCTGAACTGCCTTTAGTACCCCCAAGGAGGCACCGATGGAATCCATGTCAGGCTGCTTGTGACCCATAACGATCACATGCTCAGCCTCGTGAATCAAATCACGCAGCGCATGGGCAATGACACGTGCCCGGACGCGTGTCCGCTTCTCCACCGCATTGGATTTACCACCGTAAAACGTAAGCTTGTTCCCAACCTTGACCGCACTTTGGTCGCCACCACGGCCCAAAGCAATGTCCAAGCTGGACTGCGCCATTTGTCCCAATTCGATATACGTGCTGGCAGCTGCCCCTACCCCGATACTGAGCGTAATCGGAATTTTGTTATCAGCCGTCATCTCCCGCACTACATCCAAAATGTCAAAGCGCGTTTCTTCCAATTTATCAAGCGCTTCCCGCTCCATCAGCGCCAAAAACTTGTCGGCCGTGATTCGGCGAAGATATATGCCATGTTTGTTGGCCCACTCAGTAATCACACCTGCAACACTTGTAGATAAAAGTGTGCGGCTCTGATCATCCATTACTTGTCCAATCTCGTCCAGGTTGTCGAGATGAATAATAGCTAGAGCGGCTTTTTCACGATGGTAACGCGTCGTCAGTTCTTTAAAATCCGTAATGTCCTTAAAATACAAAAGACGCTCATCGGATCGAACCAGCACCTCGTATACCCGTTCGTTGTAAGTAAATTCCAGACGCTTTTGTTCTGGCTTCCAATTCAGTTGGGGAAATACGTCTTGAAGCGACTTCCCAATCAACAGCTCATCCCCGGACATGTGTGTCATGAATGGGTTAACCCACTCAATTGCCTTTTCCTCATTGTATAGAAGAATCCCGATCGGCAGCTCCGAGATGACACCTTCTCCTGCCTTCTTCACACGATGTGTGACCGTAGCCAAGTACAGGCGCAAATCCCGTTGGAATCCCTTTTCGGCTTGAAGGGCATAAATTACAAGGCCAATCAAGCAGACAATGCCGATCGCCCCGTACATCCAATGGTGCAGGGTCAAAATTCCCAATAACAACAAGCTAAAGCTAAGTGCCAGGACCATGTGCATCCCGTACCAACGCTTTAACAGGAATTTGGGCATTTCCTCAGCCCCTCTTCACTCTTGATTCCAATTTATCCCGCAAACGAATACCTAGGTCAAATATCCCTACTAGACACAGTATAGTGGCTAGAGGCTGAAAAATAAATAGACAGACGACAAGCACTGGAGTCAATCTCTTCCATCCATACAAATAAGCTGCAAACAAGCAGAAGCTGAGACCTTGAAGGGTGAAAACAGCGTCCAACATAATTTTTACATTGAGGATCGCACTTTTCCAAAACGTCCCCTCTATACTACCACTAAACACGAGCAAACTGATCATCGCGATAAAATAGTAGTACAAAAGTGACCTAGGGAAAGTCCATTCACGGATTGGTTTTAATGCGGGCACTGGCTTGCGCAGTCGTTTTCCGATGAGACGTGCCAATCCATGAACAACAAAACTAAACATAAAGCTTGCCATGACAAATGAAGATGGCAATCCCATCTTGGCAACCGCTACTGCCTCATCGTACTGCTCCTGAGACATAAAGGAAGGCTTGAATTGGGCAGCCTGCTTCATCAGCGCTCCAAAATCGACGTGCAAGCCGTAAACCATAAAAGCAAGCATAAACACGATACTTAAAAATACGATACCTGCTCCTGAGGCAATCGCAGGAAGTGCCGTCCCCCGCTTCCTATAAGCCATCCCCATTACTGCACCCATAATCGCCAACAGAAGAGCGTAGATGGCGAAGAATGGATCTGTGACGATCCACCCAAGAAATCCAAAAGCGAGGCAGATCCACACCATGCTAGACGCAGTCATGCTCATGGCCAATAGTAAAAATGGCAGCGGGACCAAAAATACGGCTACTGCACCCAGCAGCGTATATTTAGTCAGAAACAACAGCACAAGTGCGGTACCCAGCATGAGAGAGCTTTCAACCAGTTGCTTTGTTTTTGAAGGCATTTGAGCACCTCATTTTAAGTAACAAAAAATATGGAAAAAAGAGGGCCACGCAATTGTGTCCCCCTTTTTATAGCTTGTGTCAATTATTCAGTCGTGTAAGGCAGAAGCGCTACTTGACGGGAGCGCTTGATTGCGATTGTCAGTGCGCGTTGATACTTCGCGGAAGTACCAGTCACACGACGTGGCAAGATTTTACCACGCTCGCTGATGAATTTTTTGAGCAGATCAACATCTTTATAGTCGATGTGCTTGATTTTGTTGACTTTAAAGAAGCATACTTTACGACGCTTATTAGGACGTCCTTTGCGTGCCATGATAGTCCCTCCTTCTTAGGAATGTGAAAGTTTTACGATTTTTAAAACGGCAAGTCATCATCCGAAATGTTGATCGGCTTGCCTGCACTCGCGAAGGGATCGCCAAACGGATCAAAGTCGTTGTTTCTCTGACCGGACGGCTTGTTACCGCCGCCAAAGCCTGGTCCTGGATCGTATCCGGAATTATCTCCGCCGCCTTCATTGCCTCGACCGCCCAAAAATTGAACGTTCTCCGCAACGACCTCCGTTACGTATACCCGTTTTCCTTCTTTATTATCATAGGAACGCGTTTGCATACGTCCTTCGATGGCTGCTTGTCTACCTTTACGCAAATAGCTCGCGCACAGATCGGCAAGTTTTTGCCAAGCGACAATATTAATGAAGTCGGTTTCTCTTTCACCCGCCTGATTGGTGCGGGGACGATTAACAGCAACGGTAAAAGTAGCAACGGCAACGCCATTTGGCGTGTAGCGAAGTTCTGGATCTTTCGTCAGGTTGCCGATGAGAATGACTTTATTCATCTTGGTTCCCCCTCTGATCGCGACAATGATTACTTCTCATCACGAACGAACATAAAGCGGATTACATCGTCATTGATTTTCATCAGACGCTCAGCTTCCGCTACTGCATCGGAATTCGCTTTGAAGTTCATCAAAACGTAATAACCTTCACGGAACTTGTTGATTTCGTACGCAAGACGGCGTTTACCCATTTCTTGAAGCTTGGTGATTTCGCCACCGTAGTTAGTCACAACATCGCTGTAACGAGCTACATTGGATTTCACTTTCTCTTCTTCAAGGTCTGGACGCAATACATACATTACTTCGTATTGACGCATACCTTTTCACCTCCTTATGGACTTTGCGGCCCTATTGGGCAAGGAGCGAGTGCTTAAAAACGAAACGCATAAAACATGCACTCCATAAATACTCGCATTATCGTATTATAGCAAAACGACTCTCTCGAAGCAAGAATTTCGTTCTAGACCGTTCTACACATTGAAACGGAAATGCATAACATCTCCATCAGCCACAACGTACTCTTTCCCTTCAAGTCGGTACTTCCCGCGCTCACGAGCTGCTGCTACGGAACCAGCATCTACCAGATCGTTGTAGGCAATGACTTCTGCACGAATAAAGCCGCGCTCAAAGTCGGTATGGATCACACCTGCTGCTCCAGGAGCCTTCGTGCCTTGGCGGATCGTCCATGCGCGAACTTCCTGTACACCAGCTGTAAAGTACGTAACCAGACCAAGCAGCTCATAGGCTGCACGAATCAGGCGATCCAGTCCGGACTCGGAAAGACCCAGCTCCTCAAGGAACATCTCCTTGTCTTCTCCGTCCAGCTCAGCGATTTCTGCTTCTACTTTGGCGCTGATGACAACGACTTGTGCCCCTTCTTTTGCTGCGTGCTCACGAACAGCGATCACGTGCGGGTTTGTATCAGCATCGTGAATTCCGTTTTCCGCTACGTTGCATACGTACAGCATCGGTTTGATGGTCAAAAGGTGCAAATCGCGAATCCACTTGCGCTCATCGTCATCCAGCTCGACGCTGCGCGCTGCTTCTCCCTCTTCGAATGCTGCTTTCAGGCGCTCCAAAACATCCAGCTCCTGCTTGGATTCCTTGTCACCGGACTTCACCTTGCGTGCGATCCGATCGATACGGCGCTCTACGGAATCGAGATCGGCAAAGATCAGCTCGAGATTGATGGTTTCCATATCGCTAAGTGGGTCGACACGGCCGGAAACGTGTGTAATATTCTCATCCTCGAAGCAGCGAACTACGTGAGCAATCGCATCTACTTCACGGATGTGACCGAGAAACTGGTTTCCAAGTCCTTCACCTCTGCTTGCCCCTTTTACCAGACCAGCAATGTCTACGAATTCAAATGCAGTCGGAACAACTTTGTTCGGAACCACAATTTCAGTCAGCTTTTCCAGACGTGGATCTGGTACCTCTACGATTCCCACGTTCGGGTCAATCGTACAGAACGGGTAGTTCGCGGATTCCGCACCCGCCTGTGTAATGGCATTAAACAATGTCGATTTTCCTACGTTAGGCAAACCAACAATCCCGCAAGATGCACCCATCTATATACACTCCCTTATCAACATCATGACATCCTATTAAGTATATAGATTTGGTTTTAAGAATACAATTGTCTCCTTGTGGTAACGCTAGCTGTTCATTCAAGCACCTGCCATCCATCTCGCCTGTCTACCAAAGCATAGCGCAAGCTGGTGGGACAAAAAAAGAAATGCTAGACTAGATTGACGAGGTGAATTGGAATGAAGCTCTCCCTATTTGGAGCTACAGGGCGCGTCGGCAGCCATATTCTCGCCAATGCTCTCAAAGATGGACATGAAGTAACCGCATTGATTCGGTCTTTGGACAAGCTCACTGATCCGCCCGCAGGCCACTTGCGCATCCTGGCAGGAAATGTTCTGCAGGAAGCCGATGCAGCTCTCGCCATACGCGGAGCAGATGCTGTCATCAGTGCTTTGGGGACCGACAAGTCGACTACCTTATCTGAAGGTATGCCGCTTATCATCAAGGCGATGAAGCAAGAAGGAGTTTCTCGGATCATCACTGTTGGTACGGCTGGCATTTTGCAAAGCAGAGTCTCACCTGAGCTACTGCGATATCAATCTAGCGAGTCGAGGCAAAAATTGACGCGTGCAGCTGAAGAGCATCACAAAGCCTATACGCTGCTTGAGCAATCTGGCCTCGATTGGACGATTGTTTGTCCTACCTATTTACCCGATGGCATCTACACAGGCTCATACCGGGTAGAAGCGAACTACTTGCCTGTAGACGGTGCGCAAATTTCGGTTCCAGATACCGCCGAGTATACGTACAAGCAGCTATACAGTATGGAAAATGTACGGGCACGAGTCGGAATCGCTTATTGAGCTTCCTCCATAGTCAGATACACGAAAAGGCCCCCTTCTAATTGAAAGGGAGCCTTCTTCATTTCACACTCTACTTCTCGTTGACCAGCTTTTCCAGCTCGTTCAGCGTTTCTTCAAAAATCTCCATCGCCTGCTCAATTGGCTTGGATGTAGACATATCTACTCCTGCTGCCTTCAGAACATCGATTGGCGGTGCAGAGTTACCTGCCTCCAGGAAATTCGTACGGATACGATCTACAGCTGGCTGACCCTCATCCATGATTTGCTTCGCGAGTGCCTGTGACGCGGCAAAGCTTGTCGAGTATTGATACACATAGTACTGATAGTTGAAGAAGTGAGAGACACGCGCCCATTCCATAGCGATCTCGTCATCAGATACCATATCTTTGCCGTAGTACTTTTTGTTGATGTCGAGGTAAATCTTCTTGATCGCCTCTGCGTTGAGCGATTCTCCCGCTTGCTCCTTGTCGTGGATCGCTTTTTCAAACTCGGCAAACTGAGTCTGGCGGAACAAGGTCGAACGGAAGTTTTCCAGATAATGATTCAAGAGATACATCTTCTCTTCTTTGGTCTTCGCCTTTGCATACATGCTCTTAAATAGCAGCGTCTCGTTCATTGTAGATGCAACCTCAGCTGTAAACGTCGGATAGTTCGACGAGATGTACGGCTGATTTTTATTCGTATAATACGATTGCATCGCATGTCCCATCTCATGCGCGATCGTATAGACATCATCAAGCGTTCCCTGGTGGTTCAAGAGAACGTACGGATGCGTGTCATACGCGCCCCACTGATAAGCACCTGTCCGTTTGTCATCTGTCGAGTACACATCGACCCAGCCAGCATCCAGACCTTCAGCCAGTACCTTTACATATTCGTCGCCCATCGCTGCAAGACCATCGACAACCATTTTCTTCCCTTCATCAATGGAAATGTACTTGTCATCGGACGGTACGATCGGAACATAAATGTCGTACATATGCAGTTCATTTACACCAAGCATTTTCTTTTTCAAGGAAATGTATCGGTGTAAAAGCGGCAGATTGTCATTTACGGTATCAATCAGCTCATCGTATACCTTGGTTGGGATATTATTTGGAGTCAAGCTGGCTTCCAATGCCGATTTGTAGTTACGAGCATCGGCATAAAAATTATCTCCCTTTACCTTGGCAGCCAATGTTTGCGCGAATGTGTCCTGGAAGCCGATTAATGAGCTGTAGTATGCTTTGAACGCATCTCTACGCACTCGCTGATCCTTGCTCTCCATGTAAGAAATGAAATTGGCGCGGGTCAGCTGTACTTCCTTGCCGCTCTCATCCTTGATTTTCGGGAACTTCACGTCCTTGGAAAGCATGCCGTAAATATTGTTTGGCGAACTCCCGAGTGGAGATGATTTCGCCAAAAGCTGCTCCATCTCTGTAGACAGAGAATGCGGCTTGGTACGAAGCATGTCTTCTAAGAACAGCTTGTACGGTGCTACGCTTTTGTCAGCGAGCAGGCTCTTCATTTTGGCGTCAGGAATGGCTACAATCTCAGGCTGAATCCATGCTGTTTTTTCGGAAACAAGTGTGTACATTTTTTCTGCGCGGTCCGCTAAATTTTGCAGCTCTGAATTGGCTGAGTTCACATCTAGCGCCATGTTTGCGTATACATACGCTTTGTCATTAATACGCATCATGTCGATGTAGTCTTCGATCGCCTTTACCAGTGAAGCTGCTGAGCTTCCCAGCTTGCCTTGGTGCTTAGTAAAAGCATTTGCCATCGCTTCGACTTTGTTCACATCTTTTTCCCAGTCCTGTACTGTCGCATAAATATGATTGAGCTTCCATTTGTATTGGTCAGGTATCTCTGATCGATCTTTGTAGTTTGGTGCTTTTTCCGCAGCAAAGGCTACTGCTGGTGAGCTGTACGGAATAAAGGGCACCGCTACGGTAGTCAATGCAATCGCTAAAGCCGTGAGAGAAGCAAACGCACGTTTTTTCAAGTCAAAATCGCCCCTTTTCGTCTTTATATATCTTTTCCAATTTATAGATAATGTAATTACGTGATATATGTATGAAACTCCTTCTTATTAATAAAAATATTTTAAATATTTATTAAGAACAGTCAATTTATCCAGAGATAATTGAATTTTGTGGATAAAATTGTGGATAACCCCCTGTTTTCCCTCCACTCGTCCCCAATCGAACTATCCACAGCTAGTTTTTCGATGAAAAGTTGTCCACATTTTCTGTGGATAGCTTGTGTATAACTTATTTTCCCTTGAACCGGGACATTCGCCCATACCTCTTTCCCCATTCCGACATAGCATGAGTATTGAAACTAGGGTAGGAGGTGTTAGCAAGTGGGTATCTTTAACGGCTTCGACGATTTCGCGTTGATCCTGGTTCTCTTCATCCTTCTCGTTATCGTAGGTTGTGACTGCGACTAAGCTTCCCGCTGCGATCCTGGCCTATCTCACCGAAGGTAAGCTTGCATGAGAATGCAGCCTTACCTTCACCACCAAACATAGATCATTTACATATCGCATAGGCGATAGGTAATGATCTGTCACGACATCTGTACAATCACCGGGAGATATATTTGATCGTACAAAAAAAGGATGCGCCAACTCGGCTGCATCCTTTTTTCCTTATTTCGTTGCACCTGTGGAAAACCGGGACGATTGGGACGGGTTAACGTTCCCCTCTGCATCCTTTAGTTGACCACCGATGACATTGATTTGATAGCTGGTATGTGGTAGCCACGACGCTCCCTTAGGTTTTACCGTAATTGTTCGCTTGCTTTTGTTCCAGGTAACCGTATGTGGAATAACAGTGCCCTTGGCATCCTTCACCTGGATCAGACCAGCTGCTGTTTTGCTGGACAGAATCGTTCCATCTTTCAGGAAAACATCCTCTGCAAATTGCAGCGTTATTTTCTCCTGAAGCTTCACCTGCTTCGCCCCATCCCCCGGCAAGATCACCGCTTTGGGAGGGATTAGATCCACAGGCTTCTTTGTGGAAAACGTACTGCTGACCTCTGGATTGAGCTGACCCTTTGTGTCCTTCAGCTTCTTTTCCAGCAATGTAACCTTATAGGTTTGACCCGCTTCCAAATTTCCAACCGGATCTACTGTCACGCTGCGATTTGTCTTGTTCCATTTTGCTGTAAAGGAGACCTTCTTTTTCTTTGCATCCGTTAGTTGAATCGCCGATACAAGTGCTTTTTCGGTTATTTCCTTACTGCTTGCTAGCTTGATCTGCTGGGAAAAGGACAGTGTTATGACTGCTTCAGGTTCGATCTGAGCAGCATTATTCGTCGGAGTTATCCTAACTCCCCAATCGCTCTCCCCCTTGGCCCACGCAGACTGCGTCATCAGCAGCAAAAGTCCCAGCACACTTATGAAATGCAACCATCTGATACCCATCCACTTCTTCATCCCACACCTCCTGTTTTACGGTCAAACTCCTTCATCAGCATTGGCGGCTTTCTGACCGATTACAGGCATTGTAGGAAAAGACAGATAGGTTGTTCAAAAAAATTTTTGAATCAAGACTCTGGCTCCTCCTCGGAGTGAATCAAGATTTTCTTCAGTTTTCGTTCAAATTCCAGACGTGGAATCATCACACTATGATCACAGCCGGTGCACTTGATGCGCACGTCCATCCCCATGCGGATAACCTTCCACGCATTCGTTCCGCACGGATGCGGCTTTTTCATCTGAACGACATCCCCCAGTCCAAACTGCTTCCGTTCCATTCTCTCTTTCTCCTCCCTGATCTACGCTTGTCCTTTTCCTGGCATCGCGACAATTTTGGGATATGGTATCTGGATGCCACGCTTGGTAAATTCGGTTCTGATCATCGCACGCAGGTTACGATTAACTCCATGGTGAGTATTTGGCTTACATTCTGCAGTCACACGCAAGACGACCTCCGATGGCCCCAAAGATTGCACGCCTAAAATTTGAGGTTCCCCTACGATATCTGTCAATTCGGTTTGAGCAAGCTGCAAAACTTCCTTCAGCACCTGCTCTACCTGGTTCAAATTTTCCTCATACGCAACGGATACATCGACGACGGAAAGTGTATTTTGCAGAGAAAAATTGGTCACTTGTGTAATCATTCCGTTGGGGAAAATGTGTACCTCGCCAGTCCAACTGCGGACACGAGTTATCCTCAGGCCGATCTCCTGAACCGTTCCCGTCATATTGTTAATCGTTACGACATCTCCAACGGCAAACTGATCCTCAAAGATAATAAAGAAACCGGTAATGATATCCCGTACCAAACTCTGCGCTCCGAAACCAACTGCCAGTCCCAGCACCCCTGCACTCACCAATACCGGTTTTAAATCAATCCCCAGCAGTTGGAGTATCATCAGGATCGCCAGGAAATAGAGCGTATAACGCACGATGTTGTTGACCAACACACGCATCGTATCCACTCGGCGTTGGTCCATCTGTATCTTGCTGCCCTTTCGATGCTGAAAAATGCGATTGACTGCTGCTTGCACAACTGATAACACAATGCGTGAAATCAAGATGATCGCAGCGATTTTTAACAAGACCATTCCTATGTTTACCCACATATCAGCGTCGGTTACATAGCCGTATACCTGTGTATAGACTGTCTCAAAAAACCCTTCTTTTTTCATTCCTCCCGCTCCTTTTGGTTCCCATCCTCATCAATTTCCCGATAGAAATCCGAAAACTGGCGAAAATAGCCTCGTACTACCACTTGTTGTTCTTCCATGATTGTTTTTGCTTGTGAGTAATCTGGCATTGGAAACTCAATGGAAAGCGCACAGCCTGCCGTTATCTCTTTTGGCGTCGGTCTTGTGTCTATATCGATGTCCGCATACTCCAAAAGCATCTCTGCCCGCAAAGCTTGCTGTGTGGAGTCGAATGCGATCAGTACGGTCTTTCCCCCCATTCATCTCCCTCCCTTATCTGACGTGTCCATTTTTGGCAGCAATGGCACCTGTCTTGCTTCTCTTCTTATTGTACTCGTTCAACTTTCCTCTTGCCAGTTCCGCTGATTTTTCAAAACTTCCGTAACCTTCCCATTAGCTGGTATAAAAATGACTTCTCGGTACTATACTGTGAATACTCTTCAAATCTTTGAATCAAGACCGCAAGAGTGGAGGTAGCCATGAATACATTTGATAATAGCAAAGAATGTTTTTTGCCACCCTTTAAAGTGGAATACCGAAGTGATGACGCAGATGAACATCTGGCACAACACCTTGCGCAACGCTTTCGAAGAGCACCGTACGAAGATGATATTGTCATTGTATGTATTGGGACAGACCGTTCTACGGGTGATGCCCTCGGCCCTCTCGTGGGCACAAAGCTGCAAACAAAGACAACCCGCCATTTGCAAGTATACGGAACATTGGACGATCCGGTTCATGCCATGAATCTGAAAGAAAAAATGGAGCTTATTCAGGATACTCATTCCAAGTCCACGATTATTGCGATTGATGCCTGTCTAGGGCAATTCAGTCATGTCGGCAATATCAACGTAATTAACGGCCCATTGAAGCCAGGTGCCGGTGTAAAAAAAGAGCTTCCCCCAGTCGGAACCTTTCATATAACTGGCATTGTCAACGTAGGTGGCTTTATGGAGTATTTTGTGCTGCAAAATACGCGTCTCGCTGTTGTCATGAACATGGCAGAAATCATTGCCTCTGGAATCTCAAAGGCAGCGATGCTTGCCAGCTCGCAAACCAGACTAGACAGCGTGCTTCACGACTCATGAGATTAATGCATCATATACGTATACAGCCTGTATCAGACGATTTTCCCCGTCAGACTTGTTTTCTCCTCTTTCTCAGGTGAACAGGTCTTTTTTCTTTGTTCATATTCTTTGTATCTGCCGCTCTGCTCAGGTGCTTCTTTGGTCTGCCTGTGCTTGCGAAACGACCCGCTTATCCACAAATAGCTTGTTTTGCCGGCAGCACCTCTACGCCTACAGGTGTCTCCCCTGCCAATTCTCCATCCGCATGGACAAATAACGGTCTTTCTGCCTTGATATAAACATGATGACCTGAGTAAAACTGCACGCCTGGATGAGTAGCATGTGTCCCACTAAAAATTTTGGGGAACGCGAGTAGCAATTGCAACCGACTGACATTATGTACGACACAGATTTTCATTTCCCCATCATCTGGTGATGCACCCGGGCAGATGAGCATTCCTCCTCCGTAATTCGGAATGTTGGCAAGGGCAATCAGCCAGGCATTTTTAATAGAAAACTCCCGTTCATCGACTGTCAGCGTTACATGACAAGGCTTATAAACACAAAGAACGCGAATCACCGATAATAGATAAGCAAATTTCCCGATCCTGTACCGATTTAACCAGTTTTTATATCGGGACTCGTTTGTTGTTTTTGCCACCAATGCATCAAAGCCTGCCCCAATCGAATTGACGGCTACCCGGCCGTTTATCTTCAGCAAATCTATCCATCGCTCATCTCGATCGATCATCACCCTATCCAAAGCCTCCAGCGGATCTTTTGGCACTCCATGTCCTCGTGCATAATCGTTTCCTGATCCAGCAGCCACATGACCGAAAATACACTTTTGGCCTGACTTTTGAATGCCATTGATCACTTCATGAACTGTACCGTCGCCACCTACTGCTATTAATTTTTTTACTCCCTCTTTTTGTATCAGCTCAATTGCTAATTTTTGAGCTTCCCCCTCTCCTGATGTCTGCCTCATGAGAAAATGAGCTCTTTGCCCCCGTAGCGCCAGCTCTAGCTGCTCCCAAACTTTTTTTCCTTTTCCGTTCCCCGATACTGGATTGACGATAAAGCCCAACATACGTTTTTCCGCTCCCCGTTGCTGCTTTCCCATTTGTTTGCGTTTATTATCGCATGTCTTACTCGATTTTTTTAGAACCAGCTACAAATAATCTTGCAAACGAATACGCAGAACTCTCTAAGACTTTTCGCCTGTTTTCTTGTTTCATGATTTAAAATGTGGCGACACCATGTCTTTTGGGGGATATTTGCTGTCTATACAAAAAAAATAGCCCTTCCTGTTTGAAAGAGCATTTGTGTTTCTTTATGAAAATAGCTTCGAGAACCATTCCATAAATGGAACCCCGAGTGCAGCAATCAATAAAGCGGGCAGCATGTTTGCTACGTTTATTTTTTTGATTTCCAGGACATTGATGCCAATTGCGATAATCATTAAGCCACCGACAGCCGTTAATTCTACTAGCATGGCGTTCAGCATCGTTTGGCTCACGATACCGGAAATCTGAGTGGACAGAAGCGCAATCAAGCCTTGATACACAAAAACCGGAATAGCCGAGAATAATACGCCGATTCCAAGCGTTGAAGTAAATATAATTGCGGAAAACCCGTCTATCAACGCTTTTGTATACAAAATATCATGATTATCACGCAATCCACTATCCATGGCACCCAATACACCCATAGCCCCAATGCAGTAAACTAAAGTGGTTGTTACAAATCCAGTTGCAATGCCGCCTTCTTTTCCTTTGCCAATCTTGCGCTCCAACCAGTGTCCGAGTCTGTTTAAGCCTTTCTCGATACCTATCAACTCTCCGATAATGGAACCCAATACGATGCTGATAATAACTAGCAAAAAGTTGTCTGAGCCAAAGCTCATCTTGATGCCTAATACGATGACTGCCAAGCCAATTCCTTGCATAACTGTTTTCCGAATGGACTCAGGTATGCGGGTCAAAAGACATCCTAACAAGGAACCAACCACGATAGCCGCCGCATTGACCAGGGTCCCCAACAAAATCACGTTTGTTTCCTCCCACAGATGCCTTACGCAAACGCAGATGAAATTTCTTTTACTGCGTCAATAAGCGCCTCTACGTCTTTGTCTGAGTTAAAAATCCCGAAGCTGGCGCGAACTGCTCCTCGCTGCTTTGTACCTGCTGTTTGATGCCCAAGTGGTGTGCAGTGATAGCCGGATCTCGTTGCGATGCCGTACTGCTGATCAAGGATAAAAGACACCTCAGAAGCGTCCACTTCCCCTACATTAAACGCAACGACACCTACTCTTTCGGTCTCTATTCCTGGTCCATATACTTGTACTCCAGGAATCTCTTGCAGCTGAGCAATCGTCTGCTTTACTAAATCCCACTCGTGCTGACGAATGTTTTCCACACCTTTTTCCATGACAAAAGAAACGCCTGCCTGTAATCCAGCCAATCCGACCGTATTTACTGTTCCACTTTCATAGCGATCAGGTCTCGTTGTTGGTTGTTCGATCGCCTCAGACTGACTGCCTGTTCCCCCATGAATCAGTGGTACCAGATCAATGTCATTATGAACGTACAAGCCACCTGTTCCTTGAGGTCCATACAAGCCTTTGTGCCCAGGAAAAGCAAGCATATCGATATGCATTTCCTCAACGTGAATCGGCAATACTCCAGCAGACTGAGAAGCATCTACCAGGAATGTAATTCCCCGCTCTTTTGCTAGCTTGCCCAGCTCAGCTACAGGAAGAATTACGCCGGTCAAATTGGAGGCATGACTCACAACGAGCAGACGTGTATTCGGCTGAATTGCCTTCGCAAAATCCTCTACATAAAAATGATGGTCATCCCTAGGTTCAATAAATGTAGCCTCTACTTGACTTGTTTTACGCATGAACTCAATAGGACGCCTCACAGAATTATGCTCCACTGATGAAGAAATGACGTGATCGCCAGGTTTCAAAAACCCTTTAATCGCCTGATTTAGCGCCTGCGTCGCATTTAGATAAAAAAAGAGGTTATTCGGGTTTTGAATCCCAAACAACCGCGATAACTGCACCCGTGTACGAAATACGGTTTTGCTTGCTTTCATCGCCAGCGTATGCCCGCCTCTGCCGGGATTTGCGGCATAATCTTCTATAGCCTCAGCCATCATGTCTTTTACAGCAGGCGGCTTCGGCCAGGTAGAAGCTGCGTTATCCAAATAAATGATCGCCATGACTACCTCCTACGCTCACTTCTCCGCATTTAGTAAATCTACGATTCGTTGCAAATCTTCCTGTGAATAAAAGTCAATTTCGATTTTCCCGCGTTTCGATCCTTTTTTGATTTTAACCGAGGTTCCAAAACGACTACGCAGCCTTTCCTCTATTGCGATCAAAACAGGTTCGTTTTTTGCTGGCTTTTTCTTTTTTGTTTCACGTGAAACACTCAATTGTTTCACCAGTTCTTCTAATTGTCTGACGCTCAGACCTTTATCAACAACATCCTTGGCGAGCTGCTGCTGTGCTTTTTCGTCCGTTACTGTAAGCAAAGCACGTGCATGACCCATAGACAAGTCAGCAGCGGAGACCATTTTGCGAATACCTTCTGGCAATTGCAACAAGCGCAGCATATTGGCGACATGCGGTCTACTCTTCCCGATCTTTTTCGCTAGCTGATCCTGAGTGTAATCGTGATGAGCAATCAGCTTCTCATATGCTTCTGCTTCTTCCAATGGATTGAGATTTTCACGTTGCAAATTTTCGATGAGGGCTATTTCCATCAGCTGTTGATCCGTATACGCCTTCACTACTACCGGGACCTGCTTCAGTCCAGCCAGCTTTGCAGCGCGCAAACGTCTTTCACCCGCTACCAGTTCAAACCCCTTAATACTTTTCCGTACAATCAGAGGTTGGATAATCCCATGCTCCTTAATGGACCCTGCTAATTCATCAATGGCTGATTGTTCGAATTCCTTACGGGGCTGATACGGGTTGGGACGAATCTCACTCGTGGAAACTTCTTTTACTTGTTCCCCTTCTTCAATGAGATTGGACGTAATAAGTGCATTCAGCCCTTTTCCCAAACCTCTACTCATACCCCTACCACTTCCTTCGCCAAATCAGTATAGACTTCCGCACCTCTTGAGCGCGGATCGTACGTAATAATGGCTTGTCCGTGTGACGGTGCTTCACTCAAGCGAACATTCCGTGGAATAATCGTTTTGTATACTTTTTCCTGGAAGTACTTTTTCACTTCTTCAATGACCTGGATTCCCAGATTCGTACGTGCATCGAGCATTGTCAAAACGACGCCCTCGATCGCCAACTGTGAGTTGAGATGTTTTTGTACCAGACGAATCGTATTTAACAATTGGCTCAAACCTTCAAGCGCATAGTACTCACACTGAATAGGGATCAGCACCGAATCAGCCGCGGTCAGGGAATTGACAGTCAAAATACCCAATGAAGGCGGGCAGTCAATAATGACGTAATCGTACTTGTCCTTTACAACCTCTAACGCCTTTTTCAAACGAACCTCGCGCGATATGGTAGGAACAAGCTCAATTTCTGCACCTGCCAATTGAATGGTGGCAGGAATGATCATCAGGCCTTCGATGTCTGTAGGCAGAGTGGCATCGACCGGGCTGATGTCGTTAATCAGTACGTCATAAATGCAGTACCGCACATCGGCTTTATTAACCCCGATCCCGCTGGTTGCGTTCCCTTGTGGATCAATATCGACCAGCAGCACCTTTTTCCCCAATGCGGCCAAACAAGCACTTAGATTGACGGACGTAGTCGTCTTCCCAACGCCGCCTTTCTGGTTCGCAACCGCAATGATTTTACCCAACTTCTCCACCTCTTTTTTTCATGTAAGAAAAGTAGAGATTGTTCAACTACCATCTCTCCTTTCCCTTATCACTCTCCAGAACACGCTGCTCATTGCTTTGGCGAATTCTTTTCGAAAAATGACTGCAATTTCGTTTCTCGTCCACTACACATTCATACGTATAACTTCTTGCTTAGGAAACACATCTACCCGTTCCGTTCGGAGAAATCCTTCTGGCAGAAACGATTTCTCGTCTATTCGATCCTCTTTTTCGTGGATCTTTATTTAGAAAGCACCCGTGCTATCGCAAAACAAAGAATTCTATCGTTATTTCCCATGTTACCAGATTTGACGCTTGCCCGTACGCTGTTTTTTTGATAAAGAGCCAATTTGTCCATTATTTTTGTACGAACAGATGCCTTCGTCCCCTTTTTTACAGTCCTGCTTCACAATTTCGGTAACAAACTTTACCAGATGCGATTTCTTCCTTATATAATGCTGAAAAAAGTGCTGGGGAATCACTCGGGGCTCTTTTCTCCCTATCCGCTAAACCCTACAAATATGAAGGAAAATAGCCCGCTAACCAAGAGACTCCTGCATCATTTGACCAAAAAGAAAAGCGACCTTGTCGCTAGTGTTCACCTTGTATGGGCCAGAACGCCTCGAATCACGTTCCTATTATTTCCCCGCTTCTTTATTTTTCGGGATGCGAATGGTGAACTGATAAAATTCATCATGATCCTCTTCATCAGTTTCAACAGTCAAACCAGTTTGGATAACCATATCAATGGATTGACGCACTGTATTGATCGCAATCCGTGCATCTCTGGAAAATGCTTTCCACCGCGGCTTTTGTTCCTTTTCTTTCTTCGGATTGTCTGCAACCTCCAAAAGCTGTTTGACACGAACCTCAGTCTGCTTGACGTTCCATTCCCGCTCGATGATCTCAATCAGAACCTTGATTTGCAGCTCGGCATCTTTAAGCGGAATCAGCGCTCTTGCATGGCGCTCCGTCACTTGTCGAGCTAACAAGGCATCTTGGATTTCCTGCGGCAAATGAAGCAATCGCAGCTTGTTGGCAATTGTCGATTGTCCTTTGCCCAATCGTTGTGCGAGGCTTTCTTGCGTCAAATTGTGCAGATCAATCAATTTTTGATAGGCAACTGCCTCTTCAATCGCTGTCAATCCTTCACGCTGCAAATTCTCAATCAATGCGATAGAGGCTGTTTGCGCATCATTAAAGTCTTTGACAATCGCAGGAATTCGCTCCATGCCCAATTTTTTTGTTGCACGCAAACGCCGTTCCCCAGCGATCAATTCGTATTGACCGTCGCGCATCCTTACAACGATCGGTTGAATCAATCCATGAGTCCGAATGGTTTGACACAACTCATCAATTTTCTCGTCATCAAACACAGTTCGAGGCTGATACGGATTAGGAACAATCTCCTCTACTGGTATTTGCTTGATTTCTTCGTTGTCAGTTTTGTCGGTCAACCCGAAAATCCGAGAAAATGAATCTTTAACTGCCATAGAAAATCCCCCACTTCTACCCGTTCCATCCATGCTAGTTCTAAGTACATATTGCTTCTTTCATGAAACGTAAGAAAACCTCTATCGAGGCATCCCCAAAGAGGAGCGACCGCATGTAGCGGAAAGTTATCATACGCTCCAGTTAAAAAACCGCTATCGTGGCCTACCCTGCTGCGAGCGCCGCATTTTATTGGAGAGTTTTTATGCGTTCCAGAAAGTTGTAGCAAATTGTTTTCATGCTGTGGAGCACTTGGTCTTTGTTACTTGTTTTTGAAAGCTTGGTTGGGTCATGCCCTTTGGCTGAGCACTGATGTATTTCTAAGAGGCCTTTACGAGTAACTCCTATACATACATATCGGTCAATTACCAAAAAGAAATAACTAGCTCGTCCACTTCGATAGCTTCTAATACAAAAGCAGGTTGTCTTCCTCGCTTTTTGGTACCTCCACGAGGTTCCAGCATGACGAATCCAGGCATACCAAGCTCCTGACAATACTTCGTTTCGCGATTCCTAGTGCCATAAAGCAGCACAAAGCCACTTCTTTTCTTTTCCGTTTCGCCAAGCATTCCAAAACGAGCACGTAAAAAAACCTCTATCGAGGCCTTCTCAAGGAGGGCGCCCGCGTTTTAGTGGAAGGCTATTTTGCGTTTCAAAAAGTTTAAGCAAGATTGCTTTCATACGGCGAAGAACTTAAACTTTCTTACACGTAAAAAAAGAATGACCTACAACTCTTGTACTAGATTCATTTGTCTTTGTCGTATACACATCGGTCCATTGCTTTTTGGGCATTGCTTTCCTAGCCCTACTTACCTATCGCAGCACAGCTCCCCCTTGCCCATCCTGCAAAAAAGTAACTTTTTCTTTGACTAAAGTCTTAGTATCCCTGATTCGATTCTTCTCAATTTCTGTATCTATATGTAATTCTTCAAGATTCGCCCAATTCCTGCTACTGAAAAACGTTTCACGTGAAACATCAATCGTGATCATCATCACAAAAAACCCCGTGGCTCCGCCTTTTCTCCCGCTCTTCTTGCCCTATACTTTCATCAGTCGGATGTGAAATCTTGGTGACATGAAAAAGCCGCGGAAATAAACGATGAAAATCCAATGTCAGATAAGCAAAAAACGCAGCAACGATGGCCGTTATATACATACCCGCGCTAAACATTAATCCAATCGCTGAAGCCACCCACATTCCGGCTGCTGTCGTCAAGCCTTTGACTGATCCGTTGTATTTGATAATGGCTCCTGCCCCCAAAAAGCCCATTCCTGTAACAACCTGAGCGGCAACCCTCCCCGGATCATGATTCATTCCACTAGAAGAAAAACCATAAATAGAAGCTAGTCCAAACAAGCAAGAACCAAAACAGACAAGACTGTACGTCCGAAATCCTGCCCCTCTTTGCCGACTCACATCCTTAATGAATCGTTCCCGTTCCCACCCCATGATTGCTCCAGCGAGAAATGCCAAAAACAAACGCAGCAAAATCGTCGGCAGTTCCGGTGGGAAAAACAGAGCTAGCGCTGTTTCCATGCTTGCATCATCCTCTCAGACAAGCATTTCCTTTGCAGAAGGTTACTTACATGTCTATGCTGTCTCCCCAGTCTGCATGCAAGCTGACTACCATCCTGGCTTTGAAAAAGAGGTGCTCCAAAACGATCTATCGAGGACGACTTCTGGATAAACGTGTGTAAAATTTATTCATTCCGTAATCCAAAAGAAAAGATCGCAGCCCTTTTAATGACCAGGCTACGATCTTTCTCATTTCTGCCAGTGCCTCGATTTACATAAGCGGCTTTTTGGCAGGGACCCCTGCTTTACGCGGATACCCCTTTGGCGTTGCTTCTATTTTTTCGATAACCACGATATTTCTTTCTCCAGCATCCTCTAACAGCTGGAAGGTCTCTACTTTCCGTGTCTTTCCACCGAGCGTCTTGATTGCCTTCTTTGCTTCATTCAATTCTGGTGTAATCTCTGCCCCTTTCAGAGCAACGAAATGACCACCTACTCTTGCAAAAGGTAGGCAAAACTCAGAAAGCAGATTCAGACGAGCAACCGCTCGAGCAACTACTAAATCAAAGCCTTCACGATACGCTGGCTCCTGTCCACGATCCTCCGCACGTCCATGAACGGGATGAACATTTTCGAGACCCAATTCATTTGCTACATGCGTGAGAAAGCTCATGCGCTTGTTTAAAGAATCGATGATCGTCATTTTCAAATGGGGAAAGCAAATTTTCAAAGGAATACTCGGAAACCCTGCTCCTCCACCGATATCCACCACTGTTTGCACTTTATCAAAAGGAAAGTAGAAAGCCGGGGTAATCGAATCGTAAAAATGCTTAATGTACACCTGGCCCTCTTCTGTTATTCCTGTCAAATTCATTTTTTCGTTCCATTCTACGAGTAAACGAAAAAAATGGTCAAACTGCTCTTTTTGGCGATCTGTTAGCGAAATGCCCTGAGCAGCAAGCTCCTGGGCAAATTGTTCTTTGGTCATGTGCTCTTCTCCTTACTCTGCCGCTCCCACGCGATTATACTGCTCCAAATACACCATCAACACGGAAATGTCTGCGGGAGTAACCCCGGAGATACGCGCTGCCTGACCAATGTTTAACGGACGAATTCGAGTCATATTCTCACGAGATTCCTTGGACATACCCGAAATTTGGTGGTAGTCGATGTTTTCAGGAATACGACGCTCCTCCATCTTTTTCATCCGTTCTACTTGCTGCAAGGATTTGCGAATGTATCCATCGTACTTAATTTGAATTTCAACCTGCTCGATGACATCCTCTGGCAACGGTTCTGGAGCTGGTGCCATTTGCATAATGTGGCTGTAATTGATTTCCGGTCGACGTAGCAGCTGTGCAAGCTCAATAACCTCCGTCAATTCCGGAGAGCCAGCAGCAACCAACACTTCCTGCACGTGTGCCATGTCAGGACGTACACGTGTATTCATTACGCGTTCCTTTTCCTGTTCAATCAACACCCGTTTTTGCTCAAAACGCTTGTAGCGATCTTCGCCGATCAGACCGATTTCATGTCCGATGTCTGTAAGACGCAAATCCGCATTGTCATGGCGCAATAACAAGCGATACTCTGCACGAGAAGTAAGCAAACGGTATGGCTCATGCGTACCTTTGGTCACCAGATCATCAATCAAAACACCGATATATGCCTCATCTCGGCCCAAGATAACAGGCTCTTTCCCCTGAACGCGACGAGCAGCATTGATTCCAGCCATCAAGCCCTGTGCCGCTGCTTCCTCGTAACCCGAGGTCCCGTTAATTTGACCAGCAGTAAAGAGTCCTGGCAAGAGCTTGGTTTCTAGTGAGGGCCACAGCTGCGTAGGTACGACTGCATCGTATTCAATCGCATAGCCTGGGCGCATCATTTTGACTTCTTCCATACCAGTCATCGAGCGCAGCATAGAAAGCTGTACATCCTCCGGCAAGCTGGTAGACAAGCCTTGCACGTACATTTCTTCCGTATTGCGTCCCTCTGGCTCCAGGAAGATCTGATGACGAGGTTTGTCGTTGAAGCGAACTACTTTATCTTCAATGGATGGGCAATAGCGTGGTCCCGTACCTTCAATCATTCCCGAGTACATCGGTGCCCGGTGCAGATTGGTGGTGATTAAACCGTGTGTTTCTTCGTTTGTATACGTAAGCCAGCAAGGAAGCTGATCCGTAATAAATTCAGTTGTTTCATAAGAAAAAGCACGTGGCACCTCATCGCCAGGCTGAATCTCCATTTTCGAGAAATCTACGCTGTTTTTGTGAATGCGCGGTGGTGTTCCTGTTTTGAAACGAGTCATTTCAAATCCGAGCTCTTTCAAATGATACGCCAGACGAATCGACGGACGCATATTATTCGGTCCGCTTTCATATTGCAAATCACCCAAGATGATTTTTCCACGCAAATACGTTCCAGTGGTCAAAACAACCGCTTTTGCCATATAGCGTGCACCTGATTGGGTCAAAACCCCTTCACATACGCCATCGTTAACGATTAATTCTTCGACCATCGCCTGACGCAAAATCAGGTTCGGCGTATTTTCAATCGTTTTTTTCATTTCATGCTGGTACGCAAATTTGTCAGCTTGCGCGCGCAATGCATGCACAGCTGGTCCTTTTCCCGTATTGAGCATACGCATTTGGATATGGGTTTTGTCTGTATTGCGCCCCATTTCTCCACCAAGTGCGTCCAATTCTCTCACGACATGGCCTTTTGCCGGACCACCGACAGAAGGATTACATGGCATAAACGCCACCGCGTCCAGATTGATTGTCAAAAGCAGCGTATTACACCCCATCCGTGCTGCTGCCAGTGCCGCTTCAGCTCCCGCATGACCAGCCCCAATCACGATGACGTCAAACGAGCCGGCTTCATACGTAGGTACAACATTCATTTTTTCTCCTCCTCCTTGTTAGTAATGCGATCATATTACTTACCCAGACAGAACTGGGAGAAAATCTGGTCGATCAAATCCTCGCCGACACTCTCGCCGATAACTTCCCCGAGCAGCTCCCATGCCTTTTTGATATCGATCTGTATCATATCAACCGGCATCAAATCATCAATTCCTGCAAGAGCATCATCGATTGCACGATCCGCCTGACGGAGCAGCTGAATATGACGAGCATTGCTCACATACGTCAAATCATCCTGCTGCACACGTCCGCTGAAGAAAATATCCCCGATCGCCTGCTCCAGTAGATCAATACCAGTCTCTTCACGAGCAGATGTCATGATTAACGGCTGCTGCGGGAAATGTTTTTTCACTTCTTCCAAATCGACTTTTTGCGGCAAATCGAATTTATTTACAATGACAATCACATGGAATCCTTTGGCGGCTTCAAAAATCGCGTAATCATCGCGGCTAAGCGGCTCATTGTAATTGATGACAAGCAGGACAAGATCCGCTTTTTGCAAAAGCTGTCTGGACTTCTCCACGCCAATTTTCTCAACGATGTCCTCGGTATCACGAATTCCCGCTGTATCAATCAAGCGAAGCGGAACACCGCGTACATTGACATACTCTTCAATCACGTCACGAGTCGTCCCGGCCACATCTGTGACAATCGCTTTTTCTTCCTGAACCAGACTATTTAATAAAGAAGATTTTCCTACGTTTGGTCGTCCAATAATGGCTGTTGAAAGACCTTCACGCAAGATTTTCCCTTGCTTCGCTGTCTGTAGCAGTCGCTGGATCTCTTCTTTTACTTCTACACATTTTCCTCGCAAGAAGTTTTGCGTGAATTCCTCGACGTCATGCTCCGGATAATCCAACGTCACTTCTATATGAGCCATCGCTTCGATCAGATTTTGACGCAGTTCTCGAATCAGCCTGGAGAGCTTTCCCTCCACCTGATTGAGCGCTACCTTCATCGCCCGATCTGTCTTCGCCCTAATCAAGTCAATAACAGCCTCTGCTTGGGACAAATCGACGCGTCCATTTAAAAACGCCCGCTTCGTAAACTCCCCAGGCTCAGCCAATCTGGCACCGTTGTCCAAGATCAGCTCCAACACCTTCTCCACGGACACAATTCCTCCGTGACAGTTTACCTCTACGACATCCTCCCGCGTAAACGTCCGCGGTGCCTTCATCAAGGAAACCAGCACCTCTTCCACTCGTGCATCCGTCTGTGGATCATAAAAATGTCCGTAGTGAATGGTATGGCTGTCCACAGTGGACAACTGCTGTTTTCCTTTGTATATCTTATCCACAACTTCGATCGCCTCCGGTCCACTTACCCGGATCACAGCAATACCGCCTTCACCCATCGGTGTCGCGACCGCCGCTATCGTATCGAATTTCATGCTATTCACCTCTAGCTTTCCACTAAAAACAAGTCAGCCACTAACTTACTAGCTTAACAGATCGCCCTCAAAAATTCCAAAAGAAAGTGCAGATTTTACGGCTCTGGCGATCGCTCAATAGCAAAAAGCAACCCTGCGCCTCAAGGTTGCTGCCACACGTTTGTTATCCACAGTATGATCTTTTTCTGCCATCTCCAATCCTACCACGGATTATCCACAGTGGATAACATCAAATACAGATAAAAGAGGCAAAAATTTGTTGCTTTTGAGATTGAAAATAACGATATATGCAAAAAAAAGAAGCCTAACGAGAGGCTTCTTTTGGTCCGATGACGATATAACGATTGGGTTCGTCCCCTTCGCTAAAGGTAACCACATCTGCTCTTTTTTGCAAAAAGGCATGGATTACTTTGCGTTCAGCTGCTGACATGGGCTCCAAACGGACATCGCGTTTGGTAGAAAGGGCTTTTTTAGCCACTCGATCCGCCAGCTGCTCCAGCGTTTCTTTGCGACGTAGCCGGTAATTCTCAGCGTCCAACGTGATGCGTACATGTTTCACCGCATGACGGTTCGCTACGACGTTTACGAGATACTGTAATGAATCAAGAGTTTGTCCCCTACGGCCAATAATGATTCCCAGATTGGTTCCCTGGATGTCAAACAGCATGCCCTCTTCAGTTGAACGTGTCTCCACTTTGGCATTTACCTTCATGTTTGACAGTACATCTTGAAGAAAGTCACGTCCCTGTGCAACCGGATCAAAGTGAAATTCAACCTCCACTTTGGCGTCCTTGGCCCCAATCAATCCAAACAAACCTCTGCTTGGTTCTTCCAGAACACGGACACTTGCCTTTTCACGCGGCACACCCAATTCCAGCAAAGCTTTCTGCACAGCATCGTCTATCGTTTTTGCCGTAGCAACCACCTTTTTCACTTGGAGGCTCCCCCCTTAGGAACAGGCTTATTACTACTATCGCGGTACAGGAAGTACGTTTGCACGATAGTAAACAGGTTTCCGTACACCCAGTACAGAGACAGAGCGGAAGGCAACGTCACTGCAATCGCCAGAATCATAAGCGGCATCATGACAATCATCATTTGCATCTGCGGATTGCCTTGTGTAGCCTGACCCATCATTTTGGACTGCAGGTAGGTCGTAATTGCCGCAACGATCGGCAAGATGTAGTACGGGTCTTTTTCACCCAAGGTTAGCCAGAGGAAGCTCTGTTCCTTAATGGCTTCCGTACGAATAATCGCATGGTAGAACGCAATCAGGATTGGCATTTGTACCAGCATAGGCAAGCAACCTGCCAATGGATTGACACCATTCTTTTGGAAGATCGCCATTGTTTCTTGTTGCGCTTTTTGTGGATCATTCTTGTACTTCTCACGGATTTTTTGCATCTCAGGCTGAAGCTCTTGCATTTTCTTCGAGCTCTTGATTTGCTTTACCATAAGTGGCAGTACAATCAGACGAATGATGACTGTAGCTACCAGAATACCCAATCCGTAGTTGTTACCGAGGATTAATGCGCTCTCACTAATCAACCAGGACAGAGGATAGACTAAATACTTGTCCCAAAAGCCGGTTGCGTCAGGGCCGATTGGCGCAGCTGTCTGTGGATTACAGCCCGACAACACTAGAACCAGCAAGGTCAGCATAAGAATGCTGAGGGTGCGTCTACTCAAGGGTGATCCTCCTTTTCCCCGCTTCAATTGAGGTATACTTATTTGCGTTGATCCGGGACTGGATCAAACCCGCCCGGGTGAAACGGATGGCATTTAAGGATGCGACGAAGTGCCAACCATCCTCCCCTCCACGGACCAAATCGACGAATCGACTCGATAGCGTAGTGGGAACAGGTGGGCGCGAACCTGCATGATGGTGGTGTCAGTGGAGAAATAAACAGCTGGTATCCACGAATCAACCCAACCATGATTTTCGCCAACATCGCTTCACCCTCTTTTTCCATTATGTACGGGTGCCTGTTTGATCACTTTGGCTCGTTTCATGACGTGCAATAGTGACTGCTCAATGGCTTCAAGGGTCATCTTTTCCACTCCTGGTCTCGCTATGATGACGAGATCAAGACCGAGTGGAATGACGGTTTCCAGACGTGCTACCGCCTCGCGTATGAGCCGCTTGACCCTGTTACGTATAACGGCGTTGCCAATTTTTTTGCTGACGGAAATCCCTGCGCGAAAAGCGTCTTGTCCCTCTTGCTTGGCTGAATACAGGACAAATTGCTTATTAGCGGCAGAGCTCCCTCGTTGAAACACAGCTTGAAAGTGCTCATTTTTTTTGAGCCGGTGTGAACGATGCAAGGTAAACAACCCCTAACATCACAATTATAGTAGAAAACGCAAACAGCATCTACCAGTATATCCTTGTTTCGTTCACTTTTTTCCCATAAGTAGCTTCGGTTTAAAAGAAAATCGAAAAAAAGCAAGAAAAGACTGCCCTCGGATTAGCCAATTCTAGCTATCATTTCGTCGCTAATCGTATGTATTCGCTGAATAAGTCCCTCGTCTGCCTCCAAAAAACCGAGTTTTTTGAGCGGTAAAGAAAGCTCTTTGGGAAGTGACTCCCAGTGCTCCTCCAGCCAGCGATCAGCGTCGACACAAAGATACAGCCAGATTGCTTCCGAAAACAACAGGAGCCATATGTCCTCTTCCTCTTCTTTTCGCTGCATACGCTCTACCTTTTTGTGAAGCAGTTCATCATTTAGCGGGTCAAGAGCAAACATGCCCCCATCCTTCTGTGAAAGCAGGTAATCCCGATAGGCGGCAATCAGCTTCATTCTCTCCTGAAGATCCTGCTTGCCCTCTGCGCTTTCCTTTATAAGCCTCTCTACCTCATCCGTTAGGCCCACTTCTTTCATCATCTGAAATAGCCCACGATCTGCTACTGTCCCCCTGCAAAAATAAGTGAACAGCTGTACAGCTTCGATCCAGCTAGCCCATGCTGCCAAAAAAGCGGAGTAGCCACGTCCCAGAGAAAGTGCCTGCTTTGCATGCCCCCGATACTCCTCTATGATCCTCTTTCCTTGGGCTAGCATTTTGCTCTTGCCCTCTTCGGAATCAAGATAGTCGCACATAGCATGCAGCCAGGCCAAATAGCGCCCATCAGAATCGTGAATCAATCTGGCTTCTTTTATATAGCGCCATGACCACGGATTTTCGTATACGGCTTCATTCGTCGGTACCGGATGAACATGAAGCTGAATGATCTGTCCTCTGAACCAGCAATTCTCACTCGTGTGGTCACTTATCCCCTCCACGATGATGTTTAGGTCAAGATCACTGTACGCATCTGCCTCTCCTCTTCCGACTGATCCTCCCGCATACGCATAAAGTAAACCCGGAAAAGCTTTTTCAGCTAAGAAGTCTTTGGCTGTTAAAACAAAAAAGTCGGTAAAATTCTCGTTCCGTTCCATGGATTCCCCCCTGCCTCTGCTGCAACCTTTCAGTAGCTAGGTAATTAAACTCCTCCAAAAGGGTTCAACATCATTGCAGGACTTCCTCTTTCACATGAACAAAGAATTTTCCGACTTAAATCGCAAACAAAAAGGCCACTGAAAGCGTGGCCTAAGCGGAAAGAACTTTTCTACCTCGTTGACGACGAGCAGCCAAAATTTTACGGCCATTTTTCGTGCTCATGCGCTTACGGAATCCATGATCCTTTTTGCGCTTACGGTTGTTAGGATTAAATGTTGGTCTCATTACTATACACCTCCGCCTTGCACAGACATTCTTTTGCATTATAAAAACATATACCTAAAAAGTCAAGTGACAGTGGAATTCATTTACCAAGGCAAATATCCCCATAAAACTATTTCCCGGGTCTGTGGATATCATTTTATCCACAAAAACAAGATTCGACAAGTTTATCTACAGCTTGTACACAAAATATGGACATGTGCATATGTACCAAGCACCAGAGGTTGTGTTTGTGGATAAGTGTGAAAAAACCATTGATACCATGCGTTATATCTGTTATTATGTTTTTGTTTTGATGCGTGAATAACTTCTGAAGGTAAAATAGGTTTTCCACAGCATGTGGATAAGTTTGTGGACAGATTCCCTCCTGTGTGTATTTTCTTACTCACAAGGGTGCGGATAACCGTCTGCTTTTTTTCTCTTCTCCGGGTGTAATCCCTTTTTTTCGACTATTTTTATCCACAGTCGACAACCATCGACCATGTTGACAAATAGGTCGCACATAGCACAATTTTGCACTTTTTTCGTTATATTTTCGTTCGATGAAATCATTTTACGGATGGACCAAAAGGAGGGATTCTGGTTGGATGCAGCGATTAGCGAGCTATGGCGCAAAGTTTTGGCCAAGATAGAAAAATCGCTAAGCAAACCCAGTTTTGATACCTGGCTGAAGGCGACGAAAGCAACTACGTTAGAAGAAGATGCATTGATTGTCGTAGCACCCAATGACTTTGCAAGAGATTGGCTAGAAACCAGGTACGCTCAACTGATTACCGATACACTATATGAAGTAACTGGTATCAATATGAAGGTAAAATTCGTCGTTTTGCAGAATCCAGACCCCGCATTTGCCGATGAACAGCCTAGCCCACGGGTAAAAGCCAGTACTCCACCTACTGCTGCGGATGATCAACCGCCCAGTATTTTGAATCCCAAATACACCTTTGACACGTTCGTCATTGGCTCCGGGAATAGATTCGCACATGCGGCATCGCTAGCAGTCGCAGAAGCTCCAGCAAAAGCATACAATCCCCTCTTTATTTACGGGGGTGTCGGACTTGGCAAGACCCACTTGATGCACGCAATTGGCCATTATGTCATTCAGCACAATCCTTCGGCGAAAGTGGTCTATTTGTCATCTGAGAAATTTACCAATGAGTTCATCAACTCGATTAGAGATAACAAGGCCGTCGAGTTCCGCAATAAATACCGGAGCGTGGATGTCCTTTTAATTGATGATATTCAGTTCCTAGCTGGAAAAGAGTCTACCCAAGAAGAATTTTTCCATACATTCAATGCCCTTCATGAGGAAAGCAAGCAGATTATCATCTCCTCTGACCGGCCTCCAAAGGAGATCCCGACGCTAGAGGATCGTCTGCGCTCCAGATTTGAATGGGGTCTTATCACGGATATCCAGCCACCGGATTTAGAGACGCGGATCGCCATTTTACGCAAAAAGGCGAAAGCGGAGAACCTGGACATTCCTAATGAAGTAATGGCGTATATCGCTAACCAGATTGATAGCAATATTCGCGAGCTGGAAGGGGCTTTGATTCGTGTCGTTGCCTACTCTTCCTTGATCAATCGCGATATTGATACGCAGCTGGCTGCCGAAGCATTGAAAGATATCATCCCGTCTTCTCGCCCGCGTGTTATCACAATCATTGACATTCAGCGAGCTGTGGGAGAAGCATATAATCTCAAGCTAGAAGATTTTAAAGCGAAAAAACGGACCAAAACCGTTGCTTTCCCAAGACAAATCGCGATGTATCTTTCCAGAGAGCTGACAGATGCATCCCTACCTAAAATCGGAGACGAATTCGGCGGGCGTGACCACACAACGGTCATCCATGCTCATGAAAAAATCTCTCGTGCCTTAGCTAGTGATCCGCAAATGCAGACAACGATTCAATCGCTCATTGAAAAATTAAAAGCACACCACTAAACCTGTGAATAACGCAAAAAGCCTATACACAACTTACCCACATGTGTATAGGCTCTCTTTTACGTATTCGATCCACATATCCACAAATCCACAGGCCCTATTACTACTTCTGTTAAAAAGATATATCCTAATAAGATATGAAAGATGCGCAGCCATTATGCACGAACTCGTAAAAAAATGGCGCCAACAAAGAGGGAGGAACAATCGATGCACATTACCGTTCAGCGAGACAAGCTATCCAATGCCGTATCGCATGTCAGCAAAGCGGTTTCCAGCCGAACAACTATTCCGATTTTGACCGGGATCAAGATAAAAACGGATGATGAAGGACTTACTCTGACAGCAAGTGATTCTGACGTATCCATTGAGGTTCAGATTCCTTTGGAAGAAGCGGGAGAATGGGGAGTTACGATCCACAAACCAGGTAGCATCGTACTGACAGCCCGTATTTTCAGTGAAATCGTACGCAAGCTGCCTAGCAACGAAATTCACATTCAAGTGGATGATCGCTTGGTGACACAAATTCGTTCCGGACAAGCTGAATTCACAATCAACGGGATGGATGCTAACGAATTCCCGCAATTGCCACACCTGGAAGAGGATAAAGTATTCAGTGTTCCCTGTGATCTTTTGAAAGCCATGATTCGGCAAACGGTTTTTGGTGTTTCGACATCTGAGATGCGTCCAATTTTGACTGGCTTGATGTGGTCGCTTGATCAAGGACAGCTGCGCTTTGTTGCTACAGATAGTCACCGTTTGGCTAGTCGTACAGCAATGGTGGAATGCCCTGAGGACCTTTCCTTCCATAACGTCGTTGTACCGGGTAAAAGTTGCAATGAGTTGGTAAAAATATTGGATGATGACCAAAATCCAGCTGATATCGTTGTAGCAGAAAACCAGATTCTAGTGAAATCGAAACATATTCTGTTCTACTCCCGTCTGTTGGAAGGAACCTATCCAGACACGACAAGAATCATTCCACAAGGCAGCAAAACAGAAATTACAGTTAGCACAAAGGAATTGCTGCAATCGATCGAGCGCGCTTCGTTGCTCAGCCGCGAAGGGAAATCAAATGTCGTAAAACTGGTTACTTTGTCGGATGGCACTGTCGAAATTACTTCAAATGCGCCTGAAATCGGGAAAGTAACGGATATTTTGATGCCAAAAGCGATGAACGGTGAAGAACTCAAGATCTCTTTCAACGCCAAATATATGATTGACGCGCTGCGTGCAATTGACAGCACAGAAATTAAAGCGAGCTTTACTGGCCCGATGAGTCCATTTGTCATTCGTCCAACTGATCATGACTGGATGCTGCATTTGATTCTGCCAGTACGCACCTACTAAGTGTTTTTACGCAAAAAACTGCTTTTACGTAAAAGGAAGGAGCCAAGCCATGGGTGAGGTTTCCATTAAGACCGACTATATAACTCTTGGACAATTTTTGAAGCTGGCGGAAGTCATTGACACAGGCGGTATGGCCAAAGCATTTTTGGCTGAAGTGCCGATCCAGATTAACGGTGAGCTGGACAACCGTCGTGGACGCAAGCTATATCCTGGCGATGAAGTGGCGATTGAAGGCTTTGGCCGCTATCAGGTGGTACGCCGCTGAGAGGAGAGCGTGATTCTTGTTTCTCAAGAACCTGTCGCTAACCAACTATCGCAATTACGAATCGTTGTCCCTGTCTTTTGATGGGCAGATTCAGCTGTTTATCGGCAATAACGCACAAGGGAAAACTAATGTTCTCGAATCCATATATGTTTTGGCTCTGGCCAAATCCCATCGTACGCCCCGAGATAAGGAGCTGATCGGGTGGGAGGCTGATTATGCCGCTATCCGTAGCGATGTTCTTCGTCGCTACGGTTCTGTTCGTTTGGAGCTGCAGTTGACAGCGAAGGGAAAGCGGGCCAAAATCAACGGAATGGAGCAGCAGAAGCTTAGTGCCTATGTTGGAGCTTTGAATGTAGTCATGTTTGCCCCGGAGGATTTGTCCATTGTAAAAGGAGCACCTGCTCAGCGCAGACGCTTTATTGATATGGAAATAGGACAGGTCTCACCGACATATCTATATTATTTGAGCAATTACAACAAGGTGCTTGCCCAGCGGAATCAGCTATTGAAGGATTTAGGCATGAAAAAAAGTAACTCGCTGGAAATGCTGGCAATTTGGAATACCCAATTAGCTGATTTAGCTGTAAAATTGTTACGAAAGCGTTTTGAGTTTATTCGTAAGCTGGAGACGTGGGCACAGGAAATCCACAGTGGCATTACCGATGGTAGGGAAATGCTCTCTTTGCATTACGAAAACTCTTCGCCTGTTTCGGAAGAGATGTCGGCGGACCAGGCTGTTGATCAGCTATTGGCTGCTTATGAAGAGGTTCGGGACCGAGAGATCATGCGGGGAAGCACCATGGTTGGGCCACACCGTGATGATTTTTCACTTAAAGTGAACGGCATGGATGTACAGACGTATGGCTCGCAGGGGCAACAGCGTACCAGCGCTCTGTCCATCAAATTGGCTGAAATTGAGCTGATAAAAGAAGAAGTGGGTGAATACCCGGTTCTTTTGTTGGATGATGTCTTGTCAGAGTTGGATGAACATCGACAAACCCTATTACTCGAAACCATCAAGGATCGGGTACAGACGTTTGTAAGCACAACGGGTGTGGAAGGCTTAAAGCATCAGGTTCTCCAGCAAGCCTCTCGTTTTTATGTGAAGGAAGGGAAAATCTCGGGAGAAAGGTAGGGGATCAGGGATGTTTATTCACATTGGTGGAGATACTGTGGTGAGCACAAAGGAAGTCATTTCCATTCTGGATCATCAGACGGTGAAATCCTCGAAAATCAATAAGGCTTTCTTGCTTGAAAAACGGAAAACGGTTGTTGATCATAGCGAGGAAGAAACCAAGTCGTATGTAATCACCCAAGACGCCATATACTGTTCACCTATTTCTTCTCTGACGCTAAAGCGACGCGCTCAGTTCGTGGACAGCTTGGATCAGGTTCCCTTAGTACAAGCTGAAGTGGAGGAGTTGAGTTAAGTAGTGGATCAAGTGACGACGAAAGATACAAACTACGATGCTAGTCAGATTCAGGTGCTGGAAGGGTTAGAGGCAGTTCGGAAACGTCCCGGCATGTACATCGGTTCGACCAGCGGCCGCGGTTTGCATCACCTGGTATGGGAGATTGTCGACAACGCCATCGACGAAGCGCTTGCCGGTTACTGTGACAATATTTTGGTAGTCATTCAGCCGGACAACTCCATAGCTGTAACCGATAATGGCCGGGGGATTCCTACCGGTATTCATGAAAAGACGGGGAAATCAACTGTAGAAACCGTTTTGACCGTTTTGCACGCCGGCGGTAAGTTCGGCGGTGGCGGATACAAGGTTTCTGGTGGTCTCCATGGTGTAGGTAGCTCGGTTGTGAACGCGCTCTCCGAGTGGATGGAAGTTGAAGTTAAGCAAAACGGCAACATTTATCACATGCGTTTTAGCGTAGGTGCTCCTGAAGCGGATCTCGCTATCGTTGGGGAAACCGAAGAGACAGGAACCAAGGTTACGTTTAAACCAGACCCGACTATTTTTACCGAAACCACCGTTTTTGAATATGACATTTTGCAAAAACGTATTCGTGAGCTCGCTTTCCTGAACAAAGGATTGCGGATTACGCTCAGAGATGCACGTCCTGAACAGGAGCGGGAAGAATCGTTCCATTACGAGGGCGGTATCGTGCAATATGTTGAGTACCTGAACAAAAACAGGGAAGCATTGCATGAAGAGGTTATTTATTGTGAAGGAGAAAAAGATGGCTTGCTGGTCGAAGTCGCTATTCAATACAACGATAGCTACGTCAGCAACATCTATTCTTTTGCCAACAATATTAATACACACGAGGGTGGTACTCACGAAACCGGCTTTAAAACTGCCCTGACCCGCGTGATCAATGACTATAGCCGCAAGTTTAACTTTTTGAAGGAAAAGGATCAGAATCTCTCTGGTGACGATGTGCGCGAAGGTATTACCGCGATCATTTCCGTGAAGATTCAAGAGCCTCAATTTGAAGGTCAAACGAAAACGAAGCTGGGCAACTCGGAAGCACGCAGCATTACAGAGTCTGTTTTTGGCGATCGTTTCAACAGCTTCATGGAGGAAAATCCAGGAGTTGCAAAGAAAGTAGTCGAAAAGGCTTTAATGGCTGCAAGAGCGCGTGAAGCTGCTAAAAAGGCTCGTGAAATGACTCGTCGCAAGAGCGCACTGGAAGTCAGCGCTTTGCCGGGTAAATTGGCGGATTGCTCTTCCAAAGACGCGTCTGAGTCCGAGCTGTTCATCGTAGAGGGAGACTCTGCGGGTGGATCTGCCAAGTCTGGTCGCGATCGTCATTTCCAGGCGATCCTGCCTTTGCGCGGTAAAGTCCTGAACGTGGAAAAAGCGCGTTTGGACAAAATTCTTGGTAATAATGAGATTCGTATGATCATTACAGCACTTGGTACTGGGGTCGGCGAAGATTTTGATATTACCAAGGCGCGCTATCACAAGGTAGTGATCATGACGGATGCCGATGTCGACGGATCTCACATCCGTACTCTTCTTTTGACGTTCTTCTACCGTTACATGAGACAGCTCATTGAAGCTGGGTATATTTATATTGCGCAGCCACCTCTCTTCAGTATCAAACAAGGTAAACAGCTGCACTATGCTTATACTGACAAGCAGCGCGATGAGATTCTCGCAACACTGAAAACAATGCCGAAGCCAAACATCCAACGCTATAAAGGGTTGGGTGAGATGAACGCGGATCAACTATGGGAAACAACTATGGACCCTAACATGCGCACGCTCCTGCAAGTGAATCTGGAGGATGCGATGGAGTCTGATATGGTCTTTGAAACTCTCATGGGCGATGAAGTAGAGCCGCGTAGAGAGTTTATTGAGCAGTACGCTTCAACTGTACGCGATCTAGATATTTAATCATGTACGAAGACTCAGCTGTTCTAGCGGTGTATTCTGATACATGCTAGGATAGCTGAGTTTCTTTATTGTTATTTATGTATCTCTGAAATTTTTTCAGTTTTTCCGGATAAAAAAACGAAAAATTCTATTGCAATGAAATAAAATCTATGCTAGATTATAGATCTAGAAGGAACACGGGCCTATAGCTCAGTTGGTTAGAGCGCACGCCTGATAAGCGTGAGGTCGGCTGTTCGAGTCAGCCTAGGCCCACCATTTATCTCCCCTTACATAAGCAAAAAGAAAGTGTGTGGCAATTCCCTTTTACGGGGCTGTAGCTCAGTTGGGAGAGCGCCTGCCTTGCAAGCAGGAGGTCATCGGTTCGATCCCGTTCAGCTCCACCACTTATTATTCCTCGGTAGCTCAGTTGGTAGAGCAATCGGCTGTTAACCGATCGGTCGGCGGTTCGAGTCCGTCCCGAGGAGCCACTTCTACACTTTTTGTAGCTTATAATCTTGGCCCGTTGGTGAAGCGGTTTAACACAGCAGCCTTTCACGCTGTCATACAGGGGTTCGAATCCCCTACGGGTCACCTATAGTACCCTGATCTGTAAATGAATTAATCTTTTATTCATTTAAGTTGACGGGGCCCCCACAAAGTATTCGGTGTTGCTACAATGCTTCACTTCACTTTGTGGGGTGTTTTGGAGGCTTAGCTCAGCTGGGAGAGCATCTGCCTTACAAGCAGAGGGTCGGCGGTTCGATCCCGTCAGCCTCCACCACTTTTACATTTTTTCAAATAGCATGGAGCTGTGGTGAAGTTGGAGTTCACGCCGGTCTGTCACACCGGAGGTCGCGGGTTCGAGTCCCGTCAGCTCCGCCATTCTTACTCAAGCAATGGTGGAACGAAAATGCTTGAGGCTCGGTAGCTCAGTCGGTAGAGCAGAGGACTGAAAATCCTCGTGTCGGCGGTTCGATTCCGTCCCGAGCCACCATTTATAAAAATAAATCGCGCCGGTATAGCTCAATTGGTAGAGCACCTGACTTGTAATCAGGGGGTTGTGGGTTCAAGTCCTATTGCCGGCACCACCAATTACCTTGGAAGTGATTTGTGCATCGCGTATGTACAATGCTCTTCTCGGAAATGATGGGGAGATAGTGAAGTGGCTAAACACGGCAGACTGTAAATCTGCTCCCTCCGGGTTCGGCGGTTCGAATCCGTCTCTCCCCACCATCTTTACTTCATGGCTATTGGGGTATAGCCAAGCGGTAAGGCAACGGACTTTGACTCCGTCATTCCTAGGTTCAAATCCTAGTACCCCAGCCATTTATGAGAGCCATTAGCTCAGTTGGTAGAGCATCTGACTTTTAATCAGAGGGTCGAAGGTTCGAGTCCTTCATGGCTCACCAGTTTTTAAAAAGCCAAAACTTCAAATGCGGTCATGGCGGAATTGGCAGACGCGCTAGATTCAGGTTCTAGTGGTGGCAACACCGTGGAGGTTCAAGTCCTCTTGACCGCACCATTACCCCAAAAAAGTGAAGTGAACCGTTGTAGCGTACTCCGAGTACTTTTCGGGGACCCCACAACTGATCAAAATATGCGGACGTAGCTCAATTGGTAGAGCGTCGCCTTGCCAAGGCGAAGGTCGAGGGTTCGAGACCCTTCGTCCGCTCCATAACATGTGCCCTTAGCTCAGCTGGATAGAGCGTTTGACTACGAATCAAAAGGTCGGGAGTTCGAATCTCTCAGGGCACGCCACTTTACTCCCAAAAGTGAAGTGAAGCGTTGTAGCCTATTCCGAGTACTTTTCGGGGGCCCCACAACAAAATAAAATCGGGAAGTAGCTCAGCTTGGTAGAGTACTTGGCTTGGGACCAAGGGGTCGCAGGTTCGAATCCTGTCTTCCCGACCATGTTTTACAACTTGATAAGCCGGTGTGGCGGAATGGCAGACGCGCGCGACTCAAAATCGTGAGGGAAACCGTGGGGGTTCAAGTCCCTTCACCGGCACCATATTTTTGCGGGTGTAGTTCAATGGTAGAACTCCAGCCTTCCAAGCTGGTCGCGTGGGTTCGATTCCCATCACCCGCTCCATTTTTTTGCGGAGGGATACCGAAGTGGTCATAACGGGGCGGTCTTGAAAACCGTTAGAGTGCAAGCTCACGCGGGTTCGAATCCTGCTCCCTCCGCCACAATTTAATTCATCTACTGTTTTTGGCGGCGTAGCTCAGATGGCTAGAGCGTTCGGTTCATACCCGAAAGGTCGGGGGTTCGATCCCCTCCACCGCTACCATAGGGGCATAGTTTAACGGTAGAACGAAGGTCTCCAAAACCTTTGGTGTGGGTTCGATTCCTACTGCCCCTGCCAAAGTTATATTTTATAAATCATGGCGGTCGTGGCGAAGGGGTTAACGCACCGGATTGTGGCTCCGGCACTCGTGGGTTCAAGTCCCATCGATCGCCCCATTTTTTTATAACCATATATGTCTCAGTAGCTCAGCTGGATAGAGCATCCGCCTTCTAAGCGGACGGTCGGGAGTTCGAACCTCTCCTGAGACGTTTTACATGCGGTCGTGGTGGAATTGGCAGACACACCATCTTGAGGGGGTGGCGGGGCGACCCGTGCGAGTTCGAGTCTCGCCGACCGCACCATTAAAAATTTCAATCGGATTTTTAATTTGATTGAAAAAGCACTTGATTCTCTGGAATGTATGTGCTATATTAGAAATCTAGCCGATAACGATAGAGATTTACCGAACGAAACATTATTTTCAAAAGGTGCTTGACTCGGTCGGGTGGATATAGTAAGATAAACATCTGCGCTTGAGATATTAGGCGCAAAACAAAATGCTCTTTGAAAACTGAACAGCGAAAGCGTTAATGAGTCTATCATTAAATGATTTGCCAGCTTTGAACCAGTAACAAACTTTATTGGAGAGTTTGATCCTGGCTCAGGACGAACGCTGGCGGCGTGCCTAATACATGCAAGTCGAGCGAGTCTCTTCGGAGGCTAGCGGCGGACGGGTGAGTAACACGTAGGCAACCTGCCTCTCAGACTGGGATAACATAGGGAAACTTATGCTAATACCGGATAGGTTTTTGGACCGCATGGTCCGAAAAGAAAAGATGGCTTCGGCTATCACTGGGAGATGGGCCTGCGGCGCATTAGCTAGTTGGTGGGGTAACGGCCTACCAAGGCGACGATGCGTAGCCGACCTGAGAGGGTGACCGGCCACACT